>NZ_JSYM01000001.1 GCF_000812945.1 Flavobacterium sp. AED
ACATTTGCAATAGTGCCATTATTCATTTCTACTGCACCAATAAAGGGATGAATGAGCTGTTCTTTTAGGTTTGGAGATCGTCCATTAAGAAAAAGACCTCCAATATAAGTTTCATCGGTTGTATTATAGGTACGCTCCGGAGAAAATACATTGTAAGCTAAATTTGGAGAATTGATGTTCGAAAAAGTACCAGTTACGGCTCCTTCCGAAATGTCTCTGTGCAAAGGATCACTAAAGCCAGTTTCTGGCGCATGGCAAGAAGCACACGCTTGACCGATAGGATTGGAGAGGTTTTTATCAAAGAAAATTAATTTTCCGATTGCTATTTTATTACTAATAACGGGCACATATTGGGAATCATCAGTACAGCTGGATAGCATTATTGCAGTAATAAAGCAAATTAAAAAGTATTTTTGATTCATTTATTTGGAATAATTAAAAATAAAAATGCAAATGTATAATCTGATTTTGATTTAACAAAACTTATTTAGATTAAATATTAATAATATGTTAAAAATATTTATAAGTGTTTGTTTTTTAATACTTTACGTTTATTTTTTTGGGAATAAATTCCTTGATTTTGGGTATTTTTCTTGTAGGTGTTGTTTTTTGATTCTACAAATTGTGAAATCCTGTCTCTAAAAAGAGTTTGAAGATTTTTTTTGTATTAAATTTTGTTAAAGGAATAATGTAAATGTCTGTTTCCTGAGCGAACTTTTCTTTGCTCCAGATTTAAAGAATTAGCACAGTTTTTTGAATATTTGATTTGTAAAATTTATTTCAAAAAAGCATTGAAATTAACCCTGAAGCATCAGAAATACGAAGCTTGTCTTTGTGGCAATACTATTATTTCTCTAGTTAAAATTTAGAGTAATTAAAATTGGGCTTTGAATTTTTTGATTCGGAAGTTTTTTGATTTTACTACTTTTCCATCATCCGTAATCATTAAACAACTATAATCGGGGTATTTGTTTAGCAAAAGCAGTCCTGCTGTTTTTCCTAAAACCATTAACGAAGTACTCAAGCCGTTTGCCGTTTCTGCATTTGGTCCAAAAACCGTCACACTGCATAAACCTGTAGCAGGATAACCCGTTGCCGGATTGATGATATGCGAGTAGCGCTTGCCGTTAAAAACAACAAATTTTTCATAGCTTCCTGAAGTCGTTACAGCATCTTGTTCTAATGGGGCAACAGCTAAAAGTTTTTCAGGATGAAAAGGATTCGTAATACCAATATTCCAATTCTTTCCGTTAGGCTGTTTTCCCCAAGTGCTCATATCTCCTGATCCGTTTATAATCCCGGCTTTAATCCCTTTTGTAAGCATCATATTCCGGCATTTATCGGTGGCGTAACCTTCTCCTAATGCGCCAAATCCAATTTTCATCCCTTTTAGTTTCAGAAAAATGGTGGATTGAACACTATCCAAGATTATATTTTTATAACCCACTTTTTCAACCGATTTCTTAATGGCTTCCGCCGAAGGCATCTCCGTCATGGAACCGTCAAACTTCCAGATTTTATCCATTGCCGCAAAACTGATGTCAAAACCGCCATTGGTCACTTCAGAAAACCGAATCGCTCTTTGCGTTAATTCAAAAACTTCGTTATCCACTTTCACTGCCCGAACACCCGCATTTTGGTTCACTTCAGACACCTTCGAGTCCGGTTTCCAGTCGGATATCAAATTTTCGATTCGTGTAATTTCTGCAATAACAGCATCTATATTTTCTTCTGCCGATAATGAATCCTTTGCTACAATGGTAATGTCAAATCGGCCGCCCATAAGTAAGGTTGTTCTTTTTCGCAAGACTTGGGCATAATTACCTTGACTCACAAAAAGTATCGCAATCAGCAAAAAGAAGTATTTTCTAGACATAAAATTCAGTATTAAAATAATTTGGGCGTGACCCTCCGTAAAAACTACGGGTCGTGCTGTACGTTCCCGCTTTTTTATGAGAGGCAAAAAAAGCCTCTCATAAAAAGAGCTTCACTACCATCACTCACGCGGAGCAATAACCAATCCATATATAAAAATGATAATGTTTCAATCCAGTTTCGGCTCCCTCTCCTTTGGAGAGTCCCGAAACTTCGGGAGGGTAGAGGACTTAATAACAATCCGTTAGTATTTGTCCATTGGTTTTATAATGAGAAATTCCCATAGTTGTTCTGTCTATACAAAGAACATCAAGAGCAGATTCCACGTCCTTTTGCATGGCAAGTGAACCGCAAATCATAACAACCCCTCCCTGCGTTAGTAAATCCATAAAAAAATCAGCATCTCGTTTGATTAAATCCATTACATAATGATGGTTCGCTTCGCGAGATAAAGCCACATGAAAACTTTTAAGTTGATGTTTTTGAATCATTTCTGCAGCAAATTTTTCATACCCTAAAACAGTTTCAGTTGCTTTTCGAAAACCACAATACAAATGAATGGGTGTCTTTTTCTTATTTTGTTCCATCATTCCCAAGAAGGGAGCAATACCAGTTCCATTTGAAATTAGCGCTACTTTGGATGCTTTTTTCGGGAAATGAAAAGCAGCGTTCTTAAGGATTCGTGCTTTTATAATCGAACCAGGTTCAACATCGTATAAATAGCCTGAACCCAAACCAGAAGGATGCAGTTTTACCACTAATTGTATGTTACCGTCATGATTTCCGATAGAGTAGAGGCGTTCTCGTGTGTCATTTGCAGGATAAATAGCCAAAAGGTCACCTGACGTAAATTTAGTGTTCATACTAGCTCGTAATGTGAGTAAAAAAGTATGTTCCGTATCAGAAATGGCAGTTTTATCAAGTACCATAAACTTTTGTAACCCTTTTGGAACATGATTGTATAATGATGGAGTAGCCGAAAGAGAAATTCCTGTTTTGGCACTCCATAATTTTACCCAGCCTACAAATTCTTCAGCGGATTTGTCATTTACGGTTTGTAATTCTAAAAAGCGTTCCGCCCAACTCTGTTTTGCCAATAAGGCATCAATGTCACAGGCAAAACCACAAAAATCAGGATACGCTTTCGAACCAAAACCAACTACCGAAACATTGATTTTTTGATTTTGTTCGGTTTTGTTGACCAGTGCTATAAATTTATTTCCATTAGAGGGAGGGTCTCCCAATCCGTGGGTTGAAGTAAATACGATAAGATGTTCTGCTTTTATATAAACCGAATAATTATTCAATTCGGTAAGGAAAACTTTTTTTCCGTTGGCAAGCAATTGTTTCTGAATAGCATTGGCAAATAGTAATGAACTGCCATTTTCGGAACCTACCAGTAAAATGAATGTACAGTCTTCAGGTTTGTATTTATTTTTAATGCGACTCGATCTTCGCTTTAAAGTCATGGCAAAACCGGAGTAGATAAAAAACAGAATGTTTAAACTCGCTATAGCTAAAATTATCGCCCATAAAATACTTGCTCTCCCAGTATGCAAATCAAGACTCAAATCCGATACTAAAGTTCTCATCGGGAAAGGAATTTCACGTACAACTGCACCAGTAATTTGGTTAACTTCTATTTCTCGGTCCTTTAATGTAATGATATAATATTCCTCGGGATCATCAGAAAAAGGGAATTCAATTTTTTGAACATCAGCCAGAAGTGTATTTTTAAATACGGACGAATCAGTATCTTTTTTTGAAATAGTCGTGGTTGCTGCCATTTCTATTTTTTCTTCTGTATCTGTTTTTTCGATAAAAAAGTTAAACTTTTCCAAGGTTAAATACGTTCCCGAAAGGGCAATTATCAAAATGGGAATTAACGCCAATCTACCCAATACAACATGATAATATTGAGCAAAATAGTCTTTGATGACTTTAGAAAAGAAATTGCGGAGGCCTCTTTGCCTGTTAAGTACTAAAGCGAAACCCGAAATAGAAATCAATACCAACAAAAAGGAAATAAAACCAACAAAAAAACGCCCGGTTTCTTTCAAAAATAAAGAACGGTGGAGCGCTGTAGTCCATTGGATAAAATCGCTTTTTTTTAAAGGTGTGCCTATTATTTTTCCGGTTTTTGGGTTAATATAGGCATTGACATCATTGTCTTCCTTATCAATACCTTGCAGCGTCACAAATTGATTGTGGTCGACACTTAATTCTGTTATTTCAGGATAGGCTTTTTTTAATACAGGTAAGGTTTCTCCAAGTGTTATTTTTTCGAAATTTTCAACTCGGTAGGGTGGTGTTTTTTCCTGTATGGCATCGACAGCGAGTATGACACCAGTTACTGATGCCAACACTAAAAATGCAGCAGAAAATACAGCCAAAGCCAAGTGTGAGTAACGCCAAAAAGAAAGAGTCATTGATGTAATTGTATTTTAGAAATTATTGATTGGTAAAAGTAAAAACAGATTTGCTTTTCTGACTTTATTTTTAAGCTTTGTCATAAAATTATATTTTTCTGAGTTTTTTTAGGAGTATTTATTAAAAAAAAAATCTGCGAAAATCTGGGAAATCTGCGTGTTACTATTTTCACGCAGATTTTGCAGATTTTCGCAGATAAAAAAGTTCAATATTTAAATTTTGCTTAATCTTACATAGCGAATATACCCTTTACCTTCTGTTTTTTCAGCCATTCCTTGTGTGGTAAGAGGTATTTCTAAATCAGTTGTGTAATATTTATGATCTTCTACTGCTGTTTCAAATCGTAATTTATACCCTTTGTTGATTTTAGCATCTTCAATTTCAATGGTGGTTATACTACGGTCACCGCCAGTTACTGAAGCTCCTGTTTTAGCACTAATATCCGTAGGTTTTTTAGAATAGAATTTATGCCATTCTTTAAGGGTTTTGTACCATTTTTTATCGTCACCCATTACATACAATGTTTTGTCATATTCGCCTTTGGCATTTACAAGTGAAACCACAATATAAGCACCTTCTCCCATATAATTGGACATTTGGAGCATGCATTTGTATTTACTGGTTTGTGCAGCTGCTTGGAAAGATAAAAGACATAGTAGCGCACCTGTTAGGCCTATTTTTAGTATTGACTTCATAATATTATTTTAAAAATTCTAGAGATACGTTGTTTTTTGTTAAAGACTCATTTTCTTTTGCCAAGGCATATACGCTTTCGTCAAAATCGGTGTTAATGTCTTTTTTCGCACCGATAGACACTAAGTATTTCAAGATAGTATCGTCTTTAGAAATCATGGCTGCTTTGTGCAATGCTGTTAAACCATTTTTGTTTTTTGCGTTTACATCGATGTTTAAATCGGCAATTTTTTTTAGTAAAGTTAAATCATTTTTGGCAACAGCGAAGTGGTATAGCGTACTGCCGTCTTTTTGAGGAGTGGCTAAGTTTAATCCTTTATCCTGAAGTAATTTTATTTTGGCAGTAAAAGGATCTTGTTTTGGTGCATTAGCTGCTTCTGGTCCACGCCCCATTCCCATTTGCGGTCTGTACGACTGTATTAAGTAATATCCTAAGTTGTTTCCATCTTTGTCTTCAACGTTGACAGCAGCACCTTTACTCAAAAGAAGTGTTATGGCTTCAGGGGTTCCTGACTTTACAGCCATTGTCAATGCCGATTCTCCTTTTAGATTTTGTGTATTGTTGTTTTTTACAATTGGCAATAACAATTCTAATGCAGCAATTTCTCTGGAAGCTGCAGCAACCATTAATGGAGTATTCCCTTCGTTATCAGATTTATTAGCATCCACTCCTTTGGATAAAAAGTAGTTTATGATTTCGGTTTGGTTGGATTTATTTACTAGAAAATGAAGTACAGTTTCTCCAGTTTTGCTTGTTACTGTCGGTTTTATTTTTAATTCCTCTACTAAGTATTTATAAGTTTCTAAAGTATTTGCTTCTCTGCGAGAACCTTGTGCAGCAATAATTAGTGCATTGTCATTGTATTTTACTCCTTTTTCTAATAACGTTTTTAAAAGTGTTACATTACCTGTTCTTGCTGCATAATTAAATGCAGTATTGCCATCGGAATCAATATCCTTAAGAGACAATCCTTTCGAAACAAAATAGTTAGAAAGAGTACCATCTTTGTCTAAAGGGATAGCCATAAGCAATAGGTTTACTCCGTCTCTGTATTTTTTCTTAGGGTCTATTCCAGCTTTAAAAAAAGCCTCATAAACAGCAGTATTGTTTTGACCACTATTGGCTGCAAATGTAATTGGGGTTGCACCCTGGCTGTCTTCTAAGTTTATGTCTGATCCTTTGGCTATAAGGTATTCTACGATTTCTAGATTTCCTTTATTAGCTGCCCAATGTAAATAAATGCGATTGTCGTGTGTAGATTTAGTGACTTCATTTCCTGGTTGTTCCAATAAAAATTTTATAGTGGCCGCAGGTGCATCATTATTGATAGCCATAACGGTTACGTCAAAAGCATTTGGGGTTGAAGCTGACGGGCTGTTGCCTTTTGCTATTTCAGCTTTAACTGCGTTTACATCTGGGGCTGTTTTCCAGAAAGACTGCTCCAAAAGTGTGTTTTTTGGTTGTGCACTAACGAATAAAGAAGCGACTAAGGCAAAAGAAATAAAAAGATTCTTTTTCATAAATTTTTTATAAAGGTTCTTATTAATTTAGAAAGTATGTTTGTTTAATTTGGTTATTTAGAATAAATAAAAATAACGCAAATGTAAAAATTAATATTTATAATATCAATTATTATTTTGCCCTTTTAAAGAGAAAATTTTATTGTATTTTTTAAACTTGTCTGCCACATTCTATGTCAAAAAAAGTACACGGATTTTTCAATTATCTTATTTAGATATAAAAATGACTGAAAGGTTTAAAGCCATTACTTAAATTTTTCAATTATGCTTTTTCATAATTGTATTAAACAGGAATAGTTGTGTTTTTCTTTTTTTTGTTTCGTCCCCACCAAACGTAGAATCCGGATATTGGAAGGCTCGCAATGAGTAAACTAAATAGGAATGCAAATATTTTTCCGGGTAAACCCAGTATTGCTCCGGTGTGAATGTCGTAATTCATTTTCATGAGGTTATCGGCAATTTTAGCTTCTTTTTGTCTGCCCCATAGATGGAAAACAGGTATTTCTTTCAAGCTGTATTGATCAAAATAACGGTAATCTATTTTCCAATAGGTTCCTTTGTCTGAATTAGCATTGGCAGCTATTGGAGAGGTCGCTTTTTCTGGTGGATGTATTTCAATGGATTCCGCTTGAGGATATTCTTTTTGCATTTGATGCCAAATTTTATCCAATGGGTTTGCGATTGTAGCTGTTGCTGTCTTTGTATTTATTTTCGAAAGCGGTTCTTCATATAATAATGATTTTTCACCACCGGATACTTTATAATAAGAGTATGCAAACCATTGAAATCCCCATACTAAACCTGTAATGGCGAAAATAATTCCGATTATAAGCACATAAAAACCAGTAATATTATGCAAATCATAGTTTTTGCGTTTCCACTTTGTGCCTTTTTTCCATTTGAACCAAAAGCGTTGTTTTGCGGCATTTTTATTTTTTGGATACCAAAGAATTAAACCCGAAACTAACAGTGCCAGAAATATTAATGTTGCCGATGCTACAACTGTTTGTCCAATTTCATGAGGCAACCAAAGATAGAAATGTCCGTCCAGTATAAAAGGAAAGAATCCTTCCTCATTATTTACTGTTTTCAAAACTTTTCCTGTATACGGGTTTATAAAAACGGTATAGTAATACGTGGGTTCGTAATGAAAAAATTCAGCTTCTGCGGCATTATTTTTTTCGTTGTATTTTATTGCATGGAGCAGTTTATTAGGAAGTTCTTTTTTAGCAATTACAGCTAATTTTGAAGGAGGTAAAAAAGTAGCATCCTGTTCTTTTACAAATCGATATTCTTCAGTACTATTTTGTATTTCTTCCTGAAAAGCATACAAACAGCCCGTCATGGCAATTATGAAAACAATTATGCCCGATGATAAACCAAGCCATAGATGTATTTTTCCAATCCCTTTTTTTAAATTATTATTTTTCATTAAAAATAGATAAAACCCCTCACCGAAATGAGGAGTTTAATTAAACAAACAAAACTAACTAACTCTAAAATTTATATCCAACAGATAAGCGGAAGTTAGTTCCTGCTTCTGTTTGCCAGTAATACATATCGCTATAGCTATAATATCCTCCAGAATACAGGTATTTGTTCAAGATATTATTGACAACAAGATTGACTGATATTTTGTTTTTTTGGTAAGTAACACCTCCGTCCAATCTGAAATAATCTGGAAGCATTGTGCTATTATCTGGCGAAATATACCATGGTGCTCTTTTTACTTGGTATTGGTATCCTAATGAAAAACCAACTCCATTTAGGGTTCCTCTATCTATTTTATAATTCAACCAGGCATTTTGGATGTGTCTTGTAGTTCCGGCTACTTGAGTTCCCACAAGTGATTGATCAGTATCTTTGGTTGTTTTTCCTTCCGTAAAGGCGTAGTTAACAATAAGATCTAAGTTTTTGAAAATTTCTCCTCTAATGTCTACCTCAAAACCTTTTGTTTTTTGTTGTCCACTTTCTCTACTGAATTGTTGTGTTCCGGATGAATGTTCCGGATCTAATGTCAGTACATTGTTTTTGGTAATTTGATAAACGGAAACAACTGAATTCCATTTTCCGTTTAACCAGTCTCTTTTTAAACCAAATTCTATATTTCCTCCAGTTTCAGGTTTAAAAGATTGGCCTTGCCAGTTCGTACCGTAGTTCTCATTAAAAGATTGATCGTTCACAAAATAGGCGGCCGTGTTTTTATCAATAGAATAACTCAAACCAACTCTTGGAGTGAATTTTTCGTTTTTGGTGCCCCCAGAGTAAGCATTATACGCTTTAAGAATCGTATATCTTCCCGCCAATGTTAATCTAAGTTTGTTGTCAAAGAAACCCAATTCGTCCTGTACATAGAGCGCTTTGTAACTGTTTTGGTATTTTACACCTCTATCTTCCAGACTTTTACTTCTGTCAAAAGTAGGAGAAGCGGCCAGTGTTCCGTGTTCCGGATTGTAAATGTCTAAGTCAGGCATAGTAAAATATTGGGACCAGTCATGAAAAAATGTTTTATCGCTTAAATCCAATCCCGATAGTATTTTGTGGGTAACTGATCCTGTTGTAGCTTCACCATTTATAAAAGCTTGCCCAACATAGATTTTTCCTAAAATATCCCAATTTCCACCAGCACGTTTAAGAATCGCATCATTGTTAGGGTCAAAGCCAGTGGGCCATAATGACATTCCTTCTTGTTGGTAATTAAGATAAGATGTTTGAGCAGTAAACTTCCATTTGTCACTTATTTTATGATCTAAAATGGCAAGAATATTTCTTTCTGTCATTTTAGTAGGATCTAAATTAGCTTCTGATGTAGAGAAACTTCTTGGTAAATCAGCATATCCTCTGTGCGAAAAAACATAATTGGCACCAACGGCATTTACTTTAGAAAATTGCTGCGTGTATTCCAGTGTTATGGCTGTTTTATCGGTTGCTAAATATTTAAGTACTGGTGCAAATGTATAGCGATCATTAAAATCAAAATCACGGTAACTTTGTTTCTTTTCACCCATTACATTGATGCGATACAATAATTTTCCGTTTTTTGTCAGTTTTCCGTCAAAATCCAAGGTACCTCTATATCGATCAAAACTTCCCAGCGTTATACTCGCTTCGCCTTTGGTACGTCCGCTTGGTTTTTTGGTAACTACATTATAAAAACCACTTGGGTTGCCGTTTGCAAGCATAAATCCTGCAGGACCTTTGACAAATTCAATACGTTCCACCATACTCATATCTTCCGTAAGTGGTCCCCAAGTTGAACTGACATTCATACCGTTTCTAAAAGCGGCCACTTGACTGCCTCTCATAGTAATATTGGCATAATTGTCCCAATGTTCCACTCTTGTAGCGCCACTCACATTGCGGGTCACCCCTTCAAGCATATCAAAAATTTGTTGATCTTGAATAAGTTTTCCTGTTATAACTTGTATGTTTTGTGGAATCTCAATAATAGGCGATTGCAAGCGAAGCGTTGATGAAACACGATTCGTTTTGAAAGCACTTTTGTTACTCAAAACCACTACTTGGTTCAATTCATTGTTCGATAAAGTAAGTTTTAATGTTACGGCAGTAATTTCTCCAGCAGTAATTTTTACTTCTTGTTCTAAGTCATTATACCCAACCAAAGTAACTTTTAGAACATGTACCCCTTCGGATATGTTTTTTAGTATAAACGCTCCATTGTTATCCGCAATAGTATTTTTGTTTGCTCCTTTTATAGAAACGGAAACTCCTTCGGCAGGTTTGTTGTCGCTCGTTAAAATGGTTCCTTTTATACTACCGGAGTTTTGGGCAAAAGCGGTAGTTATAGAAAGTAGCAGCAGACAGACGAGAAAAATAAATTGAGGTATTCGTTGTTTTAAATAGTTCATGGTTAAAAATTAAATGAGTTAAAGCTTATTTAGAACAAATAAAAATAAAGCAAAAGTAAAATTTAATTTTTATTTAACAAGTATTATTTAGACTAATTAAAAATAATGTTTTAACAAGATGATTTCTATGGTTTTAGATATAAAAAAAACCTTGCTTTTCTAGAGCAAGGTTGTAATTTCAATCTGAAATGTATATTTTTATTTGGTCTTTTTCATCGAAAATTGTTCTGAACTTGGTTTCCCTTGTTGAATTCCCGAAATTTTAGCCACTAAACTGTCAGGAGTAATTTGGGTATAACTGATTTTTTGAGGATAGTCGTGTTTTGGATTTTCAAAGACTAATTGTTTCTCGGTTGCAGTTGTCAATTTAAAAGAAACCGGTTTGTCATCGTTTTGTCCTTTTACGGCTGCATTATAAGTCAATTCTTCTCCTTTTTGTTTTAATGTTATGGTCTCAAAATGCAAGGTGTCTTTTTCTTTTATAAAGTAGGACTGTGCGTGAAAGGTGCTGTCATTTACTTTTTTCCAAGTTTCGGAAAGATTTCCATCAGCCGAATTGTTTTCCCAGTTTCCAAGTAGCCAGCGCGCTGCTTTGATTTTATCTTTTTCATTTGAATCGGATTCTTTGCAGGAAACAAGAGCTAACAACAGCATTATAAAAGTTATTTTTTGAAACATTGGTGTAAATATTTGGTGTTATTTTGAAATGCTAAATTATAAAAAAATAAGAGACTATTCGGAAAAGAATAATGGCACAATTCCGATAGTTCAATGTCATTAATTAGTATTTACAGTCGGATTGATTCATTTTAATCTGCGAAAATCCGCTGCATCTGCGTTCAATTTTTCACGCAGATGCAGCGGATTTTCGCAGATTTTTAAATCTTTTTTAAAAATGCATTCTGTTGTACACCTCTCTTAGATGTTTTCTTTCAAGATATTATGAACCAATTCTTTGGTGGGTTTTTGATCTTTTAGTTTCGCTCTAACCACATCAAAAGTAACTTTGAAATCACATCCCAATTTATAGTTGCTGCAACCATAAGCGGTTTTTCCTTTAAGCACCGTTCCTTTTTGACATTTCGGACAGACTAATTCGTCTGGAATAGCTTTCGCCAAGGTTTTTTTAGGTTCTAATATAAGTTTGAAATTTTCATCAAAGCGCAGTAAACCTTCCACAGTGCCGGTATCGGTTTTAAAATCTTTCAAGTTTACGGTAGACCCTTTTTGAAGCAATCGCAAGTATTGGTTCTCAGATATTTTTTTCTCTGCAAAAGTGTAAGGCAATAGAAACGTGCAACCTGCTTTATAATCGCCACAACCATAAGCCGATTTTCCTTTGATGAGTGTCGCTTTTTTGCATTTCGGACAGGCTTCCGCCAAAATTCCTGCCGCTTTCTTTTGCTCTACTTTAGCCACTTCTTTCTGAATACTTCCTGCGTGCGAAATATTGGCACGTCTGGTTTCACTCCGTACTTCATACACCAAGACTTCTACCATACGCTTCATATTGTTGATGAACGCAGCAGCGGTAAATGTCCCTTTTTCAATATCTTTCAACTGCTTTTCCCAGGAACCCGTAAGTTCTGCCGACTTTACCAAATCATTTTGAATAGTGTCAATCAATTGAATCCCAGTTGGTGTTGGCAAAACCTGTTTTTTGTTCCGAACGATGTATTGGCGTCTAAAAAGCGTTTCAATAATATTAGCCCGTGTTGATGGACGACCAATGCCGTTTTCTTTCATTAGTTCACGTAAATCTTCATCATCCACCTGTTTACCAGCGGTTTCCATGGCGCGCAATAAAGTGGCTTCCGTAAACTGATTGGGTGGCTTGGTTTCCTTTTCTAAAAACGAGGGTTCGTGCGGTCCTTTTTCGCCTACAACAAAACTAGGCAAGATGTCGGCTTCTTTTTCTTTGGCGTTTGGGTCTTCAAAAACTATGCGAAAGCCTTTTTTTAAGATCTCTTTTCCGGTGGTTTTAAAATGTACATCTGCCGCTTTCCCGATAACGGTAGTATTGGCTACCAAACAATCGTCATAAAATACAGCAATAAAACGCTTTGTAATAATATCATATACCTGTTGCTGATTGTATTGCAAATTGCTTTGAATCCCCGTTGGAATAATCGCATGGTGATCGGTTACTTTTTTATCGTTGAAAACTTTGGGTGATTTTTTTATCTTTTTTCCTAAAAGTGGTTGCGTCAACGTTGCATAATTGGTTAAATTTTGCAGGATGCCAGGTACTTTTGGATAGATGTCATTTGGTAAAAATGTCGTATCAACTCTAGGGTAGGTGACTACTTTTTGTTCGTACAAAGTCTGAACAATTTTGAGTGTTTCATCAGCCGTAAAGCCAAATTTTGTATTGCAATATACTTGTAAACCTGTTAAATCAAATAACTTAGGCGCAAACTCGTTGCCATTCTTTTTTTCGACAGAAACAATTTCAAACTCACTTTCCTTGACTTTATTGGCTAAAATTTCGCCATCTTCCTTTTTCAAAAAGCGTCCTTCCTCATAGCTGAAGAGCGTTTCTCTGTATAAGGTTTGCAACTCCCAATACGGTTGCGGTTTAAAATTCTCAATTTCCTTGAATCGGTCCACGACCATAGCCAAGGTTGGGGTTTGCACTCTTCCAATGGACAATACTTGTTTGTACCCACCATGTTTTACGGTGTACAAACGGGTGGCATTCATGCCGAGTAACCAGTCGCCAATGGCTCTGGAAAATCCTGCGTAGTATAAATTATCGTAGTTGGCGGATGGTTTTAAGTTTTCAAAACCCTCTTTGATGGCTTCGGTGGTTAGGGATGAAATCCACAAGCGTTTTACCTCGCCTTTGTATTGGGCTTCATTCATGACCCAGCGCTGAATAAGTTCTCCTTCTTGTCCGGCATCCCCGCAGTTGATGACCAACTCGGCTTTGTCAAACAGACTTTTTATGATTCTGAATTGCTTTTGTATACCCGAATTTTCCACCACTTTGGTTTCAAATTTGTCGGGAAGCATGGGTAGGTTGTTCAAGTCCCAACTTTTCCAATGGGGTTTGTAATCGTTCGGTTCTTTTAAGGTGCATAAATGCCCAAAAGTGTACGTTACCTGATAACCATTGCCTTCGTAATACCCATCGTGCTTGGTATTGGCTCCTAAAACGGATGCGATTTCACGTGCTACACTTGGTTTCTCGGCAATACAGACCTTCATTTTCTCCTTCTAATTTAAGGGCGCAAATTAGGAATTTAGATGTTGGTATTATAAAGAAATCTTTAGGAGTTATGAACGGGGGTAAATAGTGGAATGGGGCAATCACGTCCAGTTTGTTATTGTTTTATTTGCTTATTGAATGAGGAACGAATTCTTAAAGTTAAAGTAACTGTAAAATGCAAAAATAGGTTCCTATTAATGCTTATTTTTTTATTTAAGTATCTTATAATCAGTTATTTTTAAGTCATAACGAATTTAATTTCGTAAATTTGATTGTTGTTACTTATTGCTTTTTATATAATAGATTTTAATAGTTGAATTCGATTAATTAGCTTTTAAAATTCAGAAAAAATGAAAAAATATATTTTATATATTCCTGTTTTTGTTTTTTTAGTTTTGAATATAACTTGTTCCCCCGATATAAACCTTGATAGTTCTCCTCCTGCTAATAGTGGTGAAATGGGTGTAATTACAGTTAAAGAATATAAAACTAATTTACCTTTGTCAGGAGTAAAATTTAGTACCTATTATTGCAATGCATATGATTCTGAGTTTGGTAATTGCATAAGCCCAATATTATGGTCATCTTGTACAACTGATAGCAAGGGTAATTGTAAATGTAGTTTTCCAAAAAATGCATTCGAAAAGGTCACTATTGAAAAATCAATGTATTGGTCAAGATATTATATAATTAATAATGAGTATCTGATTGAACCAGAAGCTTGGGTTAATCTTAATTTTAAAACAGTTGTTGCATATCCGAGTACAAGTACTTTTTTTATAATAATAAATGGTGAATTACGCTTTGTGCGAGAATTTATTCAGCCAACATATAATTCAAGTAAGGTTTTTAGACTATTTGGTAATGAAGAAAACAAAGTGGATTGGGTGTTGTACAAAACGTTTAATTCCAGTGATGAAATTCTTGCTTCAGGTAGTTTTGTTTTAAATCCAGCGAAATTTGAAAATTTGACATATACCTTAAATTATTGAATTCTATCCGTTCTTACTGTAACGTCAGTTTGTTTGAAAATCCCCGCTCCCCGAAGTCTTCTCGAAAACGAAAATAGTATTAGTAGAATGCAGATCAACTTCTTTATTCATTAAAACTCTTTGGAGAGATGGGTTCTAACTTTAGCAAACTTTATTTTCCGTGTTTGTTGATCATTGGAATGGCTATAAGTTAGGAGGCTTCGCAGAGTAAAGTGAGTAAAAATCAACAACAGTCATGAAGAATACGGTCATGCATGATTACAAATGTCATCCATATCACGACTAGAATTACCAGCAAATTAATAATTGTGAGTGTTGTGTAATAATTTCTCTGAAAATCATTGGACTGGCTAATCATTTTTTTAGCGTAAAATTTAGAAGCAATTGGAATTAGAGCCATTAATACTAATACAACAATCCCTGGATAAAAACCGGTGACTGCAATACCAATAATGCTAAATACTGTTACTGTAAGGGTTATTGTCATTGACATGGATGTAACAATTTTAAATATTTTCGTTTCCATTTTGATACTAATTTAAGATTAAAAAAAACACTTTGAATTAAGAAGCATATTGAAGTTGTTTTTTCATTAAATCCACGCTATCGAATGGAAAGATATCTCGGTTTATAACTGTTTTTATTTATTTTCTCCTCGAATGTATTTGTGTGAACCGTCGCAGTTGGGCATTTTTTTAGACATCCCACAAATGCAATCGTTGATTCCTTTTCCGTCAAGAATACGCTGCGTGTATTTTTCAATTCGGGTTTCGCGGGTTTTGGATTGTTTGGAACCCGAAAAGTATAGGTTGTAAGCGCGTTGTCGCCCTGGAGTTAAGGCTTGGAAAGCAGTTTTTAAGTCGGGATTTTTGTCTAAGGTGTTTTGTAATTCTGCTACCAATTCAAGTTCGGTATTGCTTTTGAAATCCACTTTCAAGCCTGCTTTTTCAATTTCAATGGCTTCATAAATATAAGCTTTGATTATAGATTGCTGTTCTATGATTTCTTCCAGATTGGTAAACTTAAAGAAGCGTACCGCCTGACTGTTTTCTCCGGGTTTACTTAGAACACCATTGCTGTCTTGTAACAAAGTCCCCTTGAAAAAACTAAGCGTACAGTATTCCTTAAAACTGCCTATAAGGACAACATTATTTCCCTGAAAACAATAACAAGGATTTCGCCACTTGAATTCTTCGGTTAGACCGCAATCGAGCAGCAATAATCGCAATTGCTCCATTTCGGGTTGCCATTTTTTGGCATTGCTTATAAAGTCATCAACTTTGGGATTCATTTTATTTGGTTTTAAAAATAAAGGAGGTTTTGGTTTTATAAAAGTATTAAAAAAACGCAGGGCAAACGCTACGATGGTGCTACAAATAAATTCTTGCCCCGTGTTTGTTGCTTATTGGAATGGGTACGAAGTCAGGAGACTTCGCACAGCAATCCTGATTTTTAAGAGCGTTATTTTTTAAGGAATACTTCGCATAGCTGGTAGCGGCGGTAAATTAAGGTTATTTTAAATGTGTATTCAAAAACACTATAATTTTGTTTTTTATATCCTCAGTATTAAATAATGTTCCACCATGTTGGGCATTCGGTACAATTACAAAATCACTTTGGACGTTTGCCAGCTTTAAGTAAGAATCTAATAATTTTGATAGCGTAATAGGAACAGTCTGATCCTTATCGCCGTGAAATATCAGAAATGGCGGGTCATTTTTATCAACGTAAGTAGTAGGACTGGCAATTTTTGCTAAATCTGGCCGCAGTAGTGGCTGTGCGCCAAGCAAAGCAGTCGAAGTTGATTTCTGTTCCCCTTCATCTAAAGGCATACTACCTATACGGGCAATAAAATCTGACGGACCATAAAAATCGATTGCTCCCTTGATTTTAAAAACAGGTTGTTTTTTATTGAAATAAAATGCTTCGTTGTTATTATTATTTGATGTTCCCATCAGTGAAGCCAAATAGCCACCTGCCGAAAAACCGATAACAGCAATATTATCTTTATCTAAAAAATATTTTTCGGAGTTTTTATACAGAAAATCAACTGCTTGGTTGCAATCTTGTATTTGAGCAGGAAAGATTGCGGTAGTACTGTACCGATAATTAATAGAGGCAACCGCAAAACCATTCGCTAAAAGTGCATTTATCGTTGTTTTCATGTTTTCCATATCACCATATTTGTCACCCTGTCTCCAACCACCACCATGAATCCAAATCACAAGTGGTGATTTTTTTCCATGCTTTGCAGGCACGTATATATCAAGTGTATGTTTTACGAGCGAATCCGAAGCATAAGGAATAGTAGTATACATAATTGTTCCCTGAGGAAATAAATTTTGGATATTCGCTGGGATTTGTGCTGCGAGTTTGCCAGCAAAGGAAATGAGAAACAATAAAAAGACCGTGCTTTTTTTCATGATAGGCTGTTATATATTAGATTAATTTTTCTTAGGAATGAGCGCTAAAGTCCCTTTTTACAGGAGGGTTAGGACTAAAATAGTTTTATTTTTTGGTTTAATCAAATGCTCAAAATTGCAAACATGTTAGGAAAAGTTGGGAGGCTTCGCAGCAATCCTGACTTTTAAGAACGTTATTTTTTTAAGGAACACTTCGCATAGCAGGATTGATTAATTACTGCAAAAATTAGATTTTTTTCATTCGACTGATGCATTATGAATTAATATGGTACCTTAAAATTATTTAATTCTATGTGCTCTTACCCCTTCGTTTGTAATCGTAATGGGTTTGATGAAACCTTGTTCGTCAAAAAACATTTCTTCTATGCACGTTTCTCTTGAATTGGCATCTGTTTCGGTAAGCGGTCTTCTGTGATAAACGATATAATATTGATTAGAATCAGGTGCTTTCATAACCGAATGATGCCCTGCTCCAGTAGCGATTTTAGGATCTTGTTGCAAGACCTTACCAATTCGCTTAAATGGTCCCATCGGAGAATCTGCAATGGCATACGCCACGCAATAATTGGGTCCGCCCCAGCCACCTTCGGACCACATAAAGTAATATTTGTTATTTCGGATAAACATAAAGGGTCCTTCAACATAATTTTCTGGGGTAATCTCTTTAAATACTGTTTTGTCTTTGAAAGGGATAAAACCAGTAAAATCTGGTTTCAATTTACCAATATTGCAATGTTTCCATCCTCCATAAATTAAATAATGTTGACCATCCTTATCTCTAAAAACAAATTGATCAATAGGTTGTGCACCATTATAAAATTTATCTACTAATGGCTTTCCTAAATAATCTTTATAAGGCCCTTCAGGTTTAGATGCAACCGCTACACCGATTCCTCCGATTTCAGTATCATTTTGAATGTCGTTAGCTCCAAAAAACAAAAAATATTTATTCTTGTTTTTAATGATTGACGGTGCCCACATCGCTTTTTTTGCCCATTTTACAGCAGTTGTATCTAAAACTTTAGCATGTTTTGTCCATTGGGTTAAATCAGAAGATGAAAACGCATCCAGAAAAACTTGTTTTTCATAAGGCGCTGAAAAAGTGGGGTATATCCAGTACGTTTTATCAAAAATGATTCCTTCAGGATCGGCATACCAACCTTTAAAAATAGGATTGTTATTTTTTATTTTATCAGCAACAGCATTTTGTGCACTTGTTTTTGAGCAAAAAATAATAAATAGTAATGCTAAAACTCTGTTCATGGTTTTTATTTTAAAAGTAAAACAAATTTTCTAAAACCATTTACCGTAAAAGATATTTTTATCATTAATAATTTTACTCTTAATAAGATAGATATTAAATTAAAACTCAAATAATGGATATGAAAATAAAAACGGAGAGCATTTCGCGTAGCGGGGGGAGGAATCTCTGTTTGTTGCTCGCGTTTGTTGCGATTCCTTCTTCGTCGGAATGAGAAAATCATGGAGATTATTCCTTAACTTAATGACATTGAACGAGCGTCAGATTGGGGTAACTTCTTTTGATTCATCAATTTTACGGAAAACCGTAAACGCTATCTTTTTTAGTACAATTCCCTAGCCCTGATTACTTCCCTATGCTTTTATTTTAATTGGAGTTCAGTGAACTTCGTTTGTAGCGGCATCCTTTTTCTGTCCGCCGCGGCGGACAGAAAAAGATACAGCGAATAGCAGGAAATAGCTCCAGATTGCCACACAATTCGTTCCTCATTGTTCGCAATGACAATCTCAATTGTGAACCTTGCAAACTGAATACTTTTTTCGTATTTTTGCACTCCAAATAAAGGACTAAGAAAATGTTAGATAGACTTCAAATAGTAAAACAACGTTTCGATGAGATATCGGATTTGATCATTCAGCCGGATGTTATCTCTGATCAGAAGCGTTATGTGCAATTGAATCAAGAGTACAAAAGTTTAAAAGCTTTGGCTGAAAAGCGCGATGAATATGTTATTATCATGGCGAATATTGAAGAAGCAAACGAAATAATAGCGGATAACAGTGATGCAGATATGACCGAAATGGCCAAAATGCAACTGGATGAAGCGAAGGAAAGATTGCCGGAACTGGAAGATGAAATCAAGTTTATGTTGATTCCTAAGGACCCGGAAGATGCCAAAAATGTTATGGTGGAGATTCGTGCCGGAACGGGTGGGGATGAAGCGAGTATTTTTGCAGGGGATTTATTCCGTATGTACACGAAATATTGTGAGAACCGTGGTTGGAGAACTTCGGTTGTAGATATGAACGAAGGAACTTCGGGCGGTTTTAAAGAGGTGATTTTTGAAGTTACCGGTGAAGATGTTTACGGAACCTTGAAGTTTGAAGCGGGTGTTCACCGTGTACAACGCGTACCACAAACGGAAACGCAAGGACGTGTGCACACATCAGCAGCGACTGTTATGGTATTGCCGGAAGCAGAAGAATTTGATGTTCAAATCGATATGAATGATGTACGTGTAGATTTCTTTTGCTCTTCAGGACCAGGTGGACAATCCGTAAATACAACCAAATCAGCGGTTCGTTTGACGCACATTCCAACCGGATTAGTGGCCCAATGTCAGGATCAAAAATCACAACATAAAAATAAAGACAAGGCATTTGGTGTTTTGCGTTCCCGTTTATACGAACAGGAATTAGCCAAAAAACAAGCCGAGGATGCTACCAAACGTACGTCTCAGGTAAGTTCTGGTGACCGTTCGGCTAAAATTCGTACCTACAATTACGCACAAGGTCGTGTAACGGATCACCGTGTAGGTTTGACATTATACGATTTAGGAAATATCATGAATGGTGACATTCAGAAAATTGTTGACGAGCTAGCGTTAGTTAACAACATGGAAAAATTGAAAGAAGCAAGCGAAGTATTTTAATAAGTACTAAGGGAAAAGAATTAAGTATTAAGAAGTGTCGGACTGGATTTAGTTTGGCACTTTTTTTTGAAATTAATTTCTGACTTTGCGTCTCTGTAAGAAATAATAAACAGATTAAATTTTTGTAAACTTTGCGAATCCCGAAGCATCGGGATTGCGAACTTTGCGGTTAAATACACAACAATGACTACACAACAACTTATTGAGCAAATCAAAATCAAGAAATCATTCCTAGCTGTAGGATTAGATGTTGATTTGAATAAAATTCCACAACATTTACTAGAACTGGAAGATCCTATTTTCGAATTCAATAAAGCGATAATTGATGCGACCCATGATTTAGCAGTAGCTTACAAGCCTAATACTGCTTTTTATGAAGCTTACGGAATAAAAGGTTGGATGTCGTTGCAAAAAACAATTAACTACATCAACTCAACTTATCCCGATATCTTCACGATTGCGGATGCCAAACGTGGCGATATTGGAAATACGTCTTCGATGTATGCCAAAGCTTTTTTTGAAGATTTAAACTTTGACAGCGTTACTGTTGCTCCTTATATGGGGAAAGATTCGGTAGAGCCTTTTCTAGCGTTCGAAAATAAACATACGATTATGTTGGCTTTGACTTCAAACGAAGGTGCGTTCGATTTTCAGACTTTAAACGTTGATGGGAAAGAATTGTACAAACAGGTATTAGAAACGTCTAAAACGTGGAAAAACAGTGAAAACCTGATGTATGTTGTAGGTGCTACCAAAGCGGAATATTTTACTGAAATCCGTAAAATTGTTCCTGACAGTTTCTTGCTTGTTCCCGGAGTAGGCGCGCAAGGCGGAAGTTTAGCTGAAGTTTGTAAATACGGTATGAATGCCAATGTAGGTTTGCTGATTAATTCTTCCAGAGCGATTATTTATGCTTCAAACGGAACTGATTTTGTTGAAAAAGCAAGAGAAGAAGCGTTGAATATGCAACAGGAAATGGCAGCGATATTAGGTTAATGATGTTTAAAGTCTAATGTTTAAAGTTGCTCCACTTTGAACGTTAAACCTTTTAAACTTTAAACAAAAAACATGAAAACTCTAACTGACCAACTCGGAACTTCCCATTCTTTTGAAACGTCGCCCAAACGCATCATTTCATTAGTTCCTTCCCAAACGGAATTATTGTATGATTTAGGTTTGGAAGACCGAATTGTTGGGATTACAAAGTTCTGTGTGCATCCGTATCATTTTAAGTCCACAAAGAAAATTGTTGGCGGAACCAAGAAAGTGCATTATGAAAAAATCAGATTGTTGCAACCCGATATCATCATTTGTAATAAAGAGGAAAATACACAAGAAATTGTAGCGGAGTTGCGTAAAATTTGTCCGGTTTGGGTGACGAATATCATCACCATTGAAGACAATTTTCAAATGATTACCGACTTTGGCCAGCTATTCAATTGCAGAACCGAAGCCCAGAAATGGAACGATAAATTGGCTTTTGCCCTGAGCGATTTTAAAAACTTCGTTAAGGATATACCCGTTAAAAAAGCAGCGTATTTCATTTGGAAAAATCCTTTTATGGTCGCTGGTTCCGATAATTTCATCAATGAATTATTGAAACTGAATCATTTTGAAAACATTTATCAGAACAAGGGACGTTATCCGGAAATCGAACTCAAAAAAATGCGTTTAGAAGGTGATCCGGATTTGGTTTTTCTATCCTCAGAGCCTTTTCCTTTCAAGGAAGAAGATGCTTTTGAAATAGGCCGTTTCACGCATCATGCAAAAACGGTATTTGTAGACGGGGAAATGTTTTCCTGGTATGGAAGTCGCTTGCTAAAAGCGTTTGACTATTTTAAAAAAATACATCAAAAATTATAGTTCACATTCTTCCAGAACTAATTCTTCCTTAGCAACGGCAGGCTTTGAAGTGCTTTTTTTCGTTTCGAAATTTTGTTCAGCAAGTAGTTGGTATTCTCTTTTAAGCTTTTCTATTTCACTTTTCTCTTTCAATAATCCAATCATCGGTGTAATTTTTTGGCAAATTTACGTTTTACAATTGTTAAATTAGCATTAATATATGTTAAGATTGGGATTTAAAATTAAAGTTCTATTTTTACAAAAAATAAGAACGTGATTAATTATACCATTTACGAAAATAAAAATACCGATCAGTGGGTAACTTTTGTGCATGGTGCCGGCGGAAGTTCTTCTATCTGGTTCAAACAAATACGCGATTTCAAAAAGCAGTATAATATATTGCTATTGGATTTGCGTGGTCACGGGGAATCAAAACCGACCTTAAAAACGGCTTTCAAACAGCACTATACTTTTTCGGCTTTGGCTAATGATATTTTGGAAGTCTTAGACTTTCTTAAAATAAAAAAATCACATTTTGTTGGGATTTCATTGGGTACCATACTCATCAGACAATTAGCTGAAATGTATCCGGAACGTGTTCAAAGTATGATTCTTGGCGGTGCCATCCTGAAAATGAATTTCCGTTCTCAAGTATTGATGCGATTGGGGAATATGTTTAAGTATGTATTGCCTTATTTGGTTTTATATCAATTTTTTGCCTTTGTCATTATGCCTAAAAAAAGTCACAAGCAATCGCGTGTCCTTTTTATAAACGAGGCCAAAAAATTATACCAGAAAGAATTTATTAAATGGTTTAAACTCACTGCCGAAATTAATCCAGTTCTCAAATGGTTTCGTCAAGTCGAATTGAATATTCCTACGCTTTATGTTATGGGTGAAGAGGATTATATGTTCTTGCCGTCTGTTAGAAAGGTTGTCGAAAATCATTATAAATCTTCTAAACTTTTTGTGATAGAAAAATGTGGGCATGTGGTCAATGTGGAACAACCTAATGTTTTCAACGATGCCGTCCTTTCTTTTATAAATACAGCTCAATAAAAAAATGCCTGCATTATAAATGCAGGCAATTCTTTAACTAACCAAAACCAAAATAATAAATAACCAGTTTATTACCCTGCAAAGATCACACATAAGCGAGTGTTTTGCTGTTAAGATTTTGTTATTACTTTGTTGTATATACGTTAAGTTTTTTAACTTTATTCTGTTATTACCGGTTAACGGTTCCGTTTCGGAATCAACTTTTAAATTACCCCAATTTTACTTATTCAAATTTAATCCTCTTTTGTTGAAAAAACGCAGACCGTTTTTTTGATACTGTTTTATAGGCACTGTCAATTTTGTTTGTGTTTTTAAGTTTTGCTATTGCTTGATGAGAACTATTAAATCGTATTAATATGAAATCACATGAAAAACTTACAACAGCATCCGGGAGACCATTTGTAGAAAACGAAAATTCTCAATCGGTAGGTTCACGAGGACCTTTACTATTGCAGGATTATATTCTTCACGAAAAAATGGCTCATTTTAACAGAGAACGCATTCCGGAACGGGTCGTGCATGCAAAAGGTTCGGGAGCATTTGGGACATTTACCGTAACACACGATATCACTAAATATACCAAAGCTAAAATTTTTTCTGAAATTGGAAAAGAAACTAAATTAGTGCTTCGATTTTCAACGGTGGGAGGTGAAAGAGGCTCGGCTGATACGGAAAGAGATCCACGAGGCTTTGCCATGAAATTTTACACCGAAGACGGTAATTGGGATTTAGTAGGCAATAATACACCCGTTTTCTTTGTCAAAGACCCCAAAAAATTTGGAGATTTTATACACACCCAAAAACGAGATCCGTATACCAATATGAAATCGCCTACGATGATGTGGGATTACTGGTCGCTGAATCCAGAAAGTTTGCATCAGGTATTGATACTCATGTCAGATCGAGGAACTCCGTTTGGGTATCGTCATATGAATGGGTATGGCAGTCATACGTATTCTATGATTAATGGGGCTAATGAAAGAGTGTATGTAAAATTCCATTTCAAAACAGCCCAGGGAATTAAAAATTTCAGTAATGAAGAAGCGGCAGAAATGAAATCTCGTGATATGGATTTTGCTCAGCGTGATTTGTTTGAGAATATTGATGAAGGAAATTTTCCACAATGGAATTTACAAATTCAAGTCATGACGGAAGAGCAGGCCAATTCGCAAGACTATTATTTGAACCCTTTTGATTTAACTAAAGTTTGGCCTCATGGCGATTTTCCGTTGATTGACGTTGGCGTTTTAGAATTAAATCAAAATCCACATAATTACTTTCAGGATATTGAGCAAGTAGCATTTGCTCCAGCACATATTGTGGATGGAATTGGGTATTCCCCTGATAAAATGTTGCAAGGTCGATTGTTGTCGTATCCTGATGCACAACGCTATCGTTTGGGAACAAATTATGAGCAAATTCCAGTAAACCGTTGTCCGTTTGCCACCAATAATTACCAACGGGATGGACAAATGCGCGTGGATGGAAATGGAGGAAGTTATCCAAATTATTTTCCAAACAGTTTTGATGAAATGGAAATAGATCAAGCGTATAAAGAACCTCCATTGGAAATTTTTAGTAATTTTGCGGATTGGTACGATAGAAATTGCGAAGGTGAAAATGACCATTATACACAACCGGGTAATTTATTTAAAATTATGACTCCGGAGCAACAACAAAATACGATTAACAATATTATTACACACATGTCCGGTATCGAAGGTCCTAAAAAAGAGGAAATAGTTAACCGTCAATTGAGTCATTGGTATAGAGCTGATGGTCGAATAGGAGCGGGAGTTGCTGCAGGATTAGGAGTAGACGTTGATTTGTTAGAAAGATAATTAGTTTCAATTGAATAGAATGAATATACTCGAACTTGAATTACTAACAGATGCCCTCAGTGAAACGGAAGTGTTTTATAACAACGTCATCGGGTTAAAAACTATTTCGAAAAGCAATTCGAGTATTACATTTGCAGTGGGTGTAACACAACTAACTTTCAGGTCTTGTAAAAATTTAAAGCCAGTGTATCATTTTGCTTTTGATATACCCAATAATAAGTTGATGGAAGCTTTTGCCTGGATAGAAAAGAAAACAGAAATTCTAGCTGTAATTCCACCCCAAAAAATTGCCGATTTTTATAACTGGAATGCCAAGTCTTTTTATTTCTATGATAATAATGGAAATATTCTAGAATTTATTGCTCGTTTCAGTTTGGATAATGCTTCAGAGAAATCATTTGACGGTTTGTCAATTGTATCCGTAAGCGAGATCGGTTTTGTTACCAAAAATGTTTCACAGCTCAGTGATGAAATTTGTAAAAAGTATGCTCTTTCAGTATTTCCGAAGCAACCCAAGCTAAATAAATTT
Source organism: Flavobacterium sp. AED (assembly GCF_000812945.1). Lineage (GTDB taxonomy): Bacteria > Bacteroidota > Bacteroidia > Flavobacteriales > Flavobacteriaceae > Flavobacterium. Next base: position 25,198 of record NZ_JSYM01000001.1, read on the forward strand.
ATTGTTCTGGGAACGGATACAGGACTTTTTATTCTGGTGGAAGAAAACCGGGATTGGTACCCAACGCATAAAAAAGCAAAATCGTTTTGGACTAAAGTAGTATTTGATAATAATGGGGAAACGATGGAAATTGAAGCTTCTGGTTAAAAGCGGATTATCGAAATTAAGGGTTTAAATGTGCCGTTAGGCACTAAATCTTGGTAGAAAACATGAATTGGAGCGAATTTATCGTGCCGTAGGTACGCAACATTTATCGTTTTGTTGCGTACCTACGGCACGCTAACGAATTTTAAATCTACTTACTACCTATATTTAGTACCTAACGGCACAAAAAAGACTTTGAACCCTTGATTCTATTAATAATCAAAAAATGCTCGTCAAAAGTGAGTGTTTTTTTTAACAGTTTTTATAAGGTTTCGGCTCCCTATCCTTTGGAGAGGGCCGGGGTGAGGATATTAAGAAAACACTACCGTTTTGTTATTGTAAACCATTGTTTTTCGCTCTGCATGCAATTTTATGGCTCTTGCCAAAACCATACGTTCCAAATCTCGTCCTTTCATAATAAAATCTTCTATGGAATGGCTGTGTGAAACTCTGGCAATATCTTGTTCAATAATTGGACCTTCATCTAATTCTTCGGTTACATAATGACTGGTGGCACCAATAATTTTCACGCCGCGTTTAAAAGCCGAATGATAGGGTTTCGCTCCAGGAAATGCCGGAAGAAAGGAATGATGAATATTGATAATTAGATTTTTGTACTGCGCAATCAAATTGGGTGTGATAATTTGCATGTAGCGTGCCAAAACAATAAAGTCGATATTATACTGCTTCAGTAAATCAATTTGCTTTTGTTCGCCTTCAGCCTTAATGTCTTTGGTAAAAGGAACATAATGAAACGGAATAGAAAAACGTTCCGCCACTGATTTCAAATCCTCATGGTTGCTTATGATTAATGGAATTTCAAGAGGCAATTCTCCAGCGCTGTATCGTCCTAAAATATCATACAAACAATGGTCGTATTTAGAAACAAACAAAGCCATTTTTGGTTTTTCGTCTTGGGTGTACATTTCCCAAGACATATTAAATGGAGTTGCTAAATTAGCCTGAAAATGAATTTTAATTGCTTCAATATCCCAGTTTTTTGCACTGAACTCACATTCCAAACGCATGAAAAACACATTTTCATCGGCATCCACATGTTGGTCCAGATAGATAATATTACCGTCAATGGATGCGATATAATTGGTAACAGAGGCAATAATTGCTTTTTGGTCTTCGCAATGTATAAGTATGGTAATTTTTTGCATTTGATATATCTCTTTCTACTTTAGTCCGTATAGTGTTTTTCAAAACTAAACTTATTTCTTTTTATAAAAAAATTTGATTTTAGTATTTATGTTTTAAAAATAGGAACAGTTTATCCGTAAAAACAAACACCTAACCCCTCTTAAGAGTGGAATTCGATTCTGCTAACATTAAATGTTTAGTTGTTTTTAGCAAATAAAGCGATTAAATTAAATCTTGTCCTGCATTGCAAAAACTTTTTGCAATAAAACGGAAGTTCTGGAACTTAAATTCGTTCTGATGTTTTTTTCTTCAACGGCAACCATCTTGAAAACGCCATTCATCGCTTGATTGGTAACATAATCAGTCAAGTCAGGATTCACTTTGTTTACTAATGGAATGCTGTTGTATTTTGTTATAATGTTAGACCAAACTTTATCGGCGCCCACTTTAGTAAACGAATTTTTTATCACGGGATTAAATTTTCCGTACAAAGCTGTTGAGGTGCTATTTTGTAAATACGTAGTAGCCGAACTTTGATTCCCCATCAAAATCGATTTGGCATCCATAAAAGTCATGTTTCTTACTGCATCAACAAATATGGGAGTCGCTTCCTTAACCGCATCTTCAGCAGCACGATTCAATACTTTCAAACCTTCATCAGCCAATGAACTCAGCCCAATTCTTCTTAAACCAGAATCCACTTTTCTTAATTCTTCCGGGAGTAAAATTTTTACGGCTTCATTTCTATAAAAACCATCTACCGCAGTCAATTTTGTTACTTGTTTAGAAATTCCGTTATTCAGTGCTTCCTTCAATCCTCCTGCAATATCAACGCCTCCTATTCCTTGCGTTTGCGGTAATTGATTCAGAACCTGTTGCATTTCGGCACAACTGGAAAGAGAGACTGCCGCCACTAAAATTAAAACTTTTTTCATCTTAAATTGTTTTTATAAATTTACTGTATCAATTCGGCCTATGACTTGTGTCAAAAGTACTACTTATTCAAAAATAAAGCCACGATTTTATTTAGGAGCACAAACTTTAGGATTTATTTGGGAACATGGGTCCCGCTGTCCTCTTTATCTTTTCGAGTCTTTTCTCGTTTTAGGAACGAGAAAAGACTCGAAAAGGATATCGCTCCCATCGGGGCTAAAATGAAAAATGGTTGCTTTTTTATCAACAACGGTATTAAAGGGCGAATAATTATTAAAAAAAAGTCGTAAATTGCACTCTTAAATTATCATATTCATAAAATGGAACACATAAAACCCTATATTCCTAATAATAAAGTAAGAATTGTCACCGCAGCAGCTCTTTTTGATGGTCATGATGCAGCTATTAACATCATGCGTAGAATTATTCAGTCTACCGGTGTTGAGGTCATTCATTTAGGTCACGATAGAAGTGTGGAAGAAGTGGTAAATACAGCGATTCAAGAAGATGCTAATGCGATTGCCATAACATCGTATCAAGGGGGGCACAATGAATATTTCAAATATATGTACGACTTGCTTCAAGAAAAAGGAGCTGGACAAATTAAAATATTTGGCGGTGGAGGCGGAGTGATTCTGCCTACAGAAATAGCCGAATTACAAGCCTACGGAATCACCAGAATTTATTCTCCTGATGACGGGCGCGCCATGGGTTTACAAGGAATGATAAATGATTTAGTGCAACGTGCAGATTACGCTATTGGAGATAAATTGGGTGATGAAATCAATCATCTGGAGGGAAAAAATCCAAAAGCAATTGCCCGTATTATTTCATCAGCAGAGAATTTTCCTGATGTAGCGGCCCAAACTTTGGAAGCAATCCAAAAGAAGAATGAAAATTGTACTATTCCGGTTCTTGGAATTACGGGAACGGGTGGAGCAGGAAAATCATCGTTGGTAGATGAATTGGTACGTCGTTTTCTAATCGATTTTCCGGAAAAAACGATTGGATTAATCTCTGTAGATCCATCCAAACGTAAAACGGGCGGAGCATTGCTAGGAGATAGAATCCGAATGAATGCCATCAATAGCCCTAGAGTTTACATGCGTTCCTTGGCCACACGCCAATCGAATCTGGCTTTGTCAAAATATGTTGCTGATGCAATTCAAGTCATTAAAGCAGCCAAATATGATATTATAATCTTGGAGACTTCAGGAATCGGGCAATCCGATACGGAGATTATGGATCATTCTGATGTTTCCTTATATGTAATGACACCAGAATTTGGTGCTGCAACCCAATTAGAGAAAATCGACATGCTTGATTTTGCTGATTTGGTAGCGATAAATAAATTCGACAAACGCGGTTCTCTGGATGCGTTACGAGACGTGAAAAAACAATACCAACGCAATCACAATCTTTGGGATGTGAATTTAGATACACTTCCTGTTTTCGGGACAATTGCCTCGCAGTTTAACGATCCGGGAATGAATACGCTTTACAAAGCGATAATGGATAAAATCCATGAGAAAACGAATTCTGATTTGAAATCGACGTTCCAAATCACTCGTGAAATGAGCGAGAAAATCTTCGTTATTCCACCACACAGAACCCGTTATTTATCTGAAATTGCCGAAAGTAACCGAAAATATGATGTGACGGCGGTAAGTCAGGAACAAGTAGCCCAAAAATTATACGGAATTTTTAAAACGATTGAATCAGTTTCCAAGAAAATTCCAGAATTAAATAAGACCGGAATTAATGATGATTCGGTTTTACCTAGTGCTTTGGAATCTGAAAAACCAGGAGTAGCTGAGGATAGAATCTTTTTGAATCTTTTACTAAACCAGTTTGATAAAGTAAAAATGGATTTGGATCCCTACAATTGGGAAATCATTTTGACTTGGAATGAAAAAGTTAACAAATACAAAAATCCAGTTTATACGTTTAAAGTTCGGGATAGAGAAATAAAAATGGCAACACATACGGAGTCACTTTCACATTCTCAAATTCCGAAAATAGCGTTGCCAAAGTATCAGGCTTGGGGCGATATTCTACGTTGGTGTTTGCAGGAAAATGTTCCTGGAGAATTTCCTTTTACCGCTGGTTTGTATCCTTTTAAACGTGAAGGAGAAGATCCTTCAAGAATGTTTGCTGGAGAAGGCGGACCGGAAAGAACCAACAAACGGTTTCATTATGTGAGTGCCGGATTGCCGGCAAAACGATTGTCAACGGCCTTTGACAGTGTGACTTTATACGGAAATGATCCACATGTACGTCCTGATATTTATGGGAAAATTGGTAATGCCGGAGTTTCTATTTGTTGTTTGGATGATGCCAAGAAATTGTATTCCGGTTTCGATTTGGTTCATGCAATGACTTCGGTAAGTATGACTATCAATGGGCCGGCACCTATGTTGTTAGGCTTTTTTATGAATGCTGCGATAGATCAACAATGTGAGTTCTACATTAAAGCGAATAATCTGGAAGCAGAGGTTGAAGAAAAAATCAACGAAATCTATACCAAAAAAGGAGTAGAGCGACCGCATTATCAAGGCGATTTACCCGAAGGAAATAATGGTTTAGGGTTGATGCTTTTGGGCGTAACCGGAGATCAGGTTTTGCCTACGGATGTTTACAATGAAATCAAGGCAAGAACGTTATCTCAAGTTCGTGGAACAGTTCAAGCGGATATTCTTAAAGAAGATCAGGCGCAAAATACTTGCATTTTCTCTACTGAATTTGCTTTGCGATTAATGGGAGATGTGCAGGAATATTTCATTACCAAGAATGTAAGAAACTTTTATTCGGTTTCCATTTCAGGGTATCATATTGCCGAGGCAGGGGCAAATCCTATCACGCAATTAGCTTTCACGCTTTCTAATGGTTTTACTTATGTGGAATATTATTTGAGTCGTGGGATGAATATTAATGATTTTGGACCCAACTTATCGTTCTTCTTTTCGAATGGAGTTGATCCGGAATATGCCGTTATCGGTCGTGTAGCACGTAAAATTTGGGCGAAAGCCATGAAAAACAAATACGGCGCTAACGAACGCGCACAAATGTTGAAATACCATATTCAAACTTCCGGACGTTCCTTACACGCACAGGAAATAGATTTCAATGATATTCGTACGACTTTGCAAGCGTTGTATGCGATTTATGACAACTGTAATTCTTTGCATACCAATGCGTATGATGAAGCGATTACAACGCCAACAGAAGAATCAGTGCGACGAGCGATGGCAATTCAGTTGATTATCAATAAAGAATTAGGGCTGGCCAAAAATGAAAACCCAATTCAAGGTTCGTTCATTATTGAAGAATTAACGGATTTGGTTGAAGCTGCGGTTTTAGAAGAATTCGACAGAATTACTGAACGTGGCGGTGTTCTAGGTGCTATGGAAACGATGTACCAACGCAGTAAAATTCAGGAAGAAAGTTTGTATTATGAGACTTTGAAACATACCGGAGAATTCCCAATTATCGGAGTGAATACGTTCTTAAGTTCCAAAGGTTCTCCAACGGTAATTCCAGCCGAAGTAATTCGCGCCACCGAAGAAGAAAAGCAATACCAAATTGATATGTTGCATCATTTGCACCAGTCCAATCAGGATTTAGTAAAGGAACACTTGAATACGCTTCAAGAAGCTGCCATTAAAAATGAAAATTTATTCGAACACTTAATGGAAGCAACCAAGGTTTGTTCTTTGGGACAAATTACTTCGGCTTTATTTGAAGTTGGTGGGCAATATAGAAGGAATATGTAGCATGCATAAGAATTGTAGATGCTAATTTTAATCATAAAAGAGGCTGTTCTTATAAAGATACAGCCTCTTAAAAATAATATACTGGTATTCTTTTCGGTAACAAACTAATCATCATTTGCTACATTTTTATTTTTCAATGCCGGTTTGTAAACTTCCGAGATTGCTTTTGTTGTTAAAATTGACTTTTCTTCAGAAATAATAATTTCATGTCTTACTTTTTTTAGATTGTTTTCCACAACCAAATAGTAAGTTCCAACTGGAAATGCATCTAAATTATACCTTCTTGCGATTCCTTTCTCTCCTGTTGCATTTTCGGTGTAGATTAAGTTATTCTCATTGTCATAGATAGATACATTAACTTTTTTGATTTCATTTAGAGAAAAGCTAATTTCATTTCCTTTACCTTTTTTTACATTCAGTAAAAAATCGCCGTCGATTGCATACGAACTCATGCTAGTCATTGCCACTACGAACAATAAACTTAATTTTAAAATCTTTTTCATGATACTAGTTTTTAATTAATAATTAAAATTTATAGTGCTAAATTAATTCAACAACACATGATGCAACACCGCTATTTTTTCTGATTTAGGTACTATTTTATCTTTCACGAAAACGATTTATGTTGAAAACGCTGTGATTTTATGTGTTTGTTTATTAAGTACTTATGAGTATAAAAGACTAAATATGAATTTTAATGATTATATTATCCTAAAAAAATGGACTAATCTATATCCAATATTTACATTTTAATTAAAGTCCTATCAATGCTATTGAGGTGGCTTTTTTTCTGGTTGAAGTATTTTTGAAGATATTTGATTAGTGTTGTCTAAATAAAAAGACTTTTCAGTAATGAAGATTTTTTTATAGCCATTTTCATTTCATTCCAACAATTTTGATAAATGAAAATTAATGCTTTAAAATCCCCGTGATGTTTCCAAAATCTTAAAAAAAATGAGCCGATTCTACTATTTTAAGATTATCAATAATTGTCCAAATTTTTCATCAAAAAATCAATAAAATTGCAATAAAGTGATTAAAATACAAGGACGATTTATTGGTTTTAACATTGTTTTTTAATTAACAAAATTTATGTAATAAAATAATTAATTAATTGATAATCAAATAGTTAACGAGTTATTTAGTATTAATATTTTATTGCCGTAAAGCTTTTCTTAGTGAAGTGTGTTCTTTGTCGGGAATAATAGAATGTTGTCTTGTTTATGTCTGTTTCTTTTCCTTTTTTTGGTGCAATACCTAACTTTGGTTTAACAAAAATTTATTTGATTTAGGTTGTTTACCAAGCAACTTTCAGGTTAATAAAAGGATTTTTTTGTTTCCCCTAAATAAATATCCTTTAGATGATGGACTACTTCAAATTATTTTTTGAAGATGTTTCGTTTTTCTGCAAGTTTTCTCCCCCGAGTCTGAAAACTTTTGTTGCATACCTATTTTGTTAATTTCAATGCTAATTGTTTAAGATTAGAGTTTTAAGGTTGCTTTTTAAGCGACGGTCTGGTTGATAAAGAATTTAGTTATTGTTCCCCACAATAAAAATCCTTTGAATGATGGAGTACTTCATAAATGTGTTTATGAAGGTGTTTTGTTTTTCTAGAAGTTTTATTCCCTAAGTCTGTAAATTTTCCTTTTTTCTAATTTATGATGTAAAAATACTTTTATTATGAAAAAGAATACAATTTCGAAGTTTTTCGATGTTTTATCTAGCAAAATAAATTGTTGCTTATCAACGAAAAACACTGTTTCTGAATTAAATTTTTTTAAATTTAATGAGAGAAATTCAATTGATTACCTGTCAAATTTATGGTTTCGTTGTTGGCACCAGTCGATCGTATTCCCATTTATGTTGGCGGCAATCCTAATGATAAGTTATACGGCAAATGCGCAAAACATTCTGGGAAGAGCACCCGTTTTAGCTCCTAAGGGAGGTTTTGGTGTTGACGGAAATGCATTTGTTAAGTTTCCGGGTCCTCCAGCAGATAATCCAACTTGGGGTGACTTTTTATTTGAGAATCAGGCAGCCCCTGTGACAGCAAATCCAGGGGGGATATTTGTACCTATACCACCCCCATACAATTATCCAGACGGGCCATTACCACCTGAATTTTATGTGTACCCTAATACTGTCTTTTTTAGAGATAATATTACAACCAGTGATCCAACTACTTTTACCAGTAGCAATAAGATCGATGATGTTGTAAGCTCTTATACTTGGGGTGTAGGTTCTTCACCAGACAAAAATGAAATTCAAAATGCAATTGCTCATTTTACTTATGGAGATCCTGTTTTAGGCGGAAATTCTGCCGATTTATGGTTGATTTTCGCTGCTGACCGTCAAGTGACTAACGGAAGCAGTTATATCGATTTTGAGATTCTTCAAAAACCATTGACTATGACTACGACGGGAACTGACTCAAAAGGGTTTGCTTTTGGAACCTTTACCTCTGCGGCGGGTACTCCTAGCGGACGTACAGTTAATGATCTTTTAATAACTATTGAGTTTACCCAAGGTGGAGTAGCAGCAAATGTGGTTGTTAGAAAATGGCTTGGAACTAAATATAGTGACCCTTTTACCCCAGCTGCCGGGACCGTTTATGGTACGAATAATTTCGTAACAACTGTGGTGCCCTATCCTGTTTATAATCAAGCTCCTGTTTCTACCAATCCTAATTTATGGGCTTATGCTCCAAATCAATGGGCAGAAGGGGCTGTTAATATAACTCAAGCTTTAGGGGTTCAAAATGATCCTTGTTTTGCAGTTAGTACTTTATTTGTAAGAACTAGAACTTCTGGTTCTTCCGGTCAATCAGAATTAAAGGATTTTCCTGGAGCACCTTTTCAATTACATTTATGTACGGATAAAACACCGCCGACTATTGTCTGTCCAACAGTAACCTCTCCAATTAATTGTCCAGCCACACCATCCTTCGGTGTAGCCACAGCTACCGATAACTGTCCTGGAAATATACCAATAACTTTTGCCGATGTAACCACTCCAGGCAACTGTCCAGGTAACTACAGCGTGACCAGAACATGGACGGCTACCGATGGTTGCGGCAATACCTCCACCTGTAGCAGAACTATTGTGGTTCATGATACTACACCTCCAGTAATTACTTGTCCTACGGTAGTATCACCAATTAACTGTCCTGCCACACCATCTTTTGGAGTAGCAACCGCTACCGATACTTGTGACCCAAGTGTGGCAATCACTTTTGCAGATGTAACCACTCCAGGGAATTGCCCTGGTAATTATAGTGTAACCAGAACATGGACCGCTACAGATGATTGTGGTAATACAGCAACTTGTAGCAGAACTATTGCAGTTCAGGACACTACACCTCCGGTAATTACTTGTCCTACAGTAGTATCGTTAATAAACTGTCCTGCCACTCCTAATTTTGGAACTGCAACAGCTACCGATACTTGTGACCCAAATGTGGCAATAACTTTTGCGGATGTAACCACTCCAGGTAACTGTCCAGGCAACTACAGTGTGACCAGAACATGGACCGCTACAGATGATTGCGGAAATACCGCTACCTGTAACAGAACCATCAATGTTCAGGATATTACTCCTCCGGTTATTACTTGTCCTACAGTGGTATCACCTATTAACTGTCCCGCCACTCCGACTTTTGGTGTAGCAACGGCTACCGATACCTGTGACCCAAGTGTGGCAATCACTTTTGCCGATGTAACTACTCCAGGCACCTGTCCCGGTAATTATAGTGTGACCAGAACATGGACCGCTACTGATGATTGTGGTAACACCGCAACTTGCAGTAGAACCATTAACGTTCAGGATATCACACCTCCGGTAATTACTTGCCCTACAGTAGTATCACCTATTAACTGTCCTGCCACTCCGACTTTCGGTGTAGCAACGGCTACCGATACCGATGATTGTGGTAATACCGCTTCTTGTAGTAGAACTATTAACGTTCAGGATACCACACCTCCGGTAATTACTTGTCCAACAGTGGTGTCACCTATTAACTGTCCCGCCACTCCGACTTTCGGAACAGCAACGGCTACCGATACTTGTGACCCAAGTGTGGCAATCACTTTTGCCGATGTAACTACTCCAGGCACCTGTCCGGGTAATTATAGCGTGACCAGAACATGGACGGCTACTGATGATTGTGGTAACACCGCAACTTGCAGTAGAATCATCAACGTTCAGGATACCACACCTCCAGTAATTACTTGTCCTACGGTAGTATCACCTATTGACTGCCCTGCCACTCCAACTTTCGGAATAGCAACAGCCACCGATACGTGTGATCCAAGTGTAACAATTACTTTTGCCGATGTAACTACGGCGGGAACTTGTGCCGGAGCATATAGTATAACCAGAACATGGACCGCTACAGATGATTGTGGTAATACCGCAACCTGCAGCAGAACTATTGTGGTTCGCGATACTACACCTCCAGTAATTACTTGTCCTACTGTAGTATCACCGATTAGCTGCCCAGGTACCCCAACTTTTGGTGTAGCAACAGCTACCGATACGTGTGATCCAAGTGTAACAATTACTTTTGCTGATGTAACGACTCCAGGCAGTTGTCCAAGTAACTATAGTGTGACCAGAACATGGACCGCTACCGATGATTGTGGCAATACCGCTACCTGTAGTAGAACTATTGCGGTGCAGGATACTACTGCTCCAGTGATTACATGTTCAGGTCCTAAAACGATCGAATGTAATGCTGCATTTAATTTTGATGAACCAACTGCCACTGATAATTGTAGTACATACACTATTATTACTGTTGGTACCGTAGTCAATGCTGATGGAAGTCAAACACGTACTTGGAAAGCAGTTGATGCTTGTGGTAATGAATCTACTCCGTGTAGCCAAACCATTAGTGTAACTCCTTGTGCTCATATCTTCCCGACTCAGACTACCTGTTGTAATTTCAGCACAGGAACAGCTACTCAGTTATCTCAAGTTTGTTATACAGCCTCTTCTCCTAGTAACGGGAAAGTGACTAATGCAATTCCGGGTGTGTTCTTCTATTATTCAAATGTGGTGGCACCAGCTGCTAACTTTACAATTAATGTAACACAATCTAATGATGGTGATTTGAATAAACTGTTTAGTGTGCAAAATACTTCCAATGTCCGTTTGTTTACTCAGGGATGCGGAACAAATGTAAACTTTACTGCAAGTATTGTCAGTGGTTCTGAAGCCAAAATGGTTGTGACAGGAGCTACGATTGGAGCAACGTATATTATTTCTGTAAAATACGATGTGAAATCAATCATTGGTGCTCATATCTCAGGTGCTAATCCTACCAGTACCTATACTTTCAAAAGCTTTACAAAAGTAGGTGCCAATGCAGCTGTGCTTGTAACAGGAAGTACAGGAACTATAGATGCCGTATCTGGTTGTACAGATAATACTCCATTACCTGGGGATTGTACACTTCCTACAGCAATTGCTCCTAGTATTATCAATAAAGCACCTAGTATTGAAGCAAAAATTGAAAGCGTAGGATTTGATGCATATCCAGTTCCTTTCAAGGATCAACTTACTATTAGATATAAATTTGATTATGTATCTGATGTAAAAATTGAGGTATTCAATGCACAAGGTATTTTAGTACTTTCAAAAACTGATACCAATAGTTATTTGAACAAAGAAATTGCATTAAGCCTTAAAGCAAATAAAGGACAAGAGCAAGTTTATGTTGTTAAAGTAACTACGGACAAAGGAAGCAGTACTAAAAAAGTAATGTCTTCCAGATAGTTTAAATAATTGTTTATCTAATCCCTAAAAAAAGAATGAAATGGATTAGAATATAAAATAAGCCTCGGGAGTGAAAATTTCCGGGGTTTATTTTTGTTGTTTTTTAATTGAGTTTTATATAAAAAAGCTTGAGATTGATAAAAGATTTTTTGTTTCCCATTATAAAAATATCTTTTTAATGATGAAGTGCTTTATTGCCATTTTTCATCATTTAAGTTTTACTAAAAAAGCGGACTAATTTTCGTTTACTATCTGCATTAAAATCAAAGCCATTTCAATAATAGTGATTTGGCTTTGATTTTATCTTTTATAAACAACTTGGTTTTTTATTTATCATTATCATTTCGTCTTACATTTCGAAAGAATAAAAAACAATGTTTTAAATTCTTATGGTGTTACCAAAATATTAAAAAAAGAAATCCATTTTAATAATTTAAGATTCTCAATAATGTCCTGAAATGGGTGTCTAAAAATCAGTATAAATACAATTAAATGATTAAAATGCAAGAACGATTTGTTGTCTTTAACATTATTTTTTGATTAACAAAATTTAAGTAATAAAAATATTAATTAATTGATAATCAATTAGTTAACGAGTTTTTTAGTATTAATATTTTACTGCTGTAAAGCTTTTCCTAGCGAACTATGTTCTTTGTCGGGTATAACAGAATGTTGTCTTGTTTGGCTTTATTTTTTTTTCGTTTTTTGATGTAATACCTAACTTTGGTTTAACAAAAAATTATTTGATTTGAGTTGTTTGTCAAACAACTTTCAAATTATTAAAAGGATCTTTTTGTTTCCCCATAATAAAATATCCTTGTATGATGGAGTACTTCATAAAATTATTTTTTGAAGATGTTTCGTTTATCTGCAAGTTTTCTCTTTGAATCTGAAAACTTTTGTTTACCCTGTTTTTATTATTTTTAATTCGAATCATTTTTAAAATCAATATTTTAAATTGTTTTAAAAAAGTGTTTTTTGTTCATAAATGGATATGGTTTTGCATATTCAGTTTATTGAAAGTATACTTCATCAATCTATTTTTTGAAGCTGGTTATTTTTTAGTAGTTATCTCAAATCGGTAAACTTCTTATTTTTTCTAATTATGGTATTAAAATACAATTTATGAGACAAAACCCTTTAATTTTTCGGAAACCCAAATTCTACTAATGCTTTCTTATTAATAATATGGTCTTAAAACCAAATTATTATGAAAAAAATTATCTCTTTTAAGATAAAAAGTATGCAAGAATATTGTTGTACTTTTTTCCAACTTTTAAACGTAAGTTTTTCAAAATTTAATTTCATAACTCCTATTTATTGGCGTCAGTCATATACTTTACCACTTATGTTGACAGCAATTTTAATGACAGGTTATAAAGTTAATGCGCAGGGGTCCATTAAAGGTATTGTGCCAGTACAGCACCCCATTGGGGGATCTGGAGTTGATGGCGATGCTTGGGCTCATGAACCTATTGGATCTATATACGAAAATGTAGGAGACTTGTTTGATAAGCTTTACGACCCGGTCAACAATCCAACCCATACGGTTAATCATGGTGTGCTTGACTTAACAACAGGAGCGCTTCTGTACCCTGGCTCCACTTTTTTTCTGCAGGATCGTTATCAAAATGATCTGACTATATTCACTCTCTCGAACAAAATAAATGATAATCCAAACACCTATACTTGGGGTGCAGGATCTTCACCTAACAAAAATGAAATCCAAAATGCGGGTGCTCATTTTAGTTATGGTGACAGTTCTATTCGTGGTGGAGATGGTGTTACTGGTGCATTTGGGGACCCTAATGATTTGTGGTGTCTTTTTGCAGGAGATCGTCAGGTAACTAATGGAAGCAGTTATATTGATTTCGAGTTTTTACAAAAATCTTTAACAATTACGGGTGCCACATTCGGTCCTCTAGATCCTGCTACTGGTACTGCCCCAATTACTGGTGGTAGTGGTGGTTTTGCTACTGAAGGAACCCAAGGAGGTCGAACAGTAGGGGATATTTTGGTCACTATTGAATTTACCCAAGGTGGGGGAGATGCCAATGTAGTGATTCGGAAATGGACACAAATAGGAACCGGAGTATATGAATATGTAATTGTGCCAAACAATGCTCCCGGTATCGCAGGAAATATTTATTGTACGAATAATACAGTAACTACTACGGTACCTTTTGATGCATATGGAACCACTCCAGGGACCTATGCCCCTAATCAATGGGCTGAAGGGGCTATCAATCTTACAAAAGTATTCGAAGCAACTAATAATCCTTGCTTAGTTATAAGTACGTTGTTTGTTAGAACAAGATCTTCAGGAAATTCAGCGCAATCGGAACTAAAGGATTTTCCTGGAGCTCCAATTCAGTTGAAATTGTGTTCGGATAAAACACCTCCTGTGATTTCAGCCTTACCAGAGGCGACCACTATCAATTGTCCATCAATTCCGGCTTTTGCAACACCAACTGCAACGGATAATTGTACATTAAAATCGTTGACTTCTACTGATGTAACTACACCAGGTAATTGTGCCGGTAATTACAGCGTGACCAGAACCTGGACTGCTACGGATGATTGTGGAAACACATCAACAGCTACACAAACGATCAATGTTCATGACGTTACAGCACCGGTAATCGCAGCTTTACCAGCCGCATCCACTATCAATTGTCCAGCAGTACCATCATTCGCACAAGCTACCGCAACAGATGCTTGTGATGCTTCCGTGACGTTGACCTTTGCCGATGTAAGAACCGATGGAAAAAATGTCCAGGTAATTACAGCGTAACCAGAACCTGGACCGCAACCGATGATTGTGGCAACCATTCTTCTGCAACACAAACAATCAATGTCCATGACGTTACACCACCAACGCTTACTTGCCCAGCTGGTGAAACAGTTGCATGTGGTGCAACACCAGTCTTTGGTATTCCAACAGTAAGTGATAGTTGTGATTCAAATCCAATCATTAATGATTTGGGAATTACTACAACAAATAATGCAGATGGTTCAGTGACCTATACAAAAACCTGGACAGCTACTGATGCTTGTGGTAATACATCAATTTCCTGCAGCCAAAGTATTATAGTACCTGCATGTGAAGGATGTACTTTAGGATATTGGAAAAACCATACTGACAGATGGTGTTCTTCTTACACTCCTTCTATGTTGTTTGGTAATGTGTTTGTAAATGCACCGTCTAATTTTGCTAATTTAACTTTACTGCAAGCTCTAAATTTAGGAGGCGGAGGTATTTATAATTTAGCTCGTCAAGGCGTAGCCGCTTTATTGAATGCTTGTAGTGATGAAGTTGATTATCCAGCACCTTATGGTAGTAATACTCAATCAGTAATAAATGCTGTTAACTCAGCCTATTTAGCTGGAGGAAGCGCGCCTGGAACATTGGCAACTCAACTGGATATTCTTAATAATTCAGGTTGTCCATTGGGCGGAACTAGTGCTACCCATAAAGAAGTTGGTTCTAGCACTAACGCTGATTTTACTGCTTATCCCGTTCCTTTCAAAGATATACTTACGATCAGATACGATTTTGATTATGTGTCTGATGTAGTAATCGATGTATATGATGCACAGGGGATTTCAGTGCTTTCAAAAAAGGATACCAATAGTTATTTGAACAAAGAAATCTCGTTACACCTTCATTCCTATAGAGGTCAAGAACAGGTTTATATTGTGAAAGTAACTACTGATCGAGGTAGCAGTGTAAAAAAAGTAATGTCTTCCAAATAGATTTTAAATAATTGTCTAATCCTTAAAAAATAAATGAAATGGATTAGAGTATAAAATAAAACCTCGGAAGTGAAAACTTTCGAGGTTTTTTTAACTCAGTAATTAATTTTTATTTTATAAAAAACAATCAAATTTAAAGTTGGTTTTTTATAAAATTGCTTGATGGTTAATAAAAAAGTTTTAGCTATTACTTCCCACAATACAATATCCTTTTGATGATGATGTGTTTCATAAAATCGTTTATGAGGATGTATTGCTATAGTAAGTTTTGACTATCAAAACGTAAGCTTTCTCTTTTTTTATTCTAACTTTTTTTATTTAAAAATTAGGTTTTTTTAAGCCCCATTTGGTTACTAAAAGGTTGTTTATTCCCCAAAATAAAATATGCTTTTGATGATGGAGTTCTTCATAAAGTAGTTTATGAAGGTGTATTGTTTTTTCTAAAAGTTTTCAGTTCCCAGTCTGCTAGTTTCGTACTATATAACAACTATGGTTTTAAACTTTATTATCATGGAAAAAAATTCACTTCTGACGTTTTTCGACGTTTTATTGCGCAAAATTAATTCTTGCTTTATACCGAAAAACACAATTTCTACATTAGGTTTAAAAATACCTAGTTTATTCTATTTTAATCCTCAATCACAAAAAACGGATCTTACAAAACGATATTCCCATAATAATGTTTCAAAATCAGGGTTTGGGGGATTCTTTTTTTCTTTTGTAAACATGATGCTATTTTTATTAATATGTTTCTTGTTTTTTTCTGCACAAATCAATGCACAGGTGCTTCCCGGAATAGCTACTGTTAATACACCAACAGGAGGTTTTCAAATTGAAGGTGATCTGCAAGCTAATACACCAATTGCTGGTAAAGGTGACTGGTTGCCAGGTGTTGCGGGTAGTGGTGGTAGTGTTTTAACTGTAGCAGGCACACCAGTTAATGCTTTAACAACTTTTCATTTAACGGATCTTTATAATACATCGGAAAATAATTTTTCGGGCGGTAAAAAGTTTAATGACAACCCAAATCTCTGGACTTGGACAAGTAACAGTGCACTTGGTAAATGCGATATAAACAATGCATTATTTCACTTTACAACTGCTCCATATACAGATCCAGTAACACATGTAAATTCGATTCACACCTGGCTTATTGTAGCAGCCGACCGACGCAGTAACAGTGGTAATGCCTACATAGATTTTGAATTGCTGCAAAATACAATGACAGATAATCCTAATGGCACTTTTTCTTCTGCGGGTCCAAACAATGGGCGAACCAAAGGAGATATTCTTTTAACGCTGGCTCTAACAAATGGTGGAGGTGCTGCTGAGTTTTTTGTAAATAAATGGGACTTGGTGGGTGGTATTTATGATTATGTTGACAAAACATCCTCTACTCCCGCAGGATCTGTTTACGCTTCTACCAATGCGGGAAACGTTCCCGTATCTTTTAGCGCTTTTGGTCTCAATCAATATTCTTCCAATTTATTTGTAGAAGCCGCTATAGACCTGACAGCATTGCTTGGTGCAATTGATCCCTGTACAAGTCTGGGAGTAAAAACATTATTCATCAAGACGAAAACTTCCCAATCTCCTACCGCTACTATCGTTGATTTTATAAATGCAAAACAGGTATCCCTGCAAATTGGGTTGGCAAATGCCGGTTTGGATCAATCACAATGTGGAAGTGTTTTCTCCGTTACTGGAACAGCCACCCCAAGCCCCGGAGATGCAATTAGCTCAACAACATGGAGTGTTTTTTCTGGAACTGCAGCCATTACAAGTCCTTCATCGGCAACCAGCAATATAACCGTTACAGGCTCTTCTGCCACTTTACGTTACACAGTAAACACTATTCGTGGATGTACAGTTTATGATGATGTTGTCTTAGAAGTTTTAACGCCTCCAACTGCCAATGCAGGCAGCGATGTGACAATAAATTGTACTACTACAAGTACCACTTTGGTAGCCAGCGGGGGCGTTTCCTATTCTTGGTCACCTGCAACGGGATTGAGTGCAACAAATATTGCCAATCCTGTAGCTACACCAGCGACTACAACAACTTATACCGTAACGGTAACAGGGGCAAATGGATGTACAAAAACAGATGATGTAATAGTGACTGTTACTACAACAACTTATACCGTAACGGTAACAGGAGCAAATGGATGTACAAAAACAGATGATGTAATAGTGACTGTCACGCCAGCAACTACAACAACTTATACTGTAACGGTAACAGGGGCAAATGGATGTACAAAAACAGATGATGTAATAGTGACTGTTGACAAAGCATTACCGTCAGCCAATGCTGGCAGCGATGTGACAATAAATTGCACCACTACGAGTACAACTTTGGGAGCCAGCGGAGGTGTTTCCTATTCCTGGTCACCTGCAACGGGATTGAGTGCAACAAATATTGCCAATCCTGTAGCCACACCAGCTACTACAACAACCTATACCGTAACGGTAACAGGAGCAAATGGATGTACGAAAACAGATAGTGTAATTGTAACAGTTGATAAAGCATCACCTTTAGCTCCAGTTGTTTGCGTTGTTCAGCCTTCTCTTTGTGGACCAACAACAGGATCAGTTACTATCCTTAATCCAATAGGTTCCGATTATGTGTACAGTATTGATAATGGTACTACCTGGCAGGCAGCTACTGTATTTTCTTCTTTAGCTCCAGGTTCAGTAACGGGTATAAAAGTTAAAAAACTAAGTTCTGGCTGTATCTCAGACCCTGCAGATTGTAGTGCTTCAAATTGTCCAGCACCATCTCTAGCTAAAATTGCTAATCCAGATACTAAAACAACAGAAACAATTGCTCCTATAGAAACAAGTCTAACTGCTAAAACTGCAAACTCAGGGTTTGATGCGTATCCTGTTCCTTTCAAAGACCAGCTTACAATCAAATACAAATTTGATTATGTATCTGATGTGAAAATTGAGGTGTTTAATGCGCAAGGTATTTCAATATTTTCTAAAATGGATACCAATAGTTATTTGAACAAAGAAATTGCGCTAGACCTTAAATTAAGTAGAGGAAAAGAGCAAGTATATATTGTCAAACTAACTACTAATCGTGGAAGTAGTGTGAAAAAAGTAATGTCTTCCAAATAATTTTAAAAACCAATTTTAACTGAAAAGCATCCGTTTAAGCGGATGCTTTTTTTGTTTACTTATTTTAATAGGCAAATGTTAAACAGTAATTTTATCTAATTTTAAATACTCAATATGCAATTCATCTTCTTTTAAATCAGTTACGGATTTTGTAATCTTTAAGGAGTACCGTTCTTTAAATTGTTTGTTCAATATATCCGATATATTGTAAATATCATCCACATCGATACCATATTTATCATCAATATGGGAAGTAGCTCCCTTGAAACCACAATGTTTATAGAAAGTGGTTTTCTTGGCATTTTTGGAAGCCAACCCTAAACTTTTGGCAACAGAAAGTATTTTATAATGGTATTCTTCAAATTCATTTTCTTTATAACCACCCAAATTAATAAAAAATAATTTTTCAGGAGCAGTAGTTGGAGCTGCATCTTTGATACTAATTTCAATCGAATAATTATCGACTACAGCAACTTCTCTCCAGGCATCAATATGTATTTTTCCTTTGGCTTCGGGCCAAAAAACTTTCATCTGTGGAATTAAATTTTTTAAAGAATTTCCAATTCCAAAAAAAATATCATGCTGCTCCGTAAGCCTTCCTTCCGGCTTGCAGCCCAGCATTACCATGTATAATTTAAGTTCTTCTTTCATATTCAAATATACATTTTTTTATAAAAAGATACTTTGGCACAATTCATGAATGTATAAAAAAAATGAACCATTAAAATATTTAAATCATGAAAAAAATACTTACCCTTTTAGCCATTGCAGGATTATTTAGTTTGCAAAGTTGTACCGTAACGGATAACGGACCTATTGTTGATAATCCTACTAGCCAAGTATTTGAAGTTAATGCTTCTTTTACTTCTAATAATAACTACAGTAAATTAATCACTTTTAGTTATCCCATTTATTCTTCGGATGTAGTATTAGTATACCGATTATCCGGTACAACTTCACAGGGTGGTGATATATGGAAATTATTGCCTGAAACACATTATTTTAGTGATGGAACACTTGATTTTGGTTATGATCAAGATTATACTACAAGAGATGTAAATGTATTTATGATTGGAAATGATTTGCAATCGGTTTCTACGGATTTTAGATTGAATCAAGTCTTAAGAGTTGTTATTGTCCCTGGAGGTTATGCAACTTCGATAAATAAAAATAGTTTTGAAGCGGTTATGGCGACTTTAAAATTAAATGAAAGTCAAATTCAAAAAATTCAAATGTAATTTTAGAAGTATACACATAAAAAAAGGGAATCGAAAGACTCCCTTTTTTTATGGTTTTATTTTTATGATATAATGTAGATTAGCTATTTTCTTCAGCAACTTCTTCTTTACCCATTTTTATAGATACAATGATTCCGACCAATAGCGAAACAGCTATAAAAGCTAACGATACCCATTCAGGCATTTCGATAAAATCGTGAAGTAACATTTTGAGTCCCACAAAAGTTAAAATAGCAATAAGACTGTATTCTAAATGGGCAAATTTTTCTAACATATTGGCCAAAAAGAAATACATGGAACGTAATCCTAATATCGCAAAAATATTAGAACTGAAAACTAAAAAAGGATCATTTGTAATAGCTAAAATTGCAGGAACACTATCAAGTGCAAATACAACATCCATGACTTCAATAACTACCAAGGCCACAAATAACGGAGTTGCAGCAGTAATATGCCTTCTTTTTACAAAAAAATGTTCTTTGTCCATGTGATTGGAGATAGGCATCAGTTTCTTAAGGCTCTTGTAAATAAAAGATTTTTTTGGTTCAAATTTTTCATCTTCACCGGTGAATAACATCCGCATTGCGGTATAAACCAAAAATGCTCCAAAAAGATAGGTTGTCCACGAGAATTTATTAATCAGTAAAACACCAAAATAAATCATTGTCCCTCTAAAAATGATTGCTCCCAATATTCCCCAAAACAAAACCCGATGTTGGTATTTTTGGGGTATTTTGAATGCAGAAAAAATTATGGCAATAACAAATATATTGTCAATACTAAGGGATAATTCGATCAAATATCCTGTTATGAATTTCATCGATGCAGCTATTGGTTTCAATCCATCCGGATTTGAAATGTAATTATTACCGTATAGCCAATAGATTACTCCAGAAAATAAAAAAGATAATGCTACCCATATAGCAGTCCATTTGCCAGCTTCCTTCGAACTGACAATATGTGGCGTTTTGTTGAAAACACCTAAATCGAGTGCAAGAAATAGTAATACGGCAGCTAAAAATGAAATCCAGACAATCATAAATCCAGTTGTTAATTATTAGGATGAGTAAAGATACTTTTTGATTATTTAAATTTTAAACTTATTGTTAAATAAAGTTGCTTTGTGATTACTGTAAGGCATAAAAAAAAGTGCCTTCATTACTGAAGGCACTTTTAAGTATAAATTAGCTAAGGTTTACAATACTGATTTTACAGTTTTTATAATTCTTGCAGCAATTTTGTATGGATCACCATTAGATGCTGGTCTTCTGTCTTCTAAATATCCTTTCCAACCATGTTGAACAGTATATAAAGGAATTCTGATTGAAGCTCCTCTATCAGATACTCCGTAAGAGAAATCGTGGATAGAAGCTGTTTCATGTTTACCAGTTAAACGTTGTTCGTTGTAAGCTCCGTAAACCGCAATGTGTTCTTCAACAACTGGACGGAAAGCTTCACATATTTTGTCATAAATTGCTTTATCTCCACATGTTCTAAGAACTTCGTTAGAGAAGTTAGCGTGCATACCTGAACCATTCCAGTCAGTATCACCTAATGGTTTTGGGTGGTATTCAATATAGTAACCGTATTTTTCAGTCAAACGATCTAATAAATATCTAGCAACCCAGATTTCATCACCTGCTTTTTTAGCTCCTTTTGCGAATAATTGAAATTCCCATTGGCCACAAGCAACTTCTTGATTGATACCTTCAAAGTTAAGTCCGGCTGCGATACATAAATCTGCATGCTCTTCTACTAAACCTCTTCCGTGTGTGTTTTTTCCACCTACTGAACAGTAGTACATACCTTGTGGGGCAGGGTAACCACCTATTGGAAATCCTAAAGGCAATAAAGTTTTAGTATCCATGATAAAATATTCTTGTTCGAAACCGAACCAGAAATCACCATCATCATCAATAGTAGATCTACCATTAGATGGATGTGGTTTTCCATCAGCAAACATCACTTCGGTCATTACCAAGTATCCATTAATACGAGTTGGATCTGGGTAGATCGCAACAGGAACTAATAAACAGTCAGATGAACCACCTTCGGCTTGTCTTGTTGAAGAACCATCAAAAGACCAGTTTCCTATTTCAGCTAACGTTCCTTGAAAATTTTCGTGTTCTTCTACTTTAGTTTTACTTCTAAGATTTTGTGTTGGTTCGTATCCGTCTAACCAAAGGTATTCTAATTTTATTTTAGCCATAATAATATAAATTTATTTTCTTTTTGATAATTTTCTTGTGCAAATATAAATTAATTTGTCAATCTCGTAAAATCAGGGGGTAATTTTTATTTAACGAGGTATAATTTTTAGCATTACTGCATTTTTTGAGGGGTATAATTAAAAAAATGTAATTTTAGTTGGGTATAAAAATTAAATTCATAATGCAGATTTTTTAGTCATTATTAAATAGTTAAGATTTTTATTACTTCAGATGTAAAAAGAGCTACTTTTTTTAATTTTAATTTCTATCTTAAAAAGAAAGTTAAGATATGTTAATGAGAGGATTAAATATTACTGGAATGAATTATATTTGTATGTGTTTTAAATTACGATTAATATTTTAAATTTATAATTATGTCATCAATTCGTTTTCAAGCATTAAGGGAAGCTTCCAATAGAAAACCTGTTCATTTTGAAGAAATAGACAGAAAATCAATTATTTATGGTTCTAATGTGTTTAATGATAAAGCGATGAAGCAATATTTGACTTCAGATGCTTTCAAAGCAGTTCAAGGAGCTATTCAACACGGAACTAAAATAGACAGAAAACTAGCGGATTATATCGCAATGGGAATGAAAGAGTGGGCCTTGTCAAAAGGAGTAACCCATTATACACACTGGTTTCAGCCACTTACAGGAACCACTGCTGAAAAACATGATGCTTTTTTTGAAACATCTTATGACGGTAGCGATCCAGTTGAAAAATTTGGTGGAGCACAATTAGTACAACAAGAACCAGATGCATCCAGCTTTCCAAATGGAGGAATCAGGAACACATTTGAAGCAAGGGGATATACAGCTTGGGACCCAACTTCTCCAGCATTTATTTTTGGAACTACATTATGTATTCCTACTGTTTTTATTTCCTATACAGGAGAAGCATTAGATAATAAAATTCCATTATTGAGAGCTTTATCAGCTATGGATGAAGCTGCTACGGAAGTATGTAAGTATTTTGACAAGAATGTAAAGAAAGTTACTGCGACCTTAGGTTGGGAGCAAGAATATTTCTTAATTGATAAATCTTTAGCAAATTCTCGTCCTGATTTAGTGATGACAGGAAGAACTTTGCTAGGACATACCTCTGCAAAAGGACAACAGCTTGATGACCATTATTTTGGTTCTATTCCAACTCGTGCATTAACGTACATGAGAGATTTAGAACAAGAATGTATGTTGTTAGGAATTCCGGTTAAAACACGTCATAATGAAGTGGCTCCAAATCAATTTGAGTTGGCCCCTATTTTTGAAGAGACTAACTTAGCTGTTGACCACAACTGTTTATTAATGGATGTAATGCAAAAAGTGGCTGAACGTCATGATTTGAAAGTGTTATTCCATGAAAAACCGTTCAAAGGAGTTAATGGTTCCGGAAAACACAACAACTGGTCACTGGCAACTGATACCGGAGTCAACTTGTTAAGCCCGAGTAAAACGCCAATGAGCAATTTACAGTTTTTGACTTTCTTTATCAATACTATTAAAGCGGTAAATGACTATGAATCATTATTAAGAGGTGCAATTGCAACGGCAAGTAATGACCATAGATTAGGTGCCAATGAAGCGCCGCCAGCGATTATCTCTGTATTTATTGGAGAGCAATTGACTAAAGTTTTAGCTGAATTAGAAGGGGTGACTACCGGGAAATTGTCTCCAGAAGAGAAAACAGATTTAAAATTAAATGTTGTTGGTAAAATTCCAGATGTGCTTTTGGATAATACGGATAGAAACAGAACCTCACCATTTGCTTTTACAGGAAATAAATTTGAGTTCAGAGCAGTAGGATCCTCTGCAAACTGTGCTAATGCAATGACCACTTTGAATACTATTGTTGCAAAACAATTGAAAGATTTCAAAATAGAAGTAGATGCTTTGATTGAATCTAAAGACATGAAGAAAGACGATGCCATCTTCAATGTTTTGAGAGAGTATATTAAAGTTTCCAAAAAAATTCTTTTCGAAGGAGATGGTTATAGTGATGAATGGGAAATAGAAGCAGGGAAAAGAGGTTTAAGCAACTTTAAAACTACTCCTGAAGCATTGAAAGCGAGAGCTTCTAAACAAGCTTTGGATTTGTTTTCTGAAATGGGGATTATGAACCATATTGAAGTGGAAGCGCGTTACGAAATTGAATTGGAGGAGTACACTAAGAAAATTCAAATTGAAGGCAGAGTTTTAGGTGATATTTCCACAAATCACGTTATTCCTACTGCAATTCGTTATCAAAATACTTTGATTGAAAATGTTAAAGGTTTGAAAGATATTTTTGGAACTGAGTTTGAAACAATCGCCAAAGAGCAAATTGTATTGATCAAAGATATTTCAAAACATATTGAAGGAATCAATTCAAAAGTAGCTGAAATGACTAACGAAAGAAAGAAAGCTAACGTAATGACTGATGCTCAAGAAATGGCTGAAGCCTATTGTAATAATGTAAAGCCTTATTTTGAAGTGATCCGTGAACATTGTGATAAACTGGAGTTGTTGGTAGACAATGAACTTTGGACATTGACTAAATATAGAGAATTGTTGTTTACAAAATAATAACAAACACTATTTCATAAAAATGCCTGTCAGTTATGACAGGCATTTTTTATGGTTTAATTATAAAGATTTTTAGCTTGGATTTATAAAGCAAATAGTCATTTAAGCGTCTAATTGCTGTTTGATTTTTCCGTTATTTCATGGAGTGAAATGCTACTTTGTTTCCTTCAGTGTCCGTAAAGTGTGCCATAAAACCATTGGGTCCTATTGATGTTTTAGGTAAAATGATTTTTCCGCCTGCCGCTTCAATCTTTGCAAGAGGAATACTCAAATCTTCACCACCGTTGAGGTAAACTAAAGTGCCTTTGTCAGCTGGTTGATACGCTGCATTTTCCACTAAACTACCTCCAATTCCATGTTCCAAGTCTGCCGGGAAGAAAGCTGATTTCATGCCCATGGCTTCCATTGGCTGCATTTTTGTGCCTAAAACTGTTTCGTAAAAGGCTTGTGCTCTGTTCAAATTTTTTACTGGAATTTCAAACCAGTTAATTGCATTTTTCATCTTATTTAGTTTTTTTGTTTAAAGTATTGAATTACTCTTTTTAAGATTTTGTTTTGTGGTTAAATTCTAAATACAGATTTTAAGTTTAGTTTTTTTGCTTGTTGTTTTTTATTTCCATTGTTGCAGTTTAAGGTCGTTCCAGACTAAACCGTTTGTTCTGCAGTTGTTGGGTCAATGGTAGCAAATACTTGACTTATCGAATTTGCTGGAAATCCGCCTGACTTCGCATGTTCCCGAATCATATCCTCGTTAGGAGCGATATACGTACAATAGATTTTGTCAGCAGTTACTTGGCTGTTGACCCATTGAATTTGGGGTCCCATTTTGCCCAGTACTCCACAAGAAGTTTGTGAAATGGTTCTTAACTGATCTTCAGTAAGTTTACCCGCACCGGGAATTTCTCTTTCAATTACATATTTAGGCATGATGTTGTGGTTTTTAGTTCCCTACTCTTATGGCTTTTCGGTACGGCCCCGTTTTTTTATGTGGTCGCTGGTTTCCACTTTTTTTTGGTTTATTTCTAGGTTTTGAATTTCTTAAACTTTTAAAGGGTTTTTGCTGTAATTTTAATTAAAATCAATACAAATCTAGTACGATGTTCATTATAATAAACTGTATTTGTTTATAGATTATTTTTTGCATTTGATTTGTAAAGTCCTAGTAAACAAAATAGTATGACAAATTTAATGAAATAAATTCACATTCGGTTTATAGATTATAGATTTAACGAAACACTTGAAAACCCGATAGGCAAAACCCAAAAAAAATAATTATCTTTGCCGCAAAACACATCTGCCTAAAAGCAGGTTACACAACTAGACTACATGAGTTCAGATACTTCAAAAAGATATGCGCTTCGCGGTGTTTCGGCATCCAAAGAAGATGTGCATAACGCCATAAAAAACATCGATAAAGGATTATTTCCTCAAGCATTTTGTAAAATTGTCCCAGATTATTTAACCCAAGACGAAGACTATTGCCTGATTATGCATGCGGACGGAGCGGGAACTAAATCTTCTCTGGCGTATATGTATTGGAAAGAAACAGGAGATATTTCTGTTTGGAAAGGTATTGCCCAAGATGCATTGATTATGAATATCGATGATTTATTGTGTGTAGGAGCAACGGATAATATTTTACTTTCTTCCACCATTGGAAGAAATAAAAATCTTATTCCTGCCGAAGTAATTTCTGCAATTATCAATGGAACCGAAGAGTTAATCAAAGAACTGGATTCTTTTGGCGTAACCATTCATTCCACAGGAGGTGAAACGGCAGACGTAGGTGATATCGTTCGAACTATTATTGTAGATTCTACCGTAACGGCTCGTATGAAACGTTCTAAAGTAATTGACAATGCTAATATTAAAGCAGGTGACGTAATTGTAGGTATGGCTTCTTTTGGTCAGGCTACTTACGAAAAAAGCTATAATGGCGGAATGGGAAGCAATGGATTAACATCGGCGCGTCATGATGTTTTCGGGAAATATTTGGCAACCAAATATCCGGAGAGTTTCGATGCTGCAGTTCCTGAAGAACTAATTTATTCCGGACAAGTAAATCTTACTGATTCAGTTGAGAATTCGCCAATCGATGCAGGTCAATTAGTGCTTTCGCCAACCAGAACCTATGCGCCTATTATCAAGAAAATTTTAGACCAATATACTGCTGATGAAATTCACGGAATGGTGCATTGCAGTGGAGGAGCGCAAACCAAAATTTTACATTTTGTACAAAATCTACACATTATAAAAGACAATTTATTTCCGGTTCCCCCATTATTTCAGTTGATACAAGAACAATCCAAAACCGATTGGAAAGAAATGTATCAAGTATTCAATTGTGGACACCGCATGGAAGTATATGTTCCGGAAGCCATTGCCCAAGACATTATCGCGATTTCAAAATCGTTTAATGTCGATGCACAAATTGTAGGTAGAGTGGAAGCAGCCGATGCTAAAAAACTGACTATTACCAGCGAATACGGAACTTTCGAATATTAATTTTTCTAGGAGCTAATCCCGCTATCCGTTACAATCTTTCTAGTCCTGAACTTGTTTCAGGATCCTGAAACAAGTTCAGGACTAGAAAGGATTTCCACTGCTATCGGGGCTAACCAATCAGGAAACTTTCGGATTATTAAAAAAATCTGTGTTAATCTGTGTAATCTGTGGCAAAAAAATAAAATTATGTACGAACTACTTTTTTGGCAATATCAGGACGGAATTTATTTAAACCATCATTTGGTTTACGAAGCTTTGGTCGAACAACAAGAAGTAACGGGTCTTGAAGAACTACCTGTAACTGTCATCCTCAATAGGATCAATAAGCTGTTCTCTCAATGGGAAAAAGTAGATGACAACAGTTGGAAAAATAATAAAGGGAAAGGCGCTTTTCAAATAAAAACCACTCCTCAAAGCATTCAAATTGATTGCTACGGCACCGAAGGGAAAATCATGAATCAATTGGTAGACGCATTGGCGGAGTTCAATTGTCCACTGTACGATCCTCAAGTTCCAGAGCGTTACGATGAAATGAGTGAGTAGCATTTTTAGAAGCTAATCCAGCTAACCGTTTCAAGTCCGCGCATAAAACACTATTTTTCTAAGTCATAAAAGGAGCTTCCGTTGGTCGCTCTTTTATAACAAGAAAAATTGGTGTTTTATACTGTGGGCTTTTCACTTTCATCTGGGCTAAGACATCCACGATTATTTATTGAATTCGAAAGAGGCCAACTTAAATGAACTTATATCTTTTATATGTTTAAAAAATTGTACTAAATGTTTTAGATTTATCTATACTCATAATTGGTATTGTCTTTTTTTTATAAATTAGCCCAAAAAAGAATCATGTCTATTTCCCAATTCCCTCAAAATACAATCCTCGAAGACGAATCAATTTTACTACGTCCTTTACTGGAAACGGATGTCGAAAATTTATTGGAAATATCCCTAAACGAACCTGAAACCTGGGAATATTCTTTAGTACGTGCAAACGGTAAAGAAAATCTGGAAAACTACATCAAACTAGCCTTAAAAGCCAAAGAAAATAAAACCGAATTCCCCTTTATAGTTTTCGATAAAAAGTCAGGAAAATACGCTGGAAGCACCCGTTTTTACGATATCAATTTGGAGTTCAAAACCTTGCAGTTGGGCTATACTTGGTACGGAAAAGATTTTCGTGGAACCGGACTCAACAAACGCTGTAAATTTTTGCTGTTGCAATTTGCTTTCGAAACCCTTGGAATGGAACGCGTAGAATTTCGCGCAGACAATAACAACCAGCGAAGTATTGCTGCCATGAAAAGCATTGGTTGTACAGTAGAAGGCGTTATGCGAAATCATATGCCCACTTTAGGGAGTGCTATTCGTAGAGACAGTATTATTTTGAGTATTCTCAGCAATGAGTGGTTCGCTAGCGTGAAAGAAAACTTAAAGAAAAAAATAGAGTAAAAACTAAAGGTCAGGAATTTAAACACTTGTTTTTTTGGTGTGTTCAATCTTATAGTAATATTTAGATTGCTTTTTACTGGGGTTTTTAATTTCGTCCATAACGATTAGTACGGAGATGCTAATAATAGAAGAAAAGAAACACCAAACCGAAACGATATAGTCAAGATATAAAATGGTTGTAATGAGGTAAGAAATCATGATGGTGATACTTAAGAGCCACATTTTTTTGATATCTGAAAATAAAGGAGGAGCAATAGTGGCAATGATATAAAGAAGGTCTCCATAACTGCCAAAAATGATTGGATACCTTTGGATATAAGAGATATGACGCCCAATAATTTTAGCTTCAACAGAATACGTGATTAAACAATACCCAAGATACAAAGCTACTGAGAGGCCAATTACAACCAGAATCCATTGAAAAAGAACATTTTCCTCTTCTTTCTTAAGCTTCAATGATGCAAAAGGAATCCATAAGGGCCAGACCACTTGTGCAAAAAACAAAAAGGTGTAGGTGGTGACTTGTTGTAATGGAGCAAAAAACGGTTTGGTTAATGCGAGCCATAAAAAGCCCTCTGCAATTTGTTGCACACAAAAAATAATCGGAATACCGGCAAAATATATTTGGGAAGGTTTTTGCACTTTTTTTATTGTCGCAACACTTATCGCTGCAAGAACAATACCCGCCCCAAAACTGGCACTAGCTGAAAAACACATAGAATTTAGTTTATATGAATTAAGACTTTGGAGATGCCATTAGACATAAAAAATAGACTTTCAACCCTTAATTCGTGTTGTTAATTTAAGTTTACTTCATTAATTACCACACCCACCAAGGAGCTTGCAGGACTTCGGCATAAACGATTAAATCAAAAATGACATGCGCTATAATGACTGGCACAATACTTTTTGAATAATTCTTTAAAAAACCAAGTACGACATAAGCACCAAAGGACCAGATAAAAAAGGATACAAGATGTTGTTGTGGTATCGCTGCCGGCGAAAGAAATAAACAAGCTTTGTAAGATGCATGTGCAAAGGCAGCAAATACCATTGCAAAATCGGTATTGAGCTTACTGATTTGACCTTGTATGAAACCACGAAAAACCAATTCTTCAATGATAGCAACGCTTGCTGCCACTACTACAAATGGTCGGATTACCGCAGGTAGAATTGACATTCCCAGATTGCCTCTGTAATAAATTGCGGCTATGATACCTAATTCAAGTCCAATAACAATTTGTACCAGCATTTTTAGAGAAAAAAGATTCCTAAATAAAAATCGGAATGCAACGGCTGGAGAACTGATATCCCTGCTAATAATAAAAGCTACCATTACCAAAGGAATAAAAGCTACGGCTTTCATTGGAAAAGGGTAGGTAATTAAATAGGCAAACACCATTATTTCAGCACTGCAAACTACTGCATCAAGCACTGCTTTTTTGGTTCGTCTGGGTATCGCTTTTGTTTGTTCTGAATGCTCCATTTTTTTTGTTTCTTTTAAAAGATTTCTTCAATAATTTTCTTGGAAAAACTAAACTGAATAAAAATACAGTAGGCACTAATAAAAGCAGCCAGCCAGAACCCATACAGGCTCCTGTATTAGGAACAATGATGCAACCTGGTAAACTCTTTTTCAGCGTTTGTACATAGGTGCTGTCGGCCTTATTTTTCTCAGGGATGGATAAGTATCTTAATTGCTTTAATGCATAGAGCGATTGTTTATCCGTTAGGGTATCTGTTATTACGAGTCCTCTGAGATTGGGTAATTTTTGCAATGCAGATAAATTTTTTACAGTATCATTTCCGTTTATTTCCAGAACTTGTAAACTCGATAATTGTGCGTTTATAATGTCGAATTGTCTTTGTGTACTATTCTCAGGAAATCCCAGCCATCGGATGTCTTTGTAGGAGCTAAGGACATCAATATTGGTAAAAATGCCAGAGACAATCAATACAGAAAGTTTAGAAAACTTGTTTTTTAATGTTGCCAAATCTCCTTTACAGCCAAAATTAGTAATGACCAGCTGCTCCAGATTTTTGAGTGGTCGCAAAGCGGAATAATCAGCCATACAGGCAAATAAACTTACCTTTTCCAGTTGTGGATTGTTCTTAAAAAAGGCATTATTCATGGATTTAATGTCACCACCATTGATAATGCATTGTTTTAAGGTAGGTATAGCGGGCAATGTAGCCGTAACTATAGAATCCGATATATTCAGATGCAGGCATTCGATGGATTTCCAATGTGCCAATAAGGATAATTGATTTTGTTTTAAAGATGCTCTTATAAAATGAGGTTTGAAAAAATCAGCCACTTTGATATAATTCTCAATTATAATTGGAGAATCATTTTCTTCAAATGACAAAGCGGTATTGGGTTTTAAATGGGCTATTTTTTTTAAATAAGGAATGTAACTTGGGGGAGTTTTTGATTTAAAATAGATGGTTTCTAAGTTATCAATTGTTCTTGCTTTCATTTTTTGAAAC
Organism: Flavobacterium sp. AED; assembly: GCF_000812945.1. Classification (GTDB taxonomy): domain Bacteria; phylum Bacteroidota; class Bacteroidia; order Flavobacteriales; family Flavobacteriaceae; genus Flavobacterium. Next base: position 56,305 of record NZ_JSYM01000001.1, read on the forward strand.
CAAGGGATAAGATTTGCTTTTTCAGTTACTATGATGGTATTTACTTTTCCATTTACAAAAACAAGGGAATCACCGGAATCATTAATCTCAAAAGAATCATTCGTCACGTCATTAAAAGAAATGGTAAGGTCATTAAACCCTAATACATCTCCTTTTTCGGCAAGTACAGCCCCATAATTTTTTTCATTGGAAGGAAATTGAACTAAACCATAATTTTTTGACAGGTTGATGGCGTCCCCTTTGCCATGAAATTTTACAACAGCAAAACGATGTCCTCCTTTAAATTCAGAAACAGCCCAAAATAATACTACCAACAGTACTACAACGAGTAAAATGGATAACCAATTAAACGGTTTAGGTTCATTACTTACACGATCTTTAAAGGTGTCCATAACGTAGTGGTTTATGTATTTATAGTTTGGTTAGCAACTTAGAAAATAGATGGCACGCACTTATTTCCTTTAGATAATTACTGCAAAACGAATTAAAATAAAACGGGGCTACTGAAACTGGTACTGCTAAAAATGAGTGCTAAAAAACAATGAGTCGTTACTACCCATCATTTTTTAAATAATTGATTTTAACTTAATAAGTTAGTCGAATTTTTAAAATGATCTAGCTTTTAAATAATAATAAGATTTTGGGGATAGGATAGGATTCATAAAATTGTGAAATCCTTAACTAAAGCTAAATTAAAAATAATTTTTGATTTTAACAACTGAAAATCAGTATATTATAAAAATAAATAAATTATTGTAGTACGTTTATGTAAAAAATAAACCTTGTTTGAAATTATTTAAATAAGGTTCCTTTTGCTGTTATTTAATTTCCAGAGAATAAAGCGATTTGGCCCGGTTTAAATCTATGTTTTTGTCTAAAGGGATTTCCAAGAAATAATCCAATTGCCATTTTTGAGTTTTTTGAGCCTGCTTATTCGTTGTGGTGTCCCAAGGAGGATATACCCGAATAGCGCGTTTTCCTTCTTTCAAATCTGTGGTAAGGATTCCGTGTTGAATAAGCACGGATTTAGGAAATACAAATTGACCAAAATGATCTCCGCTTCGAGTATTGATAATAAATAAATCGATGTCATCTGAAAGGTCAAAAGGTTGAATAGGTCCTTTTGCTATTCTTTTCCATACCGTGACGAATTGACCCACTTTTGTAGGTGTGGTTTTAGCCACGCGAAATAGTATTTTTGATGCATTCAGTTCAAATTGGTACGCACCATACTCCTTGCTTTCTTTTTCCGGTATCGGGTTTGTAAGTTCAAAGTCACAGGGATCAAAAACAAGGGTTTTGCTTTCTAGAAGAGTGTTAGGTATTGCAGTTGTAGGCATTAATTTTTTTAATTTAGTTTTTTAAAAATAACAAAAAGCCATGAATTACTCATAGCTTTTTGTGTTCTTTTTGTTAATTGTTCCAGTAAAATGTTGAGTGTTCATTTTCAGTGTCCGCTAAAGAATTCCAACATTGTATTTAATGCACTTTCTGAATGCATGCGTTCCCCATTGTCAAGTGATTCCTCAGCAATAAGGGCGGCTCTTTTTTGCATTTTTTTTTCATAGAAAGAAATAGCTTCTTGCAAAGTGTTGTACTTGTCAGATGTTAAACAATCGCTCAATTCTAACGCATCAAGCATCGCCATATTTACTCCTTCGCCTGCAAAAGGGGGCATCACATGAGCTGCATCACCAAGCATTGTCACGTTAGGTAGTGTTTCCCAAGTTTGGTCTAATGGCATACAATATATTGGACGTGGGATAAAAGGTGTTGCTGCTTTTTCAATCAACTCATACCAAATACTGCTCCACTCAGAATAGTCTTTTTTAAACCACTTCAACAATTGTGTTTTATTAAAAAAGTCTAAACCACTATTTGCTTCCCAATTTTCATCTGCTTTAAAACTTATATAAAAACCAATTTCGCCATTCGCTTTTTGACCTAATAAAATATCTTTTTTATTTCCAAAAGCCATTACTTTTCCTCCACGAAGCAAGGTAGCAATTAGGGGTGCTGATTTTTCTGCATCATAAATAGTGCCTTCAAGCATAGTTATGCCTGAGTAAAAAGGTTTGATATCTGTTATGTAGGGACGTATTTTTGAGTTTGCACCGTCAGCCGCAATAACAATGTCTGCGTAAGCATTTTTTTTATTTTTGAAATGCAACAGCCAACCTTCGTTTTGTTTTTCCATTGAAATAAAATGACTGTCCCACATAATTGTTTCGGGTTGTAATGATTCCAATAGGATTTTCCTTAATGCTCCACGATCTATTTCAGGACGAAAATGTTGATCACCAAAATTTCCATGGATTTTGGTTTCATGGTCACTGAAAAATATTTCTGAACGTTCATTTACGATAACCATTTTATCTGCACCTTGAAGAAAATTATTTTTAAACGCATCTAATAAATTTGCTTTGCGTAAAGCCGCTAAACCTGAATCTTCATGTAAATCAAGCGGTGAACCTTGCACACGGGCATTTTTATTAAGATCTCTTTCAAACACTTTTACGTTTGCTCCTTTAAGTTGTAAAAGTCTTGCTAGAGTCAGGCCGCCAGGACCTCCGCCAATAATGGCGATTTTTTTATTTTGTAACAACATGATTTTTAATTTTATGCTCCAAAACTATTGCTTATTGTACACTAAGAATTGTAAAAATCGGTCATTTTTATTTTTGAATAATTCTTTGGGGGAAACACCTGAAAGTTTCTTAATCTCTTTGATGAAATGGGATTGGTCGGTAAAGTTAAGTTGTGGAAAGAGCCTGCCTTCTTTGATGTGCGAAAGCGAAACTTGGAAACGAAGAATATTGCAATATGTTTTTAACGAAAGTCCGAATTGCTGATTGAAATAACGGTTGATTTGTCGGTCACTCCAAATGACTTTTTCTGAAAGTTCTTTTATGGAAATCTCTCCATTTGCAGTATGAATTAATTCAAATAATTTTCGTTTTCGTTCATCAATTTCTATTGGTAAGAGTGAATGAATTTTTTGCGAAGCCTTTTTGCAAAACGCATCAAAATCGTTCAAATCATCAATACTGAAATCCCAAAAATTATCCGTCATTGCTTTTCCGCTATTTAATAGGTCTGCAATTGATTGTTGGAAAATATATTCTACTGCAATCGGATTAAAACTTATAGCAAAGAAATTTGAAACATCAGACTTTGCTAGTTTAGGTTTGTTTTCCAAGCCCATCAGCAAAATACGAAGTTTATTGTCGGTTGTTTTAGAAAAGAGCAAATCAATTTTTCCGTTAGGAATAATTACAGCTTCGTCGATGTTTGACAGATTCTGCAGAGATGAAAAACAATAAACAAAGTCAGCAAGCGACTTTTCTGGTTTTATGAGTTTGTAATTCAAGAGAATGTCCATCAATAGTTATCTATTATTAGAGGGTCTGTTTAAAATGATGCCCAACGTCAGTTTTCCCGAAGCTTCGGGATAAAAACCTTCAAATGAACTCTATTGGGTTAATCAGTGAGTAAATATATGGGATTTAAACTATAATTAAAATTCTTTGTGGAAAAGTCACTTTCTCATTCCTTAATAGAATATAAGGCATAAAAAGCATTAAAAAGAGTTGTTGGAACCTCAAAATATTGAGCCAATACTTTCAGTAAATTTAGGTTAATCAAATTGAAAATCCGGCAAAGATTATAGGCTGAAAAACCAATCATTATTTGCTCACTGTTGTGGGCACAGTTTGCAAAACCGTGCTAACGATTGGGGTATATCAGCGCGGTCGGGCTTTGCCAAATCATCCCAAATACAAAACCAACTTTCCATTAAGCCAATTGCCCAAATCCGTTGTAGTAGCTGTTATGCCTAGTGCTTTTATTGTCGTTTGGTAAATTGTCCATCTTCGTTTTCAAATAAATTTTGATTCACTCTATAATAATACCAATTTTTTTGTCTGTCGTATTGGTTCTCTTTTTCAACTTTGTCATTCCATACACATTCATTAATTTCAAAAGTCTTTTCAATGAATTTAGCGTCAATTACTTTTAGCACTTCTGTTATTTTAGCACTTTCTGTATTTGGGAGTATAACAAGTATTTCGTCAATTATTTTTCTTGCGTCCATTTCGTTTAGCCATTCATAAATCAAGTCTTCATTGTCCGCATAATTGTCTGTAAATCGTTTCCACTTTGGAATTAAATAATTTAGCCCATTTTGTTTAACAAGGTCAGAATTGTTTTTTAGAATAGCTTTTATTTCGTCTGTATGTGGAAATTGTGTCTTCATTTATTTTTCTTCTGGCATTAGGCATAACGTTCTGGTACTACAGCGGGTTTGGTACTAAATTAAGCCCTATTTTCGTATTTGCCAAATCATCCCAAATACAAAACCAGCTTTCCATTAAGCCAATTGCCCAAATCCGTTGTAGTAGCTGTTATGCGACGCTTTTTTTATTTATTAGCTATTTCATAAACTATGTTTATAGTTTCTTCTAATTCAACTTCCATAACTTCAAATTTATCAAATGAGGTTTTCGGATTCATCATTTCACTCGCTACTCGTGGTTTTAAAAATTTTACTTCATCCATTTTTATTGATGAATATGCAATATCACGTAAATTATATTTAGAAACTTGTTTAACATTATTTAATTTTACATTTAAAGAGTCCAATCGGATGTTGTTGCCAATAAAACGGCAAGCGATTTAGCGGATACTGCTTTAGAAACGAATATCAATACGGTACAATCTAATGTTGATGCAAACAAAGCCGCAACTGATATTGCCATTGCAGGAGTTCAATCGGATGTTGTTGTCAATAAAGCAGCGAGTGATTCAGCAGATACCACCTTACAAGCGAATATCGATGCTGTTCAATCTGATGTTGACGCAAATGAAAGCGCAACTCAAACCGCACTAAATCTAAAAGCGGATCTTGAATCGCCAACTTTAACCGGAACACCATTAGCACCGACCGCTGTAGCAGGAACTAATACAGCACAAATAGCTACAACTGAATTTGTAACTGCAGCAGTAGTTGCCTTATCTGCAAATTTTGTTGATTTAACAACTGATCAAACCATTGCTGGAACTAAATTTTTTAGCTCTGATGCAAATATTAACGGAGTTACTGTAGGAAGAGGAAAATTTAATGAAAACTCAAATACCGCAATTGGACTCGGAGCTTTAGAAAATAATGAAGGGTATGCAAATACCGCAATTGGAAGAGGAGCTTTAGCAGGAAATATTAACGGAAGCGGAAATACTGCGCTTGGATATATTGCATTATCTAATAATAGTTCAGGTATGGATAATGTTTCAATAGGAAATGGTACATTACAAACTAACACTTCAGGTTCTCAAAATACAGCTATTGGGAATGGTGCTGATGTCGCTATTGATGGCATTACAAATTCTGTTGCCATTGGCGTAAATGCCATTGTCACGGCATCTAATACAATACAGTTGGGTTCCGACGGAAGTGGTTCTCATACTGCTATCACAGATGTTAAAACAAGTGGTAGCTTAACTGCTGCTGGATATAAAATTCCAAGTGGTACCTCTTCTCAATTCTTAATGGCTGATGGAACTATTTCAACAGGCACTGCTGAAGTCAGAGAAATGGCAGATGAATTTAGTGCTACGATTTCGCAAACAGAATTTACTTTAAACCAAGCTCCATCAGCTAACAGTAAAGTAAAAATGTATGTAAATGGGATTCGAATCAGTAATTCTGCTTATAGCATAAGTGGAACTACATTAACGTATGTGCCTGATAATAATGGTTCATACATATTATCGATAAATGATAGAATTCAGTTTGATTATTTTTATTAATACATAGCTTCCAATACAGCCAAATACTATGAATTTATATAAAAAAATAGTTTTCTTTATTTTGATTTTTGCCGCTTTTCAAGGGTATGCTCAAAACACTTTAGATGTTTTAGGCTTAGACAACACTACACCAGCAGCAGTTGCCTATAGTTTACGAAAAGTAAGTACCTCGTATGTTGGCAATGCTATACAAGTGCGTCGCAGTAGTGATAACGCCACTCAGGATATTGGTTTTGATAATAATGGAGATTTAGACACAAGTGCTTTGCTGGCATTCGTTAGCAGTGATAATGGTTACGTAAGTATTTGGTATGACCAAAGTGGTAACGGAAGAGATCTGATTAAAACAGATTATGACTTTCAACCACAAATAGTATTTGCAGGAGCTTTTAAATATATAGGTACAAGAGTAGCAATCGATTTTTTAGGAAATAAAGGGTTGGTTTATTCTGGATCACTAAGTTTAGCCAGTATTACTTCGGTGATTCGTTCTGAATCTGCAATTTGGCCGGGTCACCATTGCATTTTAGAGGGAAGCCCTAGAATAGGAGGGATATTAGAAAATGGAGGAACAACATTTCATTTCAATGTTTATCCACTTGAAATATGGAAAGATGGAATTTCAAAAACAACTTCTGAATCGCTGGCTCCCGTTGATGAAGCGATGGTTTTATCCATTAGTCCTCAAACCGATAACTTGTATCAAATATTTATAGGTAATTATGATGGTGGTAATGATGGTGGGTCAATTTTAGAAAGTGAAGCTATAGCATTTTCTTCTTTAAATCCGTCTAATATTCGTCTATCAATAGAATGTAATCAAGGGTCTTATTATAGAATTGCTATGAACTCATGTCCTACAGCAATATGGACTAATCCTTCGTCTTCAGATCATTTTGAATGTTTAGGAACAACAGCAACCTCACTGACTGTCCAGGCTTCGGGAACCAATCTTTTATATCAATGGTACAGTAATTCCAGTTCCAGTACAAGCGGAGGAACTTTAATTAGTGATGCTAATAGTAATATTTTTATTCCGCCAACTTCAGTTGCAGGAACTACTTATTATTATGTTGTTGTTTCCGGTTCTGATGGACCAGAAGTTACAAGTAGCATCTCTGGGGCAATTACAGTGGACGCTTTACCAACAGTGAGTATTTCTCCAACGAGTGCAATAATAAATTCTGGGGAATCAGTTACTTTAACGGCTTCAGGAGCCAACTCCTATTTTTGGGGTTTTATTAATGCTGTACCTTTAGATCATGTGCCCAATTCTAAACTTGCTGTGGGTTTACGTCGGTTAAGTTCTTCGTATACTGGTTCTGCAATCCGTTTAAGAAGAGATAGTGATGATACTGAAGCTGATTTTGGATTTATAAACAATGAATTAGATATTGCTGCAATTGCTATTTGGTTAGGCAGTGCCAATGGTTATTGTGTTATACTTTATGATCAATCCGGAAATGGAAACAATATGACTCCATCAGATTCATCTACGCAGCCTCTTTTTGTCCCTAATGGATTGAATGACAAACCTATTTTAAGATTTAATACCAATCAAAATCTTGGGAATTCTGTAGATTTTCCTCCTCCTTTTACGGTGATTTATGGAGCAAAACAAACAGGGCCTAGTCGTAATCGTGTGATGACTTCTATGTATAACAATTGGTTGTTAGGCTGGTGGGGAGGTTTTAAATCAAAGGCACATTATGATAGTTGGATTACCAATGATTTTGATGAAGTTGCTGATAGTAATGCCTATGTATATTCAGGAACTGGCGACGGAATCAACTCTGAGATATATGAAAATGGGGTTTCAAAAACAATTTTTCCTTCAGGTGGAGTTTCTGGTCCAAATGGAATTACGATAAATTATAATGAATCATCAGAATCAGATGTTACTGAAATATATGCTTTCAACACTGTATTATCTTCAACAGATAGAGAAGCTATCGAACACAGTACAGCTTCTTATTATGGAATATATGGTGACGCTCCCTTAGGGAATACGGCATCTATAATTGTTAGTCCTACAGAAACTACTTCTTATTCTCTAACAGGATATTCTGCAAATGGTTCGTGTTCTGCGACAAGTAATGTGACTATAACCGTATTTCAAAATCCAAACTTGATCAATTTTGGAGATATAATAAGAACTTATTTTGATGGTAATTTTATAATTACGCCACCATCTACTTTAAGTTCAGGGACACTTACTTATACTAGTAGTAACAATGATGTAGCTACAATTAATGGCACACTGGTTACGATTGTTGGACCAGGAATAACGACAATTACTGTATCTCAGGAAACGGATGGGGTTTATTTTGGAAGCGTTTTTACAGCAACATTGACAATTAATGATGTTACTGTTTTAACAAAAAACGGAAAAGTTAGCACTCGAGATTTTAATTATGTAAATAGAAATGGAGCAATAGCTTCTAGTACTGCGTTGACTACTTATGGAGAATCTATTTCTGCTAAATCAAACAACGGATTATCGGCTGCGTCATCCGGTATTAGTGCAGTGCAAATAAAAGCCGATTTTCCTAATTCAGTCGATGGCGTTTATTGGATTAATTTGCCAAATGTTGGCCCAACCCAAATTTATTGTATTATGGATAGTGCTTATAATGGAGGTGGTTGGATGCTTGCGATGAAAGCAACAAATGGAATTACATTTAATTATGATGCGACTTATTGGACAGCGGCAAATACATTAAATTCAACAGACAATTCTAGAAATGATGGAGATGCTAAATACGAAACAATGAATAACTATGAAGCCAAAGATTTGATGGCTATTTGGCCTGATATTTCAAATAACAATACAGAAAGCGGCAGTATTGATGGTCTGTCAAACTGGACTTGGTTACAAAATGATTTTCATGATCAGGGCTTAAAAACTACCCTCATTAGCAAATTTTCAGGATCACAAACTGAATATTATAGCGCTACTGATGGTTCAATGACCTTTTCGGGCTATGGAGAATCCGTATTTTCAAATCAAGAAGGGTACACTTTTTATGGTATTAATTATATGTTTAATTCGGGTTCTAGAGTTCGTTGGGGATTTGCATGGAATAACGAAACGGATCAAGGATCTAATGATATTTCTGGTGGAATAGGAATGGATTCAAGTTACGGAGGTTATTCTGCTGGGGACAAAATAAACTGTTGTCAAATTAACACTGGAGTTGACAGAGCAGCTAGAGTAGAGGTTTACATTCGATAAAAAACTAAAACTAAAAGAACATAATAATAGCTAGGACAGACATAGTTAATTTTAGCTGTTTGACTTTTTAAAATAATTCTCTCCATAAAAAAAGGTTCAACTTTGGGTTGAACCTTTTTTATTTTCAGTAGAAAAAGTGCTCTTTACACTTTTCCTAATGTATATAATTGTTCCATTGTAGGAGTTAAACTTCCGCCTTTAGGTTCGAGTGTGATACCAAAAGCTTCTGCATCAGTTGCATTATCCACAGCAAACATTTTTTGATCATTAACCTTAAAATTTTCCAATAGTCCAATACTTGTAGGGGTTAACGGGTTCAATTTTAATGCCCATACTTGGTATACCATTCCTTCTGGTGGTTCTGGTAATCCTGCGGCATCTACATAAACCACTTTGGTTTCTTTATTCCAATATACTTTTGCAGAGGATTGTGGTGCCACTGCTTGTCCGCCAAGTGCTACAACGGTATTGTTTGCATCTCTTACAACAGCTAAACTGGTTTCGCTTGCTTTATTTTTTAATTGTAAAGCATTCAAATCTTTTTCCATTTTTGCTTTCTCCACTTCGGCATTTACTACTTGTGTATTGGTTTGATCCAACTGATTGTATTGGTAACCAATGCCTGCTAATAATAGAATTGCTGCTGCCCAACCAATGTATTGAGACCAATTTCTTGTTGGTTCCAATTCGATTACTTTAGTAGCGTGTTTAAGCTCTAGTTTGGATTTTATTTTTTCGTAATTCGCCACAGAATGGAACGGTGAAAAGCTGGAAGATAATGCTACAATAGCCTTTTCTATAGCAATAATTTCATCGTTTATTTCTGGATTATTTTTTGCCATGGTATTCACTTCTTCATTTTCGGTTTCAGTGAGTTGACCATAAACGTAGAGTTCTAAAATACCTGATTCTATATATTCTTTTGCTTCCATTATACTTTCAAATAATTTCTTAAATCATTAATACAGTTTCGATTATGAGTTTTAACGGTTCCCAAAGGAATTTCCAATTCCTCCGAAGCTTCTTGTTGGGTATACCCTTTAAAAAACAGTAAATCTATTATTTGAATACATTTAGGTTTTAGCTTTTTTACAAACTCTTGAATCCCAATGCTATCAATTTTATTGACCAGTTTGTTACTGTCGTCAAATAGATGTACGAAATTATCTGAAGAAAGGTTTTTTTGACTGTTATTAAAATTTTTAGAACGTAGCTTATCAATAGATGTATTTCGGGCAATATTTAGAATCCAAGTATAGAAACGCCCTTTGCTTTCATGGTAGGAATCAATATTTTTCCAGATTTTGACAAATACATCTTGAAGCACATCTTCGGCTTCTTCTCTATTTTTTACAAGAACATTGATTACTGCAAACAAACTTTTTGAATACATATCATAAAGATGTGTGAATGCCTTTTCGTCTTTCTTATAAATTAATACTAACAATTCATCTTGAGTCATATATTTTTATTTTGCTTTTACAAACTTATACATTCTTATTTACAATTGGCAAATTTTATGAATAGCTACTTTAAAATAAATTTAAAATAAAAATAATTGTATTTTATTTAAGTATTTAAATTACTGAAAATCAAAAATTTAGCAAATATGTTGATTTTTTTTTATGATTTTTAAAACCAAAGCGAATACAAACCCGTAAATGCTTTTATAACCTTTTAATTTTAAACAAAATGAAAAAAACAAAAATGATATTAGGCCTATCGCTAGTTGCGGTTTCGGGCTTAATTTTAGTAGCTGCTGATCACGTTGATGCTCCAGCAGTAACAGGTAATGCAGCAGATATTACTGATGTGTACACTTTTCAGGGACAAGATACAAATAATCTTGCATTTGCAGTAAACACACAAGGATTGTTAAGTCCTAATGCTACAGCCGCGGCAACATTTAATGAAAATGTTATGATTGAAATCAATATTGATAACACAGGTGACAATGTTGAGGATTTAGTTATTCAAGCCATCAAAAGAGATGACAAGATGTATTTCTTTGGTCCTTACGCTCCAACCGCTACTGGAACTTCAAGCACTATTAAAAAAGAAGCTGCTTCAGGAAGTGTAACTATTTCTACTTATGGTTCAACTCCTTTAATTGCAGAGAAAAACGGAATGAAATTTTTCGCAGGACCAAGAGATGATCCTTTCTTTTTTGACTTAGGTCAATTCAAAGCAATCCTTGGTGGAACTGCTTCTGGATTCAAAAATCCGGGTACAGACACTTTTGCAGGAACAAATGTACTTTCATTAGTAGTTGAAGTTCCAAAAGCAATGCTAGGTACTTCAAGTACTTTGAATGTATGGGCTGAAACTAAGAAAAAACAATAACTAATTTTATTTTAAAACGTAAAGACATGAAATCTAATAAATTCAAATTAATAGCTGTAGCAGTAGTTTGTGCAGTTGTTTCAGTAAATTGTGATAATAATGATTCGACAACAGATCCTGTGGCAAGTCTTGATTTTTCAGGAACTTTTGTTCAACAAGATCAAATGGCCAGACCAGCAATAAACACTGTATTTATTGCATCGGGAGCACCGAAAGATGAATTCAATGCTGCTATTCCATCAATGATGGGCGCTAAATACCAATCTATTTTTCAATCTAGATTATTAGCTTTAAATTCAGGTTACACTGTAAATGCTTTAGGACAAACTGCACCTCAGTTAACAGGTCTTTTAGCTACTGATGTATTAAATGTTGATAAAACTAAAAAAACAACATTTTTTGATGGAACTAATGTTCTTACAGGTAGAGCTTTGGCAGATGATGTTATTGATGTGGAATTGTTATTGATTTTTGGAGGACCAATGGGAACTTCAAATGCAGGACTTACTTCTGATCACGTAGATGCAAACGATAAAGCATTTGGAGTTTCTTTCCCTTATTTGGCAACAGCCTGGTAATAATTTATAAAAAAAACAGAGTTTGATATATTTAGTTTCAACTCTGTTTTTTTTCTTTTCAAAACAAACAAACAAACAAACAAACAAACAAACAAACAAACAAACAAACAAACAAACAAACAAACAAACAAACAAACAAAACAGATTATGAAAACTTTAAAAATAATTCCATTATTGGTTTTTACAATCCTATCTCTTTTTAGTTGCGAGAAAAAACCAAGTCAAATTACCAATACTTCAGATTATAATAAATATCTGAATGTAAAAGGAAATAAATCATTGATTTTTGCGAATAACGAAATTGATTTCTGGCAAAAAAAATTCGATGCAGCTCCTAATCAAATTAGTTATTTAAGCATGATAGCATCTAATTATGCGACTCTTTTTGAATATACCGGCGATATTAAAAATCTATATAAAACAGAAGAGCTGTTAACAAAATCGAATGAAGCTTATGATTATTCAAGAGTTTCTACCATTCGATCTTTGGCAAGAAATTATATTGCGCAACATCGTTTTAAAGAAGCATTAGTATTAGCAAATAAAGCTTTTTCGATAGGAGAAGGCTTGAAAGAAACACAAAAATTACTCTTTGATGTTCAAATGGAATTGGGAAATTTTCCCGAAGCCGTACGCAATTTGAATGCCATGCGAGATATGAAAGATTATGATTATCTCATTCGTTTGGCAAAATGGAATGATCACAAAGGCGACTTGAAAACGGCTATAACTTTCATGGAAAAAGCAAGAGATATTGCGGAGAAAGAAGATAATAAAGTGCTTAAAATATGGTCGTATTCTAACTTAGGTGATTTTTATGGTCATGCGGGAAGAATCCAAGAATCATATGACAGCTATTTAAAAACATTGGCAATAGATCCTAATTATTCGTATGCTTTAAAAGGAATTGCCTGGATTGTATTCTCTCATGAACGAAACACAGTCGAAGCAAAAAGAATTGTTGAAGCGATTGAAGTGACGCACAATACACCTGATTTTTATTTGTTGAAATCTCAAATAGCCCAATTTGAAGGAAATAAAAAAGAAGAAATCAGTAATAGAAATGCCTATTTCGCTATGTTGCAAAAAAACAATTATGGTGCGATGTATAACAAATACAACGTTTTAATTTATGCTGATGATAAACAGACAGCTTCAGAAGCATTGGAAATTGCAAAAATAGAAATAGACCACAGACCAACTCCTGATTCCTATGATTTATTGGCATGGTCGTATTTGAATTTAGGTGAAAATAAAAAAGCATTGGAAATTGCACAAAAACATGTCGTTGGACAATCATTTGAACCTAAAGTGCAATACCACTTGGCAATGATTTATAAATCTAATAATTTAGCTAAAAAAACGAAGCCTATCAAAGAAGAATTGCTTTCCAGCTTGTATGAATTGGGACCAAATTTAGAGAAAAAGGTAAATCAATTATAAAGTATCAAAATGAAGAATTTTTTTGTAATCCTGATAACTCTTTTGGGTTTAACTACCTATGCCCAAATTCAAAAAGGAATAGTAGTTGATAGTGATGGAAATGCAGTAGAAAATGCATACATCAATAATATAAGTTCTGGAAGTCATGCGCATACTAATGAATTTGGGATGTTCAGTATTGATAAAACGGCTGCAGGAAATGTTTTGAAAGTAAATGCACTTGGGTTTAAAAAAATGAATTATACATTTTCTGGTTCTGAATTTAGAATTGTTTTAGAGGATGATATTTTTAGACTGAATGAGATTGTAATTCAAGCAAAACTTTCGGCGATGAATGTGATTTCGAAAATTGATTTGCAAACAACTCCCGTAAATTCTTCTCAGGAAATTTTACGAAAAGTACCTGGTTTGTTCATCGGACAACATGCCGGTGGTGGAAAGGCAGAGCAACTGTTTTTGAGAGGTTTTGATATTGACCATGGAACTGATATTGCCATTTCAGTAGATGGAATGCCAGTAAATATGGTTTCTCATGCGCATGGGCAAGGCTATGCCGATTTACATTTTGTGATTCCGGAAACAGTGGAAAAAATAGATTTTGGAAAAGGAACGTATTATGCCAGCAAAGGGGATTTTGCTACGGCAGGATACGTTGCTTTCCAAACTAAAGATAAAATTGAAAAAAGTAGTATTGGTCTAGAAGTAGGGCAATTCAATACGCTAAGAACAGTAGGATTATTTAATCTTTTGGGAAACCAAAAAACACAAAGTGCTTACATTGCAACGGAATATATCCTGACAGATGGTCCATTCGATTCCCCCCAAAATTTTAATAGGATCAATCTGTTGGGTAAATATTCAGCTATTTTAGCAGATAATAGTAAGTTTTCCGTTTCAGCCTCTCGTTTTTCTAGTCGTTGGGATGCTTCTGGTCAAATACCACAACGATTGGTTGATAACGGAACAATATCAAGATTTGGTTCAGTGGATGATACAGAAGGAGGAAGTACATCAAGATCAAATATAAATGCATCCTTGAGTAAACCAATTGATGAAAATACATTCGTAAAAGCCAATGCATTTTATTCAAAATATGATTTCGAATTGTATTCTAACTTTACTTTCTTTCTTTACGATCCTATTAATGGAGATCAAATTAGACAGAAAGAAAATAGAACGATTTATGGAATGAATGCTGAATTGAATAAGAAAACCAAGCTTAATGATGTAAATGTATTGATGCAGTATGGAATAGGTTTTCGTGCGGATGCTACAAAGGATACAGAGCTTTCACATACTTTAAATAGAACTACTACTTTGCAGCAAATTAAATTAGGGGATATTGATGAGTCTAATTTATTCTCGTATGTGAATTCAGAATTCAGTTTTGGAAAATTAATGATTAATCCCGCAGTGCGATTGGATTATTTTAAATTTAATTACCGAGATAAATTGACTACTGATTATAATACGCAAACAGAAAGTAAAGTGAAAATTTCGCCAAAACTGAATTTTATTTATTCGCAAAATAACAATTTGCAGTTTTATATAAAATCAGGAATAGGATTTCATTCAAATGATACTCGCGTTGTGGTTCAAAATAGTGGTAAACAAATTTTACCTACAGCAATAGGAACCGATATTGGTACGATTTGGAAACCATTTCCAAAGTTAATTGTCAATTCGGCTTTATGGTATTTGTATTTGGAACAAGAGTTCGTTTATGTGGGTGATGCTGGAATTATTGAACCAAGCGGAAAATCAAAACGTATGGGATTTGATTTAGGATTGCGGTATCAACTGAACGATTGGTTTTATTTGGATACAGATGCTAATTATACTTACGCCCGAAGTATTGATGAGCCAAAAGGACAAGATTACATTCCGTTAGCACCTGATTTTACTTCTACCGGCGGTTTAAGTTTTCAGAATTTAAATGGTTTTTCAGGTGGAATTCACTACCGTTATTTAAAAAGCCGTCCAGCAAATGAAGATAATTCTTTAGTTGCCAAAGGCTATTTTGTTTCTGATTTCAATATCAATTACAAACTTAAAAGTATTTCTTTCGGAATAGCAGTTGATAATTTATTCAATACCAAATGGAATGAAACCCAGTTTGCTACTGAATCAAGATTAAAAAATGAGCCAACAAGTGTAGAAGAAATCCATTTTACACCAGGAACACCTTTCTTCATGAAGGGGAAAATTACATATACATTTTAGCTTACTATAATCAAGATTAGTTTGTTTTGTTTGGAAGCCTGGTATTTTGTTTGATATCAGGCTTCTTTTTTAACTTGTGTTTAACCAAAATAAATTTTTAAGCAACAATTAATTGTTATAATTTTATAAAAAATATAATTTCAAAATCAGCATAATTGAAATACGGTAAAATACTGATATCGATATGCAAATTCCATATTCAAATAAAAAACAAATATTATCTATTTATGAAAAACCTATTATTCTTAACGTGTACTATTCTATTTCTTTTTAGTTGTCAAAACCAGGCACAAACTAAAAAAACAAAATTAAATAAAAGTAATACTGCTATGGCCAAGGAAACCATTTATCAATTTAAAGTAGAAGATTTATCAGGAAATATTTTTGATTTTGCATCTTTGAAAGGTAAAAAAGTAATGATTGTGAATACCGCTTCAAAATGTGGTTTGACTCCTCAATACAAAGATCTTGAAGCGATCTATAAAGAATACAAGGATAAAGGTTTTGTTATTGTAGGATTTCCAGCCAATAATTTTGCTTCACAGGAACCAGGAACTAATGAAGAAATTGCAACTTTTTGTCAATTGAATTATGGTGTGACTTTTCCTATGATGGACAAAGTTTCAGTAAAAGGAGATGATATGTGTGCAGTATATCAGTTTTTGACTCAAAAATCAAAAAATGGTTTGCAAGATTCACAAGTGGAATGGAATTTTCAAAAATACTTAATCAACGAAAAAGGAGAATTGGAAAAAGTGATCTCTCCAAAAACGTTACCAACTGATGCTTCAATCGTAGATTGGATTAAAGCTTAGTTAGTTATAAGGCATAATAAAAAAGCGATTTTCTGGAAACTGAAAATCGCTTTTTTGTTTATTTTAAAACTTGAATGATTCTATTTTCAATTTCTGGTTCGGTATCAGAATGTCCACCTTTTTCAATATATAAAATTGAACTATCTAATCTTTTATGTAATTCCTGAGCATAAATTAACGGACAGATATTATCATTTTCACCATGTATTATAGTTACAGGGATATTGTTTAATTTATTAGTATTTTGGAGGATAAAGTCTTCTTCAATAAAACAATGATTAGTTAAATAATAAGCTTCCATTATTGATAGTGACTGATAAGGAAATTGGGATATAATAGCATGAACTTCATTTACAGTCAGACCTTGTTTGAAAATAGAGATTTCATAAAATGCCCATTCATAAGAATAAAATTCTTTATCTTCCTCAGTTCCATTGAGCATTTTATCAAGATAATATTCTGCTATTTTCTTTTGATGATCTAATGGGACATTATTTTTAAACCGATTCCATACGTCAGGAAAATCGTTTTTTATACCACCATTAATATAATGTTCTATTGAGTTAAGGTTTCCTAGAAATATGCCTCTCAGTAATAAATTTTTAACTTTTGTAGGATTTTGAATAGCAAATATAAGGCTTAGGGTTGTCCCCCAGGAACCTCCAAAAACGCTAATTTTTTCGATACTTAGATGGTCTAGAAGTTTGTTAATGTCTTCAACTAAGTCTTGGGTGGTATTCTCTTTTATGCAACCAAACGGTATGCTTTTAGATGATCCTCTTTGGTCAAAGAAGATTACTTTTTGTTTATCAAAATTAAAAAATCTTTTATCATTTTCAGAAAACCCAGCGCCCGGACCACCATGAACAAATAAATAAGGTTCTCCATTTATATTCCCGCAAACTTCATAATATATTTTATGAAGATCACTAACTTGTAAATATCCTTTTTCGATAATATAATTTTGTTCCAATTGTTTATTTTTAAAATAAAAAATTAAATTTTCTCATTTTTGAAAATTGCTGCAACAGCCGCTTCATAATTTCTAATACTCTGCGCTTTTTTTATTTGTTTTAATACTTTATGTGGATTTGAAAACGTAGCAGAAAAGTATTCCCATAAATGATACATCTTCAATAAAATATGGGCTGATCCAGATAAGGATTCACTATATATGGCATATAAAGTGTCATGAAAAGCACTGAATAATTCCATTTTATTTGCAGGATATTCCATAGTATTGTTTTTTATCATACTTGGTAAAAAGGGATCGGAAATTAATCCTCGTCCAATCATCCAGTGGTCTATGGAAGGAAAACGCTCTTGCATTTCATGAAATTTAGCCACAGAAGTGATATCACCATTGTAATACAGTTTGTGAATCGTGTTATCGATGCATTGTTGAAACGCATCAAGATGTACGCCACCTTTATACAGTTGTTTGCCAATGCGAGCATGAATGGCAATATTTTTAATAGGATACGTATCCAAGATGGGTAAAACATCTAGAATTTCTTCGCTATTTTCATATCCCAGACGCATTTTCATAGACACAATAATGTCAGATTCAGAATGTGCTTTGTAAAGAATGTTGTTAATTTTCTCTGGATTACTGATAAGACCGGAACCCATACCAGATTTTGTAACCATTGGATATGGACATCCTAAATTCCAGTTTAATTCTTTGTATCCCAATTCTCGAACATATTTGGCTACAAATAAAAACTCTTCGGCATCGTTTGTTATAACTTGTGGAATTACCTCTAAACCAATATTATTTTCAGGCAGTAGGTCTCTTTCATAGGATGGTTTAATGACAAGTTTTCCGTTTAAACGGATGTAAGGGGAGTAATAGGTATCGATTCCTCCAAACAATTTGTTTTGGGCATTTCTAAAACGAAAGTCGGTAAATCCTTGTAAAGGAGATGAAAGTAGGGTATAGTCCATGAAATTTTTAATTGCGCAAATATACCATTCTTTATATGGTTAGGGTTTTTCTGGAGCAATTATGTTTTTTTGTTTAATGAAAAGTACTTATTTATTTTAGAATCAATTGCATAAAAACCAAATCGAGCCAATGATCAAATTTGAAACCTACTTCACGAATTGTACCCACCACTTTGAAACCAAACTTTTCATGAAAAGCGATGCTTCCTGAATTATCAGCATCAATAGCGCCCATCATGACGTGATATCCTTGCTCTTTTGCCAATAGAATGAGTTCAGCCAATAGTTGTTTTCCAATACCTTTTCCTATAAATTCCTGGGCAACATAAACGGAATGTTCTACTGTGAATTGATAGCCTATTTTTTGTCTAAATGGACCATAGCTTGCAAATCCAATAGCCCCGTTTTCAAATTCGGCCACAATTACCGGTAAATTTTTTTCTAATTTGTCTTCAAACCATAATTTTTGGGTTTCAAAATCGTGTGGCTCATAATCATAATTAGAAGTACTATGAAGTATTTCGTGATTAACGATTTCTAGTATTGTATCAATATCGGCAAAAACAGCTGGTCTTATCTTGATTTCCATTAAAAAGTATTTTCGTTCAAATTTAAGAAAACTATTTAAGATTAAAGAAAAACCTTTGCAACTTTGTATCTTTGTTCTTTTGAAACTAAAACAATGATTTACCCCAAAATACCTTTAGCACAAAGCATTATTGAAATTTGTTTGGCCAAAGGAATCACCACCATAATAATTTCCCCAGGTTCCCGAAATGCTCCACTAACGATTGGTTTTGTGAGTAATCCCGCCTTTCAATGTTACAGTATAGCTGATGAACGTTCCGCCGCTTTTTTTGCACTTGGAATTGCACAGCAAACTCTGCAGCCTGTAGCTTTGGTTTGTACATCGGGTTCCGCATTACTGAATTATTATCCTGCTTTTGCGGAAGCATTTTATAGTCAGATTCCTTTAATTGTAATCTCTGCGGACAGACCACAAAGCAAAATCGATATTGGCGACGGACAAACCATCAGACAGGAAAATGTGTTTGTAAACCATTCCTTATACAATGCCAATTTAAATGAAGTTGTTTCAAAAGCAAATGATTTCAAAATAAATGAAGCGATAGATTTGGCCTTGCATAAAAAAGGCCCCGTTCATATCAATGCGCCATTTGAAGAGCCATTATACGAAACTGTTTCAGAACTTTCGGTTGATGTCATGGTTAATGGTTTTGCAAATTTGAATGCTTTGAGCACAGTAGAAAATGTTTCGGAGTTTGTTGATATTTGGAACAATTCAACTAAAAAAATGATTTTAGTTGGTGTGAATGAACCAAATTTAATCAGCGAAAAAACAATTGCTGCATTGGCTCAAGATGAATCGGTTGTTGTCATGACCGAAACTACGTCAAACTTGTATCATCCTTCATTTATAAACAATATCGACACTATAATTACTCCTTTTACCAATGAAGATTTTGAGGATTTTCGACCGGAAATATTGGTGACTTTTGGTGGAATGATCGTTTCTAAAAGAATCAAGGCTTTTTTGAGAAAATACAAGCCAAAACACCATTGGCATATTGACACATTAAGAGCGTATGATACTTTCAATGCATTGACGAAACATTTTGAAGTGAATCCCAGTACTTTTTTTGAAGCATTTTTACCTTTAACGGGAGTGGTAAAAAGCGATTATTTTGAGAAATTAGAAGCAGTGAAACTTTTGCGAAAGCAAAAACATGAAAGCTATTTGGCAAAAATTCAATTTTCAGACTTTAAAGTTTTCGAAAAAGTAATTCAAAGTTTACCAAAGAATAGTCAATTGCAAATCAGTAACAGTTCAGCGATTCGTTATGCGCAATTAATAGCTATCGATTCTTCGATTGAGGTGTATTGCAACCGTGGGACCAGCGGAATCGACGGAAGTACTTCTACTGCTATTGGTGCGGCTGTCGCCAATAAAAAACAAACGATTTTCATAACCGGAGATATTGGATTTTTATACGACAGCAATGCTCTGTGGAATAATTATATCCCAAAAAATTTCAAAATAATTTTGATAAATAACGGTGGTGGCGGGATTTTTAGAATTTTACCAGGTCATGAAGAAACGCCTGTTTTTAATACTTTCTTCGAAACATCGCATGGTCTTACTGCAGAACATTTGGCTAAAATGTATGGTTTTGAATATAGTATTGTCAATGATGAAACGAGTTTAGTAAAGGAACTGGATACTTTTTATAGTCAAAATGAAAAACCAAGTATTCTGGAAGTTTTTACGCCAACATTAGATAACGATAGAATTTTGTTGCAGTATTTTAAAGAATTGGTTTAATTATTTTATTTATTCGTTAAAACGTATGATTAAATGTTTAAATTTGAGATTGTTAAAAATAATAATCAAATACTAAATTTTTTATTTATGAGTGCAAGAGATGAATTAATTGTAAAGTATGCTGCTGATTTGAAAGACAAATGTGGCGTTAATCCTGATATGGATTTATTGACAAAAGTAACTATTGGTTGTGGTCCGTCAATTTATAATGCCGATTCGGCAACTGTTGCCGGAAGTCAACAATCAGAATTGGATACCGTGAAAAACAATTTTCTAATTAAGAAATTAGGACTTGCTGATGGTGCTAATTTAGATGCAGGAATTGATGCTGTATTGGAAAAATACGGTCGTTCCAATAAAAATAAATACCGAGTTGTGGTATATTATTTATTGGCAGTTCATTTTGGAAAAGAGAGTGTTTACAATTAACAATAGATATAAAAATGAAAAGCGCCTTAGTTGGCGCTTTTTTTATGAAGTGATTTTTCGTTTTACCATTTTCAAACTTCGTACCTTTGCACTTTAGAAATTGAAAGAAAATGATTGAAATAGGAAAATACAATACGCTTACCATTTTACGCGATACCAAAGTGGGTTTGTTTCTGGGAAATCCAGAAAAAGATCCGGAAGGAATACATGATATTCTTTTGCCTAACAAATACGTTCCAAACGAATTTGAAATAGGCGAGGAGCTTATCGTTTTTGTGTATTTGGATCACGAAGAAAGACCCGTTGCCACAACATTAGAACCTTATATTTTATTGAATGAATTTGCACTTTTGCGTGTGAATTATACCAATCAGATTGGTGCTTTTATGGATTGGGGAATGGAAAAGGATATTTTGGTTCCGTTCAAAGAGCAAGCGCGTCCTATGGAAAAAGGAAAACGCTACTTGGTGTATCTTTATATGGATGAAAAAACCAATCGTTTGGTAGCTTCAAGTAAATTGAATCAGTTTTTAAAAAATGACCACCTTACAGTTGAAAAAGGAGAAGAGGTTGATTTAATCGTTTCCCATATCACTGAATTAGGAATTAACGTTATCATCAACGAAAAACACAAAGGTTTGTTGTACAAAGATGAAGTCTATGATGATGCAATTCGTACGGGAGACCGCATGAGAGGCTATATTAAAACGATACGTCCGGACAATAAAATTGATGTGGCATTGCAAGTTCAAGGATATCAAAGTATAGAGCCGAATGCAGAGAAAATTCTGGATGAATTAAGAGCCAGTAGAGGTTTCTTGCGTTTAACAGACAATTCACATCCGGAAGACATTAAAACGGTTTTGAAAATGAGTAAGAAAACCTTCAAGAAAGCCATTGGTGCTTTGTACAGGGAGAAATTAATCGAAATCAAGGAAGACGGAATTTACTTGATTAAGGAATAAAAAAAAAGAAAGACTAATCGAAAACGGTTAGTCTTTCTCTTTTTAATTCTGTTTTAGAATATTAAATTCTATCAGCAATAAAATAATTTTAATTTCATTCTAAAAGTATATTTATTCGCTTTTATAACTAATAGTATCCTTAATACTACTTTAATAATATTGACTTAAGCGCAAATTACTTTTTTAAATGGTTTGTCTTTAAATGTCCAAACACTTGCTTAGAAGCTAAGAATCAATTTCACATTAAAGCCATTGGTTTTGTATATATTAAAAGATTAATTTCCTGAAAATAATTATTTTATTAATGCACAACTTATTTGTTGAGCGGGAATGCAAATCTTTATTTTTAACCGTAGGTGTTACTCTTTATTTTTTACTATTGGGGCAAATGACCTTCTCATTAGCTCACTTATCTTGGTTTTAGAAATCGTATTATAATTTATTACCATCGAAAAAGGAGCGACAAAATTTTTAATTGTATTCAAAAAAACATTTTTTAGGTTAATAAATCAGTGACTTAATCAAACTAATCAAGTTATATTCTCCTGATTAGCAATATTTAAAATTAGGGATAATTTTAATTGCGGTCTGTTAATATTCTGTTTTTTTTTCGTTTTTTAACATTTTTGTTTGTTTAATCAGAGAAAGATTACCACAAGCTTCTCTAAAATAGAATAGATAAAATGTAAAAAATGATTTAATTTTACACTGAAATAATTTAAATCAATTGTAATGGATTGGATCACTGTCAAAGAATACGAGGACATAACCTATAAGAAATGCAATGGCGTTGCCAGAATAGCTTTCAACAGACCGGATGTGCGCAATGCTTTCCGACCAAAAACAACTTCTGAATTGTACAATGCATTTTATGATGCGCAGGAAGATACTTCGATAGGAGTGGTTTTACTGTCTGCCGAAGGACCTTCGTCTAAAGATGGAGTATATTCTTTTTGTAGCGGTGGGGATCAAAATGCACGTGGTCATCAAGGGTATGTGGGAGAGGATGGACAGCATCGTTTGAATATTTTGGAAGTACAACGATTAATCCGATTCATGCCTAAAGTTGTTATCGCCGTAGTTCCAGGTTGGGCAGTAGGTGGCGGACACAGTTTGCACGTTGTTTGCGATTTGACTTTGGCAAGTAAAGAACACGCAATTTTCAAGCAAACGGATGCTGATGTAACAAGTTTTGATGGTGGATATGGTTCTGCGTATTTGGCTAAAATGGTAGGACAGAAAAAAGCGCGTGAGATTTTCTTCCTTGGACGTAATTATTCAGCTCAAGACGCTATGGATATGGGAATGGTTAATGCCGTGATTCCGCATGATGAACTTGAAGATACTGCTTACGAATGGGCCCAAGAAATATTAGGTAAATCACCAATGGCTATAAAAATGCTAAAATTCGCTATGAACCTTACGGATGATGGAATGGTGGGGCAGCAGGTTTTTGCTGGTGAAGCCACACGTTTGGCGTATATGACTGAAGAAGCCAAAGAAGGCAGAAATGCATTTTTGGAAAAAAGAAAACCAAATTTTGAAAAGAAATGGTTACCATAAAAAAGTTTGATGCTTAAAGTTTAAATTTGTTTTTACCAATAACTTTAAACTTTTTAAAACTTAAACTTTAAACTAAATTTTATAAATGGAAAACTTCAGAAACGAAACTATAGATATCACACAGCTTCCTAAATTTGAAGAAGTACCTTTTTTAAGTTTGAAAAAATCCTACTGGAAAGTGATTTTGATTAATTCGTTTATTGTGTTTGTGTTGATGACAATTGGTCTGGGATTTGCGCTGTTAAAGATTGAGGAATTAGTAGCGTATCAATTAGAAATTAGTAGCGCTTTTGGACTCTTTATCCTGATTTTTGTTTTCTTTTCATACCTAAGTTTCAAGAAAAAAGGATTTGCTTTCAGAGAACATGATGTTCTCTTTAGATATGGAATCATTGCTACTAATACTATTGTAATTCCTTATAATAGAATACAACACGTAGCTTTGCATGAAGGAATGGTTTCACGTTACTTTGGATTGGCTAAAATTGAAATTTTCACTGCTGGAGGTAGTTCGAGTGATATTGAAATTCCGGGAATTGAGAAAGAACAGGCCGAAAATATCAAACAACTCTTGATGGGTAAAATACAAAAACAACTGTGATGCGGGCTGATTTTAGTCAACCGCAAAGACAGTCTATTGTTGGTATTTTGGTACTTTTTTTTGATACCATTCGTCATTTTGGTAAAGCACTTTGGCCAATATTAGTCGTTTGGATTTTTAAATTTAAAGAATTCAATCCTTTGTATTTGATACTTGGGGTATTGGGCGTTTTGTTGGTTTTTGGTATTATTGCCTATCTTAAATATTTAAATTTCACTTTCTTTCTGGATGAAAAAAATCAGGAATTTGTTATTACAGAAGGTATTTTAAACAAAACAAAAATAACGATTCAACTCAATAAAATCCAGCAAGTAACGATTAAGCAGTCCTTTATTCAAAAAATTATAGGAGTGCATACGCTTGATGTAGATACTGCCGGAACTGCTAAAACGGAAGTAGCAATCAAAGCCATTTCGCATGATTTAGCTTTAGCGTTAAAAGCGCATTTGTTAGAAAATGAAACGAACAAAACAATAGTAGTTTCGGATGAAATTGATGCAGAAATACAAGAGGATACAATTGGTAAAGAAGTATCGCCGTTTATAAAAATTAGTTTTTTGAGTTTGTTAAAAGTTGGGATTTCAACTAATTATGTGAAGAGTTTCTTTATTTTGTTGGCGTTCTCCATTACGTTTTATGATAATGTAAAACGTGTTTTTGGTGAATCGACCATCGATGAATCTAAAATTGATTCCTATTTAAAGGAAAATGCCATGTTAGAAATGGTTCCAATAATGATCCTTCTTCTTTTTAGTGTGATTCTGGTTATGAATGTCTTTAGAATGGTTTTTAGGTATTTTGACTTTAGAATTACAAAACAAACGGGTTCCTTGTTGCTTTCCTTTGGGTTGTTGAATACAAAAAGTACGATTATCAAACCTGAAAAAGTTCAAATTGTATCTGTTTCCAGTAATTACTTTCAAAAGAAAATGAATATACTTGAAATGAAAATCAAACAGGCGACCAGCGGAGAGAAAGAAGAACGAAAAGCTGCGATTGAAATTCCAGGTTGCAACGAATTCGAACAGAATGAAATTTTGAAATTACTATTTGATAAAATCCCTGAAAAAGGAGTGGTGTTAAAACCTAATTTTCGGAAGCTTGGATTTTCTATATTTCTTACAATTGGATTACCTTTGCTTGGGTTTTATTTTTTGAGGGATGAGGTAGTTTCCCAATTTCCTACTTTGGATATCTTGGCTGTTTTCTATGTTGTATTTGTTGGGATAATTCAGTTTTTTAAATATAGAAATAACCGTCTTTTTATCAATGATCATTTTATTATTAAACAAAGTGGTGCATGGGATATTAGTAATGAAATTATTGAGCCGAGTAAAATTCAAGCGGTCACGACATCGCAACTTTTTTGGCATAAAAACCTGAATATAGGTTCTATAACGTTACACACCGCTGGAGGAAATATCGCTTTTCAGTTGGGAGATTATATAAAAATTAAACAATATGTCAACCTTTGGTTGTACGAAATAGAAACGTCTGATAGTAATTGGATGTAAATAAAATGGTTAAAGTTTAAGGTTTAAAGTTGATTTTACGACAAACCTTAAGTTTTTAACTTCAAACTTTTAAATAAAAAAAATGAAACATTGGATTGAAGCCGCGCGTTTACGAACATTACCATTATCTGTATCTGGAATAATTGTTGGAAGCATGTATGCTTTGGCGCACCCAACGGATGCTGTATTAACCCCAACGGAAGTTTTCAATTGGCGCCTTTTTGGCTTTGCCATATTGACCACACTTGGGTTGCAAATACTCTCTAATTTTGCCAATGATTATGGTGATGGGATGAAAGGAACGGATAATGAGGACAGAATAGGTCCAAAACGCGCCATACAAAGCGGTGTGATTACTCCTGAAGCCATGAAGCGCGCTATTATCATCACATCTGCATTGACGTTACTTTCAGCGATGCTGTTGATTTATTATGCCTTTAAGGATACTAATTTGTGGTATTCCTTATTCTATTTGGTTTTAGGTATTTTGTCTATTGTGTCTGCCATTCGTTATACGGTTGGAAATACGGCTTACGGCTACCGAGGATTTGGCGATGTTTTTGTCTTTGTTTTTTTTGGGTTGGTAAGTACATTGGGAGTGAATTTTTTATATTCAAAACAACTGGATTTTGAATTGTTTTTACCTGCAATAGCAATTGGATTATTGAGCGTTGGTGTTTTGAATCTAAACAATATGCGTGACGAAGCTTCAGATAGAAAATCAAATAAAAATACCATTGTTGTAAAAATTGGTGGAGCTAAAGCTAAAATATATCATTATTTTCTGATTGTAACCGCAATGGTTTTGGTATTGATTTTTGCTATTTTAGATGATTTTCACTTTGACCAATATTTGTTTTTACTGGCTTACATCCCTTTAACTAAACATTTAATTACCGTTTATAAAAACAACAACCCTAAGGAATTAGATCCCGAATTAAAAAAACTAGCGCTAAGTACTTTTGCACTTTCGGTGTTGCTGGCGTTATGTATGATTTTCTTCTTCTCGGATTTGATCGTGAATAATTATTAAACTCAAATTAGTCTATTTTAAAATTTAATTCAAATGAAAATAACATTTTACGGTCACGCCTCATTGGGTATAGAAGTTGGTGGCAAACACATCATTGTAGATCCTTATATTTCTGCTAATCCAAAAGCGGCTCATATTGATATTGACACCTTAAAAGCCGATTATATTTTGATAACGCATGCACACGGAGATCATATTCTGGATGTCGAAGCAATTGCAAAAAGAACCAATGCGGTAATTGTTTCTAATGCTGAAATTGCAGGTCATTATGGAGCAAAGGGCTTTCAGGCGCATCCTATGAATCATGGTGGTAGCTGGAATTTTGACTTTGGGAAACTGAAATATGTAAATGCCATTCATTCCAGTTCTTTTCCTGACGGCAGTTATGGGGGAAATCCAGGCGGTTTTGTCATCGAAGGTGAACATAAAAACATCTACATCGCTGGTGATACGGCGCTTACCATGGACATGAAACTAATTCCTATGCGCACCAAATTAGATTTAGCGATTCTGCCGATAGGCGATAATTTCACCATGGATGTAGAAGATGCTATTGTTGCTTCTGATTTCTTGGATTGCGATAAAATTCTTGGGTATCATTACGATACTTTTGGTTATATCGAAATCGATCATGAAGCTGCTATTCGTAAATTCTTCGATAAAGGAAAAGATTTGATGCTGTTAGAAATAGGAGGTTCAATCGAATTGTAAATTTCATTACTGTAAAAAGAAGAATTAGGAGCTAATCCAGCTTTCCACTGTATCTTTCCTTATCTCGTTTAAAAAAAAACGAGATAAGGAAAGGATGCCGTTTCAATCTGGGCTAAAAAACGTTAATCAAGAAAATGAACATTCAAAAAATAGCTTTAATAGTATTATCAATTATTTCATTTCAATCTGTTTTTTCTCAAAAAGACGGCTATTGGGACAAAGCTCGCGCTACAACGGAAGAAATTACAGTTTCCGCAAGAGACAGAATAATTATTAAAACCCAAGATTTCCCAGAAGGAACAACCGAAGTAGTTTATAGAATAACACTTTTGGATAAAAATCAGCAAATGGCGGGTAGCTTGGTTTCGGTTTTAAAAGCCATTCCGGACCCAACAGGAATCAGTCAAGGTTCAGCGGGAGCAGTTTTTATCGTATCTAAAATATCAGGGGATGATAAATGTAAGTATGCCATTTTTTCAAGCAGCGATTTAGCTGCAAAATACAAAGAAAACGGAAAAACGGATGACGCTTGTTTGGTTCAGGATACGCCGGTTAGTAAAGATGCCAAACGACTTTCTACAGAGAAATCGGCTTGTATGAAATCTAATTCAGGAAATTTATGGTTTGGTTTCGAAAGTAAAAACTGGATTATGAATCAAAAAATCATTCTGGAAGTTGTGCCATGGGTCGATAATAAACTCAGTCGTGGTTGGACGCTTGAGAACAGAAAAGCAATCATTGAGCAATGTAAAACATCGAATATGGCTCAAAAAATGACCAATTCAGATGATTTTTGCGTTTGTATTCTCGATAAAATACAATCCAAATACAAGTTCAAGGAGTTCCAAAAATTATTGGCAATAGAACGTTCTAAAGCTTTTAAGGATTTTGGAAATAGCTGTTTCAATGAAACGGGCGCTTCTAATGTAGTTTATAATGGTTTGCGCAAACAGGCATCAGATTTAGCGAAACAAGGCCTTTATGGAGCTGCAATAGCTAAATTGAATGCGATAATTAATAACAATAAGGCAACTGCTTTAGATTATAATGCAATTGGAAACAGTTATATTCTAACCAAGCAATATGGCAAAGCGATTAAATTCCTAAAAGAAGGCGAGAAGCTCGATGATTCGGAGTTATTGATAAAGCTGAATTTGGCGCATGCGTATTTATTGAATAATAACTATTCATCAGCGAAAGCTATTTACAAAGAATACCAATCTCAAAACGTAACGGATAGTTTGGGTTGGACTGAAAAAGTAAAACAAGATTTTGAGACTTTCAAAAAAGCTGGTATTAAAAATGATGATTTTGAAAGAGTTTTAAAATTGATGGAGAAATAGATTGAAATTTTAAAACTTTATGTTTACTTAATTATATGCTAAGTAGAGATTGATTTGTTTAACCATATAAGAGATGTAAGAACATTTAAGTTTCAATTAAAAATAAATTAGTTGATTTTAAATTTTAAAAAAAAAAATAATTCCCAAAATGGGAACTTTTTATTATCTTTGTAAAATAAATAAGCTTTGAGAGTAATTGCAAAAAAAATATTGAGAGATTTTTGGTTAGCTCATGCAGATTGCGAACAGCAATTAAAGTCTTGGTTTCAGGAAACAAGCAAATCCGAATGGAAAAATCCCAACGAGATAAAAAAGGAATATCCAAGTGCAAGTATTTTAAATAACAATCGATTTGTGTTCAATATCAAAGGAAATAATTACCGATTAATAGTTAAAATAAATTTTGATTATCAAATAGTTTGGATCCGATTTATTGGAACGCATGCAGAGTATGATAAAATTGACGCCAACGAAATTTAATTACAATGGAAATTAAACCTATAAAAACAGAAAATGATTATAATCAAGCTCTTCAAAGACTTGAATTTATTTTTGATGCTAAAATTGGTTCGCCTGAAGGAGACGAATTGGAAGTGCTTGGTATTTTAATTGACAAATATGAGAATGAACATTTTCCTATTGGTATGCCGGACCCAATTGAGGCCATCAAATTCAGAATGGAACAAATGGGGTATAATCAAAATGATTTGGCCAATATTGTTGGTTTAAAAAGCCGAGCAAGTGAAATTCTAAATCGCAAACGAAAACTTTCCTTGGAAATGATCCGTCAACTGCATGAGCGATTAAACATTCCTACAGACGTTTTAATTCAAACGTATTAAATTGTTGATTAAGTTTATATTAACTCGTAATTCATAATTTTTTTGAAAGCAACGTACCACAAATACATTCTTAATTTCAAACGCCCGTCAGGAACTTCCCGTGGTGTAATGACTGAAAAAGAAACTTGGTTTATCGTCCTGGAACAAGACGGTAAAAAAGGAATTGGAGAATGCGGAATTCTTCGCGGATTGAGTATTGATGATAGGCCGGATTATGAAGAAAAATTACAATGGACTTGCGATAATGTTCACCTTGGACAAGATTGGCTTTGGGAAGCATTATTAGCCTTTCCTTCGATCCAGTTTGGAGTCGAAATGGCTTTCCAATCTTTAGTGAGTGAAACTCCTTTTTTGCTCTTTCCTTCGGGCTTTACAAATGGGGCAAAATCAATACTGATTAACGGCTTGGTTTGGATGGGTGAGGAGTCGTTTATGAAGCAACAAATCGAGGAAAAATTAGCTCAGGGTTTTCGATGTATTAAACTTAAAATAGGAGCCATAGATTTCGATAAAGAACTGCAATTATTGCGTTTTATTCGGGAACATTTTACTCCGGAGCAAGTCGAAATTCGTGTGGATGCGAACGGTGCTTTTGATGAAAATTTAGCTTTAGATAAATTAATGCAACTATATGAATTTAAATTACATAGCATTGAACAGCCGATACAAAAAAACCGCACTGACAGGATGGCAGAGCTGTGTAAATTCACTCCTTTCCCTATTGCTTTGGATGAAGAGTTGATTGGCGTGTTTGCATTGGAAGAAAAAGAGCAATTATTACAGAAAATCAAACCGCAATACATTATTTTGAAGCCTAGTTTTGTAGGTGGTTTTCGAGGCACGCAGGAATGGATTTCATTGGCTGAAAAGCATAAAATTGGCTGGTGGATTACCTCAGCATTGGAGAGTAATATTGGACTAAATGCGATAGCACAATGGACCTTTTTACAGGATAATTCCATGCCTCAAGGATTAGGAACCGGAGCATTGTATACCAATAATTTTGACTGTCCACTCGAAGTTTTACAAGGACAATTATGGTACAAAAATGAAGGTAATTGGGAGTTTGATTTTAATGAATTTTTAGATTTTTAGAAAATAAAAATTGTAATAGAAACGGTTCTATATTTGAATTTATGGTACACTGAAATCTTAAAGTTGTTATTGACTAAATAAGATTTTATTTTTTACCTAATTTTATTAAATAGCTAATAAACGCCTGTGGTAATTGATTTGACCTAGATGATAAGCAAGGTGAGTAGTCAAATGTATCAGCATAAATTCAGTTGAAGTCTTAGTTTCAAAAACTAAAAGAGGGTATTCTTTTTTTAATTCTTCTTCTGATACGTTATTAAGGGCATTGTTAACGATAACAATGGTTTCTTCAATTTTGTTTATTAATTCTGCTCTTGGGACATTCTTAAGCGAAAATTCAAGTGGTCTTTTTCTAATATAGCCTGTCTTTCCAAATTCTGCTCCAATATACGTATTAAGATTTCCTATTAAATGCAAGCATAGATTACCGGCGGAATTAGCGATACCTTTTTGTATGTGCCAAATTTCACTTTCATTTTGGTATAACTCAATCTCCGATTTTAATTTATTTAAATCTCTATCGAATAACGATTTTAAAGTTTCAATTAGCATGGTTGGTTTTTTTATATTTCTTCAATGATAATAATGCTTGTTGGTGTATTTTATTTTGAAAAAATCCAGTCCAACCCAATAAATATCCGTTAGTTCCTAATGCTTGTTTGGACCATTTCCAAATATCAAAATAATCAGAATGTTTGATGATGAACCCCTCTTTAAACTGAAATTGAGCCTGAATAATATTTACAACTTTTCTATTGGTTTTGCTAAAAGTATAGGTCGCTATCCATTGAGCGGCACCAGTATATTCGTTGGCTTTTACATCTGAGAATTCAATTTTTATATTTCCTTTGCTGCTTTCTATGAGCATTTTCCACATTTGGCATACATCATTTCCTTTTAAGAGACCAAATACGGGATCCCGAAACTGAATATCTGGATGGTAACATTGACACATTGTTGCGGCGTCAGCATTTGCAAAAGCAGTATAGAACTTGGTAAGGATTTTCTCGTTTGCAGTCATAATTAACATAAAGTGATTAGTAAAAATAATGATTTTTTTGTTAAAATTTCAGTTTTAAATAGTAATGTAAAAAAAATGAATGTCATTTATTTCTAATTTGATGCTTTGATACACGTAAATTAGTTGCTATTCATCGAGTTGTCTTTATTAAGAATTTAAAAAATTAAACAAAAAAAAAGAGGATAGAAACTTAAAAGTCTATCCTCTTTTTGTAATTTATAAAAATCATATTCTTTATTCCTATGCCTTATTTAGCTGCTGGGATAATATCGATTATTACGGTACGATTGTAAAAACGCTCTTCTGGATTTTTGTTTTCAAAAGGAGATTTATTTTCGTCCTCACCATATCCAAGTACTTCAAATTTCACATCGTTTCTACCAGATTTAGATAAACCACTTTCGATTATGCTTTTCACATCATTAGCACGAGCTAAAGATAAATCTTGATTGTGGACTTCTTCACCAATAATATCAGTATGACCATGAATAATAACTGTTGCTCCAACAGGAATTTTTGGTGTTATCACTTCAGTAAGGTATTTTTCATAGATAGTTATCGCTTTAGATTTATTAAATTCATAAATAATGCTATATCTTGTACCTTCTTCCATTTTTGCCGGAGTCCAAAGTACCATGTGTACCGGAGTTTCCTTCTCTACAATTTTACCACTTTTAGTTTGACCAATCATTTTCACAGTGTAATCACCTTCTGGACGGCTACCTAAAATTGATTTTCCAGGAATACTCACTTCTTCTTGTGTATAAGGTCCAAAAGCCTGTACTTTTCCTTGTTCATCAGTTATTTGTAATGACCATGTAGACAAAGCTTCATTAGCTCCTTTATTACTGAAAGTAACATAGCTTTCAGCTGGCGCTTCTTGCAAAGGAGCAATTTGCACAGGTTTTAATTGTGCATCAGGACCACTTTGAAATTCCATCAACAAATCTGGGGAAGTACTTTCGATAGAAACTCTGCGATCTCCTTCACGTAGTAATTCCAATTCAAGTGTTCCACCTGGTTGTTCTGATGGGATATTCGGTTTGTTTTGACCTTTAGTAGTTATCCTAGATGGATTTATTGCAAATGTATTTACTAAATAGATTTTGATTGATTCTGACATTGCAAGACCATCTTCAGGACCTTTCTCTGATGAACCGACCAAAGTAATTGTCGATGAAGGATTTTTTTGCATACGATCTCCAAGGATGTTTAAAACATTATAATAAACAATCATTTGTCTTTTAGAACGGTCTGACAAGTTTTTTGGAGCAAAAACTTCCAATTGGTCTTCTTTGAAATCTTTAACCTGATCTTTAGTCAATAGAACATAACGATTTGGGATTTCAGTTGATCCAATATTAAAGAATACATAGTTTCTAAGTGGGAATATTTCAGTCATTCTGCGATCACCAGCAACATTACTGGGTGAGTTTACAGAAAACTGAACTTCATGATCCTTCAACATATCAGTTGATTCTTGGATATTATGTCCTTGTCCCATTTTTAGTGCTATACCGGCTCTAAGAGTTGTTATATTCCATGTTTCTGTTGAACGTGGATTTTGACCAAAATAAGGCTGAAAAGCAACAAAAGGAGACAATACAAATTGTGTCTTATTCGTATCAGAAGAAAGAGGAATATCATAACCAGCTCCAATTTGCATTGAAAAAATAGTTTTTTTGACATCACTTAAATCTCCTGTTACTGCAGGACTGGCTGCTTGATCCGGATATGTGGGATTGATTCCTAATTGATAGGTAAATGATTTATCCATGTTGAAAGCCAAACGTGGCCCCCCATAAAGATAAAAATTAGATTTAAAAGGAGCAAAGCGTAAACTTGGTTCCACAGTAATATAACTTACGTTTGTAGATAAATCTGCCGGACAGTCACATGGAGTAACAATTTGGTCAAAAGATCCTTTACGATTATCATATCCAGCTTGAAGCATTACACCCCATCTGGAATCAGCAGGGCGATATTCTAAAAGCGGTGCTATGAAAAGTCCCACACCATTTCCGTTATGGAACGCAGCTGGGGAGGTAAAATCAGCATTCAATTGTTGAGTTGAGCCACGATAAAAATTAAAATTGGCGCCACCAGCAACTCCAAAATACCAAGAAGGTTTTGTGTACTTGATTACTTGCGTTTCTTGTGATTGAACAGGAGTTTGAACACTTAACCATCCCAATGCAATTATTGCAATACTTTTAATAGTCAGTTTATTAGAGGACCATGCAATGCATGATCCTATTTTAAAATTAGTTTTAGTTTTCATCTTTTTACGGCTTAGTGATTATGTTTGTGTGAGTCATTACTACAGCTCCATTTCTGGCAAGCATTCTACCTTGAGCGGTTGAATGTGATCCCATTGTTATAGATTGTAGGGCTAATATATTACCTACAAATGAAGTATAATCTCCAATAGTTGCAGAGCTTCCAGTTTGCCAAAAGACATTTTTAGCAAGAGCTCCGCCGGTAAGTTTTATATTTCCACCAGCCCCACCAATAGTGGTAAAAGCAGATGCTACTTGAAAAATCCAAACGTCTGTAGCACTACCGCTAAGTGTTAAATCACCTGATTGTACTAAAAGTGTAGAAGTTGATTTATAAATACCCGCAACAAGTGTTTTTCCTCCTTGATCACCTGATACCGTTATAGGTGCGCTATAAGAAGCTCCCTCAGCAAAAAGATAGGCATTAGTTAAATCTAGTTTCGCTTGAGTTAACATAGCTGCTACACCAGCAGGGGCAATATCGTCAGAAGCGTAAATTGCACCATTCACTATAATTGCAGGAGGAAATCCTGTAATTGAAGAACGAACACCTGGGCTTATACCCACATCCATGTTATTAATTACACTAAAACCAGCGTTATTGCTAACTCCAACTCCTGATAAAATTCCAAATCTTTCTGCTGATCCAAGATTTACGGTATTTCCGATTAAAGTTGAATTAGTACTAAAGTTCCAAACATAATCGTTAGCTAATGACATGCCAGCTAGATTCTTTGCTCCTGTGTTAATTGTAGCAGTGTAGGTAGTTCCCGCTAAAAGATTACTTGTAGGATTAAAAGATAGTGTTGTACCTGAATAAGAAACAACTCCCGGCACTATTGTGGTACCATTTTTTAAAGTAAATGTGGTAGCATTTATAGTCAAAGGATCCATTGCTGTACTAAAGTTAGCCGTAATAATTTTATTAACAGCAATACTTGTAGCATTATCTGCTGGGTCAGTAGCGGTTACTTTAGGAGCCGTAACAGATCCAGTAGTAAATGTCCATGTAAAATTATTAGTTAATGATGTTCCTTGTACATTTTTAGCTCCTGTAGTAATAGTTCCAGTATATACTGTATTGGCTGTTAATGGAGTAGTAGGAGAAAAATAAGCAGTTGTCCCAATGTATGAAACTGTTCCTGCTACTGGTGTTGTCCCTTGTTTTAATGTAAAAGTTGTCCCATTAATTGTTGCCTGATTCATTGCCATGTTAAAATCAGCAGTGATAATTTTATTAAGGAATACATTAGTGGCATTATTTAATGGATCAGTAGCAATTACCATTGGCGTAACTGTTGAACCAGTACTAAATGTCCAAACGTAATCAACTTGTAAAGCATTGCCCATTAAGTCCTTAACAGATGTTTTAATTCTTCCTGTATAAGTTGTGTTAGGAGTAAGTGGACTTGTAGGAATAAACGAAGCAGTGTCACCGTTTAGTGAAACAGTTCCTGCAACTAAAGCAGATCCTTGCAAAGTAAAAGAGGATTGGTTAAAAGTTGCCGCATTCATCTCTTCGTTGAAAACTACTGTGATGGTTTTGTCTAGAGCAATGTTAATTGCACCATTATCAGGACTTGTCGATAAGACAACTGGGCAAACACCTTCGATTTCTTGGAAATCGTCATTTGCGCAACCAGAAATTAATGCAATAAATAGTATTGCAAAGGTTAACATTAAATTTTTAGCTTTCATTTTTTTTGATTTAGGGGATTAAGTATTTTATACGACAAAGGTTGGTTTGTTCTAGACTTTAAGTATTATACAATTAGAAGTATAACTTGTGAAATTCACATATTCAAAATGTTAATATTTTAATTAATTAATTGATAGTTAATTTTTTATGTTTTTAAATGTGTTGAATATGTGTTAGGGTAGATGTTTTTTTTCTAAAAATAAGGTTAGAAATTGCTAAAAAATGTTGTGTCAAAATACATTTTAGAAGAAATACTTTTGAAGAATGGAAGAATATAAATAGTTGATACTAATCTATATTCGAAGATTAATTCTTTATTTGTTTTTAGCTATTAAAAAAAGAGGGTTTGACTTTTTAATTAAAAAGTCAAACCCTCTTTTTTTAATACACACATTGGGGGATGGTATTTGCAATACTATTAATTGTAATAAATAATTTTATTTACACTTAATTTTATTTTTCCCTTTTTCACCCAAATTGAAAATGAATAAGGTTAGTTCTTCTGTGAAAGTATCAAGAATTAAAGCAGATTGTCGGATGTAATTTATTGATACTTTAAGTTCTTCTGGTGAATTTATTTCCTGCTCAAGTAAAATAGATAAACCTAGAATATTTGCAACTGGTTGTCTGACTTTATGGGAGGTCATAAACATCATTTTCTCTAATCCATTGATGTATTCTTTTTGATATTCTTCAGCTTTTTTAAGCTCTGCATTAGCAATAATTAACTCAGCAGCTCTTTCTTCTTTTTCTTCGTTTTGAAAAATAAGCTCTCTGTTAGCTATGTTTAGTTCTGCAGTCTGGATTCTTCTTTCTTGGTTTTTAAATGCGAGTTTCTTGTTTGCGAAGTCTAGTTCTTCGGCTCGTTCTTCCTTTTCCAGGTTTTGAAAAGCAAGTTCTCTATTGGCGATAATTAATTCAATCGCTCTTTTTTCTTTTTCTTCGTTTTGAAAAAGCAGTTCTTTATTGGCAATAACTAATTCAGCAGCCCGTTTTTCTTTTTCTTCGTTTTGAAAAAGCAGTTCTTTATTGGCAATAACTAATTCAGCAGCCCGTTTTTCTTTTTCTTCATTTTGAAAAAGCAGTTCTTTATTGGCAATAACTAATTCAGCAGCCCGTTTTTCTTTTTCTTCGTTTTGAAAAAGCAGTTCTTTATTGGCAATAACTAATTCAGCAGCCCGTTTTTCTTTTTCTTTATTTTGATATGCAAGCTCCTCATTAGCAATAATTAATTCGGCAGCTCTTTTTTCTTTTTCTTCATTTTGATAAGCAAGCTCCGTATTAGCAATAACTAATTCAGCAGCTCGCTTCTCTTTTTCTTCATTTTGATAAGCAAGTTCAGTATTAGCAATAGCAAGTTCCGCAGCTCGTTTTTCTTTTTCTTCATTTTGAAAAACAAGTTGTTTATTAGTTATTATTAATTCTTCCTTTTTTATCCTTTTATCCATTTTATTTCAATTTAAATCCGTTAGAATTTTTACATTGCTATAAACATATTCCTTATAAAAGATTTTACTTCAAAAATTAATTAGAGCAGTTCTGAAGTTATAATTTTATATTATCAGAATGTTTTGTTACCACATTCGTAATTACAAATTGCAATAATGTTCCTAATATTCTTTTTATTGGATTATGAGTTGACCCTAACAAAACTTTTTTAGTTAAATAACCTGTTGACATTCCAATAGCATTACTAATTAGATTTCCTTTTATGTCAGATGAAGTAGTCATTTCGCTAAAAACACTTTTAATTATATTCAAAGGTTTTAAATTTTCATACGTTAGCTCAAACTGTTGTTTTAAAGAACGTAATTCTAGAGCTTGTTTATTTTCTAACAATACAATAGTTTCATTGAGCTTATCTGTTTCGCTAATATTTTTCATACTATTTTTTTTTAAGCATTTTAGTGATAATGAAATTACTGACAGGAGTTTTAATCCATTGATCCTTAAAAGTGTATAGTATAACCGAAATTAGGAAATAAGCACTTCCTATGATAAAGAAACCTAAATATGGTTTTCCCATTAATTCACCTATCCATAAAGAAAGTCCAATATTAGTTAACAGAACAAACATTGCAACAACAATAGCAACAGTTAATCTGGAAAGTAGAGAGGATAATACATCTGCTGATTTGTCAATTGCATTAAGCTTTACCAATTCGGCTGTTGTTCTAGTATAATTCTCTGCTTTTTCAAAAAGCGTTTCTATTGTTGTTGCGTAGTTGTCCATAACTTAATTTTAATCGAATTAATAGTTTGATATTTTAATGAATACACTACTTAAAATTAGATTTCTAATTTTTGAATTTCCTTTTTAGTTTTTTCTAATTTCTCTTTTCCATCTGAAAGTAGATCTTGACCTTCTAACCAGATACCTTCATATTTTTTGGTAATAGTACCTAATAGGGTTTCATATTTATCTTTTAAGTCATCAGCGTAATCATTGCCTTTACTTAAGATTCTTTTTCTTGTTTTCTTTCCTTTTTCCGGAGCAAATAATATACCCATTAATGCACCTGCTGCAAGACCACCTAATACGCCTAATACTAATTTATCTGTTTTCATAATTTATTTTTTAATGATTTATTTCTATTCTTAATTATAATCTTCGCCCTTGAATAAGTCTTAATAATATTGCGATTATAGCAATAACAAGTAAAACATGTATAATTGAACCAGCACTGTATGCAAAGAATCCAATTGCCCAAAAAATGATTAATATTACTGCTAATGTGTAAAGAAGATTGCTCATGATTTCTATTTTTTAATGATTAGTATTTAAAATTTTATTAGTAAAGTTAAAAATAAAATAAATCGTAATATATTGTTTTACAATATTTTATAAGATAAAAAAGGTGTTTTTTAACTTAATATGAAAATTATTCTATTATTTTTTTGATTAAAAAGAAAAAGCAGCGTAAAAACTCAAGACACTATTTTTAGCATCTGGAGAAGTGAAATTACTGCTTGAATTATCTTTCCCAATTTTGGTTAATCCATAATTGTAGCGAACGCCAAAACTTACAGGTTCTAAATCAAGACCAACACCTCCTGCAAGACCTGCATCAAATCTATTAAAATCATCGGTGT
Organism: Flavobacterium sp. AED; assembly: GCF_000812945.1. Taxonomy (GTDB): domain Bacteria; phylum Bacteroidota; class Bacteroidia; order Flavobacteriales; family Flavobacteriaceae; genus Flavobacterium. Next base: position 95,226 of record NZ_JSYM01000001.1, read on the forward strand.
TAATATTGTCTTGGAAGTTATAATTCCCGTTGCTTGATTTGTTTGTAGTTTTTCCACTAACTAAGTAAGCAGCATAAGGTCCCGCATGAATATTGAAATTTTTTGTAACATTTACGACTAATAAAAGAGGTACTTCGATATAATCTAATTTAAACTGTGCAGTTCCGCTTACTAATGCATTGTTATAAACAAGTTCGGCTCCTTTTCCAGTATAAGAGATTTCTGGTTGAATTGAAATAAAATTGGTAACGGGTAATTTGGCAAATAAACCTACGTTAAAACCGGTCAATACATTATTATCATCAACATTATCAGTATAGAGGTTGGAGAAATTAACGCCACCTTTAATACCAAATTTAGGTTCGTTTTGTTGTGCCTTAACTCCCGTAAAAGTCATAAGACTTAATACAAGGGAAGCACAAATTAATATTTTTGATTTTTTCATTTTTGTTTTCTTTAAATTTAATTTATAGTAGATCTGATGTCTTACAAAGGTCAGCCCGAAAGAGGGGAAAAGTGTTACAATACTTTCCATAAAACTTATATTATTCACACATTTTAGTAATGATTATGAGCTATATAAAGTTTTTTTACAGGAGAAAAAATAATTGAAATAAAAAAGGCGAGTTAAAAAACTCGCCTTTTAAAATCTATTGTATTGTTATTTTTTATTGTCAACTGTCATGTCTTTTAAAGCTTGACCCAGTTCACTCATGTCATGATTGTATTCTCGTTTAAATGATTCCCAATCGCTGGCTTTATCGTTTTTATAGGTTTCAACTTTAAATTTGATATCCTTATTTTTTTGTTCCAGTTCCTCCACTTTTTTTGCGTACAAAGCATCAATTGAGTTTCCGGTTTTTTCCATTTTTGCTTTCAAATCAGTGATTCGTATTTCATTTTCATTGATTGCAATATTAGTTTGATTTTTGAATGCTTTCCACTCCTCGGCAGTTGCTTCTTTTCTGGCATTCATCAATTCTTCTTTAGCATCTTGCACATCTTCTCGAGCATCGGCTACTTTATCTTTAGCGATATCTTCTTTTTTAGTTGAAGTCTGACATCCTACGAATACGCATCCTGCCATAAATGTTGTTAGGGCAAGAGCATAAATTGTTTTTCTTATTTTCATATGTTTTTTTTTGAACAGTAGAGTGAGGATCTTTATTTTACCATTTTATAATTCAAACTAGAACAATCTAGTTACGCTAGTTTGAATTATTTTATGGTATTAATCAGGTAATTAATTTAAGAGAAATAGTTGTAAATAAATAGGATATCTTATAATACAATTATTTACAGGTTTTCAATAATTTTAAGTAATTCTTCTTTGGTTTTACCTAATTTTATTTGAAGCTTCCCAATCATTTCGTCTTTCATACCTTCTTTAAAAAGTAAATCATTATCAGTTAAAGCTGCAAATTTTTGTTTTAATTTTCCTTTTTGCTCTTCCCAATTCCCCTTTAGCTCTGTACTATTCATGTTTATTTTATTTAAGTTATAAAACAATATTCATAACAGTACAAAGGTCTAGTAATTGCTATTAAAAAGGCTTATAGAATTTAGGGTAAGACTTGTATTATTCACGCATTTACAATAATAAAAATACTTTTAAAATAAATAAAATAAGGGCAATAAGTGATAGAAGTCGATAAATAATTTATCTTTTTTTTAAATAACAAATTATATTTCTGCGTCTAGTTCTTTTATTTTTTCAGCTAATTCGTTGTATTCTTTTGAAAGTTCCGTTATTTCTCTTTCTGTTTTTACATCAGCGTTCAGTACGGCATTACTGGCAGTTTCATGAGATGAAACCAGCTCGTTTACTTTTAAATGTAAAGAAGCCGAAAATCGGTTAAATGATTTTTGGATAATAAATAAACTTAAAAAGGTAACTCCAAAAATAATATCTCCAATGATTTGATGTACATCCCTTGTTGTAAATAAATTATTAATCCACCACCAAAGTACGAAACATAAGGCGACAATAAATGTAATAGGATTACCAAGTATTGTTGTTACTGTTGAAGCAAGTTTTTCAAAAAGTTGCTCCAAATGGCTGTATATCTTTGTCATAAAATAGTTACAGGTTTATTTATTTGCTGTTTCAGAATGATTTGGAGTAAATTCCTTTAATAATGAATTCAATGATTCGTAATAATCTTTCAATATTTTAATATTAATTTCTGGACTATTTGTATTAGGAATTGTCACGGGCATTTCTACTAAATATTTCAGTAGTTCAGGATATTCATTTCGTATTTTCAAAGTAATTTTTAGAATAGCATCGTTAAGCTCTTTTTTGGTTTCCATGATAATTTTTTTGGTTGATTTAAACTTCTTTTTTCGAATGCTAAAAAAATTAAACTATTAGAAGTATCGCTCAATAAAAGCATGCTTCTAATAATTTAATTTTCATTATAAAATTGTACATTCTAGAAAACGATATTCTTTTATAGAAGAATTACAGTTCCTAGATCAGTTGTATTACCGGTTGTCACTACAATAGTGCTTTTGGTCACTGGAGCTAAAGGCAATACAGGAGTAATAGTTACATTATATGTCCCTGAAGGAAGTCCCATAACTAAAAATTCTCCACTTGCATTTACATTTGTTGAATAGGATAAATTGGTAAGAACATCAACAGCAGTAACTACAGCCATACTGCCTGCAGGAGTAACTTTTCCTTTTATTGAGCCACTTATTGCTGCTTCAACTGTTCTAATTACCGGTTTCAATTTATAGGTTCCGTTACCAGTACTAACAATAGATTTATTAGCATCAAAATCAAGAAGGACACTATACAATATGCCTTGTTCAAGCGTTTGGTGAACCTGTAGTTTTAACCCGGTTTGATCAGCGCTAGGTGTGCTTAAAGGATAACTTACGTTGTTAATTTTTACCGTATTTTCAGTTCCTAGTATAAGTCTTATTTGCTCGACTTTGGAAATTTCCAATGAATCAGTGGCAATTAGCGTACTTACTCCATTAGAAAAATCAAGTAGGTTATAGATTCCTTTTCGTACATTTAGTGTCACTGTTTGTCCGGCATCGCCAGTTACTTCTACACCCAGTATATCTACATTTACTTCATCATACGGACCTGGCGCATCAGTCATTCGTACTGCGTACGGATAACTACCTGTTGTATTGTCATTGTTACATGAATTCAATAAAAATCCAAGTAGAATGAAAGACAGAATAATTTTCATTTTTTTCATTTTCATTTTTTTTTAATTATAAAAATATTTTGATTACTATGTAAAGGTACTGTCACCTTTAGAACGAAGTGTTATAGAACTTTATTTTAAATTTGTATTATTCTCACTTTAAGCGCTTTAAATCTAAGTGTTTTAGTGTTAAATTTATTTTTTCGCATTATTGTCTTCAACAAATTTTAAATCTTTTTTCATTTCTAATTCTTGCTGCTCATCTAATTCTTGTTGTTTTTTTTCTTCCGCTTTTTTCTGTTTGTTAAAATAACCCCTTAATAAAAAATTATGTTTTGCGGCTTCAATAACTTCGTTAAGTCCTTTTGTTCCTGTTTTAACATTGGTTAAGGTTGAGTCAACCATTTTCCCCATTTTTTCATCGCTGACCAGTTTGGATAAAGCGCCTTTTCCGTTATTCATTTTAGTAGTGAAACTGGAAAATTCATTTGAACTGCTTTCTAAGTTGGCAAGAGTGTTTTTTAAACTAGCAGCAAATTCTTGATCAGTCATTAATTTTGATAAAGTTCCTTTTCCGTTGTTCATGTTGTAAGTAAATTGAGCCAATTGGGCAGTAATAATTCCTGCATTATCCACACTTTTTTTTACACTACTCATAACATCTTCCATGTCAATAGGCTTTCTTGAGGCAATTATATCATTGTCTTTTACTGATTTATTCGAATTAGTTCCTGGTGATATAGTTAATACTTTGTCTCCCATTAATCCATCTGAACCAATGCTGGCTATAGCATCTGTTTTAATAAATTGTTGAACCTCATCTTTTATCGAAATACTAACCACTACAGAGGAGTCGGTAACTAATTCGATATCACTAACTGTACCAATATTAATACCTGAAAAACGTACATTATTACCTACTTCTAAGCCGCTTACGGATTTAAAGTTTGATTTTAAATGAAATGTTGAACCAAATATATTTTGTTGTTTTCCTACAAAATAGATTGTAGCTATAAAAAGGACTAATCCAATTATTACAAACATTCCCAATTTCCATTGGAACCCAGATTCTTTATTCATAATTTTTGATTTATTTTTTAATTTTCTTTTTAAATGAAAAAGGAACGAACCCATTCATCATCACTTTTTTCTAGAGATTCATAACTGCCTTCAGCATGAATTACACCATCTTTTAAAATTATTACTCGGTCTCCAGTATGTTTTGCGCAAGCCATATCATGGGTAATAATTATAGAACTTGTTTTGTTTTTTTTCTGAAGGTCTAATATTAATTCACTTATTTCTCTAGAAGTAATGGTGTCTAATCCAGTAGTGGGTTCGTCATATAATATTATTTCAGGCTTTAAAATAAGTGTCCTTGCCAGTCCAACTCTTTTTCGCATACCGCCAGATAATTCTGAAGGCATTTTATCAATAGCATCTGCTAAGCCTACGCTTTCTAATACTTCTGAAATTTCAGTTTGCAACTCCTCTTTTGATAAACCGGTTACATGTCGTCTTAATGTAAAACTAAGATTCTCCCTGACACTCATCGAGTCGTATAGTGCGGCATTTTGAAACAGAAATCCAATTCTAACTCTAATTTCATTCAGTTCTTTAGCATCTATTTTGGTAATATCAGTATCAAATACATTAATCTCGCCTTTATCTGCCATGACTAAGCCAACGATGCATTTTATGGTTATTGATTTACCGGATCCTGACTTTCCTAATACTACTAAATTTTCTCCTTTATTTACAGAGAGATTGACTCCCTTTAGTACTTCGTTATCTCCAAAGGCTTTATGCAAATCCTTTATTTCTATTATGGGAGCATTTTTAATAGTGGTTTTATCAGCATCTATGTTTGTTTTTTCCTGTATCATTTTAAAAGAATAAATCAGTTAATTGTACCGCAAGCATGTCTATAATAAATATAGTAAGTGAAGCTGTAACTACTGCTGAGTTTGCTGCTTTACCCACACTTTCAGTTCCATTTGCAGCGGTAAAACCCTTATAGCATCCTATCATTCCTATGAAAAATCCAAAGAAAAATGTTTTAATGGTGGCTGGTATAATATCTAAAAAGGTCAAGGATTCAAAAACTTGTGAAGTATACCGTACCAGATTAACATCATTATGCATATTTACGCCTATATATCCTCCAAAAATTCCAATACCATCAGCATAAATTACTAGAACCGGAATCATAAGCGTAGTGGCTAATATTCTCGTTACTACTAAATATTTGAAAGGATTAATTGCCGCAACCTCCATGGCATCAATTTGTTCAGTTACTTTCATCGAACCTAACTCTGCTCCAATACCAGATGAAACTTTTCCAGCACAAATCAATGCTGTAATTACAGGTGCAATTTCTCTTATCAAGGATAGGGCGACCATTCCAGGCAACCAAGATTCAGCACCAAATTTTGCTAAAGTTGGTCTTGACTGAAGCGTAAGAACTAATCCCATTATAAAACCTGTTATAGTAACTAATGGTAACGATTTATATCCAATGGAATAACATTGCTTAACAAAGGCTCTCATTTCATATGGAGGTGTAAAAACTTCGCTAAAAAAACGTTTTGTGAATAGCGTTACTTTTCCAACATCGTTAAAAGTATTTTTTAAATATAGAATCAAAATAGAATATTTTTATTGAGATTAATAGATTGGATGAGGTTAGTTTATTCTATAGTATTTTGATTTTCTTGGAGATAAAAATCAAAATTTAATACTTTAAATTGCTATGAAAAAACTAATGTAATAAGTAGGTAAATAACGGTGTAATGAATTATTTTTATAGAATAGTTATTCCTTGTTTTAATAAAAAACACTTATTTTCAAATAACCTTTTTCGTAAGTTAATTATTTTTGAGTTGTCGATATTTATCAATGAATAGTGTTTTTGTAGCATAATTTGCTGCTCAAGACTCAAATTCTCCACCTTAAATAGTAATGCATTTCTATAATATAGTCCAGTAATATGTTCGTGTGATTCACAATGATTAATTATATCCTTACTGTCTTTACAAATAAGGGCGGCTTTAAGATTAATCCAAAATTTAGAAAACAGGTTGTTGATTTTTATCGTCTCTCTTGGGATTCCTCCTAATTTTTTAATTTCTTTTATAAGTTCTGATTTACATTTCAGACTAGTTTGTTGAAACTCTAAAAACAGTTTCTTTAAACTATTTTTTTCTGTTGCTTTTGAAGCAGTTCTATAACCTTCTATCCTGTCGTCATTAATTTCGATGAGTGTATTAAATACCTCGATTGATTTATCTGTGTTCATTTTTTTTGTAATTTAAATTAATGACTATCAGTTTAATAGAATTATATTGTTAGTTACAAAGTTGCACACTATAGAGACAAAATATGTTATAGAAATTTATATTTAAATTGTAATATTCACAGTTTTTAGTAGCGTAATTATTAGGCAAGTTGTTTGTTTTTACTAACTATTAAAACAATACCTCCTGCAGCTAATACGATCCCAACTATAGGCGACCATACTATTGGATGGTTTACTTCTTTGTTTATTTGTATTGGACCTATATCTACTACTTTTTCTGTAGTTACGTAGTTGAAGCTATTATAAAGCATCAATAGTATTCCAATTATTACCATTCCGATTCCTATAGTTCTTGTTTGCATTATTCTATTGTTTAAAAGGATTAGTAAAGAATGATTATGCTTTTGAAAAATAGTCCCTAACAAAAGCATGTTGTTGATTTGCAGTCATTTTATCTGTATTTTTAATTTCAATTTTAATTTTCAAAAAGCGTTCATCTTCACTTAATAAGTCAAATAATTCAGTCTTTGCATCAGTAGGTCCAAATAGAATTACTCGTTTGTAATTTTTAATGGCTTCTCCCAGTTTTTTGTAATAATCTTGAAGTAGTCCTTTTTCTTTGTTGTGCATTGTCTTTTCACTTTTTGCTAGACTTTTATTTTTTACATCATTAGTGAATTTTGATTCAATTGTTTCTATTTCAAAATGTTTAGATGTAAATTCCATTAAATGTGCAATAGAATGATCCATCCAAATGCCTAATTTTTTTGTAGTTTTCATAATGTTTTTTTAATAGTTAATAGAGGTGATGTGATTTAGCAACTGACTGTAATTCGTAATTTTCAATAAGTTAAATTTCAGCTATTTAGTCCTAAAAAACATTATATAACTTTAGGATAAAATTATATAATTCACATGTTTTTTATTTAATTGTTAAATGGTTGTTTTGACCACAAAAAAAGGGCTGTTGTCACCAACAGCCCTTAACCAAAAACCTAACCTAACCTAACCTAACCTAACCTAACCTAACCTAACCTAACCTAACCTAACCTAACCTAACCTAACCTTATTATTTTTAGTAGTTCATTTTCAACTCTACTCTTCTGTTTTTTGCACGACCTAAAGCAGTTTTATTACTGGCATTTGGTTTGCTTTCACCATATCCTACTGCTGTCAATCTAGAGGCAGCAATACCTTTTTCCATTAAATATTTTTTAACGGATTCCGTACGTTTTTGAGATAATTCTAAATTGAAAGCATCACTACCATTACTGTCTGCATGTCCTTCGATAACTAAGTTAGAAGCTTGATATTTATTAATTAAGGTTACTAATTCGTCCAATTGTACTAAAGAAGCAACTTTTAATTTTTCACTATTATTTTCGAAGAATATTTTACTTCCTAAATAGGTGATTCGTTGTACATCTTGTTTTGTAATTTCAGGACATCCTTTATTTTCCATAGTTCCTTTAACGGTAGGACAACGGTCATCCATATCAGCTACACCATCACCATCAGAATCTGGACAGCCATTTAAACTCAATGGACCCGCAACATCTGGACAACGGTCTAAATCATTTGTTACTCCATCTTTATCATTATCCATTGGACAACCCGTTGCATCAACTTTGGTTCCCATTTTAGTATCTGGACATTTATCGTTGATATCAACTACACCATCATTATCAGAATCAGGACAGCCATTTAATAATGCAGTTCCCGCAACATCTGGACAGGCGTCTAAATAATCAGCTACACCATCTTTATCTTTATCCAAAGGACATCCGTTTGCATCAACAGCTACTCCTGCTGGAGTGTTGGGACAGGTATCATTACGATCTGAAACACCATCGTTATCAGCATCTTTTTTGTCTCCAAAATTGAAAGTCAAACCAGCCATGTGAGACAAGTAAGCATCTTTTTTACCGGCAATTACGCCGTCTCTTCTGTCCTTATTAGAATAACTGAAGGTTTCCTGTAAATTCAGCATAATTACTGGACTCAATCTGAAATTTAATCCACCACCAGCTGTAGGTAAAGCATAATCAATTCTATCTTGGTCAAAGTTGACATCTTTGTCAAATAACATTGCACCAACTCCTGCAAACACATAAGGTCTTACCACTGACTCCGGTCCGGTAAAATTAAATCTAACATTTAAAGCCACAGAATTGAAATCGCTTTTAAAACTCCCTGCAGTACTATTGTAACCTATTGTTCCTTTTGAAGCTAAAAAATTTAAATCGAAATGGCGACCTAAATATCTGGATACAGATAAACCTCCAAAACCATAAAATGCTTTATCTGTTTTATAAAAATTATTACCAAGATCGCCTTGGTATTGCGTTACTCCACTATGAAGACCTATATTCCATTTTTTGTCTTCTGTTTGTGCTTTTGATAGTAATGTAAATGCTAAGCAAGTACACATCAGTAGGATTTTTTTCATTTTAATTTATTGTTATGATTTATTAATGCAAAGATGATTAACATGAAAGACTTTAATGTTATAGAACTTTATGAATAAGTTGCATCTTTCTCACATATGGATTATTGTAGTTTTGTCCCAAAAAGGGATCTATAAAAAAGCCTTTTTTATTAACCACTCCAGGAGAGATTAATAAAAAAGGCTTTTTAATAATTCTATACTTTAAAAAAATATAAATTAAGTAAATGGCTAAATCATTATACAAGATAAGTTTTCGTCGAATTTCTCAAACTCATTTTCTGTTATTGATTGTTCTTCTTCAAAATATTTTTTTGCGGTAATTTTACCAACTTTGCAATAACTATTAGAGCCTAAGTAAACTTCGTTTTCTAGATTTTCCATTTTATGTTGTGTTAATTTTTTAATTTAAATTAGTCTAGATATCTTCTTAAAGTCCAAGACATTGTTTCGTGTGATTCCATTAGACCGGTTAGAAAATCAGCAGTTCCAGCATCTTTATTTTCTTGAATACTTAGGTCGACATCTTTTCGTAAATGAACAATAACCGTTTCATGATCGGCTAATAATTCTTTCAGCATGTCTTTTTGTGCAGGATACTGATGAGGTGATTCTTTAAGTACCGTTATATCTGAAAACTCTTTCATTGTTCCAATAGTTTTTCCACCTAATTTACTGATACGCTCCGCAATTTCATCGATTGATTCTTCTAATTGTCTGTATTGACCTTCAAATAATTTATGAAGTTCCATAAAACTTTCACCTGATACGTTCCAATGAAATTTTCTTAATTTGATATATAACGTCATTTCATTTGCTAAAATTGACGAAAGAATTGTAATGCTTTTTTTTAAATGTTCTTCTGTAATTCCTATTTGTGGTTTCATGTTTTCTAGATTTTATTTAAGTTAAAATGTTATTTTTTAAGAGGATATTATTCCTGAATGCCTAGCTTTTATCTTTTAAATTCAAGAGATATAAATACTGAAAAATACATGTTGCAAAGATGCCTAGCTAATAAAGAGAAAGTGTTATATAACTTTTTAAAGAATTTACAAGATTCTCACATTTCATTTTTTAGGGGTATTTTTTTCGGTTTCTTTATTTTTCTTTTTAAAATAGCCTCTTAATAAAAAATTATGTTGGACAGCCTCCAGATCTTCATCTAGTTTTTCGGAACTGCTTTCTAAATTTTTAATGGTTTTTTTCAAGCTAGCGCCTGATTCTTCATCGTGAAACAAAACGCCAATAGTTGTATTGGGATTATTGCCGGCTTCTTTGAGATTATTTACAAATAAATTAGCAGTTTCAGTCATTTGATGCAATTGTAAAACAGATTTTTTTATAGAAGCATAAACGATTGTATCGGTTACTAATTCATTGGCAAGAGTTCCTCTGTTATTTAGTTTTGAACTAAAATCATTTAGGGAACTGATTAGTTGTTTTGCTTTTGCGGAAGCATCATTAAGTGATACTGTTACTGAGTTTATATTGTTGTATAAAGTGTTGTCGTTCAATAATTTCCCAACAGTTCCTTCGCTTGTAGTTAACTTTTTACTGATTGTTTTAAAATCAGTTGTGATTGCCAGTAGGTTTTCATTATTCTTCTGTAAAGTATTCAAAATATTCTCTGTAGAAAATGAATTCTCAACAGCTAAAGTATCTCCTTCTTTGACTGCACTGAACTGTGGAGTACCTCCGTAAATAACAATAACTTTATTTCCTATGAGACCATCGGTACTTATTTTTGCCTTCGCATCTTTGCGAATATAATCTTGTGCTTTTTTTTCCACTTCTAAGCTCACCAAAACATGCGTTTTCTTATCGATATTTATAGTGCCTACCGTTCCTATTTTTACACCTGAAAACCAAACATTATCACCTTTTTGAAGTCCATTTACATTATCAAATAAAGAAACCAGTTCCATTTTCTTTTTGAAGGTTTCATGTAAATTTCCAACCATTAGAATTCCAACGATTAGAAATACCAACCCTAAAAAAATAAAAAGGCCTACAATTACAGCGCGTTTATTTGGAGATTCATTCATGGTTTATTGTATGAAATTATAAGCAAAAAACTTTTTGACTTGATCATCATCTGCATTTAAAACATCTTCAAATGTTCCTACTTTCGAAAACGTTCCATCAATCAACATGGCTATACGGTCGCAGGTATTTTTTGCACATGTTAAATCATGTGTGATAATAACGGAGCTTGTTTTGTATTGCTGTTGCACTTCAATAATAAGCGTATTAATTTCGGCACATGTAATCGGATCTAAACCTGATGTGGGCTCGTCATACAACATTATTTCGGGCTTTAAAATCAAAGTACGGGCAATACCTATTCTCTTGCGTTGTCCTCCGGAAAGGTCAGCAGGAAGTTCATTTATTTTATCTTTTAAACCTACTGCATCCAGTGCTTCTTCTACTGCAAGATCCACCTGTTTTCTAGTGAGGTGTTTTACATTCATAGTTAATGGAAATGCCAGATTTTGATAGACATCCATACTATCATATAAAGCACTGCTTTGAAAAGAAAATCCAATGCGTAGCCTCAATTCGTCTAATTCTTTTCCATTTAATTCCGTAACTTTTTTTCCTAATACGGTTACTTCTCCTTTGTCAGGTTTTAATAAACCTGCAATAATTTTTATTAATACGGATTTGCCAGAGCCTGATTTACCAAGTACGGCAATATTTTCGCCTCTATAAATATTTAAGTCAATGCCTTTTAAAACGTCCAATTCACCAAAGGATTTATATAATCCATTGATCGTTATGACCGATTCTTCTTTATTGATACTATGTTGTATTTTGTCTTTTTCCATGTTTAAAAATATCGAATCCAATTCACAACTTGTACTATGACAACCTCTTCAAAAAAGATAAGAAATATGGCAAGTATTACCGCCTGATTAGTTGCTTTTCCAACGCCACGTGTTCCTTGTGTTGCAAAAAATCCTTTGTAGCAACCTATAATTCCTATTGTAAATCCATAAACAATGGATTTGGTTACTGATGAAAAAATGTCCAGAAAAGAAATATTTGAAAAAGCATTTTTATAAAAAATTTCTAAACTTGTCATCTCTTCATTATGAACATTGTAATACGAACCCAATAGTCCTATAAAACTGCAATACAATGCCAGTATGGGAATGGAAATTGTTGTCGCAATTACCCGCGTAACCACTAAGTATTTAAAAGGATTGATTGCTGATACTTCCATCGCCTCAATTTGTTCCGTTACTTTCATGGAACCTAATTCAGCACTAATACTGGAACCTACTTTTCCAGCACAAATAAGTGCTGTTACCAATGGACCTAAAGCTCTTACAATGGCAATCCCAATTAAGGAAGGCAACCAGGAAACTGCCCCAAAAGTTTCCAGTGAAGGCCGTGATTGTTTTGTAAAAACGACACCTACAATAAAACCGGTCAATGTTATTAAGGAAAGTGATTTTAATCCAATCTCAAAACACTGATTAATAATTTCACGCCAATGAAAAGGAAGTATAAATGCTTCTTTAAAAAAACGAATGGTAAATTGATAGCCTTTGTGAACGCCTTCTAAATAGGAATCAATTCCTTTTGAAAATAAATATTTCTTTGTATCGATCGTATTCATTTTGGAGCGTTTCTATTTAGTTACTATTCTACCGCTTTATGCTGTTTCATTTAAAAAAGTGTTTACTTAAAATTGAATTGTATTCCTAACGAATAGCATCATAAATTTACAAAAATAAATTACACGAAGTCTATTTTTTGCGTTGATATAGTGTTTGTAGTCAGTATTTTATGTTTTATTTTTTGAATAAATTGTTTTTTTATTAAGCATAATTTTTTTTAAGTTTAATAAAAATAGAGTATTAGTTTTTTATTGTTATAATAGCGATATTGCTAGGATATAAAAGTGTACTAGTTTTTATACTTTTTTGAGTTATTTGAAAGGATTTTTTTCTGAATATTTATTAGGGTCAGCTATACAAATGAAATAACAAATAACAAAATATGGCTTTATTAGTACTTATTCGGCATGGCCAATCCATCTATAATTTAGAGAATCGTTTTACAGGAAATCTGGATGTACCATTGACTTCTTGGGGAGAAGAAGAAGCAAAGCGCGCAGGAGCCAAGTTAAAAGACTTTAATTTTTTGTATGCTTATACTTCAGTATTGAAAAGGGCAGGGGAGTCTTTGAGAATTATCTTAGAAGTAATGCAACAGACCCATATTCCTGTCATTAAGAATGAAGCTTTAAACGAAAGAATGTACGGGAGTTTACAAGGACTTAATAAAGCGGAAGTAGCAAAAAAGTACGGAGAAAATCAGTTGGAAATATGGAGAAGAAGTTATGAAGTTCGTCCTCCAGATGGCGAAAGTTTAGAAGATACTTACAATAGAATTGTGCCGTATTATAAACAAGAAATAGAACCAAAACTAAAATCTGGTAAAAATATTTTGATAGTGGCTCATGGGAATAGTCTTAGGGCATTAATGATGTATTTAGAAAATATCAGCCCAATAGCAATAGTCAAAATAAACATTCCCACTGGAACGCCCAGACTTTACGATTTAGATACTGATCTAAAAATTAGAAGTGTGAAATATTTGTAAATGAAAGATTATGCTATGGAAACTTCTTTTGCCAGGTAAATTTCCTGTACCGCATTTATGAGGTTTACGCCTTCACTAAAGGGACGTTGAAAAGCTTTTCTCCCCATAATCATTCCGGCTCCACCGGCACGCTTGTTTATTACAGCCGTTTTTATGGCTTCCGCCAAATCAGTTACACCTTTTGATTCTCCACCTGAATTAATCATACTAATGCGTCCTGAATAACAATTTATCACTTGATAACGACATAAATCGATGGGATGCTCACTGGCTAATTTGGTATACATATCCGGATTTGTTTTGGCAAATTTTATAGCTGTAAAACCACCGTTATTCGTTGGTAGCTTTTGTTTGATAATATCTGCCTGAATTGAAACCCCTAAGTAATTGGCTTGACCAGTAATATCAGCAGCCGTATTATAATCGATTCCGTCTTTTATAAAGCCATCATTTCTGGAATAACACCAAAGAATTGTAGCCATTCCTAAATTATGTGCTTCTTCAAAAGCCTTTGCTATTTCTATAATTTGCCTGTCTGATTCGGCAGAGCCAAAGTAAACAGTAGCGCCAACCGCTATAGCGCCCATATTCCAGACATCTCTGACACTCCCAAACATAATTTGGTCGTATTTATTGGGATAGGTCATCAGTTCGTTGTGATTCAGTTTTACCACAAACGGAATTTTGTGCGCATATTTTCTGGATAACATTGCCAATCCGCCCATTGTAGAAGCGACTGCATTACAACCCGCTTCCATAGCTAATTTTACAATATTTTCTGGATCGAAATAAATAGGGTTTGGAGAAAAGGAACTTCCTGCAGTATGCTCAATTCCTTGATCTACGGGTAAAATAGAAATATAACCAGTGTCACCAAGTCGGCCATGTTGGTATAACTGCGTCAAACTTCGAATGGTTTGTCCATTTCGATTGCTTTGCAGAAAATGAGTATCAATATGGAAAGGAGTAGGTACATGAATTTGATCTTTCATAATTGTTTTACAAACATGATTTAATAAAGAGTCTTTTTCATCACCTAATAAATTCAATAATTGAACTATATCTTTCATTTTTACTTTGATTTAAATGGATTTCTAAAACATTGTTTTAACAGATAAGTCTATTTTAAATTACCCCTTATAAACTGGATAATCAGTGTATCCTTTCTCATCAGCAGTATAAAATAAATCCATATTGAGGTCTTGTGATAAAGGCCAATTGTTTTTAAATCGATCTACTAAATCTGGATTATTGATAAACGGACGGCCAAAAGCTACGAGGTCTGTAAGTCCGCTTTCAATTGTTGCTTCGGCAGTTTCTTGATCAAAGCCACCGCAAAGAATTAAGGTGTTTTTAAAATTGTGTCGAATCAATTTTTTAATTTCCAAAGGAACTGGAGGTGCGCCCATAGCGGAATGATCTACAAGATGAATATAGGCAATGTCCAGTTTATTAAGTTCTTTAGATAAGTAATCATAAGTGGCTTCAATTTCAGGATAATGTGGCATATCACTGGCTACTCCGTATGGTGATAAACGAATACCAGTTTTTTCTTTTCCAATGGCAGCGGCAACAGCGGCTACTACTTCGAGTACAAATCGGCATCTATTTTCAATACTTCCACCATAATTATCAGTTCTGATGTTACTTATTGGCGAAAGAAATTCTTCTAATAGATACCCATTTGCCG
This sequence comes from Flavobacterium sp. AED, assembly GCF_000812945.1. Classification (GTDB taxonomy): domain Bacteria; phylum Bacteroidota; class Bacteroidia; order Flavobacteriales; family Flavobacteriaceae; genus Flavobacterium. Next base: position 110,447 of record NZ_JSYM01000001.1, read on the forward strand.
AATGTAATTCTACACCATCAAATCCTGCAAATAAAGCATTTTCTGCGGCGGCAACATATTCTGTTCTGGCATGAAGAATTTCTTGTAGTGTCATTTCTTTTGGGACAACAAAATCCTGTAATCCTTTCAAGTCAGTCCACATTTGTCCAGCCGCTTTTACTTGGGAAGGGGCAAGGATATGAGCATCTTTATGCATATTCAGCGGATGACTAATTCTTCCTGAGTGCATTAATTGAACAATTATTTTTCCACCGTTTTTATGTACTGCAGTTGTTATTGTTTTCCAGCCCGCTACTTGAAGCTCACTAAATATTCCTGGAATTCTGGCATATCCAAGACCGTTAGGCGATGGCGATGTTCCTTCAGTTATAATCAATCCCGCATTGGAACGTTGCGTATAATATTCCTTCATAAGTTCATTAGGAACATTGTCAATTGCTCTGCATCTGGTCATAGGTGCCATAACAATACTATTTTTTAATTCGATGGAACCCACTTTTTTTGTTTTGAATAATTCGTGTGTTTTCATGTTTTTTATGCTCTTAGATTGTTGATATAAAGATAATTATATTTAACGAGTAGTTTTTTAATTATTTGCAAAAATTAATGAGTCTTTATGTATTTACTGTTTGATAAGTAATGATACATCAGTTTTTAAACAATAAAAAGCAATACTTTTTGAATGGTAGCTGTAAAAAACAAGATTTTGTAAACAAACTTGAAGCCGATGTAATTGTAACTAAAAAAACCTCTCGAAAATTTTTAAAATTCCGAGAGGTTTAGTATGTATTATTCTAATTTGTAAAGCAATGCGAATTGCTTTTAATTAATTTCTTTGCAAAAAAGACAATGATTGCTGTAAAGACATAAATCATTGTCTTTTTTAGTTCTATTTAAAAATACATTTTGTGTTTAGAAAAAAAGATGCTTTATGATTCGTCTTTTGTTGTACGAACTAAACTAATTCCGGAAACGAAAAATATAATGCCTAGCACGCCGTATATGATTAGTGATTTGACATCATTCATTTCAGAGGAGGCACTTGAAAATAATATCGCTGTGTAAATAAGTCCACCTATTCCAAGAGCTGTAAGTAATGCTCCAAAGATTCTTTTTAGATTCATGATTTTTATTTTTTAAGTATTGGTTAATATAAAATTTAATTTTACTTTAAAAGTCTAATTAACTTATAAATAGATGTTTTAGTTTAACTATTTAAAGCATTTATGGACATTAGTGTTATAAGACAAATGTATTTTAATTAGACTTCAAAGCTGTTATATAATTACTAACAAAACTTATATCATTTACACTTAAAAAAATGAAAAAGATTACATTCAATCCATGTACCAGCTTAATTCTTTTTCTATTTTTTAATATTTAAAAATGATAGAGATAATTTTTTGCAAGCGAACAAAAACAGTTACGCTTTTACGACATAATCAAATGCTTTATACTGTATATAGTTTATGGCTACTTCAATTTTATCCTGAGACGACAACATTATAACTGGAATTTGTGGATTGAAAGCTTTTATTTTATCTAGGGTTTCAAGTCCGTTCATTGCATTTTCTACTATACCATCAAGTTGATAATCTAATATTATTATATCAGGATTACGGGATAAATTTTCCAAGCATAGTTCTCCAGTTGAATATGTTTCAATTGTGAAATCTGCATTTTACAGAAATTCAATTTCTAAAGATTTTAAAAATAATGCATAATCATCTACCAGAAAATTTTTTATTTTATTTTCGTTTTTACTATTATGAATTTTTAATTATTTGAAGTTCTTCCTCTAATTCGATACAAGCTTGTAGACAAACGTGTTCAAGTTGTAGCACTAAATCATGCATTTCTTCTGATTTTTCTTGAACCATTGTAAGTTCTTGAATTTTTTTTGCTAAGTTTTCAAAATCAGGACTGATTCCCATTATTGAAAAAGACGGAATCATTTTATGCGCAGCGGCACCTAATAAAGACCAATTTTGGTCAGCAAAACTTTGTTTAATTGTATCTATTATAGGAGGGGTTTGTACTAAATAGAGCGAAATCATTTCCATCATTAATTTTGGATTTGACTTTGTTCTCTGATTTAAATAAGTAAGATCGATATATCTTAGTTTTTTCTTTGGATTTTCTTCATTTTCAAAAAATGTATTGACTTTAGCACGTTTAGGATTGTTTAAGATACCAACTATTTTACTATACAACAGCCTTTCATCAATTGGTTTAGCCATATAATCATTCATTCCCAATGCTTTACATTTATCAGCATCAACAGTTGTTACGTCAGCGCTTAATGCAATTATAGGAATTGTAGAATTCATGGTATTTCTAATATATTCTGTAGCTTCAAAACCATTCATTTCTGGCATTTGCAAATCCATCAAAATGATGTCATAATTTTTTTCTTTAAGTTTTTCAATAGCTATTTTACCATTTTCAGCAATCTCATTAGCAAATCCAAAATCTTCTAAAAGTGTTTTCATTAGTAATTGATTGAGTGCAATATCTTCAACCACTAAAACTTTTATATTATTTATTTCTGAATCTAACTCCAACATTTCATTCTCTAATGCTGTATCGACATTTGTTTTTTCAAAAGATAATATAAAGCTAAATGTTGATCCTTCATTAATTATGCTTTTTACACGAATACTACCGCCTTGTGGCTCTATTAATTGTTTTACTATAGCCAGACCCAGTCCAGTTCCTCCATATAATCTTGAAGTTCCGCTGGTTGCTTGCTGGAAATTTTCAAATATAGTTCCTATTTTTTCCTCAGAAATACCAATTCCCGTATCTGTTACCGCAAACTCAAGAATTACTTTATCATCATCTTCATGTAATAAATTAACACTTACCGTAATTTTTCCTTTGGTTGTAAATTTCACTGCATTACTTACCAGATTTAAAATAACTTGATGCAAACGAATCGAATCGCCTAATAGGACTTTAGGTATTTTAGGATCATAGATTTTGACTAATTTTAAATTTTTTTCTTGAATTTTTGCTTCAAATAAATGAAGCATAGCTGAAATGGTGCATTCCATTTTGAATGGCGTTTTCTCAAATGTCATTTTACCTGCATCAACTTTTGCTAAATCGAGTATGTCGTTAATAAGAACTATTAATGTGTCACCACTTATTTTAATGGCGTTTAAATATTCCTTTTGTTTAGTTGACAAATCTGTTTTTAATACCACTTTTGTAAATCCAATAATGGCATTCATTGGTGTACGAATTTCATGGCTCATATTCGACAAGAATTGCTGTTTAGCCTTCACCGCATTTTTAGCTATAATGGTGGCATTTTCAGCATTTATTTTAGCCTCTTCAGCAATTGTGGTGGCTAATTCAGCAAAAACCTTGGCTTCAATCAATTCTTTTTCAATTCTTTTTTGATCCGTAACGTCTCTGGCAACAATAACAACCCCAAGCACATTCTCTTTATCATCTTTATATACTGATCCGTTGAATAATACTTCTGTTAACTTGCCATTTTTATGACGAAGTATTAGTGGAGAATCGGCAACGAATCCTTTTTCGAATACTTTTTGATACACTTCACCTGCCTTTTGTGGTTCAGTGAAATAATCAAAAAAATCAGTTCCAATTAGTTTTTCACGTGATATTCCGGTTACTTTTACTGATGCATTATTCATATCCGTTATTTTTCCTTCGGGACTAATGGCAAATAAAGGGTCGTGACTTGCTTCAATAAGACTAAGAGAATATTTTGAAAGTAATTTTTGGGCCTTAAGATCGGTGTTGAGCTTTTTTAATTGTTCTGCTTGAATTAATAATTCTTGATTTTTTTTATACAAATCCACAAAAACAGCCACTTTTGCTTTTAATATTTCTGGCAAAAGGGGTTTGATCATATAATCGACTGCACCAGCCTGATATCCTTTGTAAATTTGTGCGGAATTATCCATGCTTGCCGTTAGAAAAATAATCGGAACATGCTTGAGTTTTTCTATTTGACGAATTAATTCTACGGTTTCAAATCCATCCATCATTGGCATTTGTACGTCTATTAATATGATGGCAAAATCTTGTTGGTGCAGCAGAATTTTTAATGCTTCATTACCAGAATTTGCTTTTACACACAAATAATTTTCGTTAGAAAGGATTACTTCTAAAGCAAACAAATTTTCAGGAAGATCATCAACCAATAAAATTTTAACAGGGCTATTTATTTTCATTTTCAATTGTAAAATAAAAGTTTGAATGTTGGAATACCAACAAAAAAAGTTTAATTATAATGAATAGTGGATATACCACCTTCACAATTACGTTTTATTATTTACTTAACCATACACGCATTAATGACAGTAAACGTTCTACATCAATAGGTTTTGTAATGTAGTCGTTAGCACCGGCATCAATGCATTTTTGTTTGTCATCTTTCATGGCTTTTGCGGTAAGCGCAATTACAGGCAGGTTTTTAAATTTTATCTGAGATCGTATTCGTTTCATTGCTTCGTAACCATCCATTTCAGGCATCATAATATCCATTAATACCATATCAATGTCATTATGCACATTCAGCATCTCCAATGCATTTTTTCCGTTTTCTGATTTTATGACTTCCATTCCTCGTTCTTGCAATATTTTGGATAATGCAAAAACATTACGCATATCGTCATCTACCAATACTATTTTTTTGGAATGAAATATAGCTTCTTTATCATGTAAACTATTAATAATCGTTTGTTTTGATTTTGGTAAGTTACTGATGGTCCGGTGAAGGAAAAGAGCTGTCTCATCCAGCAATCGTTCTTCTGATTTTATGCCTTTTATAATAATGCTCTCCGCATATTTTTGGAGTAGATTATTTTCTTCTTTTGTAAGCTCTTTTCCAGTGTAAACAATAATAGGAGGCATGTTATGGCCTTTTATATCTTCCAGTTTATTGATAAGGTCAAAGCCGCTCATGTCTGGTAAACCAATATCCAGTATGATACAATCGATGTGATTCTCTTGATACAATGCTAAAGCTTCTTTGCCTGTTGCTGCTTCAAAACAATGTACATCACCATTGCCAATGAGTATTTTCATTGCCTTTCTTGAATTTTCATTATCTTCAATAATCAACAGGTTTTTTATTTTTCTATTTACAAAATTTTCAATTCGGTTGAAAGCTTCTTCCAGTTCATTTTTAGCGATTGGTTTCATCAGGTATTCTACTGCACCTTCTCTGATTGGTTCCAGCGAACGGTCATTTGCCGAAATAATATGCACAGGAATATGCCTTACAGATGGATTTGCTTTTAATTCATGCAATACTTGCTGTCCTTTGATTCCAGGTAAACCCATATCAAGAATAATTGCTTGGGGTTTATACTTTGAAGCAAGCAATAGACCATCTTCTCCAGTTGCTGCCGACAAACATTTGAATCCTTTTTTGTTAGCTTGGTTTAAAAGTATAGCAGCAAAATGTCGATCATCTTCAATAATGAGTACTACTTTATCATCTGCGCTTATTGTGTCTCTGTCATCTTTTATGGTATCATAATTTAAATATTCAGATTCAATTTTTGGGTGTGGTGTATACAAAACGGGTTTCAATGTAATTGTACTGAAAGTTTCTTGTTCAGGGAATATTTCAAGCGGAATAATGAGTGAAAAAGTTGATCCTTCTTCTAAATTGCTGCTTACTTTTATTTCGCTTTCTAATAACTTTGCAAGTTCCCGTGAAATGGAAAGCCCTAATCCGGTACCGCCATATTTTCTGGAAGTACCACCTTCTGCTTGTTGAAAAGCTTCAAATATAGCAGTTTGTTTGTCTTCGGATATTCCAATACCTGTATCAGTAACAGAAATATTCAAAGTGGTTTCCGTATTTGGATCAATACGTATAGTTACACTTCCTTTTTCGGTGAATTTTATAGCATTGGATATAAGATTTTTCAATATCTGATTCAAACGTTGTGAATCGGTGTGGATAAATTCAGGTAAAGCTGCCGCCAATTTGCAAACAAGTTTTAACCCTTTTTGCTGTGCCTGATGTTTGAAATCACGAAGAAGATCATTTGAGAAATTTTTTAATGATACTTTTTCAACATTTATAGACATTTTTCCTGCTTCAATTTTAGACAGATCTAGTACTTCATTAATTAATATAAGAAGGTCATGACCGCTTTTATAAATTATTTCTGCACTTTCAACCTGAACATCATCCAGATTTTTCTTTCTGTTTTCTGATAAATCTTTTGAAAGGATTAGCAAACTATTAAGCGGTGTTCTTAACTCATGCGACATGTTTGCAAGAAATTCTGATTTATACTTGCTGCTAATCTCCAGTTGTTTTGTTTTTTGCTCAATGTTATTTTTTGAAGCTTGAACTTCCTTATTTTTCTCTTCTAATGATTGAGTTTGTTCTTCCAATTCTTCATTGGTCATTTGTAACTCTTCCTGCTGTTGTTTAAGATCTTGCGCTTGTTGTTCTAATTCTTCATTCAGTTGTCTGAGCTCTTCTTGCTGTATTTGAAGTTCTTCAGCTTGATTAGAAAGTTCTTTGTTGGCAAAACTTAACTCTACAGCTCTTTTTTCTTTTTCTTCATTTTGATAGGCAAGTTCTTTGTTTGCAATTCCTAACTCTGCTGCTCTTTTTTCTTTCTCTTCGTTTTGATAGGCAAGTTCTTTGTTTGCAATTCCTAACTCTGCCGCTCTTTTTTCTTTTTCATCATTTTGGTAAGCAAGTTCTTTGTTCGCAATGCCTAATTCTGCCGCTCTTTTTTCTTTCTCGTCATTTTGGTAGGCGAGTTCTTTATTGGCAATGCCTAATTCTGCAGCTCTTTTTTCTTTCTCATCATTTTGAAAGGCGAGTTCTTTGTTCGCAATTCCTAGCTCTGCAGCCCTTTTTTCTTTCTCATCATTTTGATAGGCAAGTTCTTTATTAGCAATAACTAATTCTGCAGCTCTTTTTTCTTTCTCTTCAGCTTGTTGAACAGTATTAACGCTAATGGCTATACTGTTCATAGAAACACTGATGAATTCCTTCTCTGTTTCATTGAAATCAGTAAGTTTACCTATTTCTATTACGCCAATCGTTTTACCTTCAAGCAAAAAAGGAGTAATGAGCAAGTTTTTTGGTTTTGCATTCAAAATGGATGAAGTGATGCGTATTTGATCTTCGGATATATCTGTTAAATAAATTTGTTTTTGTTCCCAAGCGGACTGGCCAATTAATCCCTCATTTAATTTGAATTTTTCATTAGAGTCTTTAGCTGCTGAAAAGGCAAATTTACCGTTTAGTGTCAGGAGATTTTCTTTTTCATTAAAGAGATACACAGCTCCTATATTAGCGTTCAGATAAGTACATAAAAAACTGATAGTACTGTTTGCTAATTGTGCTATACTTTGGTCTCCTATTAATTTTTCATTAAGTTCGGAGTTACCTGTAAGTAACCAGTTTTTATTTGCAGTTTCAGATTCGGAACTTTTAAGAGCTTTTAAATTTTCAGTAACTATAGTGTATACAACGACAAGAATCATTACAATGATTAACAATAAAACACCAAAAACAATATTAAACTTACTGGCATCATCTTGACTGATTTCTATCCTTTCGGCAAGTAACGTTTGTTCAGATTCCTGTGCTTTATCAATTATTCTTCTTATCTCATCTTGCAATTGTTTTCCTTCGCCTGAAGCAACAAATTCCATTGCTTTTTTAAAATCTGTTTTACGAAGGGTTATGCATTTTTTTAAATTATCAAAACGTATTTTGAGCTCTTTCGCAAGTTCCTCAATGTTGTTTTGCTGATTAGGGTTGTCTTTTGTTAATTCCTTTATTTTATCAAGTTGATCTGTTACTTTTGTATTGGCAGATGTAAAAGGTTTCAGAAAATCGGTATCGCCAGTAATGACATAACCTCTTACGCCAGTTTCGGCATCAACAGAAGACATAAGTATTTTTTCGAATTCATATAATACCTGATTGGAATGATTTACCAAGGTATTTGAAGCGACAAATTTTTCACTGTTTTTAAAAGAGAAAATGGCAACTCCTAAAAGGACTAAAGCACAAGCTATAAATCCGATTACTATTTTTCTACCAAGGGTTATTTCCATTCTATAATATTTGTAAAGGTTATCGAAATTATTCTTTTTGTTTATCAATTTTTATCAGTAACGCGACTATATTCTCCAATGATAGAATATAATCAGATTCAATAGCACCAATTGCAGACTTTGGCATATAAGGAGATTCTGCTGTTTTCGGGTCTTGAATGATGGCTAGACCACCCAATTCTTTTATTCGCTTTATACCTCTGGTCCCGTCATGATTAGAGCCTGTAAGTACGATTCCAATTAATTTGTTTTTATAGGCTTCAGCCGCCGATTCAAATAATACATCAATTGAAGGTCTTGCAAAACTCACACGTTCGTCTATGGTAAAGGAAAAGGTTTTATCCTTTTCAATCAGCAAGTGATAATTAGGTGGAGCAATATAAATTTTGCCTTTTTCAATGTTCTCCTTTTCATCAGCTTCTTTTATATCAAGGTGGCTTTTTTCATTTAAAAGTTTTATCCATTGACTATCTGAATGAGCACCTAAATGTTGCACTATAATAATGGGCGTATTGAAATCAGCGGGTAAAGCTGAAAATATAATTTTCAAAGCATTCATGCCGCCAGAAGAAACTCCTATTACTATTGCTTTATATTGCATTTAATATTTCTTTTTAAATATTCGTTGTTTTGTATCCAACTCAATATATTCCTCATGCAGATCAGTAAACCGTAAACTTTCTTTGGATCCTAAACATAAAACACCCCCATTAATGATACTATTATAAAAAAGGGTTTGGACTTTGTTTTGTAAATTTTTATCAAAATAAATCAGCACATTTCGACATAATATCAAGTGTACTTCAGCAAATACACTATCAGTAACCAAATTATGATTGGCCCAAACAATATTTTTTTTTAATGATTGATTCATAATGACGTTATCATAATTGGACGTATAATAACTGGAAAAAAATTCTTTTCCTCCTGACAATTGATAATTTGTAGTGTATTCTTTTATCATTTTGTTCGAAAAAATTCCATCTTTTGCACGGTTCAAAGCTATCTGATTAAAATCAGTTGCATAAATAGTAGTTCTATCATACAATCCTTCTTCTTGCAAAATGATAGCCATCGAATACGCTTCTTCTCCAGTTGCACAGCCAGCATGCCATATTTTTATAAAGGGATACGTTTTTAAAATTGGGATAACTTTTTCTCGTAATGATCTATAAAAGGCTGGATCACGAAACATTTCGGTTACTGTTATCGATAAATCCTGTAGCAGTTCAGAAGCAAATGTTTCATCTTTCAAAACCTTAGATTGCATTTGGGAAATATCTTCTAAGCCTGAAAATGACATTCTGTTCATGATTCTGCGCCTGATATGAGCTTGAGAATACTGCCTGAAATCATAGCCATATTTCCTATAAATAGCTTCTAATAACAATGAAATTTCTAGATCTGATGTGTCTTTATATTGCATTTTTGTAAAATAAATTTGGTTTTTTTGACCAAATTAAAAATAGATTAATCTAACGAACTATGAAATTAATGGAGAATTATAGTAAAAAACAGATTACATGCGATCCATATACCAACTTAATTCTTTTTCCATTTTTTGATATTTAAAAATGGTAGTGATAATTTTTTGTAAGCGTACAAATGCTGTTTCACTTTTTACAACATAATCAAATGCCTTATGATGCATACAGTTTATGGCTACTTCAATTTTATCCTGCGAAGACAGCATCACAACTGGGGTTTGTACATTGAAAGCTTTAATTTTGTCTAAAGTTTCAAGTCCATTCATAGCACCTTGTACAATACCATCAAGTTGGTAATCCAATATTATTACATCGGGATTATGAGATAAATTTTCTACACATAGTTCTCCTGTAGAATAGGTTTCAATTATAAAATCTGCGTTTTCCTGAAACTCAATTTCTAAAGATTTTAAAAATAATGCATCATCATCTACCAGGAAAATTTTTATTTTGTTTTCGTTTTTCACTATTATTTATTTTTAATTACGTTAAGTTCTTCTTCTAATTCACTACAGGCCTGCAAACAAATTTCTTCGAGTTGAATTACTAAGTCATATATTCCTTCTGCTTTTTCTTGTGTGCTTGCAAATTCCTGAATTTTTTTTGCTATGTTTTCAAAAGCAGGGCTAATTCCCATTATTGAAAACGAGGGAATTATTTTATGTATTGAAGCTCCTAATAATGACCAATTTTTGTCTGTCAAACTTTGTTTAATACTATCAATTAATGGTGGTGTTTGTATTAAGTACAGCGATATCATTTCTATCATTAATTTGGGATCAGATTTAGTTCGCTGATTTAAATAAACTAAATCAATACATCTTATTTTTTTCTTTATACTATCCCTTTCTTGCAAATTGTCTTGCAAATTTTCCTTTAAATTCTCATTAAGTTTTGAAGTTAGTTTTTTTAGTTTAGGTTTCTTTAATATACTAACTATTTTACTATACAACAACTTTTCATCAACGGGTTTTGCCAGATAATCATTCATTCCAACGGCTTTGCATTTATCTAAATCAACAGTCGTTACATCAGCAGTTAAAGCAATAATAGGAATTTTCGAATTCATTATCTTACGAATGTACTCTGTAGCTTCAAATCCATTCATTTCCGGCATTTGTAAATCCATCAGAATGATGTCATAATCTTTTCCTTTAAGTTTTTCAATAGCTATTTTACCATTTTCGGCAATATCTAAGCCAAATCCAAAATCATCCAATAACGTTTTCATTAGTAATTGATTGAGTGCTATGTCTTCAACAACTAATACTTTTATATTTTTTATTTCAGTATCTAATTCCATTAGCTCAGTTTCTAATTCGGCATCAGCATTTGTTTTTTGAAAGCTTAAAGCAAAGCTAAATATTGAACCTTCATTAACGATACTTTTTACACGAATACTACCTCCTTGAGATTCTACTAATTGTTTTACTATGGCAAGACCTAATCCTGTTCCTCCATACAATCTGGAGGTTCCACTTGAGGCTTGTTGAAAATTTTCAAATATTTTTCCTATTTTCTCTTTGGGTATGCCAATCCCTGTATCACTTACAGCAAATTCAATAATTACTTTATCATCATCTTCATGTAATAAATTAACGCTAACAGTAATTTTTCCCTTTGTCGTAAATTTTACGGCATTACTGACTAAGTTTAAAATAATTTGATGCAAACGAATTGGGTCTCCAACTAAGACTTTAGGAATTCGACTATCATATTCTTTTACCAATTTTAAATTTTTTTCTTGAATTTTTGTTTCAAATAAATGAAGCATAGACAATATTGAGTCTTTCATTTTGAAAGGCGTTTTCTCAAAAGTCATCTTACCCGCATCTACTTTTGCTAAATCAAGTATGTCATTGATGAGAACGATTAATGCATCGCCACTCATTTTAATAGCATCTAAATATTCTTTTTGTTTAGCTGTCAAATCTGTTTTTAAAACCACTTTTGTAAATCCGATAATAGCATTCATCGGCGTACGAATTTCATGGCTCATATTTGACAAAAATTGCTGTTTTGCCTTTACTGCATTTTCCGCAATGATGGTGGCACTTTCGGCATTTCTCTTGGCTTCTTCTGCAATTTCTGTTGCTAACTCAGCAAAAACTCTGGCCTCAATAAGCTCATTAGCAATTCTTTTCTGATCCGTTACATCTCTGGCAACAATTACAACACCAAGTACATTTCCTTTATCATCTTTGTAAACTGAGCCGTTAAACAATACATCCGTTAATTTACCGTCTTTGTGACAAAGTGTAAGAGGAGAATCAGCAACAGAACCTTTTTCAAATACTTCCTGATATACTTCTCTAGCTTTTTGTTGTTCGGTAAAATAATCAAAGAAATCAGAATCGGTAAGTTCTTCTCTTGTCATACCTGTAATGTTTACCAATGCTTCATTCATATCAGTAATTTTTCCTTTGGTGTTTATCGTAACCAATGGATCAAGACTTGCTTCAATCAAACTAAGAGAATATTGCGACGCTAATTTTGCAGTATAGCTTAATTCTTCAAGCTCTTTATTTAAAATTTCGCGCTTTACTTTTTCATTATTTTGAAATAGAAGTTCTTCGTTAGCTATGATTAATTCGTTTGCCCGTTTTTCTTTCTCATCGTTTTGAAACAGAAGCTCTTTATTGGCTATAACTAATTCAGCAGCTCTTTTTTCTTTCTCTTCATTTTGAAAAAGAAGCTCTTTATTCGCTATTATTAATTCAGCTGCTCGTTTTTCTTTTACTTTATATTGTAAAGCAAGTTCTTCATTTGCGATTACTAATTCAGCAGCTCTTTTTTCTTTTTCATTGTTTTGAAAAGCCAGTTCTTCATTTGCAATTACTAATTCAGCAGCTCTTTTTTCTTTTTCATCATTTTGAAAGGCTAACTCATTGTTTGCAATAATTAACTCATTGGCTCTTTTTTCTTTTTCATCGTTTTGATGCGCCAGTTCTTGATTAGCAATTCTTAAATCTAATGCCCATTTTTGCTCTGCTATATCTCTTGCTACAACAACAACGCCAAGTACATTTCCGCTGTCGTCTTTATAAACAGATCCATTAAATAAAACATCGGTCAATTTTCCTTCTTTATGTCTAAGGGTAAGTGGAGAGTCAGTCACAGATCCTTTCTCAAACACTTCCTGATAGACTTCTCGGGCTTTTTGTTTCTCAGTAAAATAATCAAAGAAATCTGATTTAGTGAGTTCTTTACGTGTCATACCGGTAATATTCACTAATGCTTCATTCATATCAGTAATCTTGCCTTCAGTATTTATGGTAACTAATGGATCAAGACTTGCTTCGATTAAGCTTAAAGAATATTTTGAAAGTAATTTTTGGGCTGTTACATCTCTAGCAGCCGCAAAAACGCCAAGAACATTCCCTTTATCATCTTTATAAACGGAAGCATTGTATAACACATCCGTTAATTTTCCGTTTTTATGTTTTATCGTTAGTGGATAATCAGCAACAAAACTTTTCTCAAAAACCTGTTGATATCCTTGTTTTGCTTTTTCTTGTTCGGTAAAATAATTTGAAAAATCAGTTCCAATTAAATTTTCCCGAGAAATTCCTGTAATTTTTATTGATGCTTCGTTTACATCAGTAATCTTTCCATCAACACTAATTGTAACAAACGGATCTAAACTAGCTTCAATTAAACTCCTGGTATATTGAGACTCGTGTTTGTTTGTTGTGCCCATTTTAATTATTTATATCATTAGAATTTCCAATGTCTTCAATTGGATTTCTTCTTTTATCCTTCAACTGTTTGAAATGCGAAGGGGATAAACCAGTGACTTTTTTAAACTGGCTAGAAAGATGCGCTACACTGCTGTAGTTCATTTTCCAAGCAATTTCAGTAATGTTTAATTCACCATAAATAATTAGTTCCTTTATTCGTTCCGTTTTGTGAGAAATTATAAATTGCTCAATTGTAGTTCCTTGTACTTCCGAAAACAAGTTAGACAAGTACGTATAATCATGATTTAGTTTTTCACTCAGATAATCAGAAAAGTTCACTTTTATGTTTTCAGTAGAATGGTGTACCATTTCAATAATCACATTTTTTATTTTTTCAATGAGCATGGCTTTCTTATCATCCATTAATTCGAGCCCAGAATTCAAAAGGGCTGATTTAAGTTTTTCACGTTGATCCATAGAAATAGTTTCCATGATTTCAACTTCACCTAAATCAACAACAATGAAGTGTAGTCCCAGTTTTTTCAATTCCTCTTTTACCGCCATTTTGCAGCGATTACTAACCATGTATTTGATATATAGTTTCAAATTATTTTTTTTTAACAGATTATGTAAAAATCGGATAAACAGTATTAAAAACACTTACATAACTTTAAAAAAAAGTTGCATAATTCACACATTATTAATTTCAATTTATTTTTAATAATGTAGCCTTCGGTAGGAAAATGAGTAATTAAAAAGGGCTCTGTTTTTGAATAAAATGAACCCATTAAGTATTTTAATTTTTTTAAATTTACGAATAAACGCCGACAAAGAGGCATCATTCGAGTTTTAATAAAATAATGTGGGGTTTATGATCTAATTATCTGTGATAATTTTAAATAGATTACAACCCACAGATTCATCAAAGTAATGAATCGTTTAAAGACAAAATACTTTAGTCGGTTATTTTCTGTTATTGATACAAAGTTGTTATTTGTGTAGCTGTATCGTAATTTTTTTTGGTTTTATCCGAAGCTGTCGAAAAGTATGTTTTTCGATTAACAGCAGTAAAATTACCTATTTGACTGCTAAATTTACTGGCATTTCCTTTGATGTTAAAACGAATCGATTGAATATCAGTAATTTTCATTTTATTCATTTCTAAAGGAGAAAAGGTGTAATACGATACAATTTTATTTTCTATATTTTCCCTAATCCCTTTATCAGAACATATTATGATGGTATTATCAGTTAAATAAACATAGACTACCCCTGAAATATTAAATGTGGGGTTTGTAGTTGCAACGGCTAATTTTAGGATACCACCATTTTCTGTTTTTGCAATCTGTATAGCTGCAATTCCTGTTAAGGCATAGTTTTCACAAATAAAATCCAAAGAATTCGTAGCGTGATAAGATCTACCTTTAAAACTCAATAATTCCTGACTTGTTGCAGAAAACGTAACCATAATTAATAAAATAAGCAGGACTTTTTGATTCATGAATTCAGGGCTGTTAATTGAAATTATTTATATTGAAAAGTGTCCACCCAATCGAGTGATTTAATAGACGAAACCTTGTTTTCTTGATTCATTGAAACCCGAAGTTCTTTGTTGGCAACTTTCTTTGTATACAATGCTTTATAACGAAAAATACTAGTTTGATCACTATTGTTCTTATAGATTTCAACTAGCTGAAGGTCTTTAAAAGTACCATAATATTGACGAAATCTAGTACATGTTTTTGTCAAGCGTTCTTCGGTTGTATTTTTAATTACCGAAGGGGTTGCTTCACTTTCGTTAAAAGGTTTAAACTTAGAAGTATTACAGGTCATTAAAACCCTTTTTCCTAATTCATACGCTTTATCTTTTTGAGATTCACTCACTTCAGAAAATGTTAGTTTGACTAATTTTACTTCCTCAGGTTTAGGAGCAGTAACAACGGTTTTAGATTTACAACCTACTAATAAAACAATGCCTAGAAAGAGAATTATCTTTTTCATAATTTATGTAATTTTTAATAATAAGTTAGGATTAGGACAATTTTCTAAATAATAATCCAGATTATTTTTGCTGCAAACTCCAGGATAATCACCAAAATTAACTCCGATATTTTTTATAATCTGAAAATGTAAGTGAGGTGCATAATCTCCATTAATTGGTGAATTCCCCAAAGTTGCTATTTGTTGTCCTTTTTTAACAATATCTCCAATTTCAATTTTTGTAATACTTTCTAATGAAAGATGGCCGTACAAAGTATAAAAAGTTTCATTTTTTATTTTGTGTTCTAAAATAATGGTTGGGCCATAATCTCCCAAACCTGCATTATAATTAAAACTATGAATAGTTCCATCAACAGCTGCTAATACAGGAGTTCCAGCTTTTATCCATAAATCTAATCCAATATGAATATTTCGCTCTTCGGATTTAGTATCATTAAAAACAGCACTTCGTTTGTATAAATTACGTTCTTCATTATAACCTCCAAATGCGACTTTTGCTTCGCTTGTTGTTAAATAATTTTCGATGTATCTTTCGAAATCAATAGCATTGCCAATATCCAATTTTAATAATTCAGGATTAAAAGTTGATAAATCTAAAGCGATATAATTTTTATAATCAATAGAATCATCTATCACTTTAACATTTTGTATGCTTTTTAAAAGAGTTTCCAAAGTGTTCATTTTCTATTATTTTTAATAAAGTTTAAATTTAAAATAAAAAATGCCAACATAAATAATTTATGTTGGCATTATAACTTTTAATTAAGAGAATAATCGAGTATTATTTTTTGATCTCAATTTTTGCTTCACCACCCGAAACATTAACACTTGTTTTAGTTGCTCCATCTTTAGTACTGACATTTACACCATCAGTACTTACTTTTATAGAAGTACTATCTTTCGCTTCTCCTGAAACTGTAGGAGTGGATGGAGTAGATGCGCTAGATGTTTCCACTTGTGGTGCAATAGGATTGTCGTCTTTTTTCTTGCAGGAAACAATCGTCATAATCGAAAGTACTCCTAAAATTAGTGTTATCTTTTTCATCTTATTTTTTTATTATGGTTACTGACTAATGAATTGATTACCAATTTAGTATTTTAATTTTTTATAAACAAACGATTAATTAAGATTCAAAAAAAATCCCAACCTGAATTAAGTTGGGATTTCAATTTATAAATAATTATGTTTTAATACAAACTTGGAAATTTCGAAGGATTTACCTCATTCATCATTCCATATACTTTTTCGAATATATCTTCTGCAGAAGGTTTAGAAAAATAATCTCCGTCCGTTCCGTAAGCAGGTCTGTGCGCTTTTGCAGTCAAAGTCTGAGGTTTGCTGTCTAAATAAGTATAGGCATCTTGTTGTTCTATAATTTGTTGTAAAATATATGCCGAAGCACCTCCAGGAACATCTTCGTCAATTACTAAGAGACGATTCGTTTTGGCAATACTTTTTACCACATCTTGATTAATATCAAATGGTAATAATGATTGTAAATCGATTACCTCGCAATCTATGCCAACTTCAAGAAGCTCTTTGGCAGCTTGCTGCACTAATCTTAAAGTAGATCCATAAGAAACTAATGTAATGTCAGTACCTTCTTTCAATGTTTCCACAACGCCAATTGGTGTTTTGAATTCGCCGTAATTCAAAGGCATTTTTTCTTTTAATCGGTAACCATTCAAACATTCAATCACTAAAGCAGGTTCATCACATTCCAATAAACTGTTATAAAAACTGGCTGCTTGTGTCATATTTCTTGGAACCAAAACGTGAATTCCTCTTATGGCATTTATTATCATTCCCATAGGAGAGCCAGAATGCCAGATTCCTTCTAATCGATGACCGCGTGTTCGTATAATTAAAGGGGCTTTTTGTTTGCCTACCGTACGGTATCTTAATGTTGCTAAATCATCACTCATGATTTGGATAGCGTACAACAAATAATCTAAATATTGAATCTCGGCAATAGGGCGTAAGCCTCTTAAAGCCATTCCTATCCCTTGACCAATTATGGTTGCTTCACGAATCCCGACATCGGCTACACGAAGTTCTCCGTATTTTTCCTGCATTCCTTCTAAACCTTGATTTACATCACCAATATTTCCAGCATCTTCACCAAAAATTAGTGTTTCAGGATATTTTGTAAAAATAGCATCAAAGTTATCACGCAAAATCATGCGACCGTCCGTATCTTCTTTTGCATTTTCAGAATATTCAGGTAAAACTTTTTCTGCTGAGAAGACATTTAAATCTGTTTCAGAAAATAAGTTGCTACTGAATTTTTGTTGGGTTCTATTGGTGTACGAGGTGATCCAAAGTGACAATTCCTCTTTACCTTTTTCGTTCATTGCTAAACGCAATACTTTTCGGGCAGTTACAAGAATCTCTTTTTTCAAAGGTGATTTTATACTGTTTAAATCCGTAATCAGTTTTAGTATTCTTTCTTTGTTTTTACTTGTTTCTGCTATTTTTTGTAATAAGGAAACTAGCTCTTTTTGTTCTTCAATTATAGGTTCAATGAAAGCATTCCAAGCTGCTTTTTTAGCTTCAAAAACGTCTTTTTTAGCTTGTGAATCAATTGCTTCAATTTCTTCTGGAGAAGCAACATTGATGGCAATCATCCAGAGTTTCATTTGACGAAGACAATCAAAGTCTTTTTCCCATGCTAATCGATTCGCGTCTTTATATCTCTCATGAGATCCTGAACTGGAATGTCCTTGTGGTTGCGTTAATTCGTTTACATGAATTAATACTGGAATGTGTTTTTCACGAGCTATATTTGCCGCTTTTTCATAAGTAGCAATTAATTCAGCATAATCCCAACCTTTTACTTTTAATATTTCAAAACCGTTGGTATTATTCTCTCGTTGGTATCCTTTTAATATTTCAGAAATACTTTCTTTAGTGGTTTGATGTCTTGCATGTACTGAAATGCCATATTCATCATCCCAAACACTCATAACCATAGGTACTTGTAAAACACCAGCTGCATTTATAGTCTCAAAAAATAACCCTTCTGATGTACTTGCATTTCCTATTGTTCCCCAAGCTATTTCATTACCCTCAACAGAAAAATTTGCTGCATTGGTAATTCCTGAAACTTGCCGGTATATTTTTGATGCTTGCGCTAATCCTAGTAATCTAGGCATTTGCGCTGCAGTAGGAGAAATATCTGCGCTTGAATTTTTTTGTTTAGTTAAATCTTTCCATGATCCGTCTTCATTCAAACTATGTGTTGTAAAATGGCCTCCCATTTGTCTTCCTGCAGACATCGGTTCTTGTTCAATATCAGTATGGCCATATAAACCGGCAAAAAACTGTTGCATGGTTAATTCACCTATTGCCATCATAAAAGTTTGGTCGCGATAGTATCCGGAACGGAAATCTCCATTCTTGAATGCTTTTGCCATAGCTAATTGTGGTACTTCTTTACCATCCCCAAATATTCCAAATTTAGCCTTTCCAGTCAATACTTCTTTACGTCCTAGCAGGCTGCATTCTCTGCTTATAGTAGCTATTTTGTAGTCACTTAATACTTCAGTTTTGAAATCTTCAAATGTCAGGGTAGTATTATTTTTTTCTTTTATCATAATTGAAAAGTATAACTTTGTGCTGCAAATTTAATTAAAAACTAGCTATTTTCATAATTCATTAAAAAAAATATAATTTAATTATTAGTAGTCAATTTCTAATTAGTATGTGTATTTTTTAATTATATGTATCTAAAAAGCTATTTTTTGATGAATAATGTAATAAATAGTGATTTTTATCTTTAATTAGAACCATTTTCGATTAAAAAGATTGATTAATGTTTTTGGAGAGAATGTAACCACAAATCGTATTTTTTCGTTGTAATTATTTTGCCCAATTTCCCATCCATTGTTGGAATAAATTGGAAAATACAATTCGAAATAGTCCGTTACCAGATTCAGACGAATTCCACTATCGTATACGAATTTCTCATTTTGGTTTCTGTTTTTAATAAGACCAATGTCGCCATATACTTCCATCCAATTCCAAATATTGAAACTTCCGTTCAAAGTAGTAATCCATTGATTAGCAAAAGGAGTGTCTAATTTTGATTTAAAACCACCTTCAGCCAATATAAATTGTTGGCTGAAAAAACCACTATTTTCAGATCGACCATAATAATTGTAATCAAAGAGATAATCAGTAGGTCTGTCTAATGCAAAACTAAAAAAGTCTGAAGCGGTTCTATTGTATAGAAAACTACCGGCATAGAGGCGTAAATTAATTTGAAAATTGTTTTCAAATAATTTTCGATATTCAAATTCAGTGGCTACTTTTCCAAATTTACTTGATATCTGTAAATCAGAGGTAAAGTTAAAATGATTGGTTACTTCGGTTCTTGTGTTGATGTATTTTGCGTCAAAAACGGAGTAATTCTCCGTTGAATTGTCAATCACTAAAGCACTTTTCTCTCTGTTTACTAATACTTGGCGAAATAGTATTAACTGTTTTCTATTATCCCTAAAGTTCTCTTCTCTGATTCGTAATTGCACCGATGGATTTATCTTCAGGTAAGCTGCATCCGGAGCATAATGAAAATAAGAACCCGAAACCGAATATCTTACGTTGTAAAGTGTACTGTTTCTGTAATTTTGATTTACGACCAATGCCGCTGAACCTGTCAAATTATTTGTTTTTGAGGAATAAGCCGGATTGATATCGAATATAAAAGGTTTGTCTAAAATAGTTTTGTTATGTAATCGCAATCCCGGTGAAAAACCATCATATAAGTTATACGTTAGTGTGGGTACATATAAAATCTGATTGTAATACGGATCTTCTAAATCCTTCATAAAATTAAATTTTATAGGTCGATTGGTTGGATAAAAACCTTTCAATGATTTCCAATTGTTTCTTAAATTGTATTCTGGAACTTCATTACTGTAATTTAAAACGATTTTATCGGCATTTTTTCTTTCAATGGTAAAAGTGCTGTCCGTTTCATTGGCATCAAGCCATTTTTTAAAAACAATTTCTCCTTTTTTTACACCATAAACTGGAACAGGAACTGAAACATTGGTTTTGTTTTTTACTGAAAAAGTAATACTGTCTTTCGTTTTTGAGACATCAGTAAATTTATAATCTATGATTTCACGAGAACCAATTATGGTTTTAAAAAACCAGTTAATATCTTTATCAGCATTGGATTTTAGTATCCTTTCAAAATCAGTTCTCGAAACTTGTTTTTCCTTGTTTTCAACGTAGAATTGACGAATGCTATTGTTTACTTCATCATGCTCTAGATAATCGTCCAGATATCTAAAACTCAATCCGGCACGGTATTTACTGGCAATTTGTTCGTTGAATTTTATCAAACTATTTTTTGGATTTCCAAGTGGCTGATCTAAATTTTTTCGAGCCATAAGCATATAAAAATAGCTGTATTGCTCATTAAAACTTAAGTTGGTCAAGTTGTAGCTTTTTAATAATCGAAGTTTAGAAACACTTCCAAACATCTTCGTGTCTGGATGATTTTCATCAATATATTTCATCATGGTATAAACCTGGATTCCATCATAAATCCAGTTATCTTTCCTTGGATCTAAACGCAAACTATTCTTTAAATAGGAATTCAAATAGGTTTTCAAAAATTTAATCTCAAATATAAATTCATCTGTGAATGGACTTAAAAAAGAAGGCAATTGGTTCAATCCATAAAAAGGATTTCTCTCATAATCAGTTTGGGAAACTATTATTTTTTCATGTGGATATTTTCCAACAAGCGTATTTACATAATCCATAACACGATCAACAATAACTGCTTTTTGAATATCACTTATTTTATTTTCTTTCAAATTAGTCAGTACTTCATTGTTATTCTTTTTGAAGCTGATGAAACTTGTTTTGGGTTCTACAAAAAGACTAAAATCAGTTCGGTTGTTTCCAGATAATTTATAGTTTAAAAAACTTTCGTTCTTATTTAGTAAACTACTATTTAAATCAGAAGTAACTTCTAAACCTACAGGTATTTTCAAAGTAATATCATAACTAGAAACCCCATTGGCAATATCATCTAAATTGTTGTTGCTGTTTCGAACGAAATCATGGTTTTCATACCGGGCAGGAGTAAGAAACCAGTTTTTAAGGTTCATTTCGCCTTTATCATTAAACCCGTATTTAGTGAATTTATCACTTGGTATTTTTGTGATATAAGTGAGATGTAAAGTAGTTTTTTGATTTGGAAGTAGTTTTTGTCTTAGTTTAACTTCAATATAATCTGGATTTTTCTCTGTCCTTTCCCATGAAGCAAATAATAGATTGGTATCAATAATGGTTAAATTGTTAGTGCTTCCACGTTCTTCTATTTTAGCCAAATGAAAACCTCTGTAAAATTCATCCGAAAAACGTTTCGCCAAAGGAGTGTTTTTATCAGAATACGCATTATTCCAATCATTCAACACAATTGAAGTTAATGTGTCATTCGATTGATTGAAAAAAGTGATTTCTTGCTGAATATTCAATGTTTTGTTCTCGGCATTCAACTCAACAATCATTTTAGAATGGTGTTGCGCGTATTGTTTTACTGATGCCAATAAAACAAGAAGATAGACCGTGATTTTAAAGATTAATTTCAACTGTTTTCTTTAGAATTTAATAAAAAATAAATATACTTTTTTTTAGATAAAAACAGTAAGAAAACTAACAAATTAACATAAAAAAAGCTGTTGTTTAGACAGCTTTTCAATTAAAAATTAGGAGTTAAATCGTATTTTTTATAGAATTTATCCAAGACATCAACCACTTCATCTTCGGTATCTACAATTTTAAATAAATTCATATCTTCGGCACTTACCGTATGTTCTTTTTCTATTAAAACCGTTTTTATCCAATCAATCAATCCCGCCCAAAAGCTGGTACCAACTAATATTATTGGAAATTTTGCAATCTTTTTCGTCTGAATTAAAGTCATCGCTTCAAATAATTCATCCATAGTTCCAAAACCTCCCGGCATCACCACAAAACCTTGGGAATATTTTACAAACATCACTTTTCGAACAAAGAAATAATCAAAATTCAAGTTCTTATCCCCATCAATATAAGGATTATAATGTTGTTCAAAAGGCAATACTATATTCAATCCCACCGAGGTTCCTCCGCCCAGATGTGCGCCTTTATTTCCCGCTTCCATAATTCCTGGACCACCGCCAGTAATAACACCATAACCGGCTTTACTTATTTTATAGGCAATTTTTTCAGCAAGTAAATAATATTTATCTTCCGGTTTTGTTCTCGCTGAACCAAAAATAGTCACACAGGGACCAATGCGTCCCATGCTTTCATATCCGTTAACAAATTCGGCCATGATTTTAAAAATCGCCCAACTGTCATTGGTTCTTATTTCATTCCAGGTTTTTCTTTTCAGTCTGTCTTGGATTACTTTATCCTCGTCATTGTCAAAATCTTCTAATCTCATATGCTATATTTTAAATCTTATTTTTTGAAGCTATTTCCTGCTGTCCACTATATCTTTTACTTGCTAAAAAAGCAAGTAAAAGGATGCCGTTTCCATCAGGGCTAGGGCTCCCAAATACTAAAGTAACTCTTTTTTCAAAAACTGCGCCGTATAACTCTTCTTAATTTTTATAATTTCTTCCGGAGTTCCTTTACCTACAATTATTCTGTCTGCTTTTCCCCTCATTTGGAGGGGTGCCCGGAGGGCGGGGTGGTTTTATTGTCGAAATTTCAGATATTAGTAGCTTTATTTCCAAATTCTACAACAATATATTTCTCAAGTTCCATCATCACATTATTCAAATCATGTTTTACCCTTAAATCCGAAATTTTATAAACCTTTAATCCTAATGAAATGAGATAATCTTCTCTTTTTTGATCGTACTCCTCTTTGTTATCATGGCTTGAACCGTCAATTTCGATTACCAATCCTAAAGTTTTTACATAAAAATCTACGATATAATTACCTATAATTCTTTGTCTGTCAAAATCTATTTTCCAAAATATTCCTTTATGGACTTGTAACCAAAAAATGACTTCTGATAGCACACCTGCTTTGCGCAATACTCGTGATCTAGCTTTTAGTTTTATGTTGTAGGGTAAGTTTTCGATGAAATTTCTATAAATAGGGTAGGTGTTTATATAAGCGGTTATTTCTCTATTGTTTTCCATAAATCCTTGTTTTATTCCCCTCCTTTGGAGGGGTGCCATATATGGGGCGGGGTGGTTTTTAAGTGAAATTACAGAAAAACAGTAAAAATAACAAAAAAACCACCCCGCCCTCCGGGCACCCCTCCAGAGGAGGGGAATTTAAGCCAACTCTTTTTTCAAAAACTGCGCAGTATAGCTCTTCTTAATTTTTATAATTTCTTCAGGTGTTCCTTTGGCAATGAGTTGTCCGCCGCCTTTTCCTCCTTCAGGACCAATATCTATAATATAATCGGCTAGTTTTATCACGTCCATATTGTGCTCGATAATCAATATCGTATTTCCTTTATCAACCAGTTTATTGATTACCTCCATCAATACTCTGATATCTTCAAAATGCAAGCCTGTTGTGGGTTCGTCCAGAATATAGAAGGTATTTCCGGTATCTTTTTTTGATAATTCTCCCGCCAGTTTGATACGTTGTGCTTCACCGCCGGAAAGCGTTGTGCTTTGTTGGCCAAGCGTAATATATCCCAAACCAACATCCTGAATCGTTTTTACTTTTCTATAAATCTTCGGAATCATTTCAAAAAACGGAACCGCTTCATCAACCGTCATATTCAACACATCCGAAATGGATTTTCCTTTGAATCGAATCTCCAATGTTTCCCTGTTAAAACGTTTTCCTTGGCAAGTTTCACATTCTACATAAACATCGGGTAAAAAGTTCATTTCAATCGTTCGCACACCAGAACCTTCGCAAGTTTCACAGCGTCCGCCTTTCACATTAAAACTAAATCGACCCGCTTTATATCCCCGAATCATACTCTCAGAAGTCATTGTAAACAGATTCCTGATTTCAGTAAAAACTTCGGTGTAGGTTGCCGGATTACTTCTTGGCGTTCTGCCAATCGGACTTTGGTCAATATCAATCACTTTATCAATATGTTCCAATCCCTCAATTTTTTTATAAGGCTGTGGTTTTTTGACTCCATTGAAATAATACGCATTCAAAATAGGGTAGAGCGTCTCATTGATCAAAGTTGATTTGCCACTTCCCGAAACTCCAGTCACGCAAATCATTTTACCTAAAGGCAATTCTATCGAAACATTTTTCAGGTTGTTTCCTGTTGCTCCGGTCAGTTTTAGGAATTTTCCATTTCCCTCTCGACGTTTTGCAGGAACTTCAATTTTCATCTCTCCATTCATATACATCGCCGTTATGGTATGATGTCTCAAGATTTCGGCAGGTGTTCCTTTACTGATAATTTCTCCGCCATATTTCCCTGCTTTGGGTCCAATATCAATCACATAATCAGCACGTTCAATCATGTCTTTATCGTGTTCCACCACAATTACGGAGTTTCCAATATCTCGTAATTGTTCCAGAGAATGAATCAATTTATCATTGTCTCTTTGGTGCAAACCAATACTCGGCTCATCCAGAATATACAAAACACCCACCAACTGCGAACCGATTTGTGTTGCCAAACGAATCCGTTGTGCTTCACCACCTGAAAGTGATTTTGAACTTCGGCTTAAAGCCAAATAATCCAAACCTACATTCATTAAAAAGTTCAATCTGTCCTTAATCTCTTTGATTACTTCAGTGGCGATAATCTTTTGCTTATCAGATAAATGATTTTCTAAATCAAGAAACCAAGCTGTCAAATCCGAAATGTCCATATCACACAATTCGGTAATATTTTTTTCATTGATTTTAAAGAACATCGCTTCTTTTTTCAAACGGGAACCTTCGCAAACAGGACATTTTATTTCGTCCATAAATTCCTTTGCCCAACGTTTTATGGATGTTGAACCGCTTTCGTCATGCTGGTTTTTTATGAAATGTGAAATCCCTTCAAAATCAATTTTGTATTCTCTGGCAACGCCTAAATCTTTGGAGTTGATAGTGAATTTTTCTTTTCCACCATTCAGAATCATTTCCATTGCTTCCTCCGGAATAGTTTCTACAGTATCTGTCAATTTGAAACCGTATTTTTCTCCTATGATTTCCAATTGCTTAAAAATCCAAGAGGATTTGTATTCTCCCAAAGGAGCAAAACCGCCATTTTTTATAGATAATTTCGGGTTTGGAATAATCTTTTTTGTATTGATTTCATTCACTGTTCCTAGACCGTTGCAATGATCACAAGCACCTTTTGGTGAGTTGAACGAAAACAAATTCGGTTCTGGATTTTGGTAGGAGATTCCTGTTGTAGGACACATCAAATTTCTACTGAAAAACCGTACTTCATTAGAATCTTGGTCTAAAACCATCAATACATTCTCCCCGTGATGCATTGCCGTGTTGATGCTTTCGGTCAAACGTTTTTCATTTTCTGGAGTATCGTCAATAACCATTCGATCCACAACAATTTCGATATCGTGTGTTTTATAACGGTCTAATTTCATTCCTAAAGTAATATCCAATATATCACCATTTACGCGAACTTTAAGAAAACCTTGCTTGGCAATTTGTTGAAAAAGCTCGGCGTAATGTCCTTTTCGAGCACGAATAACCGGAGCCAAAATATTGATGCGTTTTTCTTTAAAATCATGAATGATCAAATCTTTGATTTGTTCATCATTATAACTAACCATTTTTTCTCCTGTATTATAGCTGTAGGCGTCAGCACCACGAGCATAAAGCAAGCGCAGGAAATCATAAATTTCAGTAATTGTTCCCACAGTTGAACGTGGACTTTTACTGGTCGTTTTTTGTTCAATAGCAATTACTGGAGAAAGTCCGTCGATTTTATCAACATCGGGACGCTCCAAACCGCCCAGGAACTGTCTCGCATAAGCAGAAAAAGTTTCTACATAACGGCGTTGCCCTTCGGCATAAATGGTATCGAAAGCTAAGGAGGATTTCCCAGAACCCGAAAGACCAGTAATTACGACTAGTTTTTCACGAGGAATGGAAATATCTATATTTTTAAGATTGTGAACGCGAGCGCCTTGAACTTCAATGGTATTGTCTTTGTCTAACATAATTTTTGCAAAAAAGCAAAGTTACCATTTTGATTTATTCTTTCGATAGAACAGTTTAGAAGTTTATGTTAAAAAGAAATATTAAAAAATGGTAACGTAGTATATATTAGTAAAGTTCAGCGTATATTTTGATACGCGAATAACTATTCTAATCTATAAATTTCAATTTTATCTTTGACCAACCTTTTCTCTAACCATAGTGATAATTTTTCCTTTGAGAGATTAGAAAGGTTTGTTTTACTTTGGTAAACTAATACGGGATATACTTTTAAACTATCTGTATTTTCATAAAATTTATGATTAGAAATAGATAAGTTATTGATTTCTGGAAATAAAATTTTCACTTCTGCTAATATTGCTTTATTATCATAGTGATTTGATTTGACTTCATTTTCTAGATTGGCAATTGTAATGTATTTTTTATTTAAATTGGATTTTCCAGAATTAATTTCATTCAAAATGTATTTTTTAATATCGGTGGTGTCTTGTTTGATATTTAATTCAGTATTATATATTTTATAATTATTAAGTGTATGTTTAAGTGATTTGATTTCTTGGTCGCTAAATTTTTTGGTTAAAAAAGCAAGTTCAATTTTTTTTGGATTTGAATTAAATCTAATTTTTTTATAAAGTATTGTATATCCTTTGTTTATGAATTCTTTTTCAATGAAAACTTCAATTTTTTGATTGTATTTTTTTTCGTCAATTAGTTTATAAGCAAAATAAATACTGGGCAACATTAGTGTTAAAATTAAAGTTGTTATAATATATTTTACTTGTTTTTGACGTTTTGCATCTACTTGTTGCAATGCAGGATATTTTAATAGTTTGACAATTAGTAAAGTTGATATGCAAATAAAAACGCAATTGATGGTATATAAAAAAAGGGCTCCTAAAAAGTATTTTATATTTCCGATAGCCAATCCGTATCCAGCTGTACATAATGGAGGCATTAATGCTGTAGCAATTGCTACTCCGGGAATTGGATTTCCCTTTTCGACTCTTGTAATGG
Source organism: Flavobacterium sp. AED (assembly GCF_000812945.1). Lineage (GTDB taxonomy): Bacteria > Bacteroidota > Bacteroidia > Flavobacteriales > Flavobacteriaceae > Flavobacterium. Next base: position 137,843 of record NZ_JSYM01000001.1, read on the forward strand.
CAATTACTCCTACAAGTCCTCCAAAAAAAGCAACTAATATATCATAGATGTTTGGAGAAGTTCTAGCTAATAGCTCTGATTGTGCTTCTTTGAATGGACTTAAAAAAAAGTAAGTTGTTGAGACTACTAAACTAACAATTGTTGCGGTTAACAGATTTTTTAATGCTTTTTTTAATAAATCAAAATCGAATATTCCTAAACTAAATCCGGCACCAACAATTGGGCCCATTAATGGCGAAATAAGCATTGCTCCAATGATTACCGCAGTTGAATTTACATTTAATCCAATGGATGCAACTACTATTGCACAAGCTAATATCCATAAAGTAGCCCCTTGAAATGTAATATTTGATTTTACATTTTCTAATACTTTGTTTTTATCTTCTTCACCAATTTGTAAGTCTATTAATTTTAATATTTTATTGATCATCGGTTTGGATTATTTCCTCAGTTAATATTGTTTTTAAACGTATAAATCCAATTGTGTCGGCAATTAATGATGAAATTAAAATAACAAATTTCGTGTTTTTTAATCTTTAAAAAATACGAAATAGAGAAGGAATAATTGTTTTGTTGATTAACACAATTAGTTAATTTTTATTATTCAATCGTCATTGATTTTAGTTTGGCTCTATAGGCTTCAAGAGCAATAGATTTTGAAATAAACCCATAATATTTCCCCTCTTTGATTACCGGTAGAAAAACAACTTTTGCATTTTCGAATTTATTCATTACAATTTCCATACTATCTTCTGGGGAAATTAGTTCTATAGGCGGAATCATAATTTCTTTTATCAACGTGTATTTTACGCGGTAAGGGTTGAAAATAATTTCTCTGATGGTATTAAAATGTACGATTCCCACTATTTTCTTTTCCTTATCTACCACAGCAAAAATAACTTGATTAGAATGTGAAATTAAATCAACTAATTTTTCCAGATTTTCATCGGGAGAAACAGTTAAATAATCGGTTTGTATAATTTTATTAATATCTAAGGTAGTCAGAATATTAGTGTCTTTATTGCTGGTGAAAACATGCCCTTTTTTGACTAAATTTTTCACGTCCATCGAGTGTTTTTCAAATCGTTTAGAAATAGCAAAACTAATAGAAGCAACAATCATTAAAGGAATCATTAAGTTGTAACCTCCAGTGATTTCTGCGATAAGGAAAATCGCAGTTAATGGTGCATGAAATAATCCACTTAATATTCCGGCCATTCCTACCATGGTAAAATTACTGATTGGTAATTTGGTCAATCCTGTTAGATTTAGAAATTTAGAAAAGAAAAAACCAATATAAGAGCCTAAAAATAGGGAAGGAGCAAAATTACCACCGTTACCACCACTTCCTAAAGTGATACCTGTCGCAAAAACTTTTAGCATCATTGTGACACCAATAAAAGCCAAGAGTATCCAATTATTATTTCTAAAATTACTAAAAAGAGTGTTTTCAAGTAATTCTCCAGGGTCATTTTCGGATAAGGTTTTAATACTTTCATATCCTTCTCCAAAAAGGGTTGGAAAAATAAATATAAGTACCGCTAAAATTGAAGCACCAAAAAGTGCTTTTTTATATGGACTTAGTTTAAGTTGCTCAAAAAAATGTTCAACGCGATTGAAATATCTAGAATAATATACTGAAATCAATCCCGTAAATAATCCTAAAAGTACATAGAAGGGGATGTTATGATAATCAAAAGTTTGTTGTTGTTTGAATGATAGTAGCACATTTTCGTCTAAAACAATAACAGAAACTAAAGCGCCTGTTGCTGCTGCGATCATAATGGGTGTAAATGCGGAAATACTGACATCAACTAATAATACTTCTATGGCAAATAATACTCCTGCTATGGGAGCATTAAAAGCGGCCGCAATTCCGGCTGCAACCCCACAACCAATGAGCAAGGTCCTGTCTTTGTAGCCTAATTTATATTTTTGTGCATAATTAGATCCAAATGCCGCACCCGTAACTACAATAGGACTTTCTAATCCTGCTGACCCTCCTAATCCAACTGTAAGAGAGCTAGTTATAATCTGCGCATACATTTGTTTTCGGGGAATTATACTTGCCTTCTTAGCAACGGCATACAAAATTTGAGAAGTTCCTTTTTCGATAGTACCACCTAGCACTCTTTTGATTACAAAAACGGTAAGTAAAATTCCAATGATAGGTAAAATACTATTGATGAAACTTAATTTTAATGTTCTATTAATATAGGTGGCAAATGAAAAAACCCAGTGTGCAAAAGATTTCAAAACGATCACTGCAAAAGCGGATGAAATACCAACTAAAATACTAGATAAGAATATAAACTGTTTTTGACTTAATATTGATTGTGACCAAGCAATTATTGTTTCTAATTTAAATATATATTTTTTGAACATTGTGTTTTTTAATAAGGATGCTAAAATACTACTATTTTAAGGGCAACAAATATTTTTTAATGCTTCTTTTGTACTTAATGGTTTTAAATTAGCTTCTAGAACAAAGTTCTTCACCGCTTCGGGATTTGTTTTTGCATATTCCCTTAATGCCCAGCCAATTGCTTTTTGAATAAAAAATTCTTTAGAATGCGCTTGTTTTAAGCATTCAGAGAATAAAAAATCAGCATTCGTTTTTTGTTTGTAATTCAATTGAAATAAAATAGCACTTCTATTCAGCCACATATTCTCTGACTTTGAAAATCGTTCAATTACATTTTTGGTTTCCAATGGAAATTCCAATAGATATTCTCCTAAAATGTATTTCGAAATGGTATCTACACTATCCCACCAAGAATTGTTACCTATCAGTTTTTCAATCAGTTGAATATCTTCTTTTTTATAATTTACCTTAAGTTCTTTTATTAAAATTTCAATGGCGCAATAATGAAATTCCCGTTCTTGTTTTGAATATAAAGCTAAAGCAATTTCTCTTGGGTTTGCTGAAACTTCTTGTTTGTTTTCTTTCCAAATTTCCTTGAAAATACGTCTTCGTTCCTCTGTTTTTATTCCAAAAAACGAAAAATTATTCTTCATGTATTTTGCCATTGCAAATGCATTCCCCTTATTCTCCTTTTGTTTAAAAGCGTTTTCTAATGCAATTATAAAGTTCATAAATTCAGATTTTCAATACATTTAAAATCCTACCGCTGTATCGTCTCCTCTATAATCAGCGCCACCTTCAAGTTTTTTATTTGGTAAAACTAAAATAGCATCAACTTTTCCTATTACTGGCGTCGTTTTTTCATTGATTTTATATCCTTTTGATTTTAAAACATCAAAGGTTTTAGTGTCGAAAGTATTAGGTTCAAAAGTGATTAAATCAGGTAGCCATTGATGGTGAAAACGTGGAGCATTTACCGCTTCTTGCATACTCAAACTATACTCGTAAACATTCAAAATCGTTTGTAATACTGATGTGATTATTGTAGAACCGCCTGGTGAACCCACAACCATAAATAATTTTCCGTTTTTCTCTACAATAGTTGGAGTCATAGAACTCAACATTCGTTTTTGTGGCGCAATACTGTTGGCTTCATTTCCTACTAATCCAAACATATTTGGTTCACCTGGTTTGGCACTGAAATCATCCATTTCATTGTTGAGAAAAAAGCCCAATGCATCACAGTAATATTTAGAACCGTAACCCGCATTTAGTGTTGTTGTGGCTGCAATAGCGTTACCAAATTGATCCACAATAGAATAATGTGTGGTTTCAGTACTTTCATTATAATTTACATTTCCTTCCTTTATATCTGATGAAAGAGTGGCTTTATCAAAATTAAAACTAGCCATTCTTTGTTGTAAATAGTCATCATTCATTAATCCCTTAAGTGGAATTTTTACAAAATCAGGGTCGCCTAGAAAATAACTTCGGTCAGCATAAGCTCTTCTTTCGGCTTCTACAATAACTTGAATAGATTCGGATGAGTTATGTCCCATTTTTGCCAAATCATATTGCGCAATCATTTTAAATATTTGAGCCAAACATATTCCGCCGCTACTAGGAGGAGGCATTGAAATAATTTTTAAATCTTTATAATCAAAAGTTAGTGGTGTTCTCCATTTGGCTTCATATTTAGCCAAATCTTCCATAGTGATAATAGCTCCTTTTTCCTGAAGGTATTGAACTAATATTTTTGCGGTTTCTCCTTTGTAAAATTCATCTCTGCCATTTTTAGAAATCCGCCTTAATGTGGCTGCCAAAGCAGGATATTTAATAGTATCATTTTCTTTAAAAACAGTCGATAGTAGGGAATTTGCTCCGTTTATTTTGACTAACTCATTTCGGTATTCGCTGAGACGTTTTTCTTGTTTATTGGTCACAATAACTCCACGTTCTGCTAATTCAATTACGGGTTTCAATATTTCTTCAATAGGTAAAGAACCTAATTTTCTATGTACTTCAAATACGCCTGCAATAGTTCCAGGTATTCCAATAGCAAGTGCTGTAGCTGTACTTTTTCCTTTAATAACATTTCCTTTATCATCAAGAAACATGTCTTTTGTTGCTGCTAATGGTGCTTTTTCGCGATAATCCAAAGTTCCGGTTTCCCCATTGGCTTTTCGATAGACCATAAAACCGCCACCTCCAATATTTCCTGCATAAGGATAGGATACGGCAAGAGCCAGTTCAGTTGCAACCATCGCATCAAAAGCATTCCCGCCTTTTTTCATGATTTCAACTCCAATTTTTGAAGCTTCTTCACGAGCAGATACCACCATTGCTTTATCAGCAACAAGTCCTGTTGGTTGAACTATAGCATTTTGGGTTTTACAACCAATAGAAAAGACACTCAATAGAATAATAATTTTTTTCATTCAAATATTTAAATTTAAAACCCAACAGCTTTGTTATCTCCTCTTTTATCTGCACCACCTTCAAGTTTTCCATTTGGTAATACTAAAACGGCATCAACTTCGCCAATGATTTCTTTGTTTTTTTCATTGATGATATATCCTTTTTTCATTAAATTATTCAATAATTCTTTATCGAATGAATTAGGTTCAAAAGTAATTTCATCAGGTAACCATTGATGATGGAAACGGGGTGCATTTACCGCTTCTTGCATGCTCATACCAAACTCATAAACATTCAATATCGTTTGTAAAACTGATGTGATTATCGTTGAACCTCCAGGTGTACCCACAACCATAAAGAGTTTTCCCTCTTTTTCTACAATCGTTGGTGACATGGAACTTAACATTCTTTTTTCGGGAGCGATGCTATTGGCTTCAGTTCCTGTAAGTCCGTATAAATTTGGAACTCCCGGCTTGGCACTAAAGTCATCCATTTGATTATTCAAAAAGAAACCCAATTCATCACAATATATTTTAGAACCATAATTATCATTTAAAGTAGTTGTTGCTGAAACGGCATTTCCGGCTGCATCGACAATAGAATAATGAGTCGTTTGTTTGCTTTCATACCCTTTGATTTCCCCATTTGCAATATCGGAGGATTTTGATGCTTTGTCGAATGAAAAATCACTCATTCTTTTTTCTAAATAAGTGGCATCTACTAATTCTTTCATAGGAAGTTTTACAAAATCAGGATCACCCAAGAAATAATTTCTGTCGGCATAGGCTCTTCGTTCAGCTTCAGTAATTACCTGAATGGTCTTTAGACTGTTGTGTCCCATTTGAGAGAGATTGAAAGGCTCAATCATTTTCATGATTTGATTCAAACATATTCCACCGCTACTTGGCGGAGACATAGAGGTTATTTTTAAATTTTTATATTGAAATGTAATGGGAGTTCTCCATTTAGCTTGGTATTTTTTCAAATCTTCCATGGTTACATTTCCACCTTTTTTATCAAGAAAAGTAACTAATTTTTGAGCAGTTTCTCCATTGTAAAATTCATCACGACCGTTTAAGGCAATTCGTTTTAATGTGGCTGCCAATGCTGGATATTTTATAGTATCATTTTCCTTGTATTCTTTCGAAAATAAACTGTTTGGACCGTTACTTTTTACAAATGAATCTCTATAAAACGATAAACTTTCGGCTTGAAATTTAGTGACTATAACGCCTCTTTCTGCCAAGGCAATTACAGGTTTCAGAATTTCACTTATTGGTAATGAACCATATTTTTTGTGTACTTCGAATATTCCTGCAATCGTACCTGGAATTCCAGAAGCCAAAGCGGTTTCTCTACTTTTACCTGCTATTACATTTCCTTTTTCATCAAGAAACATGTCTTTAGTTGCAGCCAAAGGTGCTTTTTCTCTATAATCTATTGCACCGGTTTCGCCATTGGCTTTTCTAAAAACCATAAATCCACCACCGCCAATATTTCCTGCTTGTGGATGTGAAACTGCTAGAGCGAGTTCTGTTGCTACCATTGCATCAAAGGCATTTCCACCTTTTTTCATGATTTCCATTCCAATTTGCGAAGCTTCTTCACGCGCAGAAACTACCATAGCTTTCGTGGTCACTAAACCTGTAGGTTCAACTGCTTTTTCATTCGATTTGCATCCTAAAACAGTAAAAGCAAGTAGAAACAGTATTTTTTTCATAGGGTCATTATTTTAGTATTCGAAAATAGTATTAATTCTTTAAAAAAATCGGTAAACTCGGTTTCAAATTCTGAATAAAATTCTGAAAGTTCATTTGTGGCAAATCTCATTTTAGATTCGTTTTTGGTACGATAATCCATTTGTGTCAAAATTTGATTAATTCCTTCAATAGTTTGATAACTGACTAACCAATTCTGTTTTATCATATAAGGCATCATTCCTTTAGTCCTTTCGGAAAGGAGTGCAGTATTATCCAGTAAAGATTGATAAAATCGATCTACAAATTCTTCTAATTTTTCATCAGAATATTTTGTCCAGTTTTTTGCCAAAAAATGATCGTAAAAAACATCCACAATTACACCGGCATAATGATGGTAATTTTCATGTAGTTTTTTTGTACTTTGCCTAAAAATGGGATGTGCATCAGTAAAAGTATCAATGGCACGGTGCAAAATGATTCCTTTTTTAATCTCTAATGGATAGCTTTCAAAATGTTTTCCACGGATACCATCAGCCATGAAATTACCAATTTTGATTAAATCATTGTCACCGGAAAGATAGATGTGGGCTAGGAAATTCATTCGCCTAATTTATGAATTATAAATGACTTTTGTAAACCGTCAATTATTATATTTGTGAGCAATTTAAAAATTAATATCCAAAAATCCATAAAAATAGAAATATGACTCTAATAAAATCAATATCAGGAATTCGTGGGACAATAGGAGGTAAAGTTGGTGATAATCTTACGCCGGTTGATGCGGTTAAATTTGCTTCAGCTTATGGAACTTGGTTAAAAAAATATATAGGAAAAGAAAAAATAACTGTTGTTGTAGGTCGTGATGCTCGTATTTCGGGGCCAATGATTCACAATTTAGTGGTGAATACTTTAATTGGTTTAGGAATTGATGTGATTGATTTAGGTCTTTCTACAACGCCAACCGTTGAAGTGGCTGTTCCATTAGAAAAAGCGGAAGGTGGAATTATCCTTACTGCTTCGCATAATCCAAAACAATGGAATGCTTTAAAACTATTGAACGAGAAAGGAGAGTTTCTGAATGGAGAAGAAGGGCTAAAAATTCTTGAAATTGCTGATGCAGAAGCTTTCGATTTTTCGGATGTGGACGATTTAGGGGCCATTATGATTAACGATGCTTATATGGATATTCATATTGATGAAGTATTGAATTTGCCTTTAGTAGATGTTGATGCAGTAAAAGCAGCTAAGTTAAAAGTGGTAGTTGATGGTGTAAATTCTTCGGGAGGAATTATTATTCCTAGATTATTGGAATTAATGGGTGTTGAAGTAGTTAAATTATATTGTGAACCGAATGGTCATTTTCCTCATAATCCTGAACCCTTAAAAGAACATTTGACTGATATTTCAGAATTAGTGGTTAAAGAAAAAGCTGATTTAGGAATCGTGGTTGATCCTGATGTGGATCGTTTGGCTTTTATTTGCGAAGACGGTGAAATGTTTGGTGAGGAATATACTTTGGTGGCTTGTGCCGATTATGTATTGAGTAAAACACCAGGGAATACAGTTTCTAATATGTCTTCTTCCCGTGCATTGCGTGATGTAACTAATATGCATAACGGAAGCTATGAAGCAAGTGCCGTAGGTGAAGTGAATGTAGTGGAGCTAATGAAGAAGAACAATGCTGTAATAGGAGGTGAAGGAAACGGCGGAATCATATATCCGGAGCTGCATTACGGTCGTGATAGTTTGGTGGGAGTGGCGCTGTTTTTAACACATTTGGCCAACAAAAAAATGACAGTTTCTGCTTTGCGTGCTTCGTATCCCGAATATTATATGAGCAAAAACAAAATTGAATTGACACCACAAATTGATGTTGATGCAATTCTTGTAGCCATGACAGAGAAATACAAAAATGAAGATATCACCACTATTGACGGTGTGAAAATTGACTTTGCTGAAAATTGGGTTCACCTAAGAAAATCAAATACTGAACCAATTATTCGTATTTATACGGAAGCTGCTTCACAAGAAAAAGCGGATGCTTTGGCACAACGAATCATTGATGAGATAAAAGAAATAGCTGGAATATAATATCATTATTTATTAAAAAAGTTAACCCTTTCAAATCGTATTTTGAAAGGGTTAACTTTTTTAATAAATAATTTTTATAAAGCGAAAGTTGCTTGTTCATTTTTATAAATCATTTTTTATGTCTAGGGTCATCGGCAGGATTAATGTAGATGATTCCCCAAGGACCTATGCCATGTAATTGAATGATGCATTCTTCCTTTGTGAAGAAATAGTGATGTGTTCCGGTTTTCATTACTGCAAACCTCCTGTTGTCATTTTCTTTGCTTCTTTTTCATTAAATTTATCTCCAATTCCCATATAGCAGGAACCTTTAATAACAGTAATGTGCTCATCGGCTGGATGCCAATGCGGCATTATCTTATAATTGGCGGGAATTTTTGCGCGAATCGTAAATAATCCTGCTACGCTTGGGTTTCCTTCTATAACAGCTGCTTTTGAACCAGGTGGCAAACCCGGAGGAGCTGGACCCCACTTAATATCATTGGGCATAATCATGATATGGTCTGCAGGCATTTTCATCACTTGTGCCTGAATCTGTGCAACTACGCTGAAGATACTTAATAGCATCAAGGCAGCTATTTTTTGTATTGCTTTCATTTTCATTGTTATTTTGAGATCATTTTTTTATGAGGATTCGATTTGAGATTAAGAACTAAAAGACAAATGGAAACCTTATGGATATTTGTATTTTGTTAAACGATATAGATTCGAATAAATTAGAGATGAACTATCTTACTGAGGCAGGTTCATCTCATAGGTATTTTAACGGACTGTTAGGTGTTCAATGAACAGCATTGCCAGAATATTCATAATGAAGTGGCAATACAGTAGGTTGAGTTGGCGTAATACCATTTTTAGTAAGAATAGGAGCTAACGTTTGTCCAAATTCATTAAACTTATCAGCATTTTCCCAAACATCTATCACTTTTAAACCTTTTCCAGCCTGAGCGCTCACATGATATTCCAATCCTTTTGGATTTTCATGACCCGCTGTACGCAAATCCTGCCATATTTGGTCATATTGTTTTGATGTCATTTCAGGAAATTCGTACTGAACCATTATTTTTTTCATATTTTCCATTTTGTTATTTTTTATTCTTCTACTCGTGTGGCTTTTCGATGACGCCCCGTTTTTTTAGTGGCTGCTGGTCTCCACTTTTATAGGTAATAATTATCGATTGGTTAGTTCTTAGTTTTAATTTTTTTCATGATATTAGCGCTTAAGTGTCTTATTATTTTAGTCTGTTTAATAAATTCAAAGAAAAGAACTTTACAAAAGAAAATCTCGATTGCATATACTCTTGAACACATTTCAAATCTAATATTTTTAGATGATAAAAATCTAAACAAAAATACGACTATTTAATATTTAATTAATTGGTTATTAGGTAAATATGGTTGTTTTTTGAATTTAATTACTTTAGATAAAAAAAGCATTATTAAAACATTGTTAAGTAAAATGTTTCTATAGAAGTAAACGGAGAATTAATGAAATAAGGCATTTTTTTATTCAAAAAATAAGCTTGAATTTATCTCAAATTAAGTCAGGAATGACCTTATCAGTAATTGTATTTTAACTGAAGAAATCATTTTCAGAAACTATATTGTAAAACTTATAAAAATAACAAGGTTATGATTTAATCAGACAAATAATTAAATATTAAAAAGGGTAGAGTTGTAAATCAACTCACATTAAAATAAATATTAAAAATTCACTCTAAAACTTATATTTGGCGTTAAGCCTAATGATTTGTTATTTACTTGAACAGCATCATTAGAGTCATTTGGATTGACTTTGTAATACCTATTGATAACATTATTTTGATTGGTAGCATTAATTACACCCATAGTAAACGAAGCTTTAATAGATTCCGACAGATTAAAATTATAATTTAAGGAAGCGTCTAAACGCATGAAATCAGCTAGATTTTCACTGTTTGGCGAACCATAATTTACCATTGTATTATTTCCTTTTTGGATGGTTTCTTTATCTACAATTGGTTTTGTATAAGGCTGCCCATTTCTCCAAATACCGCCAACAGCTATTTTTAGATTTTTAAATATATTGTAATAGAAACCTAAAGATACAGAATGTCTTATATCTACATTATTGGGAAAAGTTGAAGGAGTAAAAGTATCAAATTTATAGTCATTTGTACTGAAAGTATAACTGACCCAAACACTATATTGATAAGCTGTTTTATTGGCTAAAAATTCCAAACCTTTTGCAGTGTAACTTCCATTCGCATTATTAAACTGAAAACTATTATAAAAACCTTGATTGGAAGCAGTAATACCATCTACAATTTTATAAAAACCTGTAGCCTCAATATTTAGTTTGTTTTTATTGAATTCCACACCAAAAGATCCTTGTTTACTCGTTGCAATAGGTATATCTTTATTTGTGACTAAAACCCAACGTCTTTTTTCTACACCTAAGAAATCATCTTCAAAATCCACGATTTGAGTAGTAGATTGATTTTTAAATTCCCCTTCTAATTTTAAAGCAAATTGATTTGATAATTTTTGTCTGATATTTATTCGTGGCTCAACCAAAAACTTTTCAAATTTTTGAAAATAATTCAAACGCAATCCCACTCTCAAATAGGTATTATTCTTATTGTATTCCACTTCTGAAAATAAGGCGTGATTCAATAGAACATCTTTTTTAGTGCTAGAGTAAAACGGAGCACTAACGGTGGTTTGATTTAACATCCCCGTTTCATTATATTGGTAACCAAACAAGAAATTTAAGTTGTCATTTGTTTTGTAATAGGTATTTAATTTTACTCCTGTTTCCAGAACTTCATTGGCTTCGGTTAAGCGCTGGTCTGTTTCCACTCTATAATCGGTAGCGTCAATATTGTATCTGGAAAAGTAAGTAATTAGGTTTGTGCTTAATTTTGGACTCCATTGTCCTTTCCAGTTTCCTCCATAGCCAATATTTTTCTGGGATAAATTACTAACTTTAGACTCGGTTTCGTTTGAGTTAGTAATACGACGTTCCGAATAATCCAAAGCGTTATTGATACCAATAATATTGGCTCTAAATTGATGTTTTTCATTTAAATCAAAAAGCAATTTAGCGGTGTAATCATAAAAGTAAAAATCAGAAGAAGTATCCTTTTGGTTACTATCCGTATTGATTTCAGTGTCTTGAAAACTTCGTTCAAAATATTTAGTGTAAGTTGGAGATTTAAACAAATCGGTAATGGAACGACGTCCTGAAATATGTAACTCTAATTTTTTAGTTATTGGAATCTCTAAAAAGGCATCAGCACTTATTAAATTAATTCCTCCGCCACCAGAAAAAACAGTTGTAACATCGTCTTTGGTCTGCATGTTTATGGTACTGGAAACTCCATCGCTGTATTCAGCACTTGTTCCGTTTTTACTAACGATTACTTTATTGGTAAGATTCGGGTTGTAAGCAGATATTAATCCAAAGAAATGACCGGAATGATACATTTTGATATTATCCCAAAGCACTAAATTTTGATCGTTAGTTCCGCCACGCACATTAATATTGGCTATACTTTCATTGGTACTTTCAACCCCAGGAAGTACTTGAATGGATTGCAAAATGTCTGGTTCTATTTGTCCGGGAAGAATACCAAATTTTTTAGTGTTTAAAACAGTGCTTCCATCTAAATATTTTTGTAATCCAGGAGTTAAATAGACATTTATCAAAACTTGATTCAATTCTTCATTTTTTGTGGAAAGAATAATTTCTTTGCAATTATTTTGTGCTGAAAACAACTCTTTAGCTGCCAATTGTCTGGATTCAAAACCTAAATAGGAAATGGTTAGCGTTGCATTTATTGGAATATTCGGTAAATTGAATTTACCATTTTGATCTGTAATTGTATTTCTTCCGATGTCATTTACAACTACTGAAGCACCAATAAGAGGAGACTTTTTTTCGTTGGATAAAACAATTCCGCAAATGGATATTGTTTTGTTTAGCACCGAAACGGTAACATATCGATTGTCTAAAGCTTTGAAATTTAAAAGTGTTTTCGAGTTCAGATAATCAATTGTTTCTTGTAATGTAAATGAAGGATTCGGTTTTTCAATTGCAATAGTGGCTATATCTTCAACAGCATACGAAAACTTAACATCAAATTGTTTTTCGATGGAAACAATAACCTCAGTTAGAGCTGTTTTTTTAGCTGTATTTTGTCCATAACAAATACAACCCATACAAAGCAGTAGATAAACCAGCCATTTATTTAACACCATAATTGTAAAATATAACGGTTTTGCCTTCAATCCTGTAACTTAATTTAAGCGGAATTGTAACTGCTTGAAGCGCAATTTCTTTATTAGTATGTGTAAAACTTCCCGTAAACAGTTTTGAAGTATCTACATCTTCTTTTTTAATTTTTATATCGTACTGACGCTCTAGTTCTGCAATAACCTGATTTAAAGGAATTCGATTAAAACTCGATTCTTGTTGAATCCAAGAAGGGTTTTTGGCATTAAAATCTTCAACATTTTCAATTGAGCCATTTATAACTCGGAATGTTTTGCCAGGAGGCAATTTAACGGTTTTATTATTGTAAGTCACACTTACTAATCCTTCATAGCAATTAACTTCAAAATAATTTTTGCGTTCTTTTACATTAAAATGTGTGCCTAAAACTTTTACTACTCCAACCTTTGTATTTACACTAAAAGTTTGCCCTTTTTGTACCTTAAAGTAAGCTTCTCCTTCTAACGTTAAATCTCTTTTATCCGCCCATTTTTTTTCATTAAAAGTTAATTTTGAAGCGGAGTTTAATATCACTTCAGAATTATCAGGTAGCGTAACCGTTTTGGTTTGTGCTATTTGAGTTTCGAAAGATTTAGTATTGTTAAAAAACAAGAAATAAGCAGAGGTTAACATAATAACCAGAATGGCAGCGACTCTATAGAATGTTTTGAAATTTAATGATCTAACTTTTGTTTTCTTTTTAGAATGGTTTCGAGCCTTAAAAGCTTCTAAAGCAGCTTGGGCATCTACTTTTGGTGTTTCCAATTGTGATGCATAATGAGCAATCTTTTCAAGTGTTTTCAAATCTTCAGATTGTTTTAAATCTTCAATTTCTTTGCTTGAAAGCTCATTATTTAACCATTTTAATATCTCTTTTTCATTTTTCATTTTATATCTCTATGTTTATAAGACAACTAACGTTTAAATTACCCTACAGCTTAATGACTAATTTATATATTTTCTATTTGGGCTTTTAATATTTGTAGTGCCCCAGACATTCTTTTTTCTACAGTTTTTTGAGAAATATCGAGTAATTCAGCTATTTCCCTGTACTTTTTTCCATCTATTCGATTCAATAAAAATACTTCTCGCTGTGCTTCACTCAATGATGCGATAGCTTTAGTGAGTTTTTGTTTGAATTCTTCTTCTTCGAATAAATATTCAGGACTTTGATTATTCGTATCAAAGTTAGGTGCATCTTTAGCGTACCTTAATACCACTTTTTGATGCTTTATAGTATTTAGAAATAAATTATTGATGCTGGTAAACAAATACGTTTTTACTTTACTAAAATCAATTTTAGAACAATTCTCCCAGATTTTGGTAAACGCATCTTGTACCAAATCTGAAGCAGCTTCATCATCACCACATTTGTAATACGCAAAATTATTTGCTGATTGGACATGCTTTAAGTAAAAGTCTCTAAAGTGATTTTCTTCGCAAAGTGTACTTTTTTCGTCGCTCATTGAGTATTAATTCATTTTTTGTAGGCTGTAAATGTAAATTATTTTTTCAAAAAGCAATTATGTTAATTAGAATTGCTTTTTTATTAAAAATATCTATAAATTTAATTTGCTTATTGTTAGTGTTTTATGGTTTTTATTTGTAAAATTTTATATTTTTTTTAAATTTTTGGTAGGGTAAAAATAAGCGTAGTTGTCTTACTAATAGAAAGGCGCTAAAAAACATCGCTTGTAAATATAAAAATACATTAAATTTGAAAATTATGAAAAAATTAAAAATTGTTACAGGAATTGCATTGATGGCTATATTAGGTTTTACATCATGCCAAAGTGAAGTTAATGACGTACAAGGAGAGAATCCAAATACAAATTCGGCTAATTCAACTACAACAAGTAATCTAAAACGTACTTCGATGTATGATGGTTCTTTTGATGATTTCTTGGATGGAGCATCATGTTCTTCCATTTTATTACCAGCTACCGCTAAAGTAAATGGTGTTCAGGTTACCATTTTTAGTCAATTAGATTACCAACAAGTTATTTCTATTTTTGGACAGTCAAATAATGACCAAGATACCGTTGTATTACAATTTCCTTTAAGAGTTAGATTAAGTAATTATACAGAGGCCACTGTTAATAATCAAACAGAATATAATGCTATCCTTAATGCATGTACATCTGCGGAAGCTTCTGGCCAAGATGCTATTTCTTCAGTAAATATTAGCTTCCCAATTACAATTTTAACGTATAATTTAAGTTTACAACAAACAGGAAGTATTGTGATCACATCCGAACAACAATTATATACGTATATGTCTAATGTAAGCAGTACGGAATTATTTTCAGTAAGCTATCCAATTTCAGTGACAATTGCTGATGGAACGAAATCAACTGTTTCAAGTGATGCTGAATTGCAATCAGCTATTACTGCATCTCTAAAGACAGAAGCAACGATGAAAGCAGCAGTTGAAAATTCAAAAAAATTAGAAACGATTTTAGTTAATGGAAAGTTTAAAGTAGATTCATTTATAAGCGCAGGAGTTAACTCGGCAACAAATTACAAAGATTTCACGGTAGATTTTGCAAATAATTTATCAGTAACAGCCATAAATCTATTGAGTACAACTGTGAATGGGACTTATGCGGTAAGTTCGGAATTAGATGTTTTCCTAAAACTAAATTTTTCAGGAAATGCTACGTTTGCTTTATTGAATAATAATTGGAAAGTAACAAGTTTTACTGCAACAACAATATCATTGCAAAGTACAACTAATGCAGCAGTTACATTAGTATTGAAACAAATATAGGCTATATCTTAGTTGGTGTTTTTATAAAGAGCAGCTACTTAACATGATGTAGCTGTTCTTTAAAAATAAACTAATAATATAAAAGAGAATAATGAAAAAAGGAATTGTAATTCTAATAATGGGTTTGGTGCTATTTGTGTCCTGTTCAAAAGATGATGCTCTTAATACTAGTGAAACTATAAATTCTGTTGCTAATAAACAAACAACCGGAAGTTCTTCGAATGATTTATTATCGGATAAAAAGTTTACCAGCATGGTTGTAGAAGTAGTTTACGTTCAAGGCTTTGAACCATCAACAACTGCAATTAATAATTTTGTGTCTTTTCTTAATGCCAGAACTTATAAACCAAACGGAATAAGTATTGTAAAAAGAGCTATTCCTTCAACTGGTAAAGCAACTTTTACCGACAAGGAAATTGTAGCAATTGAAGATGCTAACCGAACAAAATTCAATACATCAAATCAAATTGCAGTTTGGTTATTTTTTACAGATGGGAAATCATCGAGTGACACCAGTACTGCAGTTGTCTTGGGTACAGCTTATAGAAATACCTCTTTAGTTATTTATGAGCAGACAGTTCAAGGTTTGAGCGATAGTCCATTTGAGCCTAATAGAAGCTTATTAGAGACTACAGTCATTAGCCATGAGTTTGGACATATTTTAGGGCTTACTAATTTAGGAGCACCTTTACAAAGTAACCATGAAGATACTTCACATCCAAAACATTGTAATGTAGAAAGTTGCTTGATGTATTGGTCTTCCGAAACTGGGAATGGTATTGCTAATATGGTTTCTGGTGGTTCAGCTCCACAACTGGATGCACAATGTCTTGCAGATCTTCGTGCCAATGGTGGAAAATAATTTAATAAAAAATTAGAAAATTTATGAAAAAGCAGCATTTGACAATAGCTTTATTTTTGGGAATAGTATTCTCAATAAACGCACAAATGAAAACAACGCATAAATCGAATGCCGGTATAAAAGGAGGATATAATTTAGCTGCGGTAAGTTTTGATGGAGATGGAGAAACAGAACAACGACATAGCTTTCACGTAGGTATTTATGGAGAGGAATTTATAAGTGAAAGCTTTTCTATCCAACCTGAATTGTTATATTCTCAACAAGGATATGTAATTACAAATAGCAGTGGGACTTTTACCCAAAAACTGAATTATATCAATTTACCGCTAATGCTGAAAGCTTATCCTTCCCAAAACTTCTTTTTAGAAGCAGGACCACAAATAGGATTAGCTGTTTCGCATAAAGAAGAATATGATGGTCTTTTTAGCAGTTCACAACAGTATGATCCTAATAGTTTTGATTGGGGAGTTAATTTTGGAGGAGGTTTTAAAACCGATTCTGGAGTAAGTTTAGGTGTACGTTACCATTTAGGTTTAGGAGATTTATATGATGACGGGAAAGCTAAAAACAGAGTTTGGCAATTTTCAGTAGGTTTTGATTTATAAGTTTGCAAACAATAAAATTCAAATGCCCAAGAATTTCTTGGGCATTTTTTTTAAATATATTTGAAAGTAAGCTTAAAATGAGATTTTATAAATTAACCCAGCAGTAAATTCTCTGGTCAATCCGTCAGGTCTAATAGTTCTCACAACAAATGGTGTTGCCAATGATAATTCAAGACTATTTTTAGAATTAATCCTATACGCACCAATCAAATTTCCGTTAATAGTCAATCCATCGGAGCCTATAATGGTTTCCCTTTTTCCAAAAGCATTTTCAAAATTGTCTTCTCCTAAATGATAAATGAATAGCACATTAGGTTTGAAAGTAAATTTTTTATTAGTTGTTTGAATCGTATAAGTAGTGCGGAATAAAGCATCTGATTTTCTTTCGAATAAATTAGTGGAAGGAAAATCATTTGTATCAGAAAACTCCTTGAAATAGGAATTTTTATTGTTATTAAAAACAGGAATTTGGATTCCAGTATTAAAATCCCATTTTTTATAATTGAGATTAGCACCAACAATCAAGTCAAAAGTTCCTAAACTCGATTGATAATCTAATGGAAGAGAAAAGCCATTAATTTTTTGATTCGAACTGGTAAAAGGTATTTTAAATCCCAATAGCGTACTCCATTGTGTTTTCGTTTTTTTATTCCAATTGTAATTCCCAATCAAATACCCATCACCCAAAGCGCCTCGTTTACCAAAACTTCCGTTTGCAACTGAATATGTGATTTTAGAACTCAGTGACAATCGTTCATTCACAGTTCTTGTATAGGTTATGTAAGGTGAAAAATAAGTAACATCAGCTTCTCCAGCGCCAAAAATACTTCCTATTTCAATCCCATTTTTGAATTCTTTCTCTGATGTTTGAAAACTATGCCCAATGGAACAAACGCCAGCGTCACTGCAACCTTGTGAATAGGATAGCGTATTGCTAAATATTGCAATAGCAACACTAAATAGTAATTTTTTCATGAGTTTGGTTTTAATTTTTAGATAATTGTGCTATTGCAAAAAGATGATTGTATTGCTGACAATGAATCAATACATATTTATAGGCTGAAACATCAACTTGTGAAGGAATTATATACACTCTTGCGGAAGTTAAATTACCTAAATTCACAAAATCCGAAGGTGTAGTTGTTTTAGAAAGATATACTTTTAAATCAGGTCCATTAGAAATGCTAAAGTTTTCTAATTGTACTTCATTTTTATCGGTACTCAAATAAATTTTAGCTGAACCGGTAACGGTTATTCCTGAAGTTGGAGTGAAATCACCTATAAAGATAGGAGGTGTACTTTCAGGAATTGTAGTGCTTAACTCAGGATTATGTGTCAAATCGCCTTCGACTTCGCAAGAAAATAGAATTAGAAAAAGCGGGAGTATAAAAACAAGTTTTTTCATAGTCAAATATGATTTTAATTCATTCGGAATTGATTACTCAAATTTAAAATGAATCAAAATCATATTTTGTCAGCTACTTTACATTTTGTGGGAATTTATATAAAAGATGATTTTGAGCTGTATTATTAAGCTTTATTGTTTTTTTGGGAAACAAAAAATACGGGTATTATTTTATAATTTGGACTCTGTTTTAGAAACGTGTTTCATATTCTCTAAATAGGACTCGATGTTTATTTTTAATTTATTGATACGAGAATAATCATTTCCATTAAAAATGATGTAAAGTACGGTAAGAGCAGAAATTATGTAAATAACCACACCCGATGTTGCGAAAAGATTAAAGGATATTATAGTGATAATGATACAAAATAATAGTCCAAATATTTTTAATGAATTTTCAGGATTTGATTGGGTAGTATTATTTTCAATAATTTCAGGTAACTGGTTTAATAATGAATCAATATCGGGTTCGCAAATTTCATTTTTTTTCAAATCGGTTATCAAATCTTCAACAGTTTTTATTTTCTTGTTTTTAGAATAGAGATAAGGGAATATCTCATTAATAAAATTTTGATTTCTTAAATCTTGAATATTTCCAATCAACATTTTAACTTCATTGGGTAAATCCTTTCTTATCGCAATTTCTTTTTTTAAAGCACTGAAAGTTGGTATCGTTAATGAGTCTACATTGTTATAAATATATTGAGTTAATTCGTCCTCTGATAAATGATGTAGTTTTTCTTCTAATACGCTGTTATCATTCATAATTTTTGTGGTATTTATTGATGAATATTGGATTGATTTCTATTTCTTTTACAAAAGTATTTCCTTTGTTTATTATTACTTTACGGGAAACCTCATTGACAATAAAAATTATTCTGAAATCTTTAAAAAAATAGCCGAAACTTAGAAATAACAAACTTCAAATTATAAATTCAATAAAATAATAATATCTTTGATTCAAATTAAATAATGATGACCACTATCGAAAAGCCAACTCAGTTAGAACTTTATTTCCAACAGTTTCGTGAGAATATAATTGGAATTAATCAAGAGTTTGAATCACCTTACGGACAAAAGCAAATTATCTATACGGATTGGACAGCGAGTGGTCGTTTGTATCGTCCTATTGAAGAGAAATTGATGAATGAGTTTGGTCCTTTTGTGGCCAATACCCATACTGAAACTACAGTTTCTGGAACTGCTATGACTAAAGCCTATCATCAGGCTAGACATATTATTAAACATCATGTACATGCTAATAATGATGATGTTTTAATCACTGATGGAACGGGAATGACAGGTGTTGTCAATAAGTTCCAACGTATTTTGGGTTTGAAAGTACCAGAAAATTTGAAGGATTTTATTACTATTCCTGCCGAAAAGAGACCTGTTGTCTTTATTTCGCACATGGAACACCATTCTAATCAAACGTCTTGGTTAGAAACTATTGCTGATGTTGAAGTAATTCCATCCACTGAAGATGGATTATTCAGTATTGTAAATCTACAAGTGTTATTAGAAAAATATAAAGACAGAAGCTTCAAAATTGCTTCTATCACTTCTTGTTCAAACGTTACTGGAATCAGAACACCTTATCACGAAGCCGCAAAGTTAATGCATCAACATAACGGACTTTGTTTTGTTGATTTTGCCTGTTCAGGGCCGTATGTAAAAATAGACATGCATCCTGAAGATCCGGAAAGTTATTTGGATGCAATTTTCTTTTCTCCCCATAAATTTCTTGGAGGACCAGGAACTTCGGGGGTTTTGGTTTTTAATAAAAAATTATATCAAAATTTGGTTCCGGATTGTCCAGGCGGAGGAACGGTAAGTTGGACTAACCCTTGGGGAGAACATAAATACATTGATAATATTGAAGATAGGGAAGATGGTGGGACCCCAGGATTTCTTCAGGTGATAAAAACGGCTCTTGCGATTCAGTTAAAAGAGAAAATGGGAATTGAAAACATTTTGAAAAGAGAACATGAAATCGTTGATTTTGTTTTTGAATCTCTTGGACATATACCAAATATTAAAATTCTTGCCGGTCAGCATCGAGATAGGTTAGGAGTAATCTCCTTCTTTGTAGAAGATTTACATTTTAATTTGGGAGTAAAATTATTGAATGATAAATTCGGAATTCAAACTCGTGGCGGTTGTAGTTGTGCGGGGACTTATGGACATTTTCTACTGCACGTAGATCAGGAAACTTCTCATAAACTCATTGATGAAATTACCTTGGGTGATTTAATTAGAAAACCGGGTTGGATTAGAATGTCAATTCATCCTACAACCACTAATGCCGAAATTGAATTTGTTTGTAATGGAATTAAAGCATTGGCTGAAAACCATAAAATTTGGGCTTTAGACTATAATTACAATTCAACTACAAATGAGTTTGTACACAAACAAGCACAATCTTTAGAAGATGAATTGGTAAAAAACTGGTTTTCATTATAATACGGAGGTTCTAGTGAATTAAATCTTTAGCAAAAAAAATCATTTATTCAAAAACTACATTGCTTTTGAATAAATGATTTTTTTTATTTTCAAGAAATTATTTTTTTCTGTGTTTCCATCTTTTATGTGTCCAAAAATAATATTCAGGAGCTTCAAGGATTTGCTTTTCGACTTCTTGAATAAAAGTATGTGTAATCCCAAAATCCGGAATTGATTTAGGATTATCAGTAATAGGAATCAATGTTGCTTGATAATAGCCTCTTTTTATTTTTTTTACTTTTGCAAAAACTACATTCAAATCATATTTCTTGGCTAACATTTCGGCCCCTGTGTGAACGGGAACTTCAATACCCATGAAAGAGTCCCAATGAAATATTCTATCGGCTTTTGGGGATTGATCACTGGCTAAACCATATACAGAAAGAATATTTTCTCTTTGGTTTTGTGCAATCAATGGAATAGTTTTATTGGTGACAACTAATTGTGTATTGTATTTTGATCGAATATCTCTAATGAGTTTATCAAAATATTTATTATTTATTTTTTTATAAACACCTACACCTTGGTATGTTATTTTTTGGTTAAGGGTAATCAACCATTCCCAACTCGCATAATGAGAAGCCAAAAGCATTATGCTTTTTCCTTTCTTCTCATATTCTTTAATTACTTCCAGATTTGTTATTGTAAATCTCTTGTTCATTTCTTCAGATGAAATGGTCATGGTTTTAATCATTTCAAGAAACATATCACATAAATGTTGATAGGATTTTTTCTCTATAATAAGACGTTCTTCATCGCTAAGATGAGGTAATGCCATCGCTAGATTTGCTCTTACTGTCTTTTTTCGGTAGCCAATGATGTAATAGACTAAAAAATAAATAGCATCAGATAATAAATAGAAAATTCGAAAAGGAAGAATAGAAACAATCCAAAGAAAAGGATACGCTATAATAAAAATAAGAAATTGCATGCAGTAATTTTTTTTGCAAATATAATGCAAAAATGAACATCCGTATAAATTTTGATTAGTAACTGTATGGCTATTTGAGAATGACTATATTTACGATTCACAATAAACAAACTTTATGAATGTCATTTTAATTGCAATAATTGTTGTAAATATTTTAATTAGTTACAAGGGATTTAATGATCTTTCCTTTTTTAGAAAATACGAATTTCATGTTGGAAGTATTCGTTCAGGCGAACAAATAAGAATGGTATCATCTGGTTTTCTTCACGCTGATTTACCGCATTTGATTTTTAATATGCTGACGCTTTATTTTTTTGCACCAGTTGTTATCGAATATTTAGGTAGTATCTCGTTTGTGTTAGTTTATTTTGGGAGTTTAGTTTTTGGAAGTTTGTTGACCATGCTTTTTCATAAAAACGATTATAGTTATAGAGCTGTTGGTGCATCGGGGGCAGTAACGGGAGTTTTATATTCAGCAATATTATTACAACCTGATATGATGTTAGGGATATTTTTCATTATTCCAATTCCTGCTTATCTTTTTGGAATTTTATACTTATTGTATTCTATCTACGGTATGAAAGCTAAGAATGATAACATTGGTCATACGGCCCATTTTGGAGGTGCTGTAGGCGGATATTTGATTACACTTATAAAAGAACCTCAATTATTCGTAGATCATACTTTAATGGTGGTATTACTGGCTATTCCTATTGTTGTTCTTTTTGTGATGGAAAAAATGGGAAAACTATAATGGCATAACTTTTGAAAGAGAATTACAACAAAAAACAATTAAAATAAAATTAAGATGAAAAAAGCTGTACTAATTCTATCTATCATGTTCATGTCTATGTCATATGCGCAAGAAGTTAAGCAAGTTCCACAAATAAGTGTAAATGGAGAAGGGAAAGTAAAGGTTGTTCCGGATCAAGCAACAATATTAGCTACTATTGAAACAAAAGGAAATAATGCCAAAGATGTTAAGAAGCAAAATGATCAAAAGATTGAAGCCGTTTTGAAATTTATAAAAAAAATGAACTTGGCTCCGGCGGATTATAATACCCAACGTGTTTCTCTAAATCCAGAATATGACTATGAAAAAAAGAAACACAATTATAATGCTACACAAACTATCGAAATATTATTGAAAGATTTATCAAAATATGACGAATTGATGGAAGGATTGGTAGACGAAGGAATTAATAGAATTGATAATGTTACCTTTCAATCTTCAAAATTAGCACAATATCAATCAGAGGCAAGAAAATTAGCTATGAAAGAAGCTAAACTAAAAGCAGAGGACTATGTTTCAGTTTTAGGTCAAAAAGTGGGGCGTGCGATGACAGTCTCTGATAACTCTCAAACCTATTATCCACAACCTATTCGATATGCTGCCATGAAAATGGAAATGAGCGATGCGCAGGCTCCAAGAGAAACGCTTGCAGTTGGTGAAATTAATATTACTGCTAATGTTAGTGTGAGTTTTATTTTAGAATAGAAATAGTAAAAATCATAAATTGAAAAGTCCCGTGTCATTCTAAAAATGAGACGGGACTTTTTTTTTGAAATAATATTAAATCTAGACTTTTACAGAATTTTATTTACTAAAAAAAAAACTCTTCAATTGCTTGAAGAGTTTTAGTGGGGAGAGCAGGATTCGAACCTGCGAAGTTTACACAGCAGATTTACAGTCTGCCCTCGTTGGCCGCTTGAGTATCTCCCCAAGACTCAACAAGCATTGCTTATTGTGCTAACCGGGTGCAAATATATAAACTGTTTTGAAGTTTCCAAACTATATTTACACTTAATTTTAGTATTATTTTTAAAGTATTGGTATTGAATAAAATAAAAAAATCTCCACTAGGGAGATTTTTTGTTTTATTCAATTGAAGGAAGTTATTTTGCCAAAAGCGCTATAATTTTTGCTCTTAATTCGTCTCCTCTTAAATCTTGTGCTACTACATTCCCTGAAGCATCAAGAATAAAAGTAGCAGGAATAGATTGAACTTTATATTGAGCAGCTATAGGCTCATCCCAAAATTTTAAATTGGAAATATGATTCCAAGTTAATTTATCTTTTGCAATAGCTTCTTTCCAAGCCTTAGCATCTTTATCTAAAGAAACACCAACGATGTTAAGTCCTTTAGCATGTAATTCTTTATATATAGCAACAACATTTGGATTTTCTTTGCGACATGGTCCACACCAAGATGCCCAAAAATCAACTATTGTAACTTTTCCTAAACATTCTTTCAGGGAAATTACTTTTCCATCAGGATTAGGTCCAGAAAAATCTGCTCTTCATTTAGTTTCAACAGCAGGAGCAGCTGATGGAGCAGTAGGGGCAGCAGCACCTACAGAAGGAGATTTCATTTCAGCAAGTTTAGCTTTTATGGCTTTACCTGGTTTTGTATTTTTTAATGACTCTTCTAAGCTATTGTACATTTTTTCTGATTTTTTAGTATCAGCACTTGGGTCATTAAGCATTCCTTGGATTATTAAAGCAGAAATGAATGATTTTGGATGTGTTTCAGCATAGGTTACATATTTAGCTTTAGAAGCTGTACCTACTTCTTCTTGAATTTTGCCAAATTCTTTCATCAATCCATTGATTACGGCCGTATCTTTAGTTTGTTGAGCAGTATTCATTGCTTGCATGTTTTTCTTCTGAAAATCCATTAATTTCTTTTGAACTTTAGTGATTTCTTGATTGAAAGCAACATATTCATCATTGTTATAAGTTCCAGATACTTTAGATTTTTGTATGCTATCTTTGTTTACAACTATGGTAATATCTCCATTTTCTAAAATAAAAGGTATTTTTTCTTGAACTCCTTCTACTTGTATTGTGTGAAAAGAAGGCTCTACAGCTTTTCCTTTAATTTCAAATTTACCATTTTCAATTTTTACGGTATCAATTGCAGTTAAACCACTACCATTTTCATTTGGCGTTTCTAGAATTACTGTTTTTCCATTTTCAAATCCAGTTGCAGTTCCAGAAATGGTGTATTTATCTTTGGTACAAGAAGTCAGCATTACAACAGCCGAAAGGAATAAAATTATTTTTTTCATTATTAGTTAATTAAGTTAAGTGTGCAAAAGTATTTAAAATTATAAATTATATATAATTTTACTACCTAAATTTTTGTTATAATTTTTTATTCTTAATAAGTATTTAGGACCATTAAAAATAAAATAATTTGAATTACTGTAGTAAACCTAATTTGAAACTTTTTTAAATTATTATTTCTAAATAATAAAATATATAATTTGTTGATTGTTAATATCTTTATTAACGATAAAATTAAAGTTCAGGAATTGGAAGTTAACATAATTAAATATCTAGACCAGGCAGAATATAAATTATTAAGTTAGATTTAATC
The DNA here is from genome assembly GCF_000812945.1 of Flavobacterium sp. AED. Classification (GTDB taxonomy): domain Bacteria; phylum Bacteroidota; class Bacteroidia; order Flavobacteriales; family Flavobacteriaceae; genus Flavobacterium. The sequence continues at coordinate 163,130 of NZ_JSYM01000001.1, forward strand.
ATGCCTAAGGATTATTTTTTTTTTGGATTGATATGTTTAATTTCACACTTTTCAATACTATAATCGGCATGTTCTAATTCATTCATAGTAATCTTAATGTCTAAATTGATTTTTCTCAATTTTTTGTTTAAATCAGAAGATATTGGATTCGATTCAAGATTTAATTCTATTTGTTGTTTTTCTTGTTCCAGGGCATCTAGAGTTTCTTTTGCTTTTTTATGTTGGGATTTAAATAATTGACAAGGATCATTCATAATTTTTACTTTGTAGGTTTATAATTACTAAGAATCGCTAAATTATTAAATATAAGTATATTAAGCAAGCTTATTTTTTTTCATTTTTATAATATAAATAAACTGTTTTAAAATAAAAAAGCATCCCTGTTATAGGATGCTCATGTGTTTTTATTGAAAAAAAAACTAGTCTTGATTAAGAGTTTTTCTCCATGTAAAAGAGTTAAGGATATGTCTTTTAGCAAATCTCCCAGGAGAATCAGCATTTACCATTTTCACATAAGTTGCTTTAGGAACACTAATGTATTCATAAACGCTTCCATTTGAAAAATTGATAATCAATCTACCTTCAACAAATTTATAATCCGTGATAGTGGAAGTTGAAATAGTTTCAGTGTATTCCGGTAAATTTTGTTTTATAGTTTCAGGATTGATACTTACCAGAAAGTGATAAGCTTCAATAATTTTTTTACTATTTTCTTCTGCAGCTTTTAATCCTTCATCATTTCCTTGAAATTTGTCAGGATGCGCTTCTTTCATCGCATTACGATAAATCGTTTTTAAATCTTTAAGCTCAGCAGTTTTTTCTACATTTAGTAGTTTGCGGTATTCAACTATTTTTTTCATAAATAAGGTAACTACTTGTCTTTTAATATAAAATCAATATAATTTGATTTCAAAATCGACAAATTTTTTGCAAAGGTACACTTTTTTTTAAATTTGTTAGTTTAGGACTAAAAAAAAATCAAAAAAAGCAATCCTTTTTTTGATTTTATAGAAGTTTAAACAACACATTAAGAGGTTATTGTTGTGGTTTATTATTTGCTTTGTCAAAGTTTTTTGACTTTTTTGGATATTTATTATAACTAATATCGCTTGGATTTTCTATTATGCTTTTAATGGTAATCCAATCACCAATAGCATGTTTTTGAGCCATTTTATAATCTAAAAGATATTCACCACAAAAAAAGTTGTTGTTTTCATCTTTTTCCATAATTCCGGTGTAAACACCTTTTTGTAACATTCTTTCTTCAGAAGCTTTGGTCATAATCAATTTATTTAAAATAATTCTAGTTGGCAAAGTTAATCAATTATTGTTTGTCTTGTTCTATTTTAGACTTTCTGATTACCTTTGTTTCATGCAAAAAATATTTCGCCCTAATCCTAATTCATTCAAAAATACCTTTTGTGTATTTCATGAGGAGTCTTTAGATTCGTTAAAAGGATTGTCTGTTCAATACCAAAGCAAGTCTGGAAGTAGTTATTATTATACTATATTAGGAATGTATCGCTTGTCTAATCATTGGGGAAGATTAGCTAATAGTAAATGGCGATTAGAACCTTTGGAACCTGAAACCGAGTCTAAAATTAAATTAGGTTTTGCTTTTTGGACTAATTTTTATCCAGATAATGCAGTTGAGGAATTGTATTATTTAGAAGCAAATTATGTGAAAAGAACGGTTAACTATCAACATAAAAACAATCCGAATTATGATAATAAGGCAATTCTTCGGACTAGTTTTGAAACTACTAAAAGAATCAAGCAAATTCGAAATTTACTTACCTTGACTTCATGGGCTAAATATTTTGAGTACGATGACTTGGATTTTTTGCGTCAACAAATTATAAATGAACTGATTTTTACTAATAAATCTTTAGAAGAAATTAAAAGAGAAATAGCTTAATCATTTGTTGCCACTAATATTAAGTCATCAGTTGTTATGGGTTTTGATAAATAACCCAAAATATCCGGATACGTTTTAGTTTTGTTTTTATCTTCAACAGCTATAGAAGAGCTTACAATATAAATATTTATTTTTTTGTTTATTTGGGATTTTATCAATTCCATTTCTTCCATGAATTCCCATCCATCCATAATAGGCATATTAATGTCCAATAGAATAATATCTGGATATATTCCTTTGCTTTTTAATGTATTATGCAAAGTGTCGATAGCTTCTTTTCCGTTTTTAAATGAAAAAGCAGTTGAAAACATCTCTGATCTTTGAATGATTTTATTAACTATAATTTGGTAAATAGCATCATCGTCTACTACCCATATTACTTTTTTTGTCATTGAATATAAATTTTAAATGTTGTGCCTATATTAGGTTCGCTTTCAACGGTTATATTTCCTCCCATTGCATCAATTTGATTTTTTGTAATAAATAAACCAATTCCTTTTGAATCTGCATTGTTGCTAAATGTTTTATACATCCCAAAAATCTTATCTGCATTCCTTACAAGATCAATTCCAACACCATTATCTGATATTTGAAGCACATTCATTTTATTTTCCATAAACCATTTTATTATTATTTGAGGTTTTCTTCCAGGGTGTTTATAGCGAATGGAATTAGAGATGATATTATAAAGTACGCTTTCCAGATATGCAGGATTATAATTTACCATAATATCCTCTGGCATTATAGTTGAAATGGAAACTTCATTTGATGTGATTTGCTCTGAAAGTACTTTTTGAACGGTATAAATGTATTCTTTTAAATTTAGGGATTCAGAAACTAAACCAATATTTGTTCTTATATTTATTACTTCATTCAGGTGAAGCATAGTTTCACTTAGAGAACTTGAAACTGATTTTAATAATTGTATCATTTGGTTTTTTTCATCCTCTGATTCAGAAGATTCAATTAAACTCATTATAGATGCAATATTACTGGTATGTGACCTTAAATTATGGGAAACAATGTAAGAAAAATTAAGAAGTCTTTTGTTTTGTTCCGTAACTAAATTGAAGGAATTATTTAAATCTTTTTCGGCTTCTTTAGTTTTGGTAATATCTATCATGATACCCCTTAAACTTACTGCTTTACCATCTTCAAAAATAACGTTTACAATATCTCTTAACCATACAACAGCACCGTTTTTTGCAATCATTCGATATTCAAAATCATGATTTAAATTGGCTTTAGTTTGCGACAAACAATAATTTTGAACCCATTCTTTGTCTTCAGCATAAATATGGTCTGCCCAAAAAGTATGGTTTGATAGCCATTCCTCGGGAGTATATCCTAATATGTGTTCTACTTTTTTACTAATAAAAGAAAAAGAAAAGGTTTCAATATCACATTCCCATACAATTCCGTCAATTGTATTAATAAGAGACTCAACTCTTTGTTTTGTATCAAGTATAATTTTTTCGGTAGCTCTGCGTTCTGTAGTATCTTCTGTAGAAACAATAATTCGTTCTAATGTTTTTTTATATCCTCGAATTACATTCCATCTTAAATTTATATCACGATATTCTCCTTCTGCATTTTTAATTTTTGAATCTATAATAAATTGTTTTTCACCTTGAGTGACTGCTATTAGATGTTTTATAAAATCATCTTTTGATTCTAAATCAATTAGGTTTGATTTTTTTTGAATTAGTTCTTCTTTAGTTTTTACCTTATGAAGCTTAAGACAGGCGTTGTTAACATCTATTAATTTAACCAATGAATAACATTTATTAACTACATCTGGGTTGTTATTAAAATACTCAAAAACTATTTCTGTTTTTTCATTGATTAGATTTAACTCCTGAAGGTATTTTTTAATTTCCGAAAAATCTTCTTCTCTTAAAGGAAGAGGTGAATCATCAAATAAACTTTTAAATCGAGTTTCTGTTTTTTTAATTAGTTCTTCAGCTTCTTTTTTTAATGAAATATCTTCAACAATTGCAATATGTGAGGTTACTTTTTCATTTATTTTCCAAAGCGGAGACACGGTAAGATTAATCCATATTATAGTACCGACTTTTGTTAAATATCGTTTTTCTAAAGAATAGGATCTAATTTGTCCCTTTCTTAGTTTTTCTAAATTCATCAAATCTTCTTCTAAATCATCCGGGTATGTAATAGATTGAAAATTTTTTCCTTTCATTTCCTGATGTGAATATCCTAATAAGTTGCAATATTGTTTGTTAATCTCAATAAAATTGCCAGAATAGGAATCTATATAGGCGATTCCCACAGCTGCCTGATCAAAAATAGCTTCAAACTTTATCTCAGAATTCAAAAGTTTTGTAGCTTGGTTACTTACTAAAGATTGAAGTTCTTCAGGTATTTTTAAAAGAGTGTAAATCAAAAAACCAAAAAGTGCTGCCAAAATAAATCCTATAATTGCTGGAATTAAAATTTGATAATAAAGATAATTTTGATGCTTAGATATCAGGTATAATTTCCAGTCACCATCGGGAATATAGGTAGAGATATTATATTTTTTAGAAAAATCACTTTGATTGGGTAAATAAAAAACTTCTTTTTGGTTAGCAGAATTTTTCTTTGAAAATTGAAAATAATATTTTGAATCGTCAACATTATTAATTCCAGAAGATTTTAAAAAAGTATCTAATTTAATAATAACAGCAGAAAATCCCCAAAATTTATTATTTCTAAAAACGGGAAATCTACCTACAATTCCCATCCCACCTTGTTTTAATTTTAGCGGACCAGCAAAATACATTTTTTGATTTTCAATAGATTTTAAAGCTTCTTTAAGATAAGGAGCTTGTAAAATATTTAAATTCATAGCTGCTTCATTCCCTTTCATAGGATAAATATATTTTATCACCCCTTTAGGAACTAATTGAACAGCGCTAATACTATTGTTTGATTCCATCAATTTCGATCCTACATAATCAAAATTTTCAGGAACTCCTTTGTCATTAATTGTTAGTGCTAATGTTAAGGTAGTTGTATAACAGTTTTTAAGCGATTGTTCTATATTTTGATTAACAACATGAAGGATCGTATTCATTTCTCGTTGCTCATCTTCTTTTATAAGTTTATACTGTTGTGAGACTATAAAACAAGCAATATAGCTTAGAAATAGAAATGTAAGTAACCCTGTTGTCTTAGGTCTATTTAAGAACCAACTGATGAATTTAGGGTGTTTATTATGATCCATTTATGCTATTTGGAAGATTGACGAAGTTGAGTTATTTAGAAAATAAATGTATAAAAAAATAGAATAAGAGCATAATGTTTTCTTAATTATAGTCATATTCTTAATTTTTAATACGTTATAGTGCTTTTTTATGATAAATCGTACTTATTGGAATATCATATTTGAGATAAAAACTATTAATTGTAAAAAATAGTATGTGCAATTGTATTAAATTTCAATTTATAATGGAATACTCGAAGAATTGAAAATACTATTTTAAAAAAATGATTCCTATTAAAAAACAGAAATTATCAAATTAAAAACAATTTGAATTTCAATAAATAACCCGAACTTTGCACCTGGTTTTAAATCAAATAATTGATTTGATAATTAAAAGGAAAAGACAATGAGTAGAAATAACGAAAGGAACATAAAAAAACACAACGATAAATTGCACAAAGCACAAGATAAAGTAAAACAAGCTGAAATGTTACGCAAGGAAAAATTAAAACAAATTGTAAAGAAGTTCAATGAAGATAAGTCTTCAGAAAATAATTAAAAATGGAAAACAATAAATTTACAGATTTGAAAAATGGTGTTCAAGAAATAATTGATTTGATTGCCAATAAAAATGCCAAAGAGGCTAACAATAAATTAGTTGAAGTTAGCGAAGAATTAGACGAATTACTTGACTTTGCGGAAGAAGATGAAGACCTAATTGAAATTAGTAAGTATCAAGTATTATTGAATCAATTGCATCAAAAAATAATTGCGCTTGATGGACAAGTAACAGGAATGCTTTAAAAGATTTCTATAAAATAATGATTGTAAAAAAATGTTATTGCGGCTCCCAAAAAAACTTTCAGGATTGTTGTGAACCAATTATAAAAGGAATTCAGAAACCCTCAACTGCTCAATCTTTAATGCGTTCCAGATATTCAGCTTATGCAATACATGAAGTTGATTATTTATTGGCAACTACACATATTTCTGAACGGAAATACCATTCTAAAGCTGAAATTTTAAATTGGGCAATTTCCAACCAATGGCAAAAACTTGAAATTATAAATGCTACCGAGAATACCGTAGAATTCAAAGCCTATTTTCTGGATAGTAAACTTCAAAAACAAATTCATCACGAACTATCTACTTTCAAACTTGAAAATGGGAGTTGGTTTTATGTTGATGGTGAATTTTTCAATTAGCTTTCTTTTTAATAAAAGGCTTACTTATTCTTGTTATTATGTTTTTAACTAAAAATTAATAAACGTTTGTCTAGACTACATTTTAAAAAGATGTAATTTTAAAGTCTATGAAAAATGACAATAAAAAAGGATTTTATTTCAAGCAATACGAAGCCCCATTTCAGTCCCCGTTTGATAAGCTCTTTGGTATTTTCAAAGAGTTAATCGTACACACTTCGGGAGATTTTGATGAAGCAATAGACTGGTTGCGAGAATTAGACAAAGAATATAAACTCACCGATGAACAGTATACCATTGATGACTTTATCGAAGATTTAAAGAAAAAAGGCTACATCCGCGATGAACTCAAAGACGATGGCACTTCAGGAATTGGAATTACTGCCAAAACGGAACGCGCCATTCGCCAGCAGGCATTAGACAATATTTTTGGTAATCTAAAACGTTCTGGAAGTGGCAATCATAAAACCAAGCATTCCGGAAACGGAGATGAGCATACCGGTGAATTTCGGGAATTTCATTTTGGAGATGGATTAGAAAGAATTTCGTTGACCGAAAGCTTGCGTAATGCCCAAATCAATAATGGAGTAGCAGATTTTATGTTGACCGAAAATGATTTGGTTGTTGAAGAAACGCAGTATAAATCACAAATGAGTACGGTTTTGATGATTGATATCAGTCACAGTATGATATTGTATGGTGAAGACCGAATTACGCCTGCAAAAAAAGTTGCGATGGCTCTTGCTGAATTGATTACAACACGTTACCCAAAAGATACTTTAGATATTCTGGTTTTTGGAAATGATGCCTGGACCATTGCCATCCGAGATTTGCCGTATTTGAAAGTTGGACCATTCCATACCAATACGGTGGCTGGTTTACAACTCGCCATGGATATTCTGCGTCGAAAAAGGAATACCAATAAACAAATTTTCATGATAACGGATGGAAAGCCAAGTTGTGTTCGCGAAAAAGACGGTTCTTATTATATGAACAGCAATGGACTCGACGAATATATTGTCGATAAATGCTACAATCAGGCGCAACAGGCTCGGAAATTGCACATTCCAATAACCACTTTTATGATTGCCAATGATCCCTATTTGCAGCAATTTGTAAATCGGTTTACCGAAGCCAATCAAGGAAAAGCATTTTATACCGGATTAAAAGGACTTGGAGAAATGATTTTTGAAGATTATGAAACCAATCGTAAGAAGAGAATAAAATAGTAATCAGTTTGTAGTCTCAGCTGCCAGTTTTAATGGAGACCAGAATAAATAATAATTTCAATAGCAATTATAATAGTAATATGAAAATAGAAAATATAAAAACACTCGGAGAATTAAAAAAATCAGGTTACATAAGCAAAAGCATAAAAGATGAATTGCGTTCCAACCTTAGAGACAAAATAAAGTCAGGAAATCCAACATTTGAGGGGGTTCATGGATTTGAAAATACCGTAATTCCGGAATTAGAACGCGCTATTTTATCGCGTCACAATATCAATTTGTTGGGTCTTCGTGGTCAAGCCAAAACGAGACTGGCGCGCAAAATGATCGAATTACTCGATGAATACATTCCGTTTGTGACTGGTTCAGAAATTAATGACGATCCTTTGCAACCTATTTCACGTTTTGCCAAAGATATAATTGAAATCAAAGGGGATGAAACTCCAATTTCGTGGTTGCATAGAAGCGACCGTTTCTTCGAAAAACTGGCCACACCAGATGTTACCGTTGCGGATTTGATTGGAGATGTAGATCCAATAAAAGCAGCCAATTTAAAACTGTCCTATGCGGATGATCGTGTGATACATTTTGGGATGATTCCAAGAGCGAATCGTTGTATTTTCGTTATCAACGAATTACCTGATTTACAGGCCCGAATTCAGGTAGCGTTATTTAATATTCTACAAGAAGGGGATATCCAGATTCGTGGTTTTAAGTTGCGAATGCCACTCGACATGCAATTTGTTTTCACAGCAAATCCGGAGGATTATACGAATCGTGGAAGTATTGTAACCCCGTTAAAAGACAGAATTGGTTCTCAAATCTTGACACATTATCCGGAAACCATTAAAATTGCTCGAACTATTACAGAACAGGAAGCAAAACTGGACACAGCACAAAGCGATATGGTTTACGTGCCTTCGTTAGCGAGGGATTTATTGGAACAAATAAGTTTTGAAGCAAGAGAAAGCGAATATATTGACAATAAAAGTGGTGTAAGTGCCAGATTAAGTATTACTGCTTTAGAAAATTTATTGAGTACAGCAGAAAGAAGAGCATTGAAGTCTGGAGAAGATAAAACAACTTTACGTCTGTCCGATTTTATGGGAATCATTCCTGCCATTACCGGAAAAGTGGAATTAGTTTATGAAGGAGAGCAGGAGGGAGCGGCCGTTGTGGCGCAGCATTTATTAGGTGATGCAATTCATACTTTTTTCCCTGCTTATTTTCCAAAAATTGAAAAACTAGAAAAGCTAGACGAGAAAACGCCTTATACCGATATCATTGAATGGTTTTTTGCCGAAAGTGGTTTTGAATTATTGGACGATTGTTCCGATGAAGAATATGAAAGAATCTTGGGAAGTATTGTTCCGCTTGAAGTCTTAATCAAGAAATACCAACCACAACTGGAAAAAGAAGATAAATTTTTCATGAAGGAATTTATTCTTTGGGGATTGGTTGAATACAAAAAACTGAGTAAAGACCGCTTTTCCGAGGGGTATCAGTTCAAGGATATTTACGGAAGTTTTATCAGTAAATTATAAATAACGTAGTATTTATTAAACCATAAAAGTCATTTAAGGAATTATAAGTTTGTAATTTCTTAAATGACTTTTATGGTTAAAATTGATATTGTGTTTTGTCTTTTTTATTTATGATGGAATGAGTTTTCAATATAATTTTTTATTTATTTCATAATGAGACGCTAACAGTTTTATTTAGTCTACCTTGTCCCGTTGGCAGTATTTGCAGTCAATAAAATAGACATGAAAAATAGCTTTGAGGATTTAATTGCCTCTTATATTGAAAATAAAGTTGGGATATCCGAACATTTTTTGAGTACCGACTTGGCTAATAATTTAAAACAAAATTTGCTTACTTTGAATCAGGACAGTCTATTGATGGCTGCAGGAATCGGGAATTCTGAGAAACTTTCTTACGATGGCGCGATACGAAGCGATTCTATTTATTGGCTTGACAAAAAACACAACAATGCATTCGAAAATGAATTCTTTGCTCAAATTGAAGCATTTATTCTTTATCTGAACCAAAGTTGTTACGCGGGAATTACGGGTTATGAATTTCATTATTCGTTATATGAATCAGGTGATTTTTACTTGAAACATCTGGATCAGTTCAAGAATAATCCCAGCCGAAAATACTCCATGATTAGTTATTTGAACAGCAATTGGCAAGAAAGTGACGGTGGCGAATTGCTTATTCATCAATTGGATAACAATCAGAAAATTTCGCCTACTCAGGGTAAAACTGTTTTCTTCAAGAGTGATGAATTGGTTCATGAAGTTTTGGTTACTCAAAATACCAGAATGAGTATTACGGGGTGGTTGAAGAGTGATTAATTCCTAAAAAAGTGTTCCCTGTATTGGCTCTGGTTTTGGATTATTGTTAAATTTAAAGGTATCGGTTACAACAAACTGTTTTGTAGTGTCATCAAATTTTCGCAAAACAATACTTTCACACAAAAAAGCGATGTCTATTGAGCTAAATAAAGTTTTAGCTCTTTCGAGATTTTCCGGAGTTAATCTTCGCGCAATGGATAGATGGGGATCATTGCTTTTTTTCATATTTTGAATATGAAATGATTCCTGAATTTGTTTCATTATGGGTTTCAAACTACTTTTAGAATCTTTATTTGGCGAAATAAAAAAGGCTCCATTTGGATAGGAACTGAATTCATTTAAACATACTTCAACCGGATGTAAAGTATCACACAATCTATCCATTTGATTTTTAATAATTTCAATTTGTTTATCAGTTGCTTTGAATTCACAAATGGTAATATGGCCAATAGAATTTTTACTGTGAAACCAGCCCACTTCTTTGGACAATTGTTCTTTCATGGATTTAACCAATGAAATAATTGCCTCGGAAGGATATATCGCAACAGAATAATCTTTTTCCATAATTTTAATGATTTACGCTTTATACAAAAGTAAAGAAATAGCTATTGTAAGCTTCTTTACATGATATAAATCTGGAGATTGCATTCCTTTAACCCAGATTTTTTTTAGTTTAACTATATGATTATTTCCTTAAATAGCTTTTCTTTAATTTAATAAAAGAGTGCTACAGAAAAGATAAAATAGTAATTTTACAGTCAAAATATTGTCTATGTTATTTCTTATTTTAAGCATCATATGTAGTGTAACTGTTGGTGTACTATTTAAATTTTCACGCAAGTATAATGTAAGTAATACTCAAATTATAGCTTCAAATTATGTGTTTGCGCTTATTCTTTGTTATTTGTTCTTTAGTCCAGAATTTAATGATGTAGGAACTTCGGCACCTTGGGGTATTTATATAGCTATTGGTGTTTTGTTGCCATCTATATTTCTTTTTTTAGCTGCATCCATAAAACACATGGGTATAGTAAAAACGGATGCTGCTCAACGACTTTCTTTGTTTATCCCTATTTTGGCAGCTTGGCTACTTTTCAAAGAAGATTTTAATATGTTAAAAGTTGCTGCGCTTGTAGTTGGTTTTCCAGCATTATTACTCATTCTCGCTAAGCCTTCTCAAAACACCGAAAATAAATGGATATATCCTGCAGTAGTTTTACTTGGTTTTGGAGTTATAGATATTCTTTTTAAACAAATTGCCTTGTATACAAGTTTACCGTATACAACTTCATTATTTGTTGTATTTGGGATCGCGCTGCTAATCATGATTGGGGCAGTTATTTATGAAGTAGCAATCAATAAAGTGTCATTAAATATCAAAAATATTCTTTTTGGTGGTTTGGTAGGTATTTTCAACTTTGGCAATATTCTTTTCTATCTAAAAGCACATCAAGCATTCGTTCAAAATCCGTCAACTGTTTTTGCAGGTATGAATATGGGGGTAATCATCATTGGAAGCCTTGTTGGGATTATAATTTTTAAGGAAAAATTGACCAAAATGAATTTTGCAGGTCTTTTTTTAGCTTTGGTAGCGGTAGTTTTAATTGTAATCTCACAGACAATTTAAAGATGCACAAACGATACATCTTCATTAACTAAGTGTAATGAAAATGTATCATTATATGTGGCAATACTGTGTTTACACTTTACCGTAAACACGTATGATATAATTTCCATTTAAAAACTGTTTAGGACTAATTTGGCTTTGCAAGACAACTCCGTTATGAGGGGTTTCGAGTAATAATTGGGCTGCTTGGACTAATGGTGCTGCCGTAGTGGTTTGGATGGCTCTCAATTGATGTTTACCAACTATTTGTGGAAGTATGCATTTTGCAATTTCTTTTCTCCGTAACATTCCAGCTGCATCTTTGCCTTCTACTGCTGCATATAAAACAATTTTATCATCTTCAATATGAGGAATTATAGCTTCCATTTTTTCTTGAAGGCTTTTAATTGCGTCAGGTGTATTTCCTAAATTAGTAAGTTGCTCTTGAACCCAAGAATAATGCCCTGGATATCGCAATGTTTTGTAGTCAAGTGAACGTACCTTTCCTAGCAATGCTTCAGGTAAATCCGCTGCACCGCCTGAGGTGAGATCCTCTTCATAAGCAATGCCATCAATAATGATAGTTGCTCTTTCCGACAATGACGGCAGCGTAGTTTTTTTAAAATCCCTTAAGACTATGGTTTCTTTCAAATATTCTGTAGCTACTCCCACCGGACTCCAAGTAAAACCATAATAATGCGGAGCAACAGCATGATTGGTCAGGGCGCCAACTTTCATTTCTAATTTATCTACTTTATCTATTTCAAAGTCAAGGCAAAATTGTTGAAAAAGTCCATTGGCCAGCAAGTCGATGTAGCCGGGTGCGAGACCAGTTTGAAGTATAAAACCAGTTTTGGCATCTTTTGCCAAAGCCATTATTTCTTCGGTTTCTGAAACATATTCTGTGAGGTTGGCGTAATGTAGATTAAAATCTTTGGCAAATTGGGCTATTCTAGGTGCTTGGCTACCGGGTAAACAGTCGAGGATTATATCTCCTTGATGCAAAATTGCTTTCATTTCATCCGTTAAGCCATTTTCAGCAAGGTGGAAGTCTTTAACGAAACCCGTTTTTGTTGTTCCTTCTTGAATCCAATGTGCTACTTTTTTTGCTTTTGAATGGGTTCTGTCGCCAATAAAAAGAGTAGGGGGTACTTCACTCCATTCCATCAATAACAAACCAACAGCTTCGGCAATTCCACCGGCTCCAGCGATAATAATATTGTGATGCTTTTTCATGTATTAAAGGTACTATTTTTTCTTGATTTAGTATTTGAGATAATATAGTAATTTGTTGGTTGTGGAAACGAATTCCCTGTCAAGGATAGCAACGAAAAGCACGTAAAGGAAGAGGCCTTTTATAAAACAGACCCCGAAACAGCGACCAAAGGAAGCTCGTTTCAGGGTTATGTTTTATGGGCAACTTCCTGCGGACTTGTAGTGAATAGCCTGCTCGGACAGCATAATAATACAAAAAGGATTGTATAATAATATAGTTTAGTTTGCAAAATAGTTTAAATTCTTCTAATAGAACTTTTTGATATTGATGGAGAATGAAGTAGTCATGGAAAATGAAAAGCTACTGATGAAGGGAAAATCATCATTTACTTTTCTTCAAAGCCTCGATTAATTCTACCAAATTTACCACTCCGTAGGTAGATGAATAGTCTGATACGGCATAAGGCAATATAAGGCTGTTGTTGTGAATAATCGAACCACATGAATAGACTACATTTGGTACATATCCTTCCCGTTCATCTTCCCGTGGTGAAAGCAAGGGCTCTTTAAGTCTTCCTATTTCTTTGGAAGGATCATCAAGATCAAACAGCGAAGCGCCTATGCAATATCGTCTCATGGCACCTACACCATGGGTAATTACCAACCAGCCTTCTTTGGTCCAAAGTGGGGAGCCACAATTTCCAATTTGTGTAAACTCCCATGTATATCGCGGCTCCTGGAGGATTACAGGATTATTCCATTGCGTAGCTCTATCAGAATACATAAGGTAATTGTTCACACCATCAATTCTGGATAACATTGCATACTTGCCCTTGATTTTTCTAGGGAATAATGCCAGATTTTTATTTTGAGCACCGGCTCCATATAAGGGCATTACGCGGAACGTATAAAAGTCTTCAGTAGAAATAAGTTTTGGGAGAATGACATGACCATTATAAGCGGTATAAGTAGCCATTACTCTATCTGATTGATCATCATCCACAAAGCGCACAAAACGAGCATCTTCTATACCACGACTTTCAGAATCTGATATCGGAAAAATAACACGTTCGGTGATATCGGAATCGTGTTTGAATTGTAAATCATAAAATGAATCCGCCAACCACATCACTTCCTCGAGTGCAGTTCTCCTCTCCTGGCGAATCATAGGATCGCTTAATGCTTTATTTACCACATTTTTTAATGCGGCATATTCAAATTCATCGGGTAGGTCTTGCATAATGCGGGTTGAGTATTTATCCGAAGTATGCATTTCTGCTAATTTCATCAGAAAGCGTTCTTTGTTGTATAACGATTTGTGAACAATCTCTGCTTTATCAATGTTATTGCCAATTTTCATGATATGGAGATCGTTATTTTTATCTAAGATTCCCCTTCTAAAAACAATTGACGAGATATGACCCTCACCAGTGGCACGGAAAGAAATGATGACCCGTTTCTCTCCCTCTTCGAGATCCGATTGATCAAAATCTTCCACAATAGAAGGGTTGAAAAAAGCAGCGGATTCTATAGCATACTCCATTGTACAGTAAGAACCAATGAGCATTTTTCGTTCCTCTGACAGACCTTCATAATTGATTTGCATCCCTTCAATTATGCCTCTAATTTTTTCGCAATGCGTGAAGAATACGCGTGAAATATTTCGATGCCTTCTGGCAAACTCCCGAAGTGTATGTTCTAGGGTGTCTATGACTTGTTTTTCATCCAACAGCATTATGCGGCTCACCATCTGTTGGGTTCGCTGATCGCCATTCATAAAATATCGAGCTACAACTCTCCTTGAATCAGGTGTGAATATTATATTTTTTCGGATTACTGGAACTCGCATAGTTTTATTTTATAATTTATAATAAAATAAGTGCGCCTTTTTATGTAGTGATAAAAAGTCGTTTAAGTATTTTTACTTCATAGCTCGGTTCTAGTTTTAGAATGCCACAAGGTATCTTTTTGAAACGTATCCATTTCAGTTCCGAGTTGTTCTATTTCTAAACTTGTTCAAAGAGTTTTGCTAAACAAGTTGATTCACTTAAGAAATTGGGAATTTTGAAAGCTCTAACTTCAATTAAGTGATTAATTCAAAATTACAAAAATAATAATGAAATAAGTGTTAATGTTTGGTTTACAGTGTTAAAGCTTTTTTAAGAGTGTTGATTGACAGGAATCGAATTTTAAATATTGATTTCGATTTTGTTTTGATTAGATATTTGTATGGGTTATTTTCTTTGTTGTGATTTTGTATTTTACTTCCCGATGCAGAAATTAGCGAAAATATTCCCCAACAATTCGTCATTAGTAACCTGACCGGTAATCATCCCAAATTGATACAACGCTTCTTTAATATCCAACGCCATCAAGTCGCTGGACAAGTTAGTTTCAAGTCCAAATTTTACTTTTTGTATCTCGTCTAAAGCTTTTAGTAAGGAATCGTAATGTCTTGTATTTGTTACGATTGTTTCGTTATTTCGTAACGCGCCAGTATTCACAAACGAGAGCAGTTGATTTTTTAAATCCTCAACACCTAGTTTTTCTTTGGCTGAAATAAGTAAGATTTCTGGAATCTCCGATTTGATATTTTGGATTTCAGTTTCGGTCAATTTATCGGCTTTATTTCCAATAATAACTAAGGGTTTCAGCGGAAACTGATTTTTTATTTTTTCTAATTCTACTTTTAATTTTAGTCCTGAAATTTTAAACTCAGAGCTGTCAAAAAGAAAAACAACCACTTGAGCCTGTTCTATTTTTTCAAAAGTTTTTTTAATTCCAATGCTTTCCACCACATCTTCGGTTTCCCGAATTCCAGCTGTATCGATGAATCGAAAACCAATTCCGCCAATCACTAATTCATCTTCAATAGTATCACGCGTAGTTCCCGCAATCTCCGAAACAATGGCGCGTTCTTCATTCAATAAAGCATTCAAAAGCGTAGATTTTCCTACATTGGGTTCTCCCACAATCGCCACAGGAATTCCGTTTTTAATTACATTCCCAACAGCAAACGAATCGATTAATCGCTTTAGCACAAACTCGATTCTATTTAATAATTCATGAAATTGGGTTCTGTCAGCAAATTCCACATCTTCTTCGGCAAAGTCGAGTTCGAGTTCGATCAAAGAGGCGAAGTTCAATAGTTCTTCACGCAGTTTGGCTATTTCATTGGAGAAACCACCACGCATTTGTTGCATCGCAATTTGGTGTGAGGCTTCATTATCAGATGAAATTAAATCCGCAACAGCTTCGGCTTGTGATAAATCAAGTTTTCCGTTTAGGAATGCTCGTAATGTAAATTCGCCGGCATTTGCCATACGGCAGCCTTTTCGAAGCAACAACTGAATAATTTGTTGTTGAATATAAGTAGAGCCGTGACAGGAAATTTCTATTGTATTTTCGCCTGTATAAGAATTTGGACCTTTGAAAATTGAAACCAACACTTCGTCCAAAGTTTTGTTGTCATCTACAATATGACCTAAATGTAACGTATGGGTTTTTTGGGTGGTTAAATCTTTGTTTTTAATGGATTTAAAAACAGCATTACCAATAGTAATGGCATCATCTCCGGAAATTCGGATTACTGCTATTGCTCCAGCTCCCGAAGGAGTTGCCAGTGCCACTATGGAATCGTGAGGAATCATATTTTTATTCAATTTTATGCAAAAGTAAGTAAAATTGACGTTGCAACAAGACCTGCTTATTAAACCATTAACTTTATTTTTAGTTAAAAATAAGCCAAACTGGCAATTATCATATTATTTCATTATTTGTTTCGTAATTTTATGTAAATATTTGATTTGTAGTAAATTAATATGAGTCATGAAAAAAATTCTATTTCCCACTGACTTTTCGGATGTTTCTAATAATGCCTTCATCTATGCATTAAAATTGGCTGAAACGATACATGCTGAAATTATTACGTTGCATGTGTATCAAATGTTACAACCTAAATTCGCAGATTTTTCAGCTTATTTATATGAAGTTTATGAAGTTACAGAGTTAAGTAATTTTGAGAATTATAGAGATGAAGTTCCTGTTTTAAGAAATATAGCCGAAAAAAATAGCTTGGGACACATCAAGACAAGCCATGTTTTAGTTGTAGGTAATTTTATTCACGAAATTCAAAAATTAACGCAGGAGGAAAATATTGATTTTGTAGTTATGGGAACTAAAGGGGCAACAGGGTTAAAAGAAACCTTTTTAGGTACTGTCACCACCAAAGTCATGGATGATGTTAAAGCGATTGTATTTGCAATTCCGTCACATTGCCAATATCAACCCATAAAAAGAATACTTTTTGTGACACAATTTAAGCCAAATGACTTTAAAGCATTTAAGAAAGTGATGGAATTGGGTCATTTATTTCAGGCGCACATTGATTGTTTGTTTGTTCAGCAACACCAGCATGAAGCTAAAAATGATTTTGCTGACGATTGGAAATCTATTGTTGAAAAACAGGATATAACACTCCATACTATTGTAAGTAATGATGTGGAGGGAATTATTTTAAATTTTATTGAATTGCATAAAATTAATACAATTGCAATGCTTGTATATCATAGAAATTTCTTTGAAAAACTATTTCAAATCAGTCTTTCAAAAAAATTAGCTTTTCATGCTGACGTGCCAATTTTGGCTATTCATGAATAAAAGCTATTGAAATATTTATTAGAATAAAAATAGTTTACCTGATTCTAAATCAACATCTTAGTTTAAGTTTTTTTAATATAAATACCTGATAATTATCATGTTAAATATTTTGTTTTATAATTAACTTTGATAAATGAACTATATTAATACTAAATAAAATGAAAAGAATTCTATTTCCAACAGATTTTTCTGAAGTTGCCACTAATGCTTTTGTGCATGCTTTAGAATTTGCAAAAATAGTTCAAGGTGAACTCATTTTATTGCACACATTTGATTTGCCTGTATTTGATAATCAGTTTTTCCCTGAAAATTATGCAGTTATTTATGATTCATTGGAGTTAGCTCAATTTGAAATGTTCAAAGATGAAATTCCTAAACTGCGTACCATAGCTGAAGAGCGCAATCTCGACAAAATTAAAATGTCGCACAGGCTAATGGATGGTGATTTGCTTTTTAATATTAAAAGGGCGGTGAAAGAAGATAAAATTGATTTTGTTGTAATGGGTACTTCTGGCGTTACTGGATGGGAAGCTTTTTTTGTGGGAAGCAATGCTGGTTCTGCTATAATTGGTATTGATGTTCCTATGTTATGTGTACCATTGGAAGCTAAATTCAAAAAAATTCAAACAATAGGTTTTACAACTCGTTTTAGAACTAAAGATAAAAAAGCGCTTAAAACAGTGTTGGATATTGCAAAGAAAACGAATGCTAAAGTGAAGTGTCTCTACGTAAAAACCAGTAGTTCTGATGTTTCAAAAGATACTATAGATAAATGGGAAACCGAGTTTATGCAAGAACCCATAGAGTTTTTTGTTATTACCAGTGATGAAATAAAAGAAACCATATTGGATTTTATTCTCTACAAAGACATCGATGTGTTAACGATGCTTACCTATAAAAGAGGCTTTTTTGAAGGGTTGTTTAAACCAAGTTTTACAAAAAAAATGGCGCCTAATTTTGATATACCAATTTTGGCTATTCATATCGATTAAAGATATTTTATTTGTAGGAATTAGATTTAATTATTCCTTCTTCTATGTTGGATGAATTGTTGTTGTAAGCACTATATTTGTAGTTCATCAAATGAATTATGGAAGTATACAAAGTAAACAAAGAAGGCTTTTCAATAGCACTAAATGCAATCAATAAAAAGTACAATAGTATTAGCTTTTTTCGGCTGCTCACTATTGTACTTTTTTTAGTGTCCCTTTATTATTATATTAAAACAAACGGAGCTGTTTTTATTGCTATGGCAGTGTTCTTCTTTGGATTATTTATCGTTTTGATGCGTTTTCATTCTAAATTAGTTTTTCAAAAACAAATCAAACAAGCATTATTGGATATTAATGAAAATGAAATATCTTATTTGGAAAGAAAAAAGATCCCTTTTGAAAATGGGCAGGAATTTAATGATTTTCATCATCCTTATGCGTATGATTTGGATATTTTTGGGGAGCATTCCTTGTTCCAGAATCTGAATAGAACTGCTACATTCATTGGAAAAAAAACATTGGCAAACCAACTTTTAACGCTTTTGCCAAATGAGGAGATTATTAGAAACCACAAGGCTGTAAAAGAATTATCCGAAAAATTAGATTGGAGACAGGAGTTTTTGGCTTTGGCCAAAATAAGTAATGACACGAAATCCAGTTATGAAACGCTTTTACAATGGAGTAAATTTATCAGCACGCCTTTGTCTAAAGCTAATGTGTTGATTTCTTTTATTACTCCTTTTCTTTTTCTAGGAGTTTTTATTGGGTATTTAGTTACATTAAACACCATTTTTTTAACCTATCTGACGTATATATTTGTTTTTAATTTAGGCTTTTTAGGCAAATTTTTTAAACGTATTCAAATCGAAATAGCGAATTCCTCTGATATTGATAAAATCATCAATCAATACGGTTTACTGATGCAGAAAATTGAGACAGAATCTTTCGAATCTCAGAAATTAATTGATTTGCAACAAAAACTGACATTCAAGAAAGAAAATGCAAGTGTTCACTTAAAAGAATTAGCTGATTTATTTTCGAAAATGGACAGCATTGGGAATTTTGTGACTGGAATTGTATTCAACGGTACTTTTCTATTTAACATTCATGTTTTAAAAGGCTTAATTCAATGGAAAAAAGACCATACTGAAGCTTTGGAAGATTGGTTGGAAGTTATAGGTGAATTTGAAATGTTGAACAGTTTGGCGAATCTTTCGTATAACAATCCGAAATTTGTATTTCCTACATTGAATACTAATTTTGAAATAGATTTCGCCAATTTAAGTCATCCATTGCTAAATGATAAAACTAGAGTGGGAAATGATGTGAGTTTTCATCCCGAGTCCTTTATGATTTTGACAGGTTCGAATATGTCAGGTAAAAGTACTTTTTTGAGAAGTTTAGGAATCAATATGGTTTTGTCAGGAATGGGTTCACCAGTTTGTGCCAGTCAGGCTAATGTTCATCCATTGCCTGTTTTAGTATCCATGAGATTATCCGATTCGTTATCTGATAGTGAATCGTATTTCTTTGCAGAGATTAAACGCTTAAAGCAAATTATGGACGAGTTAGAAAACAGACCCGCATTTGTTTTATTAGATGAAATATTGCGAGGAACCAATTCAGATGATAAACGAAACGGAACAATTGAAGTAGTTAAAAAAGTAATTAGCAAAAACGCTATTGGAGCTATCGCTACCCATGATATTGAAGTTTGTCTGACTACAAATGAATATCCAAATGTTCTCACCAACAAATGTTTTGAAGTGGAGATTATCAATGATGATCTGCATTTTGATTACAAACTACGGGACGGTATTTGTAAAAATAGAAGTGCTACGTTCCTAATGAAAAAAATGGGTGTTATATAACAAATTATTGCATTTAGAAATCATTAGAAAACAAAAAACCGCAATTTCAAAAGAAGTTGCGGTTTTTTAAATATAAAAGTGGTTTGGTTAATAGCGTATTTGTTATACAATGGTAAGTATTATATTTGAATTTTAAAAATCTAAATATAACAAATTCAAAATATAATGTTAACTGTTCAGCATTACCGGCATAACAAGCATGGTAACAGTTTCGCCTTCTTCTAATCCATCAACTGGAGTTAGGATTCCGGCTCTGTTTGGTAATGACATTTCAAGCATAATCATATCCGATTGCAAGTTAGTCAACATTTCAGTTAAGAAACGAGAATTATACCCTATTTGCATATCATCACCTTGATAATCACAAGTCAATCTTTCTTCAGCTTTGTTTGAGTAATCAATATCTTCGGCTGAAACATTTAATTCAGCGCCAGCGATTTTCAAACGAATCTGGTGTGTAGTTTTATTTGAAAAGATGGCTACACGACGAACAGAACTTAAAAATTGAGAACGGTCAATCATTAATTTATTTGGATTTTCTTTTGGGATTACCGCTTCGTAATTTGGATATTTTCCATCAATTAAACGGCACATTAAAACATAATTATCGAAAGAAAAAGTAGCATTCGAATCGTTGTATTCAATTTTGACTTCGGCATCCGAAGTACCAAGGATATTTTTTAAAATGTTCAAAGGTTTCTTTGGCATAATAAAATCAGCAACTTGTGAAGCCGTTACATCAGTACGGGCATATTTTACTAATTTGTGCGCATCAGTTGCTACAAATGTCAATCCTTGCGGAGAAAATTGAAAGAATACCCCAGACATTACCGGACGTAAATCATCATTTCCGGCAGCAAATATTGTTTTGCTTATGGCTGTTGCCAAAACATCAGCAGGAACAAGTGTTACAGATGGATCGTCTAAGTTTACTGATTTAGGAAATTCAGCACCAGGAGCATAAGCTAAAGCATATTTTCCGGAATTGGAACTGATTTCAATCGTACTGTTTTCTTCAACTGTAAAAGTTAATGGCTGTTCAGGGAATGTTTTAAGGATTTCCAAAAGTAATTTTGCAGGAACAGCAACACTTCCTTTGCTCTCTGAATCAATTCCTAAAGTTGCTGACATTGTAGTCTCTAAATCGGATGCAGAAACCGTTAGCACATTGTGGTCTAAATCAAATAGAAAGTTATCTAAAATAGGCAAAGTATTACTACTGTTGATAACGTTACCTAAAACTTGTAATTGTTTCAATAAGTACGAACTCGATACTATAAATTTCATCTGTTTTGTTTTATTTTTTAACGTATTTCTCTATATTCAAAATACGATACATTTTACAAATATATCGTAAACAATTCTAGTTTGGAAACTTTTTTATTAACATCTACTTGCTGTATTTTCTTTTTCGAAGGAAAGTAAATAGAACACCAAAAAGCAACAAAATTAGAATTGGAAGCCCGATAGTTATGAATTGCGTAACGGTATAGTTTTCATAAACTTTTTCTTTATCCAATAAAGGTAAATCGAGATCTTTGCTTCGAATGTTAATAAGTCCATTGTCATCCAACAGGTAATTGACACAATTTATGAGAAAATCTTTGTTGTCATACAAATTTCCAGATTTTTGATCGTAACCTAATTCTACAGGTTGAAAATTTTTATCTAATTGATTTTTAATCAAATCTCCGTCAGAAATCACAATCATTTTATTGTCTTTTCCTTTGGTTTCAAATGTTTTTTGGTCAAATGGCAAAACTCTATTTTCAAACATCGAATGAAACGAACCCTCCAATAAAACCGAAAGGGGAATATTTCCTTTATTCAGGTAATCAGTAGGCGAAGTTTCTTCGGTAACGCTATTCAAATTTATTTCTGTCGGTGTACCTATTTTTTTCGAATATTGAGAGGATTGTAACAGAATCGTTTTCTTAATTCCGTTTTTCAACGTATCGATAGGATTGGCAAAATCAAAACGGATTCCTCCTAAATTTTTCACAATGGGATGTGGGCTATTAGGATAAACCTGAGGTGCAAATTTCCAGTTAAATTCTTGAAATTGAGTGGCACTTCCTTGTTCTCCGGTAGCCAATTTTATAGGACTTCCACGTTCATCTTTTACTAAATCAGGATTGATTCGAATACCGTATTTAAAGAACATATCATTCAAATTCAAATCTCTTGGATACGCCAAAGTTGCTCCGGCTGAGTTGTATAAACTGTCCATTTCAACAGCAACTTGATCTATAAGCCACAATGTTTTTCCACCGTTGATGATGTATTGGTCTAAAACCTGTTTCTCCGCATCCGAAAAAGTTTCTGTTGGTTTAGCAATAATTGCCAAGTCATATTTTTCTAAAGCTTCTAAACTTCCAATAGGATTTTTTGCAACCGAATCTAATGTAAATGGACCAATATGATAGCTTTCTCTTACTTGCATCAGAAACTTAGCCATTAATACATCCTGAAGCTCGCCGTTCCCTTTTAGTACTGCTATTGTCTTTTGTTTTTCTTTGGTAATTTTATTCAAGGCATCTGCAATCGAATATTCCAGATGTTGTACGGAACCAATCACTTTTTGGGTAGTGGAAGCGCCCATTCTGTTTTTCAACAAAGGAATATTAACTTCTTTATTGTTGTAAACAGCAATTGCCCAAGGAAAAACCATTGCTTGGGATTGTTTTCCTTTATCGTCAACCGTTATGTTTATTGGAGTCAATCCTTTTCGATACAACTCTTTTATGTTGTCCATGCTTTCGTCTTTGTTTTCCAATGGATCCACAAATTCAAAAATAATATTTTTGTTGTAGGCTTGAAATTCTTCCAGTAATTGTCTGGTTTCTTGCTGTAGTCGTTTGAATTCAGGCGGTAAATCACCTTGCATATAGACTTTTATGGACAAAGGATTTTTTACTTGTTTGATAATATTCAAAGAAGTAAGGGAAAGGGTATATCTTTTATCTTTGGTTAAATCAAAACGATGAAAAAATGAATTTCCTATCAAATTCAAAAGCAATAAAACAGCAATAGTGATTGCAACGGATTTTAGATTGTTTTTTTTAGCTGTATTCATTACGATTTAAAAGATTTTAGATTATAAACAGTAAACGAAAGAAATGCAACTGTAATGCTTACAAAATAGATAATATCTCTAGTGTCTATTACGCCTCGGCTCATGCTTTTGTAATGATTTTGCATTCCTAAAGCCGAAATAAAGTTCGAAAACGCAGGTGAAACTGTGGCTAATCCTTCAAACCCGAAGTAGAGAAAGAAACATAAAAAAACGGCTACAATAAAGGCTACAATTTGATTATCGGAAAGGGTTGAAGTAAAGATTCCAATAGAAGAATAGCCAGCAATCAAGAATAATAATCCAAAATAAGAACCAATAGTGCTTCCCATATCAATATTTCCTTCGGGTATTCCTAAACTGGAAATTACTTTTACATAAATAAAGGTTGGAATGATTGCCATTACAATTAAAAGTAAGGCTCCAAGAAATTTCCCGTTTACAATTTGCCAAATACTCAAAGGTTTAGTTAGCAATAACTCTAATGTTCCTTGTTTTTTCTCATCCGAGAAACTACGCATAGTTACTGCTGGAATCAGGAAAATCAAAATCCAAGGTGCTAATGTGAAAAACGGAGTCAAATCAGCAAAACCAGTATTTAAAATATTGTAATCTCCTTCGAAAACCCAAAGAAACAATCCGTTTATAATTAGAAAAATGGCAATAACCAAGTAGCCAATGGGCGAACCAAAAAAAGATTTTATTTCTCGTAATACTATTGATTTCATTCTTTATGTTTATTCGTTGATTTGGTTATTTGTTTATTTGAAACTGAAATCTGCTAATTGAACACTGATTACTCTAAGCTTACTAATTTGTCAACACTCCAAGCTTCTGGTTTGTCGTTGAATAATTTCTTGGTGAATGTCCAAACATCATAAAAAAGTTCAGAATTTCTATAATTTTCTAAATCAGCTTCGGTTTCCCAATAGCTGTAAGTAAAGAAAATGCTTTTATTGTTTTTATCCTGATACAGTTCTAAGAAACGATTTCCGGGAGCATTTCGTATTTTATCTTTCATTAACTCAAAGTTTTCTAAAAAAGCAGGAATATTTTCCTCATGAAAACTCAATTTTACTATTCGTACAAACATGTGGGATTTATGATTTAAGATTGAGGATTGACAATTTTAGATTTTTGAAATGATTACTGAACACTGCTAACGGAATACTATATTTATTATATCCCTATAATTCAATCCAAGTAAACTATTTGCAGAGCCTACTTTAGAAGGATTGCTTCTAAAAATGGCAATTTCTAGAAAACCGGCTTCATTGAAAATGGCTAATTTTTCCCCTTCATAATATTTTATCGGATATTTATCAGAACTCGCAATCGCTGAATAGTTTGGTAAAATGGTTTTGATATTTTTGGTTTTTAATACAATCTCATAAGGTCGTCCTTTGGCAACTTCAATAAAATATTTTTTAGTAATATTAGTCACCACGTTTCCAAAATGGTCAATGTAAATTACGTGACCCTTTAAAGAATTGCCATCAATAGCCATTAGAGCTTGTAAGTCAGTTACTTGCTTAATACTATTTATTTCTTTACCAATAACATTCATTAAACCACCTTTGGCAATATGACAGGCTACTTTTACAAATACGTCTAGATCAGTAGCTTCATTATGCAAACGGTCATGAATATTTATTGCTACCATTTTTTGCGGTACAATCTTTTGCGAAAGCATACTCAAAATGCCATTATCGGCAGCAATAAAATAATGATCGTTCCATTGCATGACGATATGTTGATTTTCTTTATTCGATTCCATATCGACTCCAATAAGGTGAACTGTACCTTTTGGAAAACTCGCATAGGATGCGCCAATAATGTAACTTGCTTCTACAGTGTTGAATGGGTCTATGTCATGCGAAATATCAATAATGGATGCCTCGGAATACTCAGATAAAATCTTCCCTTTCAACGCACCTACAAAGTGGTCTTTCAAGCCGTAATCGGTAGTAAGGGTAATTATTGACATAATTTTGTTTATAACTATTGGTGTTATGTAAACCTAATTTTATTAAATTTGAGAAGTGCAAAGCTAATAATAGTAAACTCAAAAAACGAAAAACAAAAAACAAATTCTATTTAAAAACTAGAAATATACTCGACAGCCAATTGATTTATAAAAAAATTAATTCTAATTTAAAACTACCTCATTTGAACGAAAGAATAATCGAGCTCATAGACATCGCTCCAAAAGACTTTTGGGGCGCTCAAGACACTCATCTTGAAACAATTAAAAAATACTACCCAAAATTGAAGATTGTTGCTCGGGGAACAACCTTAAAAGCTTTTGGCGAAAAAGAGGTTTTAGACGAGTTTGAAAAACGATTTCAACGGTTAATGGTGCACTTTTCACGATACAATAATATTGACAATAATGTAATTGAACGTGTTATCCTTGGAGATGGTCAGGAAGAAAGAAAATTCCAAGGGCAAGATAAAATATTAGTGCATGGTGTAGGTGGGAAAATTATTAAGGCAATGACTGCCAACC
Organism: Flavobacterium sp. AED; assembly: GCF_000812945.1. Lineage (GTDB taxonomy): Bacteria > Bacteroidota > Bacteroidia > Flavobacteriales > Flavobacteriaceae > Flavobacterium. The sequence continues at coordinate 188,969 of NZ_JSYM01000001.1, forward strand.
AACAATTGTTGGTGGATACTATGGCAAAAAATGATATGGTTTTTGCTGTTGGACCTGCAGGAACCGGAAAAACCTATACGGGTGTTGCCATGGCCATAAAAGCACTTAAAGATAAAGAAGTCAAGCGTATTATACTTACGCGTCCAGCAGTAGAAGCAGGGGAGAATCTTGGTTTTCTTCCTGGTGATATGAAGGAAAAACTAGATCCATATATGCAGCCTTTGTACGATGCGTTGCGTGATATGTTACCCAACGAAAAACTGGAGGATTATATTCTAAAGGGAATCATTCAAATTGCACCTTTGGCATTCATGCGTGGAAGGACATTGGATAATGCTTTTGTAATCTTGGATGAAGCACAGAATACAACGCATTCGCAGATGAAAATGTTTTTGACACGTATGGGAAAAAGTGCTAAATTCATGATTACCGGTGACCCGGGTCAAGTCGATTTACCAAGAAGAACCATTTCCGGTCTTAAAGAGGCTTTGTTAGTTTTAAAAGATGTCGATGGAATTGGGATTATTTATCTTGATGACAAAGACATTGTAAGACATCGATTGGTCAAAAAAGTAATTGATGCGTATAAGATGATTGAGAACAACGATTAAAACAAAAAAGGCTTTTTATAAAGCCTTTTTTGTTTGATTTGTATTAAAACATAGCACTCCAATTTTTGAATTCGATATCAGAAAGTTTATACTGATTTAAACTTTCAATAAAAGCTAGATAAGCGGTATTGAATAATGATTTTAGTTTGCAATGATGTGGTTGAAAAATACAAGGTTTTGAATCGCAATTAATGATAGGCGTATCGTCTTGTTCCAATAGATGAATTAAATCACCTAACAGAATTTCTCTTGCTTTCTCAGAAATCGTTATTCCACCATTCTTTCCTCTTTTGGTGAGAATTAATTGATTTGCCGATAAGAATTGAACTACTTTAATGAGATGGTTTCGCGAAATTTTAAAAGTATCAGCTAAATCATCCAAAGAACTTTGTGGAGTGTCTTTTTTTTGATTTAAATACATTAAAACCCGCATACTAAAATCTGTAAAGTGATTCAATTTCATATTAAAATGTGCTAATTAAGGCTTAATAATTGAGGGCCAAATTCTTCATAAAGTATATTTTCTCTATTTACGCCTAGTGCAACCAAAGATTGATATTGAACTTTTATAAAAATTGCCGGTCCGCAAATATAATATTTTGCATCGGCAATAAGGATTTCTTCTTTAATTTGATGTAAATCGATTCTTCCTTCGATGGCGTTTGTTTCTGATTCGGGTAAAGTTTCATAAAAAACAAAAGAGGTTAACCACTCATTTTCGTCGTTTAATTCCTCGATAGTATCTTTGAACGCATGAACACTTTCATTACGACAACTGTGAATCCAAACCGTTTGATTTTTTTGAAGAGAATTTTTATTGGTTTCTACCATACTCATCATAGGAGTAAGTCCAACGCCGCCGCTAACTAATACTAAAGGATTTGTTGCTTTTGGATCAGCAAAAAACACACCTGCTGGCGCGCTAAGTTCAATGATATCACCCTCTTTTTTATTATGTAATGCATTGGAAACAATACCATCAGGAGTTGTATTTTGACTGATTTCTTTTTTTACCGAAATTCTGTAATAGTCATTATTGGAATGGGAAGACAGGCTATATTGTCTAGGCTGTTTATGACCTAATTCCGGAATAAAAGTACTCACCGATATGTATTGTCCTGGATAGAAATCGGCAATTTCTTTGTTGTCTTCCGGTTTAAGGTAAAATGAATTAATTTCGTCGCTTTCTTTTACAATTTTAGAGATTATAAAGGTTCTCCAGCCTCTCCAACCTCCTTTTTTATTGTTTGTTTTTTGATACATTTCCGCTTCAATGCTAATCATTATTTGCGCCAATTCATTATAGGCACAGGTCCAAGCTTCAATTAATTCAGTAGTTGCGAGATCACCTAATACTTCTTTTATCGATCCGATTAAATGATTTCCAACGATATCATATTGCTCAGGTTGAATATTTAAGCTCACATGTTTATTTCCAATTGATTTTAACGTATTGATCAAAACAGCTGGATTTTCTATGTTTTCAGCAAAAGCAAGAACAGCTCCACTCAAAGCGTTTTGTTGTTTTCCACTAGCTTGATTTGCCATATTAAAAATGTTTTTTAGCTCGGGATTATTTGATAGCATTCTTTGGTAAAAATACGTTATCAAATCATTTCCATTTGTTCTTAAAATTGGCACAGTGGCTTTTATTAATTCTTTTTGATTTGCATTCATGATTTTATTCAATTTAAATTTTTACAAATATAGCAATCATTTTTATTTGTTGTATTTTAAATACAACAAATATTTTAAATATGTTTTTCAAAATCTCTTTAGGAAAGATTAACCTAAACTTGTTATAATTTTTTGCGTTTGTCTCTAAAATTGAATAAATTTGGAATTATTAAAAATGGCAGTGAAAAACGAAAGATGATACAAGAAAAAATAAAAGTCGTAATAAGCGACTTAGACGGAACCTTATTAAATTCAGATCACAAAATTTCAGAATATACCAAAACTGTTTTTCAAGAACTACACAATCAAAACTATTTAATAATTGTTGCAACAGGTCGTCACCATTTAGACGCGATGCCTATTGTGGAATGTTTAGGGATTCCTCTTTATTTAGTTACCTCTAATGGAGCAAGGATTCATTCCCCAACAAAAGAGCTTCTTTTCGCGGTTAATATGGAAAGTGATGCTGTTAAGTCTGTTTTATCCTTAGATATAGACCCAGAGATTACAACTGTTTTGTTTAGAGAAAATGTTTGGCAAACCAATAAACACAATGAAAAACTAAATAGTTTTCAAACGGAATTAAATTATCATCCAGAATTGGTAGATTTTAGTACGGTTGAAGATTTAAGTGCTATAAAAGTCTTTTTTACCCATGATACCCATTCAAAATTATTGGAACTGAGAGAACAAATTCTAGAAAATCATTCCTCGCTTTTTAGTCATGCTTTTAGTCTTCCGCTTTGTTTGGAATTTATGGACAAATCAGTAGACAAAAGTGTTGCCATTGCAAAAATTTTAGAAAAAGAAAATCTGCTTTTCCATGAAGCAATAGCTTTTGGCGATGGATTCAATGATGAAAATATGCTTAAATCAACCGGTAAAGGATTAATCATGGGAAATGCACCTGATAGTTTAAAAGATAAACTTTCTCATTTAGAAGTGATTTTAACGAATGATAATGAAGGAGTTGCTAAATACCTGTCCAAAGAATTATTAAAAAAACATACTTCGGAAATAGAGTAGGTGTGAACCGTAAATTTTCTTTATTTTGAATTTTTAGAATTTATTTTTAAAGCACTATTTATTTATACTTTTAGAATAAAGGATTCTTTGCTTTTCTTTGCAAAATAATCATAAATTTGCAGCTACATAAAAAAACAACACAACACTATAATAATGAGTAACACCATCACAACTACTAATTTTAATTTTCCAAATCAAAAATCTGTTTACAGAGGTAAAGTAAGAGAAGTTTACAATATAAATGATGATCTTTTAGTAATGGTTGCCACGGATAGGCTTTCAGCTTTTGATGTAGTTTTACCAAAAGGAATTCCATATAAAGGTCAGATTCTAAATCAAATTGCTACTAAATTCATGGAATTGACCCAAGATATAGTACCTAATTGGTTAATTGCTACTCCTGATCCTAATGTAGCGGTTGGGCATTTATGTGACCCTTTCAAAGTTGAAATGGTAATACGTGGTTATGTTTCAGGTCATGCTGCACGTGAATATGCTCTTGGCAAAAGAGAAATTTGTGGCGTTAAAATGGCGGAAGGTTTAAAAGAAAACGATAAGTTTCCTGAACCAATTATTACACCAACTACAAAAGCAGATAACGGAGAACATGATGCTGATATTTCAAGAGCCGATATTCTTTCTAAAGGAATTGTTTCTGAGGAAGATTATTTAGTTTTAGAAAAATATACCAGAGCATTATTTCAAAGAGGAACTGAAATTGCTGCCAGTCGCGGATTGATTTTGGTAGATACCAAATATGAATTTGGTAAAACGAAAGATGGCGTAATTGTTTTGATTGATGAAATTCATACACCAGATTCTTCTCGTTACTTTTATGCGGAAGGATATCAGGAAAGACAGGATAAAGGTGAGGAACAAAAACAATTATCTAAGGAGTTTGTTCGTCGTTGGTTAATTGAAAATGGTTTTCAAGGATTAGAAGGACAACAAATTCCTGAGATGACTGACGAATATATCGAAACTGTTTCTGAAAGATATATTGAATTGTATGAGAATATTCTAGGCGAGAAATTCGTTAAAGCTGATATTTCAAATATTGATGAAAGAATAAACAAAAATGTTTTAGCTTATTTAGCAAATAGATAAGAGAGGCTTTTAACAAAAATAGAAAACCTCAATTCTGAATTGGAATTGCGGTTTTTTGTTTTTAGTAATAATGCATTTATTTTTTTTCTAAAACAACTTTTAGATTATTCAATCCATCTTGCAAATCTTTACCCAGTATTTTATCCATATTCATAAATGCTAACATTAAATTCATTGGATACGGCATTTTGCCATTAAATCCCCATTTTACTTTAGTTTGATTTGGTGAAATGGCTTTCGTTATTATGTAAGCATTATCGGTTGATTCGAAAGGAACTTTAAAACGTAATTCAAAATCGATTCGTTCTCCTTCAAGGATTTTTTTAATTTCCTGTTCTCCAACACCTACATTTTTGTCCTGACTATTCCATGAATATACAAATCCTACCGTGCCGTCAGTTCCTGAAAATGTTTTAATCATTTTTGGATCTTTTCTATTCCAAACGCTAAAATTATCTTGATTTTTAACGTATTTAATATAATTGAAAACACTGTCTTTAGGTTGGTCGATAGTAATTTCTCGTTCTACAGCATAGTTTTTTGTCAGAAATAGAGCGGTAATCAATGCCAGAGCTACAATCGTTAATACGGCTAAAACAATTTTTTTGATAATGTTCATAGTTTTAAAAATTAAGGTTCGTAATTATTTTGATTTTTTAATTTGTGACTCGTAACAATTGATCCAGTCATCAACAGCCATTTTTTGCATAAGTTCTGCAATTAAATCAAAAGGAATATAATCAAACTTTTTAAATCGGATACAACTTTTTCCCATGTCGAGTTTTTGTATGCTGTGTTTGGGGTATTCGTTGACAAACCATTGCAATAATTCAGGATTAGCATAAATTCCCATATGATATATCGCAATAAAATTCTTTTGAGAGGCAATGTTTACAAAAGGTAACGGTAGTTTCGAATCACAGTGATATCCATTTGAATAAATAGAATGTGGTACAATATAACCAATCATCCCATAAGACATTTGTTCAACAAATCCTTTAGGAATATTAGTGACTATTGTTTCTCTAAGTTTAACAAATGCTTGCTTTCTTTCCTCAGGAATTTCTTCTAAATACTCCTTTACATTTATTGCCTTTGATTGCATTTTAAGAATTGTTTAAGTAAAAATACTAAAAAAGGAATAATTATAATTTGAATTATATCTTTTTATTAAAGCATAAAGTTGTTTTCTATTAATTATATAATTTATTTTTTTTTTCAAAAGTAGATGCTATTGTATGTTTAAATGTTTATATTCTAGTGTTTTACAATTTAAATAATATTTTAAAAAGTTAATATTTTGTTAAAATTAAGTACCTGGTAAAACAAGATACCTTTCTTTAGATGTATATTTGCATAGAATATTAGTTCAGAATTTAAATCATCAAAAAAATCAATCAATTAACAAAAAAATCAAACATCATGAAAAAATCAATCGTTTACCTAGGAGTTGCTTTAGTAACATTTTCAACTGTTTCTTATGCATCAAATCACAATTCTTTTACTCAAAAAGAAATCAATCATTCCATTTATGAAGGTGTAACTCCCTTGTGTATGGCAATCTACAAAGGAGAAATTGACCTTGTAAAAAAATTAATAGTATACGGTATTGATGTTAACGAAAAATCAAATGGATTAACTCCATTAATGATAGCCGCAAGGTATAATAAAGTTGAAATCATCAAATTATTATTAGCCAATGGTGCACATTTAAAAGAAAAAAATGAGATTGGTGTTAATGCATTAAAATATGCCCAAATATCTAATGCCAAAGAATCTGTAGTGTTTTTGAAATTATCAGAATCAAAAGCTATAGCTAGTCTTTAGGATTTATTTAGAATTAAAAAAAAAGCATCATTGTGATTTACGATGATGCTTTTTTGCTTTTATAATGAAATAATTAAACCATTTGAAGTTGTTTATCCTGAATTTTTGAAAACAAAATTAAACCAGTGATGGCTCCAATTGTTGCAAACAACATATCCGATTGTGTATCCCAAATATAGCCTTGAGTTCCTAAAAATGCATCTCCACCTTCTCCAGTTCCAAGTGACACACCCCATTCAATCCATTCGTAAGCAGCACTAATAGCTAAACAAATAGAAACAATTATGAAATTGAAAAAACTTTGGTTGCTAATTACCTTTTTCCGAATAAACAATTCACGTATTATCATTGCAGGGACTAAACCTTGAGCAAAATGTCCCACTTTATCATAATTATTTCTAGATTGATGGAAAACTTCTTTGATGTAATCAAATAATGGAACTTCGGCATAGGTATAATGACCTCCAATAAATAAAATAATAGAGTGAATTAAAATCAAAAAATAAGTAAAATTGGTAAATCTGAATTTCTTAAATGTGAATGCCAAAACGGAAACTCCTATTAATGCGGGTATAATTTCAAGAAAACAGGTGAAGTTTTCTTTTGGATTGATAATTGACCAAAGTAAGGTTGTAAAAAATATAATTAACATTAGATAGATATTCTTCATTTGCTTTTGCATAAATATGGATTAAGATTTTAGAACCATTCTTTGCTAAATTATAAATTTAAGTTTGCAGTTGACTTATATAGTAAAAATTCTATATGAAATTTAATATAAACCAAAAAGCACCATTATAAAATTATAATGATGCTCTTCTTTTTAACCCAACAATTAACAATATAAAACTATTTTTTCTATTCAATAGGTGCATGCTTTTTTCTATTAAAAACCCAGAAAATAACTGGGAATATCAATAGGGTAAGTACAGTTGCAGTAACCAATCCACCTATAATCACAATTGCTAAGGGCTTTTGTGATTCGGAACCAATTCCCGAAGAAACAGCAGCTGGCATCAAACCAATCGAAGCCATCAGTGCAGTCATAACAACAGCTCTTGTTCTGGCTTTTACACCCATAAAAATGGATTCTTCAAGCGTAAACTTGGCTTTTAAATTATTGTGAAATTCTGTTAAAAGAATAACCCCGTTTTGAATGCAAATACCAAGTAGGGCAATAAATCCAACTCCTGCCGATATTCCGAAGTTCATTCCTGTTATATGCAGCGCAATAATTCCTCCGATAATAGCGAACGGAACATTAGACAAAACCAACAAGGAGTCTTTTATATTTCCGAATAAAATAAAGAGTAAAAGAAAGATACCTATTAAACTTATTGGAACAACTTGACCTAATCTGGCACTGGCGCGAACTTGGTTTTCAAATTCTCCTGTCCATCCTACAGTGTAACCTGTAGGCATTTTTAGTTTAGCAACTCTAGATTGTGCATCAGCGATGGTACTTCCTAAATCTCGATCACGAACTGAGAATTTCACACCAATAAATCGTTTGGTATTGTCTCTGTAAATAAAAGCCGGACCCGTAATTGTTTTTACATCCGAGATTTCTTTTAACGGTATTTTTGCTCCGCTGATAGTTGGCACTTTCAACTCTGAAATATCTTTCTCATCTTTACGATATTCTTTTGCGTATCGAACTCTGACATCAAATTTCTTTTCGCCTTCATATTTTTCAGTTGCAGTTTTTCCTCCAAAAGCTAATTCTAAAACGGCTTGAGCATCTTTTAATGTTACTCCGTATGCCGCCATTTTTTCTCTGTCCAGAATAACACTTATTTCTGGTTGTCCTATATTTCTAAGAATACCTACATCTCTGATTCCTGGAACATCCTTGATTTGGGCAAGTACTTTATTGGCTAGCTCATCTAGTTTATCCAAATCATCGCCATATATTTTTACAGCATTGGAAGCATTTATACCAGCAACTGCTTCGGCAACATTATCGATTATTGGTTGGGAATAGTTATACCCAATTCCTTGGTGTTTGGTCAGTTTTTTATCCATTTCATCTACCAAACCATCCATTGTAATTTTACGTTTCCATTCTTCTTTCGGTTTTAAGTTTACTTGCATTTGCACGTAATAAAAACCACTTGGATCTGTACCGTCATTACTACGACCCACTTGCGAAAGAACTCCGTTTACTTCAGGAAAGCTTTGCAATTCTTTTCTTAAAACCGCTGTAGTCTTTACAGTTTCGGTCAAACTGGTACTCATTGGCAGTTTTGCTTCTACCCAAAGTGCTCCTTCATTCAACTGCGGTAAAAATTCAGTTCCTAGAAATGTGGCTGAGAAAAATACAACTACAATAAAAACAATGGTGCTGGTAAGTGCTTTTACTTTATTTTTAAAAGTAAATTTAAATCCTCTTTCTACAATTCTATCCCAAAAATTAACAAACGGATTGTTTTTTTCTCTTACATTTTTGTTTAATAATAAATGTGAAAGCACAGGAACTAAAGTCAATGTAAAAAGTAAAGCCCCAACTAATGCAAAACCTAATGTATATGCCAAAGGCGAGAACATTTTACCTTCTACTTTTTGAAAAGAAAATATGGGTAATAAAGCCGTAATAATAATCAGTTTAGAAAAGAAAATAGATTTACCCATTTCTGTTCCTGTTTTTTTGATGATGCTACCTTTGGCTAATTTATTAAACTTATCCATTCCAACCGCGTGGGCTTTGTGATCTAAAACTACAAATAATCCTTCGACCATGACGACGGCACCATCAATAATAATCCCGAAATCGACTGCACCAAGGCTTAGTAAATTGGCACTCATTCCCATTAATTTCAAACATAAAAACGCAAAAAGCAGCGATAATGGTATTACGATAGAAACTGTAAATGTAGTACGCCAATCAGCCATAAAAAGAAATACAATGCAGGTTACCAGAATAATTCCTTCCAGTAAATTGTGCATAACGGTATCAGTTGTGAAATTCATCAATTTATCGCGATCGTAAAAGGTTTCCATTTTTACGTCTTTTGGCAAAATACTATTGTTCAATTCATCGATTTTAGCTTTTACTAATGCTAAAACTTCTTTTGCATTTTCACCTTTTCGCATCACAACAATTCCTTCCACTACATCGTCATTCCCGTTTAATCCCACTTGCCCCACTCTTGGCATGGAACTTTCGGTAACATTGGCAAGATTTTTTACTAAAATTGGATTTCCATTGGCATCGTCAACAATTATGTTTTCTATATCAGCAATTGATTTTAATAATCCAACGCCACGAACGACAAAAGCTTGACCGTTTTTCTCAATTACATCACCACCAACATTCAGGTTACTGGCACTTACTGCATCATAAACCTGTAACGGTGTAATGTTGTATTTGGCTAGTTTAATTGGATCAACACCTACTTCATACGTTTTTTGTTGTCCACCAAAAGCCACTAAATCAGCAACTCCAGGTATCGCTCTTAATTGACGATCGATTGTCCAACTCTGAATAGTCAATAAATCGCGAGAATCTCTGTTTTTACTTTTAAGAACATATCTAAAAATTTCTCCCGTAGGACCGTAAGGTGGTTGCACATCAACATCTACACCATCTGGAAGCGATACGTTTTTTAATAAATTGTTCACTTGTTGGCGTGCAAAAGCATCATCAACACCATCATCAAAAATAATTTTGATTACAGATAAACCAAACATCGTGATACTGCGAACACTGGTTTTTTTCTGTACGGAGTTCATGGAAATCTCAATTGGTGAGGTTACGAATCGCTCAATTTCTTCAGCACTTTTCCCGTTCCATTGATTCACAATTATAATTTGTGTATTGGTCACATCGGGAAACGCTTCGATGGGCATATTTTTGAAAGCAATAAAGCCTGAAACAGCCAATAATCCTACCCAAAAGAAGGTAAATGCTTTATTCTTAATCGAAAAAGCAATGATATTTTTAATGAATTTGTTCATGTTTTAATCGTTTAATGCATCGTAAATAAATAATTGATTCTTAGTAATAACTTTTTCATTTTCTTTCAAACCACTTGAAATATAGGTAGTTTCGCCTACTTGTCTAAAGACTTCCACTTGTCTGGTTTCAATGTTATTTCGATCTTTGAAAATCATCACGAAGTTTTTGCTTTTATCAAATATTATGGCAGTACTGGGAACAGCAATCATTGATTCATCTTCATTAAATGATAATTTGATGCTTGCATTCATATCTGGTTTCAAAAGAAAATCTTTGTTTTGCAGTTTTACTCTAGCGTTCATCGCTTTAGTATTGGGATCAATTACATTGAAAATTTTATCTACTTTTCCTTTGAAGACTTTGTCAGGATAACTCAACGTTGTTATTTCAGCGTCTTCTCCCAGCTTTACTTTTTCGATATCACTTTCGTTTACATTGGCCATAGCCCAAACTTCGCTGATTTCGGCAATGTCAAAAATATTTTCAGAACGGTCATTTCTTAAAAGCATGTCTTGATTGATACTTTTTTGGATAATAAAACCACTAATTGGAGCCGTTACCTCATAAAGTGAACCTGATTTTATGTTGTATATTTTATAGGTTTCTTGAACACGGTTTAATTGAGAAATTGCTTTAGCAACTTGACTTTTGGCTTCAAGAACATCTCTTTCTGAATTTAATTTTCCGTCAAATAATTCTTGAGATACTTTAAGATTATTTTTGGCAACCAATAAATCACTTTTGGCATCGACCATTTGCTTTTCAAAATCAGCAATATCAGTACTTTTTATAGTTGCCAGTACTTGTCCTTTCTTTACATAATCACCTAATTCAACATTTACTTTAACGACATTTCCACCCACAAGCGGATATACATCAATTGATTTATTATTATCAGCAGTTATTTTCCCGTAAAAACTCAATTCATTTTTAACGGGTTCTGTTATTGCAGAAGCTGTCGTTGTTGTTTTAAGCATGTTGTCGCTCAATACAAAAGTGGTTGTGGTTTCCGGATTTTCTACATCCTTCTTGCAGCTTGTTAATGCTAATGCTAATAATGCGATTCCTATTATTACTTTATTTTTCATATTCGAATAATTTTATATTTTTAGTATTGGCTTTCTTCTTTGGATATACGGTAGAAGTGATTAAAATAAATCTTTGTTGATAGTGCTGTTTAATTCTTCACCTGAGAGCACTACTTTTTTCTTTAATTCATTTAATTGAACGGCAGCCTGATTGTAACTTTCCATGAAATCAGTAAACTCAAGTAAACTGATATTCCTTTTTTGGAAATTTTCTAAAATACCATTGTAAACCATTTCAAAATCAGAATTTTCAGAAGGGTTTATTTGTTTGTAATTTTTTCTGGATTCATTCCATTTATTCCAATTCGAAGCAATTTCAGTTTGTAATTCCAAATCAAAACTTTGCTTTTCTATTTTGGATTGCTCCAAAATTGTTTTGGCAAATTGTATATTTCCTTTGTTTTTATTCCAAAGGGGTAAAGGAATTCCAATGTTTATATTTTTTTGATTATCAAAAGCTCCTCCGCGTTGTGTATAAGAAGCACCTAATGTCAAATCTGGGATAGAAAGTGATTTTTGAAGTTTCACATTCAATTCATTTGCTTCAATATCTTTTTGCTTCAATAGATAATCAGGACGATTTGCAATGGCTTCACTTTCGAATGACTTGGCATCAAAAAGAATTTCTTTTGTGTATTTATTAAAATCAGAATCAGTCAATGTCGGAATAACAGTCTCATTTTCGTTTAATAATAATTTCAAATTTGCTTGTTCTTCTATGCTATTGTTAACGACTTCCATTCTTTCATTTTTGAAATTCAGGAATAATGATTGTAAACGAACTAAATCTTTCAAAGGCACATTTCCTTTTTTAGCTTGAACGGAGTAGGAATTAATCAAATCTTCAATATGTGAAAGTTGCTTGTCAGTCGTTTCAAGATTTTTGGAATTGAAATAAACGGTGTAGAAACTTTTGCGCAATTGCAATTTCAATGTTCGCAACAAATCATTGAATTCCAGTTCTGCTAATTGTTCATTGGTTTGGGCCAATTTAACTTCGTTTCGCTTTTTCCCTCCAAGATAAATGAGTTGATCGATACCAAATGACTTAGCACCTTGTGTTCCAATGTCGAAATATTTTCCTCTCTCCGGATTGTAAGCATTCAAATCAGCAGTTAATGTAGGGTTGTCCCAAATCCGTGCTTGAATAGTAAGTGCTTTAGAAGCATCAATATTATAATGTGAAGCAAGCAGAAAAAGATTGTTTTTCAGGAACTGACTTTCACATTCTTGGAGAGTAACAGTTTTTTGAGCTACAACAATCTGATTGATAAATAGGAGCAGTAATAATCCAAATAATTTTTTCATTGTATCTTTTATTTGATACAAAGTTGCTATCAACAGATAACGTTCCCTTGCTACAAGAGGTTTGGGATTAAATTAAGCCTTGTTTTCGGATTTGCCAAATCATCCCAAATACAAAACCATTTTCAAATTAAGCCAATTGCCCAAATCTATTGTGAGCAAGTGTTAGTGGTTGGCTTTTTTAGTTGTTAAGCGACACAATTTTTTCGGCAATATTTAGACAATGCTCCATATTGCTTGACAGTCCCATTCTGTCTGTTACAACCAAATCTAAATAATTTGCTATTTCAGTTTTAGTTGCTCCATTAATTTTTAATTGATAAACTTGTGGCAAATATCCATAATACTCATCTCTTGCGTCATCTCCAAAATCATTCACTCCAATTGGATCCCAATCATTCCAAAGGATTTCGTCAATGGATTTATAAAGTTTAGCTTCTTCGCTAGTCATCATTGCATTAAGTTATTGAATTCACATTAATTGACTCACTTTTATAGACCACCAATTAAATTTTTCAGTTCCTTCGTCCTTTCAATTGTAGACTGAATTAGGCAATCTATTTTCATTTTATTTTCATAAGGTCCACCGCCATCACCTGGATCTTGACTTTTGAATTTGCAATTCAAATCTCTAAATTTTATCCAAGCTTTTTGAGCTTCAAGTAAATTTTTTTTGTCGGTTTCTTTAAGTTCGTTTTTAAGCTTGTTATATACAGAATTTAATTCTTTATCAACCTTTTTATATTCTTCATTAAGTTCATCTTCACCCGTTACAGATTGTGAAAAAGAAATTGAGGTACAAAGCAAGAATAAAAAGAATATTATTTTTTTCATTTAGATTTAGAGTTAAGTTGTTTTGGTTATCGTCCGGTAAGCTTGCCACTAACTTGTATATAAGCGCTACAAAGTAGCGCATATACATCTCATTTTGGGTGGATAAGCGCTACTGCGTAGCGTATTACTTTCAAATATACACTTTAATTATTATCTTACAAATCATCAAATGGACTTTTTATTTGTTGGATACTTTTGGTACTAACATGAGTATAAATTTCTGTAGTTTTACTGCTATTATGGCCCAGTAATTCTTGTATATAGCGCAAATCAGTTCCGCTTTCTAGTAAATGTGTGGCGTAACTATGTCTCAACCAATGTAGTGTAGCTGGTTTTGTAAGTTGGACTTTATGTAAGGCTTGTTTCAGTACTTGTTGTAAACTCCTACCATCATAAGGAACTCCTGCTACTTGCCCTTCGAACAAATATTTTTTTGGCTTATATAAGGAGTAGTATTCTCTTAGCATCTCGAGTATTTTTGGGCTTAAGGGCACAATTCTATCTTTTTTTCCTTTTGCGTTTTTAAGTAATACAATATTCCTTTTTGAGTCAATATGAACGGGCTGAAGTGCTAATAATTCACCACAACGCAAGCCACAAGAATAAATCAAGCTTAGCATCATTTTATGCTTGATATTACTGTGTGCGTTCAAGATTAATTTTACTTCTTCTTTACTCAATACGTTAGGTAATAGCTTGGCTCTTTTAGGTCGATGAATTCTATCGATGTCAATTTTGGTTCCTCTTATTGTAATAAAAAACAGCTTTATTGCATTAACCGTTTGGTTCTGGTAGGAAGCCGAAAGATTATTTTTTAAAATATACTCGTTATTGTAGATAATTACATCCTCGTTATTGATTTCAGTAACGGGTTTTTCTCGATAGAAAATCAAGAACGATTTTAAGACTTCGCTATAGGTACCAATGGTGCTTTCGCTATAGCGTTTGGAACGCATCCATTGCTTGAATTTTTCTATTTGAACAATTCCCTCGAGTGAAGGAATTGAATTTGCAAGAGGCTCTATTTTGAAACGTTCTCTATTTTCGATTGTATCGGGGAGGTGCCAAACGGTTTTTTGCTGACTCCATCGTGCTCCTGCTATTTGTTTTATCCGGGCAATCAGATCTTGATTTTTTTCAAAATAAACGGCAATTCTATTTTCGCTTTTATGTTTTATCAGTTTTGCTGCCCAAGTCATATTGTGTTGGTTTTGTGATTGAAAGATACTAATTTTTTTACAAATATTGTTTTGTTAAACGAAAGGTTCTTACGGTACTGAGGCTTTTTTGCGTGAGGGATAAAAGTGGAAATCCTTTTATGAAGTGCAACGGAATAAAAGATTACAACGGATAGCCCGACCCGATTTTTTCAGCGGGTCACGCCCAAATTGTGAATAGTAAAAGCAGTAATGGTATTTGTTATCGGTTAATTTTTAAATAAAAAAGGTAGTGGACTTTGCAAAAAACTTTGCGAACTTTGCGGTCAAATAATAGAATATGAAATGTGCCTAACGCAAGTTCGAAATAAACACCAAATGGTTATGCAAATCACCTATTCTTTTAAAAAACAAATATAAACTACGTATGAAAATAAATCCAAAAAACGGAATTGACAAGCTCATTTTCGGAATGAAACAAAATGATGTTACCGCTATTTACGGCAAACCAGACAGGAATTACAAGGACGAAGATGATAATGTGATTTTTGCCTACAATAAACTTAAAATGCGTTTGACTTTCTATGTAGAGGAAGATTTCAAATTAGGGTATATCGTGGCTTCGAGTCCGGAACTGGAGTTGTTTGGGAATAAAGTGATCAACAGAAAAATCAGTGACGTCAAAAAAGATTTGGCTGCCAAAGGAATTACTAAATTTACTCAGGAAGAATTCGACACGTTCGAAAACTATTTTAATGAGGAAAACTGGATCATCTTTCAAACGGAATTTGATGAGGTTGTGAAATTTGAGATTGGCGCGATTATCAATCAAAAAGATGAATTTGACTGGAAATTCGGAAAGAAATAATAGGCTAAGATTTATAACGTGCAGCAGCTGTTTTGGATGTTAAAAACTTAAGTGGACTAGGATTAGATTTAAAACATAGAAGGAATATAAGTTCATGTAAGACTTAAAAATAGAAGCGCATAAAAAACCCGACAGGATATTAAAACTTGTCGGGTTTTTTTATGGAATACTTTTTACAACTTATTGTTTTGGAGCCGGTTGTTTTTCAAACATTTCCAATTCGAAAACAAGATTTGTATTGGGAGGAATAACACCCCCGGCACCTCTTTGTCCATACGCTAAATTTGAAGGGATGAAAATCACTGCTTTGTCTCCAAAAGACAATAGTTTCAATGCTTCTAAAAATCCAGGAATCATTCCTTCTTTTTTGCCCGCTTCAATAGGAAAGGCTTGGTATCCATTTTGCTCGGCTCTGTTTGCATCGTATTTTCCGTAGGCTTTGCAAACATCTTCATAACTGCTGTCAAATAAGGTTCCATCCTCAAAATAACCGGCATAATGGAAATAGAAAGTTGTTCCGTCAGCAGGTTTTACACCGCTTCCTTTTTGAACTATTTTATAGGCTAAACCTGAAGCTGTAGTTGTAGCAGTTGCTTTTGCCGTTTTTAAATAATCTGTTTTTGCAGTGATAACACTACCGTATTTTTCAAAATACACTTTTTTCTCTTCCGCTTGAATTGCTGCTTGCTTTTTTTGGTTTTCAGCATCAATTAAGGCTTGTTTCTTCGCGTCTTCGGATTTGTTGCCATAATAGTCTGTGAATACTTTTGGAGCGTCAAATTGTTTTGCTAAAGCTCCTTTTCTGGTAATGGTAATTTTTGTTATAACATCATCTTGAGCAATCGAGTTTACAACATTCATTCCTTGTGTTACATGTCCAAAAATAGTGTGTTTTCCATTCAACCAAGGGGTTTCTTTGTGTGTGATGAAGAATTGGCTTCCATTAGTGGTTGGGCCTGAATTGGCCATAGCCAAAATACCGCCTTTATCAAATTTCAAATCGGTAAACTCATCCTTGAACGCATATCCCGGACCACCAGAACCGTTTCCGGATGGATCACCACCTTGAATCATGAAATCTTTGATAACACGGTGGAATTTCAAACCATCAAAAAATGGTTTTCCTTTTAGTTTTTCATCCGCCACAAATGTATTTTTCCCTTCAGAAAGTGCAATGAAGTTAGCTACCGTTACTGGCGTTTTGTTGTATTCCAGTTGAACGGTAATGTCTCCTTTAGTAGTTGAAATAGTGGCGAAAATCCCTTCGATAGCTACTGGGGCTTTTACAACTGCTTTGACTGCTGTTACGGGTTTTTTGGCAGAAACTGGTTTCTTAGTTTGGGAATGTACAGTTAACATTCCTAAGAATAATAAAATTAGAATTTTAAATTTCATTTTGTAATAAATTAAGGTCTGACTTTTTGTTTTTTAATGTTTTAGGTGCTACTGCGAATTGTGTGGGTTGTATTTTTTGCCACGAATTTCACGAATATTTCACGAATTAATTCATTGATAATTTTCAAGGAATTAGTGTTAATTTGTGGAATTTGTGGCTAACTTTTTTTACTTTATTTTGGATTACCCATTGAATTCGTAATAGAACCGTGTTCTATTTAGTTATTGTTTCATTAATTCAATTTCAAAAATAATATTGGCATTTGGCGGAATCACTCCACCTGCTCCAGCTGGTCCATACGCCAATTTCGACGGGATGAAAAGTACGGCTTTGTCGCCAAAATTTAATTTCTCCAATCCTTCAATGAAACCAGGAATCATGCCATCTTTTTTCCCTGCTTGAAAAGGAATAGGTTGGTAGCCGTTTTGAGCAGCTCTGTTTTCATCGTATTTCCCAAAAGTTTTAGCATCATTTTCTACACTTGCGTCAAAAAGTTCCCCATCTTCCAGAAAACCTGCGTAATGAATATAAATTGTAGCACCGTTAACGGGTTTTTTACCACCACTTTTTTTAGTGATTATATATTGCAATCCAGTTGGTGTTGTTGTTGCTTTGGTTTTTAATGCTGCAAAATAAGCTATTTTTTGGTCTCTAACTGCTTTGTATTTCTCGTCGTATATTCTTTTGTTTTCAGCATCAAGAGCAGCTTTTTTCTTTTGATTTTGAGATTCTACAGAGAAATAATCATTGAATATTTTTACGGCATCAAACTTTTTGGCCGCTTCACCATTTCGGATGATGGTCACTTTGTTAATGAAGTCGTTTTGCTCAATCTTGTTGACTACATCCATACCTTTTTCTACAACATGTCCAAAAATGGTGTGTTTGCCGTCTAGCCAAGGTGTTGCAAGATGCGTAATGAAAAACTGGCTGCTGTTAGTCGCCGGACCGTTATTGGCCATAGCCAAAACACCGCCTTTGTCAAATTTTAAGTCGGTAAACTCGTCTTTGAATTTATAACCGGTATCTCCAGATCCAGTTCCTAATGGATCTCCCGTTTGTATCATAAATTCTTTGATTACTCTATGAAATTTCAAACCGTCGAAAAAAGGTCTTTTTTTAAGATTTTCATTGGTGACAAATTCGTTTTTTCCTTCAGCCAAAGTCACATAATTGGCTACTGTTATTGGTGCTTTTTCAAAATCTAATTGTACTATGATTTCACCTTTATTGGTTTCAATTTTAGCATATAAACCATCAGGAAGATTGTTATGTTCTTCTTTGCAAGAATACAATGTGGTTAGTACCAGTAATACGAATAGGAAGCTTTTTTTCATACGAAGTTAATATTTGTTTTTTTTAAAGGTTGGTGTCGCTAGTCTTCATTAATGTTTTTGAATCATGGCGATTTCATTGCTGAATTTATTGTGTTATGGTATCTTTTGATTTCGTTTCTGTGGCAACTTCCGGTTTAACCACCGGCGCAGCTGCAGGTTGTACTGCATTTTGTTTTTTATATGCAGCTTCCGGCATGAAATCACGTAAAGTCACAATGCAAAGTAAGGGCTGATTAGCACCTATTTTTTTGTTGTCACCATGATAACCGTAGCCCATGTGTGAGTTGAAAAGGAAGTTTACTTTTTCTTTTTTGTGCATCAATTTGATACCGTCTCTCAATCCCATCATGATATTTTGTTTGTCAATATAATATACTTGTGGTCTTAATTCGATTTCGGAATAAATGATATTACCCTTCAAATCTTTGATTTCATAATCAAAGAATGCGACATCTCCTTTTTTAGGTGTTAGCGTATCCTTTTCATTTTTAAGTGAATAGGAATACCAATATCCTTTGGTCGAAGCAATGAATTTTACTTTAGGATTTCTTCTGATAACAGCATCGATTTGTCCTTCCTCGCCGGCAATTAATTTTTTATTTCGCGCAATGGATTTCTTCATGAAGGTTCCCGAAGTTTGAGAAATAGGTCTGCGCGCTTCCTGATGTTGCTTGCAACTTGAAACTAATACCAACAAAAAGAATGCAATGGCGATTAACTTGCTGTTTTTCATGTATTATATCGTTATTTTTGTTACTAAATCTTCAAATTTCTTTATGGTTTCTTCCATCGATACTTCTGATTTTCCTCCAGCGGCATTGCGATGTCCACCACCATGGAAATGGTCTCTTGCAAATTGATTGACATCAAAATCGCCTTGGGAACGAAAAGAAATCTTGATGATTTTTTCTTCTTTATTTTCGATGAAAATAGCGGTAAAAAGAATTCCTTTGATGCTTAATCCGTAATTTACAATGCCTTCCGTATCTCCTTTTACATAATCAAAAGCGTTTAATTCATCTTGAGTAAGCGTCGTGTAAGCGGTTTTATGTTCCGTAATCACTTTCATGTTTTGAAGTGCTCTTCCCAGTAATTGTAAACGTCCATAAGAGCTGTTATCAAATAATAAGGTTGGAATCTCCGTATTTTCGACACCTAAATCAATTAGTTCAGCAACAATTCTGTGGGTGTTTCCTGTTGTTTTTGGAAAACGAAAAGAACCCGAATCAGTTAGAATTCCGGTATAAATACAAGTTCCAATTGTTTTGTCGATGTCCTCTTTTTTTCCAAGAAATAAAATGAAGTTATATAACATTTCACAAGTGGAACCAAACGAAGTATCTGAATAGGTAAATGTAGCATAATCATCAGGTTTCTGATGATGATCAATCATGATAAAGGGAACTGTTAGTTTTTCTAAAACATTTTCCATTTCGCCTGTACGATGCAAAGCATTAAAATCTAAAGTAAAAACCACTTCGGCATCTTCCAATATTTTGGTGCAGTTTTCTTTGTCTTTTTCGTATATTTTGACTGTTTCAGAACCTGGCATCCAAGCTAAAAAATCAGGGAATTCATTTGGGGAAACCACTACTGGATGGTGGTTATTTTTTAATAAAAAATGATATAATCCTAAAGTTGAACCCATAGCATCTCCATCAGGACCTCGGTGTGGAATTATGGCAATTTTTTTTGGAGTTGATAATAACAACTGTATCGCTTGAATGTCTTGTATTTTCATAGTGTGCGAAATTACATTTTTTTAATGTAATGTTGAAATCATTTATATAATTAACAAACTTTTACAATGTTACAAAAGCTCGATGTCTTTTGTTTTTACTTTTTGGTACAAACGGTATTTGGCACCTTTTACAATTTGGGCTTTGTAAATCCCAACAGAACCGGAACTAAAGTAAGCGATAATACAAGCAATACCAATGAAAACACCACTTTCTATCCCAAAAAGCTCCATTCCCATAACCGTACACGCAATAGGAGTGTGGGTTGCTCCCGAAAAAACAGCGACGAATCCCATTCCTGCTAAAATTGCAATTGGCAAAGGAATTAGTAGCGATAAAGCACTTCCTAATGTGGCGCCCACAAAGAATAGCGGTGTTACTTCGCCCCCTTTGAATCCTGCGCCCAGCGTAAATCCGGTGAATAGTATTTTTAACAGAAAATCGTAAGAAGTATTTGGATTTGAAAAGGCATCAACAATCATGGGAACTCCCAAACCGATGTATTTAGTAGTTCCAATAAAATAAATTGCTAAAGCAAGGATTATTCCTCCTATAAAAGGACGAAGCGGAGGATAGGATATGTTTTTTGAAAATAAAGCGCCCCAAAAATGGGTGCTTCGGGAGAATAACATGGCGGCCAAACCAAATAATATACTCGCAAGAATCACCCAAAATAAAGTGGTTAAATTTATTTCGGGAATTGTAGGAATACTATAATGGGTGTGTTTTACTTCCCAGAATTCAACGGTAAAATAAGCAACGTAAGCGGTTATAAAAGATAATGGAATGCTTTTGAAACTGATTTTACTGAAATATAAAACTTCTAAAGCAAAAAGTGCTCCAGCTAAAGGTGTTCCAAAAACCGATGCAAAACCAGCACTGATTCCCAGAATGATTAATGTCTTTCTATCCGAATTATCAAGGTTGAAAAGTGTAGTGAATTGATCTGAAATTGCGCCTCCCATTTGTACAGCCGTGCCTTCGCGACCTGCAGAACCTCCAAAAAGATGCGTTAGTAAGGTGCCGATAAGCACTAAAGGCGCCATTTTTAAAGGAATTGTTTTCTGGGGATTTTCATATTCTTCCAGTAATAAATTATTACCTTTTACAACATCCTTTCCGTAATAATGATAGCACAAGCCAATAATAAGACCGCCTATTGGCAAGAGCCAAATGAGCCAGTTATTGTGTTCTCTATAGTGTGTAACCCATTCTAGTGCCACTAAAAAAAATGCGGAAGCTGATCCAGAAAAAATGCCTGTCAAAGCACAAATGAAAATCCATTTGACTGTGACAAGCATTATTTTTTTAGCGTTTTCTAAATTCATTATTGAACGATCAGATTTTTTTGGCTAAAGTATTACAATCCTTCCTGAACTAAAGGTTTTTCTGGAGCTATTGCTGTAAATTCGATTTCAACCAAATATTCCGGTGCAACTAATTGATTGATTCCGTAAAAACCAGTTGTTGGTTTTATGTCTTTAAAAAATTTGGCGTGAGCCGTAGCAACCGCTTCAAATGTAGTAACATCAGTAGTGAAAATTCGGGTACGAATGACATCTTTCATGCCTACATTCAAGTCTTCCAGCACTTTTTCTACTCGTTCTAAAATATTCAGCGTTTGTGCATGCGCATCGTCAGCTTTTACTTTTTCACCGTCTATTATTGCTACTGTTCCTGATACTTCAATGATGTTTCCAATACGTACCGCACGACAATATCCCATTTTATCTTCCCATGGTGAGCCTGTCAATATGTTTTCTCTTTTCATTTTGTTTGTTTTTAACTGATTTTTAAAATATTAGAACCTACATTTAAATTTTGGTATATTTTTTGCAATTTAGAAAAAAATGAGAAATAAAAAACACTGATTTTTAATTAAAAAGTTCAATTTCGAGAAATCAATTTTGGAAAATCTTATGATTTAAAATGTAATAAAATTGGAAATTGAATGTTATTAAAGAAAGTGAAATTACGCCATTTTGCGTTTAGTTACCATTGGTTTTACAAGCAACTGATAAGTTAATATAAAAAGTTATGAAAAGAATTCTATTTTTAATTATTGTTATAGGTATGTCCCTAAGCGGATATGCACAGAATGAATTTAGCTCTAAATTTAAAGCAATTCCACCTAAAAATATAAAACCGAAAATAAAAAAAGTAATTCCTCCAAAGGCAGACTTACCAAAAATTACTGCTCCAAAAGTGATAAAAAAACTAGATGTCCCTTTTGATGTACCAAAAGTCAATTTTGTAAATCCTGAGAAAATTACTAAAAAAGTAGAAAATTTAGAGGTTGTTACTTATAAGAAAAATCAAGATTTAGGAACTTTTAAAACGGGTTCTCTTACTGCAAAAGTGAGGTATCGTGACGCCGCTTATGTTGATGGGGATAAGATCAGAGTGTATTTAAATGATAAGGTAATAGCTTACGAGGTTGTTTTGGATGGCGACTTTAAAGGTTTCGAGATAAAATTAGAAAAAGGGATTAATAAGATTGATTTTGAGGCATTGAACGAAGGTTTTGCACCTCCTAATACAGCAGAATTTGAAGTGTATGATGATAAAGGGAAAATTGTTTCTTCCAGTCAATGGAATCTTGGGACAGATTTTAAAGCAACTTTAATATTAATGAAAGAATAGGATTGTTCTTTTTTTAATTCGATAAATAAATAAAATTAATTTATACTATTTTTGTTGTTGACACTATGTTTTTAGTTTTAAATTTTTAATAAATATTGATTTATCAATATTCACTTTATATGAAACAGATTCTTTTTTTTATAATAATTAGTATTGGTATTTCTTCAAAAAGCTATAGTCAGGTTGAATTTAGTAAAAAGTTTAAAGCAATTCCACCTATAAATAAAAGTCCGAAGTTTAAAAAAACAATCCCTCCTGAAACGGATATACCACCAACTTATACTCCAAATGTTTTTAAAAGCCCTGAAATTAAAACCCCTAGTTCCGTATTGAAAATTGGAGAAGTAAGTACTATAAACATGACTCCAAAAAATGATTTTGCTAATCCAGGAGATGTTTATATGGATAAAATGGAAAAGGATTTAGGGAAAACATTGGTCAAAGAAGGATTAAAAGAAGATTCAAGACTTTTAGTTAAAATTGATGTCAATTTTGGTGAGATTAGAACGAAATCGAAATTCTTTTTAATTAAATATCGTGATTTTGGACAAATTGATGGGGATTTAGCCAAAGCTACTATGAATGGAGATGTCGTTCAAGAAAGATTATTGATGAAAGCGAATTATCAAGAATTTAAAATCTTTCTGATTGAAGGAATAAATACATTCGAAATTGAAGCTTTAAATAGAGGTGCTTTAGGCGGAAATACAGCTGAATTTCAAATTTATGATGACAAAGGACAACTGGTTAAGTCTGATTATTGGGAAAATTGGGATGCAGGAGTAAAAGGCAAGTTTGTAATTATTAAAGAATAAAGCGGAATTGAAAACTGCTGATTTGTTAAAACGGATCAGCAGTAACTTTAAATTTCATTTCAGATTTTACAGTAATATCTTTAGTTACGGATTCTTTGATAACCGCTTTTGCTCTTATTTTGTAAGAAGAAGCTTTAATGTATTTGTCTAATTTTTGTGAAGTACAAATTAGATTTAAAGTATTTGTCGTAGAATTAATATCATCTAAATACGCTAATTCGATTTCATCATTAGCATCTGTTGAAATGTACAAATGAATTGATTTTAAGAAACTGAATGTTTTGTCCGTTGGGTCAGTTATCGTCAATTTTAATTCAGTCAGTTTTACATCTTTTACTAAATCAGCTTTTGTATTGTTATTTTGAAACTCAGCACTTGAATTTGTAGTGACATCTGGCGTGATTATTTCAGTGGCGAGGTTAAGAGGAAATCCACTGGCTATTTTAAAACTAGTTTCGTTAGATACTGTAAAAGTCAATAATTTATCGACAACACTACAGGAAACTATAAAAAGAACAAAAAGTGAAAGTATTGCGTATGTTTTAATTTTCATTGTTTTTTAATTTTTTATGTATTCATTATATAAGGTTAACTCAAAATGGTACTGTATATTTCATGTGTATTTAAATGATTCTTTGTTTTTATTTTAAAAATCATTCGTTTTGTCAAAAAAAGACAGTTTCTGAAGAGTAAATAAATAGGATAAATAGCCTATTGAAAAAAAAATAAATATTTTTCAAAATTCAATTTTTCAATTCAAAATATAAAAAGTATTTTTGCGCATGCAACACAACGTACTTATTTTAGATTTCGGATCGCAATATACACAACTTATTGCGCGTAGAGTTCGCGAATTAAATATATTCTGCGAAATCTTCCCTTACAATCATTTCCCGAGTGATTTATCATCTTATAAAGCAGTAATTCTTGGAGGTAGCCCTTTTTCTGTTAGAGGAGAAGACGCGCCACATCCTGATTTATCTCAAATTAGAGGAAAACTTCCAATGCTGGCTGTTTGTTACGGTGCGCAATATTTATCCCATTTTAGTGGTGGTGAAGTTGCTGCTTCAAACACTAGAGAATATGGTAGAGCCAACTTGTCTTATATAAAAGAGAATGAAATTTTCTTTGAAGGAGTTTCTGAAAATAGCCAGGTTTGGATGAGTCATAGCGATAGTATTAAAGCTTTACCAACAAACGGGGTAAAATTGGCAAGTACACATGATGTAGAATTTGCGGCTTATAAAATTGAAGGTGAAACAACATACGCTATCCAATACCATCCAGAGGTTTTTCACTCTACAGATGGATCAAAAATGCTGGAAAATTTTTTAGTAAAAATAGCGGAAGTTCCTCAGAACTTTACACCAAATGCTTTTGTTAGCGAAATGGTAGCAGAGTTGAAAGAGAAATTACAGGACGATAAAGTAGTTCTTGGTCTTTCTGGAGGAGTAGATTCTACTGTAGCGGCAGTTTTATTGCACCAAGCTATTGGAAAAAACTTATATTGTATTTTTGTAAATAATGGCTTGCTTCGTAAAAACGAATTCCAAAATGTATTAGATCAATACAAAGGAATGGGATTGAACGTAAAAGGAGTTGATTCTGGAGATCGTTTCTTATCTGAATTGGCAGGTGTAAGTGACCCGGAAACCAAACGTAAAATTATTGGACGTGTATTTATCGAAGTTTTTGATGATGAATCACACCTTATAGAAGATGTAAAATGGTTAGCGCAAGGAACTATTTATCCTGATGTTATTGAATCAGTTTCAGTAAAAGGACCTTCGGCTACTATTAAATCACACCATAATGTAGGAGGTTTGCCTGATTACATGAAATTGAAAATTGTGGAGCCGCTTCGTATGCTTTTCAAAGATGAAGTACGCAGAGTAGGAGCTTCATTAGGAATTGACCCGGAATTATTGGGAAGACATCCTTTCCCAGGACCAGGACTGTCAATTAGAATTTTAGGAGATATTACGCCAGAGAAAGTTAGAATTTTACAAGAAGTAGATTCTGTTTTTATCGAAGGATTGAAATCTTGGGGATTGTATGATAAAGTTTGGCAAGCCGGAGCTATTTTACTTCCTGTAAATAGTGTAGGTGTAATGGGTGATGAGCGTACCTATGAAAAAGTAATTGCATTACGTGCCGTTGAATCTACGGATGGTATGACTGCTGATTGGGTACATTTACCGTATGACTTCTTAATGAAAATATCTAATGATATTATTAATAAAGTAAAAGGAGTAAATAGAGTGGTGTATGATATTAGTTCAAAACCGCCAGCAACTATTGAGTGGGAATAATATAATCCCTGCTAATTTCTTCTTTGAACATCATTATTTTTAATGTTCTTTATATAAACGGTATCAAGTTTTGGAATAAAATTTGATACCGTTCCGTTATTAATGATTGAATAATTTTATAAATAAAAATGATGAAATATTTTTTTGCAATTTGTATTACTGCTTTGTTGTTTAACTACAATGTTTTTTCGCAAGAAAAAAATACTACCCATAAAGTGGAGAAAGGAGAAACGATAAGTCAGATTGCAATAAAGTACAACGTTACTCCGTATGATATTTATCAATTAAACCCGGATGCGCAAAGTGGATTAAAGCCTAATAGTGTTTTGTTAATTCCAAAAAGTGGAGTGAAACAAAAAACTATAGTGCAAGCTAAGCCAATCGTGAAAACAACAACTCATGAAGTAGCACCGAAAGAAACGCTGTACGGTATAGAAAAAAAATACGGTGTTTCAGATGAAGATTTGAAGAAAGCCAATCCAACTCTTGAAAAAGAAGGGCTGAAAATTGGACAAATCCTTGTTATTCCCTCTAAAAACAGCCCGAAGACAACTACCGCTACTGTAATTCAAGAAAAAGTAGTGTATCACGAGGTACTTCCAAAAGAAACTAAATATTCTATCTCTAAACAATATGGAATTACCATTCAAGAATTAGAGAAAAAAAATCCTGAAATTGTTTCTAATTTACCTATCGGTTATAAATTAATTATCAAGGGCAATCCCGAAACTTCGGGACCAAAAGTAGAGAAAACTATTCCAGTTGTTGAATCTAAAAAAGAAATTGCAAAACCAAATCCTGTAAAAGCTGTCAGTTATTTAAATTATGAAGTGAAGCCGAAAGAAACACTTTATAGTTTGTCAAAAATGTTTGGGATGACTCAGGAAGAGTTAATCACTCTAAACCCTGCTTTGTCTCAAGGTGTTGTGGAAGGAATGATTTTGAAGGTCCCGGGAACGATGGCTATTCCGCAGGAAACTAAAAAAGAATACGCTGGATTATCAAAGAAAAATAGCAACAGAAAAAAGTTAGTATTGCTTTTGCCTTTTAATATGCCAAATATTGAAGGTGACACTGTCAATACCACTGCAATGCGTCTTAAAAAAGACAAGTTTTTGAATATGACTTTAGATTTTTATTCGGGAGCTTTGATGGCGATTGATTCTGCAAAACAAATAGGTCTTTCTATCGATGTGAAAATTTATGATTCGCAAGAAACCAAAAACACTTCTAATGTCGCTTCTATAATTAAAGAAAATAATTTGGAAAACTCAGATGCCGTTGTTGGACCTTTCTATCTGACTAACGTCGAGAAAACAGCTGAATTATTGACTATGAATCAAGTTCCTGTCATTTCTCCTTTATCAAAAGACATTGGGAACTCATTCAGTAATTTGTACCAAACCATTCCAACAGCTACTGCAGTTAAAAATGCCATGTTTGACTATATGAGAGTAAAAGACGGTAATATTATAGCTGTAGTCGATAAGAAAAAGGAATCAATGATTCAATTTATAAAAGAGAATCATAAAGATGTGAAATTTTCTGCCCTTGCCGCAAACGGAGCTTTAGCTCCTGAAAATTTGAAAAGTTTATTTGTGAAAGACAAAATGAACTATGTGGTAATGGAAACCGGAAATACAGGAATGATTAAATCAACAATGGCTACTATGTTGAGCGCTATGGCAACGTATAAAGTACAGTTGGTTATTTTAGAACCTAATGAAACATTAGATACCGATGAAATTAATTTTGTGAATTTGACAAAATTGAAATTAATGTATCCTTCTGTAACCCGAGAAAATGAATCTCCAGAAGCTTTAATTTTTGAAAAAGAATATAAAAAGAAAAATAAAATTTTCCCTAGCGCTTTCGCAACTCGTGGTTTTGATATTACATTCGATACCATGATGCGTTTGTCACAAGATAAAACGTATCAGGAAACGGCTGATACTATAGCTACTGAACAGGTTGATAATAAATTTGAATACTATAAAAAAGAAAATGGTGGATATACTAATAAAGGCGTTTACATCTTATATTATGACACTGATTTAAGCATCAAGGAAGCGAAGTAGTTTTTAGTGTCCAATTTTCAGTATTTGGTCGCTGTTTTCAGTAAAACACAAAACAACAATAACACATACCTGTCTCGTCTCCCTCTCCTTCGGAGAGGGTCGGGGTGAGGAAAATAATAATAAAATTATGACATCAAAAGTAACTTACTTAGGGGATTTAAGAACATCATCAATACATTTGCAATCCGGAAATGAAATCATATCAGATGCGCCATTAGATAATAATGGAAAAGGCGAGGCTTTCTCACCAACGGATACGGTTGCAAATGCTTTGGCAAGTTGTATGATGACTGTAATGGGAATAAAAGCCCGCGATATGAATCTAGATTTGAAAGGATCTACTGCTGAAGTAACGAAAATTATGAATGCAGAGCCAAGACGAATAGGAACAATAGAAATTACTTTTGATATGTCAGGAACTGACGACCAAAAGAATAAGACGATTCTGGAGCGAACGGCTATGACTTGTCCTGTTTTCTTGAGTTTAAATACTGAAATCGAAAAAAGAATTACTTTCAACTGGAAATAAGATAGCGTCGAGAAGCAAGAGACAAAAAAACAAGAGGGATTAATACATCTTGTTTTTTTGTCTCTAGCTTCTTTTTTATTAAAAAAATGGATAAAAATCAACAACAACTGATTAAACTGGCACATACCAAAATGCCTTTTGGTAAATATGAAGGTAAATTTCTTATTGATTTGCCTGAATATTATGTGGTTTGGTACAGTAATAAAGGATTTCCAAAAGGAGAATTAGGGGAACAATTGAAATTGATTTACGAATTAAAACTGAACGGTTTGGAAGAGTTAATTCGAAATATAAAAAAACGCTATCCTAAACCGATTTAATTTTCTAATTGACAATTTATAATTGTACTTTTGCCAAGTTTTTTACATAACTACAATACAAACAACAACAGAATGAATCAAACGAAATATATTTTTGTTACTGGCGGTGTGACTTCTTCTTTAGGAAAAGGAATTATTGCTGCATCTTTGGCAAAATTGTTACAAGCTAGGGGATATCGTACAACCATCCAGAAGTTTGACCCTTATATTAATGTCGATCCAGGTACTTTAAATCCATACGAGCATGGAGAATGTTATGTGACTGATGATGGTGCGGAAACTGATTTAGATTTAGGACATTATGAGCGTTTCTTGAATGTTCCTACATCTCAAGCGAATAATGTTACTACAGGAAGAATTTATCTTTCGGTTATTGAAAAAGAAAGAAGAGGAGAATTTCTTGGTAAAACCGTACAAGTTGTACCTCATATTACCAATGAAATTAAGGATAGAATGCAATTGCTTGGTAAATCAGGTGATTTTGATATTGTTATTACTGAGATTGGTGGAACAGTAGGGGATATTGAATCCTTGCCATACATTGAATCGGTTCGTCAATTAGTTTGGGAATTAGGAGAACATAATGGTTTAGTAATTCATTTGACTTTAGTTCCTTATTTGGCTGCAGCCGGAGAATTAAAAACAAAACCAACACAGCATTCTGTTAAAACATTGATGGAAAGTGGTATTAAAGCTGATATTTTAGTTTGTAGAACAGAGCATGAAATTTCAGATGAAATTCGCAATAAATTAGCCTTGTTCTGTAATGTAAAAAGAGAGGCCGTTATACAATCTATTGATGCTTCAACGATTTATGAAGTGCCTAATTTAATGCTGGAAGAAGGTCTTGATATAGTTGCTTTAAAGAAATTAGACTTGCCTAAAAAAGCGGCTCCGGATTTAAAAAACTGGAATACTTTTTTACGCAGATTGAAACATCCTAAACATGTTGTAAATATCGGTTTGATTGGGAAATATGTAGAAATGCAAGATTGTTACAAATCTATTTTGGAAGCTTTTATTCATGCAGGTGCAGCAAATGAAACTAAAGTTAACGTGATTTCTATTCACTCTGAGCATATTGACGCAACAAATATTGAAGAAAAATTATCAGGTTTAGATGCAATTCTTGTAGCTCCAGGTTTTGGAGAAAGAGGAATTGAAGGAAAAATAGAAGCAGTTCGTTATGCAAGAGAAAATAAAGTTCCGTTTTTCGGAATTTGTTTGGGTATGCAAATGGCAATTATCGAGTATGCAAGAAATATTGTAGGTTATCCTAATGCTAATTCGACTGAAATGAATGAGCAAACTTCACATCCTGTTGTCAACTTGATGGAAGAGCAAAAAACGATTACCGATAAAGGAGGAACAATGCGTCTTGGAGCATGGAAATGTGATTTAAAACAAGATTCATTGGCATATAAAATCTACGGGAAAGAAACTATTTCTGAGCGTCACCGTCATCGTTATGAGTACAACAGTAACTATGTTGCACAATTGCAAAATGCAGGTTTGATTGCTTCAGGAGTAAATCCGGATACAGGTTTGGTTGAGATTATAGAGTTAGAGGATCACCCATTTTTTATTGGGGTTCAATACCATCCAGAATACAAAAGTACCGTGGCAAATCCACACCCTATTTTTGTAAATTTTGTGGCAGCAGCAGTTCAAGCAAAGAAAAAATAACATAAAGTAATTTGTTTCTTTAAAACTGAAACTTTGAGCTTTAAACTTTAAACCTTTTTTTTAAATTATAATGGAAGAAAAAAAATTAGACCTTAATTCGATTATAGGTTTTATATTGATAGTTGGTATTTTGTTTTGGATCATGTTTCAAAATAAACCTTCGGAAGCAACTATTGCTGCTGATAAAGCTAAAAAAGAGTTAGTGGCTAAGGAAGCTTTAGCAAAAGAGGTTGCAACTAAAACAGTTGCTACTGCAGCAGCTATTGTACCTGGAGATTCGACTCAAATGGCACAATTGCAAAAAACTTTAGGAAATTTTGCTTATTCAGCGTCACTTCCTTCTGCAAAAGAAAGTTTTACGACAGTTGAAAATGAATTTGTAAAATTAAAAATCGCAAATAAAGGAGGTTATATTGTAGAAGCTACTTTGAAAAATTTTGAAAAATTCAAAAAAGGTTCAGGTCAATTAGTTGAATTGATTAAAGACAATAATGCCGATTTAAATATTCAATTGCTTACTAGCGATAACCGTACTTTAAATACAAAAGACTTATTTTTTGAACCAACAGTAACAAAAGTTGGAGCCGATCAAATAGTGTCTATGAAATTGAAAGCTGGCGCAAATGAGTTTCTGGAATACAAATACATATTGAAACCTAACGATTACATGGTTGGTTTTGATATTCGTTCGCAAGGATTGAATAAAGTTTTGAATACAGCTAAACCGTTGGGTTTAGAATGGAATTTGAAAACTTTCAGAACAGAAAAAAGTATCGCTTATGAAGATCGTTATACTTTATTGAATTATGAGTACGGTGATGATAAGTTTAATAATGTTTCTGGGACTGGAAAAGATGTTCAAGAGGAAACACCTGAAAATGTTAAGTTTATTGCTTTCAAACAGCATTTTTTCAGTACTATTTTATTGACTGATACTCCGTTTGCTAAAACAACATTAAAATCGCATAAATTAGTTGTAGATGAAAAAGTGGATACAACATACATCAAACAGTTTAATGCAAATGTTCCTTTAGCATTTACCAATGGTGAAGTGGATTATAAAATGAACTGGTATTTTGGACCATCAGATTATAAAACATTAAAAGCCTACGATAAAAATTTAGAAAAAATTATTCCTTTAGGTTGGGGTATTTTTGGGTGGATTAACAAATTTGTATTTATTCCATTATTTGGATTTTTAAGTTCTTACATCGCTTATGGAATTGCGATAATTATCTTTACTATTATTATCAAAATTGCCATGTCGCCTATTACTTATAAATCATTTTTGTCTCAGGCAAAAATGAAAGTATTGCGACCTGAAATTACTGAATTGGGTGAAAAATTCAAAAAAGACCCCATGAAGAAACAACAGGAAACGATGAAGTTGTACAATAAAGCAGGGGTGAACCCAATGGCAGGATGTATTCCAGCCTTGATTCAGCTTCCTTTTATGTATGCCTCGTTTCAGTTTTTTCCATCGGCTTTTGAGTTAAGACAAAAAAGTTTCCTTTGGGCAGACGATTTATCTTCTTTTGATGAAGTTGTAAAATTACCTTTTCATGTTCCTATGTATGGAAGTCATATTAGTTTGTTTCCAATATTGGCTGCAATAGCGATTTTCTTCTATATGAAAATGACTTCAGGTGATCAACAAATGGCTGCTCCACAACAGGAAGGAATGCCGGATATGGCAAAAATGATGAAATATATGATTTATATCTCGCCAATTATGATGTTGATTTTCTTCAATGGTTATGGTGCCGGATTGAGTTTGTATAACTTTATTTCGAACTTGATTACTATCGGAATTATGTTTGTCATTAAAAATTACATTGTTGACAGCGATAAAATTCATGCTCAAATACAAGAGAATAAATTGAAAGAGCCGAAGAAACAAGGTAAATTCCAGAAAAAACTTCAAGAAGTTATGGAACAAGCCGAAGCTCAAAAAGCGAAAGACAAAAAGAAATAAAAGTTAAAAAAAATCTCGATATATTTCGAGATTTTTTTGTTTACAGATAATTTAAGCCATCAGAAGTCGTTACTATTAAAAGGTTATTTATTATGAAAGCATTTTATAAAAAAGGAATATGTATTTTGGTTTTTTTGAATGTGTTTTGTCTTCACGCACAAACAGATTTTAATAAATTAGATGAAAAAGGAAAAAAAAATGGTTTGTGGAAAGGGTTTTTTGAGGAATCAAAAAGACCAAGATATGAAGGAACCTTTGTTCATGGTAAGGAAACTGGAGTTTTCAATTTTTATGATGATACCAAAGCAAAATCGGTGATAGCTACCAGAGAATTTAATCCTAAAGATAATTCGGCCTATACCATATTTTATGATCAAGACAAGAATAAAGTAAGCGAGGGAAAAGTAGTAAATAAATTATTTGAAGGGCAATGGAAGTATTACCATCAAGCTTCAAAAACTATTATGACTATTGAGAATTATACAAATGGAAAACTAGAAGGCTTGCGTAGTGTTTTTTATCCTAGCGGTAAAATAGCCGAAGAAATCAGTTATAAAAAGAATCAAAAAGACGGCGTTTATAAAAAATACACCGAAAAAGGAATTGTACTTGAAGAATCTATTTTTAAGAATAATGAATACAATGGTTTGGCCATTTTCAAGGATACGGATGGAAATGTGGTTTCTAAAGGACAGTTTGTAAATGGAAAAAAATCAGGGCCTTGGCAATTTTTCGAAAAAGGAAAAAAAGTCAAAGAAGTGAATATGAGTATTCCTCAAAATACAACAAAATCCAAACCTTAATTAAGTTTATTGTTATACAACTACTGTAGTAAATCTTTCGTAACTTTGCACCCTTATAAAATTATAATTTTTTGAAGATGAAGCGTGTTGTTGTAGGACTTTCGGGAGGTGTAGATTCTAGTGTTGCTGCTTACTTATTGCAACAACAAGGATATGAAGTCATAGGTCTTTTTATGAAAAATTGGCATGATGATTCGGTTACTATTTCTAATGAATGCCCATGGCTGGAAGATAGTAATGATGCATTGCTTGTAGCTGAGAAATTAGGAATTCCTTTTCAAACGGTAGATTTAAGTGAAGAATACAAAGAGAAAATCGTTGATTATATGTTCAACGAATATGAAAAAGGGCGTACTCCAAATCCTGATGTGCTTTGTAATCGTGAAATAAAATTTGATGTTTTCATGAAAATTGCGTTGAGTCTTGGGGCCGATTATGTGGCGACAGGGCATTACTGTCAAAAAAGCGAAATCGAAGTCAACGGCGAAACAGTTTATCAATTGCGAGCTGGTGCCGATACCAATAAAGATCAATCGTATTTTCTTTGTCAGTTGTCACAAGAGCAATTGGCAAAATCATTATTTCCTATAGGTGAATTGACCAAGCCGGAAGTTCGGGAAATTGCGGCTCAAATGGATTTGATTACTGCTGAAAAAAAAGATTCTCAAGGTTTGTGTTTCATTGGGAAAGTACGTTTACCAGAGTTTTTGCAACAAAAATTGCAACCTAAAGACGGCCTAATTATTCAAATAGATAAAAACGATTCTGTTTACAATTCTGAAAAAGAAGAAGGTTTAACTCTTGAAGAAGATTTAGCATTTGATGCAAGAAAAATTCCATACACTCCTGAGATGGGTAAAAAAGTAGGGAAACACCAAGGTGCTCATTATTTTACCACAGGTCAACGAAAAGGACTCAATGTGGGTGGAACAATTGATCCATTATTTATCATAGCCACTAATGTAGAAACCAATACTATTTATACCGGATTAACCAGTCAACATCCAGGATTGTTCAAGAAAGCATTACTTGTTGAAAAATCGGAAGTGCATTGGATCCGTAAAGATATGGCTTTGGCTAATGGCGAAACCATGGAAGTTATGGCGAGAATCCGTTACAGACAACCTTTGCAAAAAGCAATTTTACATCAATTTGAAGACGGAATGTATGTTGCTTTTGATGAGCCACAATCAGCAATAACCGAAGGACAATTTGTTGCTTGGTATTTAGCAGATGAATTAGTTGGTTCGGGAGTAATTTCTTAGTTTAGTGCTTTATTTGCAAAAAGACCTAAAAAAACATATATTTTTCCTGAATTAAGAATGTCTTCAAACAGCTATAAAGAGGGTTAAATCCTAACTTTGGTTGGGATTTTCAGGACCTAAAAAATAAAGTTAACTATGAGAAAATTCTATTTATTTCTTTTTTTGTTGATTACTTCTGTTGGTTTTTCTCAAGAAGATGCTTGGGTATATTTCAATGCCAAACCCAGTTCTCAACCTTATTTTGATTCGCCTTTGCAAATGCTTTCCCAAAGAGCTTTGGATAGAAGAATGATTCAAAATATAGTGTTGGATTCTAAAGATATTCCAATAGACGTGTCTTATATCAATCAAATAAAAGCCGTTGCAGGAATTACTGTTATGGCAAAATCCAAATGGTTGAATGCCATCCATGTTAGGGGAAGCCAAGCAATTATAAATTCATTGACAGCATTTTCTTTTGTCAGTAAAGTTGATTTTGCAAATAAACTACTGAATCAAACAGCAAAGATTGCGAAGTTATCCAAAATAAAAAAGGTAAATAAAAGCAAGAAAACCAAAATTAATTACGCTTACGGAACATCAGCAAATCAAATACAGATGCTTAATGGACAATTATTGCATCAACAGAATTATACTGGTTCAGGGAAAATAATAGCTGTTTTAGATGCAGGATTTCCAGGGGTTAATACAGCATTGCCATTTCAAAGATTAAGAGATAATAACCAAATTTTAGGAGGTTATAATTTTGTTTTAAGAAATCCCGATTTTTATACTGGAGTTTCACACGGAACATCGGTACTTTCGGCAATGGGCGGTTACAAAGAAAATTCGTTAGTGGGAACAGCACCAGATGCTTCCTATTATTTATTTATCACTGAAGATGATACTTCTGAAAATCCTGTTGAAGAATCGCTTTGGGTTGAAGCTGCCGAAAAAGCAGATAGTTTGGGCGTTGATATTATAAATACCTCTTTGGGTTATTTTGAATATGATAATCCTGCGTATAGTCATACTTATAGTGAAATGAACGGAACTACCGCCTTTATATCTCGTGGGGCTGAAATTGCATTTAGCAGAGGTATGATTGTATTGGCGTCAGCCGGTAATTCAGGAGGTACATCTGATCCATATATTGCTGTACCTGCCGATGCAGCATCTGTAATTGCCGTAGGAGCAGTAAATGCATCAGAGTCATTGACTTCATTTAGTTCCATCGGACCTTCGTCTGACGGAAGGATAAAACCGGATGTTATGGCTCAAGGACAATTGGATGTCTTGTCCGATGAATTTGGGAATATTGTATATGAAAGCGGTACTTCTTTTTCCAGTCCCATTATGGCAGGAATGGTTGCTTGTTTGTGGCAAGCAAATCCAAGTAAAACCAATGTCGAAATAAGACCGTTGCTATTAAAATCAGCAGATAGATTTACCACACCCAACAATCAATATGGTTATGGAATCCCAGATTTTAATTTAGCGGTGACTAATGGATTATCATTGAACACTTTTTCTAAAGATGATTTTATAATTTATCCAAATCCGGCAATTGATTTTATTACAATTTTATTACCGGTAGGACTTGATGGAGCGATGGTTAGTATCTATTCTATTTCTGGTCAAAAAGTATTGGACAAAGAAATTACAATTGAATCGCCTAGTATTTCTTTGAAAGCATTGAGTAAAGGAATGTATGTCTATAAAGTGGAATCAAATTCTTTTTTCAAAAGCGGAAAAATAATAAAACGTTAGCAGTACCAATACGTCATGAATAAAATCACAGAACTTTTCAAGATTAAATACCCAATTATTCAGGGAGGAATGATTTGGAATAGCGGTTATAAATTAGCAAGCGCAGTTAGTAATGCTGGAGGTTTAGGGTTGATAGGTGCGGGTTCTATGTATCCTGAAGTTTTACGGGAACACATTCAAAAATGTAAAAAAGCTACTTCAAAACCTTTTGGAGTGAATGTTCCTATGTTGTATCCCAACATCGAAGAAATAATGAAAATTATTGTTGATGAAGGCGTAAAAATCGTTTTTACATCGGCTGGAAATCCAAAAACGTGGACTTCATATTTAAAAGAAAATGGGATAACTGTAGTGCATGTGGTCAGTAGTTCAGTATTTGCATTAAAAGCGCAAGATGCGGGTGTTGATGCTGTTGTTGCTGAAGGATTTGAAGCCGGAGGACATAATGGTAGAGAGGAAACCACGACACTTACACTAATTCCAATGGTGAAAGAAAAAATCAAGATTCCGTTAATAGCTGCCGGAGGTATTGCAACTGGTCGTGGCATGCTTGCGGTAATGGTGCTGGGAGCAGATGGAGTTCAAGTAGGTAGCAGATTTGCTGCTTCGGTGGAATCATCTGCACATGAAAACTTTAAGGAAACGATAGTAAATGTAAAAGAAGGCGATACACAATTGACCTTAAAAGAACTGGCTCCAGTTCGATTAATTAAAAATAAATTTTATCAGGATGTTCAGCATTTGTATGAACAATGCGCAACAAAAGAAGATTTAATTGGTTTATTAGGTAGGGCCAGAGCAAAGCGTGGTATGTTTGAAGGAGATTTAAACGAAGGAGAATTAGAAATAGGTCAAGTTGCAGGGTTGATTCACGAGATAAAACCAGTTTCGGTTATTGTTGAAGAAATGATGTCAGATTTTGAAACGGGAATAAGAGAAGTAATGAATTTTGATTTTTAATTTATAAATATGACTAAAACAAAAATATATACCATATTGCTTTTTATGGTCTTAGGACTGCAATATTCTTATAGCCAAAACTATAAGTTTAAGACTTCAGGTTTTAGCGTTTTAGAAAAAAAGGAAAATGGGAAGTGGGGAAAATGGTCAGATTTGGATTTGGTCAATATTTTAGTCACATTAGACACTAATAAAAACAGAATTGTAATTTATTCCCAAGTTATTCAACTGTTTGAAATTGTCGATTATCAAGCCACTGAAGAAAATGATACTGATATTGTTTATTCATTTACTTGTAAAGACAATAATGGAGATAATTGTACGCTATCCATCATTACCCGAAAAAAACAGGACAATAGAAAGCAATTGTACATTAATTATGATGACAGAATTGTAGTTTATAATATCTTCAATATGTAAATAAAAAATCTGCTTTAAGCGGATTTTTTTATGTCAATTTGAATTCGGTAAAAGAAATAGAATTTTGATTTCGTTATGTTGCGTGAGGGATGGAAGTGAAAAGCCCACAGCCTGACGAAGGAAGAGCGAGGACTTGTAACGTACAGCCCGACCCGTTTTTTCAACGGGTCACGCCCTAAATTTTCTCAATATCTTTAATGAATTCATCATACTCCATGTAGAACAATTCCAGAGCATTCATTTTCTCGTTATAGAAGTCAAATATTTCATCCCAATAGTTGCGATTGCTAACGCCGACTCCTAGTTTTTCAACCCAAATGCGACTGATGGTTTTACCGTTTTCAAGAGTATAGTCTTTTTCGAAAACTAAATTTTTGACGAATTCGTCTTCCAGAATATTTTTTAATGCTTCTATTTTTTCAAAATAGGCAATTCGCTTTTCATCATTTCGATGCTCAATGTCGATTAAAACTTGGGCCTTTTTATTGTCTACGTAAAACTTGAAAGAGAAGTCCTTGATTTTTGTGTCGTATAGCATCCATTTCCGAGGGTATTTTTCTGCGAAAGTGACCCAGAATTCTCGTTTTAATTTTTGAGTTTCTTCTTTACTGTACATTTTATTTATTTGAATTTGATTTTAGAAAATTTGCGAAGCATTATTTTCTAAACTATATTTATAAGATCTTTTTTGAGATGCAAAAATAGACTTTGATTATGGATTTTCAAGATTTTTTAAAATATGTTCCTAATTTAGTAGAGGTAAAACTTCCTGCTGCCGAAGCGCACCTGAAAATGGCTCCATTAGAAAGAATTGACGCTTTGAAAAGTGGCATTTTTGATGATAAAAAAACTAGAAAAGCTGCTGTGATGATGTTGTTTTATCCTAAAAATGGAAGGACACATTTGGTACTTATTGTTCGGAATTCCTATGAAGGGGTTCATTCTTCCCAAATTGCATTTCCTGGAGGTAAGTTTGAAACCGAAGATGAAGTTTTTGCAAATACCGCTTTACGGGAAACTCATGAGGAAATAGGAATTTTGCCTAGGGATATTGAAATTATCAAGCCTTTTACGCAAATGTATATTCCGCCAAGCAATTTTATGGTACACCCTTTTTTAGGGATTAGCAGGGAGGAGATTCGTTTTATTCCGGACCCTAATGAAGTGGCAGCTATTATTGAATTGCCGTTATCCGTTTTTTTGAGTGATGAGATCATTATCAGTGCTGAAATGGTAACTTCCTATGCGGGAAAAATTAAGGTGCCAGCTTTCAAAATTGAGGAACATATCGTTTGGGGTGCTACCGCAATGATGATGAGTGAATTAAAAGAGGTGTTGAAAGAAGTTCTAGGTTAGAAATCTTTTTAGGAGTTAAAAACAGTCCTTTTAATTGAATTGTTTTTAATTTAGTTCACATAAAAACGACTGCTAACGACAAATATAATTTTCGTACGTTTGTAATCCAAATTCACAAAAAAATACACAATTTTATGGGATTGTTTAAGAGAAATCCTTTTGGACATATATTATTTATAAAAAAATGGTTAATCCGAATCTTCGGAGGTATTACGCATAGACGCTATAGAGGATTTAATGAATTACAAATTGAAGGTTCTGAGATTATCAGGAATTTACCGGATACGAATGTCCTTTTTATATCGAATCATCAAACCTATTTTGCAGATGTCGTAGCGATGTTTCATGTCTTTAATGCTAGTTTAAGCGGACGAGACGATACTATTAAAAATGTATGTTATCTATGGCAGCCCAAAATGAATATTTATTATGTTGCCGCCAAAGAAACTATGCAAGCAGGACTTTTGCCAAGAATATTGGCTTATGCCGGCGCAATAACAGTAGAAAGAACTTGGCGAGTAAAAGGAGTCGATATTGCCGAAAAGAAAGATGTTAATCCTGATGATACTGAAAATATCAAAATAGCGCTAAAAGATGGCTGGGTAATCACTTTTCCACAAGGAACAACCAAGTCTTTTAAACCAGTTCGTAAAGGAACGGCTCATATTATCAAACAACACAGACCTATAGTGGTTCCAATCGTAATTGATGGTTTCCGTCGTTCGTTTGATAAAAAGGGATTGCGCATGAAAAAGAAAGGAATCCTACAGTCGTTTATCATCAAAGAACCGTTAAGTATTGATTACGATAATGATACAATCGATGAAATTGTCGAAAAAGTAGAATATGCTATAGAACAACACCCTTCGTTTTTAAAAGTAATCCCAGCTGAAGAATTAAAAGCGCAGGAAGAATTGAACCGTTTAAGACAATGGGAATATTAACTTTGGACTAAAGGTCTATCTTTTTCAATTCCTTGTAATTAGCATACAATCTCCTTAACAAGATTCCATACAATAACCTGTAAAACAACCAGAATATCCCAAAAAACACAGCGATTGTCAGCAGTAGAATGCCTATAGTGATGGCCATAATTTTTCCATCATTGGCAATTTTGTCTCTTAAAACAGCCACATCAGGATTGTAAGTAAAAGCAATTACAAAACCTATAATTAAGCTAAAAACTATCATTCCAAGATTATACCAAACATAACATTGGACTGTTTTCCTTGTTTTCAGGATGTCTTTCATCAACTGTTTGGTAGAAACAGTTGTCGAAATCAGGATGTAGTTTTTATAAAATAAATAAATAAAAACCAATATCACGCCATAATTAAAAATGGTTAATGCTTCAAAATATTTTATTAGCTCATCGTGTTTGATCTTTTTTAAATAATCATCCGAATTAAAAAATAAGCTAATCGATGTCCATAGTAAAATTTCCAAAATGCTGATAATCAAAATCCATCTCACTATCGAAGATGATTTTTTATGAATCATTTTGTAAATCTCAATTTCTGAAACAGGCGTAAAAGAACTGTCATTCTTCTGCCAATCTTTTTTTAATAAATCCAGCTCTTTCATATTCCTAATGGATTTAATATTTTTTTTAATTTCCCTTTTATTCTGTTCATTTTCACCCTTGCATTTACTTCACTAATTCCTAATGTTTCCGCTATTTCGGTATAATCTTTATCTTCCAGATACATAAAAATCAATGCTTTTTCAATGTCATTCAATTGATATACCGCTTTATACATGAGTTTTATCTGTTCTTCTTCCTCATAATTATACTCAATATCATGAGTAAAATGCTGTCTTCCCTCAAATTCAATGGTGCTTATCGATCGTTTTGTCTTTCGATACAAAGTAATGGCTGTATTCAAAGCGACTCGATAGGCCCAAGTAGAAAATTTGCTGTCGCCTCTGAATTTTGGAAAAGCTTTCCATAACTGAATCGTGATTTCCTGAAACAAATCCTTATGTGCATCATCGCCATTAGTATACAACCTACAAATTTTGTGGATTATATTCTGATTTTCCTGCAACTGCTTTACAAAAGAATGTTCTAGATTATCACTCATATATACGTTAGTAATCCAAAAATAGATTTTGTTACAAAGTAGCACCTTTTTTCTGGTAGCACAAACTTTTCAATTTACAATAGGCATTCCTCCCGCTGTACATTACAATCTTTCTAGTGCTGAAAAATCAGCACTAGAAAGGATTTCCATTACCATCGGGGCTAATTTACACGTTTAATTTTTTTAATGACTTTTTCCAAAAATAAAAATTTTGATAATAATTGATAGAATTCAAGGTTGTAAAACATTGTATCTTTGAGTATCAACAATTCAGAACTTTTTAAATATGAACATCCCAGATTCAGCTTTACCCAGAATAGTAATTATAGGAGGAGGCTTTGCAGGACTTGCACTGGCCAGAAAACTAAAAGATAAGGAAGTGCAAGTTGTTCTTTTAGACAAACACAACTACCATACTTTTCAACCCTTATTGTATCAGGTGGCTACAGGCGGACTCGAAGCCGGTTCCATCGCATATCCTATACGGAAAGTTATTCAGGAATATGATGATGTTTATTTTAGACTGACTAATGTAGAAGAAATAGATACAGAAAATAAAAAAATTAAAGCAGAAATAGGGGAGCTGTCTTATGACTATCTAGTCATAGCAACAGGTTCCAAAACCAATTATTTTGGCAACAAAGAAATAGAGCGCAATAGTATGTCCATGAAAACCATACCACAGTCGCTCAATATTCGCAGTCTTATTCTTGAAAATTTCGAACAAGCCGTTTTAACCACTGATATAGCCGAACGAAATAGTCTTATTAATTTTGTACTTGTTGGAGGTGGACCAACAGGAGTAGAGCTGGCTGGCGCTTTGGCCGAAATGAAAAAAGCCATCTTGCAAAAAGATTATCCCGATCTTGATATTGCCAAAATGGAGATTAATCTCATACAAAGTGGCGATAGAATTCTAAATACCATGAGTGAGGATTCCTCGCAGGCCGCCGAAAAATTTCTAATAAGTCTTGGGGTGAAAATCTGGAAAAACGTCCGTGTTACTAATTATGATGGTCGTACCATAATTACTAATTCTGATTTGACTTTTGAAACTGCCACGGTAATCTGGACGGCAGGCGTACAAGGAGCTATTGTGGCTGGGCTAGATGGTGATTCGCTTGTTGAAAAAGTAGAACGCATTCGAGTAAACGAATTCAATCAAGTAGTAGGTTATGATACTATTTTTGCCATAGGTGATATTGCATCAATGGAAAGCGAAGCGTATCCGCAAGGACATCCCATGATGGCACAACCCGCCATGCAACAGGGAAAACTGTTGGGAGAAAACATAATTAAATTAATTAGAAAACAACCGATGGAAGCTTTTGAATACAATGACAAAGGCGCAATGGCAACCATAGGAAGAAATAAAG
Organism: Flavobacterium sp. AED; assembly: GCF_000812945.1. GTDB lineage: Bacteria > Bacteroidota > Bacteroidia > Flavobacteriales > Flavobacteriaceae > Flavobacterium. The sequence continues at coordinate 231,270 of NZ_JSYM01000001.1, forward strand.
CCGTTGTCGATTTGCCAAAATACCATTTTAGTGGAGTTTTTGCTTGGTTTGTCTGGATGTTTGTGCATTTATTCTCCTTAATTGGATTCAAAAACAAAGCGGTAGTTTTCTTGAATTGGGTGTACAACTACATTCGTTTTGACCGCGAAGGAAGATTGATTATTCGACCATACAAAAAGAAAAGCTTCACGACATTTACTAGTGATGAAGTATAAATAAATTAGGTTTTTGAGTTAATTCTAAATTCTTAATATATCAAATTAAAAATGACTAAAACTATTGCAACTTTCTTATTTACTTTCTTTATTAGTTTTAATTTCTATTCGCAGAATAGTTATGTATTTGTTGGCTCTTATAATTCGGATAAAAATAAAGAAGGAATATATGTATTTCAATTGGATACTTTAACAGGTAATTTAAAGAAAATTACATCAGTCAAAAATATACTGAATCCTTCCTATTTAACGGTATCTCCAAATGGAAAATATATTTTTGCGTGTACAGAAACAAAAACACCAAATGCAGGAAGTGTCAGTAGTTTTGAATTTAAACCTCAAAATAAGACGCTAACATTTATTAACAGTCAAAAAAGTGGTGGTGAAAATCCGGTGTATCTTTCGGTTCATAAAAATGAAAAATGGCTTATAAATGCTAACTATACTCAGGGAAGTGTTTCTGTTTATCCAATAACTACTGATGGCAAAATAAATCCAATAGCACAAAATTTTTCCTATTCGGAAGGGAGTATCAACAAAGAAAGACAAGACCGTTCCCATGTACATTCGGCGGTTTTTTCTCCTAATTACGATTTTATATTTTTACCTGATTTAGGTGCCGATAAAATTAGAAGTTATCGATTTGATTGTGCTAAAGAACAACCTCTTTCAGAAAATCAATACCCTTTTACGCAAACCACATTAGGAAGCGGACCAAGACATTTTACATTCCATCCTGATGGAAAATTTGCCTATTGTGTTGAAGAACTTACGGGAACGATAAGCGTTTATAAGTATGAAGATGGGAAATTAGATGCTATTCAAAGAATTAATGCTCATTCTGAGGAATTTAAAGAAGGTTTTAATAGCGGAGATATTCATATTTCACCTGATGGGCGTTTTCTATATGCTTCAAATCGTGGAGAAGAAAACAATATTGCAATCTTTTCCATAGAAAGCAATGGTAGGTTAAAAACAATTGGATATCAATCTACTTTTGGAAAAACCCCAAGAATATTTACTATTGACTCAACGGGTAAGTTTTTAATAGTAGCCAATCAATCAAGTGGTGATGTAATAGTTTTTAAGCGTAATTCAGTTACGGGTTTATTAAAAAAATCGGGAACTGAAATAAAAGTAGAAAATGCTTCTTGTGTACAAATTAAGCAATATTTATAGTAAGCGTAGCAACAAGTCAAAAATACATAATACAAGCCTTTATCTTTAAATGAGTAGCTTCAATTTTATCTGCTTTAATAGTATTTTGAAAGCAAGAATATTTACGATATCAATTTTTATTGACGTTTGAATTAACTTGAAAATACGATCTTCGGGATAAACAATAAAAACTTTAAAACCAATAAATTAAAGTTGTGATATCATTCTTACAGGTCAGATAATCAACGTTTTTTAGGCGTAAAAGCATTCTTACAATGATTTGATTTTCAATATTTTAACAAAATTATAATATTTTTAATTAATTGATTATCAGTTAATTACGATAATTAAGAATTATGAGTGTTTAAGAGACTATTTTTGGAATGAGATTTGAATTAATTTTGTTTTTAAACAAAGTTATAATTAATGAAAAGAGTTATCCTTTCCAATTTTCATCCCATTTTGGTGGGAAAATTAATAGACCAAACAAAGCTCAATCAGTACACAAAATTTCTCTATTATCATTTTCAAAATCACCCACAATCGGGTATTTCAGGAAGTGATGGTGTCGAGCCAGTTAGTTTTGAGTCTATATCAGATCATGTAGATAAATATTCCGTTTCTTCAGAAAGCATAAATAGCAGACAAATTTTAATTTTTGAAGAGGTTGAGAATTTTATTGAAAATGAAATGGATATTACTTTGCCTTCTGAATACCATTTTCCTGTTGGTTTTGAAGTGAAGCCAGGAAATCTTTATGGCCCTAAAATCGAGGTCCGGATGGAATGGTTTAAAAGAAAAATGGGATATGTTTTTGATGAATTTTACTCAAATACAATTTCAAGCCCGGAAAATCTAATTCATGTTACTTGTTCCGGTTATTCCTCTCCCAGTGTTGCGCAAGAAGCCGTAATAGAAAGAGATTGGGAAACGGTTCAAGTTACCCATTCCTACCATATGGGATGTTACGGTGCTTTTCCAGCAATTCGTACCGGCAGAAGTTTGCTATGCTCTAGTGAAACTAAAGGTAGAGTTGATGTAGTTCACACTGAATTATTGTCGGCTCATTTAAATTTAGTTGAATTTTCCAATTCAAATACCATGATTTGCTCTCTTTTTGCAGATGGATTCATAGGATATTCTTTATTTGATGAAGAATCGTTTATGGAGGATGATTCCTTTCCGGAGAAAAAAGGATTGCGAATTTTAGCGGCTCATGAGGTAATTATTCCAGATTCATTAGAGGATATGTCTTGGGATTTAGGGGAATATAATTTTTTAATGACGCTCTCTAAACGAGTTCCCGTTTTTATTCGTAAAAACATCAAACCGTTTTTGACCGCACTTTGCAAGAAAGTTGATATTGACCTAGATAAAGAGAAATCCAAAATGCATTTTGCAATACATCCTGGTGGACCAAAAATCATTGATTATGTTATAGATGCAATTGGATTGTCTAAAGATCAGGCTAGTTGGTCATATGAAATATTGCGCCGTCTTGGGAATATGTCATCAGCAACGATACCACATATTTTTAACGAAATTGTAAATGATCCAAATATAAAATCAGGAACAAAAGTTGTTGCAATGGCATTTGGTCCAGGATTAACAGCTACAGGATTATTACTTGAAAAAATATAATTTAAGCAAAATTTTTAAAAAAAAAAGTAGGCTATAAGCGGTTTGTGTTTATAGCCTATTGTCGTTTTTATAATAATTCACCATCAAATTGACAAATTTACTGTATCCTTCCATACCGTCTTTTTGTTGGTTTAATTTCAGAAAATTGTCATAAAAAGCATGAAATCCCGTTTCTATTGGGGTTTCATATTGCTTCCAAAAGGTATCACTTTCTTTGTAGTTTTTCAAAATTCCCGGATGAACAGTTTTAAGTAATTGTTTAAATACTTTTTCATTTCGAATTTGCCAATTGCTTAAACAATAGCGTAAAGCCATGCTGTATCCTGAATATTGAAAGTATAAATTATCATTTTTTACTGAAGCTAAAAATCCAATAAAATTACATTCGCTTTCGTTGGCATAACCCATTTGATGCGCCATTTCATGATTGGTGGTCATTGGAAAACTATACATCGGTCCAAGGTCATTTACTTGAGCTTCATTGGTAAACGGATTCAAATAACCGCCAAAACCCATATAAGCCAGAGGCAGGCTGAGAATCGATTTTTTAGTACTCAAATGACTATAAGTAAAATAAGGGTAATGATTGGATAGGTTTTTATAACCATTTAAATTCATTTCAAAAACCTGTTCTTGCGAGTAAGGAAATATCACTTTTAAACTATCGTTTTTTGTAATCTGACCTTGAATTGCGTTAGTTTTGGTGATTAGTTTCTTGGTGAAAGCCAATAAATCAGCATCAGAATACTCTTTTTTAATGGCCATTTTCTCAAAAAGGGGTTGACGGTAATAATTGAATGCCCAAAGAATATGAAACAAAAAATAAAAAACGGAAACAAAACTTAAAATAGATAAAATGTTGTTTTTCCAGGCTTGTTTCCAGGATTTTCGATTGTTCCAAAACCATATCAAAATAAGGAAAATTACAATAAAATAAATAAAATCACCCACAGAAAAAGGAATTGTACCAAAAACTATTCTCGAAAATTTAGCAATCATTGGATACAGACCATTGCTATAAAATTGCTCCACCCATTCCGGAAAAAAAGGAATAATCTGCAAAAGTATTATTTGGAGAAAAAGAAAGGAAGGAAGAAAATATTTTGGTTTCACTTGATGAATTTTGAATATGTAAAGATAATTACAATATCAATTAGTATCGAAAAAGAATTTAAACTTTGTAACTTTGGGGCTTGTAAATGTTAAACCTCAAACAAAAATAAATGAGCCAAGAAATAAGAAATCTGGAACCCAAAGCACTTTGGAATAAGTTTGCTGATTTGAACGCGGTGCCCCGTCCTTCTAAAAAAGAAGAGCGTGTGATTGAGTTTATGAAAAATTTCGGAAACAGTCTGGGATTGGAAACTTTTGAAGATGATATCAGGAATGTAATTATTCGTAAGCCGGCTACTCCAGGAATGGAAAATCGTAAAGCGATTGTGCTTCAAGGTCATTTAGATATGGTGCATCAAAAAAATGCGGATACCGTTTTTGATTTTGATACACAAGGCATAGACATGTATGTGGATGGAGACTGGGTTCGTGCTAGAGGAACGACTCTTGGTGCTGATAACGGCCTTGGTGTTGCCACAATTATGGCAATTTTGGAAAGCAAAGATATTCCGCATCCTGCTATTGAAGCTTTGTTTACCATTGACGAAGAAACTGGAATGACAGGAGCCTTGAACTTAAAAGGAGGAATTCTGCAAGGTCAAATTCTTTTGAATTTAGATACGGAAGAAGACGATGAAATTGACATTGGTTGTGCCGGTGGAATCGATGTGACAGCAACAAGAAGTTATCATGAAGAAGAAGTTCCCGAAGGTTCTGTTGGGCATATTATTACCGTAAAAGGATTGAATGGAGGACATTCAGGAATGGATATCCATAAAGGGTTGGGTAATGCCAATAAAATAATGAACCGTTTGTTGTTTGACGCTTTTGAAAACTTCGGTTTGCAAGTGGTGGAAATTAACGGAGGAAGTTTGCGTAACGCTATTCCTAGAGAAAGTGTTGCTAAAGTGATTATTTCCGAAATGTTTGATGAAGCTTATATTTTTGATATGCAAGAAATCATCAACGATATCAAAAACGAATTTAAAACTACAGAACCAAACTTAACTATCGAAATCGTGAAATGCGATTTACCAAAAAAAGTAATGGATTTAGGTGTTCAGGAAGGAATTATCAGAGCAATTTACGCAGCGCACAACGGCGTGTATCGCATGAGTGCCGATATGGAAAATCTGGTAGAAACTTCTAATAATATTGCAAGGGTAATCATCAAAGATGGTGAGATTTCAATAGGATGTTTGACCCGTTCTTCTGTAGAGACGTCTAAATATGATTTAGCTAATTCGTTGCGTTCCGCTTTTGAATTAGTAGGTTGTGAAGTAGAACTTTCCGGTTCTTATCCAGGTTGGACTCCAAATGTAAATTCGGAGATTTTAGATGTGCTTGTTGCGATTTACGAAAAACAAAATTACGAAAAACCAAAAGTTGTGGCTTGTCACGCAGGATTAGAATGTGGAATTTTGGGAACTAATTATCCTGAAATGGACATGATTTCTTTTGGACCAACGATTCACGGTGCGCATTCTCCAGATGAAAGAGCGAGTATTTCTTCTTCTCAGAAATTTTGGAAATTTGTTTTGGAAATTTTAGCTAATATTCCGGTAAAATAATATCCAGTTATTGAAACAAGTGTTCAGTATTTATAACTGAACACTTCTTTCAAACTGACACTGAATTTTAGTCTCTTTTAGGACTGTTCTTCTTATCTCTTTTTTCTTCTTTCTTTTCCTTTGCAGTTTTCAGAGGTTCTTTTTTCAAAGTTTTCTTAGCGTCTTGACTTTTTGCCATGATATAGGTATTTAAATTTTGTTTTTAATTTTGATGTAAGTAAATGTATATAATATTTTTGATTTGTTTTAAATATTATTTCAAAAAATCCCCGTCGATGATTAATAATTCAACTCTATTAGTAGCAATAGAGCGATGTGAGCTTAAATCATCAGAAACTACATAAGTCATTCCTTTAGACAGATTTGTTTGTTCTCCGTTCTCCATTTCGCTGATGAAATCACCTTTGAGGCAATGTACAATATGTCCTTTTTGGCACCAATGGTCGGCTAAATAACCGTCAGAATAAATAACTTTCCGAATTCGTAACCCTCCTAATTGTATCGTTTGCCAATAGGCTGTTCCTGTTTCGCCTTTATGTTCTGTTCTTTCTATTTTGTCCCAATTGATGGCTTGGAAAGGTATGTTAGACATGGATTTTGTTTATTGAATTAATTTTAGCTAAAACTCGAATTTAAGTATTTTAAAATAAAATCCCCAACTACTTTCGTGATTGAGGATTGAAATTATCTTTAGACTAAAAACCTGTAGGCGTCATATTATTTTTTCTTTAGAATCTTATATTCCTCATAGCAGCCACTTATGGCATCCATAATTTGTAAATCATTTGCTGTTTGTATAAAAGCGTCAGAGTAATTGCAACGTTGTAAAATTTCGGCTAATTCATTTTTATCCACACCAAGAAGTACCGATATGGTTTCTCTGTCGAATTTAGATTCGAGTAGATTTCGAACCGTGTCATCCTTTTTCATTTCTTTTAGCTTTTTGAGTTCCTTTGGGTTTTTACCAAAGAAATTATAAAGCATATCCGCTGGATTAAAGATAGAGCCAAGCACTCTTCCGAAGGCATTTGGAGAATATTCACCTGCTTCGTACCCTTGCGTTAATCCTGAAATGCTGTAACGGTAGTTTTCTTTTGTTGGAATTAATTTAGAATCAACTTCGAGATATCCCGTTAAATTAAAAGGTCTGATGATTACTTCCTCTAGCGCAATTGCTTTTTCGGTAAGTTGAATTTTTGTGCTTTTATTTTTTATCCAGTCATTAGTAACTCGGACTCTTAAAGATTGGAAACCTAAACTGGTAAAGTGTAAAGTGTCGTTTGGTTGTACATCAATTTCGAAATATCCTCTTGAATCGGTAGTTGCTCCGCGTACTTTGTTGATATTGATGATGTTTACATTAGACAACGGCTGTTTAGTGCTGTTGTTGATAATAATACCATTGACTTTTTGGGAGAGTTCTGTTACTTGTGCGACAGCGGTTGCAGATAGTACTAAAAAAAAGAAAACTACAAAATATTTCATAAACTGATTTAAAACTTTAAAAGTAGTAAAAGAGGATTAAATATTTTGTAGTTCCAGTATATAATTATAAGAAAATTAACAATAGATGTTAGTCTCTTCTTGGTCTTCTTGGTCTTGGTGAATCACCAAAGCTTTCAGAACGTCTAGGTGCTCTGTCAGATGAACCTTCAGTTCTAGGTCTGTCAGATGAAAAACCACCTTCTCTTCTTGGAGCAGCGCTTCTAGAATCGCTTCTTCCGCCAAATCCACCTTCTCTTGGAGCTGAATTTCTATCGCTTCTGAAACCACCACCGCCAGAACCTTCTCTTCTTGGTGCAAAACTACCTTCTCTTCGTGGAGCTGAACTTCTTTCGCCTGAGCGACCTCCGCCAAAACCACCACCAGAACTTCTTCCGTTATGGTCACGTCTTCCGCCACCATCATTTTTAGAAATTTCAACATTGATTCTACGTCCTTCTAATTGTACGTTGTTCAATACTTCCATTACTTTATCAGTATGTTCCGGATCTGTGTTAAAGAAAGAAAAACCTTCTTTTACATCTACTTTGAAAACGTCATCACGACCTAAGTCTAATGTTTCTTTCAAGTAATCTTTCAATGACATCCAATCAAAATTGTCTCTAGAACCAATGTTCACAAAATATCTTGTTGCACCACCATTGTTGTTTTCTCTTGGAGCACCATCTCTATCATCACGCTCACGTCTTTCAGAACCTGAAGCTTGATTAGAAATATCTCTAGTTTTCTTGTAATAATTGATAAAACGGTTAAATTCAACCGATACCATTTTCTTGATTAATTCCTCTTTTGATAAACCTTCAAGTACGCTGTTAATTGCAGGAAGATAGTTGTCAATTTCGTGATCAACTTCTGTATCTTTAATTTTATTAGCTAAGTGTAATAATTGGATTTCGCAGATTTCAATTCCAGAAGGGATTGTTTTTTCTTCGAATTTTTGTTTGATGATTCTTTCAATTGAAGAAATCTTACGCAATTCGCTTTTAGTAACGATTACAATAGAAGTCCCTAATTTTCCAGCACGACCTGTACGACCTGAACGGTGATTGTACGTTTCGATTTCGTCAGGTAATTGGTAGTTTACTACGTGAGTAATGCTATCAACGTCAATTCCACGCGCAGCAACATCAGTAGCTACAAGCATTTGGATTTGTCTTCCTCTAAAAGATTTCATTACACCATCACGTTGCGCTTGAGATAAATCTCCGTGCAATGCAGCAGCGCTGTATCCATCTTCAACTAATTTTTCAGCAACGGCTTGCGTATCTCTTTTGGTACGACAAAAAACTACTGAGAAAATGTCTGGATTAGCATCAGCTAAACGTTTCAAAGCTTCGTAACGGTCACGTGCATTTACAAGGTAAAATTCGTGAGAAACGGTAGCAGAACCTGAGTTTTTAGCTCCAACTGTAATTTCAATTGGGTCAGTCATGAATTGTTTTCCAATACGTGCTACTTCAGCAGGCATTGTTGCAGAGAATAACCATGTGTTTTTTTCGTCTGGCGTTGTAGAAAGGATATTTACGATATCTTCGTAGAAACCCATGTTCAACATTTCGTCAGCTTCGTCAAGAATACAATAGTTGATTTGAGAAATGTTTACTAAACCTCTATTAATCATGTCTTGCATTCTTCCTGGAGTTGCCACAATAATTTGTGCGCCTCTCTTTATGTCTCTCGCTTGTTCTGTTATGCTAGCTCCACCGTAAACTGCTACCACATTAATACCTTTTTCGTATTTAGAGTAGTTTTTAATTTCGTTGGTAATCTGCAAACAAAGTTCGCGTGTTGGAGATAAAATTAATGCTTGTGTGTTTCTGTTGTTGGCATCAATTTTCTGAATAACTGGAAAACCAAAAGCTGCCGTTTTCCCTGTCCCTGTCTGAGCCAACGCAACCATATCTGTGTCTTTTTCCAATAATAGGGGAATCGCTTTCTCCTGTACTTCGGTCGGATTTTCAAATCCTAGATCTAAAATCGCCTTCAGTAACGATTCACTCAATCCTAATTGTTCAAATTTATTCATATGTATTTTTAAAATAGGGTGCAAAATTACTGTTTATAATTCATATAAACTAATGCTATTTTAAGATTTAATGATTTATTGTAATTTGATTATCAGAAAGTTATGTTTTTAATTTGCAAATTATAGTTTTTGCTTTAAGAATTCAATGTGAAATTACGACTCAAAATCGGATATATTGTTATAAAAATGTTGTATTGTAAAAATTTATTTATTTGCTTTCAGGAAGTCTATTAGCTGGAGTGTCGCTTTTCCTCTGTGACTAATTTTATTTTTAATGTCTAATGATAATTGGGCGAAAGTTTCCTGAAATTCTTCGGGTTTAAAAATAGGATCGTAGCCAAATCCTTGATTGCCTTTCTTTTCTAAAGTAATTTCACCTCGGGCAATTCCTGTAAAAAGATGCTGTTTGCCATTTAAGTTTAATGCAATGACCGTTTTAAATTGTGCCTTTCTGTTATTTTTATCGGATAAGGCCTCCAATAATTTATTCATATTATCCTCAGCATTGCGCTGTTCACCAGCATATCGTGCAGAAAAAACTCCAGGTTCTCCATTTAAAGAATCCACTTCAAGTCCGGTGTCATCTGCAAAGCAATCATAGCCATAGTTGCGGGTTACATAATTAGCTTTTAAAATGGCGTTGCCTTCAATAGTATCTGCTGTTTCAGGAATTTCTTCATGACAACCGATGCTTTCTAAACTTAGAATTTTGATTGTATCAGGAAGCATACTTTGTATTTCCAGAATTTTATTTTTGTTATTGGAAGCGAAAACGAGTTGCATTTTATTGATTTTAATTAGGCTTCAAAGATACATTTTTTTAATTATTTCATTGGAATGCCGTCAAAGCGGTTCGAAATGTTTATTGGCAATAAGGATCTCTAGTTTATTTGGAATTCAAAAAATACATTATGGATTAAACGGCTAAAAAACAACACGTTAATTAATGGTTAAAGTGTTGTTTTTAAATTATTTGAACTAACATAAGTTGTATCTTTGAGTGTGATTTTGATTAATCACTTGGGTAAAACCATCTGAAAAGAGAAGCTTATTCAAATAGTCCTTTCATGCTGAACGGTATGAGTTGATAAATGGTGAATCAAAATCTACAATCGGAGGCCCTTTAAAAAGGCCTCCTTTTTTTGCGGCTATTACTGAAGTATAGTGATTTAATTTTCTAAGGATTTATCCATTTTTTCAGGAGTTTTATATTTTTTATTTATCAGGGAAGAGCTAACTAAGATGTTATTTAAAATTTTATAAATCAATGCGTTAATTATTGGTTAAATTGCTTTTTTAGAGTTGTTTGAAATGAAATTCGCCTTATCTTTGAGTATGATTTTGATTTGTTTTTGAATATACCTATCTGCAAAGAAAAGCGTATTTGATAGTCACGATTACCGAAAGGTATCAGTAGATAACAACAAACCAAAATCTAAACTAGGAGGTCTGTATAAGACCTCCTTTTTTATGCCTAAATATTAAAAATAGTAATTTTCTATTTTTCTAATATAATTTTATCAAAAACAATTTTTATTAAAATTTACTAAAATAATTTTAACTGTAATAATGTATTAAGAATTATGATTTTAGTATTGAAATTGACACGTTAATGATTAGTTAAAAGTCTGATTTGTAAGATTTAATGCAGGGTTAAATTGTATCTTTGAGTGTGATTTTGATTAATTACTTGAGTATATCAATCTTGCAATAAGATATGATAATTCAATAGTCAGCTATACGAGTTAAAGTATAAGTTAGATAATGGTAAATCAGAATCAACAATTGGAGGGCTATAGACGCCCTCCTTTTTTGTTTATTTTTTTTAGTGTCTTGTTACATTCTTTAAATTATCAGGAAAATACAAGTCTGATAAATGAGCAAATTCATCGCCACGCATAAAAATATTAATATCAACATCGGCAAAACTTTTTTTACCGGCAGCAGCTAGGAGTTCATTAGCAGCATGTAGCGTGTTTTTATGAAAATGGAAAACCCGTTCTGATTTATCTGTTACAACCAATCCTTTGATTAACATTTTGTCTTGTGTAGCAACTCCAGTAGGGCATGTGTTATTGTTGCATCGCAACGCTTGAATGCATCCCAAAGAAAACATGAATCCACGTGCACAATTGCACATATCAGCACCAAGCGCAACAGCTCTAAGAATGGAATAGCCTGAAATTATTTTACCACTGCAAATGATGCGTATCTTGTCTCTTATCCCAAAACGCACTAATGTTTTATTTACAAAAATAAGCGCTGGTTCAAATGGCATTCCTACACCATCCGCAAATTCAAGTGGCGCAGCGCCAGTTCCACCTTCGGCACCATCAACGGTGATGAAATCAGGAAAACAATTTTGAGTAATCATTTCTTGGCAAATCGTTTCAAATTCGCTGGTTTCGCCAATACACAATTTAAAACCAATTGGTTTTCCATTAGAGAGCAACCGTAATTTTGCAATAAATTCTATTAACCCTTTTGTATCTGAAAATGCAGCATGACCAGGTGGAGAAAGTATCGTTGTATGTGGTTGTACACCTCTTATTTTAGCTATTTCTACTGTGTTTTTTGCAGCTGGCAAAACACCGCCATGTCCTGGTTTAGCTCCTTGTGATAATTTAATTTCAATCATTTTTACTTCTGGTAAGTTTGCTTTTTCAGCAAACTTGCCTCCGTCAAAACCACCTCTGTCATCGCGACAACCAAAATATCCTGTTCCTATTTGCCAAGTGATATCTCCACCTTGTTGATGAAACTCAGTTAGACCACCTTCGCCTGTATTGTGATAGAATTTACCTTTGAGGGCCCCTTTGTTTAAAGCCATTATAGCATTTTGACTCAAAGAACCAAAACTCATTGCCGAAATGTTTAATAACGAAGCGGAATAAGGTTGTGTACAATCTTGTCCTCCCACCAGAACTCGGGGCAATTCTTCATTTACTTTTGCAGGAAAAATAGAATGTTTAATTCCCTCATAACTCGATTGATTTAAATTTAATTGTGTTCCAAAAGGGGTCGTTGCATCAATATTTTTGGCTCTTTGATAAGCCAAAGTTCGTTGGTTTCTTGAAAATGGTTTTCCATCTGTGGAACGCTCGATAAAATATTGCTGAATTTCGGGTGCTATCGTTTCAAATAAATATCTAAAATAACCTAAAACAGGAAAATTTCTTAAAATAGCATGTTTCTGTTGAATACTATTGGCATAACCAATCAATAATAGAATCAATAAAAAGACCAATAAAAATAGGCCTACTTTAAAATATAAGTAAATACTCAAAGTAATTATAAATGCAGCAATTCCTAAAACGAAAAATTTTTGTCTCATAATGAAAGTTATTTCAACGACTAAATTAGTAAGAATATTAAAGATTTTGTGCTTTTGTAACTATTATTTGAAAGGAATTGTTTTATTTCACAAAATAGAAAAGCACAATTAAAAAGGAGTAGTTAAAAAAACTAAAGAGCTCTTTTTTACGTAAGTGTTTTTGTCTAATTGTAATTTATTAAACATGGGTCATAAAAAATGCATTGAATTTTCGATTACTTTGAAATTATTGTTTTTCTTGTTGTTTTTTACAAGTACTTATTCACAATATGTTTTTAGGAATGATGCAATTCCTAAAGAGATTTCCCTATATGATTTTACTACAATTACGGATGTTGGCCAAAGAAATTTAGATATTCATTTTGTGATTAAAAATTACAATTTACTGAATGTTAAAAAGTTAAAAACTGAAAGTGATGATTTAGGCTTTACTCAGAATAATTTTTGGTCAAAAACGGAACTGGAGAACCCTACAAATTTATCTCTAAACTATTATTTGGAAACTGCTCGTCCCATAACTGATTTGGTTGAGTTGTATGCTGTTAATGGTGTTTCTGGAAAAATAACTAAATCAATAAGTGGCGATAATATTCCTTATTCCAAACGAAGTTTTGATAATCGTAAAACCATTTTTAAAATTGAAATAGCACCAAAATCCAATTTAAAATTGTTTTTACATCTAAAGAGTGATGGTGAAGTAATTAAAATGCCAATAAAACTGTATTCCTCTGAAAGTTTTATAAGGATGCTTTCAAAAGAGCAATTGATATTTGGGATCTTCTATGGTATTTTAGTTATTGTAGCTATTATTTATTTCTTTTTCTTTTTTGCCTTACGCGAAAAAACATTTTTATACTACAGTTTGTATGTTGTTTTTGTTGGTTTGTTGCAATTTTCGTTAGATGGTTTTTTCTTTCAGATTGTTACGCCTTACGGTGGCTGGTTTTCAAATCATGCAGTACTGTTTTTTGCAATAATTGCCGCTTTTTTGTCAGGTAAATACAGTGAAGTATTTTTAAAAATTAAACAATATAGTAAAACATTTTATACGTTGTTTAATGTTAGTTATGCATTACTATTTGTTTTATTATTTTGCGCAATTTTGCTTCCTGCTACATTGTTGTATTGTTATATGTTGGTGAATGTATTAGCATTAATATTTTTGATTTTGATTATTTGTTCCATTGGATATCTTTATTATAAAAAAAAGCCAATAGACTCTTTATTTACCATTGGGGTTTTCTTTTTAATTCTAGGATTTGGGGTTTTTATTCTGAACAATTTTGGTCAGGTTCCTAATAATTTTTTAACAGAAAACAGTTCTAAGTTAGGTACCGGTTTAGAGATTATTTTTCTTTCGCTTTCGATGTCAAATTTAATCCGAAATCTTAAAAATGAAAAGAATGAACTCAATCGTCTTGCTTTGGTTCGTTCCGAAGAAATGAATGATTTGAAATCGTATTTCTTGTCAAATATCAGTCATGAATTACGAACTCCGTTGAATGCCATTATGAATTTAATAGATTCTATTTCCAGTGAAGTTCAAGATGATAAAATTAGAAAAAATTGTCAGATTATAAAGTATTCTTCCCATAGCTTATTGAGTTCCGTCAATGATATTTTGGACTTTTCTAAAATTGAAAAAAGGGAATTAATATTGGAAAATAATCAATTTGATCCGGTACAGGTTTTAGAACATTTGAAGAATAATGCCATCAATATAGCTAAAGATAAAGGGTTGGAATTTCAGTTTTCAAAATCAGACACTATTCCTGATTTTTTAATTGGAGATGTGACCCGATTGGTACAGGTCGTAAACAATGTCTTGAATAATGCCATTAAATTTACGGCTACTGGATTTGTGAAATTCAGTATTGATGCTGAATTGAAACCTAATAATAAAGCCAGTTTGATTTTGACTGTTTCGGATTCTGGTGTGGGGATTTCCAAAGATAAAATGAACAGTATTTTTGATTCTTTCTCTCAAAATAATATCGATAATAAGCGAAAATTTGGCGGACTTGGATTAGGGCTTTATATCGTAAAAACTCTTGTAGATATGCAAAACGGAACTATTTTAATGGATAGTAAAGTCAATGAGGGTTCAACGTTTAAAATTACAATTGACTTTGATGTGGCAGAACAACAAAAAGTAAAAGAAGTGGTAATTGAGCCGATTATTTATGATTTAGGAGGTAAATCAATCTTAGTGGTTGAAGATAATCCCATTAATCAAATGGTTGTTAAAATGATTACAAAAAAATGGTTGAATACGACTGTAGTTTATGCAAATAATGGTCAGGAATGTCTGGATGCTTTCAAAACAAACCAGTTTGATATTGTATTAATGGATCTTCAAATGCCAATAATGGATGGTTATGAAGCTACGATTGCCATTAGAAATGGTGAAGCAGGAACACATAATAGTAATATACCAATTATTGCAGTAACCGCTGATGTGATGGAAACCACAAAACAGCGCGTTAAGGAAATTGGAATTAATGATTATTTATCGAAACCAATTAAGAAAGAAGTTTTATTTCAGGTTGTGAAAAACTTAGTTTAACTGAAACGCAATCGCACATAAACGTGTTTGATTCCTTTTTTGTCAGATTCTCTTTCGTCGATTTCAAGAATATCGGTAAGGGATTTTAGCATGGGGGTCAGTTTTGCAAAGCCGTAATTTCTTGGGTCAAATTCAGGTTTTCTTTTTACAATAAGATTACCTACATCTCCAAGAAAAGCCCAGCCGTCATCATCACAAATATCTTCTATTGTGGTTTCGATAAGTTCTATCGTGTCTACATCTATTTTGTTTAATGATTTCTCAACAGGCTTCTCTACGGGTTTCTCCACAGGTTTTTTAGTGTCAGCCGATCGTTTTTTTGCTTTTTTCTTGATGGCGCCATCCAATACTTCAATGTAAATAAATCGATCACAGGCTACAATAAATGAATTGGGTGTTTTTTGTTCCCCAATTCCAATGACTTTCATTCCAGATTCCCGGAGTCTAATGGCTAAACGTGTAAAGTCAGAATCACTGGAAACAATACAAAAACCATCTACTTTATCCGAATATAACAAATCCATTGCGTCAATAATCATCGCTGAATCAGAAGAGTTTTTACCCACCGTGTAACTGTATTGTTGGATAGGTGTGATAGCATGTTCCAATAAAACACTTTTCCAGCCTCCAGCATTTGGTTTGGTCCAATCAGCGTAAATACGTTTGGTGGTTGGCGTCCCAAATTTGGCTATTTCTTCCATCATTCCTTTTACATTACTGTACGGAACGTTGTCAGCATCAATGAGAACGGCTAGTTTTAATTCTTTTGTATCTTGGGACATAAATTTCTAATGTTGAAATATTTATTCAAATATACAAAGTTTATTGATGAATACGCTTTTTAGCCCTGATCGAAATGGCATCCTTTTGTGCCGTCATTGCTAGGGACAAAGCAATCTTCTTTGACGGCACAAAAGATACAGTGTAGAGCAGGAAGTAGCTCCTGAAAAATAAATTTACTTTCAATACCTTTATAAAATTTAAATAATTATTTTTGCAACTTCTTAAAATTAAAATTATTACTTGATATATTATGGTAAAAGATTTATTCGAAAGGATTCAAAACAATAAAGGGCCATTAGGAAAATGGGCTTCGCAAGCTGAAGGTTATTTTGTTTTTCCTAAATTAGAAGGAGAATTGGGTCCAAGAATGCAGTTTGCTGGAAAGGATGTTTTGAACTGGAGTTTGAATGACTATTTAGGTCTTGCAAATCACCCTGAAGTTCGTAAAGCAGATGCAGATGCAGCGGCACAATATGGCGCGGCTTACCCAATGGGTGCCCGTATGTTGAGTGGTCACACTAAATATCATGAGCAATTAGAGCAAGAACTTGCTGCTTTTGTAATGAAAGAATCGGCTTATTTATTGAATTTTGGATACCAAGGAATGGTGTCAATTATTGATGCTTTGGTTACTAAAAATGACGTAATTGTATATGATGTTGATGCACATGCTTGTATTATTGACGGAGTTCGTTTGCATATGGGAAAACGTTTTACCTATAAGCATAATGATATAGAAAGCATGGAGAAAAATCTTCAACGTGCTACAAAATTAGCTACAGAAAATGGTGGAGGGATTCTTTTTATTACCGAAGGTGTTTTTGGAATGCGTGGGCAACAAGGAAAATTGAAAGAGATTGTTGCTATGAAGCAAAAATACAATTTCCGTTTGCTTGTAGATGATGCGCATGGTTTTGGAACTCTTGGAGCAACAGGAGCAGGAGCAGGTGAGGAGCAAGGAGTGCAGGATGATATTGATGTTTATTTCTCGACTTTTGCAAAATCTATGGCTAACATTGGTGCTTTTGTGGCTGCCGATGCAGCAATCATTGATTACCTAAAATACAATTTGCGTTCGCAAATGTTTGCTAAAGCTTTACCAATGATTCAAACTATTGGTTCGTTGAAAAGATTGGAATTGTTGCGAAATTCATCTTCATTAAAAGATAAACTTTGGGTAATCGTTAATGCGTTACAAGGCGGATTGCGTTCTAAAAATTTCAATATTGGTGATACGAATACTTGTGTTACACCAGTTTATCTTGAAGGAAGTGTGCCGGAAGCAATGGTTATGGTCAATGATTTGAGAGAAAATTACGGAATTTTCTTGTCGATTGTTATTTATCCTGTGATTCCAAAAGGGATTATTTTATTAAGAATGACACCTACAGCTTCACATACTTTGGCAGATATTGATGAAACATTAACTGCTTTTGAAGCAATCCGTGAAAAATTAGAAAACGGAACCTATAAAGAAATTGCATCACGAACTAAAGTTGATTTGGACGCTTAGTTCCGTGTTTAGTTTTATATAAAAATCCACCAGTCTTGACTGGTGGATTTTTTTTGGAATGAATTTAGCTATGAATTCGTACATTTATAAAACTAAAATGGATATTTATGAAAAAAGTAATTGTATTAGGAGTCGTTTTTATGAGTGTTCTGATTTCTTGTAAAAAAGAAAAAGAAGGAGCTCCAGCTGCATCAGAAAAAATAGCTGTTGAAGAACCTGTATCCGAAGAATGTTATAGCGCAATTATAAAAAAGGATACGATTTCAATGACTTTGGATATAAAGGGAGATCAATTGACTTCGGGGAAATTGAGTTATAATTTCTATGAGAAAGATAAAAGCTTTGGAACATTAGTTGGGAAAATAAAAGGTGATACGCTTTTTGCTGACTATGCTTTTATGTCCGAAGGTCTTGCCACTATTCGTCAAGTTGTTTTCTTGAAAAAAGGGAATACTTATGTTGAAGGTTTTGGTGATGTTGTAGATGATAATAAGGGAAAAGTAACTTTTAAAGACACGAAACAATTAAAATTTGACGGGAATATAGTTTTGTCAAAAGTGGATTGTAAAATGTAATTTATCTTTTAAAAATTGAACTATTTAAAACAAAAAAAATCCATTACCCTAAGTCAATGGATTTTTTAGTTTTAGTACTACAATCTAAAGTACTATAAATTCTTTAAAAAAGTACATCTGCGTTTATGAACTATCGGATTAAAATGTTTCCATAAGTTGTGAATGGCTAGGTTATCTGCTAATTCAGGAGTTCTGAAACAATTGACGACACCTTTTTCTTTGAAAGTGAGGTAGTATTCATTAAAAATTATAGCCGTTACCGCTTTGTTTTGATAATCAGGATGCACACCAATCAGATAGAAAATCATATCCTTACTTTGGTTTTTGGCTTTCAGCAAATGGAGGAATCCAAATGGGAATAATTTTCCTTTTGATTTTTGCAATGCTTCCGAAAATGAAGGCATCACAATACTAAAAGCAACAATATTATGGTCTTTATCTTCTACAAATTTGATGAATTCTGGATTGATAAAACTGATGTATTTTTTCTTGAAATACTCTTTTTGAATGTCAGAAATAGCTACAAAAGACGATAAAGAAGCATAAGATTCGTTGAATAAATCAAACATTTTATCTACATGTGGCATTACTTCTTTGGTAGTTTTGAAATTAAGCGGACTTAACTGGTATCTTCTTTTTACCAAATCATTTGCCTTTTCAAAAAATTCCGGTTTTACGTTTTCGAAAGGAAATTTACTTTCTAAGTATTTTTTTTCTACGCTATATCCCAATTGCTCAAAATGACTGGCGTAATAAGGATGATTATACCAAGTAATCATTGTTCCTATTTCGTCAAAACCTTCCGTCAAAACGCCAACTTTATCTAAATTAGAAAATCCCATTGGGCCTTCAACATGTTCTAGATTGTTTTTTCGACCTAATTCATATACTTTTTCTAAAAGTGCTTTTGTTACTTCGATATCATCGATTACATCAAACCAACCAAAACGAACTTTCTTTTTTTGCTGATCATTTACTTCGCTCCAATTGATTATGGCAGCGATTCGGCCTACAATTTCGTTGCCTTTGTAAGCGATATAAAAGTAGGCTTCAGCATTTTCGAAAGCGGGATTTTTCGTCTTGTCGAAGGTTTCCAATTCATCAGCAATGATTGGTGGAACCCAGTATTTATTGTCTTTATATAGAGAAAAAGGGAATTTGATATAATCCGTTAACTCTTTTTTTGTTTTTGCTTCTAGTATTGTAATCATTATTCTTTTTATTGTATGTTTTCTATTTCGTCTTTGCGTTTTTTATTTTTTTTCTCTGCTTTTTTAACTGATTTCGATTTTTTATCGCCTCCACTGTCAATACTCATTCGCACTTCTTGATAATTAGCATCATAACGCCAGGAAAAACCAACTCCACCATAAAGAACGGTTGGAGTATCTTTGAAATTAGTACTTATTGAAGCATCAATTTGCATGTCCTTATTTAGTAAATAAGCAGCGCCTCCACGAACAATGGCATCACTGTAAAAATCACTTTTGAAGCCTTGATTTTCTATAAATCCGGACCATTTGTCATTAAATCCTCTTGTTAAGGTTAATACGTAACCATAACTAGGATAATCAGTCGAAATATAATCGGCTATGATATTGGTTACAAAAACCCATTTTCCGTCCCCTAAATGGTTTTGTGTAATCAACATGATTTTTGGGGATATGCTGGATTTTGGAGAAAATGAATATGGATTGTCTGCCATTGTAAAATTAGCTCCCGCAAATACGGAAACAGCGGGAATTAATTGATGCCAATTGAAAGCATGGTTGGCTTTCCAACTGTAAACATTTATCTTTTTTTCGTAATTTTTAAAAGGATCGTAAATTAGGTATTTAGCTCCTAAAACCGTTTGTTTCAAAGCGGATCGATTCGTATTGTTGAATAGTGTGGTAAATTTCTCGTTTTGGTATTGTAAATCAGCAACCAATTCTAATTTTTCCATGAACAATCCCCATCTTAATGTGGCGTCAATCCCAAAGCCATTAGCGTCATAATTCAATAAATTATGTTTTTCTTTGATGCCGTAAATACCTGTTTCTATTTGGATTACTGATTTTCCAACTGCAAAAGCTGACATGGTTTCACCGGGTCTGTTAGAGTTGATTTGATCCGTATGCTGTCCATAATGAATACTCGGAATCATAAAAAGTGCAGCTAAAAATAAGATTTTGATTTTGAACATATTATTTTTTTTGGGTTAAAAAGTAATAACGCTTTTCAAATGTACTATATTTTATTATTTATTTAAGAATGATATTTTAATTTTGAATGTTGGATTTGTTAATTTTGCAAAAAATATTTGATTATGCAAACAGCTTCTTTTACGGGTTTTATAGAAACGATATTTTATATTCTGGCTTTCTATTACATTTTTAAATTTTTGGCAAAGTTATTCTTGCCTTTATTAGTTAAGAAAGTAGTGGAGAAAGCGGGTCAAAATTTTCAACAGCAACAACAATATTCACAGGATAATTCTTGGAAAACAACGCAAAGTAAAGACGAAGTGATTTACAATGCTGCGAATGCCAAAAATCCTCGTGAAACCAAAAAAGTAGGAGATTATGTCGATTACGAAGAAATAGATTAAATTTGCCGTAAAACTAAGATCTCAATACTTTAAACCAAACTTTCAAAAATTGAAAATAATAAATAAGTTCTATCCGCATGCGCTGGCCATATTTGGCTTTGTGCTCACATCTCTAATATATTTTTATCCTGTGTTGCAAGGAAAACAAATTTCCCAATCGGATATTGCTCAATACACTGGAATGGCAAAGGAGCAAAATGATTTTAGAGCCTCAGATCATGTGGAACCTTATTGGACAAACTCAGCTTTTGGAGGAATGCCAACTTATCAGCTTGGTGCTAATTATCCTCATGATTATATTGGGAAAATTGATGATGCTTTACGGTTTTTACCTCGTCCTGCCGATTATTTATTCCTGTACTTTCTTGGTTTTTATGGGTTAATGTTAGTATTAAAAATAGATCCTTTGAAAGCCTTTTTCGGTGCATTGGCTTTTGGTTTTTCTACTTATTTGATTATTATACTAGGTGTTGGGCATAATGCGAAAGCGCATGCTATTGCTTATATGCCGCTCGTTATTGCTGGTTTTATTTTAGTTTTTCGAAAAAAATACATTTCAGGCGGTTTGCTGACCATGTTTGCTGTGGCATTAGAAATTAATGCCAACCACTTTCAAATGACGTATTACTTGTTGATTTTCTTATTAATCCTTTCTGGTTATTTTATTTATCAGGCAATAAAAGAGCAGGAATATAAATCACTGTTGTATTCTTTTGGTGTTTTGGTGGTTGCCGGGATTTTTGCTTTGGGTGCCAATGCGACTAATTTATTGGCAACAGCCGAGTATACTAATTTTAGTATTCGAGGTAAAAGCGAATTAACCTTTAATCCTGATGGGTCAAAAACGACGAGTAATAGTGCAATGACGCATGATTATATTACAGAATACAGTTATGGGATAGCCGAAAGTTTCAATCTTATTGCTCCAAGACTTTTTGGGGGATCAAATCATGAAGCGTTAGGTCAAGATAGCGAAATGTACAACTTCATGATCGGTAAAGGTGTACCCGAAGCACAGGCTAACGATTTTGTTTCAGGAATGCCAACCTATTGGGGTGATCAACCTATTGTTGCTGCACCTGCTTATATTGGAGCTGTAGTTTTCTTTTTAGGAATCTTAGCTTTGTTTACTGACAAACGAAAAATTAAATATGTATTTCTTTCGGGAGCACTTGTGGCATTAGTGCTTTCTTGGGGTAAAAATTTCCCTGCTTTGACGGACTTTTTTATTGATCATGTTCCCATGTATGATAAGTTTAGAGCAGTTTCCTCGATACAGGTAGTTTTGGAGTTATGCTTTCCTGTTCTTGCCATTATGGGATTACAATCTTTTTTCAAATTAGATAAAACGATTCCAAAACTGCAGGAAAAAGCGTTATTAGAAACTGGCGTTTTTAGTTTGGGAGTGATTTTGATTTTGTTCTTATGCAAAGGCCTGTTTAGTTTTTCAGGTGGTAGTGACGAGTATTATTTGCAAAATTATGGACCGGATTTTATAAACGCACTCAAAGAAGACAGAAAGAGTTTATATTCAGCAGATTTATTGCGTTCTGGTTTCTTTATTTTGCTTTCAGCAGGTGTTTTGTGGTTGTTTATAAAAAATAAATTCACTCAGAATACAGCTATCATTTTGGTAGGTATTTTAATGATTTTTGATTTATTTTTTGTTGATAAAAAATATGTTTCAGGTAAAGATTTTGTCAACGGAAGAGAAGTAGAAGTACCTTTTCAGGAAACACCTGCAGATGCCCAAATCCTAAAAGATACTACTAATTACAGAGTTTTTGAAGTGGGTGATTTATTAGGCGCCAGAACTTCTTATTTCCATAAATCGATAGGTGGTTATAGTGCTGTGAGGCCTCAAAGAATGCAGCAATTAATTGATTACCAAATTGCCAAAAATAATATGGAAGTTCTTAATATGCTTAATGTTAAGTATGTAATTCAAAAAGATACCACAGGTAATTCTATCCCAACTCAAAATCCTAACACTAATGGAAACGCTTGGTTTGTAAGTCAGGTAAAATTAGTCCCTTCTACTGATGAAGAAATGAAAGCATTGGATAAATTAGATTCTAAAAATGTGGCAGTTGTCAATCAAAAAGAATTCGAAATTGAAAATAAGGCTTTCGCCAAAGACAGTTCGGCTACATTAACTTTGGATTCATACAAACCCAATGATTTAAAATATACTTCGAATAATGGAAATGAAGGCTTAGCTGTTTTCTCTGAAATTTATTATGGAAAAGGTTGGAATGCTTATATAGATGGTAAAGTAACCCCTCACATACGTGTAGATTATACGCTACGAGCACTTGTTGTTCCTGCAGGAAAGCATGCTGTTGAATTCAAGTTTGAACCACAAGTTATAAAAACAGGAAGTATAATTGCACTTTTTAGTTCGATTGGAATGCTGTTACTTTTAATTGGTGGAATTTATTTCGAGCAGAGAAGAAAGCAAGTAAATGAGAATAGAATATAAGAATTAGTCGAAATGTTTTTCTAAAATTGTACATTTGAATATGAAATCTTTATATAAAAAGGAAAATAGATTGATACAAAAAGAAATTGAAACTTCTGATTTGCAAAAGTTGTACTCTGAAAGAATAGAAAGATTTATGGCTTTGGTTGAGATTTCGTATGCCTTAAAAACTGCGCCAAGAATTATTCAGAAAAAATAATGCTTCAAGAAATTTTAGACATTTGGGAAAAACTCAACGAAAACAATGTTCGTTATCTAACCATTGGTGGATTGGCAGTAAATATTTATGGTTATACCAGAAATACTGGGGATATTGATATATTGATTGACGATACTATTGAAAATAGAAAAAATCTTCGTCTCGCTTTTGCAGCAATTGGAATTGGAGATTTTGCATCACTTGAAACCATGCAATTTGTTACTGGATTTACAGATTTTACTATTTCTTATGGCTTGAGATTAGATGTGATGACTTCTATTAAAGGGTTAGAAGATGAAAAATTTGACAGTTTGCTACAAAATTCAACGATTGTTATCTTAAAAGAAATTCCTGTGTATTTTTTAGATTATGATAATTTGATAAAAGCTAAAAAAGCTACAAACAGACCCAAAGATATTTTAGATATTGAAGAGTTAGAAAAGCTAAATAAAAAAAAATGATTGAAGATTGTTGATTAACGATTTTTGACTTCAGAAGTTTTAATTTAAACTTCTAAACCTTAAACTTCTAAACCTTAAACTTCTAAACCTTAAACTTGGAACCAAAGAAACTCTTAATAATCACCTACTATTGGCCACCGGCTGGAGGACCAGGCGTTCAACGTTGGCTTAAATTTGTCAAATATTTACCCGACTTTGGAATTCAACCTATTGTATATATTCCTGAGAATCCTACGTATCCAATTGTTGATAAAAATTTAGTAAAAGAAGTTTCGGAAAAGGTAATTATTTTAAAACAGAAAATTTTTGAACCGTATCAATTAGCTTCGTTTCTTTCGAAAAACAAAACCAAAAAAATCAGTTCGGGAATTATTCCCAATAAGAAGAAACAAAGTTTTCTTGATAAAACCTTTCTTTGGATTCGAGGGAATCTTTTTATTCCGGATGCCCGTGTTTTTTGGGTAAAACCATCGGTTGCTTATCTAGAGAAGTATATTGTGGAGAATAATATTGATACGATTGTTACTTCGGGGCCGCCGCACAGTTTACATCTTATAGGACTAGAATTAAAACAAAAATTAAATCTAAAATGGTTTGCTGATTTCAGAGATCCGTGGACAACTATTGGGTACCATAAATCCTTGCGATTATCTAATTATGCAGCCAAAAAACACAAAAAATTAGAACAACAGGTTTTGAATGCTGCCGATACGATTATTGTAACCAGTAAAACTACAAAAACCGAATTTGAAGCCATTACAACCAAACCAATTGCTGTTATAACCAATGGTTATGATACGGAGAATGTTGAAAAACAAACTTTAGATTCTAAATTTAGTTTGGCTCATATTGGTTCTTTTCTTTCGGAAAGAAATCCTTTGATTCTATGGAAGAGTTTGGTTGAATTGCTTGAAGAAATCCCAGATTTTAAATCCCATTTAGAAATAAAATTAATTGGAGCCGTAAGTCAGGAAGTATTGGAAACTATTACCCAATTTGGATTAAATGGGTATTTGAATAATTTAGGCTACGTTTCCCATGCGGAGGCAATTGCTCATCAAAGAAGATCACAGGTTTTATTGCTTGTAGAAATTGATTCTGAGGATACGAAAAGCATTATACCGGGAAAATTATTCGAATATATGGTTTCTGGAAGACCAATTGTTGCGATTGGACCCAGCGGTTCTGATTTTGCCGAAATCATAACTGAAACGAATACAGGTGTGTTTTTTGATTATTCTGAAAAAGTGAAACTAAAAAGTGTAATTTTGGACTTTTATAATCAGTTTTTGGCAGGAAAATTACAATCGAATGGAGTGGGTTTGCAAAAATATTCCAGAAAGAATCTTACCAAAGAATTAGCACAATTGATTAATTAAAAGATTAGTCTTTTTTGCAACTTTAAACCTTAAACTCCTAAAATGGGAATAGTATTAAATCAGTCTTTAAAGAATACAATAATAACTTATATCGGTTTTGGAATTGGGGCTATAAATACACTTTATTTATATCCTGTTTTTCTTGGAGCAACATATTATGCGTTGACGAATTATGTTCTATCGGCTGCAAATGTTATTATGCCTTTATTTGCGATTGGTATGCAAAATACTCTTGTGAAATTTTATGCACAATATGAAACTGAAGAGGAGCGATCTCAGTTTCTATCTTTTACAATATTATTCCCATTATTAATGTGTATTCCTTTAGGAATAATTGGATTCTTTTTCTTTGATGAGATTTCATTTTTTATTTCTAAGAAAAATGCTGTAGTGAAAGATTTTATTTGGCTTATCCCGTTTACAGGATTGTGCATGGCTTATTTTGAAATATTTTATGCTTGGGCAAGAGTGCATATGTTTTCTGTTTTTGGGAATTTTATCAAGGAAGTTGGTCTGCGTTTATTTTCTTTATTTATATTGATTGGAGTTTACTTT
The DNA here is from genome assembly GCF_000812945.1 of Flavobacterium sp. AED. Classification (GTDB taxonomy): domain Bacteria; phylum Bacteroidota; class Bacteroidia; order Flavobacteriales; family Flavobacteriaceae; genus Flavobacterium. The sequence goes on from NZ_JSYM01000001.1 coordinate 256,934, forward strand.
CATTGGATTACGGTTGTTGATTTTGTATATATTACTGCCGGTATTTATTTCCTAGCTTTTATTGTTACGATGCTATATGCATTTTATATAAAGAAGCCTGTTTTTCAATTTTCGATTCCACACAATGTAAAAGGGATAATGGAGTACACTTTTTATATCATTTTATCCGGAAGTGTGGCTAATTTACTTTTGGATGGCGATAAAATTATTTTGAACCAATACATGAAGATTGAGAATATTGCATATTATTCTGTTGCTACTTATATAGCTTTGGTCATATCAGTTCCAAGCCGTGCCATGCATCAAATTGTTTATCCAATTACTGCAAAGTTAATGCACGAGAATAAACACGACGAACTAAATAGTTTGTATAAAAAAACATCAATCAATCTGCAAATTGTGGGTGGTTTTGTAATGTTGTGCATTTTTGTAAATATCAATCAATTGTATGAAATGGTGCCAAAAGAATATAGTGGCGGTATTTTGGTCGTTTTTATGATTGGAATTTCTAAATATTTTGACTTGATGTTGGGTAATAACAATGCTATAATATTTAATACTAAATACTACAGAGCGGTATTGTTTTTAGGCGTTTTTTTAGTGATTTTGACTATAGGATTGAATATGATTTTTATTCCAATATATGGAATTATCGGATCAGCTTTTGCCACTTTATTATCAATTACTTTGTACAGTTTAGCCAAATTACTTTTTGTGGTCAAACGCTTGGATCTGTTTCCTTTCACGGACCAAACATTGCATTCTATGGCAATTACTTTTGTTTTGTTCTTGTTGTTTTATTTTTGGGAATTTCCTTTAAATCCAATAATTGCTATTGGATTAAAATCTGTTTTGGTAACTATTTTATATGTTTATCTTAATTATAAATTTGTTGTTTCAACTGAAATAAATCAAGTTCTTGATGCTGTTTTGAAAAAGTTGAAAATAAATATATAATAAAATTAAGAGTTCTTTTGCTCTAAAAGAACAATTCAATAGCTGAAATACTCCACCGTTTATGTTAAATAAACAAAGAAAAAGAAAGGTGCTTTAACTGAAGTGTTTTTTTGAATACTAAAAGAAATAATTTTTTTTTCAAGTATAACCTAATTCATACTTGAATTATATTTTCTCCTTATTTAATCCATATTATTATTCATAAATGTCATATTTCTAATCTTCTAGTTTAGAATGTTTTTTGATTTTAATAGTGTGAATTTTATAAGTTTATCCAAATATTTTGTAATGCTTTAACATTTTATTAAAAATACATTTGTAGTGTATTTTGATAGTTAGAGAATGAGATTTTAAGTGTTTAGCATTTGGGCAAATATCACTAAAAGTGGGTATTGTACAAATTAGATTGAACTCCTAATTTTGTTTTTAATTATTTGAATTAATTAATTGGAGTAAAATAGGATTAATTGGCTAATAATAAAAACAGAAATTATGAAAATTAACCACATGACTAACGAAGAAAATTTACAAAAATTTTCAAATATCATTGCTAATAAAATTCATAATGGATTTATTATTACAGAAAGAAATGATAAATTACCTTTTGCGATTTTATCAAAAGGAGGGAAAGAAGTAGATCACACTTTTAATTTTTTACTTTTTTGTCTGACATTAGGATTATGGTCTGTAGCTTGGGTTTATTTAACCTATGTAGCTTCTAAAGAAAAAAAGATATTGATTGCCATCGATGAAGATGGAAATACCTTTGAAGAAAAATGCTATTCAGAATAGCTTTTTTTATAATTTTTCCTTTAGGTATTTTCCAGTAATTGATTTTTTTATTTTTACAATTTCTTCAGGTGTTCCCACAGCCAATAATTTACCTCCATTTTCTCCTCCTTCGGGACCTAAATCAATAATCCAGTCTGCACATTTTATAAGGTCAAGATTATGTTCGATCACAATTATCGAATGACCTTTGTCTATTAAAGCATCAAATGAAGCCAATAGTTTCTTGATGTCATGAAAATGCAATCCTGTTGTAGGTTCGTCAAATACAAAAAGCGCTTTGTCTTTTGTAGCTCCTTTCACTAAGAATGAAGCCAGTTTTATACGTTGTGCCTCACCACCTGATAATGTAGAAGAAGATTGCCCTAGTTGTACATATCCCAATCCAACATCTTGCAACGGTTGTAACTTTTGAGTGATTTTAGCTTGCTTATTAGCTATAAAAAATGCAATGGCATCATCAATAGTCATAGTAAGTATATCATGTATATTTTTGCCTTCAAAAGCTACTTCCAAGACTTCTTTCTTAAAGCGTTTTCCATTACAGGTTTCACAAGGTAATTGTACATCAGCCATGAAAACCATTTCCACATTTATAGAACCTTCTCCTTTGCAGGTTTCACATCTTCCACCGTCAACATTAAAAGAAAAATGTTTGGCCTGATATCCTCTTATTTTTGATAATTTTTCTTTGGCATACAATTCTCGAATATCATCATAAGCTTTGATATATGTCACCGGATTAGAACGAGAACTTCTTCCTATTGGGTTTTGGTCTACGTATTCAATGTGTTTAATTTGAGAAAATGAACCGGTCATTTCAGTAAATTGACCCGCTTTTTCGCCTGCATTTTCCAGTTTTTTTTGCATAGCCGGAAACAAAATTTTCTTTACAAGCGTACTTTTTCCACTTCCAGAAACTCCTGTAATAACCGTTAATACGTCCAAAGGAAACGTAACATCAATATTTTGCAGATTGTTTTCTCTGGCGCCTTTTATTTCTATAAAATTCTTGAAGGGTCTTCGTTTTTTGGGAACAGTAATTTCTAAATCGCCATTCAGATATTTTGCCGTCAGTGAAGTTGATTTTAGGATTTCGTCATACGTTCCTTGGGCAACTAAATTTCCGCCTAAAGTTCCCGCCTCAGGACCAATATCTATAATCATATCAGCGGCCTTCATAATGTCTTCATCATGTTCGACTACGATAACAGTATTGCCTAAATCGCGTAATGATAATAATACTTTTATGAGGCGTTCAGTGTCTTTTGGATGTAAACCAATGCTGGGTTCGTCCAGAATATACATAGACCCAACCAAGCTGCTTCCTAATGAGGTCGCTAAATTGATACGTTGAGATTCTCCACCGGAAAGTGTTGCTGAATTTCTATTTAAAGTAAGATAATCTAATCCAACTTCGGTTAAAAACGATAATCTATTATTAATTTCCAGCAATAGTCGTTTTGCAATTTGCTTTTCGTAAAGATCTAAAGCAATACTTTCAAAAAAAGCAACCAAATGCTTAATAGGTAAATCAACTAAATCAGAAACAGTTTTGTCATTAATTTTTACGTAAGAAGCTTCTATTCGCAAGCGTTTTCCTTTGCAGGAATGGCATTTGGTTTTACCTCGATAACGAGAAAGCATTACACGGTTTTGAATCTTATAATTTTTTTCTTCCAATTCCTTAAAGAAATCATTCAGACCTTGAAAATAGGTGTTTCCATTCCAAATCAATTCTTTTTGATCTTCAGATAATTGATAAAAAGGTTTGTGGATAGGAAAGTCAAATTTGTAAGCGTTGTTTACTAATTCATCTCTAAACCAACTCATACTTTCACCTCTCCATGGGAAAATAGCGTTCTCAAATACGGATAAAGTCGTATTTGGCACGACTAATTCGGCATCAATTCCTATTATATTTCCGTACCCTTCACATACTGGGCAAGCCCCATAAGGATTGTTGAAACTGAATAAGTGTACATTAGGTTCTAAGAAAGTAATTCCATCCAATTCGAAATTATTAGAATAAGAAAACCTTTTATCCGAATTTAATTCCTGTAAATAACAAATTCCTTTTCCTTCAAAAAAAGCGGTTTGAACAGCATCAGCCAATCGATTGTAGAATTCTTCTTCTCCCGAAGTTTCGGGATTGATAACAATTCGATCAATAATGAGTTTTATGTCTTTATTGTCTAAAGAATGTTGATCGATTTCATCTAAACGGACCATTTCATTATCAACTTGAATCCTGGCAAAACCTTGTTGTAAAAGTACCTTTAGTTTGTCTTCCAGTTTTCGGCCTTCTTCCAGATGAATAGGAGCAAGTAGCAACCATTTGCTGTCAATGTCAAATTTTTTCACATCGTTTACCACATCGGTAACCGTATTTTTCTTCACTTCTCGACCAGAAATTGGTGAATAAGTGCGTCCAATTCTAGCAAATAATAATTTTATATAATCGTAAATTTCTGTTGAAGTACCAACTGTAGAACGTGCATTTGTTGTGTTTACTTTTTGTTCAATAGCAATTGCAGGAGCAATTCCTTTGATGTATTCCACTTTTGGTTTGTCTAACCTACCAAGAAATTGTCGTGCATAGGATGATAAACTTTCTACATAACGACGTTGTCCTTCGGCATATAAAGTATCAAATGCCAGACTTGATTTCCCTGATCCGGAAAGTCCTGTGATAACAACTAATTTATTTCGAGGAATCGCAACATCTACATTTTTTAAGTTATGTACTTGTGCGCCTTTAATAATAATATTTTTTTTAGGATCTAATGTAGAAAGGTCAACTTGCATAAAAACAATTAATTTTCACAAAAGTAATCAATTTTCATCGGAGAAAAGAGTTTGAACAAATCACAAATTTAGGATTATTAATGAAAGGAAATCAGAAATGCTGTTCTCAGAACATTTTGTATCTATTAAATTTCTTGTTAAATATTTTTTTTAGTTGTATTTATTTAATCTTTCAAATAACATTTTTTTAATTGGAACAAGCTTTTATCTGATAATACCATTGCTTTTACCCCTTCAACGTAAAAACTGCGTATATATTTTAACATTTTTATTCTTGAGATGTTAATTTTTCTTAATTTAATTTGCTTGTTAAAATAATTATTTGCTAAATTTGAAGAATATATTAACCCTAATTAAGCATTAGCCTATACTACAAAACTACTTTTTAGAGAAAAATCTCCATTTTAATTAAAAACTAAAAAGTATAACTATGGCTAATACACAACTTCCAGACGCATTATTGGTGCAGGATTATGTTGCAGGTAATGAAGATGCCTTAGCTTCATTAATCAAAAGACACGAATCTAAAATTTATGGTTTTATATATTCAAAAATCTCCGATAGAGATATTTCGAATGATATTTTTCAAGATACCTTTATTAAGGTAATAAGAACCTTAAAATCAAATTCTTATAATGAAGAAGGAAAGTTCTTACCATGGGTAATGAGAATTTCTCATAATCTTATTGTAGATCATTATCGAAAAACAAAAAAAATGCCCATGTTTAGAGAAACAGAGGAATTTTCTATTTTTTCAATAATGTCTGATGATTCTCTTACAATAGAAAATAAGCTAATCGCGGAGCAAGTCGAAATGGATTTGAAGAAACTTATTGAAGAACTTCCAATTGACCAAAAAGAAGTCTTGGTCATGCGAATGTATCAGGATATGAGTTTTAAAGAAATTTCTGAGGTAACAGGTGTAAGTATAAATACTGCTTTGGGTAGAATGCGTTATGCATTAATGAATATGAGGAAAGTTATTGATAAACATCAAATTGTTTTGACTAATTAACAATAAATTGAAACTTGTTCCGTTGTAATATAAAAACAAATTTATTACAATATGGCAAAAATTTACTCTAAAAAATCATTAGTTTCTAAGAAGATGAAGCCCGAGAAAGAAATCGTTTCTTTTTTATTGAATTATTCAAAAGCGTTAAGCATAATAAAAATAGAAGATAAAAATTTCGAAATTATAGCGAATTAAAAACAGTCAATTTAGGTATTGATGTTATTGTATTGAAAAAATTTAAGCTACAATTTTAGTACTTGAAATAAAAAATTGCACTAATTTTATTTAAAATTAGTGCAATTTTTTATTTAGAAATGGGATGTTTTTTATAATAATCATCTAAAACTGATTTTCTTCCAATCGTTTTGGTTATAATATCTTTATCTAAATCCCAGCCACGCGCTGGTGAATATTCCCGACCATACCAAATGATTTCTAAATGCAGATCATTCCATAATTCCTCCGGGAAAATCCGTTTAGCATCTTTTTCCGTTTGAACCACATTTTTTCCATTGGTCAAATTCCATCGATACATCAATCGGTGAATATGGGTGTCTACAGGAAAAGCTGGAACACCAAAAGCCTGAGACATTACTACACTTGCCGTTTTGTGTCCCACAGCCGGTAATTCTTCTAAAAATTCAAAACTTTGGGGTACTTTCCCACCGTGTTTGTCAATTAAAATATGGGATAAGCCATGAATTCCCTTTGATTTCATTGGCGATAAGCCACAAGGTCGTATGATTTCCCTAATTTCTTCCACTGACATTTTAATCATATCATATGGATTGTCAGCTTTTGCAAAAAGCAAAGGCGTAATTTGATTCACACGAACATCAGTACATTGCGCCGAAAGTAAAACCGCAATCAGTAAAGTGTAAGGATCTTTATGGTCTAACGGAATAGGAATCGTTGGATATAATTCTTTTAACGTATTTATAACAAACGTTACACGTTCTTGTTTATTCATTATTCATTAAATTTGATTTGTAAAGAAAAACAATTTCAATCTCAATAACAAAATTCAATTTCAATTCAAACAAATAAAAAATATAAATAATGACAACATTAAAAAAAGGAGATAAAGCACCTGATTTTTCTGCTCTTGATCAAGATGGGAAATCGCATCAATTAGCTGATTATAAAGGGAAAAAATTAGTTGTTTTCTTTTATCCAAAAGCGAATACACCAGGATGCACCGCTGAAGCCTGTGATTTAAGAGATAATTTTGAACGTTTCAAAGTGAATAATTATGAACTACTTGGCGTAAGCGCTGATCCACAAAAAGCTCAAGCAAAGTTCAAGGAGAAATATGATTTCCCTTTTCCATTATTGGCTGATGAAGATAAATCTGTAATTCAGGCGTTTGGAGTTTGGGGACCTAAAAAATTCATGGGAAAAGAATATGACGGAATTCATAGAACAACTTTTGTAATTGATGAAAATGGTATTATCGATGACGTAATCTCTGATGTTAAAACCAAAGCACATGCTGCCCAGATATTAAAATAAGTTTTAATATTTCAGAAAAAAAGCCAAGAAAGTAATGAAATACTTCCTTGGCTTTTTTATTTATTAAGATTTCAATTTGAAATCTGTGATCTGAATATTAGTTGTTACTTTCATTCAAAACTTTACTTGGGTCATACCCAAAAAGATGGTGCTCTTTAATAATTTCTGCAATACCAGAAGGAAGCATGCTTTCCCATCCTGCTTTTCCATGACTGATCATTTTTAGAACTTCACGAGAGAAAACTTCAAGATTTTCAGGATCATAGTCATTAATGTCAACCACTTTACCATTAAATTTAAAGAATTTATATAATTCTTTCATTCGTGGATGTACTTTTAAAGTATCTGATGTAATAACTTCGCCGTTTTCCCCTATCATTGGATACAAGAATACTTTCATATCGCGATAAAATAATTTTCCGAAAGCTTCCAGAATTCCACCACTTAAATGACGGTAGTATTTCTCATCAAATATATCAACCAAGTTATTTACACCCATGGCTAATCCCATTCTGGCTTTAGTATAATTGGCAAAATATTCAACTACTTTATAGTATTCTTGAAAATTAGAAATCATTACCGTTTGTCCCAGTGAACAAAGTAATTCAGCTCTGTCCATGAAATCTCTTTCGTCAATTTCACCATCCGAACGTAAGTTGGACAAAGTAATTTCAAAGATTACAAGTGTGTTTTCTTTTTCAACTTTATTTTCTTCAAGGAACATTTTTAATGATTTCTCATACATGTCCATGTTAACTTTAGTAACAGGACGAAAACTTCCTCTTAAAGCGAGTATATTTTTTTTGTAAAGAATAGCAGCAGGAAGTATGTTTTTGCCTTCAGGATCAAACATAACCGCATCAGTCATTCCATTTTTCACTAATTGTAAACTCATCAAACGATTGTCTACATCAGCAAAACGGGGACCGGAAAAATTAATAGTATCTATTTCCAGCTGATCTTTATCTAAATGGTCATATAAATAGCGCAATAAGCGTTTAGGATCATTGTATTTATAATAAGCACCATAGATTAAGTTTACGCCAAGAATACCAAGGGTCTCTTGTTGTAATCTCGCATCGGTTTCTTTGAAACGAATGTGAAGGATTATTTCGTTGTAAGCTTCGTCTGGTTCAATTTGATATCGAATACCTACCCAGCCGTGACCTTTAAATTGTTTGGCAAAGTCTATCGTAGCTACAGTATTAGCATAACTAAAAAACATTTTATTAGGATGTTTTTCTCTGCTTAACCGTTCTTCGATTAATTGCCCTTCAAAAGTTAGCATTTTTTTAAGTCGACTTTCCGTTACATAACGTCCATCACCTTCTATACCGTAAACAGCATCACTAAAATCTTTGTCATAGGCTGACATCGCTTTTGCTATAGTACCAGAAGAACCTCCCGATCTAAAAAAATGTCTTACAGTTTCTTGTCCAGCACCAATTTCTGCGAAGGTTCCGTAAATATTTTCATTTAAATTAATACGGAGTGCTTTGTCTTTTATGGAAGGAATTTGCTCGATGACTTTGTCACCTTTTAGTTTTATTTCAGTACCCATTTTATTTTAAATATGGCTAATATGTTACAAAGTTAGTTAAATAGGTTTCTAATGAAAGATAATTAACCCTATTTTTGTAAAAAAAAATAATAGAGTTGAAGGTATATTTTTTAGGCACTGGTACATCACAAGGAATTCCAATCATTGGGAGTAATCATCCAGTATGTAAAAGCACTGATTTTAAGGATAAAAGGCTTCGGGTTTCAGTTTGGGTTTCATGGGAGAATCATTCATACGTAATCGATTGCGGACCTGATTTTAGACAGCAAATGCTTTCTTCAAATTGCCAAAAAGTAGACGGAATCCTATTTACGCATGAACATTCAGATCATACTGCTGGTTTGGATGATATTCGTCCCTTCAATTTTAAACAAGGTGAGATTCCAATTTATGCCCATCAAAGGGTAATTGATAATCTAAAAAGACGTTTCGATTATGTTTTTGAGACTGTAAATAGATATCCAGGTGCGCCATCTGTAAGTACAATTGAAGTGATCAATAACCAACCTTTTTCCATTGGCAACAAAACTGCGATTCCTATAGATGTGATGCATGCAGGTCTTCAGGTTTTTGGGTATAGAATAGATGATTTTGCCTATTTGACTGATGTGAAAACAATTGAAGAAAGCGAAATAGAAAAACTAAAAAATCTAAAAGTATTGGTAATAAACGCTTTGCGCGAAGAATCTCATATTGCGCATTTCAATTTACAGGAAGCATTAGATTTTATAACTTTGGTTCAACCCGAAAAAGCCTATATTACTCATATCAGTCACATTCTTGGTTTTCATGAAGAAGTACAAAAAAGACTTCCAAAAAATGTTTTCCTTGCTTATGATAATCTACAAATCACAATTTAATTAATCTTAAAAATGAAAAAATCATTATTTCTTTACGCTCTTATTCTTGCTATACTTATGAATATTTATACTTATATGTTCTTGAGTAAGGAAGTAACTTTTGAACAGGATAGATATAAAAAAGTGACTACAAAGTTGAAAGACAGCTTGAATTCACTTAAAGATAAATTAGTGGATGCCAATTATTTTTCTTTAGAAAAAAATGAAAATGCCCAAAATTATTTTGAATCTTCAAATTCAGGAAAGATAATTCAATATGAAAAATTGATTCCTGTTGTTACAGAAAAATTATTGGACTATAATTCAAATCCTAATGGAAATCCTTACGTAGGTCAGGATAAAATAGGTGCTAATAAATTTATTATCAATAAAGTTAAAATTCTAAATCATCGTTGGATTATAGCTGATTTTAGTGATGGTGAAAATTGGGGAGAAGTATTATTGAAATACTTTGTCAACCCAGATGATAGTATTTCTTTTGAAGTGAATCAATCGCTTTTATATCAGAAATAATTATGAAAAAGCTATTATTATTTTTAAGCATTATTCTAGCTTTTTCTTGTGCAAGGCAAATGAATTCCAATACGGAATCTACTAAAACAGTAATAACACCAATAGTTGGTGATGACGTCGAGGAGCATGGCTGTAAAGCATCTGCTGGATATACTTGGTCAGTATTAAGAAATGAATGTGTTCGAATTTTTGAAATCGGGATACGATTAGATCATTACGAACAAGTAGACAAGGCTGCAACTACAGCTGCGTTTGTAGTTTTTGAAACCAATAATGGAAACAAAGCTGAATTGTTTTTAGATACAGAGAAAAAGCCAATCATTTTAGTCCGTAAAAACGAAGGCCAACCATGGGTTAAGGATGATTGGCAATTGATTCCTTGGAAAGGATATGTTTTAAAAAAAGCAAATGAAATTAAATATACAGGAAAATAAGATTAGTTATTTTCTAACCAATTCTTGAAGTCATAAAAATTTTGTGGGGCTACTCCATGACCTACAGGATACTCTTTGTAGGTAGAATGGATGCCTAATTTTTCTAAAAATGGTTTTGTTTTTCGGGCCCATTCCACAGGGATTACTTGGTCTACAGTTCCGTGTGAATGGAATATTTTAAGTTTTGTAAAATCATTTCTTAGATAATTTTCTTCCAAAATAGGTTCGCTTACATAACCGCTCAATGCAACTACCCTTTGCACTTTATCAGGATGCGACAATGCGATTGCATAACTTAAAATGGAGCCTTGGCTGAAGCCAACCAAAGTCACATTTTTAGCATCTATTGGATAGGTTTGAATTAATTCGTCAATAAATTGAGCGATTAAATCTCTAGAAACTTTTGCCTGTTCATGATCTGAAAATTTATTTTGGTCAGCATCAAAATTGATGGCGTACCATGCATAAGCTCCATATTGCATGTTATACGGAGCTCTTGCTGAAATTATGTAATATTCTTCAGGAAGTTCAGTTGCAAATGAAAATAAGTCTTCCTCGTTGCTGCCGTAACCATGTAATAAAAGTAAAAGCGGGTTTTTGTCTAATTTTATTTTTGGTTCTCGTATTTTATATTCTAAAGATAAATTCATTTGATTATGATATGTTTTTAAGCCATTTTTGGAAATAAGTCCCTAGTAAGGGAACCGGTTTTGTTTCGCCTTTTATAGCACTGGTAATACCATAGGACCATAAAACAAATACAAAAATCCACATAGGGGCAGAAATCATTAAGCTGTCAAAATTATTGACAATTAATCCTAATGATATAAAGGTTAAAGTGAGTCCTAATCCCTGGCGGATGTGGAATGAAGCAAAAGTATTTTTGTCTTCGGAATTCATTGACATCGCTATAAATACACCAATTCCTAAGATATAACTTGTAATTGCAGCAGTTTTTCCTGCTTCGATAATGTTATTCATGTTTTTTATTTTTTCTCACTTTGTGTCTTTGCGAGATTTTTTTATTTAGGCTAAAATTAATTTTCCTTGATTCACAATCCCGTGAACTTTTCCCTTAATTTCTGTTCCCAGAAAAGCGGAGTTTTTCGATTTTGATAAAATGGATGATTTTGTAAAAATGCTTTTTGGTTCCGGGTTGAATAGGGTAATGTTAGCTTTTGAGCCTTCATTAATGGTTTGTATATCGATACCAAAAGTTGATTTTCCCGATGTTAATTTCTCTATTACAGTTTCTAATGGTAGTACTGTCATCAAAGCACCAAACGCACTTTCTAAACCGATTGTTCCATTTTTGGCGGTGTCAAACTCCATTTTTTTATGTTCAATATCAATTGGATTATGGTCGGAAGTAATCATATCAATAGTTCCGTCTTTTATTCCTTTCAACAACGCTTTTCTATCGGTTTCTGTTCTGAGTGGTGGAGAAACTTTATATCTTGTATCGAATTCTTCTAGTTTTTCATCTGTTAAAACCAAATTATGCACTGCAACACTACACGTTACATTTAATCCATTGGCTTTAGCGTCTTTGATTAATTGTACTGATTTTTTAGTCGAAATCGTTGGAATGTGTAATTTTCCTCCAGTGTATTCTAATAGAAACAGATTTCTTGCGATTTGTAATTCTTCGGCAAGATTTGGAATTCCTTTCAAACCTAATCGCGTAGAAACTATACCTTCATTAGCTACTCCGTTTCCTTTTATGTTTTCGTCTTGAGCAAATGCAATGACTAATCCATCGAAATCCTGAACGTATTGCAATGCTATTTTCAGCAAATTAGCATTGTTCAAACTTTTAGTATAATCACCAAAAGCAATTGCCCCCGCTTTTTTCATATCATACAATTCCGCCATGTCTTTTCCTTCGCTTTGTTTTGTCAAAGCGCCAATCGGGAAAAGTTGTGTAGCAAATCCATATGCTTTGTTTACCACAAAATTTACTTGGGATTGATTGTCAATAATAGGGAAGGAATTGGGTTGTAATGCAATTGCAGTAAAACCGCTTTTGGCGGCTACATCAAGTCCGTTTGCAATGGTTTCTCTATCTTCAAAACCAGGTTCTCCAAGCGAAACACTACTGTCAAACCAGCCTTGTGAGGCATGCAAATTATCGAGTTTTACTTCATCTGCTTTTTCTAAATTGGGAAGCGATTTACCAATTTTTTTTATAAAACCATCAACAATTAAAATATCTACAGTCTTGTTATGAAAAGGACTTTTCGAATCGATAATTTTTGCTTCTCTGATGATTATATTCATAATGATTGTTTAATTATTTGAAATTCGGCTTTACTTCACGAACCGTATAATTGCCATTTCAGTTAGTAGAAATAACAGTGCAAAGATAACAAACCATTTCCAAATTTGATTATCAGTTCTGTCAGTTTGTAAAGTGTCAAAAAATGATGTTATGGATTCCGTTGTTTTATAATTAGAAATGATATTTTCATTGGCTGCAGCCAAATTACTTTCGGTTCTATTGTAATTAAAACTGATGTTTTCTAACCATGTTTTTTTATTGTAAATACTATAATTCCCAGCTTGTTCCGGATAATCATTGAAAATCATTTTCACTTTATTATTCAGAATTTGTTGGATAGGAATAAATTGTTCGTCTGAGCCTTTAACAGTTAAAATATCGTCTTTATTTAAAGAAGCGTCTGTCAGATGTGGATTTTTATTTCCTATTATGAAAGCACTTATGCCATTGTTTTGATTATTCATCGCCATTTTATAAAAAACTGGTACAATCAATGGTGATTGTTGGAAATTTGAATTTAGCGTATTAATTGGTGCTGAGAAAACTGAAACTGCAGCAACTGAATTTGTTAATGAAGTCAGGAAGATACTTTGGTCTTCATAGGATAAAGCGGCAGGACTTGAACTTGATAAAGCAAAAGAACTTTTTGTTTTTGGATATTGAAAATTAGTGACTTTATTTTCGAAAACAGTATTGAATATGGGATGATTAAAATTGATTTTAGCAATCAGTTTTTCTTTGTTTTCTAATGAGTTGAATTTTAGATTTCCAAAGTTCATCAAAAATGAATTCAAATTAGCAACCGAAGCTACTACTGAAGGAATCATAATTAAATTCCCGCCTTTTTCCACAAAAGATTTTAAAGTGGTTTGAAGCGCTTGGGGAATTTCATCCAGTTCATTTAAAACAATCGCATTTTGCTCTTCCAGTTTGTTATAATCCAGTGACCCTAGAGTGTAATTATTGAAATTGAATTCTTCATTGGTATAAATTCGGGAAAGAAAGTTGCTTTTTTCTGGTTCACCAATGCTGATTACATTCGTTTTCTTCGTTTTTGAAATGCTAAAAAACAAAGTGTTGTCATAACTCAAACCATTATCAATAATAGAAACATAACCATGAAAAGCTTGTTTTGGAATTGTAAAATTGATGTTTTTTTTCTTTGAGTCTAAAGTTACTATTGTCTTCGCAATAAGTTTGTTGTCATTGTATAAAGAAATAGGAATTGGATTGAATTCTTCACCATAACTGGATAGTTGGACACTAATTTCATAAAAATTATCTTGTGTTTTATTGATAAAAACACTGTCAATGGAAACGTTATTTTTTTGTTCCGCTTTTGGAATTATGAATTGAGGGGAGTTTTCTTTGTCACTATTTTTTAATTGTTTTTCATCAAGTCCTACAGCATCCGTAATGATAACAATATCTTTTTTAAAAGCGGATTTATGTGCTTTTATTTTTGCCATTATAGAAGTAAGCTGAAAAGGCGCAGCACTGTATTTTAGGTTTTGTAAAGAACTTCGAACCGACTTTATATCAGTATTCCAATAATTATCAGAATTGGTTAGCAAAGAAAAATTTACATTTTCAGGTGTTTCTTCCAGTAGTTCCTGAACGGCTCTTTTTAGCAATTCACCTTTTTTTCCTTTGGCTTGCATACTAAAGGAATTATCCAAAATAATATACAATTCATTAGTAGCGTTTTTGCTGTCTTTTGAATCAAAAAAAGGCTGTGCAAATGCTACAATAATGCAAGTGAGCAATAATAAACGGCAGGTTAGAAGCAACCATTTTTTGATTTTAGAGCTTTTTCTGGTTTGTATTGAAAGTGCCTTTAAAAAACGAACATTAGTAAAATATTCTTTTTTGAAACGACGTAATTGAAATAAATGAACCAAAATTGGTACAATCAATAAGAATAGAAAGTATAGAATTTCGGGATGTTTAAAATGCATTTTTATTTCAAGTTTACTTCACTGGATTTTATTTTCAATGGAGTTCATTGAATTTTATGAATCAAAAATACAAATTTGTTGACAGTTTTGGGAGATGTTGTTATAATTTTTCAAAGGAACAAACAATTGGCATTGATTCTAAAATATTTATGTATTTTAGCTTTTCAATAAAATTTAAAAACATGAAAAATTCGTATGTTGTTCTTCTTTTAATTTTCATTTTAACAAGCGTGCAAGCACAAAAAAACAAATTCAATTTGCTAATTGGAACCTATACCAACAGCTGTGAAAGTAAAGGAATTTACACCTATGATTTTGATACAAATACTGGAGGTTTTAATCTTAAAAGCGCCACTGAAAATGTTGTAAATCCAAGTTATTTGACGGTTTCAAAGAATAATAATTATGTTTATTCAGTAAATGAAAATGGAGCTGAAAGTACAGTAAGTTCTTTTGGTTATAATGCTTCAAGTGGAAAATTAAGCTTAATCAATAAACAAAGTTCCAAAGGAGCTGATCCTTGTTATATTATTAATGATGATAAAAATGTCATTGTGGCTAATTATTCTGGGGGTAATATTTCAGTTTTTAGTAAAAAGAGCGATGGAAGTATTTCTGAAGCAAAGCAGGTAGTACAACATTTTGGGAAAGGAATTAATGCACAAAGACAAGAAGGTCCTCACGTTCACATGGTTCATTTTTCTCCAGATAAAAAGTTTGTTTTATCTAATGATTTAGGGACTGATAAAGTGTATTCATATCAATACAATCCTAATGCTGCCAATGAAATTTTGAAAATAAAAGATAGTATTTCAGTAAAATCAGGAAGTGGGCCAAGACATTTAACGTTTAGTAATGACGGAAAATTTGTTTACTTATTGCAAGAATTGGACGGAACGTTAACTGTTTTCAGTTATTCAAACGGATTGTTGAAAAAAATAGAAGAGACTACCATTTTAGCAAAAGATTTTAAAGGAACTTTTGGGTCTGCGGATATTCACATTTCGCCTGACGGTAAATTTTTATATGCTACAAATAGAGGAGAAGCAAATACTATTTCAATCTTTAAAATTCTAAAAAACGGAAAATTACTGTCAAAAGGACAAACAAGTACTTTAGGAAAAGGACCTAGGAATTTCGTAATTGATCCAACTGGAAAATTTCTTTTGGTTGCGCATCAATATACAAATGATGTTGTGATTTTTAAAAGAAATGTAACTACGGGAGTGCTTACTGATACAGGAAAAAGAATCGCTTTATGTTCTCCGGTTTGTTTAGTTTTTACAAAGAATTAAACTTGAAAATTCAATAAAATTTATAAAAAAAGGGTTGAAAAATGGAAATCATTTTTCAACCCTTTTTTACTATTTATTTTTGTTTTTATCTTTTGTCCTCGATGTTCAGAAAAAATATCAGGATTTAGAAACTGAATACTATTTGTTCTTGTCTTTTCTCTTTTTATCTCTGGTTTTTAGCATATTTCTATTCACAGAACCATGCGTTTTTTTCTTAGTTACACCTGGTCCACCCAAATTGACTTTCTTATTCTTTTTACTTTTCTCTTGAAAAGCGCCATCTCCGTCAAGCTTCTGTTTTTTCATCATAAACTTAATCGGTTGTCTGTCTTTTTCAGGTTCGATTAATTTTGATGAAACTTCAACTGTTTCTGGGAAAGCTTCGATGGCTAATTCCATGTTCATTAGCACTTCAATCTCGACTTTAGATTCTTCTTCACGAGGTGCTATAAGACTTATTGCTGTTCCTGTTGCATCGGCACGACCGGTTCGACCAATTCTGTGCATATACAATTCAGGCATTTCGGGCATTTCAAAGTTGATAACATGGGTAATATTGGAAATATCCAAACCTCTTGCCATAATATCAGTAGTAATCAAACCACGTAAATTTCCTTCTTGAAACGAAGCCATCGTGCTCAAACGATAATTTTGTGATTTATTAGAGTGAATTACTCCAAACTGTCCTTCAAAATCTTCTTCGATACGTTCGTGAACCATATCTGAAATCTTCTTGTTATTGACAAAAACCAAAACACGACTCATGTCTTCGTTGTTTTGCAATAAGTGTTTTAGAAGGTTTATTTTAGTATTAAAGTTAGGAACTTGATAGGTGATTTGTTTGATGTTTTCCAATGGTGTCCCTGATGCCGAAAGCGTAACTTCTTCTGGATAATCAAAATAGTCATTCAAAATAGCATCTACTTCATCCGTCATAGTTGCCGAAAAAAGTATGTTTTGACGTTTTTTAGGCATCATGGCCAAAATAGCTGTCAATTGGGTGCGGAAACCTAAATTAAGCATTTCGTCAAACTCATCTATGACAAGTTTTTGCATTTCTTCAAAACGAATCACATTATCTAGCGTTAAGTCCATGATTCTTCCAGGAGTTCCCACTAGTATGTCGCAGCCTTGATAAACGGTTGTTTTTTGAGTATTGATGTTGACCCCTCCAAAAATACCAACGGTACGAACTGACATGTATTTTGTCAGTTTTTCTACTTCTTCCACTACTTGCACTACAAGTTCACGCGTAGGAACCAGAATTACTATTTTAGGGGTATGTCCCGGAGTAAATTTATATAATTTTAATAAAGGTAATAGATAGGCAAATGTTTTACCAGTACCGGTTTGTGCAATTCCCATCATATCTCTTCCAGACATTATCACAGAAAAAGTTTTTTCCTGGATGGGAGTTGGAGAAGTAAATCCTAAATCATCTATTGCTTTTTGTACAGATTTAGGGAGATTGAATTGTTCGAAAGTACTCATTTGCTTAAATTTTGTGCAAAGATAGTCTTTTTGAGAGGAATGTTAAGTTTTGATGCTAAACTTCAATAATGTACCCTCTATTTGAATCTTATTTCCCACGATAAATTAAGGGAATAGATCCAAAAGTAGTTTCCTGGGTCAAATATTATTTCTTGGTGCGTTATTGCAAATTGCGTTCCCCAAGCGTTTTGTTTGTTTGACGTCGTGAAATAATATCCAACATTAAATTTTTGGGACTTTAAATTTAGGATTGAAGCTTCGTTTCCACTAAAATTAAATTGATTTGTTTCAGGTGAAAACCCAATTCCTAAAGCAAGACCTAAATAATTATCTGCATCACTTCGGTATTTTCGGTATGTAAGGGTTCCAGAACTACTAGTTCCAGCGCCGCCAGGTGTTATATAAGGACGAAATGACCAATAGCTGTTTCCATAATACCAACCTATAGAGCCAGTATATATTGTAGTGGTTGTACTGTATTTTAAAGTTCGGAACCCTAAGGAAACTTCAAAACTTTTAGGTAAAGATTTGTATAATTCTGCACCAAATCTAACATCTGGAAAGAGAAAAGAATTGGACAGACCAACATTAACATAGGCATAAAATCCTTTTGAAATTTTTGGGTATAAATCGACTTCATACTGTAACCCATTTTCTTTGAATCTTCTATTGAAATTTACTTTCGCTATTATACTTCCATATTTTGTTTGGCGGCCATATTTTAAAGTGTGATACTGCATTGGATCAAATACATCCGAATATAAATCAACAGTTGAATTAATTCCAATAGAATTTTGACTAAGTATTTTATTTAAACTTACTTTATAATCCTTTGCTTTTTGGTCTTCTGGATTTTTATCCAAAATCAATTGAACTGTATGTAATGCTTCTATTGGGTTGTTTGTGCTTTCTAATGCACTAGCTTTTAAATACAAAATTTCAGCATCATCAGGAAATTTTTTCAAAGCTTCTGTAGTCATTTCTAAAGCTGCAAATGGCATATCTGCCCACGATTCATTTTTAATTGCGGCTATCCAGGTATTTTTATCTTTTGAATCTTTCTCTAAAATATAAGTAAATTCTTTTCGGGCTTTTTTATATTCTCCATCCCAAGAATAGGTTGTTGCCAAAAAAGAACGAATTTCGTGATAATCTGGATATTTAGTTAGAATAGAAAGCAAAGTATCCTGTGCTTGTTTACGCTGTTTATTAAAAGCTAAATTACGTGCTGTCTCAAAGGAAGTGTCTGGATCTCCATTGTATCTTTTCTCTTGTCCTGACACTTGTAACGGGCCTAAAAATGTCCAAATGCAAATAAGTGTTATGGCTATTTTTGAAGTCATTTTTTTAAGGATTTTTTAAAAGTTAAATAGTTGTTATTGTTAGGATATATCTTTAAAAGGCTGTCAATGGTTTTATTTGCATCTTTAAGATTACTCATTCTATTGTAAGCTTGTGCCAATTTATAAGCCAATTCAGGCTCATCTATTTGATTGCTTAATGCTTTTTTACCAATTGCAACAGCTTTTTTATTTTGGCCAGACCACCAATATACATCCATTAATGCGGAGTATGAATCACCATAAAAAGGCGTTCTGTTTATAGCATCCAGTAATTCTATTTCTGCATTTTTATAATCGCCATCCCAAGCTAATGTTCGGCCTTTCAAAGTTCTTACGTCGCCATAATTAGGTAGGTCATTCAAAACATAATTACATAATAATCTTGCTTTTTCACGCTCTTTTTTGAATGCTAAATCTCTGGCGAGAAAAAAAATCTGATCACGATCCAATCCTTTTGTTAATTTTTTGATTATCGAAAGTTGCTCAGGTGTAAACACATAAGAAGGTTTTGTAAAGCTGGCAGCAATATTAGTGATTTTATTTTTTGTAGTTAAGTATACATTTAATTTTTTAAAATCATTAAAGGAAGCGGTTATGGTATCCATCATGTCGTTGTTTGCTTCGCTAAGATTGAAATTTTCATCAATTTTAGAGAGGCTTCCATCTGAATAAAAATAGTCCTTATAAATATAATCATTAATACTCCCTTTGTATCTCATTAAAGGAATAGTGTGAATATTTCTAAATTCTCTAACGGTGTCCAAACCTTGGCCTATCCAGGTAGTTTTTTGAATTTTTTTGAATTTATAATTATTCATTAAAAAGGAAACTAGACTTGGCGTTACATCAGTATGTGAAGAAATGGATTTAAATTTTGCTGTCTTCTTCAGCATGGGGCTGTAAATGTAAAGAGGAACATGAAAACGAGATAAATTATCTTTTTGTGGAACAGGAATTAACCTATGATCTCCTGTAATTACAAAAATAGTATTTGCATAATCGGGTCTTTTAGAATAAGCTTCCATAAAACTTTGAAGAGAATTATCAGTGTATAAGAGACAGGCAAAAATGTCTTTGTATTCACTCATTTTATTTTGTTCTAAATATGACTTTGTTTTTAGAATACGTTCTACCTTTTCTAGGTACACTTTTTTAGAAGGAAAGTCGAATGGTTCGTGATTGGTAAGAGTCATTATGATATCCAATCGAGGTTCTTTTTTATCTTTTAACTCTGTTAATGTTTTTCGGTATATTTCGGCATCAGGATAACCCCAAGAAAAACCACCAGCGTTTTCCTTAGTCTTAACATATCCAGGACCAAATTTATTGATGTCTATGATTTTATCGATGCCATTATATTCTAAAAAATTACTTTTTCTATCAAATGTTGATTCATCGCCAGAATAATAAGTAGTGGTATACCCGTTTGATTTTAAAATACTGATTAAAGAATTATGTTTAGGTAACGGATTCAATTCCATAAATCCATTTTCTCCAAATGGTAACGAACCAATTAAAGAAGGTAGTGCGCCAAATGTTCGTCCTGCATTACTTACGAAATTCTCCCAATAAAGTGATTTTGACGTCAACGCGTCCAAGTAAGGAGTAAACCCTTTGTATTCACCATCATCGGTAAAATCACTTCCCAGTCCTTCCATAATAATAAAAACAACATTTGGTTTTTCTTTTTGAATATTGAAAAATGGACCCAATACATCTTTTGTGCTTTCTGATGTTTTTTCCAGAGGAAATTCTTTTTTGAAAGTGAGACTGCCTTCAGAAGCCAAAGCTTTATCATTTTCAGCTCTTATGATGTCGCTCAATAAGAAATTTAATTTGTTTTGAGAAGCAGTTTTCTTTGTACTGGCAATTACAAAAGTTAGACTTCCAAAAAAGAAGATAGCCAAAAGTAAAATTTTGGTATTGATTTTATGCCCAAATGAATTGAATAGCCAAATCAATCCCAAATAAACAATTGGTAATATTATGAACGGTAAAAGCATCAGAAAGGACAGCGATAAAGAGGCAGTTACAGTTGTGTACATGTCATCTAAAGAATAGCCTAAAAGATCGGCTCCAAGATTGATATGGGTAGTAAGGCTGTATCCTATCAATCCAAGTTGAATGATTGCAATAATAGAGAATAGTACTTTAATAACAATTATTCCTAAAGGGTTTTTAATGTATTTTAATACTAAATACAGGGGAAAAAACAATAATCCGATTAGTAATCCCGTAAAAAAATCATTTAATAATTTATAGGTAAATAACTGTAAATCAAATTTTTTGAATAATTCGATTAAGCTTAACAGGCAAAAAATAATTATCAGTGAAATTGTGGCGTAAATATATTCTAAACTGTTATAGTAAGAAAATTTCTCTTTCATTTGGATGTTTTATAGTATTAG
Organism: Flavobacterium sp. AED; assembly: GCF_000812945.1. Lineage (GTDB taxonomy): Bacteria > Bacteroidota > Bacteroidia > Flavobacteriales > Flavobacteriaceae > Flavobacterium. The sequence goes on from NZ_JSYM01000001.1 coordinate 278,159, forward strand.
GCTTTGGTCATTCCTTTTCGTGTCATAGCTCCCCATTTCTTTTTTTTGTTAAAATAGTAATCTATATTTCCACTAATTGCGGCATACAAAATAACCGGATGGTTTACAAAAGGTTCTAAAAAAGCAATCTTTAATAGGTTGAAACCTGTTCCTTTCTTTTTATATTGATGATAAGTAAGTTCTTCTGTAATTATGGCAACTATTGAAAACAAAACTGAAAATAAATAAGCAAAAATAATAAAGACTAATGAATAATCCCATCTCACATGATTTAGTGCAATAAGAATTCCAAAATAAATTATACCGGCTACTTCTATAATTGGAGCCATTCTTTCGAAAAAAAACCAATACGGATAGCTGATAAGTCCCAAGGATTTATATTTTGGATTAAACCCTATTTTACGGTGTTTTCTAAGTGTTTCGATTGTTCCACGAGTCCATCTGTTTCTTTGGGAAATAAATATTTTATAGCTGTCTGGCGCTTCTGTCCAGCATAGTGGATCAGGAATATAAGCTACTTTGTATTTTTGTTTCCCCTCTTCCATATACCTTCTCATTCGCACAATAATTTCCATATCTTCCCCTACGGTATTTGTATCGTAACCGCCCACTTTAATGGCTATTTTTTTATCAAATAAACCAAAGGCACCCGAAATTACTAACAAACCATTTAGTCTGCTCCATGCCATTCTTCCTAATAAAAAGGCTCTCAAATATTCTAAAATTTGACCTTGTTCCAGCCATGTTTTAGGAAAGTTTATATCGAGTAATTTACCATCCTTAACAGTGCATGAATTGGCTATTCTTATTACTCCACCTGCTGCAATTACTTTGGCATCGGTTGTTTCTAGAAATGGTTTAATCATTTTTTGAAGAGCATCTTCTAATAACAAACAATCCACATCTATACAAGCAACATATTTGTTTTTGCTTATATTCAGTCCCATATTTAAAGCATCAGCTTTTCCTCCGTTTTCTTTGTCAATTACCGTTAATTTGTCAAATGCAGGATTTATAGATTTATAAATGCCTTTTCTTAGTGGTTTTGTTTTAATCTGTTCATTGATATGATGGCTTATTTGAACTAAGTCATAGGCTTCAATAAGTTTGCTTAAACTATCATCTTTACTTCCATCATTTACAATGATAACATCATAATTTACATAATGACTCGATAATAAGGAACGTACATTTTCAACAATATTTAAACTTTCATTGTATGCAGGTGCTATAATTGAAATTGAAGGAGAAAAAGTCGAAGATAATATTTCCTTGTAATTAACAAAGCTATTTTTCTTTACATACTCAATTGTTTCGATAGCTGAAATTACTGCTAATATGATATAAGATGCAATTGCAATTGCAGAAAAAATAAAAAATAAATAAGGAATGATTGACATTATAATTTGTAAAGTACTTGCATCCATAGTCAATTGGTTTTAGGCTGTTAGCATTTTTTTTAATTCAATCTCATATAAAGTATATTCTTCAAAATTAATATGCTTCAATATCTCCATTACCAACAACTTAATTTCAAAATTTTTGTGATGTATATGTTCCAGTAAAAAAGGCTTATCACTATTCTCATACACATTTCCCATCATTTTTAGAAAAGCGATTTGTTCTTCATGACTGCGCTCATTAAAATTGTTTTTCAAAATGTTTTTTGCTTCAAAGATATTCAAATGGCTTAATGCAGAAATTGCATTAACTCTTACGTCTTCACTTTTATGATTTAACAGTTTAATAAGCTCATCTTTTGCTTCAAATTGATTGTAGACTTTAGCGAGTTTTAAAGTAAAAATAACTACAGAATCATTTGAAGATTTCAGCCATGGCCTAATGTCTGCAATTTGTGGGTCATTGTTAAGTTGAAGGATTTCCAATAATTGGATCTGATCCCATTCAGATAGAGACGTTTCTAAAATATTCAAAAATTCAAGGCCCTTGAAAGCATATAAATGGACCAGGTATAATTGCATTTCTTTGCGAACTTCTTTTTTAGGATGGTTGATGTTATTCATTATTATTTTATGAACTCCCTTTATTTTAAATTGTGTAAGCTCTCTAATTCCGATAGCGATAATATCCCATTTTTCATTTCTTAGTTTGGCTAATGAGTAACGTAAAAGCCCCAATTTAATAAAGAGTTTATCAATAGATTCCGCTATTTCGCCAGAAATCTCATTTCTTAATTTTAATAATGTTGAAATAATAATTTTTCTTTTAAAAGGATCAGCTACATATTTTTTTAATTCGTTGATAATTAATTGTTGGTCAGAACTAAAGCTTCCATCTTCATTTCCGGAATATAAATAGGTAACAAGATAAGATTCGTATTCCTCTTGATATTTAGCCTTAATCTTTTCATTCTCCCTTAAATTGTTCCTTAAATGTATCAGATACATTATCAGCATCGCAATAATTATTAAAAAAATGCAGCTAAAGCTCCATGCCAATTGGATTATTGGTGAAGAATGTTTTAAAAATTCTAAAAGGTAAAGATTCCTGTTCATAACTAGATGCTTTAAGTTATTCATTCGAAATATTAAATGAGCAATCGTTTTACCCTGATTACTAATTCATGTGGACTAAAAGGCTTACTCATAAAATCAGTTGCTCCCAAGTCAAATGCTTTAAGCACGATTTCTTCCTGTCCAGCTGATGAAAAAACTACAATTGGAGTTTGCGCATTCAATTTGTTTCTTACATGACTGATTACTTCTAATCCGCTGACAAAAGGCATCATAATATCGGTTAAAATTAATTCTGGACTGTGCTCTTCTATTAATTCGATTGCTTGCTTTCCGTCAATAGCGATAAGAAGTTTATAACCTTCTTTTTCTAATCTAAACTTTAGTAGTAATGAGAGAACTGAATTATCTTCGGCTAGAACAATTTTTTTAATTTTATTCATTTGTTTGGTAGTTTGAATTAGGTTAATAATTCAGATTTAAAATATCATAAATCATTTGTTAATAGCTTCAATAATTTTATTCTTTGCTTTCTTGTAAATTAGATTCGATTTGTTCGAATTTTGAATTTTTATGTAGTTGTCACTTTTTTAATTCTAAATTTTGTGTTTTTTTAACTCTAATTTATTAGTAATTTTATTAACCAAATGTAATCTAATTTTTTTTCAAAATATTCGATAAAGTGCATATAAAACGGATAAAGTGCGTAAAAACAATTAAATATAAGACAAATAGTACAATATTTAAAAATAAAAATTACTATATATGGCTTAAATTGTTTATAAAAGAGAGGATTGTAAAAAATAAAATAGTATTTCAATCAATTTCTAATGTTTCAAGAAAACTGAAGTAATCTATTTTGATTAGGTAAACTTTGAAGTAAAAATTAAAATCCCTCGAAAACGCCCAATCCAAATAATGCGAAGTCATATTTTACTGGATCATTTACATCAAATTCCCGAAGTTTTTTATCTAGTTCTGCTAGTGCTTTTCCATCATTTTGTTTCCTTGTAAGCAATCCTAATTTTCGGGCTACATTACCGGAATGCACATCCAAAGGACAGGATAAAGAAGCAGGGGAAATACTTTTCCATATTCCTAAATCAACTCCTTTATTGTCTTGACGCACCATCCATCGGAGAAACATATTGATTCGTTTTGCTGCCGAATTATTCAATGGATCCGAAATGTGTTTTTGGGTTCTATACTGATGTGGAATTTCGAAGAATGTCTTTTTGAATTCCGAGATGCTTTTTTGCATAGTTGCTAATTCTTGGTTTTTAGCATATACGGATTCTAAGCCATTATGGTTTTGATAAATGTTTTTTAAGCTTCTTATAAAACTGGTAAAATCCTGTCCGTTAAAAGTTCTATGGACAAAAGTTTCTAGTCGTTCCAAATCATTTTCGGAATGAGACATAACAAAATCATAAGGTGCATTCCCCATTAAATCCATCATTTTATGGGAATTTTTGATAATCATTTTGCGATTTCCCCAAGCAATTGTAGCACTTAGGAAACCAGCAATTTCCATATCTTCTTTTTGTGAAAATAAATGCGGAATTTGGACTGGATCACTTTCTATGAATTCGAGTGTATTGTATTGTATGACTTTTTCGTCTAGGAATGATTTTAATTCGGAATGATTCATTTTTTTAATTACTAATCAATCCATCTACCATTACTAATTTTCTATCGGCCATATTAGCTAATTCTTCATTATGGGTTACAATCACAAAAGTTTGTCCCAATTCGTCCCGTAATTTGAAAAATAATTGGTGTAGGTTTTCGGCTGAAGCGGTATCGAGATTTCCCGAAGGTTCATCTGCAAAAATGATTGCGGGTTTGTTGATTAAGGCTCTTGCGACTGCCACGCGTTGCTGTTCTCCACCGGAAAGTTCATTGGGTTTGTGGTTCATGCGATGTGAAAGGCCGAGGTAAGTTAGGAGTTTTTCGGCTTCTATTTCTGTTTCCACTTTGGATTTATTAGCAATAAAAGCGGGAATGCAAACATTTTCCAAGGCTGTAAATTCAGGTAATAATTGATGAAATTGGAATATAAAACCTAAATTTAAATTTCTGAATTTGGACAAATTTTTGTCGTTCATGGTCAAAATATCTTCATCATTAATGCGCAATTCGATCCCGTTTTCGGCCGTTGGTTTGTCTAAAGTTCCAAGGATTTGCAAAAGTGTAGTTTTACCAGCACCCGAAGCACCTACGATAGAGACAATCTCCCCTTTTTGAATATGTAAATCAACTCCTTTCAACACATGTAGTTGATCGTAATATTTATGTAGATTTTTGACTTGTATCATTTTGAAACTATTTTCACAAAGAAACAAAGATTTTAATGATTATTTCCCTTCGCAAATTATAAACTTTAGTTAATAAGGAATAATCACTTCCGATTATTAGATTAAATTTGGTTTTAAATTATTGGTTATAATAAACTAAACTCAAATTTTTTTGTAAACGAATAAACTAATAAATGAAAATGGAACAAGGATTGGAAGTTGCCACTTTTGCAGGCGGTTGTTTTTGGTGTACCGAAGCGGTTTTTTTAGAATTGAATGGAGTGAATACAGTGGTTTCGGGATATATAGGCGGAGATACAATTAATCCAACCTATAAGGACATTTGTAATGGCGATACAGGTCACGCAGAGGCTATTCAAATTACTTTTGATTCCAATAAAATAAGTTTTGGGGAATTGTTGGAAATATTTTTTGCAACGCATGATCCAACTACTTTGAACCGTCAAGGAAATGATATTGGTACTCAATACCGCAGCGAGATATTCTATAATAATGAAAATCAGAAAGATCTAGCCGAAGCATACATTGCTTTAATGACGAGAGAAAATACGTTTGGTGAACCAATTGTTACCTTAGTTTCACCAGCTACACTATTTTATGAAGCAGAGGATTATCATCAGAATTATTACAATCAAAATAAATTGCAAGGCTATTGTAGTTATGTAATTACGCCAAAAGTCGAAAAATTGAAAAAAATATTTAAAGACAAACTCAAGAATTAATTGGCATTAGATTTGTATGTTTTGTAATAAACAATTCTAAAATAGAATAATGGAAAAAATACAAGTTGGCGAAACAGATAATAAAAGCAGAAATTTTTTACTGGGTTTATTATTTGACGGAATTGGGATGTTATCGTTTACCGTTCCTTTCGTTGGAGAATTCTCTGATGTGGTTTGGGCACCCATTGCAGGATATTTAATGACAATAATGTATAAAGGAACTGTAGGTAAAGTAGGCGGAGTCGTTACTTTTTTAGAAGAAATTTTACCATTTTCAGATGTTATTCCCACATTTACCTTGACATGGATTTATAATTATTGGATAAAAAACAAAAACGCTTCATAATTGAAGCGTTTTTTATTCTTTAAAAAGAAATCCTAATCCCATCCGTTTTAGCATTTTCTTTTCGAATGCCCAAAAGAATTTGAATTGTCCGAAAATAAATCCTATTAAGACTAAAAGTACTTGGTATAATGGAAAAATCAATAATAATCGGACGGGTGTAAACCAATGACCTAAGTCTGATTTTGTAATTCCCAACCAAAAGCAAAAAGGTTTTGATAACCAAGCTGAAGCGGAACCCGTAATTGCAAAAACAATAAATATAATTGTGAGTTGTAAATTGGTTTCAATTCCCCAACGTTTTTTTAAATCGCTCATCTTTATTTATAATGATTACAAATATAGTGACATTATCTTGAGGGAACATAACCAAAGAGTTTTTGTTTGTAGGTATTTTGAAAATAAATCATATAATTATAAATTAGATAATTAACCTCATACCCATAATTAATATTTGAATCATAACTAATTGACATTTCATAAAGATTAGGGTCATATCGTTGTGGTTGCAAAACGCGGCTGTTCCACTCGCTAACGTACAATTGATTTTTGTTTTCTAAGTAACTTTGGGAATGATAGCCTCTTGGATAAGCTCTTGAATTAAGCCAAGTACTGAAACCTGGGTCGATTATAATTACTTCGTATTGCAGTTCATCATTGGCAATTCTAACGGTATCACTTTGCGTTGGAATTGTTTTGTCAGTTTTCGAAAAAGTAGGTTTAGAAGTTTTACAACTAAAAAGAGAAACTAAAATAATTGCTAATATGTAAATACTATTTTTCATGATAAAAAATGAATATTAAAGTTACGAAATTAAAAGGTTAATTATTAGTGTTTTAACAAAAAAATCATCTACTAAGAGTAAATGATTTTATATGAATATTTCGATTTCTATTATTTTCCAAAGAGTTTACCAAGTATGCTTCCAAGTCCGCCACCTTTTTGGGTTACTGCCGACATAGCATCGCTTATATCTACCTTACCATCTGCATTTTGGTCTAAACCAAATTGGCCACCATATTTTGAAATAGCCTCCATAATACCAGTATTTTGCCCGCTATTACCAGAAATAGCTCCAATAATATCAGAAATTTGAAAACTGGAATCATTCGGATCTTTGGCCTTATTGACTAAAGAACTCAATATTTGAGGGATTAAGCTTCCCGCTACTCCTGAGGCAGTTTCATTATTTATACCAAATTTTTCACCCAGACTTCCAGTAAGTTGTTCCGTTAATTTTTGAACTACAGGATTCGAACTGTCTTGCGCATTATTTCCTTGAAATAAACCTGCAAGTTGATCAGCTCCACCTTCTGAGACTATTTTTTGTAATCCGGAAATAATAGAACTGCTAGCTTCAGTCATTACAGCTTCATTATGCTCGTTTGGAATAGCGTTATTTTTAACAACGGATTCGACACCAAACTGTTGTGCTAATTGTGTTAATTGTTCAAACATGTCATTTGATTTAGATTAGAAATCAAATTTAATAAAAAAAGGGATTCATTAAACAATGTTAATGAATCCCTTTTTACTATTTAATGCAAAAAAACTAGCCTAATATGCTAATAATTTGTGAAGCTAATTCAGTACCAATTCTATCTTGTGCTTCTCCTGTTGCAGCTCCAATATGTGGAGTCATTGAGATTTTATGATTCATCAAAATAGTCATTTCAGGAGTTGGTTCGTTTTCAAAAACATCCAATCCAGCGAACAATACTTTTCCGCTGTCTAATGCTTTTACTAATGCAACTTCATCGATAACACCACCACGAGCACAGTTTACAATACCTACACCGTCTTTCATAATAGCCAATTCTTTCTCTCCAATGATGTAACCATCTTGAGCAGGAACGTGTAATGTTATGAAATCAGCTTCTTTGAATAAAGATTCCAATGATTGAGAAACGATAGTTGTTGTGATAGATTGACCATCAAAAAATTCAACTTTAACGTCAACTTGTGGGATAAACATATCTGCAGCAATCACTTTCATGCCTAAACCTAATGCCATTTTAGCAGTAGCTTGACCAATACGTCCAATTCCTACAACACCAAGAGTTTTTCCTCTTAATTCGATTCCGTTTGCATATGCTTTTTTCAAACCTTCAAAGTTTGTATCTCCTTCAAGAGGCATATTTCTGTTAGAATCATGTAAAAAACGTACACCAGAAAATAAATGTGCAAAAACCAATTCTGCAACTGATTCTGATGAAGATGCTGGAGTGTTGATTACATGAATTCCTTTGCTTTTAGCATAGTCCACATCAATATTATCCATACCTACACCACCACGACCAATAATTTTTAATCCTGGGCAAGCATCTATAATGTCTTTACGAACTTTGGTAGCACTACGCACCAAAACAACGCTCACATTGTTTTCATTTACAAAGTTAGCCACTTGTTCTTGTGCTACTTTTGTAGTTATAACTTCAAATCCACCTTTTTCTAAAGCTAGAATTCCACTTTTAGAAATTCCGTCATTGGCTAATACTTTCATTTTTTATGTCATTGCGAGGAATGAAACAATCCCATCCTCATATTTAATTTATTATTTTATTTTTCTGGAGCTATTTCCCGCTTTCCATTGCAATCTTTTATGTTTTTAAAGAAAAAACATAAAAGGATTTCCATTTCAATCGGGGCTAGGTATCCAGAATTCAATTGGCATTTTTTGCGAAACTGAAAACTAAACTTTAGCTTCCAATGCTGCCATTACATCAACCAATACTTGAACGCTTTCTAATGGAAGCGCATTGTACATAGAAGCTCTGTAACCACCTACTGAACGGTGTCCAGGTAATCCAGAGATTCCCGCAGCTTTCCACATTGCATCAAATGTTTCTGCATGAGAAGCATCATTCAATAAGAAAGTGGCATTCATGTTAGAACGATCTTCAATAGCAGCAGCTCCTTTGAATAATGGGTTTCTGTCAATTTCTCCATAAAGTAATGCAGCTTTAGCATTATTTATTTTTTCAATTGCAGCAACACCTCCTAGGTTTTTCAACCATTGTAATGTCAATAAAGATGCGTAAACAGGGAAAACAGGTGGAGTATTATACATACTTTCTGCTTTGATATGTTTAGTATAATCCAACATGCTTGGGATTATTCTGCTATTTTTACCTAAAATTTCCTCTTTCACAACAACCAAAGTAGTTCCTGCTGGACCCATATTTTTTTGAGCTCCTGCATAAATCAAATCAAATTTTGAAAAATCCAATTCTCTTGAAAATATATCAGAACTCATATCACATACAATTGGCATATCAAGTGATGGGAATTCCTTCATTTGTGTACCAAAAATAGTGTTGTTACTGGTGCAATGGAAATAATCAGCATCTGAAGGTACAGTGTATCCTTTTGGAATATGATTGTAATTTTCTTCTTTTGATGAAGCGACAATGACAGTATCACCAAAAAGTTTGGCTTCTTTTATAGCTGCTGATGCCCATGTTCCTGAATCAAGATAAGCAGATTTCCCACCTTCTTTCATCAAGTTATAAGGAGCCATAATAAATTCTAAACTAGCTCCGCCAGCAAGAAATAAAGCTTGATATCCTTTGCCTTCAAGGCCTAAAAGTTCAATAACAAGAGCTCTTGCTTCATCCATAACGGCAACGAAGTCTTTGCTTCTGTGCGAAATTTCTAAAATGGATAAACCAGAATTGTTGAAATTTAAAATAGCTTGAGCTGATTTTTCAAAAACTTCTTGTGGTAAAATACAAGGTCCTGCGCTGTAGTTGTGTTTTTTCATGGTGTAGTTTAAGTCCAAAAAATTAAAGTGCAAATTTCGGTAATAGGAGTTTAAAAAGCGTTAAATAATTCGAAAAAATTAAACAATTTTAGACTATATTGTTAACAAAAACGAAATAGTATCCACGTTATCTGCGTAATTCCATAATTTAGGTTTTTGGGTTTGTCCAAAATCAATGCTGTTTTCTATGATGTTATCACTTACAATACACTGAATTTGCTCACTTTCAGATTGTAATCGTATTTGTAAATCAGTGATGTCATCGTAAAATTCATAAAACACACTAGAAATTGGGGAGGCATGGCTTTTATCTTCTTTTATGGTCAAAAATCCATTATCCAATAATTTAAAATTACTCATCAGGAAAACGGCTTTGTTGTAATCATAATTGTTAGCATATTTTTCATAATGAATAACATCCTGATACTCAAATATGGCTTCAAAAAAACCATCGAAAATATACCCTTTTGGAACAAAAATTTTAGAGACATTGCGACATCCTAAACCAAAATATCTAAAAATATCTTCACCTAAAGCGCTTAATTGTTCTTTGGTTTCTTTTCCATTCAAAACAGCAATTGAATTCCTGCTTTTTCGTATTATGGAAGGTTTGTCTTTAAAGTAATATTCAAAATAGCGAGCGGTATTATTACTTCCAGTTGCTATTACGGCATCAAAATTTTCTAGTTTTCCTTCAACAAAAGTTATTCTATTAGCCAATTCAGAATCAACGGATACGATGTATTTAGCTAAAAAAGGTAATAAATGTTGGTCATTTGAGGATGTTTTTATCAATACATTATGCCCAGTGATTAAAACCGACAAGAAATCATGAAACCCAACCAGCGGAATATTTCCGGCAAGAATTAAGGCGATATTTTTAGGTTCGTTTATTTGAAAATTATAAGCAGAGAGCCATTGATTTAAATTTTCTTCAGTTAGTGCTTCTGCCCAAGATTGAATAGAAAAATAAACTTGTTCAGGCGTATACCATCCATTATGCGATTGTGATAATGTGATCAATTTGATAAAATCATCAAAAAATAAATCGTTATGTAAAACAGTAGGATTGATAGAAGAATTATCCTCGGAAAATTGACTTAAAAATTTTCCTAATTCAATAAAACTTCTTTTTTTTTCGTTTTGTAACATAAGTAACTTGTATATGAATAGTTTTGATTGTAATTTTGCACAAAAATAAGCTATAATAAGTTATAAGTCAAAAGAGAAAAAATCTTAAGTTGTTTTATCTCAATAGGCATAGCTTTTAACTCATAAAAAGATAAAGATGGCAATTATAATAACAGATGAATGTATCAATTGCGGTGCTTGTGAACCAGAGTGCCCAAATACAGCAATATATGAAGGAGCTGATGACTGGAGATATAAAGATGGAACCAAACTTAAAGGGAAAGTAATTTTGCCGGATGGTTCTGAAGTAGATTCAGATGAAGCACAAACTCCAATTTCTGACGAAATTTACTATATTGTACCCGGAAAATGTACAGAGTGTAAAGGTTTTCATGATGAACCACAATGTGCTGCAGTTTGTCCTGTAGACTGTTGTATTCCAGATGATAATCATGTTGAGACTGAAGAAACGTTACTAAACAGACAAGCATTTTTGCATAATGAATAGTGTGTAAATTCAATAACATAAAAAAAATCCTGAGTTAGTTCTCAGGATTTTTTTTATGTTATTTTTTTCTTGCTACAATTACATATGTATCGTAAGCATACGTTTTTCTGTCAATTGTTTTGATGATTTCAAAATCATTTAAATATAAAAATAATTGTATCTCATTTAAGGTAAATACACGCAATGTAGAAAAATCGTCTGCAATTATTTCTTTTTCACCATTTTTTAAAGTGTAGTATTGTGCAGTCCACTCCAGCATAAAATTTTCTGAGGAAGTTGTTTTCCAATTACTGTTTCTATAATACAGTATTCCATCATATTCCGCTTTGTGAATTATAACTTTATTTTCTGTAGTAAAAGGAATAAAGCGATTAGCGTCTATAAAGTCAAAAATGAGAATTCCATTTTCTGTTAAATTTTTGTAAATGGATTCAAAAGTGCTGTTTACGTCTTCATTTGTAATCAAATAACTAGTGGAACGCCCCGTAATTAGTATTGAATCAACGGGCTTTTCAAGTTCAAATTGTCTCATGTCACCGTGAATGAAAGTACAGCTCTTATTTCTTTCCTTGGCGATAGCTATCATACTTTGGCTATAATCCAGGCCAATATATTCTTGATTATTTTGCTGAAATCTTTTGGCTAGGTTACCGGTACCACTACCAACTTCTAGTATGGATGTGCAGTTATTTTCTTTAATTAAATGGTTGTAGAATTGGTATTCTTCATCATAATCAATGAAGGTTTGGTACATGGCATCAAAAATTGCAGCCATTTTTCCGTCATAAAGATTTGTCATGATAGTTGTAATAAAGTACTAAATTTAGGAAAAATAAACGAAATAAAAAAAGGGCTATCTTTCGACAGCCCTTTTAAGTTATTCAAGAATCAAATTAGAATTTATAGTTCAAAGATAAATTGAACATAGTACCTAATTGACTAAAGTGTGATCCATCATAAGTAGTATTTGCATAACGACCGTTGAAAGTAATTAAGTTGAATTGGTTCTTAACTTGTGCAGGGTCATTTAAAAGTGTTGTTCCAGCAGCATTTTCAGCTACAAATTTCCATTCTGGTAAAACATTTAATAAATTGTTTACATTTAGAGCTAAAGTTAATTTGTCAGTAGCTGAGAAATTAATTCCTAAATCAGTAACGATTTTTGGAATAAATTGAGTTTTTAAATTAGAATCTAAACCATCTTGATTAAAAGTAGTTTTTCCAAAATAAGTGTTGTTAAGTGAAAAATCAAATTTTCCTATTTTGTAATTTGCTCCCAAAATCCATTTAGTATCAGGTCTTGAAGTAAACATTAAAGATTCTAATGTTTGTCCAAAATTACCACTTTTTACAGGAGAAATTCTTTCGTTTTGAAAAGTAACATTTCCAGATAAATTAAATCCTAATTTTCCTGTTCCTAACATGATGTTGCTGTAGTTAGCAACCACATCTAAACCGGATGTTCTAGAGTCAAATGAATTTTCAAACCAAGCTACTGTACCAAATTGAGTATCTACTTTGTCTCCTAAAACGATTCTGTCTTCAACTTTAATGTTGTAATAATCGATTGTGAAATTAAAGTTTTTACTTGGTTTTGCTCCAATTCCCACAGTAATGTTAGTTGATTTTTCTGCATCTAATGGTTTAATTCCCAATTGACGAGCTTGTGGAGAAACATTATTTATAATACCACTTACTTGAATTCCTTGACCAGGTACAAATGAGTATTGTGATTTTTGAGTATAAATTTGATGTAAAGTTGGAGCTCTGAATCCTGTAGAAAGGGAACCTCTTAGTGTAATTTTGTCGTCTGCAAATTTATATCTTGAACTTAATTTCCAAACTGTAGCTCCTCCAAAGTCACTATAATCCTCGTAACGGACAGTTCCGTTTACTAAGAAATCTTTAGTAACATCATAAGCGACATCTAAATAAGCACCTAAGTTATAACGATTCCATTTTCCTGAATTTTCAGGTCTGTTACCAGCAAATGAATCTGCTCCAATTCCATCCCAAGATGCTTTGTCTCCTTCCATAACTTCAAAAGTTTCTGTTCTGATTTCTGAACCAAAACCAATACTTACTTTCTCTGATAATACTTTAGAGATATCTAAGTTACCTACAATATGGTTGAAAGAAGTTCCTCCTGGTTTAAATGCGATTGGGCTGTTTTCTAAGTAAACGTTATTTCCATCAGCATCTTGAATGTCAGATCTGTTGAAAGAGTTCTCAACTGTATAAGTTTGTGTATTTCCACCTACTGTGATACTCGCATCAGTATTCCAATCGTTTTTTGTTGATTTATATCCTAATGTACCATTGTAATCATTTAAATCTCCAGTAAATGTTGGCACATAACCTAAATAAGAGGCAGGTGTTCCATTTCCAAAGAAGTCTTTCAAGAAAGGATAATCAGATAAAGTTCTCCAATATGGAGTTCTATAATTTGCAAATGAGTTTACTTTTTTGTAAACATAAGCTGCGTTGTAATAGATTTGAGAAGTTTCGCTTAATTCGCTTCCACCATTAACTAAGAATTTAGCAGCAGCAGTTTCTGGCGATCCATTGATGTTTCCTGCATCTGGTTTTTTTGCAAGAAAAGCTTGAACATCTGAAAGAGAAGCTCCAAAATCTCCTGCATCTCCAGCAGCATCAACTTTACCTGGTCTGTTAGATAAATTAACTTTAGAGAAATCTACTGTATAATTTACAAATCCTTTGTCTCCTACTGTAGAACCGTTGTTTAAACTTACGCCTAACATTTCGCCATCACCTTGAGAAGTCATTCCACTTCTTACTGTTACTGATCCACCGTTAGTATTCTTTTTTAAGATAATATTCATTACCCCTGCAATCGCATCAGAACCATATTGAGCTGATGCACCATCACGAAGGATTTCGACTCTTTCGATAGCGTCTGTAGGAATTGCAGAAATATCTGCACCTGTTTCACCTCGTCCCGGAGAAGTTTGTACGTAAAGTAAAGAACTTAAATTTTTACGTTTTCCGTTGATAAGGATTAAAGTCCTGCTTGGTCCCATATTTCTAATTTCATAAGGGTCAAGCAATGATGTAGCATCATTTACAGGTGTTTGAACCGTATTAAAAGAAGGAATCTTGTACTGTAACGCTTTGTCAAAAGTAGCTTGTCCAGTTGATGCTAAGTCTTTAGAGGATATTACATCGATAGGAAGTGCAGTCGTGGTGTTACTTCTAGGTGCTGTTCTTGTACCAGTAACCACAACTTCTTGAAGATTTTGACCACCTTCTTCTGATAATGCTACATTTATTGTAGTACTTGTAGCTGCTCTTTCTACTTTATTGTATCCTACATAGCTAAAAATTAAAGTAGCCCCATCTTTAACTTTGATTTTGTAAACTCCGTCGATATCAGTTGAGACACCGTTGTTAGTTCCTTTTTCGATAATGTTAACGCCTGGTAATGCAGCACCGGCATTGTCTTTCACAACACCAGAGATTTCTTTTTGTGCAAAAAGAAATGTGACGTTTAGCAAGAATAATAATAATGCAAATTTTTTCATAAATTGTTGGTTTTGGTTTTTGTTTGGTTTGAAATCGGTTGCAATATAAATTTTTTTTAACAAAATATTAATATTTAGTTTAAATTTTTACAAACATTTATAGAAATTTTAATAATGATTAATAAAATTCTTATTCTGATAAATTGTTTAAAGAATAATATTGAATTGATAAAAAAAGTAAAAAAGGAGAATGCAATACATAAATGTATTGATTATGCCATCAAACATTTATTAAATCTTATATTTGCAAACTTTTAAAGTGAATTCTAAAAACTTTTAGCAGGATACTGTTATCTGTAAACAAAAATAGCATGAAGAATGGCGGGGCCATATTTTCATTAAAAACAAATATTATCTACATATGAAAGCAGGAATTGTAGGATTACCGAATGTTGGAAAATCAACATTATTCAATTGTTTATCCAATGCAAAAGCGCAAAGTGCGAACTTTCCTTTTTGTACTATTGAACCAAATATAGGTGTTGTAAATGTTCCGGATTCCAGAATAGAAAAATTGGAAGAATTGGTAAAACCAGAACGTGTGCAAATGGCAACCGTAGATATCGTTGATATTGCAGGATTGGTAAAAGGAGCAAGTAAAGGAGAAGGTTTAGGAAATCAGTTTCTAGGAAATATTAGAGAATGTAATGCGATTATTCACGTTTTACGTTGTTTTGATAACGATAACATTGTTCACGTTGATGGAAATGTAAATCCAATTCGTGACAAAGAAACGATTGATATTGAATTGCAATTGAAAGATTTGGAGAATGTTGAAAAACGTTTAGAAAAAGTAAAACGTGCTGCTAAAACCGGAAACAAGGAAGCAATAGTAGAAGAAGCATTATTAAACAGAATTAGAGAAACATTACTTCAAGCGAAATCTGCCAGAACAATAACTCCACAGAACTATGACGAAGAAGTTTTGATGGAAGGTTTTCAATTGATTACCGCAAAACCAGTATTGTATGTTTGTAATGTTGATGAAAATTCAGCAGTTAACGGTAATAAATATGTAGACCAAGTTCGTGAATTGGTTAAGGATGAAGATGCGGAAGTTATTGTACTTTCTGTTGGTGCTGAAGCTGATATTACCGAATTAGAAAGCTACGAAGAGCGTCAGGTTTTCTTAGAAGATATGGGGTTAAGTGAGCCAGGAGCATCTGTATTGATTCGTGCAGCTTACAAATTATTGAAACAACAAACCTATTTTACGGCAGGAGTTAAAGAAGTTCGTGCTTGGACTATTAATATTGGAGCAACTGCGCCACAAGCTGCAGGAGTTATTCATACTGATTTCGAAAAAGGATTTATCCGTGCTGAAGTTATTGCTTATGAGGATTTCGTTAATTATGGTTCTGAATCTAAATGTAAAGAAGCAGGGAAATTCAAAGTAGAAGGAAAAGAATATATCGTAAAAGATGGTGATGTGATGCATTTTAGATTTAATGTGTAGTTTCTAGAAAATAGAGAAAAGAATAAAGAAAATAGAAAGAAACCTGCAAGAGTAATTTTGCAGGTTTTTTTATGGACCTAATCCAGCTTTTTTGCTACAAGATTTCCCTGTAACGCTTATTTTTTCTAAGACCATAAAAGAGCTTCCTCTAGTCGCTCTTTTTGGTCAAGAAAAAATAAGTGTTAAAGAAAAATGCTTTTCAATGCTATCTGGGGTAAAATCAAGATTGCGATTAAATTAAATTTATAATTTTATATGTAATTTCACTTTAAAATTTTATCGGCATTCAAAATGAAAAAGTACTTTTTAGTTCTAGGATTATTATTTGTTGTTTCTTGTAAAAAAGCTGATGCATCAGAAGTTGATGGACTTAATCTTTATTTTGAAACTCCACAGCCTATAAATGATTCTGAATTATCAAAAATTCCAAATAAATTAAGGGGTGTATTTATGAATTCGGATTCTATTTTTATTAATATCAAAGAAGATGTAATTTTGAGGGAAAGCTATTCTAAATTTCGATTTCATAAAAAACAAATGGATTCTCTAAAACAAGAATTCGATTTCTCCGACGGAAAGGGCATTTTAAAAATAAATCGACAAGTATTTGATTGTAAAAAAAATGGAGATTCGTTAGAACTTTCAAGCAAAGATGTAGATACCATTTTTGTTTTTTCGAATACCCAAAAAGCAAAACGAATTAATGGGCAATTAGTTTTAAATACAAAAGATTCTATTTTTTGGAAAATTAAAATAATTCAACTAGATAAAAATTTACTTAAAATAAAATATATTTCTTCTGAAGAAGATTTAAAAAGAATAGATTCAATTACTAGAGTAAAGTCTAAAATGATTGATTCGTCTTCTTTTGTTCTTAAGCCGAGCCGAGGAGAATTTAAAAAAATTATAAATTTAAAACATTTAGGTGAAGGTCGAGAATTTAAAAAAACGGTCAAATAATTTCATAATCTGTGAATCAGAGGTTAATTATTTTTGTAGCAGTACTAAATTTAATTACTTTAGTAAAAAACAAATTTTTATGAAAATCATAGCCTTTGGCGGAAGCCCCAGTAAAAACTCCATCAATAAAAAATTAGCAACTTATGCTGCAAATCTTTTTGAAAATGCCGAAGTAGAGGTGTTGGATTTGAATGATTTTAAAATGCCTTTGTTTAGTGTTGATATAGAAGTGGAGATTGGTCAGCATGAACTTGCCAAAGCGTTTCTGGCTAAAATTGCCTCAGCTGATATTTTAGTAGTTTCGCTTGCAGAAAATAATGGAAATTATTCTGCGGCTTTCAAGAATGTGTTTGATTGGTGTTCCAGAATTAATGGAAAAGTTTTTCAGGAAAAACCAATGTTGCTTATGGCTACTTCGCCAGGCGGTAGAGGTGGGTCGTCTGTATTAGAAATTGCAAAAAATGCTTTTCCTCGTTATGGTGCAGTTATAAAAGCGACTTTTTCGTTACCAAGTTTCGATGCTAATTTTGATGTTGAAAACGGTAAAATTTCTAATCCTGAATTGGATAAACAGTTGAAGGAAATTATTAAGAATTTTTAAATTTTGGTAACCTTAACGATACGCATATTCTGAAATCTAAAATCTGTAATCTTTTTTTTTGTCAATATCATTCTTAATAACTTTGACGGCTTCCTGTTTTAAATTTTATCGAATTACACTACATTAGCACAAAATCCACAAAATTTACAATGTCCGATCAAAATCAATATACCGAAGATAATATTCGGTCGCTCGACTGGAAAGAACATATTCGCATGCGTCCCGGAATGTATATCGGGAAATTGGGAGATGGTTCCTCTCCAGATGATGGTATTTATATTCTTCTAAAAGAAGTACTCGATAACTGTATCGATGAATTTGTCATGGGTGCCGGTAAGACAATTGAGGTGACGATTAAAGATAAAACGGTTACTGTTAGGGATTATGGTCGCGGAATTCCATTAGGAAAAGTAATTGATGTAGTCTCTAAAATGAATACGGGTGGAAAATACGATTCTTTGGCATTTAAGAAATCCGTTGGTTTAAATGGAGTAGGAACAAAAGCCGTGAATGCTTTGTCTAATTATTTTCGTGTAGAATCCGTTCGGGACGAAAAACAAAAAGCGGCTGAATTCTCGGCTGGAAATCTAGTTCTTGAAGAAGATATTATAGATACAACTAAACGAAAAGGAACTAAGGTTACTTTTATTCCAGACGAAGCAATTTTTAAAAATTACAAATTCAGATATGAATATGTAATCAAAATGCTCAAAAACTATTGCTACTTAAACAATGGTTTGACCATTTTATTCAATGGCGAAAAATATTTCTCTGAAAATGGTCTGAAAGATTTATTGGAAGAAACCATTCATGCCGATGATTTGGAATATCCAATTATTCACCTAAAAGGAGAGGATATTGAGATTGCTTTGACGCACAGTAAAACACAATACAGCGAAGAATACCATTCCTTCGTGAATGGACAAAATACCACACAAGGAGGAACGCATTTAGCAGCGTATCGGGAAGCGATTGTAAAAACCATTAGAGAGTTTTATAATAAAAGTTTCGAAGCTTCAGATGTACGTAAATCCATTGTAAGTGCGGTAAGTATTAAGGTTATGGAGCCTGTTTTTGAGTCGCAAACCAAAACTAAATTGGGATCGACTGATATGGGTTCTGAGCCAGGAATGCAGTCAGTTCGTACTTTTGTAAATGACTTTGTGAAAACGAAATTAGATAATTATTTGCATAAAAATACAGCAACTGCAGATGCATTATTGCGTAAAATTCTTCAAGCCGAAAGAGAGCGAAAAGAATTATCAGGGATTCGAAAATTAGCTACTGATCGTGCCAAAAAAGCAAATCTTCACAATAAAAAATTAAGGGATTGTAGAGCCCATCTTACGGATACCAAGAATCCTAAAAGTCTGGAGAGTACGCTTTTTATCACTGAGGGAGATTCCGCTTCCGGGTCGATTACTAAATCGCGAGATGTGAACACTCAAGCAGTTTTTAGTTTGCGTGGTAAGCCTTTGAATTCCTACGGAATGAGCAAGAAAATTGTTTATGAAAATGAAGAATTCAATTTATTGCAAGCAGCGCTTGATATTGAGGATGGTTTAGAAAAATTGCGGTATAATAATATTGTAATTGCAACGGATGCCGATGTTGATGGAATGCACATTCGGTTGTTGTTAATTTCTTTTTTCTTGCAATTTTTTCCTGAATTAATAAAAGAAGGGCATTTGTATATTTTACAAACACCTCTTTTTAGAATCCGAAATAAGAAAGAAACGATTTATTGTTATTCGGAAGAAGAGCGAAAAGAGGCAATGGAAAAATTAAAACCAAAACCAGAAATCACCCGATTTAAGGGATTGGGGGAAATATCTCCGGATGAGTTCAAAAATTTTATTGGAGAAACCATTCGTCTTGACCCAATTATGATGGATAAAAATACTTCGATTGAGCAATTATTATCCTTTTATATGGGGAAAAATACACCAGACCGACAGGAATTTATCATCAAGAATTTGAAGGTAGAATTAGATGTTTTGGAAAAGGAGTAGTATAAATTAAAGAAATTATTCCAATATTATTATAGGATAAATAAATGAAAGACGAAGAAGACGATAACATAATTCCAGCAAACGAAGAAAATAATTCGGAAGATCATTCTACTGATGAAAATCAAGAAGAAAATGACTCGGATGAAATTATTAATGTAGATAAAAAATCTTTTGAAGGCCAGCATTTTTACGAAAATGAAGAAGATGAAAATGATACCATTACCAAAGTCACAGGAATGTACAAGGAATGGTTTTTGGATTATGCATCGTATGTAATTCTGGAGCGTGCAGTTCCTGCGATTGAAGATGGTTTTAAACCTGTGCAACGTCGTATTATGCACTCTTTGAAAGAATTAGATGATGGTCGTTATAATAAAGTGGCCAATGTAGTAGGGCACACCATGCAGTATCACCCACACGGGGATCAGAGTATTGGTGATGCAATGGTGCAAATTGGTCAGAAAGAATTGTTGATTGATTGTCAAGGAAACTGGGGGAATATCCTAACGGGAGATGGAGCTGCGGCTTCTCGTTATATTGAAGCGCGTTTATCTAAATTTGCCTTGGAAGTTTTATATTCTCCAAAGATTACCGATTGGGGCGTTTCTTACGATGGTCGTCGTGCGGAACCTAACAATCTGCCTGTAAAATTTCCATTATTATTGGCTTCTGGAGCTGAGGGAATTGCAGTTGGTCTTTCGACGAAAGTCTTGCCTCATAATTTTAATGAACTAATTGATTCGTCAATAAAAATTTTAAAAGGAAAACCATTTACGTTATATCCTGATTTTTTGACACAAGGTATTGCTGATGTGTCTAATTATAATGATGGATTGCGTGGTGGACGTGTACGTGTACGTGCCAAAATCGCGCAGCTTGACAAGAATACCTTGGTGATTACCCAAATTCCGTTTTCGACTAATACGACCACTTTGATTGACAGTATTTTGAAAGCGAATGATAAAGGGAAAATAAAAATCAAGAAAATTGAGGACAATACCGCTGCTGAGGTAGAGATATTAATTCATCTTTTTCCAGGAGTTTCACCAGATAAAACAATTGATGCATTGTTTGCTTTCACGGCTTGTGAAACTTCGGTAGCTCCTTTGGGGTGTGTTATTGAGGATAACAAACCACTGTTTATTGGGGTTTCGGATATGTTGAAAATTTCAACAAACAGGACTGTTCAGCTCTTAAAAAGCGAACTTGAAATCCAGTTAGGTGAATTGGAAGAACAATGGCATTTTCTTTCTTTGGAGCGTATTTTTATAGAGAATAAAATATACCGTGACATTGAAGAAATGACGACCCGAGAAACGGTAATTAAGGCGGTTGATGATGGTTTGAAACCGCATACTAAACACTTAAAACGCGCTGTTACCGAAGAAGATATTCTGCGTTTATTGGATATCCGAATCATGCGTATTTCCAAATTTGACAGCAACAAGGCGCAAGATAAAATTGAAGCCCTTGAAGGCGATATCGAACAGGTAAGACACAACTTAGAACATCTGATTGATTTTGCAATTGCCTATTTTACTAAGTTAAAAGAGAAATATGGAAAAGGGCGGGAACGTCAAACTGAACTACGTATTTTTGATGATATCGAAGCTACAAAAGTGGTTTTAAGAAATACCAAATTATATGTCAATAAAGAAGAGGGATTTGTTGGAACAAGCTTGAAAAAAGACGAATACGTTACGGATTGCTCTGATATTGATGATGTAATTGTATTCCTTCGTGACGGTAAAATGATGATTACCAAAGTAGATGCTAAAACGTTTGTGGGTAAGGACATTATTCACATTGCTATTTTTGACAAAAGTGATAAGCGTACGATTTACAATATGATTTACCGTGATGGAAAATCAGGTCCTTCTTATATCAAACGATTCAATGTTTCTGGAGTTACTCGTGATAAAGCCTACGATTTAACCAATGAAACTGCAGGTTCTCAAGTAGTGTATTTCTCTTGTAATCCAAATGGGGAAGCCGAGGTGATTACGATATTATTGCGCCAAGTTGGTAGTGTGAAAAAATTGAAATTCGATATCGACTTTGCCAGTTTAGCAATTAAAGGACGCGCTTCCAAAGGGAATTTGGTGACCAAATATCCAATCAAGAAAATTGAACTGAAAGAAAAAGGGATTTCGACATTATTGCCACGAAAAGTCTGGTTTGATGATACTGTCCAAAGACTTAACGTTGATGGAAGAGGTGAGTTGTTGGGCGAATTCAGACCAAGTGATAAGATTCTGATTATATCGCAATCTGGAAAAATAAAAGTAATTACGCCTGAATTATCGACACATTTTGATGAAGATATGGTAGTTTTAGAAAAATGGGTTCCTAAAAAACCAATTTCAGCGATTTATTATGATGGTGAAAAAGAGCGCTATTATATCAAACGTTTTTTGGTAGAAACAGAGAACAAAGAGGAAAGTTTTATCACGGAACATTCTAATTCACATCTCGAAATTGTAGCTACGGATTATCGCCCTGTGGCCGAACTAGTTTTTGCGAAAGTAAAAGGAGTTCAAAAAGAAAATATGAAGGTGGATATTGAATCCTTTATTGCTTTAAAAGGATTTAAAGCTTTAGGAAACCAATTGACAACTGATAAGTTGAAACAAGTAAATCTATTAGAATCGTTGCCTTACGAAGCTCCTGAGGAGGTTATTGCAGAAGAATTAGAAGTAAAAGGAGAAACAGATGCTGATGATGTGGATATTCAATTGGATGATGACGGTCAAATAACATTATCTTTAGAATAAAAAAAAGCTCCATCAGGAGCTTTTTTTTATGAGTTTTATCATTTTTATTTGAACAACTGTTTTAACGTAAGTCCCTTTTTATTTCTTAATTTATTTAGAATTTTCAAAAAAGCAATTGCTGTAATATAAGCATCGCCCATTGCGGTATGCCTGTCTTTTTGTGAAATATCAAATTTATCGGCAAGTTCGTCTAAACTGTAGTTGTCTTTACGTTCCAATAAATGAGAAACTAACAGCGTTTTTTTATATAGCACTGCCGTGTCCAAAGTCTTGTTTGTTAATTTTGGCAATCCATTTCTCTCCAATGCATTATTAATCATAGTAATGTCAAATATTGTATGATGTGCAATTATAATGGAGTCTCCTAAAAAGGCCAAAAACTGTTGTAAAGCTTCTAATTCAGTGGGGCGGTCTATGATATATTCTTTCAGAATTCCATGAATTTTTGCTGTAGCTTTATCATAATGTTCCTGTTGAATAAAAACTTCAAAACTATCATGAATGGGAATCGTATTATTTTGCAGGACGATAGCCCCAATACAAAGTATTCTGTCATTTGTATAATCAAATCCTGTGGTTTCCGTATCTAAAACAACAAAACGAGTTGTATCAATATCATTTAACAGTTCTTCATCGGATAATGTTTCTGATTTACCCAAAAAATTAAATAAAACGGCTTTACTTTTTTCTAATAAGTTAATCATCATAATATGTTTGAAGGGTTAAATCGGATGGTAATAAGTTCCTGAAGTTCCTTAATGGTTTTGAAAGTTCGCTTCAGTTTTATTTTTTCTAATTTGGACAAAGTTTCTAAGGCAATAAACTGACCGGAATCATGATGTAAAAGGCCTTGTTTGGTTCTGAACTTCAATAATGCTTTATAGGAATAGGAACAAGCTAAATACAATTCGCTGTTATGAGGCTCTAATTCTGACAATTTTTCAAAACGTTCCGGAGTATTGCTAATAGATTTCACTGAATGGGAGAGAATCAATACTCTTGCAGCATCAGTCAAAGGCATTAAAGCCCGTCTTTTTATGTCAAAAAAGTCTTTGTGGGCACCATCTTGTTCTACAAGAAGTTGTCTAAAGAATCCAGTAGGAGAGGGACTTTGTAGCGCACCACTTACTAAATGAATATAAAATACAGGATTGGCTTTTATATTTTCAAAAATAAAATCAGACAGATTATTTACGAGTTCCCTATCGCCATAAGAAAGGCTATAATCAAAAAATATAAAGGATAATAATACTTCATTTTTTCCTGGGTTGGTAATCCAATGGTAAACCAGACTTTCCCATTCGCCAAGGCTCAAACACCATTTTGGATTGGAAGCCATCATTTCTGCAGGACAATAATCATAACCAATTTCAAAAAGCCCTTTATTGACATGAGTAGCCAATTCTAAAAAATAGTTCTTAGTAGCTTCTTTTAATTCTTCTGGGACATCCTCATAAACTAAGGCATTATCTTGGTCAGTATGTAGCAATTGTTCACTTCTCCCTTGACTTCCTAATGCCAACCATGCAAATTTTACAGGAGGAGGCGTTTTCATCTTTTTTAACGCTATTTCTATTATTTGCTTAATGCAGACATCATTTAATTCGGTAATTATTTTAGAAGTCAGTGTCATGGGGATGTTTTGGTCTAAATATCCTTGTAACAATTGCATTATGCTGTCTCGTATTGGCTTTATCTGTTTGGCTTTTTTAGCTCTTTTTACCGCTTTTATCAATACTGCAGGATTATTGCCAAGTTCCACCATGACATCATGTTTGGATAGGATTCCAACAGCTTTGGAATTTGCAGTACCATCTTTTGTAAGACATAAATGGCTGATGTTGCTTTTCATCATTGCCATTTGTGCCTGAGTAACGGTCATTTTCTTGGGATAAGTAATAACGGGAGTCGTCATTATCAGTCCAGCAGTTGTGGTGATTGGAAATTCTCCTGTCACAATCTTGTTCCTTAAATCCTTATCTGTAATGATACCAATAGGAAGTTTATCTTCTATAACAAGAACGGCGCCCACATTTTTTTTAGTCATGATCTCAGCAATTTCTTTTGCTGTAGTAGTGGAAAAACAGGTTATCAGTTTTTTTGAATATTTTACTGGCTGTATGTCCAATAGGTTTTTATCAATGTCCAAAGTTTCACTACCTATAGTTTCACCATATAATTTTCCGCTATGACTTTTGGAATAAGGATTGCGTGTATTTGAAGCAAAGCTTTCTATTAAAAAATTTCCTATAGCTCTGTTTTCTAATGCGTAAGGTTTAAATATGCTGATAGGAACGGCATAAAGAATACTTTCTTCATAGGTTCGGGCTTCCATCTGATAGTTCTCATTGGCGATAAGCGGTCTCAACCCGAAAATATCTCCTTCATCACACCTATCCAAAACATCATTTTCTTGGCTGTTTCTTAATGTTACAGCTCCTTTATGAACTACATAAAAACAGTTGTGTGTTTCTTCGTTTTCGGCAAATACCAAACTATCTTTTTCTTTGTAAATAATGGATATTTGTTCAGAAAGAGTTTCAATGTCTTTTTGATGCAAAAAGTTGAATGGAGGGAAATTTTTTAAAAAGTCTGCGACTCTATGAGAGATGGTATTTTTCATGACGCTTATTTGTGTCTAAGATAAATTATAAAAAAATAAAATAAAAAGAAAAAGATCAAATTTGGGTCTTTTTAGTGTTTCCTTATTTAGGGAGGGTATAAATTTTCAGAATATAAAAAAAGCTCCCGAAAAGGAGCTTCTTTATCAAAAAATAGTTTGATTACTTATTTTTCTTCATTTTCATATTCAATACTTCAACTAATAAAGAGAAAGTTATAGCAAAATACAAATAGCCTTTTGGTACTGGTGTAACATGATTTCCAAAGATTAAAGCATTAGATAAATGAGCACTTTCAGTAAGTAGCATCATTCCAATTAAAATTAAAAAGGATAATCCCAGAATTTGAATAGACGGGTGTTTGTTGACAAAATTCCCAACAGGAACAGCAAATTGCATCATAATTAATACTGAAATGACCACTGCCGTAATCATGATATAAATAGCACCTTCAACACCATTAGTCATACCTACCGCAGTAAGAATACTGTCAAAAGAGAATACTAAATCAATCATAATGATTTGTAAAAGCACATTTTGAAATGATTTTGTAGCCGCTTTGCTTAATTCTTTTTCTTCATGTCCTTTTTCGTCTACTTTCTCCCGAATCTCATTTGTACTTTTATAAATTAAAAATAATCCTCCTAATAACAGAATGATACTTTGACCCGTAATTCCCGCAGAAAACCAACTCAAATCGATACGAAACCAAGGTTCTTTCATTTGAATCAATAAATTAATTCCAAATAAAAGTCCAATTCTCATAAACATTGCAAGAAACATTCCCACTTTGGTAGCTTTTTTGCGTTGTTCAACGGGTAATTTTCCAGTAGCAATCGATATGAAAATAATGTTGTCTATTCCTAATACAATTTCCAAAAAGGTCAATGTTAATAAGGCAATCCAAGCATCGGGATTTAAAAATACTTCCATTTTATTTAGTTATGATTTGTAAGTTTTAATTTGAAATTATTAATCAGCAATCTTGGTGACAGTCCCTTTTTGTTTCGTGTCAATACCAACCATTCCAAATTCAAAGGTATAGGAATTTTTTGATGTTGTCAAAATTTTCATGTCGATTGCCTTTTCTTCGGCCATGTTTTTGGGATGTAATTTCTGCAAAATATACTCACAATCATTCACCCATCGAATCGAAGCAGTGTCTGTTTTTCCTTCAAATGTTTCAATTTCCAGGCTGTCATTTCGCTCAAAAACGGTTGTTTTTTTTACGCCATTAACTTCGTGTTCAAATTTGAATTTCCCGGTTTTAAAATCCTTGCAATTGCGCTCCACATTGTAACATGACATTAGTAACAGTATTGGGAGAAGAAGTATTATTTTTTTCATTTCTTTAGTGCGTTTATTTTTGATTTTTTAAGTTTCATCAATCTTGGACAATACGATTTGGTTAATTATTTCGATAATCGTTTCAATTCGTCATCCGTAAAATTCTTGATGCTTTTTTCTTGTGCAAATTTAGTAGCATTGTAACTATCAGATTTATTTTTAGGAATAGATAAACTTTCCCAATCGCTATTCTTTAATTGTTTGGCATAAAATACGATTTGTCCAACATGATATGGATAATGAGCCAGTTGTCTGTTGATGGCTTCCACAACCGTATGACCTTCATTTCTAATATATATTATTTGTGAAAGTTGTTCGGGTTGTAATCCGTTTAAAGCATCAAATAAACAATTCCAACCTTTATTCCAAGCATTTAAAACAGCTTCTTTTGATTCCAAATCATTTTCAAACTCTCCATCGCGGTGGCGCCATTCTTTCTCTCCATCGCTAGTCAGGAATTCTGTCCAACGAGAAAGCATATTTCCCGAAAGATGTTTTACTATCGTGGCAATGCTATTCGTATCTTCATTTACACCCACAAAAAGTTGCTCTGGTTCGAGTTGTTCCATCGCTTTTTCTCCGAGCGTTTTATAATACAAAAACTGTTTTTTTGCACTTTCAAGATAGAGAACACTTGTTTCCATAATTACACAATTTTAATGTCGTATTTGTCCAAAAGTCCAATGATTCCTTGTGTAGAAAATTTGGCTTTTTTCATGGGATTGAATTCGGGATCAATTTTAAAATTAGTTGCTTTTGAAAAATCGGCCCCGGCTAATTGGGTATTGTTAAAAATAGCACCATCCAAGTTACTGTTGTCAAAAATGGAACTCGTAAGATTGGTTCCAACAAAACTTACCTCTCTCAATGCGCAGGAATTGAATTTTGTCTTTGGCATCTTTTTATTCGCAAATGATGAATAATCCAAAACGCATTCTTGAAAATTGACATTAAACAAGAAATCGTCGCATTCCTCAAATTGAATACCCAGTAATTTGCAGTTTTTAAATTGTATTCCTTTTAAGCTTGTTCCTGATAATTTGGTCATCGCCAGATTACAATCTATAAATTCGCAATCCATGAAACTACTATATGAGAAGTCACTATTTGATAAATCGCAGTTTTTAAAAACGCAATCTTCAAATTCTCGGTTGTTTACTTTTTTATCGACGTAAACAATTTTTTCAAATGTTTTTTGAACGTGAATTAGGTTTTCCATTAGTCATTAAATAAGCTTTTCATAATTGTTTTTAATCCCAAATACATCAGAAACATGGCGGCAAGACAAGCGATAATTCCTATTGCTAAAACTAAATAATGCCATATATTTTGTTGATTCATAAAGGCATTATAAATCACCGCAGGACCTATAAATAGCAACGGTAAAGCACCTGCTAAATATTTAATTCCTTTGGATAATAGTTCTTTGTTTGTTGCCATAATTTAATAATTAAAATTCATAATCCACACAATATCTCAAATCTCTAATTTTACCTATCCATTCAGCAACAACATTATGTGTTGGATGATTTTGGTATTTTTCTAATGTTTCAAACGAATTAAAATAGGAGTGTAGAACGGCATCAAAGTTTGAATATTCACTTTCAATATTTAATCCTACCCGTATTTCAACTATTTCAGGAATATCCTTTTTTAAACCTTCAAGTCTCTCTTTTAGAATAATTGCATTTTCGGCTTTGCTTTTGCCTTCTGCAAAATCTTTTAATTTCCACATTACTATATGGTGAATCATCGTTGTTTATTTTTTAAAATTATCAACAGCTTTCCTTACACTTCCGTGTTTTTTTAATAATTCGGCACCTTCTTCATAGGAAACAGGAATTTCTCCCATAATCATTTTCACGCCACGATCGACCAGCTTGCTATTGCTCAATTGCATATCGACCATTTTGTTGCCTTTCACTTTTCCCAGTTGAATCATGGTGGCGGTAGTAATCATATTCAGTACCAGTTTTTGTGCTGTTCCGGCTTTCATACGGGAACTTCCGGTTACAAATTCTGGTCCCACAACCACTTCGATAGGGAATTTTGCAGTTTGCGAAAGAGGACTTCCTGCATTGCAAGAAATACTTCCTGTGGTTATATTGTTCTCGTTGCAAGTTTGCAATCCTCCAATAACATAAGGTGTTGTACCTGAAGCGGCAATTCCTACAACGACATCATTTTCATTTATATTGAAAGCTTTCAAATCAATCCAAGCTTGTGTTGCGTTGTCTTCGGCATTTTCTACGGCTCTACGAATGGCGGTGTCGCCACCGGCAATAATCCCAATTACTAAATCGAAAGGAACGCCAAATGTTGGTGGACATTCTGAAGCATCAAGAATTCCCAATCGTCCTGAAGTTCCTGCGCCAATGTAAAATAATCGGCCGCCTAATTTCATTTTGGCAACGATTTCAGTCACTAAATTTTCTATTTGTGGCAAGGCTTTTTCAACGGCAAGCGGCACGGTTTTGTCTTCCTGATTGATATTAGAAAGCAATTCTTGAACCGACATTTTTTCTAAATGGTCGTATTTTGAGGATTGTTCGGTGGTTTTTGTAAAAGTCATTTTTTTGAGGTTCTAAGTTGCAAAGATTCAAAGTTACAAGTTTTATAGGAGGGGACAATTCATCAGTAATCCCCGATTATTTTGCGTGAGGGATAGCAGCGGAAATCCTTTTTATTTTTTCTTTAAAAATAAAAAGATTGCAGCGAATAGCCCGACCGCCTTTTCGGCGGACACGCCCAAACTCAAATAAAATACGCCAAGGCAATTCCTAAAATTATCATCGAAACTTTGGCAATATTGAACTTGTGTCCTTCGCTGGTTTCAAAAATAATAGTGGATGAAATATGAAATAAGATTCCTATTACAATGGCTGTGATTTCAGTATAATATACGTTTAAGATGGGCATGTAATCAGACAAAAATGTTCCTAACGGTGTCATAATTGCAAATGTTACCATGAAGAAAAGTATCGCTTTTTTATCCAGACTCGCATTGATGAAAAAGGTAGTCAATATTATGGCGATTGGTAAATGATGAATGGCAATTCCTACCGCTAAATCATGGTGATGGCTTACGGGAAATCCTTCCAGAAAGGCATGAATGCAAAGACTGATGAACAGTAACCACGGGATTTGAGTCATTATTTCATGTCCGTGAACGTGACCGTGTTCAGCACCTTTGGAGAAAAATTCCAATATGATTTGAAACAAGATTCCCAGCATGATGAAAATCCCAATTTTTGGATTAGCGCTTTCGTAGACTTCGGGTAATAAATGCATTACCGTTAAAGAAAGTAAAAAAGAACCGCTAAATGCCAATAAAAGCTTTAAGTTGGTTTTGTTTTTTGGTTTTAAAATCAATGCGATGATATATCCTATAAGTACGGAAAGTAAAGGTAAAAGATAATTCATATTTTTTGTTGAATCGTTTATTTGTTTATTCGTTTAACCGTTTAATTGTTAATCTGTTACTCGATTAAACACATAACCGATTAATCGATCAACTATTTGAAAATCATGATTAGTCGTTCACTATCTGTTTTGTGGAATTTTTTCAATTTGTAATCGCCAAAAATATCCAATAAGTAAATTCCGGCTTCTTCCATTAATTCTTCAAAATCTTTTAGCGTAAGCGCTTTAACTTTTTCGGTAAAATGAAATTTTTGACCTTTGTCTTCAAAGTCAATTTCTTTGTAAATATGACCGTCTTTTAGATAGCGTTTGATGTGAAAATCGATTCCTTCGACAGTTTTTGTTTCTTCTGGAACTAATGTTTCCAGGACGTGAGCAACATTCATGAAATCAATCACGGCAAAACCATATTCCGAAAGGCTTTCTTTGATGGCTTTTAATGTGGTTAAATTGTCTTCGTCATTTTCGAAATAACCAAAACTGGTAAATAAGTTGAAAATGGCATCATATTTTTCTTCAAAAGGTTCGCGCATATCGTGAACTTTGAAATGTAGTGTTTCATTAGTGTTTTTTGAAGCTTCAGCAATACTGTTTTCAGATAAATCAGCGCCAAGTACATCAAATCCTAATTGGTTCAAATAAATAGAATGGCGGCCTTTGCCGCAAGCTAAATCTAATACTTTTGCTTTTTCAGGAAGATTAAGATAATGGGTAAGATTATCCATAAAAACCTGGGCTTCTCTGTAGTTTCGTTCTTTGTAAAGAATGTGATAATAAGGAGAGTCAAACCAAGAGGTATACCAGTTTTCAGTTGATTTCGGTTGATTTTCAGTTGGTGGATTTTGTGCTGCAGACATTTATTCTTTTTCAATTAATTCGATTGATGCAAATTTAGTGTATTTTTGCACCGAATACTTGATTTTACAATGGAAAATAATTATAAAATGATTGCCAAAACCTTTTTTGGTTTTGAAGAAATATTAGCGAAAGAATTGCAAATGCTTGGTGCACAAAACGTGGAGCAAGGTGTAAGAATGGTGAGTTTTAAAGGAGATAAAGGGTTTATGTACAAAGCAAATTTAGCGTTGCGTACCGCTTTGAAAATCTTGAAACCTATTTATTTTTTCAAGGCAAATAATGAACAGGCTTTATACAAAGGCATTTCGAGTATGAACTGGTCTAAATTATTGAATGCCAATCAGACTTTTGTGATTGATACAACAGTGCATTCGGAATATTTTAATCACTCGGAATTTGTTTCCCAGAAATGTAAAGATGCAATTGTCGATCAGTTCAGAGAAAGAACTGGTCAGCGACCAAGTATTGATAAAGTACATCCTGATTTAAGAATCAATATTCACATCGATAAAGACCAAGTTTCTGTTGCACTGGATACTTCCGGGAATGCATTAAATCAACGTGGGTATAGAACCGCTACTAATATTGCTCCTATAAACGAGGTATTGGCTGCAGGAATTCTATTGCTTTCCGGTTGGGACGGTCAAACTGATTTCTTGGATCCAATGTGTGGTTCCGGAACATTTCTAGCTGAAGCGGCGATGATTGCCTGTAATATTCCGGCAAACATCAATCGTAAAGAATTTGCCTTCGAAAAATGGAATGATTGGGACAATGATTTGTTCGATGCTATTTCTGATAGTTTGTTGAAACGAATTAGGGAGTTTCATTACACTATAAAAGGCTATGATAAAGCACCAAGTGCGGTTCAAAAAGCGAAAGACAATATCAAAAACGCTAATCTTGATGAGTACATTACTATCGAAGAAAAAAACTTTTTTGATACTGAAAAAACTTCCGAAGGGAAATTGCACATGGTTTTCAACCCGCCGTATGATGAGCGATTGGATATTCACATGGAAGAATTCTACAAAAGTATTGGCGATACCTTAAAGAAAAATTACCCAG
Organism: Flavobacterium sp. AED; assembly: GCF_000812945.1. GTDB lineage: Bacteria > Bacteroidota > Bacteroidia > Flavobacteriales > Flavobacteriaceae > Flavobacterium. The sequence continues at coordinate 310,081 of NZ_JSYM01000001.1, forward strand.
GAACAAATGCTTGGTTAATCACGGCTAATCTGGAAGCTTTGAAATATGTTGGACTAAAACCTTCAAGAAAAATTAAACTTTTCAATGCTGGTTTAGAAGCACGATTGGTAAAATACGAAATGTACGAAGGAAGTAAGAGAACCAAATTTCAGGTATCAGAAAGCAACGATCAGATTTCAGATATTAGTTAAAAAGTAATCAGATAGTTTTGATTTTAAACTTTTTCAAACCTTAAACTTTAAACAAAAAATGACCAAATTACAAGTACGTGCATTTATATACCAGTTAGGTTGTTTTGCCATATTATTTACATTATTTAGATATATAGTGGCACATTACACTGCTTTAACTGGTTTTTTTGTTCCTTTAACGGCGTTTGCTATTGGAACACTTTTATCTCCAAAATTTCAAGCGGTGAAAACTAAAGACGGCGAGAAATTATTTATGAAATGGATTTTCATAAAAGGACTTCGGGTTATTGGATAGTTGTAAAAATTATGTTTTTACTTTAAAAAATATAATAATTAGAGCATTCTTAAATGAACTTACATTCCTTATATGGTTTAAAATCCGCACCATATAAGGAATGTAAGTTCATTTAAGTAAAAGTCACAGTATATTTTTATTCATTTTACTCAAAACAAAAAAATATCGCAAAGAGAATACTGTTGGTTTTCTTTGCGATATTTTTTTATTCTAAATTCGTAATTATTTCTTCTCTACTTTTTTAGTAACGACTGTAGCTGTCTTTTTCTTGTAAAAAGGGATTAAATAAGTAACGGTATAATTTAATCCTACTCCAAAAGTACCATTATAAGTTCTGTTAAAGCCCGGAATGTATAGGTTGTCAAAATTATCTGGTTTTTTATTAGAAACTAAAGTATTCAAACGAAGGCTGAAACCCACAAACACATTGTTAAAAACTTTAGCTTTTACTCCTGCTACAACTTCAATCCAGCTTGCGGTTAATCCATTGTATTTTGCCCCGGATGTTATTGCTGGTACTTCACCAAAATAAGGATTTGCATTGTAGATTTTATAAGTATTTAATTGTTGGCTAAAACTACTCACGCCATATCGCATTCCTATCGAAATGATATTTTCCATATTCAGCCAGTTTTCATAACCATTGTAATCAAAACCTACTTTTAGATATGTCCCTTTTGCAGTGGTATTCAATCGGTCGTCATCGGTTGTTTTATTTTCGTTTCCAACTTCGGCCGCCAAAAAATATTTTTTTGTCAATCTATAATCGCCGACTAATTCTAAGCCTTTGTAGTTTTTATCATAAAAAGCACGCGTCAATTTGTATAAATCAACACCTACACGGAAACCATAACGATCCGTTTTTACAAGGGTATCGTTCTTTATTTCGGTGGCGTTTTTTTTAACTATAGGTTTTGGAGCTTCAGGGATAACTCCGTCCATTTTTGTTTTTTGAGTTGCATTAGTCTCTTGGGCTTGAGCCAAGAATATAGACAACATGAGGCAAAAACTAAAAAAATATTTTAATGTGTGTTTCATTTTCGTTTTCTATATTACTTTTTTCAACCGAGATGTATTTTATCCATTTTGTATCTGGAACCGTAGCGTCAGTATGTGTATAAGGATTTGCGGTGTTTAAAGTAAAAAGGGTTTTAAAACCGCATGCTCTTGATACAAAGACTTCTTTTCTCGTATAATCAAATTTGATATTATCTTCATTAACGAATACAGGATTAGCATTTCCATAATTTAAGGTAAAGCTATAACTGGTCGTATCTTCGTTTGTTTTCAATGGAATCGAAATCGTACTTCCGCTGGTTAGGTATTTAGAATCATCTGTAGCAGTGGCATTAAAAATAATTCCATCAGTCATTCCTGCGCCCACAACTTTCAACTTCGTCACGGTTTTTAAAACGGAAGGATTGTCGTAATCATAAAAAGTGATTACAAGTCTGGGTGTTGTAGGAGTATTTGCATCGCAAATATCATCTTTCTCACAACTGGAGAAGAATAGCGCTATAGCGAATACCAATAAAATTATTTTTTTCATATTTTTTTAATGAAGATTTTTGATTGCAGTTTATTAAAATCTGCGATCAAAAATCAATTATCGTCTTTCCAAAAGTACAACATTTTCAACATGATGCGTTTGTGGAAACATATCCACAGGACGTACTCGAGTCACTTTGTATTTCTCATCCATCAAAGCCAAATCACGAGCCTGAGTTGCCGAATTACAACTTACATAAACCACTTTTTCAGGAGCAATTTTCATAATTTGTTCAATTACGTCTTTATGCATTCCATCTCTTGGCGGATCTGTAATAATTACATCAGGATGACCGTGTTGAGCAATGAAACTATCGTTAAAAACGACTTTCATATCTCCTACAAAGAACTCACAATTCGTAATTTCATTACGCTCTGCATTCAATTTTGCGTCTTTAATTGCTTCAGGAACACTTTCCACACCGATTACTTTTTTTGCTTTTTTCGAAACAAACTGAGCAATAGTTCCCGTACCAGTATATAAATCATAAACAATTTCATTACCGGTAAGACCAGCAAAATCTCGTGTTATTTTATACAATTCATACGCTTGGTCGGAATTGGTTTGGTAAAAAGATTTCGCATTAATGCTAAATTTCAAGCCTTCCATTTCTTCCAGAATGTAATCTCTTCCTTTGTATAATTTAATATCGGTGTCGTATAAAGTATCGTTGGCTTTATTGTTCACCACGTATTGAAGCGAAGTAATTTGCGGAAATTTCTCGTAAAGATGATCGAGAAGCAATTCTCTATTGGCTTTGTCATTCTCAAAAAACTGAATCAAAACCATGATTTCTCCAGTCGAAGCTGTACGCAACATCAAAGTTCTAAGCAATCCTTCGTGTGCTCTTGGATTAAAGAAAGTCAAACCATGCTCATTAGCAAAAGCTCTCACTTCATTTCTAATCGCATTCGATGGATCTTCCTGCAAATGACATTTATTGATGTCAAGGATTTTATCCCACATTTTCGGAATGTGAAAACCAAGCGCGTTTCTGTTTCCTAAATCTTCCGTGCTGTCAATTTCTTTTTCAGTTAACCAACGGCTGTTCGAAAACGAAAATTCCATTTTGTTTCTGTAAAAAAACTGTTTTTCCGAACCAAGAATCGGTTCAAATTCCGGAAGTTCTATTTTTCCAATGCGCTGCAAGTGATTTTTTACTTCATTTTGTTTATAATACAACTGTTGGCTGTATTTCATATTCTGCCATTTACAACCGCCACAAACACCAAAGTGCTCGCAAATAGGTTCCACACGATGCTCAGAATATTCATGAAAATGAACTGCTTTTCCTTCGTAATAGGCCTTGCGCTTCTTGAAAGTCTGCACATCAACCACATCACCCGGAACCACATTCGGGATAAAAACTACTTTACCATCGGGAGCCTTTGCTACCGAAACGCCTTTTGCACCAGCATCAAGGACTTTTATTTGATGAAAGACAACTTTGTCTGTATTTTTCTTTGCCATAGCGCAAAAATAAGCGTTTGAATGGTTTTATAAATTCAAATTGAGAAATATTTTCATTCTTAGGTGTTTTTTATTTAAGCCCAATCCCTCTTTCCGTTACAAACCAGCAATCCCGCAAGCTGCAACAATACATTATTAAAAGAGCTTTAGTTGGTCTCAATTGCGAGTTTTTGGCTGTAATCGGGGGCAGGAGGAGTTATGGTTTTATTATAAACAATGCATTGATTCTAAGTCTAAGTTTTAGTATTCAGTGTAGTTTTAAAATATAATTTTAATTATAACTAATTGATTAATAGCGTACTATTTAGTAAATTTGAGTAACTAAAAAAGGATGCTATGTTTAGCGAAGTCATTTCACAGAGTCCTATAAGTTATTTAGGAATTTTTATTTGGTTTCTTTTCTTGGACCAATTAACTCCCATTCCTGAAGAAGTAACCTTGTTATCCATTGGCTATATTGCAGAGCACCATTTAATTAATCCCTATTTTGCAGGTTTAGCAGCATTTCTGGGGGTTACCATTATTGATACGGTCTTTTATTGGCTTGCCTATTCTGGGAATAAATTGATTAATCGTTTTAAAAATAGCGTCAGTGAAAAGCTGCAGAAGAAATACCTAAAAGGGCTAAAAGAGCATCATGTTCGGACGATATTGCTCTTAAGTTTTATTCCTAAAGTGCGATTTTTTAGTCCTATTTTTGCAGGAATGTTTCGGGTGAAATGGCAAACTTTTTTTGTTGTCAATGGCATTGGGACCATTATTTTTATAATAGTCTATATTGCTCTCGGGATGTTATTTCATAGCAGTCTGGAATACCTTTTAAAAGAAGTCGAACTACTCCGACACTCCATTTTTATTGTATTTATGGTTGTTATAACCATTGTCGTATTTTTTAAATTTCGACGTAAAACAATTCACTAAAGTAACCAAGTTTAAATCCTTGAGATGAAATACAATTATTGTTTTTGCTTAATTAATTCGTAGTTAATTATCGTGGGTAAGTAGAAACATAAATCGGCAGTGATTTTTCCAAGTATGATTCCTAGAAAATAATTTCCGGTTACTATTGGCATCCAATACATACAAAACGGACGAATAATGAAGAAATCTAAAATAGCAGGATAACCAAACTCTAATACCAAATTTTTCACCAATAAAAGCGTTTCTTTTAAAGTGGTTTTTTGACCAAGTTCTTGGTTTTTTTTAGCCATTTTTTTATAAGATCTAGCAATTATGATTCCATAAAATGCCAAATATTCCGCAAATGTAATTAAATATGCCGTAGTCAAACCGCTAAGGATTCTACTGAATTGTGAGCTGAGCAATGCAGAACTTGTGGCCGCTAATTCTGCATATTTGTATCGGTCAAACCATTCTTTAAAATTTGCTTTATTAAACATTGGGGAAGTATTTATTTAGAGGTATTAAAAAAACTCTTTTATTTATTGGTGTTTGTAGATTTTTGATTTTTATCGGGTAGCAATTGAATTACATCTTGAAGTCTGCAAAATTAAGGTTTTTTTGTTGGTAAACCCATTCCGAAAAATAGTTGTTAAAGAGTAGTAATTTCAAAGATAAGTGCTTTCATGATTTTAAAATTTTTATTATTAACGCAAAATTAATTGTACGAATTTTATACTGTCATTTTTAAGCATATCTTTACATTTCCAATGAAAAGACTATTATATGGAATTGTATCGTAAATTATCAAAAATTAGTTTTCTTAAAAACAGTTATGCATACAAATTCCTTTTTGTTACGTTCCTAGGGATTCACATTCCATTGATTGGATTGCTATTTTTTGTTTTATATGGAAAACAGTCAGCTTCACCTCATTCGATTGTTGTTTTTACATTAATCATGACTTTACTGGCCACAGGAATTACCTTATGGGTATTGAAAAAATTGATAAAACCGATTGAGTTAGCTTCAAAAGCATTGGATGCTTACAGAAGTACCAGAGTGGTATCTGAGTTGCCAATAACCTTTAAAGATGAAGCGGGTTTGTTAATGGCACATATTCAGGAATCAATTGCAGAAAACGAAAAATACATCAATGATAAGCAGGATTTAGTGTATTTACTTTCGCATGATTTGAGAAGTTTTGCGGGCAACTCCCAGTCATTGGCTAAACTTATAGTAGAAGAATATCCATCAGATTCCATTCCAGAATATGCTGATTTGATTTGTCAATCTACAGAACAGCAATTTATTTTCATTGAAACTTTTATAAAACTCATTAAAGATGAAGATGAGATTTCAAAAAAAGTAATGGATACTAAAAACCTTCAGATGAGCGTTGTTCTTTCTCATGTAGGGGAACAAGTCGCACAGAAACTGGCAAATAAAAAAATCAAACTGATTACGACTATTGAAGTTGAAGAAGCTTTTCTAAAAATAGATGAAGATTTATTGATTCGGGTTTTAGTTAATTTAATTGATAATTCTATAAAATTCTCCCTTTCTGAAAGTGAAATAAAGGTTAGTGTTCATTTGAATAAAGAGCGATTAGCTTTTGTTGTTTCTGATTCGGGAATAGGTTTCAATCCAAAATATAAGGAAGAACTTTTCAAAAAATTTACCAATAGAAGCAGATTAGGAACGGCTAACGAACCTTCAACCGGAATAGGATTGTATTTATGTAAAAAAATTGTCGAAAAATATCAAGGGGTACTCTTGGCCGAAAGTGAAGGAGTAAACAAAGGCGCTGTATTTTCAATTTTCTTTAAGAATAGCAATTGATTCCGGTTGAACTTTAAATTTTCGTTAAAAAACGCAATTTCTGAAATCATTTTTTTGATAAAAGAACTAAATTTGAGTAAACTAAAAACTACAAATATGAAAAGAAATGCAACTGCAGTCTGGAATGGTTCACTAAAAGAAGGAGCCGGGAAACTAACGACCCAAAGTACAACATTAAAGGATACACAATATTCATTCAAATCTCGTTTCGAAGAAGGAGTAGGGACAAACCCAGAAGAATTGGTTGCAGCGGCGCATTCCGGTTGTTTTACAATGCAGCTTTCAGCTTATATTACTGAAGGAGGTTTTGAAATTGAAAGCATCGAAACGAAATGCGATATCGAATTGGTAGAAGGAACTATAATAACTTCTCATTTAACTGTAAATGCAAAAGTAAAAGCAATAACAGATGAAGTTTTTCAACAATTAGTTACAAAAGCAGAGAAAAATTGCCCTATTTCTAAACTATTGAATGCAGCAATATCTACTACGGCTACTTTAGCATAAAAAGTAAGGATTCATATAAAAAAGGCTCGATTTAATCGAGCCTTTTTTATTTTATAAAATGGATTACCAAAGCTGGTGTACTTCGGGTTTGATATAACGCTCATAAATTTCATTCATGGCAGCAATTTTTTCATAAGTCAATTTTGGTAAATCATAAACAGATAAATTAGACAATACATGACTTTCGTTTGATGCACCAGGAATAATACAACTTACTTCATCAAAACTCAAAATCCATTGCAAAGCAATAGGAGCCAGATTTGTTGTATTTGGAAATAGAGCTTTCAATTCTTCGACGGCTTTTAAGCCAAGTTCGTAATTGATACCAGAGAATGTTTCCCCTTTGTCAAAAGCATCTCCATTTCGATTAAAATTACGGTGATCTTGTATGTCAAAAGTAGTTTGAGCATTAAATTTCCCTGTCAGGAGTCCGCTTGCGAGTGGAACTCTCCCAATAATACCGATATCACGTTTTAGTGCTTCTTTGAAAAATAGTTCGGATGGACGCTGACGGAAAAGATTGAAAATAATCTGAACCGTTGTCACATTTGGGAATTCAATAGCTTTTAGTCCTTCTTCGACTTTTTCGACACTGACACCAAGATTTAAAATTTTTCCTTGCTCTTTCAAACGATCAAACATTTCAAAAATTTCTGGACGGTAAAATACTTCGGTTGGAGGACAATGCAATTGGATTAAATCCAATGTTTCTAAACCGGTTCTTCTCAAGCTGTCTTCTACGAATTTCTGTAGTACCTTAGGCTGATAGCCTTCATTGATATGTGGATTAATGTGTCGACCACATTTAGTAGCCACATAAATTCGTTCAGAGCGGGAACGAACTACTCTGCCTACAGCAGTTTCACTCAATCCATTTTCATAAACATCAGCAGTATCAATAAAATTTACACCGTTGTCAATGGCAGTATTGATTAGCTGATCTGCGGTTTTATCGTTAAAGGGAGAACCCCATTTTCCGCCTACTTGCCAAGTGCCAAGAGATATTTCGGAGATTTCAAAATCTGTTTTACCCAGTCTGCGATAGTTCATTTTTTGTATTTTTTAAAGTGACTTTTTTTATAAAACTTTGGTTATTGCTTTTTCGAGTATAGGAGCCATGACTTCATAACCTACTTTATTAGGATGTACGCCGTCATTAGAATAGGAGATGGGTAATCCTTTTCGTTTATCCACCATAGCCGAATAATAATCAACAAACAGAATGTCATTGGCTATTGCATATCTTTTTATCATTTCATTCAAGGCTACTACTTTTTCAGCAGGATTTTGATTGGGTCTCCAAGGAAAATCAAAAGCAGGCAAAACGGAACAAAGAATTACTTTGATCTGGTTCGCTTTTGCTAATTCGGCCATTGAGAAAATATTATTTGCAATCATATCCAGTGTAGACGGACCTGTGTTTCCTGCAATGTCATTTATTCCAGCTAAAATCACCACTGCGGTTGGTTTTAAAGCTATAACATCGGCTCTGAAACGAATCAGCATCTGAGGTGTTGTTTGCCCGCTAATTCCACGATTTATATATGGTTTTCCGACAAAGTATTCTGCATTTATAATTGACCAAAATTCGGTTATAGAATCCCCCATAAATACAATTCTTTTTTGACCTGCTGCTGCGGGTTTAAGATTTGCATTTTCATTTTGGTATTTATTTAAATTTGGCCAGTCTTGAGCCTGTGCTTTTCCTCCCATAAATAGTGCTAAAAATAGAATACAGTAAATTAATGTTGTATTTTTCATTTGGTACCAGATTGTAAAATTTTAATTCAGAAAATGAGTTTCATCGGATTAAAAATAAAAAAAAACTTTTTCTTAAAAGCGAACCTGCCTCCCTTTTTGTATCGGAAAGATACTGAAAAGGAAGGCAGGTTTATAAAGGTGTTTTAATTTAGTCAAACAAATCCGAAGATAAATACCGATCGCCGCGGTCACAGATAATGGCAACAATAACTCCCGATTCTAAAGTATTGGCTATTTTTAAGGCTGCCGCAACGGAACCGCCGCTGCTCATTCCTGCAAAAACGCCTTCTTCCAGAGCCAAACGTTTGGTCATATCTCGGGCTTCTTGTTCGGTGACTTCAATAATCGTATCTACTTTTGAGGCATCGAAAATTTTAGGTAAATATTCTTGAGGCCATTTCCTGATTCCCGGAATTTGGGAGCCATCACTTGGTTGAGCGCCTACGATTTGGATTGTTGGGTTTTTCTCTTTCAAATAAGTAGAAGTTCCTATAATCGTTCCAGTAGTTCCCATTGCGGAAACGAAATGCGTTACAGTTCCCTCGGTATCATTCCATATTTCCGGACCAGTGGTTTTATAATGTGCTTTCCAGTTGTCATCATTTGCAAACTGATTCAGCATGATGTAACCGCCTTCGGCAACTTTTTTATCAGCATAATCTCTGGAGCCAATGATTCCAGTATCTGCAGGTGTTAAAATCACGGTGGCACCATAAGCACGCATTGTTTGGGTGCGTTCTTTGGTAGAATCTTCCGGAAGAATTAATTCAATTTCGATATTAAATAATTGAGCAATCATCGCCAAAGCAATTCCGGTGTTTCCACTGGTGGCTTCAATGAGTTTGTCTCCTTTTTTGATATCACCTCTTTCCAGCGCAGATTTAATCATATTGTAAGCCGCTCTGTCTTTTACGCTACCTCCAGGATTGTTTCCTTCGAGTTTTAATAAAAGTTTTACGTTTTTATTTTTAACCAAATTAACGGTCTCCACCAAAGGGGTATTTCCAATCAGGTCTAATAATTTTTGTGGCTTCATGCTAATTTATTTCTTTTATTTTTACTTCTGTAGTCGTGGTGTTGAGTACCATCGATTTTGCCGGAATAGATTTAGTAACCCAAGCATTTCCCCCAATGATACTGTTTTTACCAATTACGGTTTCTCCGCCTAGAATAGTTGCATTGGCATAAATGCAAACATTTTTCTCCACAGTAGGATGTCTTTTTGCATTTTTCATGTCTTTGCTCACACTTAATGCTCCTAAAGTTACTCCTTGGTAAATTTTTACGTGTTTTTCAATCACAGTAGTCTCCCCAATTACAATTCCGGTGGCATGATCAATAAAGAAAGGCGATGCAATAGTTGCGCCAGCATGAATGTCAGTTCCAGTAATACGATGCGCATATTCGCTCATTAATCTGGAGAAAAGTAATAAGTCTAATAAATACAATTCATGGCTTAATCGATAGATGGCAATGGCGTAGAATCCTGGATATGCTAAATAGACTTCTTCAATACTGTTTGAGGCAGGATCATTTTCTAAAATGTAGGCAGCATCCTGATTCAGTTTTTCAAGAACAGAGGGTAAACTTTCCAGATATTTGTCCCAAATAGAATCGCATAATGCATGTGGTTTTTTACAAGCAATTGCTGAAATTTCTTTGAATTGTAATTCAAGTTCAGCGATACTTTCATCCAGTGGAGCATTGGCATCAAATAGCGTATAGAATAATTTTTCAGTAAAGGCTTCCGTTTTCGTCTTGATTCCGTAGTTGATGGAAAAATGGCTTTTTAAAGCGCTAATATTTTTGATAATCAGATCTTTTGTCACGATTATAGGATTGAATTATTAATTTAAAGGCATAAAAGTAAGGCGATTTTTAGAAACAGTGGCAACATTAACACAAAGAAATTGGCATATTGAATGAGAATGTAATGTTTTTCTTGATTGGTAACATTTTTAGACATATTCTCGAAAAATATAACAATTATAGGGTTCTTGAATTATTCATTTGCTGCTTGCAAAAGAGTAAACTTTATGACACTGTCGTTTTTGGGTTTTTAGGAATAGTAAAAATAAAACTGGCACCATGAATCCCGTCAGATTCAATATGAATCTTTCCAGATTTTCCTTCGATGATTTTTTTGACAATAGACAGCCCAATTCCAGTGCTTTCTTTGACATCTCGTGCTAAAATAGTCTGAAAAACACCAAATACTTTTTCTTGGTATTTTTTGGGTATTCCGGGACCATTGTCTTTTATGGTAAATTGATGAAAATCAGGTAATGAAAGATAAGTACATTCTATTTTTCCAATAGGTTTGTCGTTATATTTTACCGCATTGCTTATCAAGTTACTAAAAACCTGGTGCATTAATATTTTTTCTGTACTAATAACGGGAAAATTGTTCCCAATACTGACTTCATATCCTTCATTGGGCACAATAGTTTTAACTATTTCTTCCAACATTTGATGTAAATCTACCTTTTCGAGTTCGATATTTGTTGTTCCAATACGGGAATACTCTAAAATGCCATTGATTAAGTTTTCCATCCTTTGAATTCTTCCTTGTAGTAATTTAAAATTTGAATTTGTTTCATCAGAAACGACATCTAAATCCTCAATAATCCATTCTGAAAGGCTGTAAATAGCTCTTAGTGGTGCTTTTAAATCATGTGAAACGATATAAGCAAATTGATCCAGCTCGTCGTTTTTTTTGTTAAGGACTATTAAAGCATTATGTAATTTCTCTTCTTCTGTTTTTCGATTGATTATGTCGAAATTGAGTATTTTATTTTTGGCTATTATTTTAAATAAAAAATGCGACGTAATTAGGAATAACAATACCAGTAAGCTGGATTCAATTACTTCAATTAATAAATCATTATCCCATGATTTTGCGTCAAAATCCATTCCATATACAGCAATAGTTTTACCTGTAGTTTTATCTTTTATAGGTATGTAAGCACTAACCCAAGTTCCCCATCTGTCGCTAGAAGGTTCAGTAATAATATCCTTTCCATCATTAAAAGCTTGATAGGTTGGTCCATCTGCTTCAGTGTATTCTTGTCCAGGAGGAGAATAATTTTTTGAAGTTTCAGGTTCTGAATCGACGATGAAATATATTTTCCCATTTTTTTGAGTATATAAATACGCAAAACTTGCTTTAGGATTAATTTTGATCACTTCCTTTAAAGTGTTTTTTAAATCTTGGTATTGTGGTTTGTTAATATCAGATAACTTTACTTCAAGTTTATTCAAATCCTTTTTTGGTAAGGATACTTCAATGGATTTTGCAATTTGTAATACGCTGTCAGTTCGATTGTCTTTAAATCGCATCCAGGTAAAATAGAGATAAATGATGCCTAAAATAAAAATAAAAATGGAAACTGTTTTTTGTAAATGAATTTTTTTCATGGATAATGAAATCATAGTATCTGAAACTATGTTTGTTTTTTAATAAATAATAAAAATTCAAATTGAACTAAATGAGTCTGATTCATTCCTGCACTCAAAAATAACAACTTTTAGGACTTGTAGCCAATTTAAAACGGTTAATTATTTTAGTTGCGCATTTTAATAATTAAAGCCTTTTTTTATTTTTAAAGCCTTATTCTCTAAATTTAGAAATGCAAAATCATCGCTTAATAGTGTTTGTAAAAATATCCAACAACCATAAATATCCCATTTAGAATTCCTATTCCAATAATGTATTTTTGATAATTATTTCGTTTATCAATAAAATGTAAACTAACAATTCCTAAAAATAATAGTGTAGTATAAATGGCTGGATACATCTTGAAAGCGGCTATAAAATCACCTTGTAAAATCAGCAGAAGTCCTCTCTGAAAACCGCATCCCAAACACTCCACTCCGAAGAGTGTTTTGCTTAAACAGGGGAACATATATTTTTCTAAATCCAATGGTTTTTCTTTTTACAATTTTACAAAAAAATAAGAAACGGTTGAGATAATAAATAGAGCAATTTTAAATTCATTACTTTTGGAAACTGATATTTAAAGAGATGAAAAAGTTTTTAATTCCCATAATGATTGTTGCGATCATTATAGCTTTATATGAGCAAGTGAATGCAGAGAAAAATGTTTATGTAATGGTTGTTGCAATTGTTGTTTTCATGTATGGAATGATGCAATTGAGCGCTAAGACACCGAGTAAAAATCAAGATAAAGAAGACGAAAATGTTTAATAAAGGAGATAAAGTTTCAGTGCTTGATGAAGCTATGAACGGAGTAGTGTTGTCAGTGAAAGACAAGCAAGTAACGATAGAAACAGAGGATGGTTTTGTGATGACATTTTTTGTCAATGAGTTACTTAAGATAAACGATTCCAGTAATTTAATGGATTCTATTAGAAGAATTAATGTAGATGAAATTTCGAAAGAGAAAGAGATCCCGAAACCACGAAGTTTTGTCAAGGAACGTAAAGATAAACACGAAATTTCAGCTCCGGAGTTCGATTTGCATATCGAAAAATTAGTTCCTAATAAACGTGGAATGTCCAATTATGATATTCTGACCTTGCAAACCGAAACTGCAAAAAGACACATAGAATTTGCTATTCGCAATCGCATTCCTAAGATTGTTTTTATACATGGTGTTGGTGAAGGAATCTTAAAAGCAGAGCTTGATTTTTTATTAGGTCGGTATGATAATATTGCTTTTCAAGAAGGTAATTATCAAAAATATGGTCAAGGTGCTACTGAAGTTTTTATCAAACAAAGCACTAAATAATTCCTGTTTTAGTTCTTATACAACACAAAAAAAGCGTCGATTCTTAAGTCATTTTCATTTGAAAATATATTAAGAATCGACGCTTTTTTTACGGTTATATAGGCTTGATTTTAGACTTTTATTGGTCTTTAATTTGCAGTTAAAAGTTCCCCATAAATGTAGTTGTCACCTAATTTGAAATCATTATTTCCTTTCTTCATTGTAACATTTTTAAGCACGATAGTGTGTTTAAAACCGTTTGCAAATGAGGTTGTAGTTACTTCAACAATTCCACTTACATTTGAAACTCCAGCCACGGCAATCCACTCTTCACTTATCGCAGGCGTTGTAGGAACCGTAGTTGTGCAAAAATAACTGGAGGTTAATAAACCTGAAAATAATCGATACGTAAGCTTATTAACCGTTGCGCTTATAAGTCCGGTTCTAGGAGTATTTAGAGGAGTAGCACTATTAACAATCAAATTAGGATCAATGTCTAATGTGAGCGCTTCGCTACTGTTATTATCGTAAATTTGTTTAGATGTTGGGCATTGTTCTAATGTTTTATCAAACCCAAATGGCAATGAAGTTGCTGAAGTAACATAATCTCCAAACGCAAATGTTTCATACACTTGGGTACCACTACTTTTTGCAAAAGTGATATTTTTGAAAACAATATTATGATTGTAACCCGTTATTTTGGTACTGTTATCAGTTGCATTTGTAGTTTTTACAGCAGTAGTAAATATTTGGATTTTCCCAGCAGTAGCTGTCCATTGGTCTGTTACAATTGGTGTTGCCGGTGGTATAGATTCACAAATGGTAGGCGATGCAACCGTTCCGTTATAAAAACGATATACAACTCTGTTACTCGTATTGATATCTATAATGACAGGAGTGTCAACCAAACTGGGTTCGTTTAAGAACGTACTTTCTGGGATGTCAAGAAGTAATGATTCCTTTTCTTTGAGTTTATAGATAATATTATTATTGGTAGTGCATTTTTGTGTTGCAGCAGTTGAGAAATCAATAGTTTCTAAAGTTAAATTTCCATCATCACAGCTGTTTAACAGCAACGCTAAAACCAATAGGCTTGCAACTCTTTTCATATGTATAGTATTTGAAACAAAAATAGAATTTTTAATTTGTTCCAAATACATTCCTATTCAAAATCATTGAATTTAACAGCATTTTAGGCTTTTAGATTTTAAATAATGATTTAAAAACTGCCGTTGATACTTTCTTGATTTGACAAGAAAGCGTTAATTCAAAGCAAATAGAAATCATTATCTTTGCGGCAATTTAATACTGGATATGAGACTCAACAAATACTATTTAGCCGCTTTTTCTGCCTTTTTTGTCTGGGGTTTTTTTAGTTTAGCATTAAAACCATTGCATGATTACCCGTCTTTGGACATTTTATTTTACCGCGTTTTTTTTAGTGTTGTTACCATGCTGTTGATTAATCTTTCTTTTAGAAAAAAAGTTTTAAAAAAAGACTGGAATCATTTTAAAAGCTTGGCTCCTAAACAGCAACGAAGTGTTGTTGTATTGACACTTGGAGGTGGCGTGTTTTTATCCTCAAACTGGTTTGTTTTCATTTATGTAATGAATCATATCAGTGTAAAAGCAGCTTCTTTAGCCTATTTAATATGTCCCATTTTAACCACGATATTCGCTTTTTTTATATTGAAAGAAAAGCTGAGTAAATGGCAATGGTTTGCAGTAATGATAAGTGCTTTCAGTTGTGTTTTATTGTCTTTCAATCATTTTGAAGATATTTTCTACAGCCTTATTACAGCAGCAACTTATGCGATGTATTTAGTGAGTCAACGAAAGAATAGTGAATTGGATAAGTTCCTTGTTTTGACCATTCAATTGGTTTTTACAGCCCTAATTCTCTTGCCTTTTTATCCAAATTATAGTGGAACCTTGCCCACGGAATCCTTGTTTTACAGCTGTTTGTTAGTAATCGTAGTTTGTTTTACGATTATTCCTTTGTTTTTAAATTTGTATGCATTGAAAGGGATTAATTCGTCAGCAGTTGGAATTATGATCTATATTAATCCAATTATTGGTTTTTTATTAGCCATATTTTATTACCATGAACAGGTAACTACTCTTCAATTGTTTTCCTATTTTCTGATTTTGGTTTCGATAGTTGTCTTTAATGAGAAACTAATCTTTTCCAGAAAATTGAAAGAAGCACCATCAGAAATGGAAGCTTTAAAATAATTTTATAATTTCAAAAAATGAAAAAAGTATATCTCGATAACGCTTCTACAACGGCAATTCGTCCTGAAGTTATTCAAGAAATGACCAAAGTTATGGCCGAAGATTATGGAAATCCATCGTCAACGCATAGTTTTGGGCGTAATGCCAAAAGTATTTTAGAACTGTCCAGAAAATCAATTGCAAAACATTTGAATGGTACTGCACAAGAAATAATTTTTACTTCCTGTGGCACTGAAGCCAACAATTGGATTCTTCGTTCTGCCGTTAAAGATTTGAAAGTAGAGCGAATAATTACCAGTAAAATAGAGCATCATGCCGTTTTATATACGATTTTAGTCTTGCAAAGTGAATACAGCATTCAGGTTGATTATGTGGCTGTTAAACCAAATGGCGAAATTGATATCACTGATTTAGTAGAGCTGCTTTCTCAGGATAAGAAAACGTTGGTAAGCCTGATGCATGTGAATAATGAAACAGGAACTGTTTTAGATTTGGATAGAGTAGGACTAATTTGCCAAGAACACAATGTCTTATTTCATTCCGATACCGTACAGTCCGTTGGAAAAACAACGATTGATTTACAAGCCTTACCCATTAATTTTATTGTGGCAAGCGCCCATAAATTTCACGGTCCTAAAGGGGTTGGGTTTGCTTTTATTCGAAAAAACTCCGGTTTACAACCCTTATTTTTTGGTGGCGAACAAGAAAAAGGATTGCGGGCAGGAACGGAAGCCTTACACCAAATTGCGGGAATGGCAAAAGCACTGGAACTTTCCTATTCTAATTTAGAAGCAGAAAGAAAGCATATCTCTGAATTGAAAAGTTACTTGATTACTCAACTCGAAATTGAATTTCCGGCTTTTGTAATCAATGGAAGCGTTGATGGATTTTATAATATATTGAATGTTTTATTGCCTTTTTCTGAAGATAAAACGGCTATGATTTTATTCCATTTAGATATGAAAGGAATCGCAGTTTCTCGCGGAAGTGCTTGTCAAAGCGGAAGTATAAAGCCTTCTCATGTATTAGCGGAAATGCTTTCTAATGAAGATTTGAAAAAACCAAGTTTGCGTATCTCTTTAAGCCATTATAATTCAAAAGAAGATATTGATTTGCTTATTGAAGCATTGAGAAGTATTTAAAAAGATAAATAATCAAAATGAAAGATAATTTCAAAACACTGGTCTTTAGAGAAGCAAAATCGTTGTTCGAATTAAAAAAAACGGAACGGCTATGGCATTTTCCGGTTTTAGCATCGTTGTGTGTTGGATTACCCTTGTTGATTGGTTATTATTTTAACAAACTTGATTACGGGATATTATCCTGCATGGGAGGGTTGGTTATTTTATATTTACCAACTACTACTGTGGCACGACGAATGATTATGCTGTTGACCTGTTCATTTGGTTTTATGATATCCTTTGTTATTGGACTTTGTTTTAGTTTTAATCCGATACTTTCTGCTGTAGTTTTAGGCTTGTTTGCCATGAGTGTCTATTGGGTTGTCAATTACTTTGGAATGAAACCTCCAGGAAGCTTCTTTTTTATCATGATTGCTTCCATTGCGAGTTGTATGCCATTTGATTTAGAAAAGATTCCTATTCGTGTGGGGTTGATTGGGATGGGAGCAATGCTTGCCTGTTTATTGGCCTTATTTTATAGTTTATTTAGTGCTAATCCAGTAAAAACGGAATTAATCGTGGTCAAAAAAAGCAATTACACGACTTTGTTTGAGTCTGGGATTGTTGGATTTTTTATATTTGTATCGCTGCTTATAGGGCATTTACTTCAATTAAGTAATCCGTATTGGTTGCCCATTTCTTGTTTAGCCGTGATGCAGGGTGCTAGTTTGCAACATGTATGGCAAAGGAGTTTTCAGCGTGTTTTAGGAACATTTATAGGTTTAGGACTGGCATGGCTGTTGTTATTGCTAAAAATGACTCCCTTAACTATCTGTATTAGCATTATGGTGTTGCAATTTATAATTGAAATGTTGGTAGTGAGACATTATGGATTGGCAGTTATTTTTATTACGCCATTAACTTTGTTTTTGGCCGAGGCGGGAAGTGCCATGACTGTTGATGCGAATACTTTAATTTCGGTTCGATTTGTCGATATTCTTCTGGGAAGTATTATTGGAGCTATTGGAGGATGGTTTTTGCATCATGAACAATTGCGTCACAATGCCGAAAGACAAATTCGTAAAACCAGAGTTCATATACTTAGGAAGTAGCTAGTACATTGGCTTGATAAATAAATCTTTAAACACTATGAAATAGTTTTTTATCGAAGATTTTAAAGGTTGTTTTCGGCATATTTTTCCATAATTAATCTCGCTTTAAAATAGCATAAGGTAGATTCTGCACCTTGATTGATGTTGATGTGTTTGTCTTCTAATCCATCATAGGAAGCACCATTTTCAGGATTATACATGATTTGTTTCAGATGATTATTTCCTAAAAACCAGATAAAAGCCAGTTTTAATTGATCTTTGTATTTTTTATTTTTGGTTACTTCATAAAATAAATCCAATGCAATAATTGTAGTGGCCACTTCGATAGGCTGCTCTCCATAGAAAACTCTTTCATTTTCTTTCTTGAACCAGCCTCTGTTTGAGATTACTTTTAACTGTCCTTTCATAAAATAATGAGAAAGGAGAAAATCAAATGTGATTACTGCAATTTTTTTATACTTAGGATTTTTTGTAACTAAATAACTGTACATCATCGCTTCGGGCAAAACGTTATTGGCATAAGTCATATAATCTTCATACCAACACCAATTTTCTGCTGAATTGATATGATAGTGATGCAAAAGTTCATCGGCAAATTTTTCTATATTCTGTCTTATACTCTCTTCTTTATATGCTAAATAATAATGATACAGTCCTTTCAAAGCATAGGCTATGGCTCTTGGGGATTTAATGTCGTTAATTCTTTTGATTGCTTTATTCCAACATTTTTCTGCCCGTAAAATCATTCCTGCAGGTAGAGATTCTTTATGTGCTATTGCGGTTCCCAAGCTCCATAAGGCTCTCCCGTTAGCATCTTCAAGATTTACTTCTTCATTTTGTTTCGTTAATTGATGGTCAAAGCTTTTGTAATTATCAAACCAGCCATTGTTTCGTTGAATGCCTTCTATAAAGTTTAAATAGATATTTGCGAGCTTCAAAACATGTTTATCAGGAAACACTTTGTTATATAGAACCATATTAATTAATGCTCTGGCATTATCATCTAAGGTATAACCTGATTCAGGATCAGGCTGACTGAATTTTGAAAATTGAAGGATTCCAAAATCAGTGGTGAGTTTCTTAATATGGTCTAATTTTATTGGGGGAAAATTAAACTTTAAATCTTCTTCTCGATTCGTCAATTGGTCGAATAATAACCGGTATTGAATAGCAATGTTTTCCCATGTTGTGGCATGTGCCAATGAAAAAGCGTTTCTTCCCATAGCAATTCGTTCTTCTTTATTTTCAATAAGATGCAAAATTGCTTTTTCGAATTCTTCTGGTTTATCAAATCCATTCAATAGTATTCCGTTTCCATTTACAAGAGTTTCAACAGCATGTGGAATGGGAGTAGAAATGACGGCACAACCACAGCTCATCGCATAAGCAAAAGTGCCACTGACAGCTTGATTGGGGTCTTTAGAAGAAAATAAATAGATATCTGATATCGTTAAATATTCTAGTAATTGCCACAATTGAAGATATTCATTGATAAAAATAACATTGTTTCCCAAATGGAGTTCATGCACAATATCAATAAGGCTATCCCGATATTTTTCTCCTTCACAACAAATTATTTCAGGATGCGTTTTGCCAATCACTAAATAAATGACTTCAGGATTTTTCTTGACAATTTCCGGCAAAGCGCGTAATACGGTTTCGATGCCTTTGTTTTTATTGATTAATCCAAATGTGGACATTACTATTTTATCGGAGAAATCATATTTGTTTTTCAATTCCTCTTTTTGTTCCCATAGTACAGTATGATTGCCATGAGGAATTACGATTGTTTTCATTTTAGGCAATTCGTAATCTCTAGTCAATATAGCTTCTGAATTTTTGGTAAGCACAATAATTCTATCGGATAAATCTGCTATTGCATGAACAATTTTCTTTCTTTTTTCATCTGGGTTTGGGAGTACAGTATGAAAAACGGTGACAATTGGTTTGTTTAGCGCTAATATAAAAGAGAGAATATAATCGCCATAATCTCCTCTAAAAAGGCCAAATTCATGTTGAATACAAACCAAGCCAATATCATTTCGTTCGTTTATTTTCTCTGCAACCAGCCTATAATGCTCTAATGAATCAACAGGTAAAATATAGGTTACTTCAGCATTATAGGAGAAGTTTTGGTCACTATTTTGCAAAGCACAAACCTCGACAGGAAGAGTTTCTCCAAAAACAATTTCCACTGCATTTACAATGTCATTAGAAAAAGTCGCTATCCCGCATTCTCTGGGAGAATAAGAACTTACAATTAGCATTTTTATTACTTTTTCAAATTTCATGACGCTTTTTTTAAGGTTGCTTTCTTAATTCAAGAAGCAATTCATTGATATTCATTTTAGCAACAGCAATATGTTTGTCAGCTGCACCATAGTATATATAAAGATCATCCCCAAACAATGCATGACCGGTTGGGAATACGACATCGTTGTCTTCGCCCTCTATTTCCCATTGTTTGGTAGGAGAGAAGAGCGGGTAAGGAAGTCTGGATATTTCCATTTCAGGTTTTTCTAGATGCAATAAAGCAGCCTTAGCATGATAGATTTTGCCTGTTGTTGTTTCGTGTACTCCATGATAAATTAGCAACCATCCATCGGGAGTTTCTATTGGTGGAACTCCAGCTCCAATGTAACTCATTTCATAAGCATCTTTTGGATCTAAAAGAATATGATCGGTTAAGTTTTGTAGATAATTTTCCCAAAAAGATAACGTTAAATCTTTCCAGTTGTCAAATTTCACTATTTGGATACCCGGCCATATTCTATGCAAAAGGACAAATTGCCCGTTTATTTTTCTTGGAAACAATACCACATCTTTATCGCGTAGTAAGCGGGTTTCATCACTTTTTAGTCCTATTTGTGAAAAAAGATTATAATATTCATGGTATTTTGGGTTTAGTTTACTCGCATTGCAAAAATTCACATGACTTTCATATTGCTGATAGTTAACCGGAGCAGTAATTATTCCCTGTTTTTCAAAATGAATCAAATCCTTAGAAGTAGCAAGTGCTCCCATAGCATTGATACCGTCATAAGCAGTATAAGTTATATAATATGTATCTTCAATTTTTACAATTCTCGGGTCTTCCACTCCTTGTTTTTCGTAATCAAAGTCCTGAGTAATGATAGGTTTTTCTGCTCTTTCAACTATTTTTATTGGACCTTCTGTTTTGGCATATCCAATGGTAGATAAATTTCCTTTCTGTACCGCTCTGTATAAAATATGTACTGTATTCCCATCTTGATAAATACCAGGATTTAAAACTCCTGTATTTTCGAATGCTCTTTCAGTGGGGCTTAGTATAATACCAAGTTTTTCTATAGTAACCATGAGTTGATTTTTTGTAATTTATTTTTCCGGTATAGATTCAATCTCCTATTTTTTCTGCTCTTTTAATTTTGCTTTTTCCTGTTTTTTAAAATAACCCCGAAATAAAAAATTGTGTTTCAAAGCTTCCATATTTTCATTTAACCGAAAACTGGCTTCGTTTATGTTTTTCATTGTAGAATCTATTTTCCGAACTAAATTTGGGTCATTAGAAAGGTAGTTAATGGCTCCTTTTCCTTCTTTAATGTTTACAATTGTCGAATTAAGATTGGTTATGACTTTGTCTATCTTATTGCTTGATTCATCTAAGTTTCTGACAATTTTTTTTATATTATTGGCGACAGCGGTATCTTTCAAAACACCAATTACATTATTTTTATTATCTAAAGAAGAAATGAGGTTGTTTATTTTTGTTACAGATTCCGAGGTTGTTTTTCCTGTGATTTTCAAATAATGCATGGTCTCTTTCAAATCGTTGGCTAAAATGGAATCTTTAATCAACAAACCGACTGTTCCTTTTCCTTGCGTTATTTCCTTTGTAATTTTAAGTAAATCTGTTGTAAGAAGCGCTGCATTCTTATTGGTCACACCAAGGGTATTGAGCATATCATCTGTGCGAATGCGACTTAAGGAATGTATCTCATCTCCTGGTTCTACAGATACTGCCGTTCCTTTTCCTGGGATAATGTTTATGATCATACTCCCTACTAAACCGTCAGAACCTATGGTGGCAATAGCATTTTTTCGTATATTATGAAAAATGGTTTTGTCAATAAGCATATCCACTTTAATGGTAGAATCATTAATCATTTCTATGGCACGTACAGTTCCTACATTTATTCCGGAATAACGCACATTGTTTCCTAATTGTAAGCCATTTACATTATTAAAAATTGCCTCTAAATGGTTGGTTTTTCCAAACATTTTTTGCTTGTCGCCAATGAAATAAACGGCTAGTATGAAAATCAATAACCCGATTATTACAAAAAGTCCAAGACGTATTTTTTGTGATGTCGTTTTTTCCATTTTTATTTTTATTTAAAGAAAGCTTGTATTTTAGGATCAGTTGAGCTTGATAATTCCTCAAAAGTACCTTCGGCATAATTGATACCATCGACTAATAAAATCATTCTGTTCGAAATCACTCTGGCGCAATCTACATCGTGCGTAATTATGATTGCCGAAGTATTGTATTTTTGTTGGATAGACATCATTAACAACAAAATTTCCTTTGCCGTTATGGGATCTAATCCAGTAGTTGGTTCGTCATAAAGAATAATACTTGGTTGTAGTATTAAAGTTCTTGCTAAAGCAATCCTGCGTTTCATTCCACCTGAAAGTTCTTCGGGCATTAGATTTATTGTGTGTGCTAAGCCTACATTTCCTAGCGCTTCCATAACTAGTGGAGTTGTATCTTTTATTTTTCCAAATTTTTTCTTGTGACGGCGCAATGGGAATTCCAGATTTTCTCTGACGGTCATTGAATCATACAAAGCACTTCCCTGAAAAAGAAATCCAACTTCAGTCCGGAGTTCGTCTAATTCTTCATGGTCTAGTTCAGCAATGTTTTTTCCCATAATTGCAATAGATCCACTGTCAGGCTCTTCCAATCCAATCAGGCATTTTATCATTACTGATTTTCCTGAACCAGATTTTCCCATGATAACCAGATTTTCCCCTTTATTCAAAACCATATGAAAACCATCTAAAACATGATTCTCACCATAGCTTTTTCGCAAGTCTTTGATTTCTATAATAGGTTCCGTATATGGTATAGATGCACTCATAATCAGTTATAAATCATAAAAAATATTCGTAATAAAAACAGCAATAAAGTCAATAATAAAAAGTAGCATTGAGGTAAAAACTACCGCAGAGTTTGCTGCTAAACCCACACCTGCAGTTCCTTTTTTACAATTATATCCCTTAAAACAGCCCACTAATCCTATGGCAAACCCAAAAAAGAAAGTTTTAATTGTTGCGGGTATTAAATCCCCAAATTCCAATGCATCAAAAACCTGATTGTAATACAATAAAAAAGAAACATTTCCTTTTATGTTTTCCACCAGATAGGAACCGAAAATGGCAATAAAATCGCCAAAAAAAACCAACACGGGAAGCATAAAAGTAGTTGCCAATATGCGGGTAACCACTAAATATTTAAAGGGATTTGTGCCTGAAACTTCCATAGCATCAATTTGTTCTGTAACTCTCATCGAACCTAATTCGGCGCCAATACCGGAACCGATACGTCCTGCACAAATCAAGGCAGTTATAATAGGTCCAATTTCTCTTATTATCGAAATACTTACCATAGAGGGCATCCAGGAAACGGCACCAAATTCCTGTAATGTGGGTCTTGATTGTAAAGTGAATACTAAACCAATGATGAATCCTGTAACGGCAACAAGCAGTAGAGAACGGTTTCCCATATTAAAGCATTGGCGTAGAAATTCTTTGAATTCAGAAGGACGTTTAAAAACTTCTTTAAAAAAACGTCCTGCAAAATAAGAGAGTTCGCCAATTTCAAGTAGAAAACCTTTGAATATTTCGATTATTTTAGAAAAACTATCCATAAGCGAATGAATTAATTTTTAACAGAAAATGGCTACCCAAATATACGATTATTTTGCTGATTTACAGTGGTGTTAGGTGTTGTTCGTTTGTTTTTTTATGGTTTTTTAGTGAAAATATACGGAACATTAATAAGTTATGAAAAAGACAAAAAAAATCCGCTGAAAAGCGGATTTTTTTGATGATAATTTAAATTGGAGATTATTTTGTACTCGATTCGTCTTTCCCGTTTTTAGTATCCATCATTTCCATTAATTTCATTCCTAGAAGGCCACTTATACCTCCGTCAGAACCTGCATTTCCTGAAATTAGAACATCTGGAATTACTTTGATTTTTCCTTTACCTATTTCCTCGGTTATTTTATATTTTGTAAAATTATCACCACCCATTGCAGAAACTTGTAATTGATACGCTTCGGCAGTTGATTTACCAATGGCCATAATTTTTTCAGCTTCGGCAAGACCAGTTTTAGAAATTCTTTCGGCTTCTGCACTTGCAGTAAGTTTCGTTGCTTCAGCTTGTGCTCCGGCTCTTGCTTTTGTAGCTTCAGCTTCGGCATTGGCACGCATTTTTGTAGCTTCGGCTTCCGCATTTACATTGAGCTTTAAACTGGTTGCATCCCCTTCGGCTTTTTTAACCGTTGCATCAGCTGTACGTTGTGCAATTTCAACACTTTGTGATGCTTTTACAATTTCCTTTTGCATATCTGCAATGGCAGTTTCTTTTTCTACACCTTGACGTTGTTCTTGTGCCATTCTTTGGGTTTGATAGGTTTTTTGCTCTTCTTCGGCAATTTTTCTATCGGTTAACGTTTTCATTAATGATTCTGGTGGAACAATATCTCCTATTAAGGTGTCCACAGCATTTACATTGTATTCATCTAAAACCGTTTTGATATGATTTTTAGCTGATTCTTGACGCTCTTTTCTGGTGGAAAGAAACGAAATCACATCGCTATCCTGTGCTGAGTTTCTAAAGTAGTTTCCAATTGTTGGCTCTAAAACCTGAGAAACAAGGTTGTTCATGCTCCCAAAACGGGCAATAACTTTTGGCGCTTCATTAGCAGGTACATGTATGATTTGTGAAACATCCAGATTAAAAGGAAATCCATCTTTAGAACGCACCGTAATCGTAGATAGATTTTTGTCTAAATTGTGTGATTCGCTTCTGGCATCTGCCCAATTCAAAACTAAATTGGTTGTTGGAACTGGTTCCAGTTTTGTTGTGTATTTGTTCAAAGCATATTTTCCCGGACCAAAAGGCTCCATCCAAACCCCACGTTGCCCTTTTGAAACAATATTTCCATGTTTGAAAGTATCTCCGGTAACATCTTTTCCGTCTTCTCCAATATAGGAAATTACCACACCAACATAACCAATAGGTACATCTGTCATTGGGTTTTGCTCAATTTGTACCGCCCATGTGTTGATATAATAGGAACCTGCCAAAATAACTTGAGGTTGTAATCCTCTATTACCTCCATTTTTTAGAAATTGATCAAAATCTTGAAAGTTATTGTGGTTTTCTACAAATTTACCTGCAATTTGACCTATTGGAATAGGTTCTCCATCCATTGCAGTGACAATTCCAACCATGTTTTCAAAAATCACGATTTGTGGGGTCATCACTACTTCAAACAGAAAAGTATTGATACGATAAGATCCTGTTGTGATAAAGGCTGATTGACGTCCTTTTTGTCCGCCATTATTTAGAAATAAAGTAGCATCTTGAAAATTATCAGAATTTACTTTTTGTGCCAAAATTCGACCTGTTGGAATTTCGGCGCCATCTTTACTCAATAGTAAGCCAATATTTCCTTCAGGAATAATGGTAAATGAGGTCATGTTTACTGAATATTGCCAAGGCCACATTGCCCAATATAAACCTGGAGCAAGTGTTTTAGCCTGAAAACCGGCTTCGCCTTTAGTCGCGATAATTCTTCCGTCGGGCAATGATTTTTCGGCTCCAAAGAGAACGAATTTTTTGGTAACTAAACCAATTTTATCTTCCGGTACTATTACCATTCCGAAAAAAACACGTAAAACGAATTTATAAAAAACGATAAATAAAACTAAAACTAATACCCACCAATACTCTGTAAGATTTGCCATATTAAAATAAAATTTGATTTTAAAATTAGTATGACTTTATGGATTTTTGTTACAAGTAAAAGTAATTTAATGTTTGAATAATCTTACTAATTGTGTTTTAGAAATAGAATGGAAAATTATCCAATAAAATAAGGCATTAAGAGGCGTTTTTTATTTTGCAAAAAGTACAAAACATAGTTGAAAACCAAACTGAATTCATGTATTGTCCAATTTAGAAAATCATAATTTTGGATGTGTTTATAATTTTCTCTATTTATAAATTAACTTTCGTACAATCGCAATCTGTTTTTAACGGAAGTTAGTTCATTTTGTAAGTCTTCTATTTTTTGTAGAAGATTAAATACTACATCAATTCCTTCCGTATTAACGGCTAATTCCTGATGCATCCGAATCATTTTCTCTATTTCAAAAATGGCATCAGGGTGAATGTATTGTGTTTCTTCGATTGTTTTTATTTCGAGTAAACCCATTTCACTGAGATTGTTAAAGAAAGCAATTTCCACTTTGTAATGGGTACTTAATGTAGGTAAGGGGATGAGGTTTTCTATGTTCATGTTGTTCTTAACTTAGCAAGTTCCGTAAATAATGCTGCTTCTTTTTCGGTAAGATTTGTGGGGATTTGTATTTGATACGTAATATATAAATCACCAAATTCTCCTTCTTTTTTATAAATAGGAAATCCTTTTCCTTTCAGTTTTACTTTAGTACCGTTTTGAGTTCCGGGTTTTACCGTAAGTTTTACTTTTCCGTCAAATGTATCTGCGGTGATTTCGCCACCTAATATGGCGGTGTATAAATCTAAATCCACTGTGGAGTATAAATTGTGGTTGTCCAACTTAAAATTAGTATGGTTTTCAACAGTGAAAGTGATATATAAATCTCCTTTCGGTACACCACTTGAGCCTTCTCCTCCAAGTCCGCTGATTTTTATTTGCTGACCATTCTCGACTCCGGCAGGAATAGTGATTCGAATGTTTTTGCCATTGATCGTTAAGGTTCGCTTGTGGGTGGTGTAAACGTCTTTTAGGTCCAGATGCAATTCAGTACTGAAATCTTGTCCTTTAAATTGGGCACTTCGACGACGACCGCCACCTCCTGATGCACGACCACCAAACATAGATTCAAAAAAATCAGAGAAATCGCCACCACCGCCACCGCTAAATCCTCCATAACCATCTTGCTGTCCGCCTCTTGAATATTGACCTTGCTGTTTTGCTTTTTCATATTGCTCAGCATGTTGCCAGTTTTCACCGTATTCATCATATTTTTTACGATTCTCGGCGTGGCTCAATACTTCGTTGGCTTCATTGATTTCCTTAAATTTTCTTTCTGCTTCCTTATCATTTGGATTTAAGTCGGGATGGTATTTTCGGGCCATCTTGCGATATGCCTTTTTAATATCTGCTTCCGTTGCTTTTTTATCCACTTCAAGGATTTTATAATAGTCTATAAATGCCATCCTAGATTATTTTTATAATTATCATTGTTGCAATTCAAATTTTATTGGCCTGAACTTTTTAGGTTGGTTTTTCCCCATTTTATTTTATCCCAAATTCTCTCATGAAAAAAATAAGCAAGTGTTGTATAGATATTGCTTACAATCATAAAACCAAGGGCTATTTTTATTTGTCCTGTGAATAGATAAATAGAAATAAAATCGAGTACCAAAATTACCACTCTGTAACTAATCGTTTTTACTATTGATCTTCGGATTGTTTCTTCCGTATGCTTTCTGTTAGGAAGAAGTTTTTCTATCATGGCTTGGTAGGTATAATAAATACTGGTATTTCTGAATGCCGGATTACTTTTTCAGCGACACTGCCCATAATTAAGTGTGAAAATCCAGTTCTGCCATGTGTACCCAAAACAATTATATCAGCATCCCATTCTTTGGCCACATTCAAAATTACTTCATACGGTATTCCTTCTTCTACAAAAGTCCAGATTTTATGTTCCTTAAATACGGTGTCAACAAGCATTTGTTGATTTTTTTTGTAATCGTTTATGGTGATGTCAGCAAATTCCTTAGGAGTGACTGCACCTTCAGTTATAAGCATTGTGAGGTCAACAACGCTTAATAATGCAATTTCAGCCTTTAGTTGAAGACCAAGTTGAAAACCACTCAAAGCAATTTTCTCTGATGTGGGATCATTGTCAACTGCGATTACTATTTTTTTCATGTTTCCCATATCCTTTTGATTAGATTTTTACTTTAATCTGAATATCCAGAAGTACAAAAAAACATCCTACCAATGGATTATTTCTACTATCAAATTTAATCAATTTTTCGTTGTTAAAATCAGAATTTGGTGTTTATTATGAATGAATTAACCTCAAAATAGTTCCTCTTTTTAGAACTGATCAACAGAAGAATTTTGTTTTTCATTTATAATTATTTTGCTAGTTTCATCGATAACGGTTTTACAATCCATTGGCAGAAACTTGTTGTTTGATGAATTCACTATCGGCTTTAATTTTTACTTCATTACTAATCATTGGCGCAGGAAATTTTGGACCAATATCAAAATCTGAACGTTTTAGAATACCGCTAAACTGAAAACCTGCTGTAATTGCTTTTGATTGTGGATTTACTATCGTTCCTCGATACCACATATTAATAGTCACCGGCTTGGTAATTCCGTGTAGTGTGAGGTTGCCCATTAACTTGTATTTGCCTTTTTCTTTTCCGAGTTTTTTTATGGAGGTACTTTTAAAAGTCATTTTCGGATATTTTTCTACTTCAAAGAATTCAGCACTTCGCAAATGATTATCTCGCATTTCTACTTCGGTATTGATGGAAGCTACTTCTGTTGAAAGCTCAAAGATGGCATCACTAAAATCTGCTTTGTTAGCTGTAGCAGTTATTTCAAATGTTTTGAATAATCCGGCAATATCAGAAATACCATGATGTACGGTGCTAAAAGTTAGTTTTGAATGCATCGGATCTGCTTTCCATGTTGTTTGTGCCAATAGAAAAGTAGAGAAAAATAGGGTTACGATAATTACTGTTATTTTTTTCATGAACTTTAATTTTATGTATTGATGAAGATTTTTTGAAGTTTAAAATTTGATTGTAACCAATTGTTTTCTGGAATTCAGAAATATCTAAATTCAGGCCACAGTGGATTATAAATTTTAGAAATTTCGAATATCAAATTTAATCAATTATTTAATGCTGAAATTAAATAAAATGTTTTATTTCAGTTGGTTATATAATTAAAAAAGCTCCAATTTGGAGCTTTTTATAAAAAATATTTTTTTAAATTGGAATCAATTCATCTTCCATCGTTTTCAAGTCTTGTTTCTTTTTTAAGGCAATCAGTATGGTTTTGTAGCCTATAAATTCCTCATCTTTTGGATTTATTTGCAGTACAAAATTTATTTTCCCTAACAGATGCTCCAAATAATTTTTTTGGTCAATCTCTTTATATTCTCGGTGCTCCTCGAAACCAAATTTCTTAATATAATACATGGCTTGCCTTAATTCATTGCGTTTATGAAATACTACCTGCGGTTTTTCATTGACGACAATGCCAATAACTGTTTGGCGTGTATTGGGCATCATCAGTTTGGTTTTGTTTTTATTGATACGAAGATTTAATTTCCCAACGGTTTCAGTTACTTTATGGAGTAGCTTATTTTCGTCAAAATCTCCGGAAAAACTCAAATCGTCTGCATAACGGGTGAATCTTATTTTGTGTTGTTTGCAATAATCAGAAATCACGGCATCGGCTTTTTTGAAAATCAAATTCGAAAGATAGGGACTCGTTGGCGCACCTTGTGGTAAGCTTCCATCGCGGATGCATAATTTTGAAAGCAATTTCGAGACCATTTTAGAATATCCCAATTCAAGAAATTCTTTTTCAACGGCTTCAAAGCTAATAGATGGAAAGAAATGTTCTAAATCCAGCGTGAAAACTTTGGGTTGGTTTTTATGAAATCTAAGGTTTTCAAGGATACTTATATTAGGTTTATATGCTTTCGCAAAAGGGCTAATGGGCACTTTATAAAGGATGTTTCTGAGAATCCAGATTTGGATTTCTTTCAAACTGGGAAGCGGCTCAGAAATAAGTCGTTTGCTGCCATTTTTTTTTAAAATCTCAAAATCCCGATAATAGCGTTTGGGATAAAGAGCCGCTTTTTTTAAAAATTCTTTTTTGTATCCAACCAAAAGTGATAAATGGGTTGTATTATAAATTACAGGAACATCATGTGCAAATAAAACTTCAGCATAATCCAGACAGCGTTTAATATTCTGTTCTGAATAGCCTTTTTTCTGGGCATCGTGTGAAAAGGTCTCTTTGTATTGAATAAAATCCATAAGGTTAAATCGTTAATGGAGTAGGGACTTTTATGTCCCTAACCCCAATTAAGAATACCGGTTTGAAAGTTCGGAGCTCTGCGGAGAATCTTTTAAACCTGGTGCTTGAAAGAGCATTCAATTACAGAACAGTGACTCACAGCTCCGTCGCTAGCCTAAACTAGCAAATTTCTTTGGGAAATGAACTAAAAGAACAATTCATCCTGACTGGGAAGAAATACTGTTTTTCGATCCAATTTCGGGATTTTACTGTCGAAATCCTTTTGGATCCATTCCTCTTTTTTTTTGGTTTTTATTCGATTCGGTTCCATTTTTTTAAATTCTAAATTATTTTTCATAAAACATTTAAAACGCTTGTTTTTAATGTTTTACATATATAAAGTTACAAAAAATATTATATAAAAGGATTGATTCATATAATTTTTTTAAACAGTTTTTTCGTCTTTTTAGCACGAGTTAATCTTTTTAAACTTCTTATAAATTACGAGTTATCATGTTAAGTATAGAAACGTTTATAAGGGGTGTACGTGATCAGTATTTCGATTAGTCGAGTAATAAAATACGAGAACAGATTAATAAATTTAGAAAAGAAATGGGTTTTTATTTCTAACGATTCAAGGGTTATAGGTTCACATTTGACAATGATTTGGTTGAGGTGGGATTGATACATTTTAGAAAATACAGTAGAATTTATTTCAACGTTCATTTCCACACTTCCATACGAACTTAAATTATTCAAATTAAAGGAGCCTATAGTAGTCCAATAGCCATCAATTACAGCTGATTTTCCATGTAAAATAGATTGATTCCATTCGTATAATTCTATATTATAATGCAACAGTTTGTTATAAAGAAAACAAGTTGCGCGCCGTGTCATGGGAAGATCTGAAATACCCGATAAAATTAATTTAATTTTCACATTGTTTTTAGATGCTTTATTTAACGCTTTAATGATTCGAATTCCGGGAAGGAAATAACTTCCCACGATGATTATCTCTTTTTTTGCATGGCAAATGGATTTGATATACCCATCACAAATCTCATTTTTTCTTTTTAGCCAATCATTTTGAATGATACGGACCAAGGCATCTTCCTGAACATGAAAGACCGATTTTATTTTTTTGCTGCTTACCCGTTTTTTCTTAAAATAAATGTTCCTGCAAAGTTCCTGAAGCGGCTGGGCAATTGTACCATTTAATTGAACGGCATAATCAAGCCAAGGCGCTTCAGTTGGCGTACCACAGTATTTGTCGGCAATATTTATTCCGCCTATTAGTGCAATTTTTGCATCAGCGACTATTACTTTTTGATGCAATCTTCTACCTAGGTAAAAAGTATAGGCTGAAAATAAAGGGGCAAAAAAACGAATATTTATTCCGCATTGTCTAAGCTCCTCTATTATATCAGAAGGAAACGATAAAGAGCCTAAACCATCTAAAAGAATGAAAATTTTAACCTGACGCGAAGCCGCTTCTTTTATTGCCGCAATAATTCTTTTTCCTGTTGCATCATTTTCAAAAAGATACATTTGAATATGAAGTTCAATCTGGGAATTATGAATAATTGTTTCCAATCTTGAAAAATAATCTTCGCCGCTATAAACAAGCTCCAAGCTTTTAGGAGCAATACGGCTAATTTTACTTTCCATCATGGGCTTTTTTTATTTTAACTTCATTAATCAGAATGAATTCCAAAAGATTTTCAATGTCCAAAGTTCCTATGAGTTGATTGTTTTCCATAACGAGCATTAATGTTGATTTATTTTGCTGGATTAGCTCAAAAACGTTTTCCAAAAGGGAATTGCTTTCGAGGATAATTAAATTTCGATCCATGACATTGTATATAAATTCATCATCTCCTTTTTTAGAAAGTGCCATTATTATTTGGTCCCGATTCAGTGTTCCTACAGGAATGTTATTTTCAGTAATCAAAAAATTCTTGTTTTGGCTGTCCAGAAGCAATTCTACTGCTTTTTTTATTTTTTCATCTGTATCTATTGTCTGATAATCTTTCATAACCACATCTTGGACTTTAAATCCTTTCAACATGAATTTTGATTCTGTATAATCAGCTTCAATTTGTGCGCCTATAATAACAAATATACCTATGAAAATCAAAAAAGGAGAGGTGAAAAAACCTAAAATAATAAAAGCCATTGCCAGAAATTGACCAATACGAGCTGCAATTCTGGTTGCAACATTTCGGGGAAGTTTAAAGGACAATAACGCCCGTAAGACTCTACCGCCATCCATAGGAAATGCAGGAATTAAATTGAAAATTGCCAACCAAAAATTAACTAAAAAGAAGTTCAGAAAGAAATTATTGGCATTGACGCCATTAGATAATTCTGTCATCAATTTATCTGTATTGTCAGGAATCGAAATAAAAAATGCCGTTATAAATGCCAATGTAATATTTACTAATGGTCCCGCAAAAGCAACTATTAATTCTTCTAATGGTTTTTCGGGAATTCTTTCTAATCGTGCTAATCCTCCAATGGGTAAAAGGGTGATGTCCTTAGTTTTTATATTATAGTTTTTTGCAGCCAGCGCATGTCCTAATTCATGCAGTAAAACAGTAATAAAAATGCATAAGATAAATACAACAGACCAAATTATTTGTGCGGTATTTTGGCCTGATTTGTAGTTCATAAAAATGATGAACAGAATAAGTAATGAAAATGTCCAGTGAATAAATATTCCAATACCGGCTACTTTTCCGAGTTTGAATGATCCTTTCATCTTTTGAATTTTTAATACTATCAATCATAGTATGATTAGAAAAAAATAAGCAAATAATAAAAATCAATAGTTTGTATTCGTTTTAAAATAGTAAGCCTCTTTAGTTTACTTCATTTTCAGAAATACCATTATATGCCCAAGCATTCAAATTTGCAATAGTAGTATGGGCGATTCCTTCTAATGCTTCATTAGTTAAAAAACCTTGGTGTCCAGTAATTATCACATTAGGATAGGAGCGGAGTTTTAGAAATAAAGCATCACTTACGGAAGCATTAGTATGATCCTGAAAAAATATCGGTTTCTCCTTTTCATAAACATCCAAACCCGCTGCGGCGATAGTTTTATTTTCAATAGCTTCTAATAAATCTTCGGAGTTTACAATACCTCCACGAGCCGTATTGATAAAAACAACTCCTTTTTTCATTTGTGAAAAAGTCGTTTTGTTAAACAAATGATAAGTCGTTTCGTTCAGTAAATAATGAACAGAAATCACATCAGAATTTGCGCATAAATCCTCTATTGAGACATAGGAAATAGGGATTTCTTTCATTAGTTCTTTGTTTTCCTGTATATCAAAAGCTAAAATTTTACAACCAAAACCATGCATAACTCGTGCAAAAGCAGCCCCTATTTTACCAGTACCAACGATACCTATTGTTTTTCCATGCAAATCAAAACCTACTAAATGATCCAAACGATAATCACCATTTTGCATTAACGTCTGACCTAAAACCAGTTTTCTGTTTAAAGCCAATAGGAGAGCAACGGCAAGTTCAGCGATGGCATAAGGTGAATATTTAGGCACGTTTGCCACTTTTATTGCCAGAGATTTGGCTCTTGCTAAATCTACATGGTCGTAACCTACAGAACGCAGTGCAATGTATTTCACACCGAAAGTATATAGTTTTTTCAATATAACTTCTGAAGCCTCATCAGAGGTGAAAAGCGAAACGGCATCAAACCCTTTGGCAAGATTTACGGTGCTTTCATTCAAAGGTTGCTCCGTAAAAACCAACTCGTGATTACCATGGGCCGCTTTTTCCAAAAAAGGTCTGTCGAAACCAAATATACTATAAACTAATACTTTCATTTTTGTTTTTTTATCTGAAATATAGGTGATTAATGATGGTAATATAGTGATTTTTAGATAATCTGATCTAGATTTTCATTAAACGCAACGATGAATTGTAGTGAATCATAAGAATCTATATGGAGTGCTGTTCTATTATTTTTATCGGATATCAATTCCGAGGATTCCGAATGAAGAGCAATGTTTTTTAGTAATTGAAAAAATAATATTTTTAGATTTTCAGGGATTATAATAATTCAGGATTTTGTAAATGTTTGTTTAAAGTAATTAAAAATCGGCTGCCTATTAATCCATCCGTAGCACGATGATCTCCTGCCAGTGTCACGTTTACGAAAGGACAAATACCAATCATACCATTTTCGGCATGAGGTTGTTCCAAAATATTTCCAAAACCAATAATTGCAACCTGTGGAGGATGAATGATTCCGAAAATAGAATCGGCTCCTCCATCACTAATATTCGTTATTGTTATAGTCGAATCATTCCATTCTGAACTTTGTAACCGCATGGCTCTTGCTCTTGGAATAATCTCATTTAATGCATCCATTATTTCATCAACATTTTTCTTGTCAACCTGATGAATGGCAGGAACAATTATGCCGCCAGTGCGAAGTGATACGACAAAACCAATATTGATATCTTTCTTTAGTTGTAAACCGTTATCCCAAATTGCATTCAAATCCGGAAATTCAAGAAGCGATTTTGCCGTTGCTTTTATCATTAATGCTACAGGCAGTAATTGTTTTTTTACCACACGATGCTCGTTTGCAATTTGTAACCAAGCTAATGTATTTGTAAGATTAATTTTTTTTTCCAAATAATAATGTGGAATTTCCCTTTTAGATTTGCTCATTGCTGCAGCTACTGCAGTACGTATTCCTTCAGCAGTATTCCCTTGTTTATCAGATTCATCAGGTAGTATCTCCGTGTTTTCTATTTCAATTTTTTCAATCGTATTATCCACATTATCTTTGGTAATGGCTACATCGGGTTCTGTTTCTGTTGTTTTTAAAGTATCAATAAGGTTGCCATCAGCTTCAATTTTTTCAATCGTATTATCTACATCATCTTTGGTAATAGCTACATTGGGTTCAGTTTCTGTTGTTTTTTGAAAGCCAATAGGGTTATCGTCAATACTTCTCTGGTATAATGGAGATTCTTTGATAGGTGTTTCTTCCACTTTTGGAACGTAAATTGGTTCCGTTTCTTTTTCTTCTATCGGTTGTAATGGTATCGATTCTTGTTCAGGAATTTTTTCTTCTATTTTTGTTTCCAATGCAACTACGCTTGGATTTATTAATGCCATTACGGTTCCCACGGGAATTTTGGCACCTTCTTTAATGAGCAATTCTGCAATGGTTCCTTCTTCAAATATTTCAATTTCAATCAGTTCTTTCTGTGTTTCCACTTCGGCAATAATATCCCCTCGCTTCACGGTATCTCCTGGTTTTTTTTTCCATTCGATTAGTGTAGCATCTTCCATATCCGCGCCCAAACTGGGCATTAGAAATTCAATCATGGCGTATCATTTTTTTTACTGTATTAATAATTTTTTTTCTTTGAGGAATTGTAGCTCTTTCAAGATATACAGCGTAGGGAATAGGAACTTCTATGCCATACAATCGTTGAATAAACGTATCCAAATCATAAAAAGCTCCCATAATCTTTCTCATAATCTTTGTGTTAATTTGAGAGTAAATACTGACGGAACACCAGGCATCTCATATAATAAGCACACGAAGGATTTTAGTCACTAAAACAAAAAAGTTTTTCATAAAACCAGTAAATCGATTACTTCTGCATCAATCCTAACTGTTGCTCCTTATTTTGCGAAAGCTAAAGCAGTGGTTTCTCTAATTCCGGATGAACTACCAGTTTCAACAGCTATTTTATTTTTGAATGTTGTTTCCATAATTGAGTCTTCTTACATTAGAATTTTTCTTTTTGTTTTCTGCTTCCAAAATATTTTCAATTCCTTTTACCAAAGCGTCAGGATTGAATGAAATACTATCGATTCCTGCATTCACTAAAAACTTTGCAAATTGAGGAATATCGCTAGGTGCCTGTCCACATAAACCTACTTTTATTCCAAAACGTTTGGCAACCCGAATCGTTTCTTTAATTAAATATTTTATGGCTGGATTTTCTTCATCAAATAAATCACTTACTAATGCTGAGTCGCGATCTAATCCTAATGTGAGTTGCGTTAAATCATTGGAACCAATAGAAAATCCGTCAAATAGTTTTGCAAATTCATCAGCCATTAATACATTACTTGGAATTTCAATCATGACATATACTTCTAGTCCGTTGATGCCTTGCATTAATCCATTTTTAACCATTTCATTAAGAACCTTTTCACCTTCTTCGACTGTTCTGCAAAAAGGAATCATCAATTTTACATTATGAAGCCCCATTTTATTGCGTACTTTTTTCATGGCTTCGCACTCTAAGGCAAACCCTTTTCGATAAAAATCACTGTAATAGCGGGAAGCACCACGAAATCCTATCATGGGGTTTTCTTCATCTGGCTCATAATATTTTCCACCAATGAGGTTGGCATATTCATTGCTTTTAAAATCACTCATTCGTACAATTACATCTTTTGGATAAAATGCAGCAGCAACAATAGATACGGCTTCGGCTAGTTTATCAATGAAATAATTTTTAGGATCTTCATATTCCTTGGTTAATGCCGCTATTTGGGCAACAATCGTCTCATCGGTTATTTTTTCAGGTTCACACAACGCCAACGGATGAATTTTTATAGTATTCGAAATAGCAAATTCCATTCGCATCAAACCCACACCTTGATTAGGATAATTACTCAATTCAAACGCTCTTTCCGGATCGGCAAGAATAAGCATAGGATCTGTTTTTGGCATTTCAAGTTTACTGAAATCCTGTTCTTTTATTTCCCATTTTAACAATCCTTCGTATATATTTCCTTCCTTCCCTTCGGCACAGGAAACAGTAATTTCCTGACCATTTTTTAGTGCGGATGTTGCATTACCACAGCCCACTACTGCAACGGTTCCCAGCTCTCGTGCGACTATGGCGGCATGACTGGTGCGTCCGCCTTTGTTGGTAATAATTGCCGAAGCTCTTTTCATGATAGGATCCCAATCAGGATTAGTCAAATCAGTGACGATAATTTCTCCTTCTTGCAACAAATGACCTTCTTGCGGGCTGTTTAAAATGCGCACTTTTCCGGAGGCAATTTTATCGCCAAGAGCAATTCCTTGTGCTAAAAGAATTCCTTTCTCTTTGAGTTTATAGATTTCCCGGACTTGCTTATTTGCTTTTCCGTGAACGGTTTCCGGACGCGCCTGAACGATATAAAGTTGGTTGTTCAAACCGTCTTTTGCCCATTCTATATCCATAGGTTTTCTATAATGTTTTTCAATTTTATAGCACCATTGGGCAAGCTGAATAACTTCTTTGTCGCTCAATGAAAACTGGTTTTGTTTCTCTAATGAAGTATCCGTATTGCTAATTGTATTTTCTGCGGATGAAGGGATAGATTTATTGGCATAAATCATCGTAAATTCTTTTCTGCCGCACTGTCTTTTTAGAATAGAATCTAAATCTGTATTTTCTAAGGTGGGTTTAAAGACAACCCATTCGTCAGGCGTAACTGTACCTTGAACAATATTTTCTCCTAATCCCCAGATGCTATTTACGATAATGGTATTTTCGAAACCGCTATCCGGATCAATAGTGAATGCTACGCCGGAAGCTGCTTTGTCGCTTCGAACCATTTGTTGTATACCTACAGAAATCGCAATGTCAAGTTTGGCAAAACCCATATCATGACGGTATTTTATGGCGCGGTCCGTAAATAAGGATACATAACAACGGTGTACGGCGTCGATTAACTGTGCTGTACCATTGATATTCAAAAAGGATTGCATTTGTCCCGCAAAACTTGCTGTTGGCAAATCCTCAGAAGTTGCGCTGCTTCGTACTGCTACATCAAGATTATTAATGTTGCATTGTTCACTAAGCGATTGGTAAGCCGCCTCTATTTCATCTTGAATTTCCACTGGAATGGTTGCTGATAAAATTAGATTTCTGGCTTTTTCTCCAATGGAAGAAAGATTGGAATATTCTTTAGTATCTAATGAAAACAGTAACTCTTTCAATGGTTTCTCCAGATTATTCATCTTTCTGAAAAGCCTGAATCCGCGTGCTGTAACAGTAAAACCATTAGGAATGTTGATGCCTTTTGGATTGAGCTGATTGTACATTTCGCCGAGAGAGGCGTTTTTACCACCAACTATATCAATAGCATCAATACTAATTTGGTTAAAAAATAGGATGTGTTTGTACTTTGCCATTTCATATGTTTTTTGAATAGAAACTGACGATTATTAGTCTGTTAAAATAGTAACAATAGAAAATAGTTGAGGCGCACTTTTTGGTTAATCAGACCGCAAATTTTTTACTTCAAAAGTAGGTTTGAAATTTGCTTGCATTTTGAGGTTTAAAAGCAGGAAAGTAGGTATTCCTTATTGTTGAAACCCATACTGTAAAATTAATCAATTAATTATTTTATTGGTGCAAAAAAAGACATTTTTTTCATTGCTTTTTAAAATTAAGTGATTAAAATACAGAGGCTTGTGTGTTTTGATTTTGTTAAAAAAAAACAGTGATGAAAATGAAATTTTTTTTAATAAATTAAAAAAGTAATGGCAGTATTTAATGATAAATAATATAAACTATATGTGAGAAAAATAGTTGCAATTAACAAGAATATTAAGTTTAGATAAATATTGATAATACAAAAAATAATTTATTTTTGTACTTAAAACCGTTAAGTTGGTTTAAAGAAATAGAATAAGTATAACAATAATTTTTTTTGTTTAGACCTACTAAATTCTGTATTATTGTTAGTAAAGAAAAAGCCCCCAAATTGATGAAAAAAAATCCGATTCCGGAAAATGAAATAGAGAGACTCAAAGCACTGAAAGAATATTCAATTATGGATTCTTTAGCCGAAAAAGAGTATGATGCAATCACTCAGCTTGCTTCTTATATTTGCGGAACTCCTATAGCCTTAGTAAGTTTATTAGATGAGGAAAGACAATGGTTTAAATCGAGTGTTGGATTAGGAGTTACTGAAACCCCAAGAAGCTTCTCGTTTTGTCAATATGCAATTATGGGCGACGATATCTATGAAGTCAATAATGCAATGGAAAATGAATTATTTACTGAGAATCCTTTAGTGACTGGAAATCCTAATATTCGCTTTTATGCAGGAGCGCCGCTTAAGGATGAAAATGGCTTTAATTTAGGATCTCTTTGTGTAATAGATACGGAGCCTAGGATATTGACCGATGAACAAAAGAAGGCATTACAATTACTTGCAAATCAAGTGGTTTTATTGTTGGATTTGCGAAAAAAGAATACGGATTTGATTAAGTCTCAAAAAGAATTTCAAAATTTTATTGAACTTTCAAAGGATTTAGTTTGTATTGCGAACGTAGACGGTTGTTTTTATAAAGTTAATCCTGCCTTTACAGATGTATTGGGTTATTCTAAAGAGGAATTAGAAGGTAAACCATTCGTAGGTTTAATTCATCCAGAGGATTTAGACAAAACTTTTAAGGAAGTTGGAAAATTATCAAAAGGACATAAGACTGTCAGTTTTGAAAATCGGTATCAGTGTAAAAATGGCAAGTATGTTTTATTGAGCTGGAACACATCCCCAGATCCTGCTACAGGGAATTTATATTGTATTGCAAGGGATATGTCAAAGGAGAAAGAAGCTGAACTAAATTTGATTAGGAGTAATAAATTATTAGATGAATCGCAAAGTATTGCAAAAATAGGGAGTTGGAAATTTGATTTAACTACTAATGACCTTATTTGGTCTAAGGGGCATTATCAGATTTTTGATTTGGAGGAATTACCTTCTGATCAACTTTTTAAAGCATACCGAAGTAAAATTCACCCGGATGATTTATTAAATCTTGACGAAGTACTTGAGCATACATTGAAAACGGGTGCTGATTTGCATTATAATCATAGAATTCTTTTTTCTAATGGAAGCTTAAAATATGTTGTAGGAATAGGGAAAGCTTATAAAAACACAAGTGGCGTAATAGTAGGGATTCAGGGAACTATTCAAGATATTACAGAAAAAACATTAGCGGAGCAGAAAATAAATAGTAAAACAAAGGAAATTAGAGATATTAAATCAGCATTGGATGAATCTGCAATTGTTGCAATTACAGATCAAAAAGGAATAATCACTTATACTAATGAAAATTTCCGTACCATTTCTAAATACACAAAAGAAGAATTAATAGGACAAGATCAACAAATTATTAACTCAGGGTATCATCCAACAAAATTTACAAGGAATATATTTGTGACCATTGCCAATGGAAATGTTTGGAAAGGAGAAATAAAAAACCGTGCAAAAGACGGATCTTATTATTGGGAAAATACAACAATTGTTCCTTTTTTAAACGAAAACGGAAAACCCTATCAATACATAGCGATTAGTACGGATATAACTCAAGAAAAATTAGCAAAAGAAAATTTAAATAGTGCATTAGTTGATCTCGAAAAAAAGAATAAAGAGCTGGATCAGTATGCATATATCGTTTCTCATGACCTTAAAGCACCACTAAGAGCTATAAATAATCTTTCGGAATGGATTGTTGAGGACATGCCGGAAATGCCAGAGGAGGTCAATACTAATTTTGAACTATTGCGGGGACGTATCCAGAGAATGGAAAACCTGATTAATGGAGTTTTGGAATATTCCCGTATAGGAAGAACCAAAATTGAAAAAGAAACAACTGATTTAAAAAAGGTATTGAGTCAAATCGTTGATTCTGTTGTTCCTAATGAAGGATTCGAGATTGTCATTGAAGATACGCTTCCTACTATTGAAACGGAAAAAATACTTATTCAGCAGGTTTTTAGCAATCTGGTAAGCAATTCAGTCAAGTATAATGATAAACCAATTGGTAAAATAGAATGTTTATATGAGCTATTGCCTGATTTTCATCAATTTACGGTAAAAGATAATGGTCCGGGTATCGCTGAAGAATACCATAAAAAAGTATTTGAAGTTTTTCAAACCATTGAAGCACGGGATAAAAAGGAAAGTACCGGTATAGGATTATCTATTGTTAAAAAAATAATTGAGGAAAAAGGAGGCGCAATTTATATAGAGTCGAAGAATGATAATGGGACAAGTTTTATTTTTACGGTTCCTAAATAAATGAATATGACCGAGTCAGATAAAAAATGTCAGGAGGAACTAATTTCCCTTAAAAAAGAATTTGAAGAGTTTGTTTATATTGTATCGCATGATATAAAAACACCAATGCGAGCTATTTCTAATATAACAACTTGGATTGAAGAAGATTTGGGAAGTGATGCTGATAAAGACATTTTAGATAACTTTAGATTGTTAAAAAATAGAGTGGAGCGTCTTGAAAAAATGATGAATGCATTATTGGAATTTTCTCGTGTAAACAGGACTGAAATGGAATTATATGAAGTGAATATTCCTAAATTAGTCACAGATTGCATTGAAATGATCGATAATAAATCTGAGGTTGAGTTCCATTTGTCCTGTAATTTAATAAATGAAAATAGTATTATTCTGGGTAAAAAATTGCAAAAAGTATTGTACAATTTACTGGATAATGCAATTCGATTTCATGATAAAGAAAAAAAGAATGTATTTGTAGAGGTAAGTGAGGACAAAACGCAATACGTGATAAAAGTTAGTGATGATGGACCGGGAATACCTGAAGATGTTAAAGATAAAATTTTCTCTATATTTTATACGGTAAATTCGAAAGATATTGTAGATTCGACAGGTGCAGGATTATCAATTAGTAATAAAATAATTAAAATGGTTGGAGGGACATTAGTGTATACTCCTGGTATAAATAAAGGTTCTGTTTTTGAATTTAATTGGCCTAAATAATAAGAATAATAAATTAAAATTATGACACATAGATTGGTAAATATTTTATTGGTTGAAGATGATGAGGTTGATGTAATGAATGTAAAAAGAGCATTTTCTAAAAACAATATTAAAAATCCGCTTTTTGTAGCCGGTAATGGTGTTGAAGCATTAGAGATGCTTGACGATAAGATTATTCCTTTACCAAAAATCATTATTTTGGATATAAATATGCCAAAGATGAATGGAATAGAATTCTTGAAAATTTTAAGGGAAAGTGAAAGACTGAAAAACATTTCCGTTTTTGTTATGACAACTTCAAATGAGGATAGTGATAAAATTAAGGCCTATAATTTGAATGTAGCCGGATATATTTTAAAACCGTTGTCTTTCGAAAAATTCGTTGTATCGGTTTCAACACTTAATAATTTTTGGCAATTATGTGAAATGTAAATTTTTTAAATTTACTTTATGGGAAGTTCAAATATTTTATTAATAGACAGTTGTAGTGCTGATTTAGAAAATGTAAAAAATGCATTTTCTGAAATCGGGATTAAGTCTACTTTGTATCTGGCTAAAAATGACACTGAAGCTTGGTCTATGTTACAAGGGGATAATAAAATATCGCCAATTCCTAAGATTGTATTAATAGATATTAATGAGGAAGGTGTCAATGGTATACATTTATTAAATAAAATGCGAATCCATCCCGATTTAAAATCAACTTTAGTGTTTGTAATAACAAAAACGGATAATGATCTAAATAAAATTGCCGCTTTAAATTTAAACATAGCAGGATACATGTATAAACCATGTGAGGGCGAAAATAGTAAAGATTTTTTTTCAATACTTAATGACTATTGGAATATCATTGAATTTACAAGTGAAAAAAGATAAAATTATATGGCTGTTGCTTTAAAAATACTAATAATTGATGATGATAAAGTTGATTCAATTACCATTATTCGTTCCATATCTCATTCTGGAATTATTGCTGATGTAGAAACTGCTTTTTCTGCCAAAGAAGGCATTGAAAAAATTAAATCATTTCATTATGACTTAATTTTTTTGGACTATATGATGCCGGATAGTGATGGAATTTCTTTTTTAAAAAAACTCAGAGATTTAGGGATAGAAACACCTGTTATTTTTGTTACTTCACAAGGGGATGAAAAAATTGCCAGTCAGGCTATCTTAGGTGGCGCATCTGATTATATTCCAAAAACATTATTAACTCCTGATGGTATTTCGCAAAGTATCAGAAATGCCATTAAACTGCATGAAAGTCTTGAACTGCGTAAGAAAACAGAATTAGCTTTAAATATTAATGCTAACAGACTTTATGAAGCCCAAAAATTGGCCAAGATTGGGAGTTGGGAAATAAATCTAAATGATGGAGGCATTTTTTTCTCTGAAGAAGTTTTCAATATTTTTGAAATAGATAAAAATAGTATTCCTTCCATAGCGCTCATTAAATCATGTTTAATTAATTCTGAGGATATTGAACTTTTTGAAAGTAACCTCAATTCTGTCAAAAATAGTGATTCAGAAGTTCAGTTTAGCCATAGTATATTATGTAAAAATGGAACAATTAAGTATATTAATGAGTTTATAAAATGTTTGAATGACGAACACAATGAGCCTTTCAAAATTCTAGGGACCATTCAAGATATTAGTGATCAAAAACGAATTGAGAAAGAATTAATAAAAGCGAAAGATATTGCAGAACAATCCGTTAGGGTTAAAGAACAATTTCTAACCAATATGAGTCACGAGATTCGAACACCAATGAATGGAATCATTGGATTTGCAAGAATTCTGGAAAGCACAAAACTAGATGATGATCAAAAACAAAGTGTAGAAGCGATTCAAAGAGCCAGCAAAAATTTAATGAATATTATTAATGATATTCTTGATTTTTCTAAAATTGATGCTGATAAAATGACATTTGAAGATGTTAATTTCTCTTTGTCAAAAACTATAAATGCAGTAATTGAACTGCTTTCTCCAATTTCAAATGAGAAAAAAATAAAATTATTGTGTGAAATTGATCCTCAAATAAATGATTTTTTAATTGGTGACCCGACTAAATTATCGCAAATACTAATTAATCTGGTTGGGAATGCTTTAAAATTTACTGAAAAAGGATATGTTGAGTTGATAGTTTCCAAAGAGAAAGAATCTGAATCAGAGAGTTTTTTACGATTTACAGTTGTAGATACCGGTATTGGTATTCCAAAAGACAAGATTGATTCTATTTTTGAAAGTTTTAATCAGGCTTCAAATGAAACGACAAGAAAATTTGGAGGAACTGGTCTAGGACTTACTATTACCCGTAAACTTATTGAATTACAAGGCGGAATAATAAGCGTAACAAGCGAAGTTGCTAAAGGAAGCGAGTTTTCATTTGTATTACAATACAAAAAGGTCCAAAAAGAAATTGTTGAACCAATAAATGTAAAAAAAGAGCCATTATCTTTTAATTTTCTAAAAGACATTAAAATACTCTTAGTTGAAGACAATGAGTTAAACCAACTTCTTGCGATTAAAGTATTCAAAAAATGGGAAAAAGAAATTGATATTGCCAATAATGGAAAAATA
Source organism: Flavobacterium sp. AED (assembly GCF_000812945.1). Lineage (GTDB taxonomy): Bacteria > Bacteroidota > Bacteroidia > Flavobacteriales > Flavobacteriaceae > Flavobacterium. The sequence goes on from NZ_JSYM01000001.1 coordinate 354,505, forward strand.
GCCATTAATAAAATAGAGCAGAATAATTATGACATTATTTTGATGGATATTCAAATGCCGGAAATGGATGGAATTGAGCTTACTAAATACATAAGAACTAACATGGGGGCTAAATCAAATATCCCAATAATTGCATTAACAGCTCATGCGACATTAGGAGAAGAAAAGCGAAGTTTGCACAACGGAATGAATGATTATTTATCTAAACCTTTCGATTTTAATGTATTGCTTGAAAAATTACACAAAAATTTAATGAATAACGACAATAATAAATCTTTTGATTCATCAGGATTAGAAGTTCCTGCTGAAAAATTAGTTGACTTTAATTACTTAAACGAATTTGCTGACGGTGATACCGACTTTATTCAAAAAATGGTTTCCTTATTTCTGCATAATGCGCCAGAAGCTTTAGAAGCAATATTAGTTTCAAATGGCAATGATGATATTAAAGTCTTAAAGGCTGAAGTGCATAAATTAAAATCTTCCATCAGTTTGTTAGGAATAAAAAAAGCATCAAAATGTATTGAAATTATTGAAAATGAAATTGAAATAAATCCTTTGGGGAAAATACGTAAAGACGAAGTTGAGAATTTTTATAACATTTGTCAGCTTGTTTTCAATGAATTAGAAACAATACATGGTTTTTCTAAAATTGTGTAATTAGTAAAAACTAAATCGGGTTTAAAAACGTAAATAGTATAATAAATAGTGTTTTTTTTATTAAAATAAATGAAGCAATTTTATAATAATTTTATAATATATTGATACTATTAACCATTCAGAAAGCCTATTTTTGAGAAAAGCTTACGCTTTTTTTGAGAACTATAGCGCATGATTTTTTCGAAGATTTATTCATACCGATAATTAATAATACATGAAAATACTGATAGCCGAAGATGATGAGATGATGTTAAAAACTATGGAGTTTAAGCTCATGCGAGAAGGATATGAAGTTGTTGCATGTTTAGACGGTAATGATGCATTAGATAAAATAGTTTTAGAAAATCCGGATCTTATTCTTTCAGATATTGAAATGCCTTTTGCTTCAGGTTTAGATATTGTGAATAAAGTAAAAGTGGAACTAAAATTAAATATTCCAATAATCATATTATCAGCAGTAGGTTTAGAAAAAACGGTGCTAAAGGCTTTTGAACTAGGCGCGGATGATTTTATAACAAAACCTTTTAGTCCTAATGAATTAATCATGAGGATCAAACGACTTTTGTTAAAGTAAAAAAACTCCTTTTTGTGCTAAACAAAAAGGAGTTTTTTAATAATTTATTATTGTAGATGAAAAATTCTTTAAAAGAGAATCACCAAAGAATACTATTTTATTTTGGATTATAAATATGAATAGATTGTCCAACTAATTTCCATTGACCCTTTATCTTCTCTAACATCCTGATTTCATAAGAGAAAGTTTTTTTTCCATCTTTAGCCGTAGATTCTTCATTATGGCTTACCCAAGCGCTATTTCCATTAATGCTCATTTTGTAGTTTGTATTCACGGAATAACCACCATTACCCATCGAACTTGGATTTGTATTGATCATCGCCATTGGAGGAACATCTATTGCGGTTCCGTCTGCAGTTGAAATTAATATTTTGCTATACGGTTGAATATACCAGCATTCTGTATGCCCCTTACTATCGGCAGCTCTCCATGTTGCGGATTCTTTTTCCAGTAATTTTTTTATTAATTCAGACTCATCTGTTTTTTGACTGTAACCTAATATGCTAATGCTTATAATTAAGAAAAATGATAATTTCCATTTCATATGAATACTGTTTTTTATGGTTCTTGTAAAAAAATTGATTGTTAAAGATACTGTTTTTCTGAATTCAAATAGATTTATTGATTCGTTATCTATTTGTTCTAATTTGCAATTTTGTGTTACTAATAACTACTTGTTTAATAAGTTGTTTGCTAGTGGTCTTATTTCGTTTTTAAGCCAATACTTTTCGATAATAATTACAATAGCAATTCCCATAATATAGGTTAGTAAATCAATCCAGGAGAATGAAGTTCCAATAACAGTTCTGGCAATTTTTGATTTTTCTAGATGTAGCTTTTCAACAATATTTAAAAATTGAAGAAATTCCATAGTGAAAGAAAAAAGCAATCCAAATAGAGCAACTTTTAAAACGAGCAATTTGAGAAAAGATTTTAAAAAGCAATAGATTAAAATAACAACCAAAACATCACCCAGATAAGGTCTGACAAAAGTGTCATGGACAAAAAGGGCAATCAAAACTTCAATAAAAAAAATCAGAATTGCGAAGCCAAAGTAGTTTTTGTTAAATGTTAGCATAATATTGGTTTAGGTTGTGCCTAACGTCTGTGTAGCTTTGCTTTTGGAAAACTAATTTTCAAATGTACAAAATTTTCAAATTAAGCCAATTGCCTAAATCAGTTGTTAATAATAGGCATTATTTTCGCTTAGTGTGTCTATTATAAATTCTGTTTTAGTTCGTATTCAATTTCATTATTGTCCAAATCTGCAATTTTAATAAAGTTAAGTTGCTCAAGAAGTTTTATTGCTTTCTCATTTTGTTTTGTTGTTATTGCCCAAATACGTTTTAGTCCGATATTATTTATTCCAAAATCTATGGCTAATAACATAGCTGAAGTCATAAAACCTTGTCCGCGGTATTGCCGTAATAAAACGCAACCAAGTTCGCCTGCTTCTTCCTCAAATCCACGATAGAACCCACAAGTTCCAATAATTTTATTTGTTAAATTGTCTGCAATTCCCCAATGGACGGAATTACCTTCAATATAGTCTTTGTTTATTTTAGCCTGCATTTCTGCCGCCTGTTGAAAAGTAGTTGCCTGAATAGAATCATAAAACGAAATTTCTATAAGGTCATCAATGTCCGTAGTCTGAATTTGTCGTAGCGAGATTTTGTCGCCGGATATAATTGGGAAAATGTTATATGGAGGTAATTTTATTTTATCTGTAACTGTATTTTTCATCGAGCAAGCCAACTATTTATCTACTAAAGTGGCACCTTCAACACCAGGATTTTTTTCAGCGAGCTTTAAAACAATTTTAAGAGTTTCAAGATTGATGTCCTCAATTTTCTTAAATCGAATGCAACTTATTCCCTTACTAAGTTTGCCAAGTTCCTTTTTATATTTTTCTGCTGCATGCTTATCTTCAATAATTGCACATACATAAATACTTATATAATTCTTTTGATTTGCCAAGGCAATTATGGGCCAATCCTTTTTTTGTTTTTTCGAATCGAGGTAGTAAAACGAACCATAACCAATCATATTTGAAGCAAAATAAGGTTTTAGTTCTGGAACTGCTTTTTGAATAAAATCATGAATAAAATCAATATCTTTCTTACGATCGTCAAGTACTCTCAAAAGATATTCTTCTATAGATTTAGATTCGTTTTTTGCAAACATGTTCATAATCGTATTGTTTATGTTAATTTCCGGGTTAACGTCCCCGCTGCCTGTTGCTGTTGTGGAGGTTCGTAACCGCTCAATTTTTGGCTTTGCAGAAAGTTGATGCGGAACGATAATTCCACTAAATTCCACAATAGCAACAGACAGCTGTTATGCCTTCGGTTTTATATTTATTCCAATTTTCACGTTTCAATTTTCGGTTTCGCTTCCGCACCGTTTAAGTCGGAAGTAATTTTTAAAACTATTTATTATGAAATTTTTTAAGTCAGACAAACAAGAAATGCGTTTTTACATTGTCGGTATGATTATTTGTTTTTCCATTGTATTATTTCTAAAACTGCTAAAACTATCGCAATGACAAAACCAATTCTTGCAAACCATTTTGTATATGGATATTCTTTGAGCATTTTTTGCGCTAAGTCTAAATCAATTTTAGACTTTTCAAATTCTATTCTTTCTTTTTCGGCAAGATATTTATCTTCTTCAATTATTTGGGTTAAAAATTCTTCTCCTTTGTCGGTTATGGAATATATAGAATCTCGATTATCGTCTTCAACTATCAAACTATTTCTTTCTAAAAAGTCAATGTTTTGTATAAATAAAGTTCTATCGAAATGCCTATCAATTTTTGGATATAAATCTTGGTCTCGCAAATTGATTACATTCTGTTTGAAAAAAATTAGATGGTTTTTAACTTCGTTATTATTCATATTTCTGTCGGTGTTTTGGTTCTCTAAACTGAGGCATAACGTTCTGGTACTACAGCGGGTTTGGGATTAAATTAAGGCCTATTTTCGGATTTGCCAAATCATCCCAAATACAAAACCAACTTTCCATTAAGCCAATTGCCCAAATCCGTTGTAGTAGCTGTTATGTGCAGTATTTCTTTTGACCTCTAAGTCCGCCCACTTGTCTAGCCAATTCTTCTTTTTTATTCGTCTGTGATAAACCTCAATTTCATTTTCAATACAAAATGGTGTGGGTTTAACAATTAAGTTTATTAAATCATCCAATCCATAAGGAGAAATGATATTCCAATTCTTGTCGATTGCAACTGCACTACAAGTTTCAGGAAAAGCAGTTAGTGCATCGTAAATTCCTTTATATGGATTATGCCCATTTCTAATATGCATTCTTGCTTGATTTTTAACAGACCAATTTATATCCGGATTTAAATATTCTAGTTTATTTTTAATAGTTTCTTCGTAAACTTTAGATAGATTACTTGTATTGTAAAAAATTATGTCGCAATCTTCAAGCTCATATTCTTCTCTATAATAATGCTGGAAATTCCATATTACATTTCTTAACGAGCCACCTGTCAGCATTAAGTTTTCAGAGCTAATTAATCCAATCGTTTGAATAATACTCGTTATTCTAGTACTATTTTTAATAATGTTGAGAATATTTTGCTTAATTAAATCCATAATATATGCCATTTACGTGTTATGAAATTCTTTTGGTCATAATCAGCACTCTCAATAAATGTTTTGATTTTCTTTTTCTTTTTTATTGTTTTTAGAGCATAAATGTAATCGCTGTCTTTGGTAGCTGGCAAAGAATTTATTATTGATTTATATTTTTCTGCATACAGTCCAATATCAGCTGGAGTAAAACTTGTTGGATTAGATATATTGCCACCTAGATAAGTAAACTCAACTTGAGAGATAAATTCTGTTAGCCGTGTTACAGCATTATTATGTTTATTTCCTTTTTGTTCAAATCTTAGAATTAGACTTAGTATAGAAATTACTAAAATTGATAAAGTCATTAAATCCATTATTAATTTTAGATTTTTACTGTCAGTTTTTTTTGGTGAAGTGCTTAGAAAGTCTGCAATAGTTTGTGGTCCAGTAAAACCAATGAAAGTGACAATCACGGCAACAATTATTGTAATTATTAAATAATAAAAATTATAGACTGCAAAAACTCTTGCTTTGTTAGAGTGTATTGTCCTAATTATTCTTAAGTCGTCAATTAATTCTTTCGGATTGTTTTTCATATTTATATTTTGTTTCTGTTGCGTGTGTTAATATTGCACATAACTTATATATAGGCGCTACAAAATAGCGTATATACATCACATTTTGGGTGGATAAGCGCTACTGCGTAGCGTATTACTTTCAAATATACACTTTAATTATTATCTTACAAATCATCAAAGAGGCTTTTATTTGTGAGATGCTTTTTATAAGTACGGGAGTTTTTAATTAGTACGGTTTCGCATGAAGGATGGCAGTGGAAATCCTCCCGATTTTTCTTCGGGAGATTGAAGCGTACAGCCTGACCTTGTTGCATAAAAAAACAAGGTCTTTTATACCATAGTGCTGCAACAGGGACATGCCCATAAAAAAATCCGCCTTATGAAAACGAGACGGATTTTGGTTTTTTTTAATCGTATTCAAAAAATGGAATCAAATGAATTATTTTACCAAAAAAGTATGGCTTGTTATTTTTTCTTGGCCGGAGCCATCATGGGATTCATCTTTTTTTGCATCATTGGTTTCATTTCGGTCACAATTAATTTGATTGTGGTGGTTCCAACGTTTTTGCCCATATGAGTTACTGCAGGCATATACATGGCAGTACCTGCTTTGATTTCCATAGTAGTTGCTGTTTTGCCTTTTTCAGTTATTTCTATTTTTCCGCTGGTTAAAGCATAGATGACATGGTTAGGATGACTGTGCCATGCAGCTACCGTTCCCGGCTTGAATTCAACCTCCATTACTCTTACTTTGTCGTTTTCGAGCAACACTTTTTTATACACATTTGAGGATGCTTTCATGGGGTCTTGTGCATACAAACTTGCTCCTTGTAGTAGGAATAATCCAAAGAGTACTGTCACTAAAATCATTTTGATTGTTTTCATCTTTTTTAAATTTAAATTTTTAGTTATTTTAATTTAATTTTTTTCTACTTGTTCGGCCTTTTTTGGTTTCGGTCTTTTTTTAAGTAGTCGATGGTTTTTGTATTTTATCTTTGTTGTGAGTCGGCATTGACAAGAAGCACATAACTGAATTATAGGTATTCTTGTTTGTCCGTAAAGGCTTATAGTGAATTTAAACCAACTTATCGGTTTAAATTCACTATAAGTTTTGGCGTACTAATTCATCCTTTTTTTTGAATAATGAGGCACCATAAGGGTGTCATTTTTACGAGGCTACTAATTTACAAAAAAATCCAACTCAATATTAAATCTAGACCTTTTTTTAATTATAACTAATTGAATTTTAATATTTTGAAATTTTTTTTATTGATGAGTGTTGTATAGTAAATACATCAAAAATCCGTTTTTTCTTGTTCCAAAGAATAAGAAAAAACGGATTTAGTAGTGCAGTCAGCAGCAACAATTTGTCTAGAATAAGTGTTGAATTTATAGTGCTATTTTTATCAGTATTAAACGAATAGATAGCGCAAGAATACTATTTTGTTTTGGCTTTAAATGTTGTTTTAATTGTATGAGTATTGTTTCGTAATTATTTTATTGTGCGTTGCATTCTTTAGTTAGTCAAATTTTTAATTTTTACTAACTATGGAAAAATCGGTTTCTCCATTGCCATAAATAACATCACTTAATTTAATATCGCTTCTTGATTGATCAATGATTTCCCAATGATTTATTGTTTCCACAAAATGTATTGGGGATGTAAAAGTAATATCAAATTTTATTTCTGATAAAGTATCAATATACCCTGTTGTATCAGTTAGTGACCAAGTTCCCTTATAAGTAGTTGTTCCGTCAGTGGCAGTTAATCTATTTTTAGTTTCAAAATTAAAATTAAACCTATTGAAATTAATTGCTTCATTGTTTTCAGAGTCCCAATAAAGATCTATTTTCAAAGTTCCGTCAGTAACAACAATAGTAATATTATTTTGGTTATCTATTGGAGCTACACCATTTAATCGATTGTCGGTTTTCAAATCCTCTGAACTTGGAGTGCAAGCAGGAGTAATTAAAATAATTATCAATACCGGCTTTAAACTGAATTGTCTTAGTGTTTTCATAGCAAATAAATTAAATGATTAAATTTTAACATATTTCCATATAAATATTGCACAACGTAATCAAATTTACGAATTAATATCAATTTATTTGTTAAAATATTAATATATTTTTAATAGGATTCTTGTTTTTTTATTTGCTTTAAAAACAAAAAAATCCGACTTGCTTTTCACAAATCGGACTTTATAGAATAGTGTAAAGCGCATTGTAATGCGTCTATACTGTGTGTTTATTACAAATGTATTACTTCGCCATACGCATCAGCAACGGCTTCCATAACGGCTTCACTCATTGTTGGGTGTGGGTGAATTGATTTTAGGATTTCGTGTCCTGTAGTTTCCAGTTTACGAGCCACAACTGCCTCAGCAATCATATCCGTAACTCCGGCTCCAATCATGTGACAACCCAACCATTCGCCATACTTGGCATCAAAAATTACTTTTACGAAACCATCTGGTGTTCCGGCTGCTTTCGCTTTTCCTGAAGCTGAGAATGGGAATTTACCAATTTTTAATTCGTATCCTTTTTCTTTAGCTTGTTTTTCGGTCAAACCTACTGAAGCGATTTCAGGAGTTGCATATGTACAACCCGGTACGTTTCCGTAATCGATTGGTTCTACGTGAAGTCCTGCAATTTTCTCTACACAGTTGATTCCTTCAGCAGAAGCTACGTGAGCTAATGCTTGCCCTGGTGTAACATCACCAATAGCGTAATATCCAGGAATGTTGGTTTGGTTGTATGCGTTTACTAAGATTTTATCTCTGTCAGTAGCAATACCAACTTCTTCTAATCCTATGTTTTCAATGTTAGTTTTAATTCCAACAGCTGAAAGTAAAATGTCAGCTTCAAGAACTTCTTCTCCTTTGGCTGTTTTCACAAATGCTTTAACACCTGCTCCTGTAGTATCAATTCTTTCTACTGATGAGTTAGTCATGATTTTGATTCCTGCTTTTTTCAAAGAACGCTCCATTTGTTTTGAAATGTCTTCGTCTTCAACGGGAACTACATTTGGCATAAATTCTACAATGGTAACATCAGTTCCCATAGAGTTGTAGAAATGTGCAAATTCTACTCCAATTGCTCCAGAACCTACAATAATCATAGATTTAGGTTGTGTTGGCAAAGTCATTGCTTGTCTGTAACCAATTACTTTTACACCATCTTGTGGTAAGTTTGGCAATTCACGGGAACGGGCTCCAGTTGCAATGATAATATGGTCAGCACTGTATTCAGTAACTTTATTGTCTTTGTCAGTAACATCAATTTTTTTTCCTGGTTTTAGTTTTCCAAAACCATCAATCACATCGATTTTATTTTTTTTCATCAGGAATTGAACTCCTTTGCTCATTCCGTCAGCAACACTACGACTGCGTTGAACAACAGCAGGGAAGTCTTTGTCAAATGATGAAACAGTCAATCCGTAATCAGAAGCGTGTTTTAGATAATCAAAAACCTGAGCTGATTTTAGTAACGCTTTTGTAGGGATACAACCCCAGTTCAAACATACTCCGCCTAAGTTTTCTTTTTCAATAACGGCTACTTTAAAGCCTAATTGTGATGCTCTAATGGCTGTAACATAACCGCCTGGGCCACTTCCTAAAACTATAATATCGTATTTCATTTCAAAGTTTTTTATTTGTTTTTTATTGGTGAAATGCAGTCGCTAACGCTCGTGTCATTTTTTTCTTTTTATTTAAATTTTGGTAAAAATGAATTCGTAAAAACTCATTTTATTTTTTAGTTATAAAAATGGAATTAGCAAAAGCTCATTTCATTTTAGGTGCGTTTTTACTAAATTAATTGATTTGGCGAATTTAAGGATTTATTCTGTTTTGAGAAAGTTTCAATGAAATAAAGTAATAAAGTAACAAAATTTCAAAAAAACACCGTTATTTTAAATAAAATTAGTTGAACTCATTCTAGTTTAAAATGCTATATAATCTAGTTTTTACGGTTAAACAATTAACCAAATTAACAAATAACCGAGTGAAAAACTTAATTAGCCACCGAAAATTGCGAGTCATACAAGTTCTTGTAATACCCACTTTCACGGTTGATTAATTCTTGGTGCGTGCCTTGCTCCACTATTAATCCTTTATCCATCACCACAATTTTATCAGCATTGACAATGGTTGCGAGTCTATGCGCTATTACAATTGAAGTTCTACCTTGAGTGATAGTCTCAGTGGCACGTTGAATCAATTCTTCGGAATAGGTGTCAATCGATGAAGTGGCTTCATCCAAAATCAAAATACTTGGATTACTCACATATGCTCTCAAAAACGCAATCAACTGACGCTGTCCTGATGAAAGCATAACACCACGTTCTTTTACATCAAAATCATAATTATCAGGTAAACTCATAATGAAATCGTGAACGCCAATTTTTTTGGCTGCAGCCAAAACCTGTTCTCTGCTTATGGCTGTATTATTCAAGGTAATGTTGTTGAAAATACTATCGGCAAAAAGGAAAACATCCTGTAAAACCACGGCAATTTGCGTACGCAATGAACTTAACGTATAATGTTCTATGTTGTGATTGTCAATGTAAATAGAGCCACTGTTTATTTCATAAAAACGGTTTAACAAGTTGATAATCGTTGATTTACCCGCTCCAGTAGAACCTACAATGGCAATGGTTTGTCCCGCATTTACTTCAAGGTTAATTCCTTTAATCACATCTTCTTCAGGAATGTAACCAAAACGTACGTTTTCGAATTTTATATCTCCCTTGAAAATGGGCGCTTCAATTGTTCCGGTATCTTGTATTTGGTCTTGAGTATCCAAAATATCAAAAACACGATTCGCCGCAATCATTCCCAGTTGCATCTCGTTGAATTTATCCGCAATTTGGCGCAATGGATTAAACAACATTCCTATAAACATTGTGTAAGAGAACAAATCTCCAAAAGTGGTAAAATGATCGCCATTTAATATTTTAATTCCACCGTACAACACGATAAATCCTAATGTTAATGATGAAATAATATCAGCGATAGGGAAGAAGATGGAGTTATAAAGAATGGTTTTTATCCAAGCTCTGTTGTGCTTGTCATTAATGCTTTTAAATTTTTCAAATTCAATATCTTCTCTGTTGAAAAGTTGCACAATTTTCATTCCCGTCACACGTTCTTGAACAAAAGAGTTCATGTTGGCAATTTGCGTACGCACTTCCTCAAAAGCCACTTGCATTTTCTTTTGGAAAATTCGGGTGAAGAAAACCAGAATTGGCATAGCCACAATAACAATCCAAGTCAGCGTCCAGTTCATGTAGAACATAAAAAGAAGTACCACAACCATTTTCATCAAGTCACTGATAATCATGAATAATCCCTGACTAAAAATTCGGGCAATTGCCTCAATATCCGATACGGAACGGGTTACGAGTTGCCCCACAGGAACAAGATCAAAATACTTCATTCTAAAACTCAACAAGTGTTTGAACAGTTTTGTTCGGATGTCTTTCACGATGTCCTGACCCAGCCAGTTTGCCCAGTATACAAAGTAAAACTGCGAAAATACTTCCATCAACAGCACCATTCCCATCAGGATTACATACATTAATAATCCTTGTTGGTCGTGGGTTTTTATATAACCATCAACCGTTTGCTTCAATAAATAAGGGCGCAAGGCCGCAAATATAGATAGCGAAATGGCAAAAATAATCACGCCGTTAAAACGCCATTGGTACGGTTTCGTATATTGTAATATTCGTTTGAATAATCGGGTATCAAATGCTTTTGCTTTCATGTTTTTTGGATTTATCCTGATTGTTTTCAGGAGCTATTTCCAGCTATTCGTTTCAATCTTTTATGTTTTTAAAGAAAAAACATAAAAGGATTTCCACTGCTATCTGGGCTATTGCGTAATGTAATCGTATTCTATTTTGGTTAAATATAAACCATGCGCCGGAACCGAAAAACCTGCTTTATCTCGGTTTTTACTTTCTATAATGGCAATAAAATCAGCCAGTGTAATCTTGTGTAATCCTATATTTACTAATGTTCCCACAATGGCCCGCACCATGTTTCGTAAAAAACGATTGGCCGAAATGGTGAAAATTAGATTGTCGTTTTCTTGTTTGTCTGCGCCCTGTTCGGCTGTGCCTCGAGTCCAATACGCTTCAAAAATCGTGCAGTCAAATGTGTTCACATCCGTATTTACTTTAGAGAAACATTGAAAATCAGTAAAATTAAACAATAATTTGGCCGCTTCATTCATTAAATCCACATCTAATTTTTGATGGAAATACCAACTTTGCTCTTGCGAAAAAACATCTTTAAATGTGTTGATATGGTATTCATACGTTCTTTTAGTCGCGTCAAAACGCGTGTGTGCTTCGTCGTGAACGGGAATAATGGTATAAATGACAATGTCTTTGGGTAAGTAAGAGTTGAGTTTGTGAACTAAATTTGAAATCTCAAATGGTTTTTCAAAATCGAAATGTGCAAACATTTCTTTAGCATGAACGCCCGTATCGGTGCGTCCGGCTCCCATAAGATTAATCTCGGTATTTAATAGTACCGAAAATGCTTTGTTCATCGTTTCCTGAACTGAGGCAGCATTGGGTTGGTATTGCCAGCCGTGATAATGGGTTCCGTTGTATGCTAATTTTATGAAGTACCTCAAGGTTAGATTTCAGATTTCAGATTTCAGATTTCAGATTGTTCTGAAAGAAATCGTGTTTTATACAATTAAAGTAGCAAAGATACTTATTAATTTTTGTGTCACGAAGTTGCTATGGCGCAAAAGTTTGTTAAGTTTTAAATGGATTTTTTATTTGGAATTTGAATGTTTAATTTTACCACAAAATCCTAGCCCAGATAGCAGTGAAAATCCTTTATTGTTTTTTTTTAAAACAATAAAGATTGAAACGAATAGCTGGAAATAGCTCCAGATTGCTTCGTTCCTCGCAATGACAATATAAATATGAAAAAAATTTTACTCCTTTCGGATACACACAGTCACATTGATGATACCATTTTAAAATATGTCGTTCAGGCGGATGAAGTTTGGCATGCGGGCGATATTGGGGATTTAGCTGTAACCGATGCGATAAAAAAACTAAAGCCGTTGCGTTGTGTTTATGGTAATATTGATGATGCTAAAGCTAGATTAGAATTCCCATTACACAACCGTTTTATGTGTGAGGGAGTGGATGTTTGGATTACACATATTGGCGGTTATCCAGGGAAATACAATCCCAGTATTAAAGCGGAGATGGATGCAAATCCTCCCAAATTATTTATTTGCGGGCATTCGCATATTTTAAAAGTAATATTTGATAAAAAGCATAATCTCTTGCATATGAATCCCGGAGCAGCAGGAAAAAGTGGCTTTCATCAGGTACGCACCATGTTGCGTTTTGTGATTGAAGGGGATAAAATTAAAGATTTGGAAATTATAGAAATAGAGAAAAAAGGGTAGCTTTTATTTAGCGGCAATAGGTACAATAATATAGATTGATGTTCCATAATGTTGTTTTGAATCGATGGAAATACCTCCTTTTAAATTGTTAATTCTCGCTTGAATCTGATTGAGTCCAAAACCTTCAAGTATATGAAAATGAGCGGGATCAAAACCTTTTCCATTGTCATAGACATGAATTTGAAGCAGATTGTTATTTTCTTGAATGGTAACCTTAGCAGAATTTGCTTGGCTGTGCTTCGTAATATTGTTTAAAAGTTCACTGACTATAAAATAAATTTTCATTTCAAATTCTTCATTATAACGCGTTTTTGTAGACACGGAACTCGAATACTTAAATTCAATTACGGAATTTGAGTTTTTTTCACATAAATCTTCTAGTGCATAAAATAAACCAAAACGTGCTAAAAGTGTAGGCATCAGTTCATGGGATAAATCGCGAACTTTATCATGAGCTTCTTCAAGTATAGCTTTGGTTTTTAATATTTCTTGGGGTGGTAACAGGTTTTGTGAAGTAAAAACATTTAAATGTAATCCTGCAGAAGACAGCAAGGCACTAATATTGTCATGCAAAAAAGAAGCGATTTTTTTTCTTTCTAATTCCTGTCCGTTGATGGATGCGTTGATGATGTTTTCCTGAATTTTGCTTTGTAAGTCTTTTAGTTTGTTGTTCTGTTTTAGCCTTGTATTTTGAAATAAAAAATAAAAAAGAATAATGATTAAGAGCAGTAACGAAATGACGATAATACTAATTTTTCTATTTTTATTCTGTTTTTCTATTAGTAAATTTTGCTTGGTTTTGTATTTGGTTTCTATGTTGTCAATTTCTCTTTTGTAGCGATCAATCTCAAGGTTAATTCCTGCAACATTTGTTTTTTTTAGTTTTTCTTCATAATTAAGTTCAGCCGTAATTGAGTTATAAAGAGTCAGGTTTTCGTATGCTTTTTGGAACGCTCTATTTTTTAATAAAAACTTGGAATATTCTAAATGCGAAAAAGACAAATCTGATTTTTCATTTCCTTCCGTGCCGTATTTTATGGCATTTTGAAAAAAGTAATTGGCTTTTCCGGGATTATTTTTATAGCTATTGTACATGCCATTGAGCATGTTCAGTGCTACAATTGTAGATTCATCACCATATTTTTTGTGGTATTTATTGATATATACTAAATAGGGGTAACCGTCATCAAAACGACCAATGTCAAAGTAAGCCCAAGTTATATTGAGTTTTGTAAAAACAATTTGGGCAAAATCATTTGTTTTTTGACTGTATTCTAATGATTTTTTGTAACAAACAATTCCTTTCTCATATTGTTTTTTATCAAAACAATAAATATTCCCTAAATTGTTATAGAGCCAATTTTTTAATTCGCTATTATTAGTTCTTTTAGCATAAAACAAGCCTTTTTTATAGTAAAAAAAGGCTTTGTCGAATTCTGTTAATTCATCAAAATTTGCTGCAATGGTATTGTAAATAGAGGCGATGAGATTGTCATCCTTAACAGTGATGGCATAATGTAAAGCGATTCTTGATTGTACGAGTGATTTTTCAAAATTGCCCGTTTTCATATATTTATTGGCCTCTTTTGCTAATAGTGTAATTTCTTCCTTAGTAGGTATTTTTTCTTGGGCAAAAAAAGAAGCACTAGAAAGGAATAGCAATAGAAAGAGTACAATGTTAATTCGAATTTTAGGCATAAAAAGAGCTTTTATTGCTTAATCAAATTGTTTTTAAGAGCATATTTTACTAAACTAATAGTGTTTTTTGCATCTAATTTTTTCATTATATTCTTACGGTGTGTTTCTACGGTATTGACACTGATAAAGAGTTGTTCGCTAATTTCCTTACCGCTATATTCTAAAGAAATCAAAGTGATGATTTCTAATTCGCGTCCAGTTAAAATGGAGTTTGTAATCGGTTCTGATTTATTTAGTTTTGGATTGTTTTTTGTAAATGAATTAAAGATTTTTTCTCTAACAGATTGGCAAAAATATTCCTCTCCTCTGGAAACGGCTTCAATAGCTTCTACAATATTTTCGCCTGCGCATTTTTTTGTCAGATAACCACTAGCGCCAAGTTTCATTATTTCTTTGATCAATTTTAGTTCGTCATAGCTGGAAAGAATAATAACCTTGCAGGGAAAGCCCTTTTCGGAAAATTCTTTAATGACTTCAATGCCATCTTTTTCAGGCATGTTAATATCCAAAACAAGAATGTCAGATTTGTTATTGATAACATCGTCATAAATAGTAGTTCCATTTAAAGAAAACCCCACTACTTCAAAATTAGGAATGGTTTGCAGTAAAGTACTGATTCCGTCAATGAGTATTTGATGATCGTCTGCTAAATGGATTCTGGTTCTTGTTTTCATAATGAAATTACTACGTTTCAAATTTAGAAAAATATAATGGATTATTTAGTAAGATTTTTAGTATTTATAAGCACAAAAAAACCCGAACTGTTACATTCGGGTCTTCTTCGCACTAATAAATTAAGTTTATAGGTTTACCTCAATCTATCCACAGATTTTACAAGATCTTCATCCTTTTTGATGGCCTTATTAGCCAAGACTAATAATACGATAGCAACTACAGGTAGAAACATCCCAATACCTTTCTCTGAAACAGCGAGTGTTTCTCCAGATAAGTTTAGTGAACGATATACAAACAATCCTAATAAAATTAAATTTAATATTATGTTCAATCTGCCAATGACAAATTGATTTTGTCTTTTTTTATACGATACAATACTTAATAAAGTAAGCGTTGTGCTTAAACCAAACAAGATTACATAAACTTGATCTTGCATAAATAAAAAATCAGTACCATTGTTCATTGTCCATAAAGGAATAAAAAATGGTAAAATTCCTGTCACTACAAAAGCAAGAAATAAATAAATGGTTTGAATTCTTTGTATCATGGTTTGAATTTGTTCTACAAAAATATATTTTCTTTTTTATAAATGCTATTGTATGATAAAATTTTATTCGTATTATTGCATCATAATACCGTAAGCACTTCATACTGCGGTTGATTCAAAACAAAAAAGTTTACTACCTATCTTTACAATTTTCCAAAATAATTAAACTCATAGAACATTCATGTTTGATATTTCTGCATTAAAAGAAATGAAGCTATCTGAGCTTCAAGAAATAGCTAAATCAGCTAAAACCATAAAGTTTAACGGTGTAAAAAAAGATACTTTAATTAGTCAAATTTTAGAGCATCAAGTGGCTACTAACGTTGATTCAGCTTTAGATTCTAAAAAGGAAAGTAATGTTGAAGACGATAAACCCAAAAGAGCGCGAATCGTTCCTGTTAAAAAAGTAGCGATACAAAAAGCGGTAAAAAATACGCTGTTTGAAAAAGAAGAAACTGCAACAGAAATAAGTACTCCAGTTGAAGAAAATCTTCCTTCAATTGAACCAGCACCAAGAGAAGAGGATATTACTCCAATTGCAGAACAACCAGTAGATGGAGAGAAAAAAGTAGGTAAAATTATTAAATTTAATAAATCAGCCTACGAAAAGAAAATTGCTTTAAAAAAGGATAAGGAAGAAGTAAAAGAAGCAACCAAAGAGAATGTAGAGGTTACAGATGCAGCCATTGAAGATAAAACGGAAGCTCCTGCTGCACCGGTTAAAAAGATAAATCCAAATCAATTACATAAGCAGAATCCAAATCAGAATCCTAACCAAAACCCAAATCAAAACGGGAATGGAAATGGGAATGGAAATGGGAATGGAAATGGAAATGGGAATCAAAATCCAAATTTTAAAAATAAGAAAAGTAATTTTGCTGCTTCTGATTTTGAATTTGACGGAATTATAGAAAGTGAAGGTGTTCTTGAAATGATGCCTGATGGGTATGGTTTCTTACGCTCTTCAGATTACAACTATTTGGCTTCACCAGATGATATTTATCTATCGACTTCTCAAATAAGATTGTTCGGCCTTAAAACCGGAGATACCGTAAAAGGAGTGGTTCGCCCACCAAAAGAAGGTGAAAAATTTTTCCCATTAGTACGCGTTTTAAAAATAAACGGACACGATCCTCAAGTAGTTCGTGATAGAGTTTCATTTGAACATTTAACGCCTGTTTTTCCTTCAGAGAAATTTAAATTGGCGGAGAAGCAAAGCACGATTTCAACACGAATTATTGATTTGTTTTCACCAATAGGAAAAGGACAACGTGGAATGATTGTGGCGCAACCTAAAACTGGTAAAACGATGTTGCTTAAGGAAATTGCCAATGCTATTGCGGCGAACCATCCTGAAGTGTATTTAATTGTTTTATTGATTGATGAACGCCCGGAAGAGGTTACCGATATGCAACGTAGTGTGCGTGGCGAAGTAATTGCTTCTACATTTGACAGAGAACCACAAGAGCATGTTAAAATTGCAAATATCGTTCTTGAAAAAGCAAAACGTTTGGTAGAATGTGGTCACGATGTAGTGATTCTATTGGATTCCATTACCCGTTTAGCAAGAGCTTATAATACAGTACAACCAGCGTCAGGAAAAGTATTAAGTGGAGGTGTGGATGCGAATGCATTGCAAAAACCAAAACGTTTCTTTGGAGCTGCCCGTAATGTAGAAAATGGAGGTTCATTGAGTATTATCGCTACTGCATTGACAGAAACTGGTTCGAAAATGGATGAAGTTATCTTCGAAGAATTTAAAGGTACCGGTAATATGGAATTACAATTGGATAGAAAAATTGCAAACAAACGTATTTTTCCGGCTATCGATTTGACTTCTTCAAGTACAAGACGTGATGATATGTTATTGGATCAAAAAACATTGCAAAGAATGTGGATTATGCGAAAATACCTTTCGGATATGAACCCGGTAGAAGCAATGGATTTCATCAATGATCGTTTCAAGAAAACGAAGAATAATGAGGAGTTTTTAATCTCAATGAATGATTAAGAAAAGTGTAAGAGAATTGAATAATGAACATATATAAAACGCATAAAAAAATCCTCGAATTCGAGGATTTTTTTATGCGTTTTGAAGTCTAAATCTATATTTTATTCAATTTCTTTCTGTACTCTTTTTTCTTTTTGTTCTAAGTTTTCTTTACGTTCTAACAAAGCCATATAGAATCCGTCAAAACCAGACTCTGAAGCCAAGATTTTTTGGTCTTTCACAAAGTTGAATTGTTTTCCAATGTCAGTAGTTAAGAAACGAGCAATTTGTTCTTGATTTTCGGATGGTAATATAGAACAAGTAGCGTAAACTAATTTTCCACCCGGTTTTACAATTTTAGAATAACTTTCTAAAACTTCCGATTGTACTTTACGGATGTTGTCGATAAATTCCGGTTTTAATTTCCATTTAGCATCTGGATTTCTTTTTAGAACCCCTAATCCGCTACAAGGTGCGTCAATTAAAACACGGTCTGCTTTTTCGTGTAATTTTTTAATGATTTTTGTAGAATCAATGATGCGGTATTCAATATTGAAAGCACCGTCTCTTTTGGCTCTGATTTTTAATTGCTTCAATTTGCTTTCATACAAATCCATAGCAATTAATTGTCCTTTGTTTTCCATTAAAGATGCAATGTGCAATGTTTTTCCACCTGCGCCAGCACAAGTGTCAACGACACGCATTCCTGGTTTTACATCAAGGAAAGCAGCCACTAATTGGGAGTTAGCATCCTGAACTTCAAAGAAACCTTGTTTGAAAGCATCAGTCAAGAAAACATTAGCTCTTTCTTTTAGCACTAAAGCATCAGGCTGATTTTTCAACGTTTCTGTTTCAATGTTTAAATCCATCAAAATAGCACGTAGCGCTTCTCTGGTTGTCTTAAGTGTGTTTACTCTTAGAATTACCTTAGCAGGTTGGTTTTGAGCTGTTATTTCCGTTGCCCAAACTTTCTCTCCTAATTCTTTAACACCTAATTCATCCATCCAGTCCGGAATAGATTCTTTTAAGGCTCTCACTTTTGAAAGTTCGTCAAAACGTCCTTTTATTTTTCTTTCCGGAGTTCCTTCCAGTTGGCGCCAATCAGGAATAGGGTAGCCTCTTAAAACTGCCCATACAGAAAACATTCTCCAAAGATTGTCTCTGTCAAATGGTTCTTTTACTTCGGCTATTTCTGCGTATAATCTTTTCCAACGTACAATTTCGTAGATGGTTTCGGCAACAAATTTTCTGTCAGAGCTTCCCCAACGTTTGTCTTTTTTTAAGGATCGTGCTACCACTTTATCAGCATATTCGCCTTCATTAAATATGGCGTTCAAAGCATCGATGGTAGTATAAACTAAATTTCTGTGTAATCTCATTTTAAATAATTGAGGTGCAAAGGTACTATTAATTGATTGAATGTTATATTTTTAATAATGAATGTTGTTTTTTAATTTTTAGTCATAAAAAAACACTGTTTTCAAAACAGTGTTTTTTTATAAATTAGTAGGATTTAAAATCCTTATTTAACTCTAGTTAAACCAATATTTTCTGGAGCATGAAGCACCATAGGAAATTTTTCTATTTTAACGGAGCTACTGTCCAGACCAAAAGCTCTTTCTTCAGATAAACTTAGTTTTTTAATAAAGAAATAAGAATTCATGATTAATTTTTCATGCCATCTTAAATCACTGTCATTTGAAAGGAATTTTTCAGATAATACAAATTTGAAATCACCAATAATATTGTTTTTATTCAAAGATTCATATCTACTGGTAATGTCCATCTCTCCTTTTTGTACCATGTCTTTAATTACTTCTTTAAACATCAAGTTTATCTTAGTAGGCTCTCTAAAACCTAAATTGAAATCAACACGATACAAATCATCTTTGACAATTTCGGTTACTTTATACTCTGTTTTATAAGGTTCGGTTAATATGTTTACGTGTACAAACCAATAAATATCAGCTCTTTTAGGTCTTTTTTGTAAAATAGAATACATTACTTTCTCTTCTATTTCATCAGTTCTGCCGGCATTTGTCATGTAAACTAAATGCGTTGCATATTTTGGTATCGATAAATCAGCACTCAATTCAACAAGTACTTTTTTATAATCTTCAATCTTAACAATTTTGGTGTAGCTTTTATTGATTTTCTTAGCCAAATACCAAATGGTCATAACAGATATTAAAAGTGTTGCTATAAAAAGAGTTACATAACCACCTTCAGCAAATTTTGTAATATTGGCTGCAAGAAAACTAAATTCGATGATTAGATAAATGGTAATTAACGGCATGATAAAAAACAATTTTACTCTTTTCATTATTAAATAAAAATTAAGCAAAATGGTTGTCATTATCATACATAATATAATTGCTAATCCATAGGCATGTTCCATATTACTAGACTCTTCGAAGTGCAATACAATACCCACACAACCAAAGAATAATAACCAGTTTATCGATGGAATATACAATTGTCCTTTTAATTCAGTAGGATATTTTATTTTTACTTTTGGCCAAAAGTTCAATCTCATCGCTTCATTTATTAATGTAAATGAACCGCTGATTAATGCTTGTGAAGCAATTACAGCTGCAAGTGTAGCGATAATAATTCCTATAGGTTGAAACCAATCCGGCATGATGAGATAGAATGGGTTTCCGTTTTTTCCGCCTAAACTTTGTAATGTTTCTCCTTCGTGATGGATTAAATACGCGGCTTGTCCAAAATAATTAAGCACTAAAGCCGTTTTTACAAAAATCCAGCTGATTCTAATGTTTTTTCGACCGCAATGTCCCATGTCTGAATACAGTGCTTCAGCACCTGTAGTACAAAGAAATACAAAACCTAAAACAAAAAAACCTTCAGGATGAATGTATAATAAGTGATAAGCGTAATAAGGGTTCAAGGCCTTGAAAACCTCAGTATGTTGTGCGATTTGTATAGAACCCAAAACAGCAAGCATCCCAAACCAAATAAGCATCATTGGAGCAAAAAATTTACCGACTAACTTGGTTCCAAACTGTTGAATTGCGAACAACACAAATAGAATTCCTATTACAATTGGGATTGTGTTTATATGAGGATAATAGGTTCTAATTCCTTCAACAGCAGAAGATACAGATATGGGGGGTGTTATGATTCCATCAGCAAGTAATGCACTTCCGCCAATAATTGCGGGGACTATTAGCCATTGAATTTTTGTTTTTTTGACTAAAGCATATAATGCAAAAATCCCGCCTTCTCCATGATTATCAGCACTCAAAGTAATGATTACATATTTTATGGTAGTTTGTAATGTAAGGGTCCAAAATACAGCTGAAATGCCTCCTAAAACGACATCTGCATTAATAATATGGTCACCAAGTATGGCTTTCATTACATATAATGGTGAAGTTCCAATATCACCGTAAATTATTCCTAATGAAACTAATAACCCGCCTAATGTTAATTTAGTATGCAAGTCTTTGTGCGCTGCGCTCATGTAATATTTTTAAAAAACTCGTCAAATTTACTCTTTTTAAATAAATTAAAGCTGTTTATTTAATAAAATGACAAAAAAAAGCACGGTTGTTATAACCGTGCTTTTTTTAATTTATGATAGTGAGTTTTAAGACCTTCTGTTGTCATTTCTTGATGAAGAATTCCCTCTTTGTTGTTCCATTCTTTGTGGAGCTGCTTCTCTTGAAGAGTTACCTCTTTGTTGTTCCATTCTTTGTGGAGCTGCTTGTGGAGCTGAATTCCCTCTGTTTTGAGAATAATCTCTTTGTTGTTGTGCTCTTTGTGGAACTGCTTCTCCAGAAGAATTCCCTCTGTTTTGAGAATAATCTCTTTGTTGTTGCACTCTTTGTGGAACTGCTTCCCCAGAAGAATTCCCTCTGTTTTGAGAATAATCTCTTTGTTGTTGTGCTCTTTGTGGAGCGGCTTCTCCAGAAGAGTTCCCTCTATTTTGAGAATAATCTCTTTGTTGTTGTGCTCTTTGTGGAACTGCTTCCCCAGAAGAATTTCCTCTGTTTTGAGAATAATCTCTTTGTTGTTGTGCTCTTTGTGGAACTGCTTCTCCAGTAGAGTTCTCTCTATTTTGAGAATAATCTCTTTGTTGCTGTGCTCTTTGTGGAGTAGCTTCTCTGGAAGGATTAGTTCTGTTTTGAGAATAATCTCTTTCTCTTTGTTGTCCCATTCTTTGCGGAGCTGCTTCTCTTGAAGGATTAGTTCTATTTTGAGAATAATCTCTTGATGGACTCGTTCTGTTTTGAGAATAACCGTTATCATTTCTTGAACCAACATTTCTTGACCCTCTTCTTTGCTCTAATTCATAACGATTTGTTACTTGTGCATTTCTTCTTGAAAAAGCATAATTTGGATGTTGTCTTTCATATCCATTGGAACGTCTGGAACTATATAACTCAATTGCTATGCTACTTCTTCTATTGTTTACATAATTGTAATTGTTATTTACGTTCAAGCAAATGTTGATGTTGTTTCTATATCTGAATACAGGGAATGGATTCCAAGTATAATAATAAGAAGGATAATAACCCCAATTCCATGTTGAATAATAAGGGTGATAATTATAAGACCAAAATGAAGCATAAATAAGTGGAGTGTTGTAATACACAGGCTCGTAAATGTAATTTTGACCATACATATACACATCTCCTACAACTTGTACATGAACATTGTTGTATCTGTCTTTCTCAACATCGATTGTAGCTACATCTTGGTATACATCTTGATCGATAACAGATTGTATGATTATGACGTGGGTTCTATTTTCTACGGATTCGATTACTCGTAAATAATCAACTTCATCGTCGTTATTCAAATCTAAATTTGATATTTGAAGTTTTGGGTCATTCAACCGTCTTTCAAAATCCTGAAGATCTCTCGAATCTCCAAAAATGGATGCGACAGCTCGTAAATCTAAGTTGTCACTAATTTCAGTATTCATTGCATTTACTGTAGTTCTATCCTGCGCATATATTTGTGTGGCGAAAACAGAAGTCAATAGACTTAAAAGGAGTAGTTTAGTTTTCATGATTAATGTTATTAAGTTTAATATTTTTTGATTATCCAATTACTGTGCCAATAAATAAAGAGGCTAGTTTGTATTTATATTTTTAATTGTAAATTAGCCTTTAAAATTTATATATAAATGAGAAGTATTTTTTTTATTTCGATGAGTTTTATTTTGTTTTTATCTTGTAAAACAGTTGGTTATATTGGGATTGATAATAATAATATGGATTTTAAATCCGTTAAAATCGATACGTTATTTCAAGATAAAATAAGTATTAGAGCCATTTTAATTGATGCAAATAAAATTTGGTATGCTGCGGATAATTCCAGATTTGGTTTTTATGATTTGGCTCAAAATAAGAAAAAGGAAAGCATTATTAGTAATGATAGTTTAAAGTTTGAATTCAGAAGTATTGCACAAACTTCGAAGGCTGTTTTTATTCTAAACGTTTCCAATCCTGCATTATTATATAAAATTGCTAAAGACGGTTCAGAAGTACGATTAGTGTATCAAGAAAATCATAAAAAAGTATTTTACGATAGTATGCAATTTTGGAATGATAAAGATGGAATAGCTATCGGTGATCCTATAGAGAATAGTCTTTCAGTTATAATTACTCGTGACGGTGGAAATTCATGGAATAAAATTGCATCGGATAAGTTGCCCAAAATAATTGATGGGGAAGCAGCTTTTGCGGCAAGCAATACTAATATTGTTATTAAAGGAAATAAAACCTGGATTGTTTCGGGTGGAAAAAAAGCCGGAGTTTTTTATTCATCTGATAAAGGAAATACTTGGAAAGTATATAATACGCCAATAGTTCAAGGAGAAACCATGACTGGAATTTTTACGGCTGATTTTTATGATTCGAAAATTGGATTTATAGCTGGAGGGAATTATGAATTGCCAAACCAGAATTTCGGGAATAAAGCTGCTACAACTGATGGAGGTAAAACATGGAAACTGCAAGCCGAAAATAAAGGTTTTGGTTATGCTTCCTGCGTGCAATATATTCCAGAGAGTAATGGAAAGGAACTAGTTTCAGTGGGTGCATCCGGATTGTATTACTCATCGGATAGTGGTAAATCATGGAAACAATTATCGGTAGATCCCAGTCTTTTTACGATTCGTTTTTTAGATAATCATACTGCAATTGCTGCTGGAAAAAACAAAATAGTTCGCATAAATTTTAAAAAATAAAACACCCTAAATAATAGCATGAACCATTAAATAGGGTGTTGTATTGAATTAATAAAACTTAATTTTATCTTCTCGGGCCTTTGTCGCGGTATTGTTGCAATAGTTTTCTATTGAAATCTTCTTCAGATTTTCTTAGTTTTATGATTTTAATCGCTGGAATAACTCCTTTAAGATTTGCGGTAAATTTTTTTCGTAAAAAAAATAATTCTTCATCGTTACTTTCCATTTGAGCGAGAAAAGCACTGGCTTCTTTTTCGGTCATTTTATCTAAACCTCCATCATCCATTCTTTTCATTAAAGTTTTCATCTTTTGATGTCTCAATTCAAATTGTTTGTCATCAAAAGTGTTATAGATAGGCCAAAATTTTTCGGCTTCACTTGTCGTTAAATCTAATTCGGTGGTCAAGAAAGCTACTTTCAACGCTTTGATTTGTTCCTTTTTTTCCTTCATTCTTTCGCCTTGAGCGTAAAAATTAAAGGATAATAGTAAAAAGAGTACGGGTAAAAATTTTTTAATGTTCATTTTTTTTTATTTTTTATTCAATTTTAATAGAAAGAATTCAAATGTATATTTATTCTAATATAAGATGCTCTAAATTAGAGTTTGTAGCTAATATGTCTTCTACAGTCTTGTCTTCCAGAACTACTGTTGTTTTCATTTTATTAATATCTTCAGGTTGTAATTCACTGATCAAATCGTATTGCGTCATATTAGATTGTTCGGTCAGGTAATTTTCTAAAGTGGCAGAATCTAATTCTTTTGTTTTGTTAGAATACGTATTTAGAATTGGAATCATCAATGCAACTATTAGAATAGCCGCCACCATCATAATTACAATTTTCTTTTTTTGAAAAATCGAAATTACTTTTGGTTCCTCTTTTGGCAATTGTTGTAAAACTTTTGCTGAAAAATTTTCAAAATAATGGTCTGGGGTTTTAAATCCAGATTCAATTTTTGGTTCGTTTTCTAATTTAAATGCTTTCATAATATTCATTAGACTTAATTAAACACAAAAGGTTTAATTTGTTGTTACAAATGCTTCAATTTTTTTGACTGCATGATGATAGGATGCTTTCAAAGCACCAACGGATGTTCCTAAAATCTCTGAGATTTCCTCATATTTTAATTCTTGGAAATATTTCATTTTGAAAACTAATTGTTGCTTTTCAGGTAAAAAAGCTATGGCTTTTTGTAATTTTATTTGAATTTCATTTCCATCAAAGAAAACATCTGCTTTTAGATTATCTATGGTTTTGTTTTGTAATGTTTCTGAAGATATTCCGTTCGTTTTTGCTTTTTGATTCAAAAAAGTTAGTGCTTCATTAGTTGCAATACGATACATCCAAGAAAAAAGTTTGCTTTCACCTTTGAAGTTTTTCAAATGTTGGAATACCTTTATAAAAGTATTTTGCAAAACATCATCAGTATCATCATGACTCAATACTATATTACGAATATGATTGTACAACGGTTTTTGATAATCTTGCAAGAGTTGTTGAAACGCTTGATTTTGCGTTTTTGGGTTCAATAGTTTTTGAATGAATTCCTTTTCCTCTTGCAAAGCTATTATTTATCAGTTAGAATGGAATTTATCAAATAGGTTTAATCAGAAGTGAAAAAATATTAAAATTCAGATTGTTCTTCTTCTTTTTTTGTCGGAGTTGGCTTTTTTACAATTGGTTCTGTTTTTAAGACCGGTTTAGTTTTTACAACAGGATTCGTTTTTACGACAGCTTTAGTTTTTGTAATGGGTTCTGTTTTTGTAACTGGAACAGTATTTACTGCGGGTTCTGTTTTTATCGTTTCATCGGTTTTTATAACAGTTGGTTTGTAAATTTTTACTGCTTCCACTTTTGGTTTTATTGGATAATAAATTTCAGTAACCCATTTTGAAGGGTTTTTTACTTCGTTTTTACTGATTGAATAAATTTCCAGATGCGAAACTGTAGCGTCAGCTGCGAGACGATTAGTGTTAAGGTATTGCGTGGTTTTATCCAATGCCTTATCTCTATGGGAATAATCACCCGTTAAAGTCGTTTTTACGGCTTCAAATGCTTCTAATTTTCCCGAATAAAGATCACTTCCTTCACTTGTATAAATTTGATTTTTAATTGGTACGCAAATAGATATTTTAGTGAGTTCATTTACCATGTCATAGGTGTGATAAATTATAAAAGGCTTTCCTGTAATTGTAAGATCATTTTTTTTACAAAAAGCTATAATTTTTGGAACAACGATTTTAAAGTTTTTAGAGACGTTAGCAATTTTACTGGTAAAAGTTTGATGTAAATAAAACGTTTCCGGTTTTTTTACCAAACCATCTACTTTTACTGAATAGGTATTTATTTCATAATCTAAGGTTTTATCTAAGTTGGCCAAACTTTTTTCGTACATACTACCTATGATTTTTTCAACACCTCCATTGAAAGCGGTATAAATTTTGAAAAGAAAACTCATTTTTCCTTTTGTTCTCCAAGTTACTTTTGTACCTCCAACAGTGTCTTTAAAACTCCAGAAAACATCAGATAAAGTTCCATTATAATTCATTTTTTGTGAAATACTGTCATTTTCTTTTACAAAAATTGTTTTCATATCACCATTACCATCTTTTCCTTCCCAAGAATAAGATCCGCCTTTTCCAATCGTGTTTTGAGGATACGTTATTTTCATTTCAGGATTCTCAACAGCCCAAGAACCAAATTCGCCCCAATTTTTAAAATCATTTACATAATTAAATACTGCTGGTTTTGGAGAATTTATGATTTTACTCCTTTCGACAGTAAAATCTCCTTTTTGTGTAGCGATGAAAATAGATAATGCAACTAAGCTAAGTAATAGTAAAAGAAAGATATATTTTAAAATCCTCATGATGAATTGGCTGTTTATCTTGTAAAGTTAGAAATTTTATTAATATAGCAGAGTAACTATTAAAAAATATAAAACGGGGCTTTCAAGTTGATTGTAATTTTTAGATTTTTTTTAATTCATTATCGAAAAGATTAAATTAATTTTCAATATCATTGAAATTGGATTATAAGTGATGGTTTTTATTATTTATTCAAAGAAAATGTATATTTGTTGAATAATAATTTATTAAACATCTAAATATCATTAATAATGAAATTACTTAAAATTATTGGAATTTTTATTATCCTTGCGGTTTCTGTTACGTGTAATGCACAAGTAGCTAAAACTACCGAAAAAGCTCCTTTTGATTATGTTGTGGAGCAGTTTGCTGACATTAAAGTGTTGCGGTATCAAATTCCAGGCTGGGAAAATCTAACACTAAAAGAACAAAAATTAGTGTATTATTTGACTCAAGCCGGAACTTCAGGGCGTGATATAATGTGGGACCAACATTATAAATACAATCTAAAAATTAGAAAAGCTTTAGAGAATATTTATAAAAATTATAAAGGGGATAAAACAGCTGAAGACTGGAAAAATTTCGAAATATACCTTAAAAGAGTTTGGTTTTCAAATGGAATTCACCACCATTATTCCAGCGATAAAATTAAGCCAGGATTTTCTGTAGCCTATTTTAACGGTTTGTTGAAAGCAACTAAAACAACTTTATCACCAACTATTGAAGCCATTATATTTAATGATGTAGATGCTAAAAGGGTTAACCTTGATGAATCAAAAGGTTTATTGGAAGGTTCAGCAATTAACTTCTATGACAAAGGAATTACATTAAAAGAAACAGAAGATTTTTACGCTAAAAAAACAAGCCCAGATCCTAAGAAACCATATTCTTATGGTCTGAATTCTAAATTAGTTCGCAATGCAAAAGGGCAATTAACAGAAAAAGTTTGGAAAAGTGGAGGTATGTATGGTGCTGTAATTGATAAAATTATCTATTGGTTAGAAAAAGCCAAGAGTGTAGCTGAAAATAAAAAACAAGCAGATGCTTTAGGATTGCTTATCAGTTATTATAAAACCGGTAGTTTAAAAACATGGGATGATTACAATATTGCCTGGTTGCATGCTACCGAAGGGAACATTGATTACATCAATGGTTTTATTGAAGTATATAATGATCCATTAGGCTACAGAGGATCTTATGAAGGGATTGTGCAGATAAAAGATTTTGATATGTCGGCAAAAATGGAAGTAGTTTCTAAAAATGCGCAATGGTTTGAAGATAATTCTCCGTTGATGCCAGAGCATAAAAAGAAAAACGTTGTTGGAGTTTCTTATAAAACAGTTATTGTAGCAGGAGAATCTGGTGACGCTTCACCAAGTACGCCTATTGGTGTGAACCTTCCAAATGCGGATTGGATTCGTGCGGAACATGGTTCGAAATCAGTTTCTTTAGGAAATATTATCGATTCGTATGCTAAAGCTGCAGGAAAAGGAAAATTAGAGGAATTTGCAAATGATGAGCAAGAAATTGCATTGGCCAAAAAATATGGTGAAATAGGAGATAAGATGCATACTGCTTTGCATGAAGTGGTGGGTCATGCTTCAGGACAAATCAACCCTGGTGTGGGAACTCCAAAGGAATCATTAAAAAGTTATGCTTCGACACTTGAAGAGGGTAGAGCAGATCTAGTTGGACTATATTATTTATACAACCCAAAATTACAGGAATTAGGCTTAGTTGATGATTGGAAAAAACTCGGGATGGAGTCTTATGACAGTTATATCAGAAACGGATTGATGACTCAGTTAGTGCGTTTAGAATTGGGTGCTAATATTGAAGAAGCGCACATGAGAAACCGTCAGTGGGTTAGTTCATGGGTTTTTGAAAAAGGGCAAAAAGACAATGTTATAGAGAAAATCACTCGCAACGGAAAAACGTATTTCAATATTACGGATTATGATAAATTACACGACTTATTTGGGCAATTGTTAAGAGAAGTACAACGAATCAAATCTGAAGGTGATTTTAATGCAGGCAAAGCATTAGTGGAAAATTATGGGGTGAAAGTAGATCAAAAATTACATGCTGAAGTTTTAGAACGCAATAAGCAATTTGCTTCGGCTGCTTATAGTGGATTTGTAAATCCAGTATTGGTTCCAAAATTAGACAAAACGGGTAAAATTATTTCTATTGAAGTACAACAACCAAAAACATTTGCAGAACAAATGTTGAAATACTCTAAAAACTTTGGAGTTCTACCTTTGGAAAATTAGTCGTTAATTCTCAAAAAAAAATGCCCACTTTTTTAGTGGGCATTTTTTTATTGCGAAAAATAAAGGTCTTAACGTTTGAAAAATATTTTTATCATAAACAGAAGTCCAATAAAAATTAAGAAGCCTATTAATATTTTGTAATTTCCTTTATAATATTCTTTATGTATTCCTAAATCTTTTCGGTAGGAATAAATTGCTGCAATAACAAAAGCAACAAAAAAACAGCCTGCAAATATTAATTGTCCCTGACTAAACATAGTTTAAATTATTTCGGGCAAATTTAGTTAATAGTTTAGAAATAGTTGCTAATTTGCCATTTCATTTAATAAAATAAAAAGATGCAAAAACAAATAGACTCCGTTAAAGAATTTCATACTGCATTTAAAATAGGTCACAAAGAAATTCCAACAGCTGATTTAGGCGAAAATAAACACACACTTCGGTATAATTTAATGAAAGAAGAAAATGAAGAATATCTGGAAGCAGTTCAAAACAATGATTTAATAGAAATTGCAGATGCGCTTGGTGATATGATGTATATTTTATGTGGAACTATTATAGAACATGGTTTACAACATAAAATTGAAGCAGTTTTCGACGAAATTCAACGCAGTAATATGAGTAAGTTGGGTGAAGATGGAAAACCTATTTATCGTGAAGATGGAAAAGTAATGAAAGGACCTAATTATTTCAAACCGGATTTTTCGAAAATACTTGAGGAAAAATAGCAGATTTCAGTTTGCAGTAAAAAAATAAAAATAAAAAAAGCGATTTTCAATATGAAAATCGCTTTTTTATATATGTAATCTGAAATCTGAAAATTACACTTTAACAGTCCATCCAAAAGTATCTTCAGCCAATTTATTTTGAATATTAGTCAATTTATCTTTTAGTTGTAATGCTACTGGATTTTCAAGTTTTGGTAATTCGTAATAAACGTCTTGATAAGAGAATCCAGAAATAGGGCTAACTACTGCAGCTGTTCCAGCTCCAAAAATTTCTTTTAACGTTCCGTTTTTAGAAGCTTCAACAAGTTCAGAAACTATAACTGGACGAACGTCTACATTTATACCTTCGCTTTTAGCTAAATCAATCAAGGTTTTTCTAGTTACACCATCAAGAATTCTTTCGCTAACTGGAGCAGTCAATAAAGTGTCATTGATTCTGAAAAACACATTCATTGTACCCGCTTCTTCTAATTTGGTATGCGTTGCATCATCAGTCCAAATTACTTGTTGGAATCCTTCCTTATTAGCTAAGTTAGTTGGATAAAATTGTGCAGCATAATTTCCAGCCGCTTTTGCAGCTCCAATTCCACCATTTGCAGCTCTACTAAAATGCTCTGCAATAAGTACTTTTACATCACCAGAATAATAAGCTGATACAGGAGATAAAATAATCATGAATTTATAATCATCTGACGGATTTGCAATTACTCCAGTACCTGTAGCAATCATAAACGGTCTAATGTACATGGAATTTCCTTTTCCTTTTTTTACCCACGCTTCATCTAATTGTAACAATTGATTTAAACCATTCATAAACACTTCTTCAGGAACTTCTGGCATAGCCATTCTTACTGCTGAAGTATTGAAACGCTTATAGTTTTCATCAGGTCTAAAAAGCCAAATGTCATTATTGTCATCTTTGTACGCTTTCATTCCTTCAAAAATAGCTTGGCCATAATGAAAAACTCTTGTAGATGGATCTAACAAAAAAGGTGCGTAAGGTTTAATGACCGGTTTTTGCCATTCACCATTTTTAAAATCACATTCGAATAAATGATCTGTAAAAACAGAACCAAAGCTTAAGTTTTCAAAATCTACTTCATTTATCTTTGAAGTAGGAGCTTTAATTATTTCAATTTTGCTAGTTTGAGTTGTACTCATAATAAGGTATTGTTTATTTTTATTTTTTATAAGTGATATGCTAGAGTATTAAAATCGTTGGTTTTTTATAAAACGAAGTTTAATATTTGCAAAATTAAATAAAAATCACTGAAATACTTATGATTATTCCATTAATTATAGCATTTAACTGTGATTTATTTATATTTTAAAAAATGGAAATAAATAGAGCCAATTTATATGAAATTTATAAAAAATATAGATTTTTTGAGACTATTACATTTTAGTTTTGATTAAATTTGACCATCTGCCACAACTATAAAACAAAGAATAACCTCAAATTATAATTTTGAAAAGAGAAATAATCCAAACACTCGACGGTTCTACAACGATTCATTTACAGGAATGGGATGAATGCTATCATTCTAAACACGGAGCAATTCAGGAGGCGCAGCATGTTTTTATCAAAAATGGGTTGTCTTTATTTCAAAACAAGCAAATTTCAATTTTAGAAATTGGTTTTGGAACAGGTTTGAATGCATTTATTACTTTTTTGGAAGCATCCAAAATGAATCAATCGATTGATTATGTAGGAGTGGAGGCCTATCCAATATCAGCAGAGGAAGTGGTATCGATGAATTATGTTGATGAACTGAATGCCAGTAATGAAAGTCCTGTATTTAAAAAAATGCATGAAAGTAATTGGGAAGAAAAGATTGTATTAAGGGATGATTTCACTTTAACTAAAAGGAAACAATTTTTTGAAGAAATAGATGATTTTGAAAAATTTGACTTGATCTATTTTGATGCTTTTGGTTATCGTGTTCAACCTGAGTTATGGAGTACAGCCATTTTTGAAAAAATGTATAATGCACTTAAGCCCAATAGTGTATTGGTTACTTATGCTGCGCGAGGAGTTGTTAAAAGGAGTATGATAGAAGTAGGTTTTACAGTGGAGAAATTAGCGGGGCCTCCTGGCAAAAGAGAAATGTTTCGTGCTAGAAAGAAATAGAAAAATTTAAATTTTGTGCTTAAAAATATACTTTCTTTTAAATAAAATAAAATATAAAAAAGAACGTTAATTTGTTATGTTGTGTATTTTAAAAATGTACTTTTACAATAGTTAATAAAAATTGATAACCCAAATCTTAATTTATTATGTCGAAAATTATGTTCGATTACACAAAATCAGTGCTTGAAAGAGTAAGTTTTGACCCGATGCTTTTTTGCAAAGAATTAGAGAAAGCAATTAAAACGTTATTACCATACGAAATGGAGCAATTGCGAGAATGGTTACTAAGTTTTACAATTGGAAGACCAGAATTAAAACAATGTTTGCTTATCGTTAATTCATAAAAAAAAAGGAACCTAAATTGGTTCCTTTTTTTATTTTTTTTGAAGTGGACTTATAATTTGTACATTTTGAAAAACAATTGCACCTTTTATAACACCAGCAATTGTGCTTCTTAGTGCATCAATTATCTGAATTTTTAATTCGCTTTTAGGGAAAATCAAACTAACTTCTCTTGCTGGTTTAGGTTCCTTAAATTGGCGTAGTTTTTTTTTGTCTGATTCCTTCAAATCTAATGTGTGCAAATAAGGCAGTAATGTTGTTCCCAAACCTTCATCGGCCAATTTTATTAAAGTCTCAAAACTTCCGCTTTCTATCTGAAAATGATTGATTTCATTTCTCCCTCCTGAATTTTTACACAAGTTTAATATTCCATCACGAAAACAGTGTCCATCTTGTAATAATAGGATTTCATCTAAGTTTAGATCAGAGACTTCAATTTCTTCTTTTTGAAAATTATGATGACTTTCCGGGATGTAAGCGACAAAAGGTTCAAAGTATAAAACAATTTCTTTGATTTTTTCTTCCATTAAAGGCGTTGCCGCAATCGCTGCATCGAGATGACCGTTATTGAGTTTTGTGATAATTTCTTCGGTGTTTAACTCTTCTATTATGAGTTTTACCTTTGGATATTTTTTGATAAAATTATTCAAAAACATCGGTAATAATGTTGGCATAATTGTAGGGATTATTCCTAATCTGAACTCACCTCCAATAAATCCCTTTTGTTGCTCTACAATATCTTGAATTCTATCAGCTTCATTAACAATGTTTTTAGCCTGATTTACAATTTTTTGTCCAATATCTGTAAGCTGGATAGGCTTTTTTGTTCTGTCAAATATTTGAATACTTAATTCTTCCTCTATTTTCTGAATTTGCATACTCAAGGTAGGTTGAGTTACAAAACATTTTTCAGCAGCAAGAGTGAAGTTTTTATGTTCGGCTACAGCCAAAACATATTTTAGTTGAGTGATTGTCATTTTTTATAGTAATATCTGATGCAAATATAAAAACAATCAATTTAACTTATAGTACAAAGCGTTGTTTTCTTGTCTAAATTTGTTTAAAATAAAAATTATGAAAACAAATATTTTAGGATTGCCCGTTAAAGAATCAGAATTAATTGTAACTGAATTAAATATATTACTTTCTAATTTTCAAGTTTATTATCAAAATTTAAGAGGAATTCACTGGAATATCCGTGGCAAGCGTTTCTTTGACTTGCATATAAAATTTGAAGAATTATACAACGACTCCCAATTGAAAATTGATATGATTGCTGAACGTGTTCTTACATTAGGAGGAACGCCGCTTCATACTTTTGAGGATTATATTAAAAACAATCAATTAACTATTGGAAAAAATATTTCTATTGATGAGAAAGCGATTCATTTAATTGTAAACTCATTGTCTTATTTGCTAAAAATAGAAAGAGAAATTCTAATTAAGTCTTCTGAAATTAATGATGAAGGAACGAATTCTATGATGAGTGATTTTATTGCTGAACAAGAAAAAACCATCTGGATGATGCAAGCTTGGTTAGAAGAAGAATTGTAACAATACTGGAGTTTATGTGAAATAATCAATAAAAATGGCAATGATTTTTTTTTAGCAAATAAAACTATTAATTTTATTTTACATTTGAATGAACTAAGACAGTAATTCTTTATGAGCGATTTTTATAAAAAAATATTAGAAAACAATAAACAATGGGTAGAAACTTCTCTAGCTAGCGATCCTAATTATTTTGCGGATTTAGCCAAAGGACAAACACCACCTTTATTGTGGATTGGTTGTTCGGATAGCAGAGTTCCAGCTAATGAAATTGTTGGTGCAAAACCGGGGGAAGTATTTGTACATAGAAATATTGCCAATATGGTAGTACATTCTGATATGAATATGCTTAGTGTTTTGGATTATGCAGTCAATGTTTTGAAAGTAAAACATGTACTTGTATGTGGTCATTATGGTTGTGGAGGAGTGAAAGCAGCAATGGGAAATGAATCAATAGGAATTATTGACAACTGGATTCGCCACATAAAAGATGTTTATAGACTACATCATGAATATTTAGATTCTATTGTTGATGAAAATGAACGTTTTAATGCTTTTGTAGAAATTAATGTAAAGGAACAAGTATTTGATTTGGCTAAAACATCAATCGTACAATCCGCATGGAAAAACGGGCAAGAATTAACATTACACGGTTGGGCTTACGGATTAAATTCCGGATTTGTTACGGATTTGAATGTCAATATCAGTTCAGATAAAGATTTAGATAATGTATATCAGTTAAAATTTTAAATTAAAATCGCTCTCGGGCGATTTTTTTATTCGATTTCTTCTAGATTTTCATTGAAAGCTGAAGGTAATAGGGTAGGGATGAATTTTATCAAAATTGGTAATAATAAACTTCCGCCCGGTAGTAAAAATATGGTCAAAGAAGGAATGGTTTTACAAATATCCAGTAATTGTTTTTTTACTTTTTTCTTTTCTTTTTCATCCAAATCTCTTCGGGTAGAATAGGCTAACAGAAGCATTAACTCTTTGCTTTGAACAATTTCCTTTAGCAATCTACTTTTATTACGGCTGACCAAAGTAACAACACTTTGAGTGGTCTGGTCGTAAAAGTGTTTGACTGGATTCGAGTAATTGAAATAGGGAATTTCTTTTTTATGTTTAGTAATGAATTCATTAGTGCTGTTTATGCTCTGATTAACAAAATCATCTGATATAGATAGTGTTTCAGCTAATGAATGTAAAAAATAAGCTTCATTATTTTCAATTATTCCATCACTCCACAGCGCCATTCCGGCAATATCGATTAAATAATATTTTTCTAATTCATTTGTAAAATAATCCAATTGAAGTGTTTCCAGACTTTGAACAGAAACTTTCGAAAATTTGCTGTAACGAATAGAAGCTTCAAAAAGTTTAATTAACAGATCATCATATTGAGATTTGTTTGACTTAATTTTTAGAGCCAGTGTGACAAGATTAACAATCGTCTCTTCAATTTTCTTCAAGTATTTCTCAGGAATTACTCCATGAATTAAATATTGGCGAAAAGCAACAACATCAATAAACAAAAGTGCATTCGTAACAAGATGGGAGAAATTTTTACTGATGATGGTGTCATTGGTTTGAACGCGTTCATCAATTATTTTTTCCAGTGTTAAGGAAAGAGAATTTTTAGGAAGTATTTTTTTGAATAAATTAAATCCTTGAGGATTCATTTGATTGTAAAAAGTAACCGCTTCTTTTATGAAATTTTCAGAACTGATTTCTTCTTTTGTCAAACAAAAAACATCGTATAATGTGTTTAATAAAGCAACTTTAGAAATCTCTTCTTTAAACCAGCCTTTGGTTTCAATAGTGTTTACTGTCTCAAATGTAATGATGTGACCGTATATAAAACCTGTATTTCTAACTTTTTGATAAAATGAATCAGTAGTTTTAGAAACAGTTTCGTTTGAAAATTTTTGTTCAATAAAAAATTTATCTATCCAACCTGATGCCGAAGGGTTAATCATTACTTTAATTTGAAGCTACAAAGCTATGTTTTTTTATGGTTGTGTAGAAAAGTTTAGGTTAAGTTTTAATTATTTTAGTGAAAATATTAATCTCTGGACTTTTTATTTTGAGAACAAAGATTTATGATTTCGGTTATCCTATTATTTCTAGTTTCTTCTCTTTTAGCCTGATTGAGCCAATAAAGATAGCTTTTCCTGTACGAAGGGCTAAAATTTTTGTAGTTTTCGAATGCAACGTTATTTTGGTCAAAAGCCATTTCTAAATCTAATGGAATAATCAAATCCTCCACAGCATCTAATGAAGTCCAAGAACCATTTTTTTTAGCAGTTTCAATTTTTGCTAATCCACTTTCATGCATCAAATTTTTTTCGATGAGTTTTTCGATATATGTTTTATTGAGTTTGCTCCATACGCTTTTATCTTTTCTGGGAGAAAACACTTGTTTTCTGCGGTCTTCGTCCATTTTTCTTACTGTTGAATCAATCCAACCAAAACAAATGGCAACTTGAACTGCTTCTTCCCATCGCATACTTTCAAATTCACTATTTACCCTATAAAAAATGAGATACACCCCTTTTGAAGAATGATGATTTTGATGCAACCAATCACGCCATTCTTCTGTGTTTTTAAAATAGTGGTGCTCTTTATCTTCCAATTGGGATTTAAAAAACTACTTAATAATAGCGGAACATGCTACTCTTGCACCAGCATTACCGGCGGGTTGAGAAACATAATCATCAGTTCCTTGGTGAACTATTAGTCCTTTTCCTAAAATATCTTTTGTCGCATCTCCACAACCTATACACCATTCATCAGTTGTTAATGTAATGGTCCCATTTCCTTTTTCATCAGCTGTAAAATTACCTATGTCACCTTTGTGATATTCGCCAACGCCCCATTTTCCATGTTTTTTGAATGTTGGGTTCCAGTGTCCACCTGCAGAACTTCCATCAGCGGCAGTACAATCTGATTTCTCATGGATGTGTATCGCATGAACACCCGGTTTTAGCCCGGCTAATTTTGCTACAAAAGTTACTTTACCATTTTTTTCTTCAAAAGTTGCAGTTCCGGAAACGGTACTGTTGCTTTTAGGTTCAAAAACAATATTCAATTTTTTTGAATTACTTGAATCGCTGCTAGTTTTACAACCTATAATCACAACAACAATTAGGACAATGGATAGAAATATTTTTTTCATGACTCGTTTTATTTCAAAGGTAAGAAAATTTTGGGTTGCAGATAATAGAATTAGATTTTTATATTCCAATTTAGTAGGAATTATACAATATTCATTTTAAATTCTTAATCTATTTATTTGTAGTTTTGAATGCAGTAGCAATTGATCCAAAAGTGATTACGAACGATGCTTTCGAATCAAATAAAACCAAAAACCTAAAATTTTTCCTACAGAAGAATATAAAATTAGTTTAAAATGAAGCACAAAGAATTAGCTATTATTAGTTGGAGTTTATTAAAACGAACGTATCAGGAATTTAATGATGATAATGCTATAAAACTTAGCGCCTCATTATCGTATTACACTATATTTTCATTACCACCATTGTTAATTATTATTTTATCTATTTTTAGTTTTTTCTTTGGAAGAGATGCAGTTACCGGAAGATTTTTTGGACAAATTAATGGAATGGTTGGCAACGAAGCTGCGATTCAAATTCAAGAAACCATTAAGAATATTGAATTGTCTGACAGTATAACATTTGCAACAATACTTGGAGGAATTATGCTGCTAATAGGCGCTTCGGGTGTATTTGCTGAAATACAAAGTTCCATTAATTTTATTTGGGGTTTAAAAGCTAAACCTAATAAAGGAATTATGAAATTCATTAAAAACAGACTGATGTCATTCTCTATGATTGCTTCAGTTGGGTTTTTATTGATGGTCAGTTTGATGGTAAACACTGTAATGGATGTTATAAATACTCGATTACTCGTTTATTTTCCTGATGCAATGGTTTATATATTTTATGCTTTTAATATCTTGGTTTTATTTGCAACGACAACCATGCTGTTCTCTATTATTTTCAAAACACTACCGGATGGTAATATCGCTTGGAAAGATGCTTTGATAGGTGCTAGTTTTACTTCTTTTTTCTTTATGTTTGGCAAATTCGCCATTGGTTTTTATTTGGGAAGTTCAACGGTAGCAACTGTTTATGGTGCTGCAGGTTCAATAATAATAATTTTAATTTGGGTATACTATTCGGCTATAATCTTATATTTTGGAGCTGAATTTACTAAAGTATATGCCAATGCACATGGAAAAAAAATCATTCCAAATGGATATGCTGTTGAAATTAAGGTGGAAGTTATAGAGATTAAAAAATAATAAAATGAAGATTCCAATTTTTTAGATTTTAAGAGTATTCGATACGATTTTTATAACTCTTTATTTTTTGTACTATTTTTTTAAAACCTGAAAATTGGCAATATTTTTGTTCTATTCTAAAGTATAAAATTAAAAACATTTATATGAAAAAAAATATTTTGACACTGACCGTTTTATGTTTGGCATTTATATCTTGTAATTCAGCTAAAACAGCAATGAATAATACGATTTCTCTTGAAGGAACTTGGGAGTTAAATTATGTTACAGGACCAAGAATAGCTTTTGATGGATTATATCCAAATACAAAACCGACAATCACTTTTAACTTGAAAGAAAGTAGTGTTTCAGGAAGCAACAGTTGCAACCGGTATTCAGGGAAATTAAATGTTGAAGGCAATAAAATCAGTTTTAAAGACCCAATGGCTATGACTAGAATGTTTTGCCCTGGGGAAGGTGAAAATATTTACATGTCTGCACTTCAGAAAATAGATTCCTATTCCATTTCAGAAGATGGGAAAACATTGAATTTCATCATGGGTGACATCGCAATGATGCGTTTTGAGAAAAAATAAATTCAATTTTTTTAAATTTAATTTTAGAAATTTTGAAAGTATATTGAAGTGATACGGAATTATAAAGTCATTATCGTTTACTATTAAAAATAGGTATTATGAAAAAGAAAACAGCAATTTTAGTAATTTTTATTTCACTGCTTGTTACAGCAACTTATGCTCAGGAAAAAAGTAAAAAACAAGTAAGGGAAGAACGTAAAATGGAAAAACAAAAACAGATAGCTGCTTTGGTTGATTCTAAGGCGTTTGTTTTTATTGGGCGGACAGCTTTGCCTCAAGGATTCAGGACTATGGATTTGACCACTAATCCTAATTATGTACAATTTGAGCCAAATAAAATTAAGAGTGAAATGCCTTTTTTTGGTACAGCTTATAGTGGTGTTGCTTACGGTAGGGATGGTGGATTAAATTTTGAAGGAAGTCCACAGGAATTTACTATTGAAAAAAAGAAAAATGCATATCAAATTGAAACAGTTGTTAAGGGAGAGACTGATATATTCACATTGTTTCTTTCCGTTTCTTTTGGAGGTAACACAACACTTACCATTAATTCTAACAATCGAAGTTCGATTTCCTATAACGGAGAAATTAGACCTATAGAAACAAAGGGAGGTAAGTAGGAGAAAATCAATATAATGAAAATGAAAAAAACCGTCTTGTTTTGAGGAACAAGGCGGTTTTTTAATAAATAAATAAACTAAAAACTATTTTTATGTGTTAGAAACAATATTCGTTTTCTGCCACTAATTTGGTAGTGATTATTTCTCTTAACCCTACAATATTTGGCATATTCGTATATTTTGTAAAACGGCGTAAACCCATTAACATCATACGTTGTTCATCACCTTCAGCAAAAGAAATTACACTTTCTTTACCTTTTTGAGTAACGGTATCTACTGCTTTATACAAATACAATTTAGCCATGGCAATTTGCTCTTGGACTTTGGCTTCGCCTTCTTTTTTGGCTAATTTTTCAGTTCTAAGAATAGTGCTTTCTGCCATGTAGATTTCGATTAAAATATCTGAAGCAGCCATTAATAACTGTTGGTGTGCATCTAAATCAGGACCATATTTTTGAACTGCTCCACCTGCAACCATTAAAAATGCTTTTTTCAATTTACCAATCATTTCTTTTTCTTCAGCAAATAATTCAGAATAATCAGGTGTATCAAAAGAAGGAATTCCCATTAATTCTTCTTGTACTTTTGATGCTGGTCCAAGTAAATCAACGTGACCTTTCATTGCTTTTTTGATTAACATTCCTACAGATAGCATTCTGTTGATTTCGTTGGTTCCTTCGTAAATACGAGCAATTCTGGCATCTCTCCAAGCACTTTCCATTGGAGTATCTTCAGAAAATCCCATACCACCGAAGATTTGAATTCCTTCATCTGCACAATTTTGAATATCTTCAGAAACAGCCACTTTTAGAATTGAACATTCAATGGCGTACTCTTCAATCCCTTTTAATTCTGCTTCTTGATGGGTAGCTCCTTCCGTTTCACGAGACGCAATTCGATCTTCAATATCTTTTGCTGCACGATAAGTAGCACTTTCTCCGGCATAACAGGAAGTTGCCATTTCGGCTAATTTTGCTCGGATGGCTCCAAACTGAGAAATAGCGGTATTGAATTGTATTCTTTCATTAGCGTATTTTGTTGCGTTTGAAATAACTCTGCGTTGGGCATCCAAACAGGCTGCTGCCAATTTGATTCGACCTACATTCAAGGCATTCATGGCTATTTTGAAACCATTTCCTCTTTCGGATAACATGTTTTCAACAGGAACTTTTGTATCTGCAAAGAAAACCTGACGCGTAGAAGAGGAGCGAATTCCTAATTTATGTTCTTCTTCGTTCATAGAAATACCATTACTTGGATCGTTTTCTACGATAAAGCCAGTTATATTTTTATCATCTCCTATGCGGGCAAAAACAATAAAGACATTACAAAAACCTGCATTTGTAATCCACATTTTTTGTCCTGTGATTTTATAATGCGTCCCATCGTCAGATAAGACCGCTTTTGTTTTTCCGGAATTGGCATCACTACCAGCGCCTGGTTCCGTCAAACAGTACGCTCCAAACCATTCGCCAGAGGCTAATTTTGTTACGTATTTTTGTTTTTGTTCTTCAGTACCATACAACGTAATTGGCATTGTTCCAATTCCGGTATGTGCTCCAAAAGCAGAAGAAAATGAACCTGTTGCTCCCGAAATATAATCGCAAACCAAAACAGTATTTACAAATCCCATCCCCATTCCACCATAAGCTTCAGGAACTGCGATACTCAAAAATCCCATTTCAGCTGCCTTTTGCATACTTTCTACCGTTAAGGCAAAATCTCTTTTTTCAAAACGGTCTTTATTAGGCCAGATTTCTTTGTCTACAAACTCTTTTACAGAGTCACGCATCATTAATTGTTCTTCATTAAAATCTTCAGGAGTGAAGACATCTTCGCACTTTGTTTCTTTAACCAAAAACTGACCACCACGGGTTACGTTTTTTTCAATTGTATCTGCCATTTTGTTATTTTTTAATATGTTTTTTTTATAATCTAAATCCTCGATATAGTCATTGCGACAAAGGAGGAATCTCAATAGTTAATTCTGCAATACTGGTAAAGATTCCTCCTTTGTTGCAATAACAAATAGGAGGGGAATCTTTGACTATAAAAGTTCGTAAATTCCTGCTGAACCTTGTCCAGTCCCTACACACATAGAAACAATTCCGTATTTGCTCCCTCTGCGTTTCATTTCGTCGAATAGTTGAACAGAAAGTTTTGCACCTGTACAACCCAGTGGGTGGCCTAATGCAATCGCTCCACCATTGACATTGATGATATCAGGATTTAGATTTAGTTCTCTGGTTACTGCCAATGCTTGTGATGCAAAAGCTTCGTTAAGTTCTATTAAATCAATATCATTCAAGGTTAAACCCGCTTGTTTCAATGCTTTTGGAATCGCTTTTACAGGTCCAATTCCCATAATTCTTGGTTCGACTCCTGCCGAAGCAAAGTTGACCAAACGGGCGATAGGAGTGAGGTTCAATTCTTTTACCATTTCTTCACTCATGATTAGAACAAAAGCGGCTCCATCACTCATTTGGGATGAATTTCCCGCAGTTACGCTTCCGTTAGCTTCAAATACAGGTCTTAAACCTGCTAATGCTTCTACAGAAGTTCCTGCTCTTGGACCTTCATCTTTATTTACGATATACGATTTAGTTTCTTTTTTACCATTTTCATTGATAAACGTTTGTTCTATAGTAATTGGAACAATTTGTTTGTCAAATTTACCTTCAGCTTGTGCTTTTAAGGCTTTCATATGCGATTGGTACGCAAATTCATCTTGGTCAGCACGAGATACATTGAATTGTTTGGCAACCGCTTCTGCAGTTAGTCCCATTCCCCAATAATAGTCCTCGTTTCCTGCTTTTGCAACGGCATAATCCGGAGTAGGTTTGTAGCCTCCCATTGGAATAAAACTCATGCTTTCGGCACCACCAGCAATAATACAGTCGGCCATTCCTGACTGGATTTTGGCTGTAGCCATTCCGATTGTTTCTAATCCCGAGGCACAATATCTGTTTACGGTTACACCAGGAACGTCTTCGATTTTCAATCCCATCAAAGAGATTAATCGTCCCACGTTTAGTCCTTGTTCCGCTTCTGGCATTGCATTTCCTACCATAACGTCGTCAATGCGTTTTTTGTCGAAATCAGGCAACTCATTCATCATAAACTGAATCGTTTCTGCTGCCAATTCATCGGGTCTTTTAAATCTAAAAACTCCTTTTGGTGCTTTCCCTACCGCAGTACGATAAGCTTTAACTATATATGCTGTTTTCATTTGTTAGTTTCTTAGAGGTTTTCCTTTAGTTAACATAAATTGGATACGCTCCAATGTTTTTCTTTCGGTGCAAAGGGATAAGAAAGCTTCTCGTTCTAAATCCAATAAATATTGTTCCGTTACTAATGTTGGCTCTGATAAATCACCACCAGCCATTACGTAAGCTAGTTTATTTGCGATTTTTTTGTCATGTTCCGAAATGTATTTTCCGGCAACCATTTGGTCGGTTCCAACAAGGAACATTCCTAATGCTTGTTTTCCAAGAACTTTTACATCGCTTCTGCGAATCGGTTGTGTGTAACCGGCTTCGGCCATTAGTAAAGCGTGTTTCTTGGCTTCAGCAATCTGACGGTCTTTGTTAACCACGATGATGTCTTTACCGTGTTGTAAAAGTCCGGTATCAAAAGCTTCGTAACCAGAAGTAGATACTTTTGCCATAGCAATAGTCAAGAAATATTCTTGCAATACGTTTAATTCAACATCATTTTTATGGAATAAATCAGAGGCACGCAATGCCATTTCTTTCGATCCACCACCACCTGGAATTACACCAACTCCAAATTCCACTAATCCCATATACGTTTCTGCTGCTGCAACTACTTTATCCGCATGCAAACTCATTTCGCAACCACCGCCAAAAGTCATTCCGTGTGGTGCAACCACCACCGGGATTCCAGAGTAACGTACGCGCATCATCGTGTCCTGAAACATTTTAATAGCCATGTTCAATTCGTCATATTCTTGCTCGACTGCCATCATGAAAATCATTCCGATATTGGCACCAACAGAGAAATTTGCCGCTTGATTTCCAATAACCAATCCTTGGTATTCTTTTTCAGATAAGTCAATCGCTTTATTGATAGCGGCCAATACATCACCACCAATCGTATTCATTTTAGACTGGAATTCTAAATTTAAAATTCCGTCTCCTAAATCTTGTATAATTGCGCCACTATTACTCCACACTTTTTTGCTTTCGCGAATGTTGTTCAGAATTATAAAT
The DNA here is from genome assembly GCF_000812945.1 of Flavobacterium sp. AED. Classification (GTDB taxonomy): domain Bacteria; phylum Bacteroidota; class Bacteroidia; order Flavobacteriales; family Flavobacteriaceae; genus Flavobacterium. The sequence continues at coordinate 398,129 of NZ_JSYM01000001.1, forward strand.
GCATCCTGACCAGGAACTTTAGTTTGCGATTTTGCAGGGATATTGTAGAAAAAAGTTGCTCCTTCTTTAATAGAATAAAAACTAGAACTTCCAGAAGCCAACATTTCATTTACCCAAGCAGCTGGTTCAAGACCTTCCGCTTTCATCATTTCGATTCCTTTTTCGACACCAATGGCATCCCAAATTTCGAAAGGACCATTTTCCCATCCAAAACCGGCTTTCATAGCATCGTCAATTTTGTATAATTCATCTGAGATTTCAGGTATTCTGTTCGAAACGTAAGCAAACATTCCAGCAAAACTTTTTCGGTAAAATTCTCCCGCTTTGTCTTTTCCTTTTACCAAAACTTTAAAACGATCAATTGGTTTGTCAATCGTTTTGGTTAATTCTAAAGTGGCAAAAGAAGCTCTTTTAGCCGGACGGTATTCTAAGGTATCCAAATCCAAAGACAAAATATCCTTGTCTACTTTTTTGTAAAAACCTTGACCTGTTTTGCTTCCAAACCATTTATTTTCCATCATTTTGTTGACGAAATCTGGCAATTTGAACAAATCATGTTGCTCATCATTTGGGCAGTTTTCATAGATTCCGTTGGCAACATGTACCAAAGTATCTAAACCAACCACATCTACTGTTCTGAAAGTGGCTGATTTTGGTCTTCCAATTACTGGACCGGTCAATTTATCCACTTCTTCAATCGTCAACCCCATTTCTTTGACCAAATGAAACAAACTTTGAATCCCGTAAATTCCAATTCTATTTCCGATAAATGCTGGAGTATCTTTGGCAACGACCGAAGTTTTGCCTAAGAATTTTGAGCCATAATCAGTAAGGAAATCTAAAACTTCCGTTGCAGTTTGTGGACCAGGAATGATTTCGAATAATTTTAAATAACGCGCAGGGTTAAAAAAGTGTGTACCACAGAAATGTTTTTGAAAATCGTCACTTCTTCCTTCGCTCATAAAGTGAATAGGAATTCCGGAAGTATTTGAAGTAACTAAAGTTCCCGGTTTTCTGAATTTTTCAATTTGTTCAAAAACTAATTTTTTGATATCTAAACGTTCCACTACCACTTCAATAATCCAATCAACGGAAGCGATTTTCGCCATGTCATCCGTTGTGTTTCCAGTAGTGATTCTACTGGCAAATTTTGGATTGTAAATAGGGGATGGTTTCGATTTTAAAGAATTAGCCAAATGCTCATTCACCAATCGGTTTCTGACAATTTTGCTTTCTAAAGTAAGCCCTTTTTTAGCTTCAGCTTCGGTGAGTTCTCCTGGAGCAATGTCCAAAAGTAAAACTTCAACTCCAATGTTGGCAAAATGGCAAGCAATTCCTGAACCCATAATTCCGGATCCAATTACTGCAACTTTTTTAATTGTGCGTTTCATACGTAGTTATTATTTGTTTTTTATAGGAATATGGTATCGCTATTTTTAATTATTGATTGTTTTTTTGAATCGTGGCGATGTCATTTTCTGGTTTTTCAGTTTGCTCCGTCAGTTCGTTGACGCTCGTGTGATTAAATATATTTTTATCTTGAATTAATTCGTTTATCGTTTCTGCCACTTCAATAAAATGTTGCAGTTTTTCCTCAGAAATGTGGTTTCTCACAGTTTCATTGAATTTCAAAACGGTATTTTTTGATAACTCCCTTTTCTCTTTACCAAAATCGGTTAGGTAAATCAAAACGCCACGACCATCATAAGGATTTTTCTTCCTGATAATTAAGCCTTTATCTTCCATTGATTTTAAGGTTCTGGTAAGACTTGTCGCTTCCATACCCATTTTTGGACCTAAGGCAGTAGAAGGTGTGCCTTTTTCCTTATCCATACTCAGCAGAGCAAAACCCGTAGCCATAGTTGCACCGTATTTAGAGGCTTCTTCATTGTACATTCTGGAAACTGCTTGCCAAGTTGCTCTTAATATATAATCTATCGTTTTATCTTTCATAATCTCTAACTATATCGTTTTCAAATATAATAAAAAATACTATGCACGCATAATAAATTAAATTATTTTTTTAATTTTTTGTCAAAACTAAAAAACTCCCCATGAAATGAAGAGTTTTTTAGTAAGAATTTTCATTTATTATAATTTCCCATTCACCAGTGCGATAACTGCTCCGGTAAAGGCGGACATTACTATAGTGATTACAATATCCAATGCCATAATCTGAAAATTAATATCAGCTGTTGGTTTCATTGAATTGGCAAACAAATCCATATATAAAGCCATAAATAATCCAATTATGGCACCGGCACCAAAACCGGTTATCCAATTTGAAATCCCTGCCCATTTTGTAAAAATATAGGCTGTCAATAATCCAAAAGTAAGACACCCTAAAAATATGAATAGCATGTTTTCATTTCCATTAGAAGGAAATGCGTCTTTAAATATGATTCCGTAGAGCATCCATCCTAAAAGAAAGTTGATTATACCGCCTACAATACCTGAAACTAAAAAGTTTTTCACATTCATAATGTTTGGTTTTATGGGTTAATACAATAAAGGTATTAAAAAATAACAAAATAATAGGTAAAGTGTTAAATAACAATTGAATACATGGATTTAGTGGTAGTGAGAAAGAACATAATCGTTTTTTATATGTTTCTATTTTAATATTTTTCAAAAAAAAACTCCTCAGCTATTGAGGAGTTAGAGTTATTATTGAAGAAAATTTTTAAGATTTTTTAAAAGTACCACTATCCACATCTTTCAAAAACTTGATCACGCCAGTGAAATAGGTTTTAGGATCATCGTATTGCGAAAGGTGGCTTCCGTTAGGACAAAACAAGAGACGTCCGTTTTGAACTTCGTAAGCAATCCATTTCACGTGTTCCGGATCCATTGTGTTGAATTTGGAACTAATGCTATGGGTGGGAACTGTTAAGGTTTTCAATCTAAAGTCTAATTGTATTTGAAGTCATTTAAGCAAGTCCTGATCGCTGTAAATTTGTATTTTTCTATAATTACATATATTATTGCCTTGTTTTTTTGCTAAAAATGATGTATTATTGCCTTGTATTTTTATTAAAAACAACATATTATTGCCTTGTTTTTTTATAAAAATATTATTTTTTAAATAAATGAGAAGTTATGTATATTTCTAGAAATGTTGATATTGAGTTGCTTAATTGGAAAAAAACGGATAAAAGAAAGCCTTTGCTTATACGAGGTGCAAGACAAATAGGGAAAACGTCAGCTATTAGAGAATTAGGTAAGCAATTCACTCATTTTGTTGAAGTCAATTTTGATGAAAATCCAGAGTTTTCCCAGTTGTTCGAAAAAAGCTTGTCACCCGATGAAATTTGTCAGCAAATTGCTGTTATTAAAAATATTCCTATCATAGAAAATGAAACTTTATTTTTTTTGGATGAAATTCAAGCTTCGCCAAAAGCAATAGGAGTTTTGCGTTATTTTTATGAAAAAAAGCCAAACCTCCATGTTATTGCAGCTGGTTCGCTTTTGGAATTTACGCTATCAGAAATTCCTTCTTTTGGTGTAGGTCGAATCCGTTCCGTTTTTATGTATCCATTTAGTTTTGAAGAATTCTTGATTGCGTTAGGGGAAAGTAGTTTGCTAGAAAGTATTAGTAATGCATCGCCTTCTCATCCGTTACCACAACTTATTCATCAAAAAGCCATAGGAATATTAAAAAAGTTTTTGGTAATAGGAGGTATGCCAGAAGCTGTAACGACTTATATTGAAAATAATGATTTTCTGGCAGTTCAAAAGATACTTGATGACCTTATTGTATCTTATCAAACCGATTTTTCAAAATATAAACAAAAAGTACCTAGTTTAAGGATCCAAGAAGTTTTTAGAACAGTAGTGCAACAAGTGGGTAATAAATTTTCATATTCTTATTCGAATGCGACCTTAAATAACATTCAAATAAAAGAGGCGTTAGAATTATTGCAAATGTCAGGACTAGTATATTCAATTACGCATTCCTCTTGCAATGGTATTCCCATTGGGGCTGAAATTAATCCTAAAAAAAGAAAATTTATTCTTTTAGATACTGGGATTTATCAAAGAATGTTAGGGTTAGATTTAGCTGCTATTTTTATTGAAGATGATACTGAATTAATTAATAAAGGAGCTATTGCAGAATTATTTGTTGGATTGGAATTGATGAAAAATAGTTCAGAAAGTGCAATAGCAGCATTGTATTATTGGCATCGAGAATCAAAAAATAGCCATGCAGAAGTCGATTATACGATACAACATGGGACAGCTATTATACCTATTGAAGTAAAATCAGGAACAAAAGGGGCTATGCAAAGTTTGTACAAATTTTTGGAGGAGAAAAAAACAAATTTTGGAATCAGAACATCACTAGAAAACTTTGGGATATTTGATACAATTAAAATAATACCAATCTATGCTTTAGGAATTGTTATGAAAAACAAATTAAAAAAACTTAATTAACCTTTCTTAAACTCCCCATTATCCACATCTTTCAAAAACTTGATCACACCCGGGAAATAGGTTTTTGGATCATCGTATTGCGAAAGGTGGCTTCCGTTAGGACAAAACAAGAAACGTCCGTTTTGAACTTCGTGAGCAATCCATTTCATGTGTTCGGGATCCATAGTGTCGTATTTAGAACCAATACTCAAGGTAGGAACCGTAAGTGTTTTTAGTCTGGCTTTGACATCCCAATTTTTCAAGGAGGCATTTCCGGTGATACCAAATTCACTGTGACCTTGCATAAACACATATACATCAGGATTGATGTGTTTGAAACATCTGTTGATGGATTCCGGCCATTGATCCAATGGTTTTCTTAAAATGTGTTCCGTGTAGTAATATTTGAACAGTAATTCGCTGTATTTTGGATTTTCAAAATCATTGTTCTTTTCGATATCCTGCAATTGCTTTAGGATTTTCGGATCCATCTGTGGTGCGAGAACGTCTTTTGCGTAAGCGTTATATTCCTTAGCGCTCGCCATCATATTAGAGATAATCAAGCCTTTTAGGTTCTTTTGATATTTCAACGCATATTCCATCGCCAGGATTCCGCCCCAAGATTGTCCCATCAGGTAAAAATTGGAACTGTCTAAACCTAATGCAATACGCACTTGCTCGACTTCCTCTACAAAGCGTTCGTTAGTCCATAAACTATTGTCTTTGGGCTGGTCGCTATAATACGAACCCAATTGGTCGTAATAAATATATTCAATGCTTTCATTAGGGAAATACCCGTCAAAACATTCATACAATTCATGTGTCAATCCAGGGCCACCGTGAAGGAGTAACACTTTTATTTTGGGATTTTCACCAACGGTTTTTGTCCAAACTTTAAAAGTCCCTTTTGGCGTTTTAATCGGAATCATTTTGATGCCGCCAGTCAGCTGGTCGTCCCGTTTCGAGAAATCTAAATAATTTGCTTTTATGGAATCTTCTTTTGGTTTTTCTTGACAATTAGAAAAAAAGAACACACTTACGACGGAACAAATTAGAGCTTTTAGTTTCATGTTTTGTATGGGTTTTATGAAATGCTAACCGTAGATTTTATGGAATAAATCAATATATTTCTCCATTACGATTTTTCGTTTCAGTTTTAGCGTAGGGGTCAATTGTCCGCCTTCAATAGACCAAACGTCTGGGGTCAATTCAAAGCGTTTTATTTTCTCCCAATTACCAAATTTTTCATTTAAAGTATCAATCTCGGCTTGAATTCGTTCGATTACTTTTTCGTTGGAAATAATTGCTTCATTGCTTTTTCCAACATCTATTCCATGAATAACTGCCCATTCTTTAATGAAATCAAAACTTGGTTGAATGATTGCTGCCGGCATTTTTTGTCCGTCACCAATCACGTTACAGAACATGATCCGTCAAGGTTTACATCCTGATCCAATGCTGCAATTATAACAGGTTTCTCATTATCGCTAACCGTAACGGTAAATGAAGCGGAAAATGTGTTTGAAGAAGCATCGGTAGCCGTGTAGGTTACTGTTGTAACCCCTATCGGGAAGGTAGCACCTGAAGCAAGACCTGCAGTCTGGGCTATGCTGCTGCCTGCACAATTATCGGTAGCGCTTGGCGTAGTCCAAGAAACGGAAGCACCACAAACACCGGCATCATTATTTACAGTAATACTTGACGGAAGCCCAACGATAGTTGGTTTCTCATTATCGCTAACCGTAACGGTGAAGCTACAAGTAGCAATGTTACCACTCGCATCGGTTACTTTAAATGTATTGGTTGTTACTCCTATAGGGAATGTTGAACCACTTACCAATCCCGTTGTTTGTATTGTTGCGGAACCAGGACAATTATCTGTACCTACTGGTTTTGTATAAGTTACTACTGCACCACATACTCCTGCATCATTACTTTTTACAATATTACCAGGGCATGAAATTGAAGGGTTCTGAATATCATTAATAGTTACCGTGAAAGAACAGGTAGAAGTATTACCACTTGCATCAATTACTTTAAATGTATTGGTAGTTATTCCAATAGGGAATGTTGAACCACTCGCTAAACCAGTCGTTTGTGTGGTTATTGTACCAGTACAATTATCTGTACCCACTGGGGCTGTATAAGTTACTACTGCACCACATACTCCTGCATCATTACTTTTCACAATATTACTAGGACAAGTAATTGAAGGATTCTGTGTATCATTAACAGTTACCGTGAAAGAGCAGGTAGAAGTATTACCGCTTGCATCGGTTACTTTAAATGTATTGGTAGTTATCCCAATAGGAAATGTTGAACCACTCGCTAAACCAGTCGTTTGTGCAGTTATTGAACCAATACAATTATCTGTACCTACTGGTGCTGCATAGGTCACCACTGCGCCACATACTCCTGCATCATTGCTTTTTACAATATTACCAGGACAACTGATTGTAGGATTCTGCGAATCATTTACCGTTACCGTAAATGAACAAGTAGCTGTACCGCATGTATTAGTTGCAGTAATAGTAACTGTTGTTGTACCTTTATTAAAAGTTGAACCGCTACCAGTACCACTACTACCACTGCCAGTTGTTGCTCCGGTAAATACATAGCTAACTGTAGGAGATGGGGTTCCTGTTATCGTTGCTGTATATGAAACCACAGCTGTACAAACCCCATTCCCTGCATTAGTTACTATATTAGAAGGACAAGCAGTAAATGAAGGTAATGAATTTATTGTGTAAGAAGTACTTGCATTTACGTGACTCGTAGCAGAGCCAGTAATTGTGTACGAGCCTCCAGTACCGTCAAAATAAAAAAATGTTGCTGTGCTCGTTAATGCCCCAATAGAAACTGTTAAAGTGGAAGCTCCTCCTGATGTTGCTCTAAATTGCTTGGAGCCGGAAGATGAAGAAGAAGTTAAATTAACAGCTAACAATAATCCATCAATATAAGCTTTACCATCCCCATTTTGTCGTGTTACTGTCCATTGTCCAGTTTCTGTTCCAGAACAAGTCGAAGCTGGTACTACGGTAAATAAAAGTTTCCTACCGGTAGCTGTAACGGAAACGGTGGTTGTTTTATCTAAACTAAAAGTACCTGCACTTACGCCACTACCTTCAATCATTAAATTTATAGTCCAAATACCAATTCGGTAAGCTCCATTCAATATTTTACTTTCACTGTGAGGGTTCACAACAGAACCTAAGAAAGTTGCACTCGACGTAGTTACCCCATCAGGATCCACAAAATCAACTCGATAGTTCTTTGAATTATTCAATCCATTTGAACTTGTACCTATTGTTAAAGTCCCTTCAGTCCATGTCGCACTAATCGAAGATGCATCCGTAAACAAAACCTCCGCACTCAATCCTGAACTTTGACCTAACGCAGTCGCTCTTAAAGTTGAATCTAAACAATCATCTTCACAAACATGCCAAGTAGTAACAAAATTACCATTTTCATCAGCTATTACATACCAAGTTCCATGATCTTCACCGGTGCCGGGTGTCGCATCAGCATGCATAACTTGCAAAGTAACCGTTTCACCTGGTGTAAAGCCCATACCCGTTAGGGTTGCCGTGCTACCTGGTGCATAGTCAGCCTGATCAGAAGTTAGAGTCTGTCCAAAAGCTGCATTTACAAAAAACAAATTTGCAATTAAAAAAACAGTAGTTAAAAATGTGGATTTACGTAGAAATGTTTTCATATTTATTGATTTAAAATAATAAAATAACGAATACTATATGCCTAACTATAAAATGCAAAATCAATAGAATTGGGTTTCTATTTTTTTAATTTATTTTAGCTGAACTCTTTTTTATAATAAATATTATTTAACAGAAAATATTTACATAATCAACTAAAATTCATCAACTTAAATACTAATTTATATAATTAAGAAGACATTAATCTTATTTTTAATACATTTTCGATTAAAGGAATAAAAAAAACTACTAACTACACATTTTACTTATTTAGATGAAATAAAAGAAGCCAATCAAAAAAAATTCACTTTAATTGTTTACTCTAATTTAAATTAATCAAAATTTCATGCAATAAAAAAACCTGCTCAATTACTTGAACAGGTTTTAATTATTTTAAAATAGTAAAAATTCTTATTTTTTAAATTTGGAAATTCCGGTTTTTAACCACCTTTCATATTCATCTACTCCAACATAACTTATCGTTGGCGTAGTCTCGTTTAGACTATTTCCTTCCAAATCTGTTAAAACATACAAAGGTTGTGTATTGGTTTTATATTTCGAAATCATAAAATCGGTCCACTTATCACCAATGGTTTCGATTTCGGCTCCGGTAGTTTTAGAAATATAATGTTCGTTTTTAGGTAATTCGCGTTTATCGTCTACATACAACGAAATTAAAACAACCTCGTTATTCAAAATGGAAAAAACACGCATATCTGACCAAACATTATTTTCCATTTTTCTGCAATTCACACAAGCATAGCCTGTAAAATCAAGCATAATAGGCTTATTTACCGTTTTGGCGTAAGCTAACCCTTTTTCATAATCATCAAAAACAACTAGTCCATGTGGTCCGCTTTTAGCTCCTTCGGGTAAAATGGCAGTAGCAGCTTTAACTCCTGAACCTCCGAAACCCATTGGACTTTCACTGTATTCCATTGGTGGCGGAAAAGCATTAATTAATTTTAATGGTGCTCCCCAAAGCCCCGGAATTAAATAAATGGTAAACGTCAAAACCAGTAATCCCATTAACAGCCTTCCTACTGAAATATGGGTCATAGGACTATCGTGCGGCAATGTAATTTTTCCAAATAAATATAATGCTAATACTCCAAAAACAGCAATCCAAATAGCCAAGAACACTTCTCTTTCCAATAAATGCAATTGCAAAACCAAATCAGCATTCGATAAAAATTTGAAGGCCAAAGCCAATTCCAGAAAACCCAAAACTACTTTTACTGTATTGAGCCACCCACCTGATTTTGGTAAAGAATGTAACCAACCCGGGAACATGGCAAACAACATAAAGGGTAAGGCTAAAGCCAATGAAAAACCAAACATCCCGATGATGGGTGCAATACCTCCTTTGGAAGCAGCATCAACCAGAAGTGTCCCCACAATAGGTCCTGTGCAAGAAAAAGATACTATTGCTAGAGCCAATGCCATGAATAATATTCCTATTATCCCTCCTCTATCGGCTTGATTGTCTACTTTATTAGCCCAAGAATTAGGCAACATAATCTCGAATGCACCAAGAAATGAAGATGCAAAAATAATCAATAAAACAAAGAATAGTATATTAAACCAAACATTGGTAGACAGCGCATTTAGCGCATCAGCACCAAAAATCCATGTCACTAAAAATCCTAATACCACATAAATAAATATGATGGAAATCCCATAAATGATTGCATTTCTAATCCCTTTTGCTTTTGTTTTACTTTGTTTCGTAAAAAAACTCACCGTCATAGGAATCATCGGGAAAACACAAGGAGTAAGCAATGCGGCAAATCCTGATAAAAAAGCGATAAAGAAAATAGACCACAACCCTATTTGAGTGACTGGTTTTGCAGCTTCAACTTCTGATTTTACAGGAATAACGGTTTCTTTTACTGCTGGTTTTGAAACTATTGTATCAACTTTTACAGTATCCGTTTTAAGGACAACTTCCTTCGCAATTTTTGAATTTAATGGAATTGTAAAAGTAAATTTTTTCTCTAAATTGATACAAACTTCTTTACAAACTTGGTAATTCAAGTCGGTTTCAATTTTAGTGGTTTTCGGGTTTGTTATCTTGATTTCCTGTTGAATCTGAGCTTTATCATGAAAAAAAGTTTCGTTCACCCCAAAAACATCGTTGAAAGCTGTTGTTGTTTTACTTTCTTTAGCTTTACCAACTAAGGTAAAATTTCCTTTTTGATCTTTAAAAATAATTTCCAAAGGCAGTGGCCCACCATCTGGTGTAAATTGAGAATACAAATGCCAGTCTTTTTCAATAACTGCATTAAAAGTTAACAAATAAGTGTTCTCTGATTTTTTTTCAATTTTAGTAGTCCATTTTGCAGGATCAAGAATTTGTGCATTTCCTTTGGTGAAAGCCAAAAAAGCAAAAAGTATAAATAGTATTTTTCTCATTATTCTAATTCTATTTTAAGTATATTTTGTGTTTCGTTTTCTATTCTAAAACGGTTATCCTGACGAATTCCAACAATCCAAACAATTTCATCTTTGGAACATAAAAGCCACGTATTTTCTTTATCAATCAATGATAATTTTTCATCCTTAAATAATTTACTCACTTTTTTAGATTTACCTCCCATGCCAAAAGGCTGAAAAAAATCACCTTCACTCCAATGGCGCAAAATCAAAGGAAATTGTAATTTATTGGCGTCAACAAAGATAGTTTTATTTGAAACGATACTTATGTCGGCTACTTTACAAAAGGAAAGATTTAAGGGAATATTAACTTCTTCCTGATTTTCTTCAATTAAATATTCCTTCTTTTCATTTACGAAATTTATCGGACTTAGGATTAAGGAATCTCTGTCTTTCAATAATCGAAACTCCAGAGAAAAAACCTGCTTACCTGATTGACTTTCGACCAAATCATAAATATCATCCCATGCCGAAAATCCAAATTCTTTCAGCCATTGGTACAAATACGATTTGTAATTAGGCAATTTCATCAATTGATTCAAATCAAAGTGAATGTTTTCCTCCTCCTGCTTTGCTACTTGTTGATATACAATTATAGCTGCATCCTCAACCATAGCTTGCGCTTCTTGCAAATACGTTTCTGTTTTATGAAAAGAAGAAAGGAAATTTGGGTTTAATTCCTTTAACATTGGTACTAAATGATGGCGAATTTTATTTCGAAGGTATTTATCGGATACATTACTGCTGTCTTCTCGCCATTGAATCCTATTTTCTTTAGCATACGCTTCAATTTCTTGTCGGGAAAACAATAAAAATGGCCGAATCACATTTTCATTTTGTTCCGGAATTCCTGTTAAACCTTCTAATCCAGTTCCTCGTGTAAGATTGATAAGAAAGGTTTCTATATTGTCATCAGCATGATGTGCGGTGAGAATATAGTCGAATTTTTCCGTTTCCAATAATTCATAAAACCAGTTGTAACGCAACTCGCGAGCGGCAACTTGAGTAGAAAGCTTATAATCCTCAGCAAATGCTTTGGTATCAAATTGTGTTACAAATACCTGAATATCATTTGCGAGAGCATATTCCTGAACAAAATCCTGATCACCGAAACTTTCCATTCCACGAAGTTGAAAATTACAATGTGCAATACCAATTTTATATTCTAATTGCTGAAATAAATGCACCATAACCATACTGTCAATACCGCCGCTTGTGGCAAGAAGCAGTTTTTTTCCATTCAAAAACTGAAAATTGTGAAGAAGATGATTTTGGAATTTCTGTAGCATATTCAAAAGTAATTAATTCATTTTAATTTAGCTTAAAACTTCTCGCATAGCTTTGGCTTTAAGCAAACATTCCTCGTACTCCTTTTCAGGAATTGATTGTGATGTAATGGCACTTCCCACTGAAAAAGAAACATATTTTCTCTCCTGATTGTACAAAATACTTCGGATTACCACATTAAAATCAAAATCACCACTTGGCGTAAAATACCCTACTGCCCCACTGTACAAACCGCGTTTTGTTTCTTCCAAATTTTCGATAATTTTCATTACTGAAATTTTTGGCGCTCCGGTCATACTCCCCATCGGGAAAGTGGTTTTTATAGCATCGACCGCAGTATATTGATGATCTAATTTTGAAGTAATCGTAGAAATCATTTGGTGCACTTGCAAAAAAGAATAAATTTTACATAATTCTGTTACCGTTACAGAACTTTTTTGTGCTGTATGTGACAAATCATTGCGAACTAAATCCGTGATCATAATATTTTCCGAACGCTCTTTTGGGTCTAAAGCCAATTGAGTTCGCGATTTTTCATCTTCTACAGGATCCGAAAATCGTTTCGCAGTTCCTTTAATTGGCTGTGAAATAATCAATTCTCCTTCTTTTTTTAAATAGCGTTCCGGTGAAGCTGAAAGCAAAAAATGGCTGTTATTCTTGAAAAAAACAGCGAATGGTGGAAGAGAAATTTCGTTCAGCTTTATAAACTTTTCAATGGGATTAATAGTTGCATTTTCTGCAAAAAACTCCATGCAAAAATTAGCTTCGTAAATATCTCCGTGGTGAATGTGTTCCAATATTTTGGATGCCTTTTCGAGATAATTGGCTTTTGAAATTCGTTGTTGAATTGTTACTATTTCTTCTATTTCGATTTTCGAATTTTGAATTTTTATAATATCTTCAAAGTCTTCGTCGGCCTCATCGTCACACATATTGAGGTATTGGATTTCGAGTTCATTTCCTTTCAATAAAAATAATTTCTTAGGTTGAAAGAAAAATAAATCCGGAAAACCCAGTCCATCAAAATTATTGGATTGCAATAGCTCAACATCATTTTTTAAATCATACGATAAATAACCAAAAAGCCAGTCTTTGGTAATTTGCTGGTATTGTTTTAAATCTTCAAAAGCATTATGATAATCTGTTTTTATGGAAGTAAAAGCATCTACTGCTAGCAGACAATCATAACTGGAATGTCCCTGCGGATAATCATTACTATCCATAAAAATGACTTCACGAAATTGTTGCGACCAAAGTAAAAGTTGCTGTTTGAAGGCTGTCGGATCGGATATTTGCTTATAAATTGAAACTCTCAAAAACGATTTATTTTAGGATTCAAAATTACAATAAAAAAATTCCACCCAAGAAGCAGTAACCAAAAATTAATGGCACGATTTTTATTACAAAAAAGAATGACTTTACCTCCATAAATTGATCCGACTATTGATAAAAAATTACTTATCCGTTTTAAATAAAACAACTCCTTTACCTGCAATAAGTAAATCATTTTTAATCAATATTTAAAATCAATTCTCTATGAAAACAATTGTAAAATTAAGCGTAGCGTCATTAGTAATCATGGCATTGCTATTTTCCTGTAAAAAAGGAGAAACTCCAGCTGAAGATGCAGCACTCGAATCATCAACCAAAGTAACTGATGCTATTTCTTCATCAGCAGCAATCGATAAAAAAGGGGATAATCGAAAATTTATTCGGACAGCAGACTTAAAATTTAAAGTGAAAAATGTACCTCAATCAACGTATGCTATCGAAAACGCAACCAATAAATTTGGAGGATATGTTACCTACACTAATTTACAAAGTACCATTTCAGACCAAATAGAAACCAAAATAAGTCAAGACAGCATTCTGGAAACTACAAAGTTTTCAGTAGAAAATAGCATTACCATTCGAGTACCAAATACCAAGCTCGACACCCTGATAAAAGTGATTGCAAAACAAATTGCCTTTTTAGATTATCGGCTGATAAAAGCAGATGATGTTTCGATACAAATGATAAAAAACCAATTGACACAAAACAGGAAAGCAAATCATCAAAAACGATTGGAAAAAGCCATTGATACTAAGGGCAAAAAACTAAATGACATCACTATCGCCGAAAGTGATTTAGAGAATCAAAAGGAACAAAATGATTCCAGCACAATCGAAAACATATCCTTGCAAGACCAAGTAAATTTAAGTACAATAAAACTACAAATCTACCAGCCTGAATCCCTAAAACAGGAAAAAATTGCTAATACTAAAGATAAAAGCAACTATCAAAACAATATAGGAATCGAAATTCTGGATGCGCTAAAAAATGGTTGGTATATGCTTAAAGAAATAATTATTTTTATCTTCAATCTTTGGGCAATTCTGTTAATTGGAACTATTGGTTTTATTGTTTATAAGAAATATTTGCATAAATAAAATTAAAACTGTTAAAAACCAATCGTTTTCGTGTCAAAAAATTAATTATCTTTATATCATAAAATAAATATAAAACTATTTTGATACAAAATAATTGTAAACATGGGAATTAAAAACCTAATATATATTTGCATTCAACCCAAAGTTTACAAATAGCAATACAGTGATGTTTTCATAAATATTTACTACAAATAAGTTATGATACACCTCAAAAGATTAAATTTTTATTAGCGATAAATATAAAATACAAAGAAAGTGGTCAATGAAGAAGATTGAATTTATATGGAAGCACAATATTACAGTTAGACTTTTTCAGGCTTAGCCTTCGTCAATAAAAGGCTTTCTATAAAAATGAAATGGTATTTCTAAACAGTAATTTTAATTTGTTAACCAATAAAACCACATATTATGAAAATTGCTATCATCATTGTCAGAACTTTAATTGGCCTTTTATTTCTTTTTACTTCTATCAGTTATTTTTTCAATCTAATGCCAGAACCTGTTGCCACTGGGAATTTTAAAGCTTTTCAGATTGGTATAGTAGCCTCAACTTATTTAATCCCGTTAGCCAAAACTGTTGAACTACTTAGTGGATTGTCATTTGTTACTGGACGATATGTAACTTTAGCCAATATCGCCATTCTTCCGGTTACAATAAATATTTTACTGATCAATTTTTTCCTTACACCAGAAAATATGCCAATAGCCTTATTTGTGTTTTTAGGAAATTTATTTCTAATTTTCACTCATTGGGAAAACTATAAAAGTCTATTTTTGGCTAAATAATTTAAACCATATAAAATAAGAAACCCGCCTAATAGCGGGTTTCTTATTTTATAAAAGAGGTGTTTTTAATTACACATGTAAAGCTCTATTATCAGTAGCGGCTAATGCAGCTTCTTTTATTGCTTCTGCAAATGTTGGATGTGCGTGAGACATTCTTGAAATATCTTCAGCAGATGCTTTAAATTCCATTGCTGTAACGGCTTCAGCAATTAAATCAGCACAACGGGCTCCAATCATATGAACTCCTAAAACTTCATCGGTTTTTGCATCAGCCAGAATTTTTACAAATCCGTCTAAATCTCCACCTGCTCTTGCACGACCTAAAGCTTTGAAAGGGAAACTTCCTGATTTGAAATCAACACCAGCTGCTTTCAATTGCTCCTCAGTTTGTCCAACAGCAGCGACTTCTGGCCATGTGTAAACAACACCAGGAATCAAGTTATAATCAATATGTGGTTTTTGACCCGCTAAAATCTCAGCAACCATTGCTCCTTCTTCTTCTGCTTTGTGCGCTAACATTGCTCCACGAACAACATCACCAATTGCATAGATATTAGGAACTGAAGTTTGTAAATGATCGTTTACTTCTACCATTCCTCTATCTGAGATTTTTACTCCTGCTTTATCAGCATTCAATCCATCAGTATACGGACGACGTCCTACAGAAACTAATGAATAATCTCCTTCAAGAGTAATCGTTTCTCCTTTTGCATTTTCAGCTTGAACAACAACACCTTCACCATTTCTTTCTACTGATTTCACTTTGTGTGAAACGTAGAATTTCATGCCTTGTTTCTTCAATACTTTAGTCAATTCTTTAGACAATGAAGCGTCCATACCTGGAATGATTCTGTCTAAATATTCTACAACAGAAACTTGCGCTCCCAATCGTAAATACACTTGACCTAATTCAATTCCAATTACTCCACCACCAATAATCACCAAATGTTTTGGTACTTCTTTAAGTTTCAACGCTTCGGTAGAAGTGATGATTCTTTCTTTATCAATCTTGATAAATGGTAAAGAAGATGGTTTTGAACCTGTTGCGATAATGATATTTTTAGCTTCGATAGTTTCAGAAGTTCCATCTGCTTTTGCAACAGCAACATGTGTAGCATCAACAAATGAACCCAATCCTTCCAGAACTGTAATTTTATTTTTGTCCATTAAAAATTTCACCCCACCCGAAGTTTGATCAACAACGGCTTGTTTGCGTGCAATCATTTTTTCAAGGTTCACTTTTACTTCTCCGGAAACTTCAATTCCGTGATCTGCAAAATGAGCAATTTCACTGTAATGATGAGAAGAAGCAAGCAATGCTTTTGAAGGAATACAACCTACATTTAGGCAAGTTCCACCAAGAGTGGAATATTTTTCGATAATTGCTGTTTTGAACCCTAATTGTGCACAACGAATTGCTGATACATATCCGCCTGGTCCAGAACCTATAATGACTACGTCAAATGAACTCATAGTATATTTTTTTATTGTGTTTTTATAAAATGTCGCACAAAATTAAGGAATTAAGTTTTGTTTAAAGTTTAATTTACAAGGTTTTTTGTTATGAATTTTTAGCAATTCGTATTTACATACCGTTGAATACCTACTTAAATTGGCATATATACTAAATATCAACAACTGTCGTGCTTTTTACTTCACTAATCATAAATGTGCTGTGTGTGCTTCCTATATGTTGTAATGTGGTGAGTTTTGTAACTAAAAATTCGCGGTAGGCTTCCATATCTTTTACCACAATTTTCAGAATATAATCGTAATCGCCGCTCACATGATGGCATTCCATCACCTCTTTTAGCTTCACCACTTCACTTTCGAATTTAGCAATAAATTCCTTGGTGTGCTGTATCAGTTTAAGATGGCAAAAAACAACAAAACCCTTCTCAACTTTTGAACGATTGACCAACACGACGTATTTATCGATAATTCCTTCCCTTTCCATTTTTTTGATACGTTCATAAACGGCAGTAACGGAAAGATTGAGTTTTAAGGAAAGTTCTTTGGTTGTTTTCTTGCTGTCAGATTGTAATAAAAAAAGCAGCTTTTTATCTATTGAATCTAATGTCATTTTATTAAAAAATTTGGAATGGATAAATAATCTATAAAATTCTTATTTGAGAAGCTAATTTAGAAAATTAAATTAAATTATTACTATTTTATAGTTTTAAAATCCAATATTTAACGCCATGATTGATTATTAATCTATAATGATTTTATTTTGAAATAAATTTCTTGATGCATCCGAGATTTCTAGCCCAGATAGCAGTGAAAATCCTTTTCTTTTTTTCTTTAAAAAAGAAAAGATTGAAACGAATAGCTGGAAATAGCTCCTAAATAAACGATTAAATATAAATTATGAAAAATTTCAATCCCGCAGACAACATTCAGGATTTACAGTACTTTGGTGAATTTGGTGGTGTAAACCCATCAATTTCTGACTCCTCAACCTATACTTTTTTATCGGCAAAAACGATGTTCGATACTTTTGAAGGCAATATGGAAGGCTGTTATTTGTATTCCCGTCATTCCTCGCCGAGCAATTTGTACTTAGACAAAGCACTGGCAGCAATGGAAGGAACTGAAACAGCCAATGTTTCAGCATCTGGAATGGGAGCGATTACGCCTACGCTATTGCAATTGTGTGGTTCGGGAGATCATATCGTTTCTAGCAGAACTATTTATGGTGGAACGTATGCTTTCTTAAAGAATTTCACGCCTAGATTAGGTATCAAAACCACTTTTGTTGACATCACAAAATTAGACCTTGTGGAAGCTGCCATTACTCCCGAAACCAAAGTTTTGTACTGTGAGACGGTGAGCAATCCTTTACTGGAAGTGGCTGATATTGCTGGTTTGGCAAAAATTGCAAAAAAACACAATTTGAAATTGGTGGTCGATAATACTTTTTCACCATTATCCGTTTCTCCTGCAAAATTAGGTGCTGATATTGTGATTCACAGTTTAACGAAATACATCAACGGAAGCAGTGATACGGTGGGCGGTGTCACCTGTGCTTCACAGGAATTTATCGACAGTTTAAAAAATGTGAATAGTGGTGCCAGCATGTTATTGGGGCCAACAATGGATAGTTTGCGTTCGGCTAGTGTGATGAAAAACTTGCGTACGCTACATATTCGAATGAAACAACACAGTTACAATGCGATGTATCTGGCGGAACGTTTTGAAAAAGACGGACTAAAAACAGTTTATCCGGGTTTGAAAAGTCACCCGAGTCATGAATTGTATACTAGTATGATTAATCCAGAATATGGTTTTGGCGGAATGATGACATTGGATGTTGGAACTTTGGCGAAAGCCAATGAACTAATGGAATTGATGCAGGCAAAAAACCTGGGATACCTTGCTGTGAGTTTAGGATTTTACAAAACCTTATTTAGCGCGCCAGGAACATCAACTTCAAGCGAAATTCCTATGGAAGAACAGATAGAAATGGGATTGACTGATGGTTTAATTCGGTTTTCTATAGGTTTAGATAATGATATTGAAAGAACCTACCAGATGATGAAAAAATGCATGATGGAATTGAATGTACTAACATCAGAATCCGTTTTGATGGAATAGTTTTTTTTTAGTTTTGTAGTTTGTTGAATCCGTTTGAAAGTATATTTCGAACGGATTTTTTTGGTTTAAACAAAAAAAAACGTCTTGATTGTGCAAGACGTTTTCCTATATAAATCTTCAAATTTTATGCTTCTTTCAAGTTCAATTTACTGTTGTTACGACTGAAGCTAAAATAAATCGTCAAACCTATTAACAACCAAATAGTAAAGTAAATCCAGTTCCAAACACTTAGCTCTGCCATCATATACAAGCAACAGATTAAACCTAACAATGGAATCAACGATAAGTTTTCTTTGAATGACCAAACTGATAATCCAACCAAAACAATCAGAAAAATCCACATTGGAATTTTATGTTTGAATAAACCGAAACCACTTTCATATTTAATTGAATCTGATACTGGTAAACCTGCAATTACACTAGCATATTTAGCATCGTCTTGTTGGTACTGACTTAGTAAAAATTCTAAATCCGGAGTACCTGTTGTAGCATTTTTAACATCAACTTGCACTAAATAATCATATACTTTTTGAGTTTCTTCTTTATTTAATGATGTAATTATCGCTGCTGAACTATTGATTTGAGTTTCATTAGTAATGAAATCCATTGTATTTTTTTTATTGTATCCAAAAGCAAAAACCAATCCCATAATCATTAAGACTGGCATAATGAATTTTGAATTCACGTAAGGTGTTTTGAATTTTCCACGAGGAATATCCGTTCTGTTTTGCAAAGCCAAAACTCCTGCACAAACCAATACAAAAGCAAACAACGTCCCAATACTGCATAAATCCGTAACCATTGTTAAATTCAAAAATAAAGCAGGTATTGCCACTACAAAACCAGTAACAATTGTAGCATAAGAAGGTGTTTTATATTTAGGATGCACTGTAGAGAAACGTTTTGGTAATAATCCATCTCGACTCATACTCATCCAGATACGAGGTTGTCCCATTTGAAATACCAATAAAACACTCGCCATGGCAATTACAGCACTTACTGCAATAATTCCCGACATCCATTTTAAATGCAGTTTATCAAATACAAATGCTAATGGATCTCCTACATTCAATTCGTTGTAGCTTACCATTCCGGTTAATACTAATGCAATTGCAATATATAATAGGGTACAAATAATAATGGCCCACATCATTCCTTTTGGTAAATCACGTTGTGGATCTTTACATTCTTCGGCAGTTGTAGAAATTGCATCAAATCCGATATAAGCAAAGAATACAGCAGAAACTCCTTTTAAAACCCCTGAAACCCCATTAGGTGCAAACGGATGCCAATTATCAACATCTACATAAAAAATCCCTACAGCAATTACTAAAAGTACGATACATAATTTGACAACAACCATAATATTACTGGCATTACGAGACTCTTTCATTCCACGATAAACCAAAGCCGTAATTAAAACAATAATTAATAAAGCTGGTAAATCAGCCACAAGGTGAAAGGAACCAATAACAGGTGAAGTAGTCCATGCTGTATATGCCGCTTGTGTTGCTAAACTTAGATTTTCAAATGTTTTCCCACTTTGCATTAAAGCTGTTGCATCTTTAAAACCATTGGAAGCCGATAAATAATCCATTTGGGCATATTGTGGAAGATGAACCCCCATACTATCGAGCAATCCGGTAAAATAATCACTCCACGATATGGCAACGGTTATATTCCCTACTGCATATTCCATTATTAATGCCCAACCAATAATCCAAGCGATTATTTCTCCAAAAGCTACATAAGAATAAGTATAAGCACTTCCGGAAACAGGGACCATCGAAGCAAATTCAGCATAAGCAAAGGCCGCAAAACTACAGGCTATGGCAGTAAACAAGAAAAGAAAGATAACTGCAGGACCTCCATCAGCACTTGCTTTTCCTATGGTACTAAAAATACCGGCTCCTACGATTGCTGCAATTCCAAAGGCAGTTAAATCACGAGCGGTTAAATGCTTTCCAAGTGCATTATGGCCATCAGCATTATTTTTTTCAACCTGTTTTAAAATGTCTTGTACTGTTTTCTTTCTGAATAAACCATTTAATGCCATATTGCAAATTTTATCGTTAAAAATTAATCTGTCGTAAATTTTACGGTTTAATCCGAAAATAACGTAAATTTTATAAAAAATCAAATATATAAAACAATTTCAATATTAGAAATTTTAAGGAAACTATTTTGTTTTTAACTTCACCTCCCATTCCATATTTCATTTTTTTAACCATTAAAAAATATCAAATCAATATTTAATAGCTATAATTTTTACGAAATAAGAGATATAAAACAAAACTTTTAAACTAAATTCATTTTTTTACAAATATTAAACATTTAATGTTCCAAAACAAGTACTAATCTATTTTAAATATGACTTTAAAACAGTTACTGGATGCAGCGCTTTTCTATTAGTTCCATCAAAAATCTGATGACGGCAACTTGTTCCAGCAGCAGCAATGGTTATAGCGGCATCAGTTGCTCTGATTTTTGGAAACAAAGTATCTTCTCCCATTTGCATACTGATATCATAATGCTCTTTTTCATATCCAAAAGAACCTGCCATTCCACAACATCCCGAATTGTAAATCGTAACCGAACTGTTTTTTGGCACATTCAACATGGCAAAAGTCGCTTCAATAGAACTCAATGACTTTTGATGACAGTGCCCATGAATTTTTACTGTTCTCTCCGCATCAGAAAATTGTTCAGAATGAATTTTTCCAGTTGTAATCTCATTTTTAAAAAACTCTTCGATAGTAAATACATTTTTGGATAATTTTTTGGCATTGTCTTTATCATCTGCCAAACGGATGTATTCATCCCTAAAAGTTAATATCGCCGATGGTTCTATTCCTATCAAAGGACAATCAGCAGTAATAATTGTCGAAAAAATAGTAACGTTTTTATTGGCAATTGCTTTTGCTTCTTCCAGAAAACCTTTGGATATAAAAGCCCTTCCACTTTCCTCATGATCCACTACAATGACCTCATATCCTATTTTTGTCAATAATTCATACGCATCTATACCAACTGAAACATCATAAAAATTGGTAAACTCATCACAAAATAGATATACTTTTCCGTTTGCAAAAGAATCACTTGGTGCTTTTGATTTATTTTTTTTGTACCATTTTCTAAAAGTAGCTGGAGCCAATAAAGGAACTTCCCTTTTTGGAGCAATTCCCATGCTCTTTTTGACCAAAGGTAAATTAACAATGAAATTGGTAATCGAAGGAGTGATGCTTCCTAAACTATTTAATTTAGAGTTGAAAGCAAATATTTTATTTCGCAAAGAAAATCCATTTGCTTTTTGGTATTGGTACAAAAACTCCGATTTTAAGGCGGCTACATCCACATTACTTGGACATTCGCTGGCACAAGCTTTACAACTTACACACAATTCAAATACTTTATATAATTCTTCGTGATTGAACTTATTGTCTTTTTCTGAATGCGTCAAATATTCTCTCAGCGCGTTGGCTCTGGCACGAGTCGTGTCTTTTTCGTTTCGTGTGGCACGATAACTTGGACATAACGTACCACCAGCTGATGGCAATTTTCTGCAATCGCCGGAACCATTGCATTTCTCTGCAGCACGCAAAATCCCCATGCTATCAGAAAAATCCTGAATCGTTTTGATATCCGGTTCAACCCTTCCCGCTTCAACCCGAAGGTTTTCATCCATTTTGAAGGCATTTACAATTTTTCCAACGTTTAAAATGGTATCTGGGTCAAACGCTTTTTTTACTCGTTTTAATAATTCATAATTCTTATCTCCAATCATAAAAGGTAAAAACTCACCACGAACTATTCCGTCACCGTGTTCTCCGCTCAATGATCCTCTATATTTTTTAACCAAAATAGCCACTTCGGTAGCGATGTTCCTAAATTGGTGCAGTCCTTCTTTTGTCTTTAAGTTTAAAACAGGTCGTAAGTGAATTTCTCCGGCTCCGGCATGTGCATAATAAATCGCACTCTGACCATGACGCTTCATCATAGCAGAGAACTCCGCAATATAATTGGGTAAATCACTCAACTCGACAGCGGTATCTTCAATAGAATCGGCAGCTTTATCATCTCCAACAATACTTCCTAAAAGTCCGAGACCTGCTTTTCGTAACTCATTTATTTTATCAATGTCAGAGCCATAAATTTTAGGCAAGGCATACCCAAAATTATGCAGTTCAAGATCTGCTATCAAAGCATTGGCTTGAGATTCGGCATCTTCCATACTATGATGTGACGCTACTTCAAGCATGATAACTGCTTTTGGTTCCCCTTGTATGAAAAATCTATTTTTGGCTTGTTCCCTGTTTGTTTTAGTACAATCTAATATGGTGTCATCCATCATTTCGCAAGTGTACAAGTGATGTTTCATCGCTGTGACTACGGCTTCTAAACTTTCTTGAATGGTATGAAAATGCGCTACCACCATGACATTATTCGTTGGCGGTAAATCATCTACTTTCAACGTTATTTCGGTAGTAAATGCTAAAGTTCCTTCGCTTCCGCAAAGTAATTTACCTAAGTTTATTGTTTTTTCTGTTCCTGAAAATAGTTCTGATTTTAATAATAAATCTATTGCATAACCCGTATTTCGTCTGTGAATTTCAGGTTTTGGAAACTCCTTTACAATTTCTTTCTGGTTTTCTGTATTCGAAAGTTCCTCATAAATTGTTTTGTAGATAGTATTCTCAAGTGAATTCCCTTTTGTTTTTTCAATGAATTCTTGCGAAGTCATTTCTTTAAATACAGTGGAACTTCCATCACTCAAAACGGCTTTTAATTCCACTATTTTATCCCGAGTTACACCATAACGTATGGATGTAGTTCCAGATGAATTATTCCCCACCATTCCTCCTATCATACATCGATTTGAGGTAGAAGTATTGGGCCCAAAAAACAATCCATGCGGTTTCAAGAACAAATTCAGTTCATCCCGAATCACTCCTGGTTGTACCGTTACCGTTTTTTTTATGGGATCAAAAGCAACAATCTTGGTAAAATGTTTCGAAACATCAACAATAATTCCGTTACCAACTGTCTGTCCTGCCAATGAAGTTCCGGCAGTTCTAGGCGTTATTGAAATTTTATTTTTTGCAGCAAAGCGAATAATTTTGATAATATCTTCTTCCGTTTTTGGAAGCGCTACGGCAAGTGGCATAATTCTATACGCTGAAGCATCCGTAGCATAAAGTGTTTTATGAAGATCGTCATATAAAAGTGTTCCTTCTAATGATTGAGATAATTGCTCTAATTGAAGTGGGGTTGACATGGCTGGTACATTATATTTTATAAAAACTGACAATACAGCATTATTTGACAAATATAAATATATAGCCTATTATAAATTAAAAAATCAAATAAGAAAAAATCAAAAAAATTTCTCTTTTCACATAAAGTTTCATTTAAAAATACTTTGGCAAAGAAATTGCGCTAGTAAAATAAGTCAAATTTTATACCTGTTTTATCTGGTAAATTTCACTAAAAAAACTATTTTTGAATACTTTATAAAATAAGACCCTAATGAAAAATTACAAGCTTGTCTTAGTATTTATTTTGTTCTTCCTACTTTCTTTTTGGAATGGGAACGCACAAATGATGGCAACAAATCCTAAAAATGAATTTAGAGCGGTTTGGATAGCCACGGTTGTTAATATTGACTGGCCAAAAAGCAGCACGGACAATGTTAACAAACAGAAAGCTGATTTTATTGAAATTTTAGACACCTATAAAAAACTAAATTATAATGCCGTTATTGTTCAGATTCGAAGTGTTGGTGATGCCTTTTATCCTACGGAATTAGCGCCTTGGTCTCGGTTTTTGACAGGAAAAGAAGGGCAAGCGCCAAAACCTTATTTCGACACATTGGCATGGATGATAAACGAAACTCACGCCAGAGGTTTTGAATTTCACGCCTGGTTAAATCCATATCGCGCCACAATGGACTTAAATACGGCAATCTTAAGCCCGAAACATGATTTTTACCTACATCCAGATTGGATGATTAAATACGGTGGGAAATATTATTACAATCCGGCGTTGCCAGAAGTACAAGACCATCTGCTGAAAGTTGTAGATGAAGTGGTTAAAAACTATGACATTGATGCCATTCATTTTGATGATTATTTCTATCCATACAAAGTAAAAGGAGAGTATTTTAATGACACTGCAGCTTTTGTAAAATATGGCAACAACCTAAGTTTAGAAGATTGGAGACGTTCCAATGTGAATAATTTTGTCAAAAATGTTTCCATTTCCATTAAAAATATAAAACCTTGGGTACAATTTGGCATCAGCCCGTTTGGAGTTTGGAGAAATAAATCAGTGGATCCAAAAGGCTCAGAAACGGAAGCTGGCCAAACAAATTATGATGATTTATTTGCCGATCCAATAGCGTGGATGCAAAACAAATGGATTGATTACCTCGTTCCTCAATTGTACTGGAGTATGGACCATCCTAAAGCTTCATATTCAAAATTATTGCGTTGGTGGTCCGAAAACTCGACTAATACAGCAATCTACATTGGAAACGGAACCTATAAAATAAATACTGATTCTGATAAAAGATGGAATAATCCAAATGAAATCCCAAATCAAATTGACATCACCCGTAGTTATAAAAACATTCAAGGAAATGCATTTTTCAGTGCCAAATCATTTTTAAACAGAAATCAAAACGTAACGCAACTACTGTTAGAAAATCAATACAAATACCCAGCGCTTCCTAATGTTGTTCCTAATTCCATTAGAAAAGTAGTTGACGTACCAACAGTCAATACTATCGTAAAAAATGCGGTTTCTTCCAGCTTCAATGTAAAATCTCCTTTGAATAGCAAAATTCGCTATGTTATGGTATATGGATCAAATGCAACTACTAAAATTGATATTAATGATCCAAGTCAAATCATTGAAAAAATACCGTTTCAAGAAAAAAGTAATGCTGTTGAAGTAATCATACCCACTTGTAAACTAGATAAAAATAATTCCTGCGCCATTACATTCATCGATTTTTATGGTAATGAAAGTGAGCCAACTTTAGTGAACTTTACGCTATAAAATTTGAATTGAATATAATCCGCTATAAATGAGAAAAGACAACAGCCCTTGGTATTGGATTCCATTATTAAATTTCGCATCGGGATTTCCGTATGCCATCATAATCTCTGTATCGGTGATTATGTACAAAAGTTTGGGTATTAATAATGAAGATATCGGAGTTTACACTAGTTTGTTGTACTTGCCTTGGGTTATTAAACCATTATGGAGCCCATTTATAGACTTATATGCAACCAAACGAAAGTGGTTTCTGGCAATGCAATTGGTTATTGCAATTGCATTTTTGATTGTAGGGTTAACCATACCAATGAGTATTTTTTTTGTTCTGAGTCTCGCTATTTTTTGGGTGGCGGCATTTGCATCAGCTTCAAATGATGTGGCGAGCGATGGCTTTTATATGTTGGCTTTAGCCAAAGAACAACAATCTTTTTTCTTAGGAATTCGAAGTACTTTTTACCGACTCTCCATGCTTACCGCCAATGGATTAATCGTTATTCTAGGTGGTTTTCTGGAACAGAAATACGGAGACAAAAGCAAAGCTTGGTCCTACACCATGATAATTGTGGCCTTAATTATGGCTTTTCTAACCATCTATAACTATTTCACCACACCAAAAGTAGAAGAAGTTAAAGTTACTGTTGAAACTGAAAACAAACAGAGTTTTGGAGTTGTTTTTAAAACTTTTTTTCAAAAAAAACAAATTGGAATTGTATTAGCCTTTATATTGCTTTTCAGATTAGGAGAATCCCAATTATTAAAAATGTTAACTCCTTTTCTAATAGATGAAAAAATCAAAGGCGGCATGGGATTAGCCACTGAAGATGTAGGTATTATTTATGGTACATTTGGAGTCGCAGCACTGGTTATTGGAGGAATTCTTGGCGGAATTGCCATTTCCAAAGGAGGGCTTGGTAAATGGATGTTACCCATGTTTTTAGCCATGCACTTGCCTATAATTGGATTCATTTTACTTTCCCACTTTCATCCAGAATCCATTTTCTATGTTTATGCGACTGTAATTGCGGAACAATTTGGATATGGTTTTGGTTTCGCTGCCTTCATGATGTATTTAATTTATGTTGCCGATGGTGAATCAAAAACCTCCCATTACTCCATTGCAACCGGATTTATGGCTTTGGGAATGATGCTTCCGGGAATGTTGAGCGGATTTATTCAGGAATATTTGGGATATGGAAATTTCTTTATTTGGGTATTTTGCTCCACAATACCGGGATTAATCCTTTCCCGATTTTTAATTTTTCCTTCCGATTTTGGAAAGAAAACAGAACAAGAAAAAACAAACTAGCTTTTTTTTAAACATATAAGTCATATAAGTTACTTTAAGAGAGTCTTACTTAAATAAACTTATATGACTTATATGTTTAAAATTAATATCATATTCATTTCAAAATGACATTAAAACAAAAAATAGGGCAATTTTTCTTCCCTGCTGTTTTCATCAATGATACCGAAGAAAACATACTGGCAACCGAACGATTAATTAGAGAATACAATATAGGTGGATTGACTTTTTTTCATAGTAGAGCCAGTGCTGCAACCAATTATGAAACTAAGAAAAAAGTAGTTTTAAATGAGGATAGTTTTCAGCGTTTGAAGGAACTTATCGTTAGGTATCAAAATTGTGCTACTACTCCTTTATTAATGAGTATTGATGCTGAATGGGGATTAGCCATGCGTGTGGAAAAAACACCTCAATATCCGTACGCGATTACCCTTGGCGCTTTACCGAATAATGAAAAACATTTGGTTTACGAAGTTGGGAAACAAATAGGTTTGGACTTAAAATCGGTTGGAATCCATTATAATTTAGCACCATTAGCAGATATCAATAATAACCCGAATAATCCGGTAATTGGCTACCGCTCTTTTGGTGAAAATAAAGAAAAAGTAGCTGATTTTTCCCTCGAATATTTGAAAGGAATGAATGAGGTTGGAATTTTAGGTTGTCTCAAACATTTTCCCGGGCACGGAAATACCAATGTCGATTCGCATTTGGGATTGCCTGTTTTAGAAGAAACATTAGCTGAATTATTAGAAAATGAATTAGTTCCTTTTATAAAAGGCATAGAAAACAATGTCGATTCCATTATGATTGGTCATTTGGCAGTTCCCGCTTTAAATGACGGAAAAGATACTTCGGCAACATTATCAAAATCAATAATTGAAACGCTTTTGCGAAAGCAATTGGGATATGACGGTTTAATAATTTCAGATGCGTTGAATATGCATAGCGTCTCCAAATTATACGAGAAAAAAGGACAACTGGAATGGGAAGCTTTCAATGCTGGAAATGATGTTTTGTGTTTTGCCGAAAATGTACCCGAAGGAATTCAAGAAATTCTAAAAAATGCAACTCAGGAACGAATTGAAGCCAGTTTTAACCGATTGTGGAACTGCAAACAAAAAGCAGGAATTGTAGATGGGAAACTTCCTTTGCCAAATCTTACTGAAAGTGGTTTTGATTTTGAAGCCACGTCCATTTTAAACCGAAAAATTGCTAAAAACTGCATTACAAAAATAAAAGATGACAACAATACTATAACTGTTTTTGACGCTAAAAATAGAGAAGATCTTGCCAAACTTAGCTTTTATAAAAATACAGACAATACATTTTTTAAAAGCTTAAATGCTGCTTTACCTTCGCCTGAATTTTGTTATGAAACCGGAGGTGATTTCGCATTGGATGAATTAGAAAAAGCATTAACTAAATTTGACACTCTTATTATTTCTTTGTTTGTACCAAAGGCAAAACCTTTAAATAATTTTGATATTGAAGATTCAGTACTTCAATTTTTGGGTAATTTATTCCAAAACAAAAAATGTGTTTTGTATGTTTTTGGAAACCCTTATGTGCTTCAAGTTATCCCAAATTTAAAACACGCTTTAGGAATCATTGAAATATATCAAGATTTTACAGAATTTCAAGAAACCGCAGCGGAGCAGCTTTTAGAAAACACCACCTGCAAAGGTACTCTACCCGTGATTGTTAGCGGAATTTAATTAGCTGCTTTAATTTCAAAAACACTCCTTTATAAGAAATACTTATTTATAAATAAATATTTATAATCAAATCTTATTGATTCAATTCCTCTGTTTAGGCTATTTTTGCGCCATCAAAAAAATTAACTAAAAATAAATAATATGTCATTAGTAGGAAAAAAATTCCCAAGTATTTCAGTTGACGCCATTTCAGAAATGGGTGATAATTTAAAAATCAACATTTTCGAAGAAGCTACAAAAAACAACAAAAAAGTACTTTTGTTTTGGTATCCAAAAGATTTCACATTCGTTTGTCCAACTGAATTACATGCTTTTCAAGCGGCTTTACCAGAATTCGAAAAAAGAAACACAATTGTTATAGGTGCATCTTGCGATACTAATGAAGTGCATTTTGCTTGGTTAAACACTCCAAAAAACAATGGTGGAATCGAAGGCGTTACATACCCAATTCTTGCTGATACTAACAGAAACTTATCTAACATTTTAGGAATTCTTGACATTGAAGAAACTGGTTATAGTGAAGAAACAGATTCTATCATTATTGAAGGATCTAATGTAACTTATAGAGCTACTTACCTTATCGATGAAACTGGAAAAATTTTCCACGAAAGTGTAAACGATATGCCATTAGGTCGTAATGTAAATGAGTACTTACGTATGGTTGATGCTTATACACACATTCAAGAAAAAGGAGAAGTTTGTCCTGCAAACTGGGAAGCTGGAAAAGAAGCAATGAGCGCTGACAGAAAAAGTACTGCTGAATACTTAACTCTAAACTAATAAAACAATTTCAAAAAAAATGGCAATTTCAATATTTTAAAATTGCCATTGGATTTTGTTATTGGATTTAAAAAAATAAAAACTATGTTAATCGAATTAAACGAAGATACATTAGCGGATTTAATTACAAAAGACGAAAAAGTTGTTGTTCAATTTTCGGCTTCATGGTGTGGAAATTGTCGTATCATGAAACCAAAATTCAAAAAATTGGCTTCAGAAAACGAAGCAATTACTTTTGCTCTTGTTGATGCTGAAAATTTTCCTGAATCAAGAAAATTAGCTAATGTGAGTAATTTACCAACTTTTGCCACTTTTGTAAATGGTAAATTGGTAAACGAAACACAAACTAACAAACAAGAAGTATTAATTGAATTGGTGAACGAGATAGTTTAAAAGTTGAATTGGTTAATCGGTTAATCGTTAAAAAAACGTTTGACCTAACGAATAAACAAATCAACGAATAACCAAATAAACAAATAAAGATGAAATTACCGGTAATCAAGCATTTAACGCAGTTTATAGAAGAAAATGATGAAGATTACATCATAGAAACAATTGAAGTTCTCGAAGCTATGACTGAAATTACATCATTGAAAGATGAAGAATTAGATGTAATTGGTGAATTGATTTCTAATATGTATGGCGCTTTAGAAGTTAACAAACTGGTAAAAACGGGTACTGATAAAAAAGAAGCTTTAAACAGTTTTATGAAACGAGTTTTGGGTTCCATCGATAAATAAAAAATCAATTTTTCTAAAAACGCACTCCGAAACGAGTGCGTTTTTTTATGCATTTTATAAAAAAGACATTGGGTTGTACGGGTTTGCTTAATGCTCCAAAATCTTGAACTTTATCCCTAAGTTTCCTAACTAAATCTTAAATAATTTTCATACTTTTGAACCTCATTAAAAAACAAACATTATGGCTTCAATCACATTAGGAGGAAATCCAATACATACTTCAGGAGAATTACCAAAAGTAGGTTCTAAACTTATTGATTTTAAATTAGTTAAAAACGATCTTTCTATTGCTTCACTAAGTGACTTTGCAGGGAAAAAATTAGTTTTAAATATTTTTCCAAGTATTGATACAGGAACCTGTGCTACATCAGTTAGAAAATTTAACGAAAGTGCAAGTAAATTGGAAAACACAAACGTATTATGTATCTCAAGAGATTTACCTTTTGCCCAAAAACGTTTTTGTGGTGCTGAAGGACTTGAAAATGTTGTTAATTTATCTGATTTTCAAGAAGGAAGTTTTGGAAAAACAAATGGTTTAGAAATTGTAGACGGTCCTTTAGCAGGATTGCATTCCAGAGCTATCATTGTAGTGGATGAAAATGGAACAGTTACACACACAGAACAAGTTGCTGAAATTGCCGACGAGCCTAATTACGAAGCTGCATTAGCGGTACTTTAACAGCATACGGATGGAATTTCAAAAAGATAATACTTTCTTTACCGGAAGATTAAAAAGTGTCACTTATGCTTTTAAAGGTGCTGTAAAATTAATCACCACAGAACACAGCATAATGGTACAGTTTTCATTAGGAATTCTAATGACTATTGCTGGATTCTATTATGGCATAACTGCTACACAATGGCTTTTTCAAACTATGGCTATTGGCCTAGTAATGAGTATTGAAGGTTTAAATACAGCTGTTGAAAAAATAGCCGATTTTATTCATCCCAATTATCATGAAAGAATTGGATTCATCAAAGATATTGCTGCAGGAGCTGTATTTTTTGCTGCATTAACTGCAATAGCAATCGGTTTAATCATATATATACCTATATTATTCTAAGGTAGAATTACAATCAAGAATGGCAAAAACAACAAAAACAGCACCTTTAGATAAAAAAAAGGATTCTAAATCTGAAGAAAATAATCCGTGGAGAGTAACCAAACAACATAAAATTGTTCTTGGTTCTCTTTTGGTATTATTTTCAATTGCTTTATTATTCGCATTTATTTCCTTTTACATTTACGGTCAACAAGACCAAAGTGCCGTTGGTGAACTGACTAATAGAACTGAGACTGTTCACAATTGGCTAGGTAAATTTGGGGCTTTTTTAGCTGACTTGATTGTTTATAAAGGTTTTGGACTTGCCGCATTTATATTCGTTCGGTTATTTTTTCTTACGGGAATGTATATGGTTCTTTCCATATCCTTAAAAAAACTAAAGAATATTTGGTTTTGGGATTTATTCGTTATTATTATTCTATCCGTTTTATTTGGTTTTTTTGCTACTTCAATTCCTGAATTAGGAGGGACAATAGGATATGAACTGAATTTATTTTTACAAGATTACATTGGAAAAACAGGAACATTATTGATTTTGTTGTTTGGATTAATCATCTATGTAATTTTCAAAATTAAAATTTCCCCTGAAAAAATTCAATCCTTTTTTGACAATACAAAAAAAGAAATCAAAGCTGATTTAGCCACTATTCCCTTAAACGGAGGAAAAAGTAGCGGTTATAATTTAGAAGAATTTGCTGTTGCAGAGGAAGAAGAAGAAGAACTGGACGGAATACATTTAAAGACAAATGGTTCACAATTTGAAATTAACAAAGAGGCGTTGAAACCAACCATAAGCAACTCATCGGATATCAATCGAGATCCAATTGCGAAACCTCTTGCTATGGAAGTTACACCAATAGTAACTCCCGAAATCATTTCGAATCCTGTTGACACTTTCGTTATAGAAACTGCTCCGGAAGAAGATATTATCGAGGAAAATTTAGCATCGCGATTAGTGGCTGATTTTGGATTATTCGATCCAACTTTGGATTTATCCAATTATAAATTTCCTACGATAGATTTATTAAAGGAATATTCTACTGGAGGAATCACCATCAACCAGGAAGAGTTAGAAGAAAATAAAAACAGGATTGTTGATACGTTGCGCAATTACAAAATTGAAATTGCACAAATAAAAGCGACTGTTGGACCATCAGTTACCTTGTATGAAATTGTACCGGAAGCGGGTATTCGTATTTCTAAAATCAAAAGTTTAGAGGATGATATTGCTTTGTCTCTTTCGGCATTAGGAATTCGTATCATTGCTCCTATTCCAGGAAAAGGGACGATAGGAATCGAGGTTCCTAATAAGAATCCTACGATGGTTTCGATGAAAAGCGTTATTGGCTCAGCCAAATTTCAGGAAGCCGAAATGGAACTGCCTATTGCACTTGGAAAAACTATTTCGAATGAAACTTTCGTGGTAGATTTAGCCAAAATGCCTCACCTTTTAATGGCGGGAGCAACTGGACAAGGAAAATCGGTAGGATTGAATGCTGTTTTGACTTCCCTTTTGTACAAAAAACATCCAGCCGAAGTTAAATTTGTATTGGTCGATCCAAAAAAAGTGGAGCTAACACTTTTTAATAAAATTGAAAGGCACTATTTAGCAAAACTTCCTGACATGGATGATGCCATTATTACTGATAATGCTAAAGTAGTCAATACCTTGAATTCGCTGTGTGTAGAAATGGACAACCGCTATTCTTTATTGAAAGATGCAATGGTGCGCAACATTAAAGAATACAACGATAAATTTAAAGCCAGAAAATTAAATCCTGAAAATGGACACCGTTTTTTACCTTATATAGTTCTTGTAGTAGACGAATTTGCCGATTTAATAATGACCGCCGGAAAAGAAGTTGAAGTTCCTATAGCCCGTTTAGCACAATTAGCTCGAGCCATTGGAATTCACTTAATTATAGCAACACAAAGGCCATCTGTAAATGTTATTACTGGTTTGATAAAAGCCAATTTCCCTGCGAGAATAGCATTTAGAGTTACCTCCAAAATTGATTCAAGAACTATTCTTGACACTCAGGGTGCTGATCAATTAATAGGACGAGGTGATATGCTTTACACAAACGGAAATGACGTTGTACGCGTACAATGTGCCTTTATCGATACCCCTGAAGTAGAAAAAATCACTGAATTCATTGGTTCTCAAAAAGCATATGCAACGGCTTATCTACTCCCAGAATTTGTTGGGGAGGAAAGTGGCATTAATCTTGATATGGATATTTCCGACAGAGATACTTTGTTTAGAGAAGCCGCCGAAATTATTGTAAACGCACAACAAGGTTCCGCTTCATTGTTACAAAGAAAACTAAAATTAGGCTACAACAGAGCAGGTCGATTAATTGATCAACTCGAAGCTGCAGGAATTGTAGGCCCTTTTGAAGGAAGTAAAGCACGAAGTGTAAACATCCTGGACATGAGTTCTCTTGATCAATTTTTCAACAATGAACAAAATAATTAACACCATGAAATCAAAGATTCAAGTATTAAAAAAAAATAATATAAAAAGAATGAGCAAAATGTTTTTTCAAATTACCGCTTTATTACTTTTTAGTTTTTCAATACAAGCCCAAGATAAAAAAGCAAAAGATCTTCTGGATCAAGTTACAGCAAAAGTTAGAAGTTATGACAATATAGTAATTGATTTTAAATATTCTTTGAATAATGCCAAAGAAAATATCAATCAGGATAGCAAAGGGAACGTAACGATGAAAGGCAATCAATTTGTATTAAATTTCATGGGAGTTACCAAAATTTTTGATGGTAAAAAAACCTATACTATTGTTCCTGAAGATGAAGAAATTACTATTTCTAAAGTAAATGATAAAGATGATAATGCCATTACTCCATCGAAATTATTGACTTTTTTCAACACCGGTTACAAATACAATATGGATATGTTGCAGGATGTAAAAGGAAGAAAAATACAATATATAAAACTTGTTCCTACTAATGCAAAAGATCAGAGAAAAGAAATATTATTAGGTATTGATGTACAGACTAAACACATCTATAATTTGATTGAAATGGGTAAAAAAGGAACAAAAACTACTTTAACAGTTAATTCTTTTAAAACCAACCAACCTTTGTCAAAAAATCAATTTACCTTTACCGAAAGTAAATATCCAAATTACTACATCAATAAATTAGATTAATTTTAGGTGAAAATTCTTGACAAATACTTATTAAAAACATTCCTTACTACATTTGCTACGGTATTTGTAATACTATTTTTCATTTTTATACTTCAAACTGTTTGGTTATTTATATCCGAATTAGCAGGTAAAGATTTAGATTTACTAATGGTTATCAAGTTTCTGGGCTTTTCTATGCCTCGAATCATTCCTTTGGTTTTACCGCTTTCTGTTTTATTGGCTTCGATAATGACTTTTGGTGATTTATCTGAAAATTATGAATTGGCAGCCATGAAATCGGCTGGGGTTTCTTTAAAAAGAGCGATGAAAAGCTTAACTATTTTCATTCTTTTATTGAGTATTATTGCGTTTTTTTTTGCAAATAATGTGATCCCTTTTGCTGAATTTAAATTTATCAATTTTAGAAAAAATATAGCACAAGCTAAGCCTGCTTTGGCAATTGCTGAAGGGCAGTTTAGTGATGTAGGATTTTATAATATAAAAGTGAATAAAAAATCTGGAGAAAACGGAAATTTTCTTACCGGTATCACTATCCATAAAAAATCAAATCTTGGTGATGGCAGCAAAACGGTTATCAAAGCTAAAAACGGGGTATTGATAAGCAACGATAAATCCAGTATTCTGCAATTGGTATTGAATGATGGGTACTATTATGAAGATATCGTTCCTAAAAAATTTGAAGACAGAGGTAAAATGCCATTTGCAAAAAGTTCATTTAAAAAATACGTAATCAATATTGATTTATCAAAATTAAATAAAGTGGATGTAAATGATCAAAGCATTGCTAACACCAACACTATGCTTACGGTAAGTGAATTAAATTACACATTGGATTCATTGCATAAAAACTTAAAAACAGATGTTATTTCTTTTTCTGAAAACATGAATCAGCGAATAGCCATTCCCAAAGACAATAAAATAAAGCCTCTTAAAAAAACAAAAGAACTACCCAATAACATTCTTTCATTGTATAACAATGATCAAAAATCAAAAATCATAGATCTTGCCATTAGCAACTTAGCGAGTACCAAATATTCTATTGATGCCAGTAATACCGAATTTAAAAATAAACGAAAAAACATTAATAATCATGTGCTTGCATTTTATGACAAATTTGTCATAGCATTTGCTTGTTTTTTGATGTTTTTTATAGGGGCACCTTTAGGGGCAATTATCAGAAAAGGAGGACTTGGGCTTCCAATAATTTTTGCCGTTTTAATTTTCATAACATTTCACTTTATAAATACTTTTGGTAAAAGAATTTCACAAGAAGATGGTCTAACACCATTTCTGGGAGCCTGGATGTCATCTATCATTCTATCTCCATTAGCTATACTTTTGTCTTACAGAGCCACAAATGATATCGGATTAATTAATATGGATGTTATTTTAGCTCCATTTCAAAAAATATTTCAAAAAATATTCCCATCACAAAATTAAACAACACTCATGGTTACAAATAAAATACACCTCAATACAATAGAAGAAGCAATTGAAGATATCCGACAAGGAAAAATTATTATTGTGGTTGATGATGAAGATAGAGAAAACGAAGGTGATTTTTTGGCTGCAGCAGAAAAAGTAACTCCTGAGATGATTAATTTCATGGCTACACACGGTCGTGGATTAATATGTGCTCCATTGACAGAAAGCCGTTGTAAAGAATTAGGACTACATGTAATGGTGAGCAACAATACAGATCCTATGGAAACTGCTTTTACCGTTTCAGTAGATTTAAGAGGAAATGGAGTTACGACTGGAATATCAGCCGCCGACAGAGCCAAAACTATTTTATCTCTTGTAGATTCAAAAACTAAACCACATGATTTAGCACGACCAGGGCATATATTCCCTCTTATCGCTAAACAAGGAGGTGTATTACGAAGAACTGGACATACTGAGGCTGCAATAGATTTTGCACGATTGGCAGGCTTTAAATCAGCTGGAGTGATTGTAGAAATCATGAATGAAGATGGTTCGATGGCGCGTTTACCACAATTAGTAAAAGTGGCCAAAAAATTCGATTTAAAATTAGTTTCTATCGAAGATTTAGTGGCATACCGTATGCAACATGACAGTTTGATTGTTAAAAAAGAAGATTTTGATATTGAGACGCGTTTTGGCACATTCAGACTACGTGCTTACCAACAAACAACAAACAAACAAATTCATATTGCTTTAACAAAAGGGACTTGGAATTTAGGAGATCCTATTTTGACCAGAATTCATTCCTCGCAAGTTAACAATGACTTATTGGGAACATTAACCAATAATGTTGACCAACAACTTGACGACATGTTTAAGGTTATTAATGAACACGGTAAAGGAGCCTTTATTTTTATCAACCAAGACATGCAATCTATTAATTTATTGAGTCGTCTTGCTGAGCTTAAATCACTACAAGAGACAGGGGAAATGAAAGCACCCAAAATTGTTATCGATAGTAAAGATTTTGGAATTGGCGCACAAATATTACATGATATTGATATCTCAAAAATTAGATTAGTTTCCAATACCGAGGGAACAAAACGTGTCGGTATGATTGGATATGGATTAGAAATAACCGAATATGTAAAGTATTAAACCTATTTATTAAATTTTTATAAAAATAATTTTCTTCTAAAGTATAGAAAATGAAACATTTAAAAAATAGTCATTAAATTAGATGCTTTTTTTATAAAAATAGATTTGCATAACCAAAAAAGGTTCTTATATTTGCACTCGCAATCAGGTAATGAAAGCGACATATTGGAGAAATGGCAGAGCGGTCGAATGCGGCAGTCTTGAAAACTGTTGACTGTAACAGGTCCGGGGGTTCGAATCCCTCTTTCTCCGCCAGTAGAAAAACAAATGGTATCAAAACCCCGTAAATCTTATGATTTACGGGGTTTTTGCTTTTACGAAATATTCAAATTATTCATCTAATCTAATTCTTAACGAGATAAAATCGAGACCCTACAATAATTCAAAAATCAGGGTCTCGCTAAATCAACTTAAAATTTCAAACAACCTGTTCAATGGCTAGTTTATCACTAGTCCACTATTTAAACATCTTGTTTGATATTCTTTAGAAATCTAAATTGAATAATAATTAAAAGGTTACCACTATGAAAACTAAAATCACATTGCACTTTTATGCGAAAAGCACAAAAGCTAATGCTGCAGGTCTACTTCCTATCTATGTAAGATTAACTGTTGATGGAAATCGAATGGAGTTCAGTACCAAAAAATTTATAGATTTGACTAAATGGTCACCTGAGATGTCAAAAATGAAAGGCAATACAGAAAATGCTCGTTCATTAAATGAATACCTTGATTTACTAAAATCAAAAATATTCGACATCCAAATGGAATTAATTCACCGCAACGAACTCCTCACAATTGAAGTTTTCAAAAATAGACTTTGCGGTATCAAAGAACATCAACATATGCTCATCCCTATTTTCGGAGAACACAACCGGAAAGTAGAAGAGCTTTTGGGGCTCGAATACGCACCTGGAACACTAGAACGATACAAAACCTCACTCAAGCACACCAAAGACTTCTTGCAGTGGAAATACAACATATCAGATATCGAAATCAATAAAATTGACCATCCTTTTATAACAGAATATGAGTTCTATCTTAGAAGTGTCCGCAAATGCGCCAACAACACCGCAGTCAAATACATTAAGAACTTTAAGAAAATAATCAAAATCTGTATTTCAAATGGATGGTTAGATAAAGATCCATTTGCAAACTATAAATCAAAAATTCGCGAAGTCGAAAGAGATTATTTAACCCAAGAAGAAGTTCAGGATATCTATTCTAAAGTATTTGTAACCGAAAGATTAAATCTGGTAAAAGATATTTTCGTTTTCAGTTGTTTCACTGGCCTTGCATATATAGATGTCAAAAACTTAACCGTATCAAACATCAGTATGGGTATTGATGGTGGAAAATGGATATTCACCCATCGTCAGAAAACAGAAACAGCTTCTCGCATTCCCCTCCTCCCTATTCCGGAAGAATTAATTCTGAAATATGCGAATCACCCGCAATGCTTAAATGAAGTTAAACTATTACCCGTTTTAAGCAATCAAAAAATGAATGCTTATCTAAAGGAAATAGCGGATGTTTGCGGCATTAAAAAAGATTTAACCTTCCATATTGCCCGACACACTTTTGCAACCACTGTAACACTCACAAATGGTGTTCCCATAGAAAGCGTCAGCAAAATGCTAGGGCATAAAAATATAAGAACCACACAGCACTATGCAAAGATATTAGATAAAAAAGTGAGTGAGGATATGATGGTTTTAAGAAACAAAATGTCAAACTGCAACAATGATAAAATTATCAAAAATACCAATTAACACTTTT
Source organism: Flavobacterium sp. AED (assembly GCF_000812945.1). GTDB lineage: Bacteria > Bacteroidota > Bacteroidia > Flavobacteriales > Flavobacteriaceae > Flavobacterium. The sequence continues at coordinate 436,990 of NZ_JSYM01000001.1, forward strand.
TTAAATTCTCACAAATACAAAACCAACTTCAAATTAAGCCTAAAACCCGACATTTTGCCAAACGGCAGTTATGCCTCGTTCTTATTTCTTCAGTCGTTGTTTACTTGTTCATTTTCGTGTCGTTTTGCGTTTGGAAAAAACTGCAAATGTGCTACCAAATGCGGTGGCTTATACTTTTTCTAATTTTATGATTTTCCATTTGTCTCCCGAAAAAATTGCTGTTGCTGTAATATTGCAATTCGTCGTTATTTTATTTTCACTTAAAACATTTTTTGGAACATAAAAATCTCCAACAAAACCAAAGTCAGGCGATGTGTAGCTCATATCATCCTCATCCAAGTCATAAAAATCAACAGTACCTCCACTAGTTTTGTATTTCAATACCAAAATACCATTTATAGACTTTATTAATTTAGGATTTATTTCTTCGGTTTCATTAATCTGAATTGGTTTAATAATTGTTCTATTTTCGGTTCTATGCTTTTTTGAAGTGTAAAATATTTCTAAAAACTTCCCTTCTTCTGGAATTATATCGGTTTCTGTGAATCGAATAATACCTTGAACAGTTGCGCTTCCAACGTAATGAAAAAGATTCTTTTCTTTGTTTACTCCATCAATAACTGCAATTATTTTTGAAAAATGAACAACTGCATTTTCTTTGTCAATCTTGGCAATGTCTTTTAATTCAATTCTGATTTCATCCTTTACTTTCTTGCTGTAATATTTAGCTTTAATAAAGTCGCCAATCTGTAATTGAATTTTGCCTTTTGGGGAAAATACTTCTTTGTTATCCGTGGTAATGGCGTGAATTATATTTTTTTCAGTATTGATGTAATCAATTGTAGCATAAATATCATCAAGAATTGACCAGTCTGGTTTTTCTGATTTATCAACAATTAATGGAATGTATTTATAATCTGTGATAGTTGTTTTTCCCATCCAAGCAAATTTGGCTTCAACCTCTTTTTTGATTTCTTGCTTGTGCAACTTAAATTTATAGACTTTACCTATTGATGATTGTTTTAATAAACCAAATCGTCTGCTACCAATTGAAAAATCAATTGTTTTTCCATTTGTAAAAGCAATTCTTTCTTTGCCTTCATTTTTCCATTTATCTACCAATATTACTTCTGTCCAGTCAATTTCTTCGTAAGCATATTGCTCAGCAATAGGAATATATTTGTCATAGAGACTTTTGTTGTCTTTTAGGTTAGTGTTCTGATTTTTTGTTTTGTTCGAAATTTCAATAAATGATTCTGATAATCTCCAACCCTTCAATTCTCTATGTATTTTATAAGAATTAAGTTCAATAATACAATTTTCGATTAAGCCATTATCAAAAAGTGTCTTAGCTAGTTCTAGATGAATATCGCCAAGAAAATCTTCATTTTTTTCAAGCTGAATAGCTTTTGAAAGCATTCCGATTTTTAAGTCTTTTTTGTTCTTGAAACAAGAAGAAAACTCATTCCAGATATACGATTTGTCGCCTAACTCTAAAACTAGTTTTCTGTAAATATTAATTGCTGATTCAAATTCATTGTTTTTAATGAGCAATAAAGCGTTCTCCCTTAAAAGCCATTCATCATTTGGATAAAGTTGAACGGCTTTTGAATAAATAGGTATCAACCAATTTTCACTAAACTCTTTGTTTTGGGTCTTTATAATTTCAAAAGTCTTTTTTATGCATTTAATAGCGAGTGGTTTATAAACTTTGTTATCTTTCTTAACTTCTTTCCAGTCTTCGTCAAGTAGGTTTTCAGGATTCCAAATTTTGAAAAAATCTAAAAATCTCCATTCTTCGGTTTCTTGCATATATCGTTCGGCAATACTCAAAATTTCAGAATGCCATTTTGACCTTTCATATTTTGAAAAAGTCTGATTGTATTTATTGAAGACATTCCATAGTTCAGACTTCTTATTTTCTTTGTAGGCATTGAATAATCTCCAGAAATAAGGCTCTCTTAATAAATCTAATACCTTTTGAGTAGAAGTGTATATTTTAACCGAAGTATTCAAATCATCCCAATCTAAAAAACACTCCCAAGTATTCAAATCCTCCCCGATATTTAAATCAGTATTTTCAATTAGAAAGTCAATATCTATTGATAAATCTTTTTCGTTGAATTCTCTAAATATTCTTGAAATTAATGATGGGATTTCCTTATCATTAAAATGCTGCTTCTTTTTATCTTCATTCCTTAAGTTCAAAGGATTCCATAATTTAAAGAAATTATAAAGATTGAAATCAGAATGGTCTTTTGAATAATGCAGTGCGAAATTCAAAATCATAGAATGAAGCATTGATGGTCTTTCATTCTTTAAATCTATATAATCTCTTAGAAAGGTTCTAACTTGAATTGAGGTTAATTCATTTTCTTTATCTTTTATGTATCTGTATATTACCCAACCATAAGCTTCGTGGTGAAGCTCAGTTAGACGATTTTCAGTAATCAGTTTTTTGAAAATATTTAAAGCATCTCGATGATTTCCATTTTTACTTAGTTCCTCTGCTTTTTGAACTTCTGTATAATTGACATCAATTTTCGGACGAAGAAAATTCTTTTGGCTTTCTATAATATCGTCAACTTCTTGAAAGTTTATTAAAAGTAGCTGATTATAATAAACTCCAGCTTGATTGATGTTTTTATTGAAAATATAGTATTTACTTAAATCAATTAGAGTGTAAGCAAATGCCTTTTGAATCCACTCATCATAAGGTTCGACAGAAAATAATCTTTGTGCAAGATTTAATGCCTCAGTTAATTTATTGAGTTTTGAGATACCTTCTAAATTTTTGGCTTCATTTCTAAGTTCAAAAACAGTTTTAGAATCCATTAATTATTGGTGTGTTTTAGAAGTTCATTAATTTCATCCGTCAAACCTGTTGTTCTTGTTGGGATAATTTCCGTTTTCTTAAAGATGCTTTTACCGTCATACCAAAACTTGTAAGTTGCAATGAGTCCGTTTTTCTTAAACTCATATACTTCGCAATAAGAGTTGTGTTCAATACTATTGATGTAAATATTGGTGGGTTCTATTTTCAGTTTTATGCTGTCATAAAACTCTTTTAAAAATGGTTTTTCAAATTCAAATAGGCTCTCGCTTTTTGATTCGGTCGTTTTTTCTTCTGTTAAAATGATTGCTTTATTTTCAAGTTGAGTTAACACAGAATAAATTGACTCAACAAGTTCTGTTCTGTTTGTTGGTTTTTCAATTCTTGTGATTTTATTTTTATTGTTGAAATGGATTTTGAAAACTACATTTTCGTTTCCTTGTGAGAAAGTGTAATGTTCCAAATAACTTGTATGTTTGACTGAATTAATCTTCAAGTTCGCATCTTTCAGAACATCATTTATTGCAAGAAATATGTTTCTTAAAAATGGTGTTTCGTTTGGAAGGTCAAAAGGTATTTCCATTTCTAATATTTCATCACTTAAAACAAGTATGTCTTGTCGGGGCGCGATATTTTCAATCCTTGGTGGTTGAAGGTTACTTCCAATTTTAAAATGTGGTTCGTCAATTGTAAATAGATTTTCTTTTGCTCTTGTGATTCCTGTGTAAAGCCAACGAAAATAACTTGAATTGAAATAACCCATTGACGTTTTGCAATTTAGAAAAGTATTTTTCCATTCTCCACCTTGTGCCTTATGACAAGTTACTGCATAACCAAATTTTATTCTTAAAGCATTGAAGTAAGGGTCAGCTCTCAAAGCATCTTTAAATTCTTTAGTTCCTGCTTTTAATGAGCCGTTACGAATTTTGAAATCAATATAAATAGCTTTCAGCTCGTCTGAACTTAAATCACGATTGTGAGAATAGAGTAGATTCTCAATTATCTTGCATTCGATGTCTTGTTTGTTTTGTTCTTCGTCCGTAAAAGCAATCATTACGTTGCGAAAAGTCAAACGAACATCAATTTCGACTAATTTTCCAACTCTATTTTTTCGTTTCAATTTAATTACTCTGCTTTCATTTACTGGCGATACTTGTTTTACAAAGCCAAAATCGCCATTAAGCAATTCCATTTTTTGATGATTGTAATTATTGCTAACTAAAATCACTTTGTCTCCAACCGTAAGAAATTGTTGATTTGGAAAAAAGTGGTTTCTAACAAAGTCGTTATACTCTTTTACTGATGAGTTGGAATGAGCCACAATTATAGTTTCGTCATCAATGCTATTGTTACAAGCTTGTAAATATTTTGAAAGAAGTTCTTCGTGTTTCGTTTTATTTATGTCTTTGAAATTTATTTCAATATCAAGTTGGTTGAAAAGATTAGCTTTTAATGATTCACGTATTTTGGTTGCGTTATGAAGTATTCCGCTGTCCGCTTTTTGTCTTACTACTTCTGTGAGCTCAAACTCTTTTGATTCAATGTTACAATTTTCTTTTAAATATTTGCAGTCCAATGCTGGCGAAAAATTCATATTGACTGGAGGTAACTGTGCATTGTCACCAATGAAAATTATTTTTTTATTGTGGTCATTGTTATCAAAATTGATATAATTAATTAAATCTTTTAATAAGTAACCTGAACCAAACCTAAAGAATTCTCCTTCGGAGTAAACATTTGAGAGCATTGACGATTCATCAATTATGTAAACTGTGTTTGCAGGGTCTACATTGTTCTTTAAGTCGTAATAGAATTTGTAAGTTTCTGTTCCGTCTTCTTCTTTTACTTTAAATTCTTTCAAGTCTTTGCTTGAATAAATTGATTTGTGAATTGTATATGCCTTGTGTTTTGTCTTTTGTGAAATTACTTTAGCTGCTCGCCCTGTCGGTGCAGAAATTCTAAAACTTCTTTTATTTGTAGAAAGAAAGTCTGTGAGCCCTTTCATCATAAAAGTTTTTCCAGTTCCTGCATAACCTTTAAGCAAAAAGCATGTTGATTTGTCGGCAAGAAATTCTTCCAATTCGGCAATAAGATTTGTTTGTCCTGGAGTTAGCTCGTATTCAGCAAAAGTTTCCTTAAGATTCATATTGTTATTTGTGCGTTTTGGAAAAAACAAATGTAGTGCAACCGTGAGTCGGCTTGTGCGTTGGGTTGCACCTCTTTTGATTTTGCGGAAGCATTGGCTTTTCTTTCCGTCATATTTCTGTCGTTCTTTTGTTGCACTGTCGTCTTTTTAGAATGAGGCATAACGTCCCGTGGATTTGCGCAGTGGCTTGTGATTCAAGACCGAACTCTCCAAACACAAACCCAATTTTGGCGGACAGCGTTTTTTCCGCAGGAAAAAACCAAGCCCAAGCCATTGAGCAAAACCACTGTTATGGGCAGGTTGTGTTTTTAGTTACAGTTTTGTTACTTCAAAATTCCCAGCACTTTTATATGATTTTGCTTGTGAATTAAAACCTAATCGTTCAATTTCTTTTTCGATGTCAGTTGCATTTGGAGTCGGAATTGTTGAAGAAATAACTTGAAATTCATATCCTTTAGACATGTTCCCGTAACTTCCCTTTGCTTTTAATTTATAAACTGCAATAATAATGTGTTTTATTTGTTTAATCGGTTTTAATTAATTTTTATTTTAAGAAATTGCGAACTTCATTAGCAATTTCTATCAACAAATTGTCTGAAACATTTGTGCTTAATTGTCTTGTATGAATTACCAATTTTGTTTTATCAGAATTATAATGTGTCCAAAATAATTGCTTTTCAACTCCACATTGTTTATCAAAACTCACATTGAAAATCTCTTCGATTTCATTACCATTGATATAATTGCTACAAGCTAATATGACAACAGGAAAATTTTGAAAAAAATCACTTTCTTTGAAAAATTGTTTTCTATTTGGAATTCCGCTCTTGTCAGCATCTTTTGTGAATTTTGCGGGTGAACTATTCATCTCTGTCAAAAAGAAATTATTGTGAAAATCAATCTCTTTTTCTTTTATTGATGATAAATCGTTTAAAAATATTAAATCGTGTAGCTTTTGATATTTACTCCAAGTTTGACCTTCTCTCAATTCCTTAGGATGTAAACTTTTAAAAGGGAACAATGGATTTGAAGTCAAAGGAGAATTTTTTCCTCCAATCCAATTTGGTAAAGAATCTACATTAACTAAATTTTCTATATTTAAATTCCATTTAATAGCATTCTCCTTGAAATCTTGAAGCATTTCATTTTGAAATCTTACGTACAGTTCGTTTCCATTTGCTTTGTTTTCAATGTCTGTTGCTGTTTCTTTACCAACAATTAAAATTTTGCCATTTGGATCACCTGTTCCAATATAGGTTTCTGTTTTTTTACATTCTTTTGCTTTTTTTACAAAAATTTCTGGATATTCCATTGGTTCAGACGTTTTGGTTTTTATAGTGATTTTATTGCGTTCCGGTCAACTTGCCCATAACTTGCTTATACTCGCTATAAAGTAGCGACTATACACTCAAAATTGGGTTGATTGTCGCTATTGATTGTCCGTTTTGAACAAATATAGATATAAAGTTTTTATTACAAATAATCAAAAGGACTATTTATTTGGATACCCAACTGATATGTATCCCACATCGGCATAAAACAAAAAATGACACCTCCTAGCATCTTTCTATTCCTTCCTCCTACTCTTCCAACTATCATTTTTATTATAATCCCTCCTAAACTCAAAAACCTTCCATGTCTGCTAAAGACCTAAAAAACAAACTACAATAAATCCTATTACTCCTTACATCAACTATAGAACGCATCGAGAATTACTCTTTGATTATGAAAATAAAATCATTTCGCCAATCACTTCTCACTATTCCCTGTCATCCTGAGCTTGTCGAAGGACACAACTCACTTTTCTCAAAAAAACACCTATTCAATTCCCGAATTGAACACTATACTTTTAGCTTCAAATAATTTATTTTGATAGGTTTGCAAAGGTTATTCCTTTTCTTCCTCCAGCAAATCACTTCAAATCATATAATTATGTCAGACCAATTTAATCAGGTCCGGATTAAACGTATTTACCAAATGCTGTTTGAAATGGCAAGTGGAAATATGACCATCCGCATCCAGGATAATAGCAATGATGAATTAAAAAGTATTGCTGTCGCATTAAATAAAATTGCGGAAGATCTCCAAAAAATAAATCTGGCATCAGGCTATATCAGTGCTTACTATCTGTACCAAAATCTAATTCAATTAACATTTGTATTGAATAATGATTTTATTTTACTGAGTTTTAATAATGAGGTGCCACTCACTCTTAAATATAAACCGGATACAATTGTCAATACCGATTTTGGAAAATTGATCGCTCAGCAATCGAAAGATCTTTGGAACGGCATTCTTGTTGAATTAGATAAAAACCCCCATTACAACACTACTTTGCAATTAATTTTAATTACTGGTGATAATCACCTGCTACAGTCATTTTGCACAGTATCTCGATTACTATATAGCGATGAAATAGTTGTAAGTTCAGTATCAACCATACTTCAAGAGATGCTTGACATTAACGACCGTCTCTCTGGTTCAAAAATTATAGCACGATATCGTGACAAAGGAACCGTTGACTATACCAGTCATTTAAAGATTGACCATATTATAGAATTACTCAAAAACGAAAACAAGTACCGCAATTACACCAACAAGGCATTGGGTGAAGAATCCGGTTTCGGTTCCACCCAAATCTTTACACGGGCATTCAATAACCGAACAGGCCTCTCTCCCACCTACTTCATCAGTAAATTAAGAAGTCAACAACATTCATAAATAATAACAAGACATCATCTGAGACACCCCTACAGTTACCATATCACAAAATCAATCTAATTTCCGACTTCAAGCCGCCCTTATGGTTGCCATACCAAAAAATCACGGTAAGAATTTAAGCATTGGCTGAAGGGAGTGTCCCCCGAGTCGAGTGTGAAACACGAGCGGCTGGGGTCGCGATAGGAAAATTTGTCCGATGATTTTTGGTATAAAAATATTGAGGCTTGATTTTTTGTTTCTTTTGTATCAAGACAAAAGAAAAGATTCTTTTCATCTACAAACCAAAAAAGTCAATAGTAACAATAAACTTAAAACCACATCCTATAGCCTCCCTTATAGTTCCCATTCAAAAAATCACGGCAAGATTTTCAGCATTGGTAACAGGAGTGATCCGGAACCGACTGCGTACGAAAACTGTTTTACAATCTAAAACGAAGCAAAATCAAACTAAGTTCCGACTTCAAGCCGTCCTTATCTTTTTATACCAAAAAATCACGGTAAGAATTTAAGCGTTGGCTGAAGGGAGTGACCCCCGAGTCGAGTGTGAAACACGAGCGGCTGGGGTCGCGACAGGAAAATTTGTCCGATGATTTTTGGGATAAAAATATTCAGGCTTGATTTTTTGTTTCTTTTGAAATCAGAGATTCACGAACTCCAATAAATTATTAACTCGTGAGTAATCAAGACAAAAGAAAAAATTTAATAAAAAGAAGTCAATAACCACAACCAATTCAAAATAAAAACCCATTTTTTCTTTCACAACTTGTGAACCACTTGTGATATAAAAACAACCAATCCCACCAATTTTGCACCATAACAATATAAAACGAAAGTTATGGCAATCGAAATCCTCACTAAAGCAGACCTCTGTGAATTCCGTAAATCTCTTTTAGAAGATATTACAAAAATACTTAAAGGCACAAACGAGCAATCCAAAAAATGGCTAAAATCAACAGAAGTCAGGAAATTACTCAACATTTCTCCCGGAACACTGCAAAACCTCCGTGTCAACGGCACACTCACATACACCAAAATCGGTGGTATTATGTATTACGACCAAACTGATATTGAAAAACTTTTAAACGGAAATAAAGTGAATGCCCTTCCTACCCTTTTCAAGTAAAGTCATTGCTAGGAACGAAGCAATCTAATTATGATTCCCCGTCATCTCGAGCGCAGTCGAGAGACACTTTTCACCACTCACTTTTCACTAAAAAAATGAACTACATCAAACACCTCACCGGTTTTTTCAATAAAATCAATTATGAAACCAACCTAAATCCGACGCATATTTCACTCTATTTGGCACTTTTCCAATGTTGGAACGTAAACCGGTTCAAGAATCCAACAGGCATTTCTCGGGAAGAAATTATGAAAGCCAGCAAGATCAATTCTAAAGCAACGTATCATAAATGCATGAAAGAGTTAGAACTTTTGGGGTTTATGATATACAACCCAACATTCAATCCCCACTCCTGCTCTAACATAATCATGATCAATTTCTCTGAAGAAGTAAAAATTTCTTCAAAAACACCACAACCAACCCATTCAAGAAATGAACCCGTTTACAATTTTAGTAAATCAAAAAATGAACAAGTCATTGAACAGGTAAATGAACAGGTCTATATATATAATAAAAAACAAACAGTTAAAAATAATTTAAACAATACAAAAATAGATATAGAAAAAATTTCAAGAGATGTACCAGTTCAAAATTTGAATCCATTAATAACTCCAAAAGAAAAAATAATAAAAGAAAAAAGTTCCGCAAAAAACGAAAAATCAATTGAACTCGATTTATTTTTTGAAACCACAGTACCTACACTCGAAATGATACTGGAATACTTCTCTTTCAAGGAAAGTTCTCAAATAGAAGCCAATAAGTTTTTCAATTACTACTCTAGCATCGGTTGGTTAATAGGCGGAAAAACAAAAATGAAAGATTGGAAAGCAGCAGCTAGAAACTGGATGCTCAACACAGTCAAGTTTGCTGCTAACACCCCAAAATCCGATTACAATTCCCAACCAAAACCGATGCACCTGCACACGGCAACTCAAAAAAACTATGACGAACCATTGTAAATCCGTCCGTGAAACCTTCGTGGTCTACAAAGGTTTCAAAGTATATAATTTCCAAAAATGCTTGGAATATTTAGAAAACCAAGGAAAAACAACCTATGGAAGATCGTTTCATATCAGCGAAATGGATCACCCTACCATCTACAAATTGTTGATTTATATGATAAAAGATGAGAAATCAGCTATGAACCAAAATATTGACTTATCAAAAGGCATTTTAGTATCAGGTTCTATTGGTTGCGGAAAAACATCCCTAATGAACTTAGTGCGACCTTTTGCTTATCATTCATCCGAGTACAAAATCAAAACATGTAGGGAAGTCTCGTTTGAATTTGCTAAAAATGGATTTGAGGCCATCAACTGCTACACGCTAAAACAAGCCAGTCAATCGAAACTAACCGGTTATTGCTTTGACGATTTGGGTGCCGAACAGCAAATAAAACACTTCGGAAATGATTGTAACGTCATGGCTGAGGTACTTATCAGCCGGTACGAACAATTTGTCGAAAACAAATCTGTCACGCACATTACCACCAACCTTTCCGCCTCCGAAATCGAAAACAACTACGGCAACCGCCTCCGTTCCAGAATGCGACAAATGTTCAATTTGATAACATTTGATAGTAGAACAAAAGACAAACGATAAAGTCATTGCGAGGATCTTCGAGACACGAAGCAAACCAATCTCATCACTTTGAGTAAAAATTCTATCGAAAGCAACTTTAACCTTTTCAAACCTTAAACTTTAAACTTTCCTCACCATGAAAAAAATCAACACCTTCTGGAACTGGTTCCAGGACAACAATCAAACCATCAAAAACCTCATCAACGAAACCCCTACAAACCAAAAACACATAAGCTTTTGGATAAACAAAAACCTGAGTTACTATTGCAAAGAGATTGAATTTATGATTGTCTTTCCAAAAAATGGAAATACAAAATCCGAACTCATAATAACTGCCAACGGAAACCCGGAATACTTTAACCAGGTAATTGATTTAGTCGACAATGCGCCACAATTAAAGAATTGGAAATTCACCGCTTTCATCCAACCAACCGAGAGAATTGATGAAATTATAAATGGTCTTGACGATCCATATATCTTTCATGAGATTACATTAAAAGCCAGCGAACTCACTTTTTTACCTCTTGAGTATCATGAAAAATCAAATAAGTTCGACATTGTAGTTTTTTTAAAAAACTATAATTTGTATTGCGATACAAAGACGCTTCATCAAGCAATTTTCATCATCATGCAAGACATTGTGGGAGAAAAGTCGCTATACCAAAACATCAATTTTGTTCAACTGGCACAAATACCGGAAAACAAGGAGGGATTGATTCAATTGTACGATTTTCAATTATTTCTAGACAATCTAAACGGTGTGGAATTAAATAATTATTTTCTCAAAATGTGGAAAACCGTAAAATGAACTAAAAAACAAAGTCTATTTTCGTCCATAAAAATTATTTAAAATTTGTTCAATATATTGCACTAAATAACATTGTATTAATTATATTTGTTATATGCTTAATAAGCAAGTCTAATTATAAAGGATTAATTATGAAGTCAATTAAAAAAGGAAATATTGTTAAATTCCATACACCGTTACCAGAAGAAAATCCAAATCAGTTATATGTAGTTTTGGAAGTTATTGAAGATAACGAAAGACCTAGAGCTGATATACAAGCATTAAATACGGCACTTTCTTTTCCTCCAATCAATACTGTGCGCCTTAGTGATTTAGAAGAGGTAGAAGTCGACACTAATTACTTAATTGGACATAAAGTAACAATCAATAAATCCGACTATTCGCAAGTAGAAGGAAGAGTGATCAAAGTTAGTGAACAAAAAATAGAAGTTAATCTTTCTAATGGAGTTAATGGAGTAGAAACAAATGTTTGGCTTACGGTTGTTGATGATAACGGAGTGCAACATTTAGGAACCTTATTCGTAAATCCTTAGTAAATAATTTAATGCTTAACTAAATAAACCGGAATTATCATGAATACATTCATAAATGAAGAAGAAAAACTAAAGCATCCATACTATAAACTAATGGAACTTAGAGGTGATGTGTTAGAAAGCGAGTTAAATACTTGGTCCAGATTAGATTTAATAGAATGGCTATGCTGGAATGACCGAAATGGAGTATATAGAGATGAACAGTCTTTACAGGAATTTGATAACATTTTGAGTAAAGAAGAAGCAATTGAAATTATTACAAGACAAATTACAGAAGCATAATAAATGAGTAATACAAAATCTCAAATTACAGATTTAAAAATGGAGAATTATCTTCATGATTGTCGTTTGAAAATGGGTGAAAACATTCGTGAAATCAGAGAAAAGAGAGGTTACAGTCAAGATGAATTAGCAGCGATAATGGAAGTAAATCGTTCTACTATCTCTAAAATTGAAAACGGAAAATTTAGTTTTAGCATAGATTATCTTTCCAAGTTTTCATGGTTTTTAGATTTCGATCTTTCAGTAGTTGATAATAAAGATATAAAATTAAAATAAATAATGGCATTAAATTATATTGATTTATTTGCAGGTGCAGGTGGGTTGTCAGAAGGATTTAAAAGAGCTGGATTTAATCCAATAGCTCATGTTGAGATGAACAGTCACGCTTGTAATACCATAAAAACAAGAATGGCCTATTATCATTTGAAAGATAATAATCAGGAAAATATTTACCTAGAATATTTAAAACAAAATATTGATCAAAAACAATTTTGGGAAAGTGTTCCAAATGAAGTTTTAAATACAGTTATCAATACTGAGATTTCAGATGATACTATTAAAGAAATTTTCAATAAAATTGATTCTCATAAGGATAGTAAAAATGTCGATTTAATTATTGGGGGGCCTCCATGTCAAGCTTACTCTATAGTTGGAAGAGCCAGAGATCCAAAAGGCATGGCTGATGATCCAAGAAATCATTTATACCTTCATTATGTTAAGTTTCTTAAAAAATATAAGCCGAAAATGTTTGTATTTGAAAATGTTCCCGGAATTTTATCCGCAAAGAATGGAGAATTCCTAGAGAAAATAAAGGAAGCCATTGATGAGGCGGGCTACATAGTAGAACACAAAACATTGACTTCAAAAGATTTTGGTGTACTTCAAAATCGTAGAAGAGTAATTTTAATTGGTTGGAAAAAAAATAAAAATTTAAAGTACCCAACATTTGAAAATTTTCCTATGCAGGGAGAAATCATGAAAGATTTATTTTATGATTTACCAAAATTAAAGCCAGGAGAAGAAAAAGTACCAGCCAGTTATACCAAACCAATTAATGAGTACTTAAACCTTTCTAAAATCAGAAATGGAATTGATTTTACAACCCAACATGTAGCTCGGAATCATAATGAACGAGATTTAGAAATATACCGAACAGCTATTGATTTATGGGTAAATAAAGGGAAAAGATTGAGTTATGCTGATTTACCTTCAGAACTAAAGACACATAAAAACGAAACTGCTTTTTTAAACAGATTTCAGGTTGTTGATCCAAAAGGTGTTTGTCATACTGTTGTGGCTCACATCTGTGCGGACGGACATTATTACATCTATCCAGATTTAAAACAAGTACGTTCAATTTCAGTTCGTGAAGCTGCCAGAATTCAATCATTTCCAGATGATTTCTTTTTTGAAGGTGGAAGAACTGCAGCGTTTAAACAAATAGGTAATGCCGTACCACCACTAATGGCAGAAGGAATTGCTAATAAAATAAAAGAAATGATTAAATGATAAATTGGCAATATTATCCAAAGAGAAAAGAAATACCAAATCATTTGAAAGATGTAGTTGATATTTTTGTTTTAAAACAAAGTGTCATTTCTTCCCATGATTTTACATTAAATAGTAATGAAGTTTTAGAAAATGTTTCATTAAATCTTTTAGAATTAAATTATCAAGTTGAAGTTTCAAAAAAAGCAATTGATAAAATAAAGGTACCTGTGCTTTTTGGAATGAATGGAAAGCTGGAAAAATATTTTGATGCGGATGCCTATAATGAAGACTTAAAAACAGTTATTGAAGTTGAAGCAGGTAGAGCAGTAACAAACTATCAATTTCTAAAAGATTTATTTCAGGCTTGTATGATGCATGAAGTAGATTTTTTAGTTATTGCGGTCCGAAATACATATCGAACAAACAAAGATTTTCAAAGTGTTATAACCTTTTTTGATACATTACAAGCGTCAGGTAGATTAATTCTACCATTAAAAGGAATATTAATAATTGGTTATTAAAATATAAAAAATGAGTAAAACACCAATTCAAAATGGGGAATCATCATTAAGACCGAAAGCTAGATTAATAAAAACTATAGGTGAAGATTTGATTAGTAACAATGTAGTTGCTATAATTGAATTAGTAAAGAATAGCTATGATGCAAATAGTCCTATAGTTGTTGTTGAATTTAAAGGAGTAATTGATAAAGTTTTCGAAGGAAAAAAAGAAAAAAGAGTTATCAAAAAGGAATTTTCAAAACTTATTATTCTTGATGAAGGAGACGGAATGGATCTAAACATAATTGAAAATGTATGGATGGAGCCGGCTACTAATTTTAAAAAAAAATCTGAAAATGAAAATAAGCAAAGAAGATTTACCGGTGAAAAGGGAATTGGAAGGTTTGCCTCAGCAAAACTAGCTAGTAAATTAGATATTTACACAAGAAAGAAAGATGACAATGAGATAATTGTAAATTTTAATTGGGATGATTTCTCAGATGAGGAAAAATATTTAGAAGATATTAAAACTAAGTGGTTTGTAAGAGAACCAAAAGCTATTTCAACAAATGGAACGATTCTCGAATTAAGCGAGTTAAGCAATTCTTGGGATGAAAATCAAATTAGAGAATTAAGAGTTTCATTATCAAGATTATTGAGCCCAATATCACCAATAGAGGACTTTTTAATAGAGTTGAGATTACCTGATGGCCTAGAAGACTTAAGTGGTTTGATTGAAAGACCCGAAACTCTAAATAGACCTGATTATTTTATAAAAGGTTCTATATCTGATAAAGGAATGCCTGAAATAGTTTACTTCAGTAAAAAAAATAATGAAACAATTCCATTAAGCTTGTCAATTGAAGAGTTTAATTTAAGAAATCCTAATAGACTTCCTGTTACTGGTCCATTTCAGTTTGAATTTAAAGTATGGAACAGAGATAGTGATTCAATAAAAAGTTTAGCAAATGATATTGATTCAACAGTTAAGAACGTCAAAGGGGATTTAGATGATTTAGCAGGAATTAGTATTTATAGAGATAATTTTAGAGTTATTCCATATGGAAATAAAAATAATGATTGGTTAAACTTAAATATTAGAAGAGTTAATAATCCGACAATGAGATTAAGTAACAATCAAATTGTTGGATATGTTTCTATTGGGCTTGATACTAATCCAGAATTAAAAGATCAAAGCAACAGAGAAGGTATTGTTGATAGTCAATCATTTGTTGATCTTAAAGAATTTATTGTTTTAATTTTAAATGAAGTTGAAATTAGGAGATACAGTGAGAGACCGAGAGAAAATGACGATGTTAATAAGGGTACAGAAAGTCTTTTCGATAGATTCTCTTTAAAAGAAGTTTTGGTTTATTTAAATGAAAAATTGCCTGAAAACAAAGAGGTACTTGATTTAATTCAACAAAAGGAAATTGAAATTAATGAAGGAGTAAAAAAAGTTCAAGAAATTATATCCAGATATAGAAGACTTACAACTTTAGGACAGTTAATAGATGTCATACTTCATGATGGTGGAAATTATTTAGGTAAAATTGATATTCAAGCAAATCTCATTAAACGTCAACTTAAAAATTCAACGATTAATTTTGACGCTATTGAATCAAATGCAGATAAAATAATAAAAATAAGAGAGGATTTTGCACAATTATTTAAACGAATAGAACCTTTTGGTGGAAGAAAAAGAGGAAGACCAAAACTAATAATTGTTGAGGATATTATTTATAATCAATTTTCTCTAGCTCATAGAGACTTGAAGAAACTTAATATTAATTACAAGTTACCAAGCACTAAAAATTCCGTTACAATTGATGAAGCTGAATTAGGAATAATTTTAATGAATTTGATTCAAAATTCAATTTATTGGTTAGAGTCTGTCAATCATGAAAGAAATATTTTTGTTGATGTAGAAAGAAATTTAGATTCTCTTTCTATAATTTTTAGTGATAATGGCCCGGGGATTAAAGAAGGCACTGAGTTATCTGTTTTTGATCCTTATTTTAGCACGAAACCTGATGGAATTGGTCTAGGCTTAACTATAGTTGGTGAATTAGTTTCTGAATATAATGGTGATTTTTATTTATTAAATAATGGTCCGCTCGAAGGTGCAAATTTTAAAATAACTTTTAAACATAGGATATAAATGAATTTAAGAATCTTATTTGTAGATGACGAAGAAATCGTTAACGAATTAGTTGAATTTTTTAATGGATCTCAAATTAATAACTATACAATTGAAGCAGTTCCTGAAAATTCATTCGATAGTGGATTAGAAAGAATCAGAAAAGAAGATTTTGATTTAGTTGTGTTAGATTTATGCAAGGGAAAAGCTTCCGCGGAGGCAGAACAAGAAGGATTAGGTATATTAAAAGATATCCAAGAAAGGACTTTTATTCCTATTGTTTTTCATACTGCTGTTTCACATAAAATTGAAAGTTTAAAATCTCATGTTGTTGGTGTTACGGACAAAAAAGATGGAGTTGAAAATTTAAAAAATGAAATAGAGCGATTAATCAATTCAAATATAGTTAGTCTAAAAGATAAAGTTCATTCTCTAGTGGAAATAGAATTTAAAAAATATTTTTGGGATACCATACATAATCAAAGAGAAATATTTAATAATGAAGATGAAGAAAAATCATTAGGATATTTAATATTAAGAAGATTATCTGCTTCTTTATCTAAAGATAATATTAGGAATTTAGTTGGTGATGAAAGACTTAATCACAATGTACTTCCTATGGAATTTTATATTTATCCAGTAGAAACAGTGAAAGAATTTGAAGCTGGTGATATTATAAGATATAATCATAAAATATATGTATTATTAACTCCAGATTGTGATTATGTCGAGAGATTTAAAAATACAACAAGTCAGGGCAGAAAAGCAGAAAGAATATTGTTAGCAGAAGTAAAAAATATAAATACAAACAAAATTTATACTGATTATATTGCTAATAAAAATTCTAATAATTTAGATAAATTAAATAGACTGCTATCAAATAATCAATCCGAAAGAAATTTTTATTTACCTAAAACACCTTTTATTGATAATTCAATTATTGATTTCCAAGAGAAGATAATGGTAAATTATGAAGAGCTTGATAAATCTTTAAGATTTACAAAATTGGACACTCCATATGCTCAGTCTATGATTACAAATTTTATCAGATATTATAACCGAATAGGATTTCCTGATATTGATAAAGAATATGTAATATCTCAACTTTAATATTTAATTAATTTTTTAAAAATTAGAAAACACTATTAGAATCATTCTTAAAATAAAAATGATAATTTAATGCACCAATACAAAGCCGAAAACGCCAAACCAAATCCAAAATCTACAATCAATTCTTATAGAAGTTTTGGATATAATTTATCCACGGCAATAGCAGATATTGTTGATAATAGTATCTCAGCTAATGCAAATCGAATAACTATAGATTATTTATGGAAAGGTAAAGATTCATTCATTTCAATTCTTGATAATGGTAAAGGAATGAATTTAGAAGAGTTGATTATTGCAATGACACCTGGAAGCAAAGATCCGGAAGACTTGAGGGATGAAAAAGACTTAGGTAGATTCGGTATGGGTTTAAAGACTGCTTCTTTTTCCCAATGCAAAAGACTGACAGTTGTTACAAAAAAAGAAGGTTTCAATACGATAAAACGATGCTGGGATATTGACTTTATTAATCAGGAGGAAGAATGGACTTTATTGGATTTTATTTCTGACGAATCCTATTTAAAAAAAGTAGATGAATTATCAAGTGGAACTCTTATAATTTGGGAATCTCTAGATCGTATTATAGGAAATGCTAATGAAGAAAATGAATCAGTAAAAAACGCATTTTACCAAGAAATGATAACGGTTAAAGAACATCTTGGTCTTGTTTTTCATAAATTTATAGAAAGCAAAAAAATTAAGCTGATTTCAAATACTTATGAAATTGATCCTTGGAATCCGTTCCTTTTAAATTTAAATCCAAAACCTGAAATGGGGCAAACAGAATTACTTCTTAATAATGTTGAAGTAACCTATTTCATACTGCCACACATGTCAAAAATCAGCACTGAAGATTATGAAAAATCGGGTGGTCCTTTAGGTTGGTACCAGCAACAAGGTTTTTATGTTTACAGAGGGGATAGATTATTGGTTTCAGGAGATTGGTTAGGAATAGAAAAGAAAAGGGAATATTCAAAATTAGCAAGAATAGCGATAAACTTTCCCAATGCAAATGATTTCGACTGGAATTTAGATATAAAAAAATCTACAGCAATACCTCCTATTGAGATTAGAAAGGAATTATCCAGAATAGCAAAAATTGCAGTTATGAAGTCTGCTAAAATTTACAATTGGAGAGGCCAGAAAACAATTTCTAATGAAAATGGAAATGCTTCATTTGAAAGCTTATGGAAAGACGAAACCAATAGAGAAGGAATTAAAAAATATAAAATAAACAAAAAACACCCGATAATAAAGCAGCTGTTGGAATCAGATAATACAAATAAATTATTTTCTAAAGCTTTGAAATTACTAGAAGAAAATATTCCAGTAGAGTTAATTTTATATAATCAAAACGAAGACCCTTCATTTCATGAATTGGAAAAAATCACAGAAAAACCAAGTGATGATTTAATTAAATTGGCAGTAGAATTATTTGAAATATATAAATCCCAAGGGATCCCGGAATCATTATCACGTCAACAAATAATGAACGCAACACCATTTAATTTTTTCCCTTTAATCAATGATTATTTAAAATGAACGATATAAAACATTCCGCAAGAGCAATTGCACATACGCTACTAAATCACGAAAAAACAAATGGTAAATTAACAGAGGATATAATTAAACAAATTATTGAAAAGGTTTCCATAATAAACATTGACCCAACTCAACCAATTGATAAGGACGATTTATTTGAAATATTAATGGCGGACTTCAGTATTGGTAAGGGATCAATAACAATGTTATCTGAAGATATAGAGCCATGGGTAAAAGAAAATAAAGTAAATATAAATTGGGAACTCTGGCACAGATATAAATCCTATATGGCTGAAAAAGATCCTTCTTTTCCGGTCAATGATTTGGATGATTTTACTGATAAAATTTTAGATAAATGTGTCAATCCTAAAATAGAAGGTTCATGGGATAGAAGAGGAATGGTTGTCGGACACGTTCAGTCTGGTAAAACATCAAACTATGTAGGCCTTATAAATAAAGCAACTGATGCCGGATACAAGGTAATTATTGTTATTGCAGGTACAATTAGCTCTTTAAGAAGACAAACCCAAGAAAGAATAGATGAAGGTTATATTGGTAGAAGTAGTTCTGCTTTCATAAATAATAATGGGGAAAATAGAATTATAGGAGCCGGTAAATATAAAGTGGGAACAGATATTTATTCCTTATCTTCTTCTTATTATAAAACAGGTGATGAAGGTGATTTTAATCAGGCAATTGCCAATAGATTGAATATACCAATTGGGAAAAATCCTGTCGTTTTTGTGATCAAAAAAAACAAAGGAATTCTGGAAAATTTAATTGACTGGTTTTCTAAAAACGATAATATTAAAACAATTGACGGTCACCCTAAATTATTTGATGTACCGGTTTTAATAATTGATGATGAAGCAGATGCAGCTTCCGTTAATGCTTCAAAAGATATAAATGACGTCAAAACAATCAATAAATTGATTCGAACATTATTAAATGTTTTTGATCAAAATACTTTTATCGGATATACTGCAACCCCGTATGCTAACCTATTTATTTCTCAGGAATATAATAATGAATTAAAAACAGTAGTAAAAGGAAAAGAATATTTAATTGGGGATGATTTATTTCCTAGGGATTTCATAATAAACATTAAAGCTGCAAAAAATTATATTGGAGCTGCAAAGGTTTTTGGGTTAGAAGATCCAGTAACCGGAATAATTAATGAGCCGCTTGACGTTTTTAGAAAAATTGATGACTATGACCCACCTTTTTTTACAACTATAAATAAAAACAACAAAGATGATCTGCCGGAATACTTACCGGAAAGTTTAGAGTTGGCTATAAAGTCATTTATTCTAACATGTACAATCCGTAGATTAAGAGGTCATGATAAAAAGCATAATTCAATGTTAGTTCACGTCGCTTTATATGTAAAATGGATTGATCGAGTTGCATTATTGGTAAATGAAAAAATCAGAGAATTTAAAAATAAAATCGAAAGTAATGATCCGAAATTCATTCAGGAATTAAAAGAATTATTTGAAAATGATTACGAACCGACCACGATAAGCACTCTAGAAAATCTGGACTATACTGATGTAAGAATAAAGAATCACCTTTGGGAAGATGTAAGATCGGAATTAAAAAACGCAGTATCTAAAATTGATGTGAGGTCAGTTCATGGAACAAGATCTACAACCAACTTGGAATATCATAACATAGAAGAAATTGACTATGGCAGATATGAAAATGGCTTGTCTGTTATTGCAGTTGGAGGAAGCAGACTTGCTAGGGGAATTACCTTAGAAGGCCTTTCTGTTAGTTATTATTTAAGAACTACTAAAATGTATGATTCCTTAATGCAAATGGGAAGATGGTTTGGATATAGACCAGGTTATGTTGATTTATGCAGGCTTTTTACAACAGAACAAATTTATGAGTGGTTTAATCATATTACTATGGCCACAGAAGAAATGAGAAATGATTTTGATGAAATGACAATAACTCATCAAAGACCCAAAGATTTTAGATTAAAAGTTCGGAATCATCATGGGTTAATGACAGTAACCAGTGTAGCTAAATTATATTGGGCACAAAACATTACAATTTCATTTTCCGGTTCGAATCCACAAACTTACCTGCTTTTAAAAGATAAGAAGTCGGTATCTAATAATTTCAGTTCGTTTTCAACTTTATTTAAAAGACTTGGCAAGCCAACTGAATTAATAGAAAAAAGAAAAAAAATAAGATACGTTCTGTATAAAGATGTTGATACTGAACTTCTAAATGAATTTATAAATAATTATAAAATTAATATTCCATCAATAAATAATGAAGTAATTACTGAGTATATAAAACAACAGAAATCAAAAAACAACATTAAAGAATGGAATGTCTGTATTGTATCGAATACAGATTCAGAGGTTTATCTATATGATCAGATACAAGGAAAAACACCAAATAAAGATTCGAGAAAACCATGGCCGGCTAAGAAATATTCAATAGAATTAGGCATTGATTTAATTGAATTATCTTGTAGCGTAAGAAATCAAACTGAACCTCACGAATTATATAAAATCACTAAAAACCAGATTGATGATACCGTTGACAGACAGGTAGATTTATTGGAAAATGGAGTTGGTACAATCAAGGAAAGAAGAGCCGCTGAGAAAAAAGGATTATTATTGTTATATGCTCTTGACGAACGTGGAACTTCAAATGTTGATTTTGGAGTGCCTATAATAGGTTATAGTCTGCATTTTCCAAAAATTGACGATGAAGTTAAAGTATCATATATGGCGATTACAAAAGATGATTTTGAAAATGAGCCAATGGAAGATGATGATAATCCTGAAAACGAATAATTATGATAGATATTAAATCCATTTGGGCAAATCAAACCCCAACAGATGAAATTATAATTAAAACCAGAATTGAAGATATTCCTCAGTTTAAATGTTATGCAGCAACAAACCATAAGACCGGTAACCATTTATTCATTCTGGAAATTTCTAAAAATGCTGTTTTACCCGAATTTAAAAATTTTAAATTTAAGGGACTTCTGATACATACTTTTGATTTTAATGATTCAAAAGAGTTGAATATCTATCTTTTAGACAATCAGCTGAAGGACATCTTTAGTTTGTTTATTGAAAATATTCTGGAAGAGGTATTAGATTGTGTTACCGAAAATGAGGCACTAATTGAAACTTCAAATGTTGTATTAAAATGGAAAAAATTATTTGATAAGATAAATTTTCAGGGGCTTACTTTAGAAAGTCAGAAAGGATTAATTGGAGAACTTTTATTATTCAATTCCTTTTTAGACGAGAATCATCCAATTGACAACCTCCTTGAAAGTTGGACAGGTCCGGATTATGAGGACAAAGATTTTTTATTTGGATCTAAAGGGATAGAAGTAAAATTCACATCTTCAAAAACCCCAAAAATAAGAATTACAAGTGAAAGACAATTAGATGCACAGAATTTATCTCATTTGTATTTAATTCTATATGTTGCCGAACAAGTTAAGGACAGAGGGTTTTCACTTAACTCAATAATTGAACAAATTCGGAATAAAATAACAGGCAATCACAATGCGCTGAAATTCTTTAATGAAAGATTAATATTGGTTGGCTACTTTGATGAGGATTTTGAAAATTATAATGGTCAATACGCTCTCAAAAAGAATTATAAATATTTAGTAGAGAATGATTTCCCAAAAATAGTTTCGTCGGACTTAGCATCAGGAGTTTATAATGCGTCATATTATATTGAGCTGTCTGCCATAGAGCCTTTTGTTGTAAATGTTGAATCAGTTATTGAATTAGTAAACTAATGGAAAGAGGATTAAAAAATTATATAGAATCTGTTCAGTCTGATGTAGCAGCTTTGGTTTATTCAGATGGCGATGGTGCCAGTTTTGAAGACAAATATACCGAACATTGCATTGAAATATTAGACAGTATAGGTAAATCAGAAGGAGCGAGAGTTTTATCATTTATTCATCCGGATTCTCAGGGAAGAATAGACTGGAAGATGAATGGATATTGTCTGAGAGATGAATTCAGGGATGATGATAATAAAGTTTATTTTGAAACTTTGGATCTTTTTATAACTAATTTTAATCATACTTCATATAATTATAATATTCCAAAAGAAGATTTTACTAAAAATATAAATCAAATAAAAAAATTTTTAAATGCGGCTTTAAAAGGACATATCGATTATATTGATCCGGCACAAACTGAATTGAATGCACTTTTAAAAATTATTATAAAGCAAAAATCCAACTTTGACAGAGTTAATATCTATTTTTTAATTAATGGTAATTCCAATCATGATTTAGAGAAAACAACAATCAAAGGGTATGAAAATTTAGATGTTTTTATTCATGTTTGGGATATTCCGAGATTTTATAAATTGAGTGAGTCTACAAGCAATAGAGAACCCATAGAAATTGAATTTAAAGATTTAATAACAGTGAGTAGTCATGGAATTCAATGTTTAAAAGTTCCTGATTTAAATGAATTATATGAATGTTATTTGGCAATTATTCCTGGTGATGTACTTTCAAAATTATATAAAGAATATTCTAATGAATTATTAGAAAGTAACGTTCGCGCTTTTTTAGGACAAACAGGAAAATATAATAAAGGAATACGGGATACAATTCGGGATAAGCCACAGATGTTTTTACCTTACAATAATGGAATAACTGCAACTGCTGAAAATGTAGAAACTATAATTGTTGAGAATCAATTATACCTGACGAAGTTGAATGACTTTCAAATTGTAAATGGTGGTCAGACAACGGCATCATTATTTCATACTCAAAAAAAATATAAAGATGCGGACTTAGGGAAGGTATTTGTTCAGATGAAATTAACTGTAATTAAAGATATTGAGCAAAAAAACATAGAAGTGCCAAATATTGCGAGATATGCAAATAGTCAAAATAAAGTTTCTGAATTAGATTTGTCATCAAATAATCCATATTTTGTTCAGATTGAATCATTATCAAGAAAGAAATATGTGGTTAATCCTGATAATAAAAGCCAGTCTACGTTATGGTATTTTGAACGAGTTAATGGTCAATATAGAGAATCGTTAAATAAATTAGCAACAGCTGCGCAACAAAGGAAGTTTAAAGAGCAGAACCCTACTAATCAAAAATTCTTAAAATCGGATGTTGCAAAATTTATTAATCTTTCAGAACTGGAGCCTTACTTTGTGTCACAAGGAGCGCAAAAGAACTTTATTCATTATACAAAAAAAATAAATGAATTGGTTAAGAGAAATAAATTGCCAGGGGAGAATTTTTATAAAAAATTAATCGCAAACGCAGTATTATTTAAATCAGTTGATAAATTATTTGGTAGAAAAAACATAGATGCAATTGGTGATACGAATCTAAAATCATTTACGGTAGCCTATACCTTATCATATTTTTATTATCTGACAGATAATCGTTTAGACTTATGGAAAATATATGAGGATCAAAAAATCCCAACTGCGTTAGAAGAAGTTTATAGAAAACTAATTGTTTTTGTATACAATCATCTGGTAAAATCATCAAATAACTCTCTGATTTCTGAATATGCCAAAAAAGAATCTAGCTGGAAATTACTAAAAGAACAAACTTACAATCTTGATTTAAAAGTAATTAAATCTCTTTTGATCGAAGAAAGTGAAGTTTCGAAAAGAGAGATTGAAACTGATATTTTAGAGAATAAATCAGAAAATAATTTAATGGATATTGTCAAGATAATGAGCTTTGGCAATAAGTTTTGGGATGGCTTATCAAAATATTCTTTAACGGATGATTTTTTAAATCCTTTTTCAACAGATATTTGGGAAATTTCAAATAAAGTTAAAAAAGCTAAAAATTTAAATTCAAGAGATATTTCATTAGGTAATAAAGTCTTAAAAATTATTGAAGAGAATAATATTGATATAGAAATTATTAAGGAAATGTCAAATGAAATTGAAAAAGAAATAATTGATATAAAAGCAGTTTACGATAGATTAAAATTAATTAGTAAAAATGACTGGAATAAAATATTTGATATTGGTGAGCAAACAAAAATTTATGATGCACTTGAATTATCAAACTTAAAATCAGTTTTTAAATCTATCATTAAAGACGAAATAATAAAAGAAATAAACCTTATAAAAGCTTTAGAGTCTGTGAAAAAAGTTTCTAAATTTGGTTTACATTTTTAATATCTAATTGTTATGGATGTTCATACTCCATCCCAACGCTCCAAAAACATGCGTGCCATTAAAAGCACCGGAACCAAAGACGAGATCCGTCTGGCAAAAGCGTTATGGCATTTAGGGTATCGATACAGAAAGAACAACAAAACCATTTTTGGTAAACCCGACCTTACTTTTAAAAAATACAAAATTGCAATTTTCGTCGATAGTGAGTTCTTCCACGGCAAAGATTGGGAAACCCAAAAAAACCGTATTAAAAGCAATCAGGAATTTTGGTATAAGAAAATAGAAAGGAATATTCAAAGAGACATTGAAGTCAACAGCTACCTAACAGCCCAAGGCTGGAAAATAATTCGTTTTTGGAGTAAAGAAATAAAGAAAGAGCTGGAAATGTGTATTATGGAAATTCAAAAAGCAATTCATAAAAATATAAAGGAATAGAGCTTTCTAATATAAAGTGTTTTCAGTTTTTTCCATTAATTCGACGATCAAATAATTACTTATTCCCGCATAATTTTTTAAATTCATCTCTTACATCTTCAAAAGTTGGCGCACCTATATCTGATATTTTTTTATAGGAATCTATTCCATTATCTGTTGCCATTGCGCTCCAAAAATACTGTTCAACCTTTTCTGCACTTACTTGATCATTTAATCTCATTCTAGTTGCATTTACTTTTCGCTTGATTGTTACGTCAGCATTAGGGTTCGTTTCAACAGGAACCAATACATTTTCTTCTAAGAATCTAATTAGTTCTTCTTTCGTAGCATTCATATATTTTTATATTATCGATTCGGATGCCTCATTTATAGATTTAAATATTCTAAAAGTTTGGCAATAAATTGTTGTGGCGCACCATCTTCATTGTATGAATCAATAATCTTTGTTAAATTACCAGTCAAAGAGATGCCATTTAAGACATATTTTCCAAGTTTGTCAAGTAAAGATTTTGCTTCTTTTTTATCTCCAGATTTTAAAGCAAGTAAGACTTCGTTAATTGCATTTTTAACATCGTCTAAATCTGTAGCTTCAAGAGTTTTATTTATAATCTTTAAATCGTCGTTTGTAATTGCGTCAATTTTCAGAAATTCAGTATCAATAATTACATCAAAAAAATCATCAGCAGTTATGCTCTCATTTTGAGGGAAGTTTTCATCAGTAACTTTTCTCGCAATGCATTTAAAACCAAAACAAACATTTTGATGGATATTAAAAATTATTGCACTTCGTTTTGCTATCCTATTATATAAAATTTGAAATTGTCCTTGTGCATTTGCTACAAATTGCCCTTGCAGACCAATTGGAATTACGGGTTTATCTTTAAATTTTAAAACGGTTGGTATGTAATTTTCCGGAAATAATATTCCAATTGTAAATCCTTCTGGGACAGCATAATCATCAGCGAATGTGATTTCATTCTCTCGAACATAAATTTTTGTTTCTGGTTGCGGAGGATGACTTTGTATTTTTATGTCTTCACTTAACACTACGAAAGGGAAAATAACTGAATCAGATTCAATTTGCGTTCTTCTATTTTCAAATGTCCATTGTAAATAATCTGATTTAATAAGATGAAATTTCGCATTACCATCTTGCTCTAGCTTTTGTATTAAAAGAAATTTTGTGAACATTTAATGTATTTTGTTGTTTTTAGCTACGATTTTTAAAAGGTTTTCGCTAACGTCCGGTGGCGTGCCTCAGTGGCGTGAATGTCAACGAGCTATCGCAAATATAAAACAAACTTTTAGTTATCAGCGAGAATTAAGCCATTAGCTGCTGCTCTTTTATTTCATTATCATTTTCGTCATTTTGTTAGAGTCTGGAAATTGCTCAGCTCTTGTCAAAGCATTTATTGCAGAAGCTGTATGTGAATGATTCTCGCCAAAGATTTCAGTATAAATTTCAATAGCTTTTTTAAGATGAAAAATTGCAGATTCTTGTTCTCCTTTAAAAAAGTAACAAGTTCCTATGTTATAATATGCAGCAGCTTCACTTGGTCTTATCCCGATTTCTTTTGCAATTTCAAGTCCATTCTTTGAATGCTTAAAACAATTTTCATAATCTTTAATTTGTAAACAAAAATTCGATAAATTATGAAGTGACATACACTCACCTCGTCTATCACCAATTTGTCTCGTTACTTTTATACTTTCCATTACAAAATTAACAGCCTTATCAATGTTTCCTTTTTGAAAAAATGCTATTCCTAAACTGGTCAGCATACTTCCTTCAGATTGTTTACTTCCTGTAACAAGTGCAATAACTAAACCTTTTTGAAGAATTTTGATTGCGTTGTCATAATCTTCAATTTGATTATATACAGTAGCTAAATTACCTAAAGAAGAACACAAACTATCTGATTCGTTTTTTTCGGCTAGTGATACAGCCTTATTGAGAGATTCAATTGCATTGTCGAATTCTCTCAAATTTCTATAGATGTTTCCTAATGCCTGTAATTGAGATATTTCACCTTGAATATTAACAATTTCTCTACAAGCCTTTACAGATTCTTCCAAACATTTTTTAGCATCAGTAAATTTGCCAATGGCATTTAATGCCATCCCAATATTCCCGAGTTGTGCATAGAAAAACACGAGGTTATTTTCTTTTTGTGCAATAGATAAACCTTGTTCCCATAATTTAATGGAAAGACTATATTCGCCAATGTCGTAAAATAGTCTTGCTGAAATTTGATTTTTCATTCCAGAAGAATACACTGCGGCTTCTTGTAACCACTTGTCAATATTTTCTTTCCAAGAAATTTCAAATCGTTTTAATTCGTAAGGTTTTGAAAAAGTGCTTTTCCATATTTGCTTTGTGAATTCATCAGTATGAAAATAAATTCGTTTTCCAATGTAATCTTGAAATGGATTTTTGAAGTCTTTCAATGAAATATCTTCACTTTTAATTTCTGTATCAGATGAATGATGTTCTAGAAATGTGATTTGACTTTTATTATCAGCCACAGATTCAATTATTGGTGATATGTCAAATAAGTCAGAGCAGCTATAGCCGAAAATAAGTAAATTTGGATTGATTGTACTTGAAAAAAAAGATGAGATAAGATTACTTTTATGCTGGTTTATAGTTCTTCTTGCGACTAATTCCAACGTAATTGCCATTTCTTTCGTGTTTGAAATACAGCCGTGAATTTTTATTATCTTGATGATGTCACTTTGCCATTCAATATTTTCAAATTCTTTTTCTGTCGAAAAAACTTGGTAATTTGTACCTTCTGTTAAGCCTATTTTAATCAATGATCTTTCAATTAGAGTGTCGAAGTTGGTAGTCAAAACAGTTTTTACATAACCTAAATTCAATAGTTCTGCAATTAGGTCGTGATTTGTATTTGGTTCTCCTTTCGAAAATATTTCCAAAATATCGTCAACACTTGCTTCTTCTGTCAAAGTTTGAATAAATGCTTCAAATGGTAAATTTGATTGTAAAAGTTTATCGGCATCAATATTATTTACTTCAATTAATTTAAGAATATATTTCAACAAGTCGTTTACTAATGGAAGTCCCGAGTTAAATGAAATTCCAGCTCCACAGAATATAGCAGTTTCTTTGAGCTTTAAATTCTCACATACAGTCGAAATTGTCTTTTCGATTTCTTCGTTATTTTGATTTGAAAATGCCAACCAGTTTCTTATTTATTAGGTTGAGCAAATTCTATTCTGTAATATTCGCCTTTACTTTGCCCAAGCAAAACATTAAATCCACCATCATCTGAACTATAAGTGAATTCTTCTGGTATGTTATCAAGATCAATAGTTTCTTCGTCCAGTTCTTCAAAAACCTGATTTAAAGCCGTTAAAAATTCAGTAATTATTCCGTTTGGAACATACAAAGCAATACTTTTCCAGCCTCCATAATCGGAGTTTTGCCAATATTCATATCTAGAAAAAAAATAATTATGTACATCCTTCCCATCTATTAGAATTAAACCATTTTTGTTGCTTTCTTCAAAATCAAGATTGAATAAATTTCTATTAATTCCTGTTTTTTCAGATAGACTGTCAACTAATTCTTCGTATTCCATAATTTGAGTTTTGATTTAAAAGATAATGTTCTGGGAAATTGGCTATAACATTTCTATATCATCAAATATATACAACTTATTAAAAGGTTTGGAAAAAATATTTTAATCTTTTTCTTATATTTTCGAGTAACTATAGTAAAAAAAAAAAAAACCGCTAGCGCGGATTTGCAATCCGTGCCTTGCTCGCTTGTATCAATATTTAGTATCTTAAATACCGAAACGATAAACCTCTTTTATCATAATAAACCTTATTGGTTTATTATGCAATTTCAAGTTTACTAAACAAGGGCAATCCTTACCCTCAAAAACAATACAAGAGTAATTTTCATGTAAAATCGCCCTCGTTATTTATATTCCTATGTTCACAAAAAATACAAGTTTCCGAAGTAAATGCTCGTTATTGACAGGATTTTTCAGAAAAACAATCTAATTAAAGTTTAGATAACGTTACATTCGTGTATCTGGAACAAAAACATAAAATTTGATGGGAAAAATAAAAACAGTTTCCGAAGCACCTGAATCAAATGCAGGAGATGACTTTCATATTTTATGGGGTATTAAAAAAACTTTTGACCTTTTAAATTTTGATGAATTTGGTTTAAAAGCAATTACAATTGAAGGCATCGGTTTAGCTGAAAGTGAAAAAATCGACCCAACAGGTAGAAAATTATTAGGTATTGATATTGTAGAGTTTTATGGTGAAGAGAATTTTAAGGAAGCAACTAAAGTTATTGTTTCTCAATTAAAATATAGCACTAGAAGAGCTGACGAAGAATGGACTTTCTATAAATTATACGAATCAAAAAATGGAAAGGGAATAGAAAAATCCATTATTAATAAGCTGGCGTTAATATTTAAAACTTTTTTTGATGAACATGGCAGAGACGAAACATTGAGCAAATTATCTCTGAAATTTATAAGTAATAGAAATTTTAATTCTGCTCAAAAAAACACACTTCTAAAGTTCCAAAGCGCTTATAATTTATTGGATAAAAAGCCGGTCGAATATGACAAAATAGGAGTAGATTTCTCGAAATCTGAAAAAACTGCAATTGCGAAAATTTACCACGCGTCAGGATTGTCAAGTTTCGAATTTTCAGACTTTCTCAGTATTTTCGATTTAGATGATTGTGGTGCATTGTCAAGAGAATTTTTAAATGAAGAAATCTACAAAACGATAAGTTCATTAAGTACAAGCTCAACTGATGAATACAATGCGCTTCATACGTTGGTTTGGAAAAAAATGATGCCAGAGTCTAAAGCTAATAATTACATTACAAAAGAAGATTTGTTAATGTGTTTTAAATGTGTTTTAGATGACTTATTTCCAGTCAATCAAAAATTTGAACTAATCCAAAATAAAATTGACCGGGAACAACTTCCTGACATTCTTAATGAAATTAATAATACTTCATCCGCAATTTGCCTGCATGGAGGAGCGGGAATTGGAAAATCTACAATCTCACAATTAATAGCTTCAACCGTTCCGAATCATTGCGAAAGTCTTCTATTCGATTGTTATGGTGGTGGTGATTATCTCAATCCATCAGATAAAAGACACGACCATCGCGAAGCCTTAACACAGTTGAGTAATGAATTGGCAAAAAAACTCAGCACTCCATTTTTATTGTTAAGGCAAGAGGATTCACATATTTTTTTGAAACAGTTTTTTAAACGGGTTCGCAAGGCAATAGACATATTAAGAAAACGAAACCCATCCGCATATTTACTTCTTATAATTGATGCTGCGGACAATAGCATAACGGCTGCGGACAATAGCTTATCAGAAAGTTTTGTACAAGATCTTATGAATGAGAATCTTCCTGACGGATTTAAGCTCGTGGTGACGACCAGAACAAATAGAAAAAATACATTGAAATTACCTCATGGTTACATTGACATTCCATTGCAGAATTTTAGCTTGCCAGAAACTACTGCATATATTCAAAATTATTTTCCTTCCTTAAGTGACCGGGAAATAGCAGATTTCCATAAACTTACTTCAGGTATTCCTCGCGTACAGTCTTATACATTGGATTTCAAGAAAATGGGTATTCAGGAAGTGATTAATTATTTGAAGCCTAATGGTAAAGAAGTAAAAGACCTAATTTTAGATAGGATTACTGAAGCAGCTAAAAGAATTGGAGATAATGGACATCGCATTATTGAAGATTTCTTTAGACTTCTTATTGCCTTGCCACGACCGGTTCCCCTTTCATATCTTCAAAAACTCAATCCGGAAGATTCTGTATTCTATACAGATTTATCTACTGATATATGGCACGGGCTAGTATTGCATAATGGATTGTTATCATTTAGGGATGAGGATTTTGAAAATTTTATACGGGAAAAATTTGAAGTCGACAGTCAAACAAAAACACAAATTGCAAATCTGTTCATCGAAGAAGCTGATAGTAGCGAATATGCATCTATAAACTTAGGTTTTGCATTATATGATGCTGCGTATAAAAATGAGTTGAAAGATATTGTGATTGAAAATAAATTTCGAGATATGCCTTCTGATCCTATTAGAAGCAAG
The DNA here is from genome assembly GCF_000812945.1 of Flavobacterium sp. AED. Classification (GTDB taxonomy): domain Bacteria; phylum Bacteroidota; class Bacteroidia; order Flavobacteriales; family Flavobacteriaceae; genus Flavobacterium. Next base: position 468,553 of record NZ_JSYM01000001.1, read on the forward strand.
GAAATTTATATCGAGAGGACGAAATTGGCTATGAAACTTAGTAGTCATGAAGATGATAAAATTACCTACTTCAAGCTTTTAATGATTGCTGCCGATGAAGCAAAGAAAGAAACTGCACTCACAAAATTGTTGATTGATAATGCAGAATTATCAGCGCTATTTAGTGATGATTCCTCTCTCTATAAAATAAATAGGAATTCAGAAGAAAGTGCGTGGGGCGGTTCTTTTAATTTTAAACTGGCTGCTATTTATTCAAGAAATGAAGAAACACATAAGAAAGCAAAAGATCATTTAAAGATTGTCGAAAAATGGATTGATTTGCGTCAAAGACTTGCGAAAGAAGAACGCGGAAATTATAGTATAATAAATGAAGATCTTGCATACGGTATGGAGGCATATTTACGACTAAAAGGTGTCGAAAGTGCAATTACTTGGATTAACAGATGGAAACCTAAAGAAGTCCGTTTATTTTCTGCTCTGATCTTTATGGATAATGTTTTTAGCATATCGACAAATGATGAGATAGAAAAATGGATACATCAGATAGATTTGCCACTTGAAGTAAATATACTAATCATTAATAAATTACATCAATTTGAAAAAACAGAATATATAGATATTACCAGTATTGCTAAGCAATTTCTGCAATCTATTGACAAATTACGTTTTGCTAAACATTTCAGAGGTCAGCTAATAGAGTTCTGCGAACTATTGCTTAAAAAAAGAGAAGTTAACCATCGTGATATATTAGAGATTCTGGATCGTATAGAAACAACTTCGCTTAATAGAGTTCCTTCTTTTTACAATAAATATCATCGTAGTCCTGAAGATGTAGAAATGGATTTGTATTTAAGGAAAAAAGCTATTCAGGAAGTAATTAATGATCAGGACTTCAATATTGAAAATTATTACCCTAAAAGTCTTACTATATCTGATAAGGAGAAAGATTATGATACTCGTGATCGCAATTCAAGAGACAAAAATGATTTTCAAAGATTCTTTAATCTTGCTATTCCGATTTATAGACTTAATGCTAATTATTACACAGGAAAAATAACTAACGACCAGGCATTAATAGAATTCCATAAACTAACAAGTAAAATAAAGGGTGATTGGGAAATCAGATATCACAAAAGCCATGAGTCAACCGGTCTCCTAAATTTTTTAGCTATCAAGCTTTTGCCATTAATTAATATAGCAGAAAATCAAAATTCTTTTATTGCAGAAATTATTGAGTCTGCAAAAAATAAGAATGAGTATCAGATTCCATTAAGAATATTAATTGCCCAAATTCTCGTCTACAGCCAGTCAAAAAATACAATTACACTGACATTACTAAATGAAATTGATACATCTGTAGCTATTTTAAATTTGTTAGCGCATGATGCCGTTGAATATTATATTGATTGTGCGCTGATAGCTACAAAAATTGATAGTTCCATTGGCCAGCATTATTTCAACAGAGCCGTTGATGCAGTTTCAGGAATTGATATTGAAGCATTTGATCAGATTAAAGGGTTGAGCAGTTTGACCAAAATGGGCATTCCAAAAGAAAATCCAAAATTGGCATATGAATTTTCGCGATTTATCGAATTCAGTTATGAGAGTTTAAGTGGATATGACCATTTTCCGTTTTATGACGGAATTATTGGTTTGATAAATTTAGACATTCGAAGTGCATATGCAATCACTTGCAGGTGGAATCACAAAGACATTGGATATTTCTTCAGAAGTTTGAAAACGATACTGAAACAAACGTTGGATAACAATGATGTCGATGATAATGTTGTTGCATCATTGCTCACAATACCAGAAGACTATCAAGATGATGATAACCTACACATTTATAAAAATCTTATCGATAGATTTAGCAAAAATAGCAAGGCAACAGAACTGAATTATTTTTTAAAGGCAACAATTAAACAATTTAAATTACGTCACAATCATTCTTTTCTTCAGGTCATTTATGACGAAATAAAAGATAATCGCTTTGTTACAACTGAAATTAAAAATGAATTACATGAACATACTGAATTCCAAAAAATTATAAAGTTTAAAAAGTCAGATAGTAACTATCCAAAATACAAGGATAGAGAACAAAAACACAATCTTGATGTGTCTTCCATAAACTCAACATCTACTGCCTCATTGGAAGAAGCTATAAAAAGCATTTCTATAGATTTAGAAAAATATGAACATCGTCTTACAGTAGATAATTTATTAGAGGATTTAAAAGTAAAATGCTCAGTAAAAGATCAGGCTCCTCAACTAGACGCTATTCTTAATTTGGATAAGGATATAATTGATTTTTTCTCAATAGAAAAGGCATTTGAACAAAGGCTTTCAGAATGGAAAATTAATCCGGTAGTGAGAAATTGGGCTGCGGATAATTTCAAAATATTTATTGAATTATGGTTTTCTGAATTTATTGATGAAGGTTATGGAGTTAAGATTTGGTTAGTATATAGATTTGCAGAACTATTTGGGATTGAAAACAATAAACTCTCAAAACTCTTAACAGATATTTTCGCTGGAAAAATAGATGTCTTATTTTCAGAAGCGATATATTCAGCCATTGAATTATTAAAATACAATCTTACTCCAGAAGAGAATGAAGTTATCATTGCATGGTCGCTTGACAGATGGAATCTTAAAATAAAGAAGGAAACGAATAAAAGCGTTTGGAATGAAAATCTAATTCCTCCCCAAAATCACAACGAGGTCATCGCAGGTGTATTAAGATACATATTGGGACATCCTGATAAAAGAATACGTTGGAATGCTGTACATGCTGTCCGCAGAGTAATCAATTTAGGCTGTATAGATTTATTAAATATTTTATTTAGTGAACAAAATAATCCCCATTGCACTCCATTTCAACAGGAAAATTTTACTTTTTATTGGATGTCATCTAAGCTTTATTTATGGATTGGAATAATGCGGGTGAGTGAAGAAAATCCATCTGCGCTATATGGATTTGCAGACAAAATCTATGCTGAACTGAAAGATGAAACTCTGCCTCACGCGCTCATAAGACATTTAATTAAAAAAACCTGTCTAAACTTAATAAAAGCTAATGGTGAGATATATAATCGTGATACGATTGCATCTATAAAAAGTACTCTTAAAAACAATTTTGAATCTGTAAAAGAAGATAGATCAAAAATGAAATTGGTAAAATCAGGTACAGGCAAAAAAACAATTTTCCATTTTGATTCAATGGACACTTTGCCATATTGGTTTGGTCCTTTGGCTCGAAAATTCAATATGTCTGAAAATGACATTGCCAGATTATGCGATAATTATATTTCAAATATTTGGAACTATCGCGGTGACCCACATAAAGATGACCATACTTTTACACATGGTAATGATTACTACTTAACACGTAATGATCATGGTAGCCTGCCTGTAATTGAGAATTTGAGAACATATTATGAGTACCATGCTATATTTTGCGCAGCCAATGAATTAATTACAACAATTCCACTTGTTGAAAAAAGTTATATGGGGAATTGGAATGGATGGCTAAAATCAAATGCCATTTCTTGGGGGCAGCAATGGCTTTATGACATGACCGATGAAATACCAATGGAAAGTAGGTTTTGGCTATCTGAAACAAGAATCTATGATAAAAAATGGAAAGATGAAATATCAACCGAAGTCTACGATGAAGCTGTTCAGATTAAAACTGAAAATCCTTTTTTAAATGTTTTTTGGAATTTAAAGACATACGATGGCGATGTCACTGAAGATATACATGTTCGCTCATGTCTTGTATCCACAAAAACTTCTGATGCGCTCTTAAGGGCTTTAGTAAATACAAAAGATAGGCATGACTATAGTATTCCTTTAGAAAAAGAGAAAGAAGTAGAAAATGATAATGAAGATTTTCAAATGCTTGGCTGGCTAAGAGAATATAGAGGAAAAGATGATACCTTAGATAAACATGACGGTATGTCAACAGATAATGCAAAATATTTTATATCGCTAGGAAAATACATTCAGTCAATTTTCGAACTTAAATTTTCAGCAAATCGAAAAGAAGGTTATCACGATAACAAATTGGTTTCAAAATTTCAATCTTGGAGTAACGTGGTCGATGAACGATATCATAGTTATGAAACTTCTGGAGATCGTCTGCAGGTAGATAAAAAATATTTATTGAAAATCCTGAAAACTACAGGCAAATCTTTGGTAATTAAATGTTATATAGATAGGCAGCTAAAGGAGCGGGATTACCAGTATGGTACAGCTCATAATACAGTAAAACTTTATTTAATTAAACCCGATGGAACAGTCAAAACACTCAGAGAGCCAGATTTTAGAATTGGGCAGTAAAATTATAAAACAGCTAGGACTTGAAGATAGCCATGATACATTAGGAAAATGGATGGCACAATATGTGGCTGAACTAATGCGCAATATTGAGATTTGTGAAAATCCAGAAGAAAAAAGCAAATTGCAAGCCGAATGTGCAGATTTAATAATGCAGTTATGGAAAAATAAAAAGTTTTTGCCAATCGAACAACCTATAGAAAATCTTAAACCAGTAATTAAAATTATAGAGGGATTAAAAGATAGACAGTATTCATTTTCAAGATTCTTCAACCTCGATAATTTAGATAAAGAGAAAGATGTCGACTGGTACAACTTCATTTTGTTAGTCAAAAATAACACAATGGAGATTTTTGAAATTATAATTTTGGCAAATGCAGTTTTACAAATTTTAGAGCATAAGACTGCTGATAATGTGATACCACTTTCTAAGAAGGAAAATGATCTTGTTGAATCATTATTAGGTCTTCTTCAGTCTAATCATACCATTTACAAATCATCTGAACAAGAATCAGAAATAGAAAAATTCAAAAACGGTAAAAAGTTAAAATTGATATTCGATAAGTTAGATATTCTTGTGAATCAACAAAAGGTGGCATTAACAAAATTGCAAAAAAAAATGATAAAGTAAATAATTTTGTAAGTCATTACCTCATTCATCTGCCAAAAAACATTTGCTTTTTATATGATTCATGAGCACTTTAAACATGATATAATCAATGAGTAAAGGCTAATAAACTTGTTTATAATAGATTTAATACTAGAACGATAAACGTAAATCTGCACAATAAACCAATCAAGTTTATTGTGCGATTTTAAGTTTACCAAACAAGGATAATGGTTACCATCAGAAAACAAAACGAGAGTAATTTTTATATAAAATCAACATCGTTATTTATATCCAATACTCCAATGTTCGCAAAAAACATCCGTTCACGTTTTCGTGAACAAACAAAAAAAGTGAACGCATGTTGCATATTGCGATATGTAATATGAGGTTTAGTATTGAAAAAGATATTAATTCTTTTATAATGGAAAATATTTTCCAAAAACACCATTTTACTGGAAAATTAAATCCGTTTTATCATCATAAAGTATTTATAATGGAAAATAGTTTAGTTTTATTCTTGTTCACAAATAATGCGTGTTCACGTTTTCGTGAACATTAAAAAAAAGTGAACACAGTATCTAAATAAATCCATTACAACGGCGATAATCGCCGTCAAAACACCTTTTTGTAAATAAAATAAGTGCTTTTCACCAATCATAGATACTTTTTACCCGTTTTTCCAAAATAATACTATTTTACACCTGTTTTTCCAAACTAAAACCAATTATTCCAAATAAATAACAATAAAAATTCACATTTCAAACAATCGAAGAGCATTCAATTAAATCTTAGCAATTGGTTTCCCATTGATAGAGGCTTCAACTAAATAGGCAATAAATCTGGCAAAGGGTTCAATATTCTGATCCACACTTGCCTGCTCAAGGGCGTCCATGTAGGCATCTCTTTCTTCAACGGGTATTACGGTCCATGGATAGCCTCCGGAAGACAACATGGCATTCATCAAAAAGCGTCCAATACGTCCATTTCCATCCATATAAGGATGAATAAAAACAAAAATAAAATGACCCAATACCGCTCGAACCGATGCTTCTTCCTCTTGCTCCAATAATTCAAAAAGAGTAGGCATTACATCTCGTATTCCATCTCTATTTATAGGAACATGTTTAGACTGACCTATATAAACCTGATGTGTTCTATAACCTGCTAAATCAGAAGGCTTCAACAAACCAATGGCAACACTGGGTGCAAACAATTCTCGATACCAGTCTCCATGCTCTTCATCAGCTACTTTTCCCGCATTTTTCCCGTCTAAAATATGACTAACACTTATTTTAACAGCATTAAAGGCTTGCCAATAGCCTCTGGCTGCCATGGCATCACGTTGCTTTCTGTCATCTTCATTTTCTTTGGCATTCCATGTCCCACTTCGAACCCTTTCAATCAGTTCTGGAGTTACTCGGTATTTTTCAATCGATAAAGAGTGATAGGCATCTGTGATATAAATTTCTTCAATACGTTTTAAATAACCTGCTTTGTCATTAGGTATTCCCAAAGATTTCGGGAAAACGGCAATAACTACCTTTCGCATCTCATGCCACATCAACCGTATTCTGTTAACATAAGGAGACCGTTCCCGAGTCGACAAAGTTATGGGTGTTTTTTGCTCAAACGGATCCACTTCTCTAACATCATAACCTGCAGACTTCATTGTTTTTTGAATGTCATTTGCAATTTTATCCTGACCAATATTTCTAAAAGCACCTACAATTCTTCCAGCCTTTAGACTATGCCCGCCATCAAGTAGCATTCCTAATAGTTCCGATGCGTCGCTAATTAAACTTAAAGCAGTTCTGACATCTGTTGGATTACTTGTAAATAAAGAAGGGGAACAATAAACAATAGAAGAAGCCAAATTTAAAATTCTAAGTCCCTTTATAATCTCAATCGATTCTATGTCCGACAATGGAGATTTCATGGTAAACAAAGTGGTGTTAAAAAGTAAAGGAGTTAGTGAATTATTCCCTTTTGTAGATCGAATAATCATTTGATGAGGTACAGAATCATTTCCGGCATGCATCAACAAGGATTGGTCTGCAGCAACACAATAATCATCTCCATAACGATCTTTTAAATACCTCGAGCAAAACCCCCAATAGGAAGTATACCAAGAGGTGCTATCTCCTTTTCTTTCATCATGTGGAACAGAAATATACCATCCTTTAAAAACTTCACGAATAAAACCTTGATCTATCAAGCGTTCTTTATGCACCCGACTCAAATCCGTTGCTTTGATACCAACGATTTTTTGGTCCTGTAGCTTTTGAAGCAATTCTAATGATGCAGCTAATTTTTCTCCTGGTGTTGCCATTTAATACCATTTATATTTAGTATACTGTTCGATTGTATAATCGGTATAATTTGTGTTTTAAGCATTGTATTATGCTGTGGGTTATTTATTAAATTATGCCGTGCAAATCTTATTGTATATTGACGTGTGTTTGTTATTATATAATGCAAATATACAAAAGGATTTAAAATATAAAGAGGATGAACTGAAAAATAATTGTTAAACATCACGGGCAATCAAGCGGTCTCTCTTCGGTCGTTCTCTTTGTTCCGTTCGGCAGCTACAGTCAGTCAACCTTACATTTATATAAGAACGCTTTTCGCAAATAAACATTTTATTCTTTCAATACAATAATTAGGTCTCCCTCCATTCCGCAGACACTTCACAGCACTAAAAAAAACAGCAGCTTGAAAATAAGCAGCTGTTTTTTTGCACTGTTTCGTTCCTCATCTTCACACGTTCACTTCCTTCGTTTGGCAGGGCTATTACATCCACAATACCGCTTCATTCCGTTACACTCCGCAAGCTACGTTCCACTACATTCCAGCAGTATTATGTCTGTCGCCCTTTATTTTTTCAGCGGTTGCTCCTTCGCACAGCCATCGGGGTTGGCGCCGTTCCGTGAAAAACGTCACTTCGCCCTAAATCAAGGAACGCCACAGGCTGTCTCTTATTTTCTCCCCCGCCGTTTCACGCCCTTACTCCTTCATTTTGCGTCTCGTCCCTCGCCAGCTGCAATTCTCGGCTTCAGGTGGCTGTTCGATTGCCGCAACCCCGCCTCTGCGCTCCTCGTCTCGTCCGAAAAGGACAAGACTGCGGTGCTTGGGGGTGTTTGATTGCCGTTTCCATAATAAAGTCCCCAGAGGAACCTCAACAAGACAATAGTGCAATTTCTTGAAAAGAAAGAGAAAAAAACACAGCAAACATAGCATCCATTCCTCACTTTCAGTCGGTCGTTCCTTCCTCCATTTTCGTTCTTCATTTCTGCTGTTATAACGGCTTTCTTTTTTTCTCTTTTTTCTTTTCAAAAAATTAAGGTCGAATCCCTAACACCAATGTACGATGCCAAAATTCATCATTAAAACACACCAAAAAAATGCCGTTTACAAAGCAAACCAAATCTTCATACTTAACAAAGGGATGAACAGTGGCAAGCCTCAAAAAGAACCATATACCAATAGTTTTGTAATCCTATTTCAAAACGAAGAAGATGCCGAAACAGTGTATTGGTTGGCCTATAGTTTATGGAAATCCAAATTCTGGCACCAATCATTAGTTGGTTCCATAATTCCATTTTTACGACTTTCGGACTTCAAAAACGAGTTTTACACAAAAGCTAATCTGATGATGCAAGAGCATGATGAACATATTAAAAATGTTGCAGCACTCAAACTTTTAGAGCAAAATGAAAAACAATTGCATAAAAATATAAATCTTATCAATGACTTACGTAAAGTCATTATTTACAAGTATTACAGGAAATAATTATAAACTTAAAGCAAAAAAAATGAAACTTTTTATTTTATATCAAACAGATAATTGGAAGAGTAAAGCTTCAAGAGTTTGCTTTGGAGTTTTTGATACCAGAAATAAGGCAATTGACAGTGCAAAATATAATGGGCTATATTGTTCTTGTGCTGAAGTAGTAATTGAAGAAGTTACTTTAAACCTATTTGAAGAAAATTAATTTTTAGAAATAAAAAATGCCCAATCCATTAGGAAAGGGCATTTTAATGTCTAATTCTAGGTCACCACAACTCGAATCAAACTATTTTTTGTGCTTCTTAATAAAAAATTTGAGTACTAAAGATATTGTAAAACTAACAAAGGCACCAACAGATGCTAGTACAACCGTTTTTAAAACATCTTCCGAATGCAAATTCGGCAATACACTTAAAAATGTACCGCCAGCGGTACCCATTAATGTATGATTACTTGCTTGCATTAGCATCTTCGCTGCTGGTTGTAATCTGACTTACGGCCGATAGTACACCGCCAGCAACAGCCAAATAACCTCCAATTGAACTAACAATAATGGGTAGAGCAACTGGCGCTGCTAAAATAGTTGCGCCAACAGTAGCCAATGCTAATCCTATATTTCGAAGCACTTTAAAAAATTTAGGTGTTGGAGCTTTTGCTCTTTTTACTATATTCATAATTAGAATTTTAAGATTGAATAATTAATAAAACCTTTTCCTCTCGCTCCAAAGTTTTGTATACTAAATTTTTCAATTTAACAAAAGCTTGTCGCGATTGAAGACCTAAGCCAGGTCCAGAAAATTTCGTTATAGGAGCAATACAACCATTTAATTCTTTTTGAGCATTATTGGCAGGATGAAACAAAATCAAACTTCTGTTTTTTACATCAACTACCTCAATATGCCATTGAAATTTCCGACTATATCGCTTTCTTAATAAATATTTCCCTTCCGGAATGCAGGAAACCCTTTTCTCGTTATTTTTCCAAGGTAATTCAATAGTACAACAGATGAATTTGCCCTCATATTCGAGTTTTCCGTTTGTTCCATCAGGGAAATAAGTTCTGGATAGTACTAAAACCATCTTACAATCCGCTTACTTGTACCAATGCTAATGGGTTGTAGGATCCATTTTTCAAGGAATACATTTGCCCATTTACTTCTTGATAAAACTCAACTCCCAAAGCTAAAAATAAAGGTTTTGTACTCCCCGGAGTTACTGGATTAGTTTGACTGATAGCAACTGTAGGAGCGGTATCCCATGGAAGAATAGCAGTTTCTGAATTGGTAACAACAAAAGTTTCTGCTTCAAAATCAATTTCTGCTCCTGCTGAAATAATTTTAAAGTGAGTAGATCCACTTGGAGCTATAATCATATTCGTTGGAATAAAAGAAGCTAAATCAACACTAATATCTCCCGTAGCACGGTCAATTGTTCCCACAAAAGGAGCAAATAAACTAGTTCCCAATTTCCCTCTGATGTTGAACTCAAAACCAGATAATAATTCTGCTTCTCCATCAATAATATTTCGCAACCCTCTCACGCTGGTAACATCAGCTTGAATAACTTTGACCATTTGTTGTGTAAGACGACTTACCATTCTTCCGTCAGCAGAATTTATCAAAACAGCTCTCAAAGCCGTTCTTAAAATCTTTCCAGCCTTTCCAGCTCTTCCAAATTCAGCCCCATTTTCACGGGTTCTTTGAAAAGCAGGATCATTCTTAATTCTGCTAGCGTCAATTCCTCCTTTTTCACGAGCCAAATGACCGTCCTGAGTTTTATAAAAAGTAATATCCCCGATAGTGCCTTTCAATTTAATTATGCCTTTCTGTCTTGCCATAATTGCTAAAATTTAAATTAATAAATTGTCTAAATCATCTTTCTGTTGCAACATCTTCCGATTGATTATGAAGCAAATTTTAGTCAATTAAACCATATAAAAAATACTCCCCCATTCCATATGTCACTTTATGACACAAATGGCATAAATAGACATAAATGCCCTTTTAAAAGCATCATAAATGAAAACAAATAGCCGCTTCTGAACCAAAGGTTTTATTCATTATTTTTATTGACTGGAAGAACTTGAATCATAAGAGTTTCAAGTTAAGCAAATCCTAATCAAAGCTATAGATAGAGTATGAAAACCGAAAACAAGAGATTATGTATCTACCCTAAAGATATTCAACGCATAACAGGAAAGAGTTACCGTCAAAGCATTAGGCTACTACAAAAAATGAGAAAGGAGCTCAATAAGCTCCAAAATGAGTTTGTATCCATCGAAGAATTTTGTCAATACACAAGCCTAAAAATTGAACAAGTTGAACCTTTGATAATTGGGTAGGAATTGTGTTTTAGTAAACTAAATTTTGAACTAATGCCAATACAATAATAGTAGTTAACCAGTTCAAATTTTAAACAATGAAAGACCTTTTTTATCTTTGATATACCTTCAATTATCACTATATTTACAGTGATAAGATTACATGATTTTTTGCCTATCAATTGTAGGAGTAAAATCGAGACCCTTGTTTTAAAATAGTTTGCGAAACAACGTAAACACTGACATAAATAGAGAGATACAAATCCCTCTTTCTCCGCAAAGAAAACCCGAAATGAAAGTTTCGGGTTTTTTATTTAAAAAAATTATTTTAGTTTAGACTTTTTTACAAAGCTAACCCTACCGGTATAAGTAGAGTTTCTTTCTCCACGTCTAGCATTAAAAAAAACTCAAAAGTTTAAAAGCCTCTAATTTAGATTTTAAAAAGTGCTGTATAACTGAACCGCTGTTACTGGACATAGCTTGTTTATTCATCATACCTAATAATCCGTTCTCAGACAATCCGTTTTAAAATTCAATTAGCTGACACAACAATATTAAATTCTTAGCGAACCACGGAATGCCTTGACTGCAATAGTAAGAGGGTGCACTATTATGATACAAAAAGACAGTCCCATAGCGAAAATCAGTAAATAGGGCACCTCCCAGTTTTCTAATCTCAGAAGGTTTTTTTACAATATATTGCAATTGTTTATCTTCATTTTGAGCTGACTGGCCCTTTAGTCTTGTAATCATCTTTTATTTGGGTTAAACCAACAAACGCACAAACATAAAATACTTATTTTTAGATAATTACATTTGTTTTTAATCATAAATTAACGTTTTTTAATCCGCATAATCAAAGAATATATAGTGAGGATTAGCTACCTTTACTAGGATTTTTTTAGAACTGATTAAATAACTTTTAATGATTAAGAAAAATGAAAACCAAGTTTACAATCTTAGCGTTAATCACTACTATTTTAGGTAGTGTATTGTTTTTCGTTTCGTGCTCGAATGAGGATGTGATTGAGACTCAATCCAGTTCAAATTTTGCGCGTCAAACGAGTATTAGTAGCAAGAATAGTACGACAGGTATTGCGAGTGCCATTCCTGCTTATTATGATGCGAAGTTATTCAATATTATATTCGTTGAATTTACTCCACAAGCGTCAGCAATACTTATTGCTCAAAACCCCGGTATTAATTTTATTTATCAATCTGATGCTGGGTTACCAGGTGGTTTGCCATTTATTAGTGTGATAGATGCTATTCCTGGTGATGGTATGAATCCTATTTGGGAAGAAGTGCAAATTGCTTTCAATTCCGGTCACACTGCCCGCCAATTATTTAGTGATGATGAAATATCAGCAGCCGTAGCAAACAATGAAATTACTTTGATCCCGACAGGCGAAGTTTATAAATGTCCTGTCATTGGTAAATAATTACAGAACGATTATATGATCTAAAAACCCGCTTTTACTTGTTTTAAATAGTAAGAGTGGGTATTTTTTTGTTTCATGAAACAAGCTTTATGCAATTACCAGAAGTGTTTTGTCGCAAATTTCATGTTTCATAATCCGTAATTTTTGGTACTGCTCTAGCTAACGTCAGTTTGTCTAAAAAAACTTAAAACTACGTTATTTTATGAATTAGAAAATAAAAAACCAGTCGCTAAAAGATTTAAGCATCCGGAATTTCAGGCTCAACTAATTTTGCCAATTTCTCTAATGATTCCTGCCAACCTAAATAACACATTTCTGTTGGTATAACGGAAGGAATCCCTTCTTGAATAATTTCAAGTTCTGTCCCGCAAGAAACCTCTTTGAGCCAAACCGAAGTGACCATTTCACCGGGCAAATTCGGGTCGTCAAATTTGTCAGTATATTTGATAAATTCATTCAATTCCAAGTATGTTCCGCCAAATGAGTGTCCATTCCCTATTGAAAAATTGATAAAAGACATTCGGTAGTTCCCACCTTCTATTGCATCCATGCTATGAACAACACATAAAAAACCATATGGAGGAATCCATGATGCCATCGCATTTGCATCAGTAAACGCACGATAATTTTTTTCGGGAGATGCTTTAAGAACTCGGTGTAATGATACGCTATTATTTGTCATAGTATTAATTTTGGGTTAGTAATTATTAATTAAGAGGCTGACTTGAAACATTAAACATCCAGCGGATTCTAAATTTGTCTTTACAAGTTCCCCAGTAACCCCAAAATTAATCGTGGGGTGCACATCTTCTGTTCCAGCTTAAAAAAGTTCTTTATACAAGTGGGGTAAGCTTCTTCTTTAGTGTCAGGATTTAAACGGATTGTTATTATAGTATTACCCTCAATAAATGTCCCATGCTTTCAAGCATATCGGTTACTAGTCCACTCACTGCTGTGCCAATCCAATTTTCATTTCTTGAACAGCCTTTTCGCCTTCTTTAGTAATACCCATTATTTCCGTAAAAACACCAATGGCTGACCGTGTGTCAAAAAACACAATTTTAGCTATTGGCGTGTCGAAGCTGCTTATTACTGTAAAGCCTTTATTCTCAAACTCTGAAATTACTTTGTCAAGATTTGCAATTGGCGTGCCGTATGCAATATGTTGAACTCCGCCTGTTGGGTTATGGTCTATGTAATCCTTAAAAATACTTTTTCCCGAAATGGGTTGAATGAGTTCGATAAATGTCCCACCGGAATAAGCCATTGCAAGAAGGTTTTCTGCATCAGATGGTTCTCCATAATAAGTTCCGTCATACTCTTTTAAGCGAGTGGTAACAGTCGGGCTAAAATTGGTAACGCCAAGCATTTCCTGAAAAAAAGTCTTTGATTTCTCTATATCTTTCACCACCCAAGCAATTTGAGTGGGGGTTAATCCAGAGCTGGCTTTCTTATTTGTCTTGTCCATAGATTGAATTTTATTGGTAAATTTATTAACAGCTTAGCCACCTTAAGTTCCAACAGTACCTGTCTTGACTTCTCCAGCTCGCTTGTAGTTGGCAATGATTACTCCAGTTGACGTAGTCAAACTCTCCGTTAATGTAAATGCTGCCGGAATCGTGCCATCGTCAAATAATTTTTTTCCTGTACCAAGAGTCAATGGGTAAATTTTAAGTCGGAGTTCGTCCACTAAATCATTCTTAAATAACAGCTGAATAAGCATACTGCTGCCCCAAACTTGAATATCAGGACCTTCTGAATTTTTAAGTTTTTTGATAGCTTCCAAACTTTCAATAAATACGGTGTTTTTCCAGTTTGACTTTTTCATGGTCTTGGACATAACGTATTTTGTGCCATCATTGATGCCTGGCCAAATGTCAGCATGTTTAGGCCAAAAGGATGACCAAATCTCAAATGTTTTCCTGCCCAAAAGATAATCTACTGGTTGTTTCAGCTCTTTTTGCACCACCTTACCACCTACTTCGTCACCATACGGTGCAGTCCAACCGCCATATTTGAAACCGCCAGATGTATCTTCCTCAGGTCCACCAGGTGCTTGTAGTACTCCATCTAATGTTATCATTGATAAGACAATTATTTTTCTCATATAATTACAGTTTTTAATCGTTAGTAATTATTGTTTGAATTGAAATTGAATTTTGCGTACGATAACCAAACGGCTTTGCAGAAATGGTTTTCGGCTACTGTCCGCTGTTCAATTTGAAAGTTGGAATGTCGCCATACGATTACGACCAACGTATTTACATATTCATTTTTTAGATTAAAAATTGAGTATGATTTTTTATTTTTTGTAGTAAACACGCTACTCTGGCTGAGCATTATAATCCAAACCTACAAAATCATTTCTACTATTCTTTACAGCCTTTTTCATTACCTTAAAGATAACAATCTTATGCATAAAATACACCCATTAAATGCCTAACTTTTTTTGCGGGTGGCATTCAATCTCAATATCTTTCAAACGAACTCAATTTTGTTCATTAGCAAGTAAATATCTAAGATTTAAACTACAATTAAAACTTTTCCTAAAAAAGTGACTTTCTCGTTCTTAAAGAAAACAATCCGTAAAAAGCGTTAAAAACAGCTATTAGATCCTCAAAAATAAAACAGTACTTCGTACATATTGTTTTATTTTTTGGCCAATCAGATTAAAAATCCGGCGCAAATTGTAGGCTAAAAAAATCAATCATTATTTGCTCACCGTTGTGGGCACAATTAAAAAAACTGCGCGCTAACGATTGTGATATATCAGCGTGGTCGGGTTTACATGTCCGAGTTACTCCTAAAAAAAGTGAGAATTTAACAGCAAATTAGTTATATCTAGTAAGCAAATTTTTATTTTTGCGCTCTAATTTAATAAAGCACTATCATGAAAGATTTAATCGAAAAAATCAACGCAGAATTCGAAACATTTAAAACAGAATCTGAATCACTAATTGAGAAAGGTGTAAAAGCTGCCGGACCAAGAGCTCGTAAATCTACTTTGGAACTAGAAAAACTATTAAAAGAGTTTAGAAAAGTTTCTGTAGAGGAATCAAAAAAATAAATTTAATTTTACAATTGTAAAGCTCATTAGCAACGCTAATGGGCTTTTTTATTAATTACTTCGCTTATTGCGTTTTTATTTTCAAATCGCATTCTTTCAAGCTAAAATAGATTCACAGTAATGGACTATCCTATTTTATTTACCATTTAGAACTCTTTCTCTACAATGCCTCTCCCCGATACTTCCGTACGGACTTGAAAATCAAAAAACTTATAATAATTATTAATAGATACAATACTCTACCTCAATTAATCTTCTTAAAATAAAAGGTAGATTATTTTAAAATTGGAAAATAATCTACCTTATTTTTAGAAGTTGTTTAACAGTTATTAATTTATAAAATACTTACCTTTAACATGATACGATTTCAATTGTATTTTTAAAAATCAATAGCTAATTAAACAATTACTATTATGAAAGCAACGGCTAAAATTTTTATTTTGTTCCTTGCTGTCAATTCGGCTCTCTTGATGGCACCTCAAAAAGCAACTGCACAAGTATCCATTAGCTTCCAGATTTTTTATGATGATTTAAGCCCATACGGTTATTGGATTGATACCCCAGAATATGGATACGCTTGGGTTCCCAATATATCCTCCGCGTTTATCCCTTATAGAACTAATGGCTATTGGGTATTTACCAATGTAGGTTGGACTTGGATTTCTAATTATTCATGGGGGTGGGCGCCTTTTCATTATGGACGATGGTATTATGATTCTTATTATGGATGGATATGGGTTCCGGGTTATGAATGGGGTCCGGGATGGGTTATCTGGAGAAGATCCGAAGGTTTTTACGGATGGGCACCGATAGGGCCAGGTATTAGCATTACTATTGCTTATAGTAGTGGTTATCGTTTGCCCTACAATTATTGGACATGTGTAAGAGATAGGGATTTTGGAAGAACGAACATTTATAATTATTATGTTCCTACATCAAATAATGTTACAATCATTAACAATTCAACAGTAATAAATAATATTCAGAGAGACAATTCAACTCGAGTAAAATACAATTCAGGACCAGATAGAACAGAAGTACAAAGACAAACCGGTACAACAATCTCCCCAGTAACGCTAAGGGAAAGAAATAACCCGGGTCAAAATCTGAGTAAAAGAGAGCTTCAAATATACAGACCACGGGTGGAAAAAAATAGGGCTGCACAACGTGAACCTGCCCCTTCCAAAGTGGTGCGCTTGAAAGATCTACAACCTGCTGCGCAAAGAAACGTTAGAATTCAGCCACAGAGAGAAAACCAACCAGCAAGGCAGCAACATGATGATCAGCAACGACAACGTAATGAGCAACAGCAGCCAGCAAGACAACAACGTAATGACCAGCAAGCTAAGGAGCAACAGGTCAAACAACAACAAATACAACAGCAAATGCAACAGCAAGCTAACGAGCAACGGGCTAGACAACAACGTAATGATCAGCAAGCTAAAGAACAACAACGCAATGACCAGCAAGCAAAGGAACAACAGGCAAAACAACAACAAATGCAACAGCAAGCTAACGAGCAACGGGCTAGACAACAACAAATGCAACAGCGAGCTAACGAACAACAGCCCAGACAGCAACAAATGCAACAACGAAATGATCCACAAGCGAAACAACAACAAAAACAGAAGCGAAATGATTAGTAAGCTAAACAGCAGTATTAATGAGCTTCATCACTTAATTCGATAACAGCCTACTATTCGGTAAATTAAACATGGGCAATTGGAATAGTCAGGAATTGGCATTTCGGAGTATAAAAGAAATTTATTTTTTAAATGAAGTATATTGAGAAATGAAGTAAACCGTAAACGATTTAATTTACTTAAAATTAAGAACATGAAAAAATTAATTTATTTAATCAGTTTCGCTGGGGCCGTATTATTATTTAATGCCTGTTCAGCGGGCTATGTTTCTATAGAACCTGCATATCAAGAAGTTTACAGACCAACGCGTCCCGGAGATAGCTATATTTGGATAGAAGGCAACTGGTATTGGAATAATCGAACACGCTCCTATTATCGCGGTGATGGTTATTGGACTATGCCACGTCAAGGTCGGAATTATGAACGAGGTCATTGGAATAAAGCTCGACGTGGTTATCATTGGGTACCCGGTCGATGGCAATAATTCTTTTATTAATTCCATCAATGGAGGGGAAAATCACAATGTAATATCAAAATATAAATACTATATTAACGATGTAATTTTCAGTCATAGTTGCACAAATAATCCAAAGATGATCTAAAAAGCACAAAGTCGGGAGGGTTCATGAAGCACCCCCGACTTTGTGCTTTTTTCTTTTTAAGAAATACTTCGCAAAGCGTTCTTTTTATTTTCCGGGTTCTAATTGTGTACTTACCGCAATTCGGTTCCAGGCGTTTATGGTTACGATTGCCATAATGATTTGAGCGATTTGGTTTTTGTCAAAAAAAAGTACTGCTTTTTGGTAGCTTGTCTCAGATAGGCCTTGATTGTGGATCAAAGTGATTTCTTCGGTCATGGATAGAATTACTTTTTCTTTCTCAGTAAACAAATCAGTTTCACGCCAAGCATTTAGTAAAAAAATACGTTGGTTGGTTTCTCCGTATTTCAAGGCATCTTTGGTATGCATATCGATACAAAAGGCACAACCATTGATTTGTGAAGCTCGAATTTTAATTAATTCTTTTTCCGTTTTAGATATTTGGGAAGTAGCCAGATATCCTTCTAAAGCTAACATGGCTTTAAATGCTTGAGGTTCTGTTTCGTTGATGTTGACTCTTTTTTCCATTTTTGTTTTTCTTTTAAATTAATAAAGCAAAATTCGGGAATAGGCAACAGAAAAAACTTAAACTGGTTTAAGAACGATTTTTATTTCGAATTTCACTTAAGTATTCCGGGGTAAATCCTAGAAAAGAAGCAATTAAATATTGTGGAATTCGCTGTACAAATTCAGGTTGGGATTTGCACAGATGATCGTAGAATTCTTCTTTTGTAAAATCGTATAGGTATTTCATTCGCACTTGTGCAGCAGCATAGGCACGTTGGTATATAAATCTAAAATAGCGTTCCATTTTGGGGAACTTCATTAGTAATTGTTCTTGTGATTCCCTATTGATAATTAAAATTTCAGAAGACTCCACAGCTTGAATATAAAATTCAGTAGGCAATCTATGCTCGTAGGCAAGGTTATCAGTAATCCACCAATTTTCTATGGCGAACTCAGTAGTTTGTTCGACGCCTTTGTTATTTATGAAAAATTTCCTCAAACAACCTTTAAGCACAAAAAAATGTGATTTACAAATAGCTCCTTCAACAACTAAATTTTCTTTCTTTTTGATACTTTTAACTTCAAAAAATGTCATGATTTCCAAAAATTCCTTTTCGTTTATTTCAATGAATTTTTCTAAATGGGTTTTGAAAAGATGAGTCATTGTTTTTATTTGATGTATTTGTTTGTATAAACGAACCTTTTCTTTGTTTCTCAATATCAAAAACAGTAGTCTTCCCTATTCTTTGGTAGATTTATCTATTCCTGTATTAGCACCCACTTACTTTTTCTTTTCTTCGTCAACAATTAGTTTCAAAGAATTAATATAATCCGTATCAAATTCTATAACTCTTATTTTGTTTTGCTTAAAACTCATTTCACCATCAAATTTCCCTTCGGTTCCCAAAAAATCTATTACCAGTTCTTCCTCATTTAGTTCTAGGAGTTTACCGAGATAAACCGCTTTATCTGACTTTTTTGTAATCTGAAAAATCTCATATTTATTTGCTAAAAAATGTATAATGGAAGACAAATCTTTAAGCGGAATTATTTCCGCTGCACTTGTTTTTAAACCTTTAAGTTTAATTACTCTTGCTGTGAATTCATGATCTTTGTCTTGAATAATTGACTTTACATTTTTATTTTTTAATATCGTATAGCCATCAATTATAAAATCAAAAGGGTTATTTTTTAGTAAAATCCAATCTTCAGTCCAATCAATAAGAAAACCACTAAAAATTTCTTTTTTGTCGTCAAATTCTATTGAAATTAATTGTCGTAAGTATTTTTCCATTATGTTTTTTTAAATTTTGAGAGTGTCTGCTACTAGCATCAATTAGCCCGAAGCGTCTGGGTAGAACCTCTAAACGAGCTTTATTTTGTTAATTAAAAAGTAAATATATGAGATTTAAACTTCAATTAAAATTCTTTTCAGAAAAAGTCACTTTATGGTTCGTAAAAGAAAACGAACCATAAAAAGCGATAAAAACAGCTATTAGAACCCCAAAATATAAAGCAATACTTTTAGATATTGTTTTAATAGGTTTTGGTCAATCAGATTAAAAATCCGACGCAGATTATAGGCTAAAAAAAACAATCACTATTGACTCACTGTATGAACACAGTTTAAAAAACTGCGCTAACTATTTTGGTATATCAGCACAATCGATTTAGAAAATAAATTTAAGGGTAAATCCTCGAAAACTAAGCTTAGCCTTTACGAATATTTAATAGGATAGTGCTTGAAGATTAAAAATAACTTCAATTTTTGTTCCTGCTCCAATTTTTGATTCAATGTCAAATTGACCTTTTAAAGAATTCGTTCTTTCTTTCATATTACTTAATCCGATACCTCCTTTTTTAATTTTCGTATCAAATCCTGCTCCGTCGTCAGTAATACTCAGTTGCAAAATATCATTATCCTTTCTCTGAATTTTTACCGTACAATTCTTTGCGTTTGCATACTTATTAATATTTAAAATCGCCTCCTGAATAATACGGTATAAATTAATCTTATATATATTATCAACAGTTGTCCATTCAAACATTTCTTCATTTAAATAGTTAAACTGGGTCTTAGTAAACTCTTTTTGATTTTCTATTAAACTTGACAATAGTACATTAAAATCATTACCATCAAAAAAAGAACCTCGGCTTAAATCATGTGCAATACTTCTAATCTCACTCTCAATATTTTGTAATTCAGTAATATATACTTTCCTTTTTTCAATTGTTTCCTCGTCTATTAAAGAATTAAAGAAACCTAAATTCATTCGAACACCATAAATTTTATTCATTACGCCATCATGTAATTCTTTGGCTATTCTGTCCTTCTCACTCTCTTTTGCAAGATCAATTTTTTTATTTTGTTCGGTCAGCAGATGGTATATTTCATCATTAGCTTTTTGCTGTTTCTTAAAGAACTGTAACTCTTTATTTCTATATTTTAAATATCTTAAAACAATAATTAATATCAGTATTAAGACTAACCCAAACGAACCCATTAAAATAAAAAAGTTCTCTTTTGTCAAAACTTTATTTTCATCCTCTATTCTTGAAGTTTCATACTCAATCCTGGCATACTTATTATGAGCATTTTTTTGAACTCCATTAATGCTGTCACTTACTTTGATGTATTGATTTGCGTAGAACAACCTGTTTTTCTTATCTAATTCGGATAACAATTTTAATGAAGCCAAAATTTCATTACTGTTCTTAATTTTAGTGGCTAATTGATTCGCTTCTTTTAAAGTTTCTATTGATTTTATAGTATCCTTTTGAGTTAAAAAATATTCTCCTATGTGGATCTTTTTATATAAAATTTCCGACTCAATCCCCATACTATCAACAATTCTTAAGGATTCAAAAAACATAGGGGCTACATTTTGATAATCTCTATTTTTCATCTTGGAATAAGCCAAATTACTTAAAACATTAGCATATAATCTCGGGGATCTCTTTTTTAAATCTTCTGTAAGTAAGACTTGTAACTTTTCTATAGACTTCGAGAACTCTTTTTTTAAATCATATAAATTACATATATTCATGACAGAAATCACATTGTAATTATTTATTACATCTTTATTTACACCCTGATTTTTCATTATTTCGAGGTCACGCAATGCTAATTCATGATATCGTAAGGCTTCATCATATTTAACTAGTTTCTCTAAACAATTACCCATTAACGTATTACAAGGATAAATAAAGCGGTGATTGCTAGATTTTTTTAAATACTGTAATGCTTTAGAAATTTCAACTTCACATTCTACATAATTTCCTTCATAAAATAAAACATAGGCTTTATTAAATAGCATTTTGCCCAAATTATCATAATCGTGGATTTTATAATATAATTTTTCTGCTTGTAGATAATAAAAGTAAGCGCTATCCCTTTTTGAGTTTTGATAACAATCGCCAACATAATATAGCGCCTTTGGAATTCTGATACTATCGTTAGCTTGTTTTGATAGTTTTAAAGCCCTTAAACCGGAAGATAAAGATTTTTCTAAATTATTGATATTAAAATATTCCGTTGCGACTTTTAAATAAGTCTCTCTGACAATGGAATCATTATCCTTAGATTTTAATAAATGACCAATTGAATCTAAGTATTTCTCTTTTTTATTTTGACCTAAACCATCTAAATACGTTTTGTCAAATAAGGTAGTGCTGTTTTTTACAGAGGTATCTGAATCATTCTTTTGGCACGAAAAAAAAAGGGACAGCAGAAAAAAACAGATAATTTTAGTAGGGGTACTCAAAATCTAATTATTATTTTATAATTTCAAATGTAGTATTTAGAAATAAGAATACCATATGATTTACAAATAAATCATATGGTATTCTTATTTCAAGTTATAACTTAATACTATCTTGGCATCGGTGGATTAACTGGATCACCATCTGGCGCACTACTTGTTGGTGCTGCATTTATTTTTGTACCTGATTTTACTGTAGTGGAATCAATAGTTTTTGCAGTCAAAACAGTCTGAGGTGTAATCTCAAAATTTTTAGCTTTAACCTCTTGACCTTCATAACTATCATCATTTGAACATGAGTAAGTTAATAACGTAATGCAAACAAGTCCCGCTATGTGTAATTTATTTTTCATAAACATTAATTTAAGTTAGACAATCTTTTTTTACAAAAAAACAACTTTGCTTCAATTAAATAGTACGGTATAACCGTAATATTTAATTAATTTTGCAGAAATTGAAAAACAGATGAAAAGCCTTAATATTTTGATAGTTGATGATCACCCCATGACTGTTGATAGCTATACTAATCTTTTATCTGATAATGACTTTCAAAAAAACACTCCCAAATTCATAAAGAGTTATAACTGTCAAGATGCCTACACCAAAATATTTTTTCATCTCAAACAAAATACAACTATTGATTTAGCATTATTGGATATTAGCCTTCCTCCTTATAAAGAATTTAATATTGAAAATGGTATTGACCTGGCTTTGCTAATTAGAAAAAAATTTACAAATTGTAAAATAGTTCTTCTTACAATGCATAGTGAGCCCCTTACAGTAGATACAATCATTAAAAAGATAAACCCTGAAGGTTTTGTTTCTAAAAGTGATATCAACTTTGAATTATTCCCTATTATTTGTAAAAAAATTATGGATGGAGATACATTTCGAAGCACTACTATACTAGAATCTCAGCGAGAATTGTTTCAAAAAAATATAAATTGGGATAAACATGATAGTCAGATTCTAATCTTAATCTCGCAGGGAACTAAAACGGTTAATCTTCCTGACTATATTCCTCTTTCTATGAGTGCAATAGAAAAAAGAAAAGCAAATATAAAAGAGCAGCTATTAATGGGAAAAGGCAGCGATAGAGACCTAATTACGAAAGCTAAAAAATTAGGTTTATTATAAATTTAACGTAAACATCCAATACAATTGTAACTAAATATTAGCTTGATATTTTTCTTTCAATTCAACGCTCTACCTTCCTTAACAAATTCAAAATAAGACCCCGCATTGCCTCATTAATTTTTTCTAATGCTTTATCAATGGTAAACCATTGTACCTTGTCTATTTCAGGAAAGCTTTTTAATGTCCCTGACTTTGGAGGCCATTCGATCTCAAAAGTATTACTTACTACAGTATCTGTATTAATATCCTTTTCCAGAGACTAATGCCATTAAAGTATTAAAATAGAAAAAGCAAATCCAGAACCAAATAGCGAAAATTGTGTAATTAATGAAGAATGGTATACTATAGAAAGGCGATCGCGCAACACACGTCTCTAGCCATTTGCAAATTTAGTGGAATTACCGTTTTAAATCGTATTTTCGTTTGGCAGAAAATACTCGTTTTCATAACTTGCTAACGCCTAGAGGCATGAGAATGACATTGTGTGCTATTTTAAAGGACCTAAATTCAACCAAAAACAATAATGAAACAATCACAAAAAGGAGAATTTTATGGACAAACTAATAACACTATTAATTTAGAAGGAATTACCTTGACTGATACTGTTTATACTCACGATAAAGTAGATTGGCATTATCACGAAAACGCTTATTTTACTTTTATACTTCAAGGAAATGTAATTGAAGGAAACAAAAATGAAATTTATAATTGTTCTGCAGGTAGTTTACTATTTCATAATTGGCAAGAACCGCACTATAATATCAAACCCGAAGGATTTACAAGAGGTTTTCATATCGAAATAGAAAAATGGTGGTTTGATAATTTGGAATTTAATACAACAAATTTACAAGGTAGCATCAATATTGCAAACCCCGATTTGAAATTTTTAATGTATAAAATTTTTAGAGAAACAAAAGTTGATGATAATGCAACGCAACTTTCAATTCAAACATTATTATTAGAAACTTTAGCAAAAATGCTCCGATATAATCAAACTAAATTTAATAAAAAACCGACTTGGGTTTCTGAAGTAAATATGATATTGAATGACCAGTTTTTAGATCATCTTACATTAGAATATTTGTCAAAAACTTTAAACATTCATCCTGTTCATTTGTCAAGAGATTTTTCAAAATACTTCAATTCCAGTTTGGGAGAATATATTAGAAAATTAAAAGTCCAAAAGTCTTTACAACTAATCTCAGAAAAAAAGCTCGATTTGACATCAATAGCTTTTGAGTGTGGCTTTTCTGACCAAAGTCATTTTACACGTTGTTTTAAAGAAATCAACGGAATTAATCCGTCCGAATATAGAAAAATCCTTTTCCGTTAATATTTTCCAAATGTTAATCCTGTTCTATTTTTCAACAGTATTTGGTTCTACTTTTGAGACTTAACTATATCAAATAATTATGAAACGGATTTCACTTGCATTTTTAGTTATTCTTTTTTTTCAGACAACGTTTGGGCAAACAAAAGACCTTGTAACAACTGACGGAATTACCAGCAGTTTGCACCAATCTAATATTGGCAGGGTTACCTTTATGAATGGGAATATACTATTGGATAAATATACTGCATCTGATTTTCTTAAATCCTTTCACTTAACCTATCGCTCAGACTTAAATATTCGGGTTTTTATGAGCAATTCTGTAACGAATTATCTTCATCAGCTTGCCCCTGATTTATCAGCGGAAGAATTACTTAAAAAAGGGAACCTCCAATTTGCATTCTATATTGATACTAAATTTATCTATAAAGAAAACATTAATTTCGGATGTAACTTTGGTTCTGGGGGCAACAAAAATACTTCCACTACATTCAGGGTTCCTTTGACCAGCACTAAAGGAGAAGATTGGTGGGCCATGTATATGTGGGACAGATTTAAAGGTAATGGTGGCGAAAAAGCATTGAACATAGGTAGTCACAAACTCAAAATCGAGATTAGACCTTATGTGAAAATTGATGAAAATAGTGACGCAAAGGTTGGTGGCTTAATTGCAGAAGGTCAAATTCAACTCGTTATACAAACACCAAAAATAACTACAAAACAAATTGCAGTTCAACCAATACAACCCAACAGTGATTGGAAACTTTCAGATTTAACATTCAACAAAAAGAATATCGAAGCCCTTAATACTGAAATTGCCAATTACAATCTAAAGGAAATTACGAGTGTTGTTGTAATTCATAAAGGGAAGCTTTTGCTGGAAGAGTATTTTAATGGTGCCGATAGAAGTACATTGCACGATACCCGTTCTGCAGGGAAATCTTTTACATCAACGCTTATGGGAATCGCTATTAATGATGGTTATATTAAGAATGAAAATCAAACACTGAATACATTTTACAACTTAAAAACGTTTGAAAACTATGAAGTTAAAAAAGACAGTGTAAAAATAAAAGATTTATTAACCATGAGTTCCGCTTTTAATGGTTCCGATATCGATAGTGATTCGCCAGGAAATGAGGAAAACATGTATCCTACTGACAATTGGGTAAAATTTGGTTTAGACCTTCAAATGGATCAATCAAAAACTAATGGAGGCCGATGGGATTATTTCACTGCCGGTGTGGTGCTTTTAGGCGATATTTTAGATAAAAAAGTTCCTGATGGTCTAGAAAAATATGCAGATAGAAACCTTTTTAAACCATTAAATATCACAAAATACCAATGGCAATATACCCCGCAAAAAGTAGTTAATACAGCAGGAGGTTTACAAATGAGATCTTTAGATTATGCTAAGTATGCTCAATTGTACAAAGCCAACGGTGTCTGGAATGGCGAACAAATAATACCTCTTGAATGGGTGCAAAAAACTTTTACTCGCCAAATTCAAATTCCTGAAAGAGATAATCAATTTTATAGTTATTTATTCTGGAATAAATCTGTTGCTTATAAAGGTAAAAACTATGAAACCTTTTATTGTGCAGGAAATGGCGGAAACGAATTCATAATCTTCAAGGACCTTCCGATTGTGATTATTATAACTTCTAAAGCTTACAATAAACCTTATGGACACTCACAAGCTGATACCATTGTTAAGGATTTTATTTTACCGTCATTAATGCCGTAAAACATCACGCAACAACTAAGGTTGCGTTGCGTGCACAGCACGAAAGATAAACTCTGAAAGTATCCGTTATACCTTTTAATTAATTTTTATAAAAAAAAGATTGTCTACATCTACAAAATGATAAGACCACTATTTTGTTTTTCATTAAGGTAATCTTTTAAACTTACTGCACAGTTTTTACATTTCCAGTACGTTTCAAAACACCCCAACCTTGACTTTCCCCTTTTATGGCTTTTTTAATTGCCTTAAAAAGAATTATATACATCAATTGTCTGTATATGAATCGTTGTGGAATGAGCCATACTAATTTACTTAATTTTTCTTTCTCAAACACAAAAGCTACGATGCTAACCAATACATCCACAAACATAAAAACGACATAATAAATACCTATTTTATATAAATTTTCGGGATTATTATGGTTCCAAATTAAACTAAATATCAAAACCAAATCAGCTAAAGGAGCAAAAATGGGTAATATGATTTGAAAGATCAAAATATTAGGCAAAGCCACCATTCCCAGACCTTTATATTTTGGATTAAAACAAGCATCTTTATTTTTAGAAAAAGCTTGCATAACCCCATAACTCCAACGAAAACGTTGTTTCATAAATTCCTTAAACGTTTCCGGAGCTTCGGTTATGGCAATGGCATCTACACAATTAACAACTTTATATCCTTTTCTTAAAATACGAATAGTCAAATCACAATCTTCTGCCAAGGTATCAATTGTAAAACCACCTGCTTTAGCAATAGCTTCTTTTTTGAAAGCACCAATAGCACCTGGAACAACGGTAATTCCATTAATTAAATCAAATGCCCTACGGTCGAAATTTTGAGCTGTTGTATATTCAATACTTTGCCATTTGGTGAGCATTGTATTTTCGTTTCCAACCTTTACATTACCTGCAACTGCACCAATTTCTTGATTGTTTTTTGTTTTGATCGTAAAACATTTCATCAATTGGGAAAGTGCATCGGTCTTAAGTTGTGTGTCGGCATCGATGCAAACAACATAGTCATTTTGGGTTAAATTTATACCATAATTTAGCGCTGATGCTTTTCCTCCATTAGGTTTAGTATTTACGCTTACTTTTGAATTCATACCAAAAGTATCCATTATCATTTGATAGGTTTTATCTTTTGATCCATCATCAATAAAAACAATATCAAAATTGGGATAATCTTGCAAAAGTAAATTGTTGATCGTTTTTACCGCATTTATTTCTTCGTTATAAGCAGGAACAATGATACTTACTTTTGGATTTATATTTTGCAAATTATAGATAGGCGGCTGTTTTTGATCTTTGTATTTTTTGATAAAAACCATTACAAACATCAATAAGATTCTTAAAAATCCTAAAATAATGGCAACCCAAAATGTAGCTGCAATAAAATGACCAAACCAATAACCAAATTCAAATATAAAATCATCAACGCTCAAAAAACTCTCGTGTGCTTTTGGCATTAAATCATTTTTGGTTTTGCCAAGCAAATGAGCAACAGTTGTAAACTGTATTCCTTTACTTTTAAAATAGTGAATAATTCGTGGCAAAGCTTCTACAGTAGCTTCACGGTTACCGCCCGCATCGTGCAAAAGAATTATTCCTTTATCTGGATTAGCTTCATATTGTTTTATGGTTCTGGCATAAATGCTGTCCGCTTTTACTCCTTTTTCCCAATCGTTGGGATCGATGCTTTCGCCAACACTGTAATAATTTTGTTCTTTGCTTAATGTTATGGGTTTTAATTCGTTTTCGGTTGTAGGTTCCGCATCTGCATTGTATGGAGCTCTAAATAAAACCGTGCTTCTTCCCGTTACAGCTTCTATCAAAAGTCGGGTACTTTCCATTTCGGTTGATGCTCTTTCTAGACTTACTGCGGCAATATTGGGATGAGTAAAAGTATGATTGCCTATTTCGTGCCCTTCAGTATAAATGCGCTGCAGTAACGGTATATTATTTTCGGCTTGCAAACCAACCACAAAAAATGTCGCTGGCACTTTTTCTTTTTTTAAAATATCTAAAATTTGTGGTGTGTATTCTGGATCAGGACCGTCATCAAAAGTTAGAATGACTTGATTATGCACATTTCCATATTTTTTAATAACATATTTAGTGGGCAATTCTAAATAGGTTTGCTTCGAAATAATGTTTTCTTTTTTATTTATGTCCAGCTTTATTTTACCCAGTTCTGGATTGGTAACCACATTTAATATTTCACCATCACCAATATAATCCGGTGTTGAATACCCAAAGTTTACATTTTCTAAGGTTTTATAATCAAAAGGTTTGTTTTCTAAACTCACATCTGTCAAACTGCGATTGTAGAAACGCCAAAGTCGGTCGTCTTCGCTACCCAAACGCCACAAAGCTGTTCCTGCCGTTCCATATTCATCTGCAAAACGAATAGTGTTGAAATTAGTTGCGGCATCAGTAAAATTTACAATATGTTTATTGCCATTTCCATCTGTATAAGTGTAATTGTTGTTGTAACTAGTATTGTCAAAATCTATTTTTGCTTTGTATAATTTTGCGTTTGACAATGCTTCTTGATAAGTTACAGTTTTACCTTCTTTGCCTTGTTGCCAGTCGTATCCGTAGCCTGCAAAACAAAGAATTATTTTGTTTTCGGGAATTTCTTTTGCGGTTTCATCCAGCACACTTTCTATCCATTTTTGACCGCTAATGTCACCAGGAACACTTCCTGCATAATGCTCATCATAAGCCATCAGAAACATATAATCGTTGTATTTGGCAAGCTCCTTTAAATTAAAATCTTCATTATTAACCATTATGTCTTGTGACACAATCAACCCCATAGGATGTAATTTTTCGTATAAATCTTTTTGAAAAGCAATAATAGGCGCATCACTATTTTCTTTAAACTCTTCAAAATCAATATTAATACCTTGGAAATTATATTGTTTCAAAATCTTTGCAATATCATTAATCAATCGGGATTTTTTAGCTGGATTGTTAATAATACGATGAATTAGATTTCCATTAAAATCGCCATCTTCTTTACTAATATCAATATTATTGATTAGTGGAACAATTCTAACATTGTTTTTTCGCATTACTTTTAATGCTGCTGTATCGATTTCGGTTTTTAATGATTCGGTTTTGGGGTCAATAAAAAACCATTCCGGAACCACCATATTGAGCTTCTTGATGTTCTTTTGTAAAGAAAACAAACTTTGTGGATCCCAATCTACATAAAATGCAGCTCTGACTTGGTCTTTATGTTTTGGTTCTTCAAAATTTTTTAATTTTTCATTTTTTTCTTTCATTCTTAAAAAAGCATCAAAACCTTTGTACTTTTTTAATTCATCTTTGCTAAATACGAAAGGAATATTAGGATTTGAAAGCATTTGAACCTCATTGTTGACATTGGTTAATAATGGCAATGCTGGTTTTAATCCTTTATGGAGTGTAATAATAAAAATGGGAATTAATAGCAGTATTCCAAAAATCAAAATTCTAGTTGACCACTTGAAGGCTCTCCATCTTGTTTGGGTTGCGGTCTGAAATATTTGTTTATTATCGCTCATCATTTTATGTTTTAAACCAATTCCTATCTTTCCTAAATGTAAGCATAAAAATAAAAGCCATTCCATTTTTTAATTTATACCGCTTTTACTATCATCACTCTTTACTGCTCATTGGCGAATAAAAAATATTTAATGTATAAATGTTTTAATTAATTGACCATTTCTAAACTATCCAAATCTGATAATTTATAAAATTTCAGATCATTAAGCTTCATATATTTACAAATAAACTCTAAAGTCTCCATCTTTGTTTGATAATTTTCGGTCAAATTTTTAACTGGTTTGTGGCTAGATAAAATCAATATTTTATTTTTTTTCTTGGCATCATCTAATAATTCCAAAAGATAAGGAATATTAAAATGAATATGATTATTGTCGATATCAAACGCATACATTAATTTAGAATTTCTAAAATAACAACCCTCTTTTTCAGGAGCTAGTCCTTCAAAATCTCTACCTCTTATCACTTTAAATATTGGAGATAATGCTTGGTCAAGTTCATCTGATCTTTCGCCATAAGGATAAGCAAAAGATGAAACGTTGAACCCCTTTTTCTTCATCGATAGTAACATTGGGTCTATTTCTTGTTTTATATACTCATCTATTCCATTTTTTGCAACAAACTTAACGGCGTTGTAATGATGGTATCCATGACCTGCAATTTCGTGACCTTCTTTTTGCAATTCGAGTAACTTTTTTATTTGAGGTGCACCAATGGAATCTATTCTGCAAACACAAAAAGTAGCTTTCCAATTGTATTTTTTTAAGACTTTATCAGCTTCAAACCATTCATCTACATAAGCATCATCAAAAGAAATAACAACCCCAGCCTTATACGGTTTAGGTACTGGTGTTGATTTTTTATTTTCACACGAAAACAAAGTTAAGAACAATGAAACAAGTAGGATTTTGAAAAAAAACAACTTCATAAATTACTGTGTTAATTAATAAAAATAGAATGCAGTAGTTCAAATATAAACCATTTATTTAATGATGCTTTATTTATAAAAAAGGATACCTTATTTTTTAAAATAAAAAAGTCAACTATAAGTTAGTGAGCCATTAATTTCATAATTTATGAAATTAAAATTGTTCTGTTTATTCTTATTTAATCCCTCTGTTTTTGAATTCAATTCAATTTACAAACTAAAGTTCCGTCTGCTAGAAATCAGAATTTTTAAGTTCTTGTCAAAATAGTTACAATTAATCCAAACTTTATTCAACTTTTAGGGTCTAATAAATATCCAAAAGAAAACTATAGCTACTATTTTGGATAAATACTGATTATTTTTTTGTGAAAATTAATTTATAACCTAAAAAAAACAAAAATGAAAAAAATGAAAATTATTCTGTCTTTCATCCTTCTTGGATTATTAATGTATTCCTGTAACAGTAATGATGAAACAAATGCCAGTTATCCTTATACTGTGCGATTGACTGATGCTCCTGGTCCGTATGATAAAGTAAATGTGGATATACAAGGTGTGGAAGTAACTGGTGATGCAGGACAAACTGTAACATTAAATGTGACTAAAGGTGTTTATAACCTGCTTGATTTTTCTAATGGTGTCAGTACACTTATCGCTACTGATTTACTAGAAATTTCTAAAGTGGAACAAATAAGACTTATTTTAGGAACAAATAACACAGTGGTAGTTGGTGGCGTAAGTTATCCTTTGAGCACTCCAAGTGCTGATCAAACCGGATTAAAACTTCAAGTACA
Source organism: Flavobacterium sp. AED (assembly GCF_000812945.1). GTDB lineage: Bacteria > Bacteroidota > Bacteroidia > Flavobacteriales > Flavobacteriaceae > Flavobacterium. Next base: position 500,120 of record NZ_JSYM01000001.1, read on the forward strand.
CCAAACGCTTCAACAAGGTATATCGTATAGTGTTCTTCTTGATTTTGATGCAAACAAATCTATTGTTAGTACAGGCAATGGAACTTATAAATTGAAACCGGTTATCAGAACAATTGAAACAGCCATAAGTGGTACCATAAAAGGTAAAATCACCCCAACAGGTACAATAGCTGTAGTTGATGCAAGCTCAAGCTCAACCCCACCCTTATCCTATTCAACAAATGTTAATGCAAACGGTGAGTTTTCAGTTATGGGACTTCCTCCAGGAACCTATACTATAACTATTACCCCCGCTCTACCTTTACTGCCTGCTACGAAAACTAATATTATTGTAACTGCAGGAGTTACTACAGACATTGGAACTATAGCTCTATAAACTACTTACCGATTACGCTAAAAAAACACTTAATTTTCAAATGAAAAATTAGTGTTCCTTTAAAAAGACAATACGTTTTAAATCATTAAAAGCATCATTCTATATTTAGGATGCTTTTAATGATTTTTTTTAGAAATTGTATTATCTGATTCTTTTAAATTAGTAGAGGAATAAAAATTTAAATCCTCACTTATGCTCATTTTCCCCTAATTCTGGTGCTCTATTGCATCAAGTATACTGCTATTAGAAAGATAAAACTGAGCATTGGCCACAGCGGAGTAATTGCGGATTCGAGTGTGAAACACGAGCGGCCGGGGTCACGATAGGAAGATCCGTCCGATGATTTTCGGGATAAAAATATTTAGGTTTGAAATTGAAGATACATGAATACCAAAAATAACCCATGAATATTTTTTGTTCTTTTTTTATCATGGAAAAAAGTAACGATTTTCATTTAATATAAAATCAGTACTCACATAAACATACTCCAATTTGTTTCTTATTTATCGACGCAGTCAACTGTTTTAAATTTAAATTTTACACGTTCAAAATCTATAGGTACGCCTTTAACAAAATAGGAAGCGCCCATAGTAGTTTCTATTTTCCCATTGCCTAAAATGAGTTCGTTACCTCGTTTTAGAAATGCCATTGGATTTTTGTATGTTATTTTATCATACGTTCCCTGAATAAAAGTATAGCTGGCAAATAAAGTATCTCCACGGAATTCTCCGGCTATTTTCCCAACTTTTTTCGGCATATTAAAAAATTTCATCACCATATCACCGGTTATTTTTCCGTTTTTCAAGGTATTCATTTTTAATTCAATAGTATCTTCTTGATACAGCGCTTTATAGCACTGCATGTTTATAGGATTTCCAGTCTGGACTTTGGTAGCTTCAACGACTTTTGGGCTTTGATTTTTTTTACAGCTTTGGAATCCAATACAAGCAAACAGCAAACAAAAAAGACCTAGATTTTTCATAATAGTAAATATTTAGTTAAATTATTGTAGCAATAGCCATTGCTAATTTACGCATAAATAACGTATAATTATTTGGGGAATGCGACAATATATAGTAAATAGAGTAAAAAATCCTCTTAGCCCCGCAAAAGAAAAACCCGAAACTTTGTTTCGGGTTTTCTGTTTTTTATTCATCCGGAATCGTTTTCAAGACAAGATAAAGTTATAATTCAACAAACTCAATCCATAAGAAACACCGTCAATCCTCTGGCTCCATGAGCGCCTAAAACTAACGATTGCTCAATATCGGCAGTTTTTGAAGGTCCGGCTATAAAAGTCCCGAAACCATATTCTTGATCTCCAATTCGATTATAGGCTTGATGCATCGTCGCAACAATATCTTTTTTATGCACTACAATTGCCAAATATTGAGTAATAAATGGAGCAACGCGTTGTCCTAACAAATCATCCGTTACCCAAAGAGCTGAATTTTCAGCAACACCAAAATGAGCTTTAACTAAAGTCAATTCGACATTTTCTAAACTATGTGGATCATCATTAAACCAATCAGTCGCTGCAATTTCAGCAAGTTCCGGAATCGTCGTAATCATCCTTTTTTCGGCAGCATAATTTTTTTTGACAAAGGCAATTATAGCATCATAATTAGGCACTTCTACAAAGTCTCCTCCTATTCCCTTCAATACCGCTTTATAGGTATCGAGTATCTCAAAAGATTCCAATCCTAAAGTACCCAAATTAGGTAATTCAATGGTTGTTGTCGGTTGGTTCTGTTTTATTTTTTCTAAAATAGTGGCTCTGCTACTCATTTTGCTTGTCTTTGGATTCTTTTGCATTTTTCTTGTACCATTCTCTGAAGGATTCCTCAGGTGGCGCAGGCATTTCTCTTTGTTTGTACCAAGGATTAAGGCTGTTATTGACCAAAACCGGTATGTTTTTCATCACAAATCGTCCTGCTTTTCCCGCTAAATCAAAAACCATAGGATTGGCAAGAACGGTTGCCATTCCTTTCATCGCGACCGTTTTCCCCAATGGAGTATGTCCTTCTTTTACCAATACCTGACGCCATTTATACAATTGATCGTGAATATCAATTTTTACCGGACAAACATTGGTACAGGAACCACAAAGGGTACTGGCAAAAGGCAAATCGGCATTTTTACTCATATCGAGATTTGGTGCCAAAATAGAACCAATAGGTCCCGCCACTGCATTATGATAACTGTGTCCTCCACTTCGTCTGTAAACCGGACAGGTATTCATACAAGCCCCACAACGGATGCATTTCAATGAATTTCTGAAATCTTCCCTGCCCAATTGGGTCGTTCTGCCATTATCGACAATAACAATATGCATTTCTTTTCCGTCCCTGGGTGTTTTAAAATGACTTGAAAAAGTGGTAATAGGCTGTCCCGTTGCACTTCTTGCCAATAATCGAAGAAAAACACTCAAGTGCTTGCGTTGCGGAATTATTTTCTCAAAACCCATACAGGCAATATGTACATCAGCAAGATGCACACCCATATCCGCATTTCCCTCATTGGTACAAACCACAATTTCACCAGTTTCGGCAATGGCAAAATTCACTCCCGTCAAAGCTACTTTTCTCGTAAGAAAAGTATCTCTCAAGTGCAATCGTGCTGCTTCGGTTAAATATTGTGGGTCGTTATTTCCTTTTTGGGTTCCAAGGTGCTCGTGGAACGTTTCACTTACATCTTCTTTTTTGAGGTGAATTGCTGGTAAAACAATATGACTTGGCGGTTCTTTTCTAAGCTGAACAATTCGTTCCCCTAAATCTGAATCGATTACGTCAATTCCTTTTTCGGATAAATATTCATTCAAATGGCATTCTTCGGTAAGCATTGATTTAGACTTAACCATCTGCTTCACGCCCTGTTTTTCCATTATGGAATGGACTATTTTATTGTGTTCATCGGCATCCGCAGCCCAATGAACTATGATTCCGTTTTTCTGGGCATTCGATTCGAATTCAAGCAAATAATCATGAATATTCGAAAGCACATTATTCTTAATCTCTGAAGCCGTTTCCCTTAGCAATTCCCATTCCGGAATTTGATGTGCCGCTTTATCTCGTTTTTCACGAACAAACCAAAGCGTTTCATCATGCCAATCTACTCGTTTAACATCTTTATTAAAAATCGCTGCGGCTTCGCTATGTTCTAAATTACTTTTCATATCGTAGCGTTTAATATTTCCGCAATGTGAATAATTTTTATCGGGCTTTTTTGTCTTTTCAAAATGCCTTCTAAGTGCATTAAGCAGGACATATCCCCACCAGTAATGTATTCTACCTGATGGTCTTCATGGTCTTTTATACGGTCCTGTCCCATTTTTACAGAAATCGCTTCTTCGGTTACACAAAAAGTCCCCCCGAATCCACAACATTCATCTTTCCTGCTTAATGAAACCAGATTAATTCCTTTTATTTTGCTTAGCAATTGTTCCGGTTTAGAGAAAAATGGCGCATTCAACTCACTCATTTGCGAAAGCTTCAATCCACGTTGTCCATGGCAACTTTGATGCATCCCTACTTTGTGGGGAAAATTTCCGGAAATCATTTCGATTTTCAAAATATCGGTGATAAACTCGGTTAATTCGAAAACTCGCTTTCTCATTTGAGAAACCAATGCTTCATTGTTTTCATCATGCAAATGCTCTTTGACATGCAATACACAACTTCCCGAAGGGCAAACTATATAATCAAACTCGGTAAAATTGGCAATAAAATTAGCATCACAACCTTTAGTTAAGTGAGCATACCCGCTATTGGCCATGGGTTGACCACAACACGTTTGCTTCATTGGAAAACGAACATCACAGCCTAATTTTTGCAATAATTCATAGGTTGCAATAGCCACTTTTGGGTAAAATTGGTCCACATAACACGGTATAAAAAGTCCAATTTTCATATTAATGTTTGTAAAATTTTAAATCAATCAAATCATTTTGAATCGGTTTTGGATTCCAATTTTTATGAATCGCCAAGGCGGCACCAAGAGCGCTGGCTTGTGCCATTGAAGCGGCATATACTTCCATTTCAGGGAAAGCTTCTGCCAGTAAATTCATAAAAATAGCGTTTTTACTAAAACCACCATCCACGAATACTTTTTTAACGGGACTGTTATGAATCACTAATTGAGTGGAAAGAATTTGCTGTGCAATGATATCCAACATCAATTGATGATAGGCCGTTTCGTAATTTTTGAAATCATTGAGGTTTCTCTTTTCGAAAGGAGACTCTCGAAGAATTATATATTTATCCCCCTTTGAAGAATACCTTTTAAGGTTGTTTTCTCTTAACTTAGAAATAATATTTTTATCGTAAACCACCTCTTTATAAGTATCCAACGGTACCCCAAAATGACTCGCTAGTTTTTTGGTTTGTACTTCATGTTCATTACCAGCAAACAAACGAGCTGCTTTTACTGGTTTTTCTTTGTATTGTAAATAACACAAACAGTCGTATTTTAATTCTTCAAAAGTCAATGGAGTGTCATTGAACGGATTCATGGAAATGCTCCAGGTTCCCGTTGACAACAAAACGAAAGGCTCCGTAAAATTTATCATATAGGGAATAATCGCTGAGGAACTATCATGTAATCCAGCACCTACAGCTACATCACCTACTATTTTTATGGTATCTTCCGCATAATGAATAGGCGGAATTTTAGCTGCTATATTTTCTTTTTTAAGCCATTTGTGATACTTCATCTTCTTGAAATTCCAAAGATTGGTATGACAACCGATACTGGTAATATCTGCAAAATATTTCCCCGTTAAAAGAAAGCTTAAATATTGCGGCAAGTGCAAACAATAGGTCACTTTTGCAAACAATTCCGGTTTTTCTTCTTTCAAACGGTAAATCTGCATACCGGAATTTAAGCTTCCTAAAACAGGAGAAGCCGTTTTTAAAGCAAAAGCTTCTTCTCCTTTGTATTTGTCATAAAACTTCTTTTTTAGCGTTTCAGGATATGGTTTTAGATAATTATATAACGGAGTTAAAGTGTCTCCCTTTTCATTCACATAAATAAAACTGGCTCCGTAGGTGCTAAAATTTATCGCTTTTAAAACATATTCTTTTAATGCCTGCATTTCAGACAATCTATAAACAATCCAGTTTCTGAGTTCAGCAATATCTTCACAAGGAAAACCATCTTCATCCACTGTTTCGGGAAGAATCACCGATTTTTCCCAAACAATTTGATAGTTTTCATTAAACAGAAAGACTTTTTTGTTTGTTTTGCCAATATCAAAAATCGCTACTACATTCATTTTTGATTGGTTTTTATAAGCCCGTTGCTATCGTTTTAAATCCTCTTTCCGTAATAAGCCCCTTTCTTACTGCAAGATCACGGTATAATCCAACCGGATTCAATGCAGCACCAGAGCGCAAACGTGCTTCGGCAACTAAGGCGCGAACATCCGTACGGAAAGCATTTTGTAAAATCTCTTGTGCGGTCACGACATCATTTTCATTTTGTGCAATTTCTAACGCTTTTCTATCAACTGAAAGTGCTTGTGCATAAGCAACCATAATTGCTTCTACCGATTGCAATAAATCTTCCATCGGATCTTTTACATTATGGGAAGCATCAATCATCCAACCTAAATCTTTAGCATGATTCATTCCTCTGGCATCCATTCCTTCTACCAATTCGTTGAAAATCAAGAATAATTGGTATGGTTTTAATGCACCGGCCGTTAAATCATCATCGCCATATTTTGAATCATTGAAGTGGAAACCACCTAATTTTTCTTCCATCAATAATAAAGAAACGATTTGCTCAATATTAGCATTTGGAAGATGGTGCCCTAAATCGACCAAAGTGAAGGCTTTGTCTCCTAATTTTTTTACATACGAATACGATTGTCCCCAATCAGCTACTGTGGTAGAATAAAAGTTAGGTTCAGCGCATTTGTATTCTAAAAACAGTTTCCAGTTTGATGGCAATGCTGCGTAAATTTCTTCTAAACTTTCTAAGGTATTTTGGTACGCTTTACGGAAATTCAATTGTCCCGGAAAACAAGAACCGTCAGCAAGCCAAACCGTTAATGATTCGGAACCTAAAGCAATTCCTTGTTGAATCACTTCGATATTATGGGCAATCGCTTGTTTACGAACTGCTTTATTTACGTTTTGCAAAGAACCGAATTTATACGAATATTCTTGAGCCGCTTGGTCTTGAAACGTATTCGAATTAACCGCATCGAATTTTAAGTTGTGTTGTGCCGCTAAGTTTTTGATCGCTTGGTAATCCGTTGGTATATCCCAAGGAATGTGTAACGATATGGCACCCGAAGCATTGTTCAAAGCGTGTAACAAACCTACATCTTCAATTTTTTCTTCTAAAGAACGTGGTTCTCCTCCACCTGGAAAACGACCAAAACGAGTTCCTCCTGTTCCTAAAGCCCAAGATGGAATTGCGATTTGGAAATCAATTAATTTTTGGATAATACTTTCGGTTTCACCAATTTCTGATGCAGTGAAAACCAATTTATTAGTATGAGATTTTAGTAAATCTTCATTATGGGAGGCTATTTTGTTTGAATCAATTAACATGATATTTTTTTTAAGGTAAATAAAAAACTTCTTTTAAAGGAGTGCTTAAAGGGGAATAATCAGGATTTGTTTCCATAATATCACTCATGTATTTCCACCATTTTTGGACGATGGGATGCTTCTTCGATAGTTCGTCTAACAAAGCTGGGGATTCCATTTTTAAAACTGCAAACAAAGCATTTGTGCTTGGGTCTAAGAAAATGGAATAATCGATAACTCCAGTATTTTTTAGTAAGGCTACAAGTTCTGGCCAAATTTCATCATGTCGGCGTTGGTATTCCTGAACCTGCCCATGATGAAGCTGCATTTTGAAAGCTACGTTTTCCATAGTATGTTGCTATTTACAAATTTAAATAAATCTAACGTCCGAAAGATACGGACGTTAGAAAAATCAATCTAAAAACCAAACATCTAATTTATCTATAAAAGCCCATTGCTACACCACCGTCAACATTCAAGGCATTTCCTGTTGATTTATTCAACAAGCCACCTACAAATGCAAAACAAGCATTAGCAATATCATCCGGCAATATAATTTCATTCAACAACGTACGTTTTGCATAGTAAGCAGGCAATTCTGCTACAGTAACGCCATACGCTTTGGCACGGCCTTCAGCCCAACCACCTGACCAAATATTGGAATCAGAGATTACAGCATCCGGATTTACCGTATTTACACGAATTTTATCGGCTCCTAATTCGGCAGCCATCAAACGCGTTAAGTGAGCCTGAGCAGCTTTTGCTGAACCATAACCAGGGTTGTTTGGTCCTGCCACCACTGCATTTTTGGATACAATATTCACTAAATCCCCACCAAATCCTTGTTTGCGCATTACTTCTATTCCAGCTTTAGAAACAATAAATTGTCCTTTTACCAAGATATCATATAATTTATCCCAATCTTCTAAACTGTGTTCTGCAATCGATTTTGAGATACTGATTCCGGCATTATTTACTACAATATCTACCCCTCCAAATGCCAAACAAGCAGCATCCAATGCTTTTTCAGTACTTTTTTCATCGGTTACGTTTAGTAAAGCACTTGAAACGGCATCTTTGCCAAAAGTTTTTATAAAATCAGCTGTAGCTCCCTCTAAACGTTCCTCATTGATGTCATTGATAACTACACAAGCACCTTCTTCTGCAAATCTTTTTGCGATAGCTTTACCTATCCCGCCCGCAGAACCAGTAATCAAAGCGATTCGCCCTGACAACGCTTTTGGTTTTGCCATACGTTGCAATTTAGCTTCTTCAAGCAACCAATATTCAATATCAAAAGCTTCCTGACGCGGCAATGAAGTATATTCTGAAACCGCTTCCGCACCTTTCATCACGTTTACCGCATTAATGTAATATTCTGATGCTAGACGCGCCATTGTTTTATCTTTTGCGAAAGTGAACATCCCCACTCCTGGATATAAAATTACCACAGGATTTGGGTCACGCATCGCTGGTGAATTCGCTTTCTTACACGTATTGTAATAGTCTGAATACATCTTACGGTACGCTTCAAATGCAGGAGTTAATTTTGCTTTGATCGCTTCCACATCTGATAAATCTTCGTTTGGATCTAATTCCAATACCAAAGGACTGATTTTTGTACGCAAGAAATGGTCTGGACAAGAAGTTCCAAGCGGAGCCAATTTCTCCAAATCATTTGAATTGATGAACTCCAATACTCTGGCGTCATCTGTATAATGACCAATCATTTTGCGCTCTGAGGAACAGAACCCACGCAATATCGGAGCTACTTTAGCCGCTTTCAATTGACGTGCTGCCACATCTAAACTTTCTATTTTTTGACCTCCAAAAACAGCACGGTTTTTACCATAGTTGCTTTCCAGATATTCGGCACATTTTTCAATTACTTCAAGCGTATTTACATAACTTTCATAAGAAGTGTCTCCCCAAGTAAACAAACCGTGAGAACCTAACATTACTCCTTTTAATTTTTTTCCTTTTGCTTCCGCTTCTTCCAGACAAGCACGCATTTGTAAACCCAAGTCGAAACCTGGACGTTGCCATCCCACCCAACCGATTTCTCCGTTGAATAATTCTTCGGTGATTTTCGCTCCGTCTTTTGCAGCAGCAATAGCAATAGCCGCATCTGGGTGCAAGTGATCAATATGTTTGAAAGGCAAGAAACCGTGTAAAGGGGTATCAATTGAAGGTGCTTTTGACGCTAAGTCAAAAATACAGTGATTGAATAATTCCACCATTTCGTCTTCAAAATCAATTCCTCTGTATACGTTTTCTAAATTGCGAAGTCTTTCTAAATAAAGTGCCGCACAACCTGATTTTGTTAATGTTCCAATGTCTCCACCAGAACCTTTGATCCACATTACTTCAGAATCAGTTCCTGTTAATGGGTCTTTGTCAGTAATTTTCACGGAAGTGTTTCCACCGCCATAGTTCGTTAGTCTCAAATCGGCTCCTAATAAATTAGAGCGATATATGAAAAGTGCTACTTCATCTCCTGCTAATTCCTTAGCTTTAGCTTCATCCCAAAGGTAGCTTACGTGCTGAAAAGTCATGTTATTTGTATTTATATTTGACATAGTGTTATATTAAAAGTGATATAAAAAGTATCTGATTTTTTGATTATTAAAGTGAATTTCCAATTCCAACCAATACGATTGAAGCTAGAATCAAACCAATACCCCAGAGGAATGTTCTAAAAGTCTTTTTGGATACTCCAGACCATTCTTTGAGATAAAATCCCCAAAAATTAGCCGTCAGAATAATAGTTGCCATGTGTAAAATCCAAGAGCTGGCTCCGTTACCTAATTTGCTTTCGCCCATTCCATAAAAGAAGAATTGTAAAAACCACATGGTACCTGCAAGGGCTGAGAAAAAAGTATTTTTAGCTATTGGAGTTTTAGAATTTGTATAATCTCCAAAAGTTTTGTTTTTAAAATTTAGGTACATACACCAAATAAAATTGGTTGTCAATCCACCCCAAAGTAACACCACATAAGTAACATTATTTTGAAACAAAGGATTAAAACCCTGTCTTACAGCTTCATCAGCCATTGGTTTTCCTGCTTCTATTCCAAAATTGAAAAATGAACTCAGAATACCTGATATTACAGCTATAATCAATCCTTTTACCAGGCTAAAATCTTTGTCTTTACCCTCATGTCCCGTAGCAAAATCTGCTTCTTTGAGCATTCCTGCTTTTCCAGAAATAGCAATACCTATCAAACAAACTAAAACCCCTAACAAAACAATTTGACCTCCGGTATTAGAAAGCATATCAGTAAAAGAAACTTTACCGGCAACCGGATAAAAATTATAATAAATAGAAGGTACTAATGCTCCAAAAGCAGAACAAAAACCCAATGTAATAGAGTTTCCTAATGACATTCCCAAATAGCGAACACCAAGACCATACGTAAGTCCTCCTATTCCCCAAATCAACCCCATAGAATAGGTAACTGCTTTTACTGTTGGAACTGCTGCACTAATAATTTCGGCAAAACCAGGAATGGTTAAATAAGCTGCAACAGGCGGAACTACCAACCAAGAGAAAAATCCACCTACAATCCAGTAGCTTTCCCAAGCCCAACCTTTTACCTTTTTGAAAGGCATATAAAAACTTCCTGAGGAGAAACCTCCTATCGAGTGAAAAAGAATTCCGAGTAATGATTCCATTTAATATTAATAATTTATGGTTAGTGATTCTGGTGTTGTAAAATAAGAGAATATCTAAAACAAAACAGTCCTATACAGTCCTTATAAAAACACTTTTTTTTCCTCTCCCCGACCCTCTCCAAAGGAGAGGGAGACGTGATACGAATGTGGGAGTAGTTATTTATATTTTTTTGAGTGTTCCGTCATTGCGAGGAACGAAGCACTCACATAACCAGAGAGAGCAACAAATGGGATTGCTTCGTTCCTCGCAATGACACAAGTAGGAATATAGAAACCGTTACAATTCCATTTCAAAATGATACTTTCCTGAACCAACTGTTTTAGTTTTTACATTTAAAACAGCATTGTTTTCTTTTATAGTTTCTATTTTATTTGTTGGAAATTCAATCGTAGCATTTGTATTTGCAGGAACCTCAACATCAAGAATAAATTTGTTCTTTTCTATTTTCCAAGAAGAAGAAACCAAACCATAATTCGTTTCTAAACTTCCTTTGGCATAAGTAAGGTTTCCACCAAGTTCAGGCTTAATTATGATTGATTTATATCCTGCACCTTCCGCTTCTTTGGTATCAATACCTGCAATGGTTCTATACATCCAATCTCCTACTGCGCCATAAGCATAATGGTTGAAAGAAGTCATGCTTGGATCTTGAAAAGTACCGTCTGGTTTCATAGAATCCCAACGTTCCCAAATTGTAGTCGCGCCGTGTGCTTTTATTGGATACAACCAAGAAGGATACGTATCTTGAAGTAACAATTTATAGGCCACATCATTTCGTCCAAAACGGGTCAAAACGGGATTTAAGAAAGGCGTCCCCAAGAATCCGGTAGTCAAATGATACTCATAACTTTCGATATTTTTCACCAAACGATCAACCGCTTGCGCTCTTAAGTTTTCTGGTAACATATCAAATTGCAAGGCCAAAATATAAGCAGTTTGTGTTTCTGAAATTAACTTGCCTGATGCCGTCATATATTCGGTTTGAAATGCTTTTTTGATGCGTTCCAACAATGCTTGATACTCCTGTACTTCATCGGTTTTACCCAATAAAGTAGCCGCTTTTATCATAATTTGAGTATTATAGGCATAGAAACATTGGGCAACCAAATAGTTATCCGTAATGGCTGACTTCATCCCAATCATTCCTTTTGAATCATCGACTCTATAACTCAACCAATCCGCAAACTGAAAACCCGTATTCCACAAATCATTTTTAGCAGCTCCACGTACATAATTCAAATACGCTTTCATACTTGGATATTGTCTTTCAACAACTTCTTTGTCACCAAAACTTACATACATATTGTACGGAATGATAATACTCGCATCTGACCATCCTGCAGCTCCAACAGGCATATCAAAAGAAGATCCTTTTAAAGCATTGGGAACAACAAATGGTACTGCTCCATTTTCTTTCTGGTCAGCAGCCACATCAATTAGCCATTTGGCAAAAAACTGATCTACGTTAAAATTATAAGCCGCAGTTCGTGAAAATACCTCAGCATCACCTGTCCATCCCAAACGTTCATCGCGTTGCGGACAATCCGTAGGAACATCCAAGAAATTACCTCTTTGACTCCATTGAATATTAGATTGTAATTTATTTACATATGAATTTGAAGTTTCAAAAGAGCCTGTTTTTTTAACATCCGAATACAAGGCAATAGCTGTAAAATTCTCAGGATTTATCTTTCCTGTAATCCCTTCTACTTTTACATATCTAAAACCAAAACTGGTAAAATGTGGTTCAAAAGTTTCTATTCCATTACCGCTTAAAGTATATGTTGCTTGTGCTTTGGCAGAACGAAGATTTTCAAAATATGGCGTTCCTTTTTTATCTAACATTTCCACATGAGAAAGTTTGATGATATCACCCGCTCTTCCTTGAATACTTATTTTTACCCAACCTGCCAAATTCTGACCAAAATCCAAAATAGTTTCCCCTTTTGGAGAAGTCAAAACAGCAATTGGTTTCAAATTTTCGTGTTTGCGAATTGGTTCATTGATGGAAGCCGTAATATAATTTGTTGGAAAGTCTTTGCTAACAACTGAATTCCATTTACTGTCATCGAAACTAGCAACACTATAGTTTTTTTGTTCTAAACGCGCATCTTGAATTTCTCCATTATAAATTTCAGAATAAAGAATGTGACTATTACTCGCTTTCCAAGAAGTATCAGAAACTACCGTTTCCGTTGTTCCATCAGTATATTTAATGACCATTTGGAAAAGTAATCCTGTTTCTTTTCCATAAATATTTTGTCTGTTTTCCCAAGCTAAACGCGTGCGGTACCAACCACTTCCTAACAATACCCCAATAGCATTTTTGCCTTCTGAAAGTAAATCAGAAACATCATACGTCTGGTATTGCAAGTGCTTATCATAACTGGTCCAACCTGGTGACAAGTAGGAATCTCCCATTCGTTTTCCGTTGATTTGAACTTCATACAAACCTCTTGAAGTTACATACACTTTTGCGGAAGCTACTTTTTTATTGGCTAAAAATGATTTTCTGAACATCGGTACAACACCATTTACGGTATCGCTTTTTAACCCAGATCCAATCCAAGTTGCTTTCCATTCATTCGAATGAAGTAAAGCGGTTCCGAATGAAGCTGTTGCCCATTTAGAAGTTTTGCCTAGGTTATCCCAAACGCGTACTTGCCAAATGTATTTGGCATTAGAAACTAATGATGAACCGGCGTATTTATTAAAAATAGACGTTTCCGAAGCTACTTTTCCGGATGACCACACGGTATTGTTTCCTTCTTTAACCTGAATTTCGTAGGCAGTTTGTTTTACGTTTCTTTTATTAGAAATCAATTGCCAACTAAAACGAGGTGTTTTCACTCCAATCCCAATTGGATTGGATGCATTTTCAACGGTGAGGTTGCGAAGATCGACTTGCGCAAAAACTATTGTATTGAAACAAATGAATAGTAAAATCAGAATATTTTTTTTCATTATTTAATCTATTAGGTTAATTTTTTTTTATAATCCTTAAAATCCAAGCTGCACAACTGTCAATCCATTCTACATCACTCGTTGGATTATCCATGCTGTAACCGTGTCCGCCTTTGGCATAAAAGAAAGATTCGACCGGAACTTTATTTTTTTGCAACGCCGCTATAAACAAAATAGAATTTTGCACTTTAACCGTATTATCATCTACCGAATGAGTTATAAATGTGGGAGGTGTATCAGAGGTCACCTGAAGTTCATTAGAATATTCTTTAATTTTATCTCCATTCACTGGTAGATTGGCTAATTTTTGTTCCGATGTTTTCCAGTCACTCATAACTACTTTCAATTCATTAGGAGATAATCCATCACCTATCAAATTGTATCTTGACCCCATGTGTGTCAAACTATCCGCCATACTGATAACAGGATAATTTAAAATCATAAAGTCCGGACGCAAACTGGTTTTTAACGGATTGTCAATTAGTGCTTTTTGATAATGTGTCCCGGCTGTGGAAGCTAAATGCCCTCCTGCCGAATTTCCTTCTATACCAATTTTATGAGGATTGATTCCCCATTTTTTAGCATTTTCCCGAACCAATTGAATCGCACGTTGTGCATCTTGCAAAGGAACTATTTGTTTGTTATCGACATATAGCGCATTGGGCAAGCGGTATTTTAAAACAAAACCTGCAATCCCTTTTTCATTTAATTTTTTGGCAATATCATACCCTTCATGGTCAATTGCCAAACCCGAATAACCTCCACCAGGACAAATAATAACTGCTATGCCAGTAGCTTTACTTTTCTCTGGCAAAAAAACAGTCAAATCCGGATTAGCAACCCTCAAAACAAAATGAATCATTTTATTTCCTGATGGGAAAACAGCTGTTGTATCTGTTAATCCAGATATTTCTTTAGAGTTAGGAACTTTCCCATCATAAAGTGGAATTACTTTTTGAGCATTACTAATTGTAAAGCTCAATAACAGGACGATCATTAAGAATTGTTTTATCATTTTTTTGTTTTAATTTTAATTACTGGAATATTTGATTTATGCCTTCTTTTAGTACTATTGTCTTAGCTTTCCACACTAGTTTACCTGTTATTGTTTTTGGTAATTCTATTTGAATATTCCATTTTCCATTTTCTAATTTATAACTAACTGAAATTTTTCCTTTCGGATGTGGTATAGTTCCGCTCATCTCAGTCATTTGTCCTAAATGTGGCTCAATTTTAACTTTTGAAAAGCCAATACCATCACTATCTACGCCTAAAATAGTTCGGAAAATTTCGATATTTGGGCTTGAACCCCAAGCATGACAATCAGATCGGGTTTTGTCCACATCTGAAGTTTCTGCCCAAGTGGTAAGCCCCATTTGAATATTCTCACGCCATTTATCTAACCATTTCATATAGTCATCACCATAACCAGCTTTTATAAGCGCCTGATGTAAATAATATTTGAAATATATGGATGCGGGTGCTAAACTTTGATTGGTTAATAGCTGTTTAACAATTTCAATCTGTTCGCTTTGGTTGGCTATTCCTGTCAATATTGCTAATGCATTTGTATGCTGTGAAAACAAATCTTTTTCTTCTCGGTCAGCAAACATTTTTTTCTCTTCATCCCAATATTTTGCTCTAATAGTTTTCTTCAAAGTCTCAATAGATTGCTGATATTGATTAGCAAAGGCAGGAATACCTAATTTATTCTCTAAATCAGCAGCTTCCTGAAATGCCCACAAAAGTTGTAAATCAAGTACAGCAGATGTTCCGTTGGCACTCATTGGAGCAATACCGTCTTTCCATCCTTTGGAATTATCAACCCAATCAGTAAACATCCATTGCGGTACATTTTTCAATGATCCATCGGTTTGTTGGTATTTTTTGAAGTAATCCAATATTTGACGAACCCCACTTACTTTATCTTTTATAAAAGCTACATCGCCACCATACCTGCTATAGTCATGTAAGATACCTATATACCATAATGAAAATGTAGGAATGTATTGTGGTGTATAGGACGGATGCCTACTCAATGTAACACCTTCAGGTTGCCTTGAAAAATCCATCAAATTAATAGCATTTTTTATCAAACGGTCATCCCCACTATTGTAGAGTGATACTAATGCTTGAATCCTACTATCCCCAATGTATTGCAATTGCTCATAATAAGGACAATCCATGTATGTTTCAGCAGCACATAGACGAGCAGTTCTCCATCCAATCTCCAACATCTTATTCATCTCATCGTTTGTTGTAACAAGATTGGCATTCATCTTAAACGGATATCCAGTAAAAGTTCCGTAGATATCATTCAACGTGAGTGGCTCATTTTGTGTAACAATACTTAATTCTATGTAACGATAGGTTCGGTAGGTAAGACTTGTAAATTTTTGAATTTTACTACCGTCAGAAATCAAACTATCTTTGCGACCTAAAAACAGTTTGCCCTCCGTTTGGTTTCTGTTTCCTTTAGATGGATATTTTGAGTACATAGACTCTGCATAACTTAATGTTATCAAAGCATCTTTTCCGCCACTAAATTCTAAATTTAGATATCCATTAGTCAAATATGTTTGATCAAATATTATTTTAACGGAAGATTTAGCAGGAATATTTATTTCATTTTTCTTCTCAGGAAAATCCTTTGGTATTGAACAATTCCCTTCAATTTTGACCACTTTTAATAATCGCTCCTCTTTCATCTCCATTTGAGGAATCTTTGATGGTACCAGCATCCAACCACTAGTGGTACCAAAAGCCCCTAATTGATTTTTAGGAGAACCTCTAAATATTTGTTTGGCATTTTGCCAGTTTAAATCATCATAACTTTCACTTTCCCAAGATTTTGGGTGCAATGCCATGTTCCGAATCTCTCCCGCACCTGCCACATAGTAAGTAGGTACATCAAACTTAAGCGGAGCGAAACTATTGTCTTTTTCACATTTCCAAGTGTTGTTGGTATTTAGAATTGATTCGGCAGCAGTAGCTCCCTGAAGTATAAAGCCTGTTCTATATGAAATCTGTGCTTCGGGCTTCCACTCTCCTTCATTCCAAACTTGTGCTGCAATCGTATTTTTACCTGTCTTTAGATTTCCTGCAATATCCACTGTTTCATAATTCCAATGATTCATGTCACCACGAGCTGGTCCCATTGAAACTAATTTCCCATTTACAAAAAGTTTGTAACGGTTATCTGCTGAAATATGAACAATAAAAGAACTTGGTTTAGATGCTAATTCAATTGTTTTTCGGAATAAATAAACACCGTAACCATCAGTCGTAGCACTTGGTACAGTAACCCAAAATGCTTGCCACCTATTTTCTAAAATTGAAGGTGCTATTTTTTGGGCAAAGGAGATTGTTGAAACCAATAACATGTGCAAACATATTATGATTATAGTACGATTTTTTTTCATTTTAAAAAGATTTCTTCTAATTATTAGACTTTTATTTTAGCTCACTTTTCAAAAAGTCAATTACTCTATTTCTTATTTCATCAACATCATACATGGTACCAAAATGCGGAGCATCTTTTACTATAATAAGTTCATTTTTAACACCTTTTACTGTTAACCATCCGCTTAGAAGTTTTGATTGTTTATTGCTAACAATGTCATCTTTTTCTCCATGAATAATTAAAAACGGAGGGTCATTCTTATCAACATAAGTAACAGGGCTTGCTATTTTTGCTAAATCGGGTCGTGAAACGGGACTTGCACCGAGCAAAATACCTTCAGGGGCTTTAGGGTCTTCACTCCCTGCTAATGCTGTTAAATCTGAAGGACCATAATAATCAACCACAGCCTTAATATTAAACTTTTGAACTGAATTACTCATAAAGAAGGTCGGTACTTTGTTATTATTTGATAAGCCTTGCAAAGAAGCTAAATGTCCTCCTGCTGAAAAACCCATCAAAGCCATTCTATTCTTATCTAAATTATATTTTTCAGCATTTTTATACAAAAAGGAAATGGCTTGGTTACAATCTTGAATTTGAGCAGGAAATTTAGCTTGTGAAGCAAAGCGATAGTCGATAGAAACAACAGCAATACCATTGTTTATCAAGTCCGAAACGGTACTGCCCATATAACCAATATCAGCATATTTGTCATTAACTAACCATCCACCACCATGGATAAGAACAACAAATGAAATTTTGCTCTTGGTTTTAGCAGGTAAATAAATATCTAATAAATGCTTTTTTAGTGTGTCGCCATTAAATGGGACATTACCTATCAATTCAGTCCCTTGAGGAAAAAGTTTCAAGACTGGATTTACCGTTTGAGAAAAAACAAAATTGGTTTTAAAAAAACAAATACATAGTAATATGAATAAATATTGTAAACTACAATTTCTGAATTTTAGCATTGGAATAATAACGATATACTCTGCTAATTCCTTTATTGTTGCTCTATTTTGTGAATGCGATTGAGTCATATTAAAATTAATTTATAAGTTCTTTTTTAATAACCATAATTCATTGATAACCAAAATATAATATAATCATAGTTAACAATTTTTGGGATTTATCAACTCCCACTAGGGTGCTTTGCCATTGTAAAGCTCAATAACAGGACTAAAATTGCTGCTTGTTTTATCATTTTTGAAAGATTTCAGGATATTTTCTAATAAAATACACTGGAGTACAACTCCAAGCGTGGCAATAACTGTTGACCAAAAAGGCATTGTAAGGCGATAAGAAATCATTTTTAGGATCGTAAACTTCCCAGAATGTATCGGCACCTTTATTGACCATATCTCCCCAATAATTAGTAATGATATCTTTGGCTTCTTTTTTCATTCCCACTTGTATCATCGCCTCGATAACATAATGGTATAAATACGGAGCTCCAGGATACACTACATTTTTTGCAGTTGGTAATGCTTTTAATGCTTTTGCGCCTTCCGCTTTTGTGGCAACACCACTCAAAACCATCCAAGCTTGTGAGCAATAGGAAATTTGCTTGTCTTTTCCGCTTACAAATAGTCCGCTTTTGGCATCGTATAAATTCTTGTGCGCCGCTTTTGTCATTTTTTCGATAAGAGCAGGCAATTCAGCTACTTCATTTTCTTTCCCTAACATTTTAGCTAATTCATAAGTGTTTTTATATGCCCAAATTACAACTCCTTGCAATCCAGCTTGTTTATTTAGACCATCTCTCCAGTCAAAAAATAACCACCATTCTTTATTGGCACGTTCGTAATCCATCATACCATCAGTTCCAATGTATTTTTTTGGAATTTCAATTTGATTTTTGGCTACTTGCCAAAGATCTAAGGCTGTCTTTTTATCTCCTGTGGCTACAAAATATTCTTTAAGCGCCACATTATAAATAAGCGCATAATCAAAAAGAGGATTGATTTGTGGATGTGGTGTAGGACGTTCAAACACATTAGAAGGTGCAACACCATCCTCATAACTCAATCCTGCCAACATATAAAGGCAATGTTTCGTAAGATCGTGGTTTTTGAAAGAATAATTATTAGCCAATGATTCTAAATATAAATCGCCAATCCAAAGGCGTCTGTCGCGTTTTGGACCATCTTCATAAACGGTCTGCATACATTCTTTGAGTGTATTCAAACCAATTTGGTCAATTTTTTTGATTAAATCCGGAGTTGTTGCAGCCAGAGGTGCTGCTGGTTCTTTTACCGAAGTAGTTGCTTTCACAGAAATATCCGAAACTTTAAAATCAGAATATACCGAACTTCCCAATACTTCAATTTTCACATAACGAAACGCCACTCGACGCGGTATGGTGATTGTGTTAGGAACTTCAGATACTGTAACGATTTCGTCTTGCAACCAAGCACGGCTCAGTTGACCATTGTACGGATCAAAAGGCAAAGCAGCTTCGGCAGGAACTTCTGCAAAAGTAAATTTTAATCGTAAAGCTGCATCGGCAACTCGTTGAAGATCTTCAATCTTAAAAGTAACAAATCCCGTAAGGTGTTCACCAAAATCCAATACAACACCAGATTGTTTTTTCATAGAACGCGTATACAAACTGTCCATAGGCTGTTTTGAAACTACTTTCCAACCTTGATATGCTTTTTCGTCTTTTACAACCGAAACAATACCAATAGGTCTTTTTATAGTTTCAATCAATTTAGGTTTTGTTGCTTCGGCGATATCAAGCCATCCCGCTCTTTGTTTTTGGTAAACATCTTGTGCAAAAAGGGTTCCACTTACCAATAGACAACTTACCAGTACAATAGAGAAATATATTTTTTTCATTTTTAAAAATTAATTAAGAATTGAAAGTTACCTAAAAAACCAGGTAAGACAATATGCCGTACCTGGTTAATACTAAAACAAACAAACAATTTAAAAATTTGGTGATAACAATGACTCGCTTGCAGGCAAAGGAAACAACAAGTCAATAGTCGTATAAGATGATGCCGCTGGACCATATCCTACTGGGAAATAGTACTCTTGTGGGTGTGCTTTAAGGTATGTTCCGAAAGCCGTCATAACCGTTTGTGCATTTCCTGTACGTACTAAATCTAACCAACGTTTGTTTTCAAACGCTAATTCCACACGTCTTTCTGCTAAAATTGCAGTACGTAAATTAGCCTGACCAACTGCTGTTGAATTAGCTAGACCTGCACGATTACGGGTATCATTTAAATAATGAGATACACTTTTCCCTTGTTCATTTAATGCTTCAGCATACAATAAAAGGACTTCCGCATAACGATAAACAGGCCAGTTTGTTCCAGTGATTCCTGCTTGAGCATGTGGTTGCAATAATTTTTTGATATATGGATATGTTTTATTACCATCTAAAGATAACGTTGCTGTACCAATTGATACTGCTTTTCTTAAATCTCCTGTTTCATAAGCAGCCACTAAATCCTTAGTAGGAACATTAAAAGCCTCTGATCCTAATTGTTGAGTGTTAGCTGCACCAGTAATAGCTGCAACTTCAGGAGCAGTCATTGGCACAGGTAACATTTGATAAATAAAACCACTAGCATAGCCATCAGTTCCTTCTTTGTATTGCACTTCAAAAACTGATTCTGAATTATTTTTGTTGTTTACTGAAAATACTGATGCATAATCCCCTAAAAGAGCGTACTCCCCTGAGTCAATCACTTCTTTTAAAACAGTTTCCGCCAATGCCCAGTTTTTCTGAACTGCATACACATTTCCTAATAATGTTTTAGCTGCCCCAGAAGTAGCTCTACCCGATTCCTGAACTGATTTTTTCGGCAATAATGTAGCCGCTTGAGTTGCATCTGCGATAATTTGAGTATAAACAGCAGTCACTTCAGATAATGGTAACGCCGCTTCTTCTCTAGTTGTAACTGGTATTAAGTGCAATGGGACTTTACCATAATATTGAACCAAATCAAAATAAGCTAAGGCACGCAAGAAAAATGCTTGACCCTTAATATTATCTTTAGAAGCTTGCGCAAAATCTACCCCATCAATAGGAGCTAACACTTGATTCGCTCTTGCGATAATTTGATAGTCAGTAACATATTTAAACGTTGATACCCCATTTGATGATTGGTTGTTAAAATCTGAAATTAATTCAGGGTCAAGTGTACCACGGTAACTAGGGTTAAACATATAACGGGTATTATCGGAACGCATTTCTCCCATAACCCAAGCTCCTTGATTTGCTGAGTTGTATAAATCTCTCAACGGAGCATAAGCGCCATTTATAGCTTGTTGAAAATCAGCTTCGGTCTTATAAAAAGTAGCCGTACTCAAAGAGGTCTCAGAAGGAATTTCCAAGAAATCTTTAGTACATGAACTTAGAAACAAGCTCAATGATAAGGCAGTAATTAGTATCTTTTTCATGATATTTTAATTTTTTAGTAATTATTTAAACCTAGGCTTTAAGTTATTGTGCATGCACTCTTTTGTATTGAAATGAATCAAGAAAACTCAAAGCCTAAGTCTTACAGTTTTTAGTTTAGGTTATTAGAATCCAACGTTAATACCGAATGTAAGTGTTCTTGGTACTGGGTAACTTCCCCAATCCATACCTAAATTAAGTGTACTTCCTCCAGTTCCATTAGCAGCTACACTCGCTTCCGGATTAACCCCTCTGTAATTTGTAAAGGTGTACAATTGTTGTACTGAACCGTAAACACGAGCTGTTTTGAAAAATTTACCATTCGTAGGAATATTATATCCTAAAGTGACATTTTTAATAGTCAGGTAAGAACCATCACTTACAAAACGTGTACTACTCCAGTCACGTTCGTGACCAGTACCTGAAGTTGTTTTACCATAACGCCCATCACCAGGATTAGCTTCTGAACGCCAACGGTTTTGAACATCTGTTAATACATTGAATACACCATCTAAATTAGTAGTTCCTTGTTCAGACATTACCATCAAGTCGTTCCCAACAGAACCAGCACATACTACCGCTAAATCGAAATTTTTATAATTAAATGTATTTGTCATTCCAATTAAAGCTTTTGGAAAAGGATTTCCAATAACCGTACGGTCATCATTATCTCCGCCATAAGTAATAACACCATCCCCATTTACGTCTTTGTATTTTATAGTCCCAACCTCAGAATCAAATATTTTTGGAGAGGCAGCAAAATCAGCCGCATTTTTATAAACCCCTTCTTGAATCAATCCATAGAATTGACCTAATGGTTTTCCTACCTGAGTAATCGTTGCATAGGCTCCAAAACCACCATAGATACGCTCAACACCATCGGCTAAAGCCAATACTTTGTTTTGGTTGAATGAGATGTTTAAGTTAGTGCTCCATTTGAATTCACCTGTCAAGTTTTTAGTATTTAAACTAAATTCATGTCCCCAGAATCTAATTTCTCCTACGTTGTCGTTAAAGTTTGTAAATCCTGATTCTTGGGCAACGGCAACGTTATACAATAAGTTAGTCGTATTTTTAGTATAAAAATCATATCCTAAACGAATGCGCTCGTCAAATAATCCTAAATCCAATCCTAAATCCAATTGACTGGTAGTTTCCCAACCTAAGTTTGAATTACCCAATGAAGATACTGCAGCACCACTGGCAACTGTACTTCCAAACACAGCATTTGATGAATTGTTAATCAAAGCATATTGCGTATAATTACCAATATTATTATTACCAATAATACCATAACTTGCTTTTAATTTTGCAAAAGAGATTGCCGGTATTTTTTTAGCAAAATCTTCATCAGAAATTACCCAACCTGCACCAATTGACGGGAAATTTCCCCAACGGTTGTCAGAACCAAAACGTGAAGAACCATCACGACGAATAGCAGCCGTTAATAAGTATTTCCCTTTGTAATCATAATTTACACGAGATAACAAAGAGGTCAAAGCCCATTCTTGCGTATCAACAAATGTATTAGTACGATCAATATTCAACGCAGACTGAATCGTATGAATACGGTCATCAGGAAAACCTGTTGCTCTTATTTGAGAAATATCTGAACGATAATTTTGGTTCGTATAACCGACTAAAACATTTAGATTATGATTTCCAAAACTTTTTGAATAATCCGCTGTATTTTCATTTAACCAAGATAAAAATTTAGTATCCAAATTAACGGCACTTGCCACAATAGGAGGCAATGATGCAAATACAGTCGATGCAGTCGATGGGTTGAAATTTTTAAACAAAGAACTTCCTAAATCTACATTGAATGTTGATTTCAATACCAAACCTGAAATTGGCTCATATTGAACTTTTGCATTTGACAAAATTCTAGATGTTTTTGTTTCATTAGTAATTTCTTGAGCCGCACGATACCAGTTTGGAGTAGGGAAAAATGGACTCCCTTGAACTGTTAAAGGTAAAGAACCATCATCGTTTCTATAAGGACTTGTTGGCCAAGTTAGCATAGCATTTGTAAACAAACCTCCAGGAACAGCTGAATTCAAATTTGATGCATAGAAAATACCATCAGAACTTGGTGTATTATTTATAGTATAACTTGGTGCAATATTAAACCCAATTTTTACTTTATCAGATACTTCATATTCTGAATTGATACGCAAAGAGTAACGTTTGTAGTTTGAATTAATCATAACCCCGTCTTGATTAAAAATACCAAGAACAGCTGAAGTACTCAATTTATCTTTATTGGATGCAATTGAAAAATTATAACTTTGAACAGGAGCCGTTCTCAATAAAGCACCATACCAATCTGTTGATTTACCGGCATACTGAGAAGGATTTGCAAATTGAGTTGGAACAGCTAATCCTAAATCTTCATAAGATTCTTTTTTAAACTGTGCAAATTGTTCCGCATTCATCATGTCTGGACGACCTTTCATAGGAACACTTTGAGTTCCTGTGTAAATATTAAAACTTGTAGTCGTTTGATTTTTCTTTGCTTGTTTAGTGGTGATTAACACAACTCCATTAGCTGCTCTAGATCCATACAATGAAGTTGAAGCCGCATCTTTCAAAATCGAAATATTATCAATCTCATCTGGATTTATGCTACTGATGTCTCCTACAATAGGAAAGCCATCCACTACATACAAAGGATCACTTCCTGCAAGTAGAGAAGCTTGACCACGAATCCTGATAGCTAAACCTGCTCCTGGTTTTCCAGTAGCTTGATTAATTTGCACGCCTGCTAATTTCCCTTGTAGTTTTTGAGTTATCTGAGCAACAGGAATATCTTTCAATTCTTTAGCACTTATAGTCTGTACAGAACCTAATGTTTTTCTTTTAGTGGCACTACCATACCCTACTACAACAACCTCATTCAACACTTTGTTGTCTTGTTCAAGAGAAACATTGATTGAGGTTTGATTTCCTACTGCTACACTTTTAGTAGTATACCCTAAAAAAGTAAATTCTAATGTTCCTTTATTTCCTGCATCAATTTTAAAAGAACCATCAAGATCAGTATTGGTTCCTTTATTAGTTCCTTTCACCAAAACATTTACACCTATAAGTGGTTCATTTTTTTCATCAGTCACTTTTCCCTGAATAATTTGTTGCGCCATCGCTTGGGTACAGAATCCCAAATACAACACCAATGCCTTAATCAGGAACAGGGCAACTCGATGTTGTTGTAAAAACTTCTTCATTTTCTGGTTTTTTTTAGTTAGTATTTATTTATTCTAGGTTTTTTTTATACTTAACATAATTTTATGTTTTGTATAATTCAAATTTAACAATACCACTTCTATCAACTGTCCTACGCAATCGTAATAGAAATCATTGTTTTAATTCTTTTTATTTATTATAATAATAAATTTTAGTAATCATAATAGGTATGGAAGATAAAGATTGTACAGAAAAATGGGAGACTCTTAGTATTTAAACTCTCAAAGAAAACATTTTAAGCAGTTCACAATCTTATACTTAAACCCTTGATTCTTTACTTAAAACACATAAACGAGGGAGTTTGTGTCTTTTTACAATTAAAAAAATGATCTTAACTATCTCTAAAAGGATATTTTTTCCTTTTAGAGATCAATTCATACGTGTTATAGTCCGAAATGTTAAAATAGTACTCTTAAAAAAGTCAACAAAAAGGATTTCAATTTGTAAAACAACAAAAAAGGTGAAACCAAACTGTTCTGTTTTGGTTCCACCTCTTTAAAATTAAATTCTAATTATTTCAAATCATTCGAAAGGAATGATTTTCTATTTCACTGATAAAACAGTCACTGTACTCAATAATCCTGACGGTAACAATGGAGCGTCAGCTTTGTAAAATGGCATAGTAGTATAGGTAATTTTCTTTACTACTCCCGGTTGTACATCTCCGATAAGTCTATTTACCCAAAGATTCGTCACTTTAATCACCAAGGTATTTTTTCCTGGTTTTAAAATACCAGTTGCATCTACTCTGAATGGTTTTTTCCAAACAATTCCTAATGATTTTCCGTTAACGATAACTTCGGCCAGGTTTTTCACCTCTCCAAGGTCAATCCATAATTGTCCTTGATTTTTAAACCAGCTTTTTGGTGCATCAATTGTTTTCGAATAGGTTCCTGTTCCTGAAAAATACTTCACTCCAGCATCTGAATTATCTGTCCAAGAAGTTAACTTATCCATAGTAATTTCTGAAGGCGCTCCTCTTTCTTTTTGGAAACTCAAATTCCAGTTTCCTTCCAAAGCAGCTAATTTAGTTTCGCTTACTGCAGGCAAAATTTGCGCTGTTGTAGTAGTATTGTCTTTAAAGACAACAAATACAGCATCATTTGGCTCTAAATGCAAAGCTACTTTCGTACGACCATCAGCAAATGAATAGGAAGCTGGTTCTGTTTTTCCTGTTTCAGGATGCCAAATTTCTACTGTTTTTCCAGCAACTCTGAAAGTTGCTTCAAGGTCCTCGATTCTTGCATTGCGATTATTTACCCAATACAATTCTTGCTCCGGTAATTCACGGTGTACGTACAATAATTGGGTATCAGCTTGGGGTTTAGTGTATTCAAAATCTGGTTTAACAGCTAAAGCGGTTAACACTTTTTCAATACTTTCTCCTGTATATACTTTTCCGGAACCAATAGATTTTACTGTATTATCAGCACCCCATAATTCATTTACAACGGTATTAAAGGTTGTCAAATCATCTGTTAAGCTTGGTGTTCCAATTGGTTTAGGCCCAACAACAATTGCTCCTGCTTTTACTAAATCACTAATTTTATTAGCCACTTTTAATGTCATTTGTTGGCTATTGGCATCCAGTGCCAAAACTTTGTAATGCATTCCGCTTGGTGTAACAATTTGTCCATTTTTTACAGAAAGCAAGTTAAGTAGCGCATCCGCATTAACAAAATCATAATTATAGCCTGCAGGAATATTGGGCTGTTTTTTTCCAAAAAGAGAGGTAATATTATTGTCTTCTCCATAATAATAAATAACATCAGCCACAAATTTCCCTTGTTGCAACAAATAAGAACTGCGGGAAAGATAATCTGTCCAGGCTGTTGCTTGTTCAGCCCAAGTTTCGTGACGGGTAAACCACTGCCCGAATGGTCCAAGTCCAAGACCGGGAACATGCTCATCTGATGGTTGGTGTACTGAAGTATGAATCACAAATCGATTCAGTCCACTTGCTAATTCCATATCTGCAGTTGGTTTCAAACGCTCTGGTGAAAATGCCCATGCGTTACCAATTGCGGTAAGTGACTCAGCTGCCACTAAATTTTGTCCGTAAAGATGTGCCACTGAAGCCGATTCACGAATATCAACATTATAGTTTTTTCCGTCACCTCCTATACTACCTGGTGTCCACATCGCTCCCATGGGAATATCGGCATTGCGTTTTACTTCCATACCATCAGCAATTAGAGCACGACCACTTTCATGGGATTCAGAATAACGCTTCATACCGCGTTCATGCAATAAAGTAGTTAACTGATCATAATGGTATTCAGATAACATTTCACTCAATGTTTTACGGTAATCCCATAGGAATTTTTCACTTGCTTCTGAGCTTTTAATAACCTGACCTGTTAATGCAGGCATCCAAGGGAGTAAACTATAGCCTCTTCGTTTGGCAAACTCAGCCGGCAAATTTTTTGTCCAGTTTTGTGCTCCGGCTTCCCAACTATCCGTAACAATGTATTGCAATCCTCCTTTATCTCCCATTAAACCTCCGGTCGCATTTTGGTATTGGTCCAGATAATTTTCAAAATACGCTTTTATGGCTACCGGATCTAATTTGTCTACTTCAAAACCTGTTGCTTCTGGCGAAGCGGGATGATTCGTAATCCCTAATAAAGAAAAACCAAAACGGACAATCTTCCAATTTCCTGCAGGTGGCGTCCAGTTCAATGTTCCATCGGCATTCAATTTACCAGATAAATCAATTACATTTTCCAATGCAATTCCATCAGTACTTGGAGTACCATTTACATCGATATTTGTAACAGCTGCAAAAGCCGCTTTTTCTTCAAATCGGTCAATTTTTACGGTGCTATGCAAAACAATTTCTGCAACATCAGTTCCTGGAGAAGGTTTTGGGGCAGCATCAGAACCCATCATCGCTTCAAAACTAAAAATAGGAGGAGGATTTTTAAATGTAACCCTAAAATATTTAGCAGTTGTAGCCGGAAAATTAATAGTTTGCTGTACGAGTCCACCTGCTGGAATAAAAGTGATTTTTTTGAAATGAACACCATCATCGCTTACTTCAACAGAACGTGTATCCGCTTTGTCTCCAAAAAGACCAAAAGGGCCTTTGTCTCCACCACCAACAACAGTTATTCCTTTGAAAGTTTGTGGTTTTTCAAAAGCAAATTGTATCCAAGCACTTTCGTCATTTTTAGTAGCAGGCAACAAAATAGTAGTTGCTAAATCTCCATCAGTAAGTTGATTAGCTGTGAAGTTTCCACCGCTTGAGGTAACTTTTGGTTTTAAATCGATAAAATTAACCTCATTATCCGGTAATTTATAAGCCATCAGACTTATGTCTTCATAATAATCTACCGGTTCAGCAACTGGATCTCCTATAGTCATTGCTTCAGAGAAAGGTATATTCTGAAAGGCACCAGTTTTAGTAGGTGCTTTTGGTAAAACTCCTGTAAATTTTTTACCGCCTTTAACACGGATTTCACTCCACACTAATTTTTTCATTCCAGATTTAGCTGGAACCCATGGCCCACCACTTTCACTCCATCCCGGTGAACCGGCAATCGCCATTTCTAACTTTAAAGAATCAGCTAGTTTCGTTGTAAACTGAAAAGCATCCTTCCATTCTGGAGTCATATAGCTTAATCGTTTTTTTACAATTTGTGGCGTCGTCATCGCTGCATCAAAATTCATGAAACCACCAATACCTATTCTATTCATCCACAAAAGATCTTTGGCAATACCATCTTTAGAAATATTACCATTCATCCAATGCCACCATACACGAGGCTTTGCAGAATTTGGAGGTGTAGCAAACTCTTTTAATAAGCTATCACTCTTATTTTGAGCATAACCAGAGCTGCAGGCAAGCATCAAAGAAAATGCTGCTATTAATCCCGAATTTTTTTTCATATTTGAAATTTATATAGATTGAAATTTATTTTAAATTTTACTGAAAGACCTATTAAAAAACAACCAGCTATTTCTATTAAAAGTTTCTCTTTTTTAACACTGAAAAAATATTAACCTTTAGAAATAAAAATACAACTGCTGTTCTTTTTTGTAAATTAAAGAAATATCAAAAACATAACTGTCCTACTCAATCGTTATCGCAAACTACTTTTTGATTACTTTTTTTGTTATTTCTGATAAAATTTATTTATTGGAAATCGCAAATCAAAAAAACACAAAAAGAAAACCAACTCATCTTAAGGAGAAGAGTTGGTTTTAAAAATAAAGTATTCTATACTAAAATGTTAGTTAACATATTTTTCAAACCCTTCAAACAATTGATTATTGGGCTTTATTTATAAAAAAAGAATATTTACCAAACCTTTTTTATTGCTTGCTGGTATTCGTCCTCAAGTGTTTCTTTGTATGCCAGTATTTTGGTAACTTCTAAACGGGTATTTTCAGAAAAAACTAATTCTTTAGAAACAATCCCTTCTAAATTTGTTGGATAGTAAGATGGAAAAACAGCAATTCCAATTCCTACATGTACCAATCCTACCAATAATTCAACATTAGACACTTCCTGAACAATATTAGCATCTCTGGAGAAACCTACATTTCTACAATATACTTCTATATCTTCTAAAATTGCGGGACATAAGTCTTTAGTTAACTCAACCCATTTGTCATTACGGAGTTGTTCAATTTTAATTTTTTGGTATTTTGCCAGTGGATGGTTTTTAGGCATAATGACATTTAGAAACTCATTCTGGAAAACCTGATAATCCAAACCTTTAAAAACCAGCGGTAAAGTAGTAATTCCAATATCAATATTTCCTTTAAAAAGCGCTTCTTGTACTGATATCACTGTAGAACATTCCACTATTTTGAAAGTGGTATCAGGAAACTTCAGTTGTAACTTTTGTAACACTTCTATAACCTCACTTGTGGGAGACATTTTTGGTATGCCCAGTTTCAATTGTTTATTTTTCTCGCTATTGATCTTGGCACTTTTTAGTGTTCGGTCCAGTAAATCTATTACACGACTTACTTCTTTCATTAAATAAGCGCCTGCTTCTGTCAATTCAACTTTTCTATTATTAACCCGTTTTGCTTTGTCAAAAAGTTCAAAACCCAACTCGCTTTCTAATTGTTGAATTTGGTGCGTTAAGGCTGGTTGAGTAATATTCAATTTTTCAGCAGCTTTACCAAAATGCAATTCTTTTGCAACTACCAGAAACGATTTTAATTTACGTAATTCCATTAATATTATATTATAAAGATCCTCTAAGAATCAGTTCAAACGGATTTTCGATATGTTCTTTTGAAGAGTTTAACACCAGTTGTGCTGCAGATTTTCCCATTCTAGCAAAATCAGTTGAGATGGTTGTAAGTCCATTCATGATGAATTTCTTGAGAGGTGTTTCATTATAAGAGATTACCCCAACTTGCTCCCCTACGGTTAAATTCAAGGTGATGATTTTATCCAAAATTTTCACTAAATCTTCTTCCATTAAATTAATATATACTTCTCCCTCATTGACTTCTTCCAGATCCAGATCATGCACGATTTTATAATTAAAAGCATAACTGTAACAAAAGTTTTTAAACCCTTTTATTATCTCATCTGGAAAATAACTATTGTCAGGAAAAATCAATTTTATGGTATGGTATTTACTTAAAAGGTCTAAAGCTTTACTGAGCGCATTATAAATATCTTCTTCGAAATTCTCGTAAACTGCACCATAATTCCCGGTAATACCTTCAATTTTTTTACCTACGATAATTAATTTTTCTTTTGGAATTTCTTCAATCAACAATTGATAGCCTTCTGCTTTTTCAATAAAATGGGGAATGATAACATAGTGGGTATAAACACTTTTTTGTTGGTTCAATAATTTTTTGAACAAACCATAATCATTGTTATAAATATAAAAATCAATAGCCGCTTTTTCGCCCAAAGTCTCTACAAAAGCATCATAAATAATTTTCTTATGCGCACTCAGTTTATTAAACATCAGGAATATTTTCAAATCTTGGGAAATATCTGTATTCGCAATAAAGTAGCCTTTTCCATGAAAGGCTTCTAAAATACCCATTTTTCTTAATTTATTATATCCTTTTTCAATCGTAACCCTAGATATTTCGTATTGAAAACTCAATTCATTGATAGACGGCATAGCATCCCCTTTTTTAAGAATACCTTGCTTTATGGCATTCAAAACTGCATTGACTAACTGCTGGTACTTTGGAGTAGCAGAAAGTTCATCAATTCTGAGGCTATCAATTTTTGACATTTTTTTCATACGAACTTATTTTTTTGTATTTTTAAATCATGATGATTCAAATAAATTTTAAATTATTTGGATCCAATTTATAAGAAGATTATTTTATTCACCAATGGAATACTATTTATAATTAAGTAAATATACTTAATTTCTATTTAAAAGATAAACCTTAATAAAGGTCGAAAATTAATACATTTATAATTGAATTCAACAAAATCAATGCGTTTTTTCAACACATTGATTTATAAACACACAAAATTCTAATTATAAACTTACAAAAAACATTAATGAATTTTGAGGCTTTAAAGGTTTATTATATTCTTTTTATAAAAAACTATGATAAAAAAAGCCACTCTTTTCAGAATGGCTTCAAATTATTTTTCTTCTTGTTCTCGTCTGAGTTTACTATTCTTTTTACCGTAAAAAAAGTAGATTACAAATCCAATAGCTAACCATACAATCAATCGCAACCAAGTATCAAAAGGAAGAGAAACCATCATTAACACACAAGTTAGTATTCCTAAAATGGGAACTAAAGAAACAAATGGAGTTTTGAATGGTCGTTCTAAATCAGGTTGTTGCTTACGCAAAATAATAATTCCCAGACAAACCATAACAAATGCTAAAAGCGTTCCTATACTGGTCATCTCTCCCACTATACTAATAGGAACTAAACCTGCAAAAAGACAAATAAAGATACATAAAACAATATTTGATTTGAAAGGCGTATTAAATTTTGGATGCAAATCAGAGAATATTTTCGGTAATAATCCATCCTTACTCATAGAAAAAAACACACGCGATTGCCCTAATAAATCGACTAATATTACAGATGTATATCCAATCAAAATAGCCATAATAACTGCTACAGCTAGCCATTTGTAAGGAGTATGTGCAATGGCTACAGCAACTGGTGCAGCACTATTTTTAAATTCAGTATAATTAGCCAGACCTGTCATTACATATCCAAATAATATAAATAAAACAGTACAAACTATTAACGAACCAAGAATTCCAATTGGCATGTTTCGCTGTGGATTTTTAGTCTCTTGCGCCATTGTAGCAACAATATCAAATCCAATAAAAACAAAGAAAACAACTCCGGCACCACGCAGCACTCCTGACCAACCGAATTCTCCAAAAACACCGGTATTCTCAGGAATAAATGGATGATAGTTAGCCACATCTATATATTGCCAACCTAAACTTATAAAAACCAATACTACTCCCACTTTGAGAGTAACAACTACCACATTAAATATAGCCGAACCTTTAGTCCCACGAATAATTATTGCAGTTATTAAGGCAATAATTAGAATTGAAGGCAAATTAAACCATCCGTTTACTATTGATCCATCAGCTAAAGTGGCTTTTTCAAAAGGAGACATCACCAACTGTGGAGGCAGGTAAATATCAAATTTTTCAAGAAACTTAACTAAATATTGCGACCAACTAATCCCAACGGTAGCTGCACCAACGGAGTATTCAAGAATCAAATCCCATCCTATAATCCAGGCAAATAACTCCCCTAAAGTAGCATAAGCATATGTATAAGCACTACCCGAAACCGGTACCATAGAAGCGAACTCCGCATAACATAAAGCACTAAAAGCACAACCTACAGCAGCAACCACAAACGACAAAATTACGGCTGGCCCTGAATTATTTGCCGCAGCAATTCCAGTTAAAGAAAACAAACCTGCACCTATAATTACTCCAACCCCAATTGCCACTAAATTAATAGCTCCTAAACTTCTTTTAAGAGTTCCTTTGCCGCTTTCGGCAGCTTCTAATTTTAATCGTTCAATAGATTTTTTAAGCATGATTTTTCTGTGTTTTTAAATATAAAAAAAGCCCTTCATTATAAGAAAGGCTTTACTGATATTATGTTTAGACTGTACCATAATAAACCATTTCATATTACAGATGATGCTTTGCAACACATTATAGTAAAGAAACAATTAATCATGCTATGTCTTTGCTTTTTATTCATAATGCAAATGTATTGTGTATTACAATCGATTCCCAAATTATTTCAACATTTTTCCAATTTATAGCATTCCTTTTTATAAATTAAAATCGTACAAAGACAAATTTAAAATCTGAATTTTCCTTAAATTTGTTTAAAATAGTTTGATTATGGAAATCAAAATCGAGGCTGTTCAAATTGCGGAATCCTTCAATATGAAGAAATTCCGTGCCGATTTTCGTGCAGAAGCGCATTCGGGTTCTACTTCCGAAGTCTTTTATGCCTTAAAGGAAAACGAGCGCTATTTGTATGTTTTTGATTATGGAGTTGTGGTCTTCGCCAATTATGATGCGGTTGCCAAAAGTGAATTCATAAGCTTTATAAAAAATTATGCCACAACTTTAGTTGACATCGATTTATCAGAAGAATACCGTATTGAAACTGATGAAAAACTACAAAAAGTCACCGTAAAAAATAATTATGTAACGGTTCCGCAAATCGACTCTTCCATCTTGCGCATTGTAATGCTCAACATTGGCCAATCAGTAGCCTTAGACTATTATGAAGTCTTGACCAATGAACTCATTACCTCATCAAAACACTACATTCTGGAATTAGAACAACGAGGAAAACTCAGTATCTCTAAAACTAATTTACTCAAGTACATAGGAAAAGTCTTGAACGTCAAGAATAGTATTGTCGATAATTTATACATCCTTGACGATCCAAATCTCGTTTGGGATAATGAAGAACTCAATTTGCTCAACCGCCATCTTAAAGCTAATTTTGATATCAATACCCGCTTCAAAGACCTCGATTACCGGTTGCAAATTGTAGAGAATAATCTTAAATTGTTTACAGATGTATTAAACGTAAGGGAAAGTTCCCGACTGGAATGGGTGGTTATTATATTAATTGCACTGGAGATTGCAATAGCTTTATTTTTTCATTAAAACCCTAAAGTCCATTGCATCTTATTTCTTCTTAATTCACACACTAAAATCAAAATATTTCTTTGATTCTTTATTCTTTAAACAAAGTCATTTTAGTTATTTTTGTTTTTATTACCGTGTAAAATCTAAACAAAAAACACAATTTCGTCTATTAGCCCTGCTATGGTTAAACGAAAATGATAAATTAGCGGCATAATGACCGTATTACTTGAAATTAAAATTGCAGCTTGATGAATAATCACATAGAAATATATAAATCTTCAGACAACAAAGTAGAACTTCAAGTAAGTCTTGATAATGAAACTGTTTGGCTAAACAGAGAGCAAATCGCAGTTTTATTTGATAGAGATATCAAAACCATAGGTAAGCATGTTAATAATGTGTTTAGGGAAGGGGAATTGGATAAAGAATCAGTTGTCGCAAAATTTGCGACAACTGCAACTGACGGTAAAACATATCAAGTTGATTTCTACAACTTAGATATTATCATATCTGTTGGTTATCGTGTAAAATCTAAACAAGGAACACAGTTTCGTCAATGGGCAACACAACGCTTAAAAGACTATTTAGTCAAAGGGTACGCCATTAATGAAAAACGATTAAAAGAAACCGAGAGCAAATTTCAAGAATTAAAGCAAGCGGTTCATTTACTAGATTCCATTACAAAATCTAAAATAGTAACTGGTGATGAAGCACAAGGTTTATTAAAAGTATTGAGTGATTATGCTTTTGCGTTGGATATTTTAGACCAATACGACCATCAGACATTGAAAGTCGCAACAACGGAGACTAAAGAATTATTCAAAATTTCGTATCCAGAAGCAAAGAAAGCCATAGAAGGATTAAAAACTAAATTTGGTGGCTCTAATTTGTTTGGAAATGAAAAAGATGATTCTTTTAAAAGCTCCTTAGAAACAATTTATCAAACCTTTGATGGGATCGATTTATATCCTTCAGTACAAGAAAAAGCGGCACATTTATTGTATTTTGTCACCAAAAATCATTCTTTTTCGGATGGTAATAAAAGAATTGCAGCTTTTCTCTTTGTTTGGTTCCTAGATCGCAACGGATTATTGTATTATGATGCAAGAAAAGTTATTGATGATAATGCTCTGGTAGCAATAACGCTGATGATAGCCGAATCCAAATCTGATGACAAAAACATGATGGTTAAAGTAACAATTAATTTGATTAACAATAAATAAGCACTCCATTAAAATATTATAAATGAAAACCTATTACATTCATAACGGAACTGAAAACAGCGGTCCATTTCTCTTGGACGAATTAAAAGCTAAGAAAATTACAAAAACAACTTTAGTGTGGTTCGAAGGTATGGACGAATGGAAATATGCCGGAGACATCCCTGAATTAAAAATTATTTTGACCGTAGTGCCACCGCCTCTAAAAAACATTCCACCTTTCCCAAAAGAAGAGAAAAAAGTAGTTAGTCAAACTATTTTGGGAATGGACAAAAGTATCTTTTTTTTGGTTTGTGGAATTTTAGCTTTAATTATTGCTACCCTAATTTTTAATACTTATCAAGATAACAGAAGTTTAGAATTAGAACAGAAAAATAAACAAACCGAATTTCAAAACCAGCAAATTGAACTGCAGCAAAAACAAACGGACGAGGAAAAGATACAAATTGCTATTCAAGAAAAAATAGACACAGATAGGCTCTCAAAACAAAAAAAAGACTCTGTAAACAATAGAATATCAGAAATTAAGAAAATACTCGTTGTTAATAATGCCAATTTAGAAGAAGATCAAAATAAATTAATGGATGCTAAGGATTTTAAGCTGTTAAGAACTGCAAATGAAAGAGAAAACCAAATTAACTTGATAGAAGATGATATCATCCACTGGCAAAATGAAATTAAAAAACTAGAAAATGAAGCTGATCGATTGTATTTAGAATTAGAAACTATACACTAATTCTAATTTTACCAATCAAAAAGAATTCCATAATAAAGAAAACTCCAAAGCTTCACAACTTTGGAGTTTTCTTTTATTTACACTATTTTTTAATCAATCTATTTTTCTAAACTTTCTAAAGTTAAATTAGAAATCACTGATTTATCTTGTTCTAGAACATCCTCATTAGTTGCATATTGGTCATTTTTCTTTATCAAAAGCCAGCTGTTGTCGTCTTTCGTTTTTAGTTCTACCAATGCAAATTCACCTTTCAGCTTTTTTCCATTTAAAATAAAACTAAGATGTCCTTCATTCAAATCCGATTTTAATTTTTTTTCGACATTATCCGCACCTACTCCGTCAGCTAAAGTATAGGTTCCATTATCCCAAATCATAACAGTTCCAGCACCATAATTTCCATCGGGAATAATTCCTTCAAAATCTTTGTAATCATAAGGATGGTCTTCCACCATAATCGCCAGTCTTTTATCCTCGGGATTCATTGAGGGGCCTTTTGGTATGACCCAGCTTTTTAATACTCCATCCATTTCCAACCGAAAATCATAATGCAAATGGGAAGCGGCGTGTTTTTGCATGACGAAAACTAACTCGGTTGTAGATTTTTTAATTGCACCTTCAGGTTCTGTGGTGGAATTAAAATTACGCTTTTGGTTGTATTTATTTAAAGGTACCATGATAAATAAGTATTAGCGTTAAAATTGATACAAAAGGTATGGAATTGATCTATTCGTGAAATCAGTCAATAAGCAAACTAAAAAAACTATTTAGATTGGATTTTTTAACTCTTTCCGGTATTCTCGTCTAAATTGCTGTGATTATCACCGCCTATACTGTAATTGTTATTTTCTTCGTCTTCGCTACCCATATCTTCCTGATCATCATCCAGCTCAGATCCTGGAACGTCTAAGTCACTGCCAGATTCATCTTCCTCAAAATCTTTTTGATTCAATTCCCTGACATTATTAATTTCAACAGGTGCCTTCTTTTTAGTAATATCTTCCGGGTCAATTTCCATTTCTTTGTGGAACTGACTATACATATCTTCACTTGGTGGATACAAAAGAGAATCCGGTATTTTATTTTTATCTTTCTTATCCGGTTTCATCTTATTTAGATTTGATTTGTCGTCTTTATTTTCCATTTTAATAGTTTATTAAATTGACTTTCAGAACACTAAGTTAATCATTTTTAACCAAAAATGTATTTTATAAGTATGAAAAAACAACCCGTAATCCTGATTTTATAACGAGAACCTTTTGTACATTCTTTTCTAATTTTAAGCTTCCCAATCAGTAAATAATTAATTCAAAGTAATTGTTGCTTTGGTGAGAATCCATTCTATTTTAAACAAGATTATTTTACTGCTAAATTTCTTAAAATAACATTAAATAACATGCTACAGTTTCCTAATCCAATTGGATTCTGTTAAATTTACAAAAACTATTTTTTTTTATTTTACAAACAACTATAAAATGGTACCAATGGAAACCCAGGAAAAAGACCAAAATGAAGCAATAAATCCATTTTTTCAGCCCTACAATACGCCTTATAATGTTCCGCCATTTGATACAATAAGAAACGAACATTTCAAACCCGCTATTTTAGAAGGTATTAAAATACATCAGGCACAAATTGATCAAATTGTAGATAATACAGATGTACCCACTTTTGAGAACACCATTCTTGCTATGGAAAACGCAGGGGAATTTCTTTTGAATGTCAATATGGTATTTTCTAATTTGAATGGCGCAAATACCAACGATGATCTTCAAAATATAGCCAAAGAACTTGCTCCAAACTTAGCGTCACACAATGACAATATCTATTTGAACGAAAAATTATTCTCAAAAGTAAAATCGCTTTGGAATGAAAAAGAAAAGCTAAATCTGAATATAGAACAAGCTAAAGTTTTGGATAATTTATACAAAGCATTTGTACGAAGCGGCGCAAATTTAGCTGATTCAGAAAAAGAAAGACTGAGAAAAATAAACGAGGAACTTTCGCTGACTTGTCTCAAATATGGTCAAAATGTTTTGGCTGAAACCAATACATACAAATTGGTTATTGAAGACATAAACGATTTATCCGGGTTACCGCAGGAATTAATTACTGCCACTTTTGCCGAGGGAAAATCAAAAGGGAACGAAGGGAAATGGGTTTTTACTTTATCCAATTCCAGTGTAATTCCGTTTTTGCAATATAGTGCCAATAGAAATTTAAGACAGCAAATCTGGGAAGCCTATCAAACCCGTGCCAATCATGATGATGATTTTGACAATAAAGAAAATGCCCTGAAATTGGCGAATCTTCGTGGTGAAAAAGCGCGTCTTCTTGGTTATGAAACACATGCTCATTATGTTTTGGAAGAAACTATGGCCAAAACTCCAGAAACTGTTTATACACTTTTGAATGATTTATGGAAACCAGCTTTAGAAATTGCTAAAACGGAAGCTGCAGATATTCAGGAAATGATGAAAAAAGACGGAATCAATGATTCGGTGCAGCCCTACGATTGGCGATTTTATACAGAAAAAATCCGAAAAGAACGTTTTGATTTAGACGAGCAGGAATTAAAACCTTATTTTAGTTTAGAAAATGTCAGAAAAGGCGTTTTTCAAGTTACTGAAAACCTATATGGCTTACAATTCGAACCTTTACATAAGGTCCCAAAATACCATGAAGAGGTGGATGTTTGGAAAGTTTCAGAATCCGATGGAACATATGTCGGTATTTTATATATGGATTTTTATCCTAGAAATTCAAAACGTGGCGGCGCCTGGATGACCTCGTACAGAACCCAAAAAACAGTTGACGGATTTAGACAAGCTCCGGTAATTTCTATTGTTTGCAATTTTTCTAAACCCACAGAAAACAGTCCGGCTTTATTGACTTTTGACGAAGTGACGACTTTTTTCCATGAATTTGGTCACGCTTTACACGGATTATTATCTAATGTAACCTACCGAAGTTTAGCCGGTACCAATGTTCCAAGAGATTTTGTTGAATTGCCTTCGCAAATTATGGAAAATTGGGCTGGAGAACCTGAAGTTTTAAAAATGTATGCCAAACATTATCTAACAGGAAATATTATCCCTGATAATCTCATTAAAAAAATGCAAGAATCAAGCACTTTTGATCAGGGTTTTATGACTACAGAATATTTAGCAGCTTCGTATTTAGATTTAAAGTACCACACCCAAAAGGCAACAATTACAATAGATGCCAACACTTTTGAAAAAAATGCAATGGACGAAATAGGTTTAATCGCTTCAATCATTCCGAGATACCGAAGCACCTATTATAATCATATTTTCTCAGGCGGTTATTCCGCTGGATATTATAGTTACATATGGTCGGGTGTTTTGGATACTGATGCTTTTGAAGTCTTCAAAACAACCCATTTATTCAATCCTGAAAAAGCAAAATCATTTCGAAAAAACATTTTAGAAAAAGGTGGAACCGAAGAACCAATGGTTTTGTACAAACGTTTCCGTGGAGCAGAACCTAGTGTTGCGCCTTTATTGAGAAAACGAGGTTTAGACAAAAAAGAAACCACAAAAACATCAGAAGGTTAATTGTTCCAAAAAGTAAAATATCCTATTCTTAAACTTAATAAAAATCAAGAATTGGAATGTGCCATTAGGCACTAAATCTTGGTAGAAAACATGAATTAGAACAAATTTAGCGTGCCGTAGGTACGCAACAAAACGATAAATGTTGCGTACCTACGGCACGCTAACGAATTTCAAACCTAATTACTACCTATATTTAGTGCCTAGAGGCACAAAAAATATTTTCAACACTTGATTTGCATAATTAAGTTTAAGAATAGGATATTTTACTTTTTAAACGGTTTCAGTAAATTATAACACTTTTTTAATTACCCCAAATTCTATTTTTGAAAAGGTCAAATGTTTGTCTTAAATGCTGATTAAGCAATAGAAAAACAACGACAATACCCATTAAATAACCAATAACGGTAAAGATTTCCATATTGGACAATAAAACCGATTGTTTTGAAACCGAACTGATAATTTGTTTCATCGCTAATCTATTGGAATCATCCATCGTATAGCCTTTGCCCATAAAACTTCGGGTGAGTTGTTCGACACGCATTTGCGTTTCTGGACTTTCGGGAAGAATAAATTGTCTGAATTTTGTAAAATGGGTACTTTGTAAAAACAACCCAGCATTTTGAATCATTGCAAAACCCATTATACTTCCCCAAAAACGCCCTGCAACTCCCACTACTCCAGCAAACGGAGCATAATGAGTAGGAACAGATGATACGGTAAACATGACTAACGGAACAAATATTATTCCTACAGCCACACCCTGCAACATATAGGGAATCGCAATATCAGACAGGGAAGCATCCGGCACAAAAAGGAAAGTAAACCAAAAATGAAATAGCGCTAAAAGTGAAAATCCGATTATAAAAATATAGCGAGAAGCAACTGATTTAGCCAAAAATACCCCTGTCAAAATCATTCCAATCACATTCCCCGTTAAATTCAAATATTGTACATGCGCCACTCTTGAAGGCTCCCAATTCCAGACAACAGCCATCGTACTGTGACAAATATTCAATGTTGCTCTGGCAATGTAAAAAACCACAGACAACAATAATCCGGTTCGTAGATTCGCATACCGAAAAACGCGCATATCAAAAGTAGGTCTCTTCACCAACATTTGTCGGGCGATAAAAAAACCTCCTGTTAGTAAGGCAACAATGAGCGCTGCAACAATTTGGTTTGATTCGAACCAATATTTTTTCTGGCCATAAACCACAAAATAACTACCGCACAAAATAGCGGTAAGCACCAGAATAAAACTGGCCCAATCAATTTGATACAACGGAATTTTTTTATGAAAGCGATTGTTATTAAAGGTAATCATAACCAAAGCTACGCACACAATTTGGAAAAAAGCGGAACCATATGCCATATACTTCCAATCGTAATTCTCCAGCAGCCAAACTGCAATATTCATTATAAACGGAGAAGCCAGCATCAAGGCTCCATAATTAAGCGTAAAAGCAATAATCACAGCATTTTTAGACTTAAACCGGGCAATCAAAAATTGTCGTAAAGGTAAGACCGGCAATGCCATCAAGATACCTTCGGCCATTCTTAACATAATAAACAAAGAAAAATTTTGTGTGTATGCCGTCAAGACAAATGTTAAAGCTGCCAAACTATAAATAACCAAAAAATAGTTCTTGGTTGGAAAAAACTTAAACAACCTACTTTCAATGAGAATTGTAGCTAAAAAAGTTCCATAAGTAACACACATGGAAAACTGCAAATCCTCTACTTCTACATCTAAAAAACTTGCTGCATACGTCACATTAGAAGTATACACTCCCAATAAAACCATGGAATGCAGCATGCAGAAAAAGATAATAGCAATAATAGCCCAATTAGGAACCCAAGATTTAAAAACACTTACTTCTGACATCTTATTATTTATGTTCGGCTATAACAGTAACATTCATACCGGCTCTGAGAAAGTCCGTTTGTGCGTCATTTTCTTTTAGTTTTATTCTAACCGGAATTCTTTGTTCTATTTTTATAAAGTTACCCGTTGCATTATCAGGAGGCAATAGTGAAAAACGCGCTCCACTGGCTGGCGATAAAGATTCAATACTTCCCCTAAATTCTCTCCCGCTTATCGCATCTGCTTTCAGCTCCACTTCCTGTCCAATGGATAAATATTGCAACTGCGTTTCTTTAAAATTAGCGGTAACCCACTTTTCCTTACTAACAATAGAAACTAAAGTCTGTCCTTCTTTTATCATTTGTCCCGGTTGCATCATTTTTTTACCCACCCAACCATCATAAGGAGCTGTAATTACGGTATAGGAAAGAAATAAAGTAGCATTATCAGCAACGGCTTGTTTTGAATGAATTACAGTCTGAGCCGTAGGGATTTTAGCCGAAGCTTCTGAAGTGTTCAATGCCGCCGATTGAATCGTGTTGGCTATTTCCTGATAATGCGCTTGTGCCAATTCGTAATCTGCTTTTACTTTTTCAAGCTGTTGTTCGGTTGCCGCTTCTTGGCTAACTAATCCTTTGTAGCGATTGAATTCCAGTTTCGTTTTCCAAACTTCTGTTTTTGCAGCCTGTAACTGAGCTTGTCTAACGGAAGTCACATTAGAAGTTGTTGCTACATTTTTTTCAATCACAATGCTATTGCTTTTTGCATTTTCAACATCGGCCAATGCCATGTCTAAATGCGCTTTGTATTCCCTATTGTCAATTACCAGCAACGTATCGCCTTTGTGAACAAACTGATTTTCATTATAACGCACTTCAGTAATGT
Source organism: Flavobacterium sp. AED (assembly GCF_000812945.1). Lineage (GTDB taxonomy): Bacteria > Bacteroidota > Bacteroidia > Flavobacteriales > Flavobacteriaceae > Flavobacterium. The sequence goes on from NZ_JSYM01000001.1 coordinate 542,140, forward strand.
AACCCGTAATTCGGGCCATAATTGGCGTTACATACTGGTCCACCTGAGCATCATTGGTTTCTTCGTGATTTTTATTAAAAAGATAAAACCAAATCCCTAAAACAATTCCGCCGAGAACCAGCATACTGGCAATCACGGTGATTAATCTATGAAATGACCGATGTGCCCGTGACGAATTATGAACTTTTACCATATAAAATTGAAACTAAATTATATTAAATTGAAATTATTATTTGTTGAGTAGTCCTGCCGTATGAAGCAATTCATAATGTTTCATAACCACATCTATTCTAGTGGAAACTTTGTTGAATTTTGCTTGAAGTAACGCATTATCTGCATCGACCATTTCAGTAATCAACACCAGTTGATTGAGGTATTTTAATTTTACAATGCGATAATTTTCATTGGCTAAATCCAATGCTTTGTCCGTAACCGGTAGCTTGTCCAATATTTCCTGATATTGGGTATGATTTCTAAATACTTTATCGACCATCTCATTTTTCACCAGCTCCGATTCATTTTTTTGTAATTCCACTTTTAAATTGGCAAGCTGAACTTTGGCTTTATTTTTATACAAACCGGACAAATTATAACTAGCCTCCACGCCTATTTGCCCAATAGTATAGAGATACGGACGATTCAGCGTAAATAGCATATAATCAGGATATTTAAGATTATAATTTCCAAAGAAACTGACCTTAGGGTAATAATTCCCTTTCACTATTTTTAACGCTGTTTTTTTTACGTCTACTTCCCTATTTGCGATACGCATTTCTTCATTTTGAAGGCTTTCTTTAAAATAGAAATCATAGTCTTTTAAAGGAGCAATATCGAGTAAACCTGTTGTGTCGATAGCAATTTCTGATTCTTCAGACAATTGCAATACTGTTTTTAACTCTTGAAGTGCAATTCTGATATTTTTCTTATTGGTCAATGAGTTTAGTTCTCTGTCCGATAATTGCAGTTCAGAACGCAGCACTTCATTTTTAGTAACGGTTCCAAAGGTTTTAAAAGCTTTCACTTCCTTTAGCCTTTCCTGTTCTTCTTTAATGCTTTCGCCAATGATTTTCTGTAGTTCCATCATTTTATAAATACCCAAAAAAGTAGCTGTCACCTGCAATTGAATGTCATTCTGCGTCTTCTCTACCTTAATTTTAGCGATTTCATTTTCCTCTTTCGACTTTTTAATCGCATTATTGATTCTATTACCAGCATAAAGCGGCATATCAAATTTTGTAACCGCATCATATATTACGGTCCCAGGTTCTGGAGTATAGGTATGTTTATCCGAGAAAAAACCACCTTCGTATTCCGTCAAATCTGATAATCGGGAATACATGGCATTAAAATTAACTTCCGGTAAACGAAGATTTTTTGTCTCGGCAATCTCTTTTTCCGAGATACGCTGTTCGATATGAGATTTCTGAATCGTCTTATTATTTTCTTTAGCGATTTTTAAAGCATCATTTAAAGAAATAGCGGTAGCTTGTTGTGCTTGTACTGACATGATTCCTTGAAAGAAGAGGAATAATACCACTGCAATTTTTGAAAAATTAATTTTCGATTGGTTCAAAAGAACCCATTTTTTAAGAAACATAATATAGATAAAGGAATAGGGTGCAAAGTTCCCTAATTTAATTTATGCTATAAAATCAACTAAAGCCAACTATTTATTCATTTCGGACAAATATAAAACAATACAACTACTATAACGATTGCAGAAAATAAGTGCCACAAAAATTACTTTTTTAATATTTCAACGCCTTTTAAATAATCCGAAGGGCGTTGTCCTAAAATCTTGAAAAAAGTATTACTAAAAGTCGGCACACTATTATAACCCACAGCTTGCGCCACTTCATTAACAGATAGTTTTTTTTCCAGTAACAATTCTATTGCTTTTAAAATTCTTCGAATGGTAAAATATTGAATAAAAGACATGCCTAAATCTTTTTGAAACAAACGATACAAAGAGCGCTCACTAAAACCAAATCGATTGGCCAAATCAGAGAATAAAATAATTTCCCCCAAGTTTTTATCTAAATAACTAATGATCTTATTAAGCCTGATATCCTTTGGTAATGGCAGCGACAACGGTAAATTAGTGAGACAAATTTCGGGTAAAATGGCTTTAATCGCATTGGCAATACTAAAATTTCTGCTTCCTTTTTCCAGGTTTCCATTCCATCGGTTGGTGAAAAGCATCATTTGCAGCAATAAATCATTAATGGGATAAATGCCTTCTTTTTCATAAAAAGGATCTTCATTTGAATCTATTGGAAAATACAAATTCCGCATCATGACATGCTCTGAATTAGGATAAATACTATGTTTTATTCCGCCTGGAATCCAAATAAAATGTCGTGCAGGAAGAAAATAAGTTTTGGTTTCAGTGGTAACATGAACAATACCCCCTTCAGAATATAGCATTTGTGCTTTTTCATGCTTGTGGGTTGGAATCATTAATTCACCCATCAAATCATGGTGGCAATAAATACTTTTTTTATCGGTATCAACCTCTTTTATATAATATTTCTCTTCTAAAGTTTCCGATAGACCCATGTGACTGAAATGACTATTTTTATGACTTATTACAATATTTATTCAACTCTTAATTCACTAAAATTAAATAGTTTTTAAGTTTTATACCACTAATTTATTTTGGTTATTTTTTTATTAAAAACACACAATTATGCAGTTGGACAGCATTAGATTTCAAAGTTACAAAGACAAAGTTGTTTCTGCACAAAATGCCGCTTTATTTTCCAAATATAAAATGACTATTAGAACCCGTAGATTTACTAAAACATACTGTAAATAAACATTCATTCTAAAATCAAAAAGTGATATTTTTCTATTCCATTTTCCATATTAATACAACATAAATCACTAACTTTAAGCTACTTAATAACTAATTCAAGTACGTCAGAACTAGAATTCTAATTTTTAAAAAATAAAAACATGAGCGCACTAAAAGACAATGTAATTCCAGGAAACCATGGTCAAATTTTTGGAACAAACGCTATAGAAGAAGTCGATTTAATCGAAATTAAAGCCAGCGTATTGAAATTAGACGGAATAAAAGATGTGCTGTTGAATGCTGAAATATTCCCCAGAGAATTCACTGTGCACACTTCCAAAATGGTAGCTATCAGTGACATTGAAAACAAAGTAAAATCAGTAGGCTTTCACGCCATTCCAAAAGATTTATTTGAGCTTTAATATTTTGAAATAACGCAGATTCAATTAATCTAAAACTATTTAAAAAGACAAAAAATGGAAACTAAAAAAACAATTTATCAACTACACGAAGAACACAAAACGTGGCTAAACAAACTTTCCTTTTATAAAGACGAACTTAAAATTATGGATAACCGAATTTTGGAAGTGGCAAAAAAAAACACTTCTAGTGAGGTCCGAGCTTTAGCAGATCATTTTAATAATCTGTTAATCATTCAAAAAGAACAGATTGACATCTTAACCCATGATATAAAAAGTCATGAATTGTATCTTGAAGCGGCAGCGCTCGATAATCCTAACGATATTGATACTGAAAAATTTTCAGACCATAAAAAGCACCGAGAAAGTATCACCATTTTTGAGAAATTATTTAAAGAATTGAGAGAAGAATTGATTGATTTTCTATCGAAATGGATGTAAATTAGAAGCTTTTTTTTTCAAAAAAAAGACTAGAAACCATTTCTTTAGAATTTGTAGAATCAAATACATTTTAAATTTTACCTAAACCCATTTCCCTTTACAAGCATTAACTTTAAAATGCTTATCACATCTCTATTGGCTCTATTAAACCAAAGAGCCAATTAAAAATTTAAACAAAAATTAGTATTCTAGATTTGGTTTTTACATATCTATATCGTAATATTGCAATATAAATATATAACAATGGGAATTACTAAATCAGAACATTTCACAGACGAGCAAAACGAATTAGCAACATTGGCGAAAGCCATAGGTCATCCTGCCCGAATTGCCATAATAGAACATCTCATAAAAGTAAACAGTTGTGTGTGCGGTGATATCGTAAACGAGCTACCTCTAGCCCAGCCTACCGTTTCGCAGCACTTGAAAGAGCTAAAAAATGCCGGACTTATAAAAGGCAATTTTGAAGGCAATGCTATTTGCTACTGCCTGAACGAAGAGGGATTTAATAAAATAAAAGGCTTCTTTCAACATATTAATACCTACTTAGAAAACAGGAAAAATCAATGTTGTTAATTTTTAAATTATAAAAAAAATGAAACTATCAGAAATTAAAAAGCAGTTGGGCACCGCAGACAACGTTGCTTTTGTATTACCAAACGGGAGCTATGTTCCAGAACATTTTCACGTAACCGAAGTGGGTTTAATCACCAAAAACTTTATTGACTGTGGCGGAAAAGTTCGAAAAGAAACCGTAGTGAATTTCCAATTATGGGATGCCAATGACTTCGAACACCGCTTAAAACCACAAAAACTTTTAGATATTATCGCACTTTCAGAAAAAGTATTAGGAATCGAAGATTATGAAGTGGAAGTAGAATACCAAGACGAAACTATTGGAAAATACGATTTAGGTTTCAACGGACAAGAATTCACTCTTTTAAACAAGCAAACCGCTTGCTTAGCTCAAGACCAATGTGGCATTCCTGCAGAAAAACAAAAAATAAAATTATCCGAAATCCCAACGCAATCAAGCAGCTGTACTCCTGGAGGAGGTTGTTGCTAATTTTTTAAAACCATAAAATGACTGTAACCAAAACCATCGTATTTCCAGAAATCGAAAAAGTAATCCGTGCTTTTGATTTTGAAACCATCACATCAGAGCGTAAAATTATTTTGCAACCGCTTATTGATTTTATTCAAAACAAAGTTACCAACCAACAAGAAATTAGGCTGAACTTAATTTGTACCCACAATTCCAGAAGAAGCCATTTATCACAAGTTTGGGCACAAACAGCGGCGGCACATTTCAATATCAAAAATGTATTTTGCTATTCTGGCGGTACCGAAGCAACTGCTTTATTTCCTATGGCTGCCAAAACATTGGAACAATCAGGTTTTAAAATCAAAACCATTGCAGCAGGGAATAACCCTATCTATGCCATAAAATATTCTGACAATGAACATCCCGTTATTGGTTTTTCTAAAACTTATGATGACGATTTTAATCCGAAAAGTGAATTTGTAGCCATATTGACTTGTTCTCAAGCTGATGGAGGTTGCCCGTTCATTGCAGGTGCTGAAATGCGCATTCCGATCACATTTGAAGATCCAAAAGCATTTGACAATACGTCACAACAAGCAGAAAAATATCAGGAACGCAGTTTGCAAATTGCAACTGAAATGTGCTATGTATTCTCCCAAATAAAATCATACTAATGGCAGCTAAAAAAAGATTAAACTTTCTCGATAGTTACCTTACACTTTGGATATTTCTAGCAATGGCAATTGGTGTTTCCATTGGATACTTCATACCTTCCAGCAGTGGATTTATCAATTCCTTTTCAAGCGGAACGACAAATATTCCTTTGGCAATTGGATTAATAGTAATGATGTATCCACCATTGACTAAAATTGATTTTTCAAAAATTTCTTTAATGTTTGAAAAGCCAAAATTAATCACCGCCTCTTTTTTAATCACCTGGATTGTCGGTCCGTTTTTAATGTTTTTATTAGCAACATTCTTTTTGAAAGACTATCCGGAATACATGACCGGTTTAATCATAATTGGAATTGCGCCCTGCATTGCAATGGTAATTGTCTGGAATGAATTAGCCGAAGGAAATAGAGAATTAACGGCTGGATTAATCGGAATTAATAGTTTGCTACAAGTGTTCTTTTTTGGTCTATATGCCTATTTCTATTTAGAAATCATGTTGCCATTATTTGGAATAAAAGGATTAGAATTAAATATTACAGTTGCGCAAATTGCTACAACAGTTGGAATTTATTTAGGAATTCCTTTTGCATTAGCAGTAATTAGCCGCTATGCCATCAAGAAATACGTAGGCGACAAATGGTTCAATCAAAAATTTATTCCATTTGTTTCTCCCATTACTTTGATTGCTTTACTATTTACAATCGTCGTCATGTTTAGTTTAAAAGGCGAAATGATTGTTGATTTGCCACTTGATGTAATTAGAATTGCCATTCCGCTTGTCATTTTCTTTACCATTATGTTTTTTCTGATGTTTTTTGTTTCAAAAAAAATTGGAGCCAATTATAGAGATGCCGTAGCACTTTCATTCACGGCATCAGGGAATAATTTCGAATTGGCAATTGCAGTTTCCATTGGAGTTTTCGGTATCAATAGCGGACAGGCATTTGCTGGAGTTATTGGTCCATTAGTAGAAGTTCCAGCTTTGATAATTTTAGTAAATGTCGCTTTTTGGTTAAGAAAAAAATACTATCAATCTAAGTAATTTCTAAAAGACAAATTCCAAAATATAAGTACACACTTTTAAATTAACACAAAGCTCCCAAACACTTTTTTGGGAGTTTTTTTTATCCAAAAAATTATTTTCCCCCCTAAATACAGAATATTTTTTTCAACAAAACAGGACTTTAATTATAAATACCCTATTTAAAACACCCTTTTTTGAATAATTACTAATTAATTTCAAAAACACATAATTAAGTATCTAAATTAAGTATTAATACTTATATTTGCGTAATAATACTTAATTAATGAGATTATGATTAAAGTAATAGTAGTCGGAAACGGCATGGTAGGTTACAAATTTTGTGAAAAATTCATTGCAAAATCAGGACAAGAAGAATATCAAATCACCGTATTTGGAGAGGAACCAAGACGCGCATACGATAGAGTTCACTTGAGTGAATACTTTGCGGGTAAAAGCGCTGACGACTTATCATTATCAACATCAAATTGGTATGAAGAAAATAATATAATCCTAAATACCTCTGAATTAATCACTGATATTAATAGAGAGCAAAAAACAATACATACCCATTTAGAAAAAACGCATACTTACGACTACTTAGTTTTAGCTACAGGCTCAGCTGCTTTTGTACCGCCTATTGAAGGGGTAGATAAAGAAGGAGTTTTTGTATACAGAACTATTGAGGATCTGGATGCGATTATGGCTTACGCCAAAAAAATAAAGCAAAATGGTGCTACAGAAGCTGCCGTCCTTGGTGGTGGATTATTAGGACTTGAAGCTGCTAAAGCAGTATATGATTTAGGTTTAAATCCACACGTTGTGGAATTTGCGCCTCGATTGATGCCAAGACAGCTTGACAAAGGGGCGAGTGACATGTTGCAATCAAAAATTGAGGAACTCAATATTAGCATTCACCTGAACAAATCAACACAATATATTGCTGGTGAAGATACTATAACAGGAATGATGTTTGAAGGAGAAAAACTCCTAAAAGTAGACATGTTGGTAATTTCTGCAGGGATTAAACCTCGAGATGAACTAGGAAGAGTTTCCGGACTTGAAGTAGGCGTACGAGGAGGAATTGTAGTAAACAACAAGATGCAATCTTCTGATCCTTATATCTATGCGATTGGAGAAGTAGCACTTTACAATCATATGATTTATGGTCTTGTGGCTCCTGGATATGAAATGGCCGATGTGGCCGCTGAACAAATCCTCAAAGGGGCAAAAACGATGAGGGAAACCATCGATATGTCTACACAATTAAAATTAATTGGTGTTGAAGTTGCGAGTTTTGGTGATCCTTTTATAGAAAATGAGGATGTGACCGCCATTGTTTACGAAAACAAATTCAGTGGAATTTACAAAAGAATCAATGTTACCAAAGACGGAAAAACACTTTTAGGAGGAATATTGGTAGGTGATTCAAGTGATTATAATGGATTGTTCCAAATTTATAGCAACGCAATGAAATTGCCTAAAAACCCGGAAGATTTGATTTTGGGTTCAAGAGGAGGGGAAAGTTCTACTATGGGAAGTGCAATGGACTTGCCGGACACTGCCATAATTTGTTCTTGTGAAAATGTTACCAAAGGAAGTATTTGCTGCTCTATCACAGACGGCACTTGCGAAACTCTTTCTGACGTAGTAAAATTGACCAAAGCAACAACGGGTTGTGGTGGATGTAAACCAATGGTTGTAGATTTAGTAAAAGAAACCCAAAAATCATTAGGAAAAGAAGTCAAAGATGTGGTTTGTGAGCATTTTGCTTATAGCAGACAAGAACTATATGATATCGTAAAAATCAACAAATTTACCAATCACAATGAGGTGTTGGGTACTGTTGGAAAAGGAGATGGATGCGAGGTTTGTAAACCGGTTTTATCTTCCATATTCTCTAGTATATATAATGATACTGCCAACAAACATGTCGTTGAACAGGATTCAAATGACAGATTCTTAGCTAATATTCAACGTAACGGTACTTACTCTGTTGTGCCTAGAGTTACAGGTGGGGAAATTTCAGCCGAGAAACTAATCGTATTAGGTCAAGTAGCACTAAAATACAATCTATATACCAAAATTACAGGAGGACAACGTATCGACTTATTTGGAGCCGAATTAAATGATTTGCCTGAAATTTGGAAAATACTTATCGACAGTGGTTTTGAAAGTGGACATGCTTATGGTAAATCATTACGTACCGTAAAAAGCTGCGTAGGAAATACTTGGTGTCGTTATGGAATGGATGACAGTACCACTTTTGCCATTGAATTAGAAAATAGATACAAAGGATTGCGTTCACCACATAAAATCAAAGGCGGCGTTTCTGGTTGTATCAGGGAATGTGCCGAAGCCAGAGGAAAAGATTTTGGAGTTATTGCCGTAGACGGAGGCTGGAATCTATACATCAGTGGTAATGGAGGAGCAAATCCAAAACACGCTGTTTTATTTGCTGAACAAGTTGACAAAGAAACTTGTTTGAAATACTTAGATCGTTTCTTGATGTTTTATATCCGTACAGCAGGACCATTAGTTCGAACTTCTACTTGGCTAGAAAAACTGGAAGGCGGACTAGATTACTTGAAACAAGTAGTAATCGAAGATAGCTTGGGAATTGCTAATGCATTGGATGTAGAAATGCAAGGATTGGTTGATTCATACGAATGTGAATGGACCCAAGTTATTGAAGATCCTGAATTGCAAAAACGTTTTAGACATTTCACCAATTCTGACGAGAGAGACGACACTATTGAATTTGTACCAGTAAGAGATCAAAAAATGCCGAAATCTTGGTAATCAGCCGATTTTAAATAAAAACAACTACTACATTATATACAACTAATTAACTGTTTTCAGCTGCTGATTCCTCTCTTTGAGAGGGATTAGGAGTTAAAAATTAAAAGATTATTCAAATGGAAAATATTCTAAATCAATACCAAACCGTTTCTCTAAACGAAGTAAAAATATGGTTCAAAGCAGGAAAAACAGCTGATTTTCCTAGTAATGGTGGTGGTTGTATCAAATACAAGAACAAACAGATAGCCATTATAAAATTTGACCGAAGAAACGAATGGTACGCTTGTCAAAACTTATGTCCACATAAAATGGAAATGGTACTTTCAAGAGGAATGATTGGTTCTGCTGATGATATCCCTAAAATAGCTTGTCCTATGCACAAGAAAACATTTTCTCTTGTAGACGGGTCAAATTTGAATGGTGATGATTTAAAAATCGCAACCTATCCTGTAAAAATTGTAGAAGATGAAGTATTCGTTGGCTTTTTGGAATAATTATGTATCTTTGATTTTAAACATTTCAAATGACAACAACACCATTCCAGAACGCAAGTACATGGATTGATGCAGAGAATGCTCAAGATCCAAACCACGAAACATATCAATCGATAACATATCCTAAGGAATTATTATATTCGAATCGAATGTATGAAAGACTGATGGATTTCCATCCAAGTGCTTCAGAATCAGTTCAGATTGCCTCTAAAGCACAACACATTTGCAGATGGAAAATAGCACGGGAATCCTACCCTATGGATCGTGTGGGTTATTTAAAATGGCGCGAAGATTTGAAAAAATTTCACGCCAAAACAACCGCCGTTATTTTAGAAAAAGCGGGTTACAGTGAGGAATTTATTGCTAGAGTTTCTTTTCTGATTGAAAAAAAATTACTTAAAAAAGACGAGGAAACACAACTTTTAGAAGATGTAATTTGCTTAGTCTTTCTAGAATACTACCTAGACCCTTTTGTCCACAAACACGACAGGGAAAAAATGAAAAATATCATTCTGAAAACTTGGCTTAAAATGTCTGAAAAAGGACAGCAGGAAGCCTTAAAAATCAACTACAGTGCTGCAAATCTTGAATTGATCAAAGAGTCTCTTGAACTGTAATTTGATTTCGTTATGAAAAGCAAAGCCAAAGAGTCTGCCGATAAAAGTACTTTCAAAAAATTAAGGCGATTGTATATTTTCGCTCTTTTGACCATTGCTATCACGGTAGTATTGAGTCAACTTCTTATTCAATATAATCTTAAAAGACAGTTGAGTGATTCCCGAATAATAAATATTTCGGGAAAACAAAGAATGTTGAGCCAGAAATTGACCAAAGAAGTTTTAATTTTAAATTTCGTAACCGATACTGCCAAAAGCAAACAAGAAATCATTCGTATTAATGAAACACTTTCGCTTTGGAAAAGTACACATTATAATTTAGAAAAAGGAAATGACAGCCTTGGTTTCCCTAGAGAAAAAAGTCCGAATCTCTTAGCGTTATTTACCTCCATAAAACCTCATTTTGATAGTATTGTCAGTGCCACCACACAATTTTTAGGAAACAATAAGGAGCACAAAAACAAAAAAGAAAATCAAAAATTAGTGCAGACTATCCTTGAGAATGAAGGTGTTTTTCTTTTGAAAATGAACCAAATTGTAAGTGAGTACGATCAGGAAGCACTGGATAAAGTAACGCTGCAACGCAAAACAGAATATGTGATATTTGGTTTTACTTTATTGATTTTATTGTTAGAATTAATTTTCATTTTTAAACCTACAAACCAAAAAGTAGAAAAACTAATTTCTAAGCTATTGCTATCTGAAAAGAAGGCTTTAAAATTAGCTTATAACACGGAGATAATTAGCGAAATAAAGGAAAACTCCGTTAAAGAATTAAAATCACTCAATTATGCAATGGAAAACACATTGCTCTATTGCCGTGTTGCACCAGATGGTTCACTAATACATATTGGCGAAAAATTCTCTAAATTACTTCAGTATAATCCCTTCGTTTCTGACAAAACATTCTCGCAAGTATTAACACCAATAGAAAAGGAACAACTCACAATAAGTAGGATTGTTTCGGAAAAACAGCGCAGTGGCTGGCAAGGAGAACTCAATATAACCAATAGAAAAGGAGAATCCCTTTGGCTGGATATATCAATGGTTCCGGTAACCATAAAAAAAGAGGAATCTGAATTGTTGATTATCTGTTTTGATATTACCGAACGTAAAAAAGCAGAACAGGAAGTCGAACGATTGAATACCGAAAACGTAACCGATAAAATCAATCAGCAGAAGATTATTTCAAGTAAAATTGTCGAAAATCAGGAAAACGAGCAAAACAGGATTGCCAGAGAAATTCACGATGGAATTGGGCAAATGCTTACCGGTTTAAAATTCAGTTTAGAAAGCATCAATCTGGATGACAAAGAAAAAGCGGCCCAAAAAATAGAATACCTAAAAAAATTATCGCTTGATATTATAAAAGGGGTACGTACGGCTACATTCAACCTGATGCCACCAGAATTGAGCGATCATGGAATTGTCTCCTCTATTGCAAAACTGACTCAGGAGTTATCAAAATTGACAGGGAAAAACATCCTTTTTTATAATAAAACCCATTTTGATCAACGCCTGGATTCCTTAATTGAAATCAACATTTACAGACTGACACAGGAAGCGATTAATAATGCTTTAAAATACGCAGATTCAACACATATTATTGTTCAATTATCTCACAGTCATAATCTCCTGAGTATTACGATAGACGATAACGGAAAAGGCTTTGATATTAATGCAGCCGAGAAAAAGAGAAATAGCGAATCCGGAATGGGATTGCTTTTCATGAAAGAAAGGATTCAATATATTAATGGTCGGGTTTTCATCAACTCAATTCCAAATGAAGGAACCCGAATTACTTTCAATATTCCTATATAATCCTCTAAAGTTTACAAAATTTACTCTTTTTTCAATCCAAATAAAATAATTTCATTAGAATACGTATCTTAGCCTTAATTTTTAGGTTAATATACGTAATAATCAGATTTCAAAATTAAGTAAGCTATGAGTAATACTATTCGAGTTGTTCTAACAGATGATCATGTATTTGTAAGAGATGGTATCAAATCATTATTAGAAAACGAAGTCAATATAGAAGTTGTAGGCGAAGCTACAGACGGCTTAGAAGCCTTAAAAATAATAGAAAAAGTAAAACCTGACCTACTGATTTTAGACATTCGTATGCCTAATTTAACCGGTATTGAAGTAGTTGAAAAATTGAGAGCTCAAAACAATATGGTTAAAATTGTTATGCTTTCTATGCACGAATCAGAAGAATACGTATTAAAATCAATCAAAGCCGGAGCTGACGGATACTTACTAAAAGGTTCCAGCAAAGAAGAATTCCTTAAGGCAGTTCACACTGTTGCTAATGGTGGAAAATATTTTAGCGGTGACATTTCTTCCATATTAATTGGCCAGCTTAGTAATCCATCAGGTATAATAGAAGCAAAACAAACATTAGATGAAGAACAGTTAATAACCAAAAGGGAAAAAGAAATTCTTAAACTTTTATTGTCCGGAAAAGGCAATAAAGAAATAGCTGAAGCTTTGGATATCAGTAAACGTACAGCTGAAGTACACCGTTTTAATTTGATGAAAAAATTGAAAGTAAAAAATCTTATGGAACTTTCTAATAAAGCAACTGAATATTCTTTACTCTAATCCTTTTAAAGGTCACTTTTTGTTTGCACTAATAAAAATACGTACACAACAATATTAAAATACGTATAAATACTTAATTATTTTTAAAAACCTGCGTTTTAGCAGGTTTTACATAAGCCATAATACTTAATTTTGACAAAAAATATAAGTATTATGAAAAATTCAAACTCATTATCCCAATCGCATAAAATTTTGTTTTTAAATACACTTGCATTTACTATATGTTTTGCTTGTTGGACTTTAAATGGCGTTTTAGTTACCTTCTTAGTAGACAATGGCATTTTTAAATGGAGCGTTGTCCAAGTGGGCTGGCTTCTTGGAATTCCAATTCTAACAGGTTCTATTATGCGTTTACCAATAGGTATTTTGACTGATAAATTTGGTGGAAAATATGTCTTCTCCATATTATTACTTCTCTGCTCTATTCCCTTATTCTTACTTCCATTAGCTGATAGTTTTTTCATGTTTGCCCTTCTAAGCTTTTTGTTTGGTATGGTAGGAACCAGTTTTGCCGTTGGTATTGGATTTACTTCTATTTGGTATCCAAAAGAATGGCAAGGTAGAGCATTGGGTATTTTTGGAATGGGAAATGCGGGAGCAGCTATCACTACATTCCTTGCCCCTTCATTATTGAATCATTTTTCAGTAGAAGACCCTCAAAATGGTTGGAAATTATTGCCAATTATTTATGGAGCAGCTTTAGTAATTATTGGTGTCGTTTTCTTAATTTTTGCAAAAAATAAAAAAATAGAGAACCAAACAAAAACTGTAAATGAAATGCTTCAATCTTTAAAAAGCGCCCGAGTTTGGAGATTTGGAGCTTATTATTTCTTAGTTTTTGGATGCTTTGTTGCCTATTCACAATGGTTGTTACCAAACTTTATGAACGTGTATCAAACCAGTTTAGTTATGGGTGGTTTGTTTGCCACGATGTTTAGTTTACCTTCTGGTGTGATTCGTGCTTTTGGAGGTTACTTATCAGATAAATATGGTGCCCGAAAAGTGATGTATTGGGTATTATCGTCTTCAGTAGTATTGAGTGCTTTATTGATGGTTCCAAAAATGGATATCACAACTTCAGGACCAGGTGTTATGGCTGGCAAAAAAGGAACTATAACCGCTGTTACTGAAACGAATGTAAAAGTAGGAGACAAAGACTTTCCAATTAATAAAAAGATAGAAAAACCACTTGAAAGTTCTATTTTCCCAACCAAAAACTCATGGCAAGAAGTCGTTGTGACGCAAAACCAAGATGTTAAGAAAAAAGAATTATTAGCCAAAGGAATTACTGCAATCCATTTTGATGCGAATATGTGGGTGTACTTAGTTTTAGTAATCCTGATTGGTATTTCTTGGGGAATTGGAAAAGCAGCCGTTTACAAACACATTCCTGAATATTTCCCGACTGAAGTAGGTGTTGTAGGTGGAATGGTAGGAATGATAGGTGGTCTTGGTGGTTTCTTTGGACCAATTATCTTCGGGTATTTATTGACTGCAACCGGTATTTGGTCTAGTTCTTGGATATTTGTACTCCTATTTTCAGCAATATGCTTGGTTTGGATGCATTATACAGTAACCAAAATCATGAACGAAAAACAACCTACGTTATCCAGAGAAATGGAACGTAAAAAATAAAAATATACTTTTTTGAATGGGTTATTTGGATTAAAAAAATTGTTAATAAACACAATAATCAAAACATTTAAAAAAGAGTAGCAAAACTTTCAATTCCTCTAGAAAGTTTTTACTTCATACACGGACGTAACACTTTCTATTACGGTTTTACGCCTTGTGTAGAAGCTACAAAAATTAACCGCAAATTCCCAGCTTTAAAATCTGTGAATTTGCGGTTTTTGTTTTTAATAGTATTAAAGAAATAATGAAATTAATTTAAGTGTATATTTGAGTTTGATAATAAATGCTTGTGACTTATAAGTTGCGTGTATTTGTTAGTTGTGCGACAAGTTGCCTATGAAACCTTTAACATCAGAAACTAATACAACAGAATGAATTCTAAAAAATATATTATAAAAGGAGATGGATTGCCAAATTGGACAAATCCAATAAGTCACGGAGTCGTTGCAAATAATATGTGTTTTGTTAGCGGACAACTATCGGTAAACGCAGAAGGACAGTATGTCTGCGGAACTGCATTAAAAGAAGCAGAAACTGCATTTGCAAATTTTTTTGCTGTACTACAAAATGCTGGATTTGAGAAAGAAGACACTGTATTTATTGATATTGCGTTTAGTGATTTAGAAAATTTAACTGAAATAAATCAATTGTTCATTAGTTTGTTTCCAGAGAATAGGCGTCCGGCAAGAACTGTTTATGAAGTTCAAAAATTACCATTTGGAGGGAAAATAAAGATTGCAGGAACTGCAGTCAAAGATGTAAAAACAAAATAATGAAAGGTTATGGATGAACAATTATTTTCCCAGCCTCCACAAAGTCTTGGCCTTTGCGGAGCGATAGAGCGATTACATTCGCAAATAATTTATCTCTTAACACAATGATTATCGGTTACATTCTGACCAATCGAATATCAATTTCCCTGTCTACATAATTCCATTCTTCTGTTTTACGAAGTGCTTCTAAAAGCTCTTCAAAAGCAACGGCATCAGCTGGAGCATATTCGAACCAAGTCAAAAAATCAAAAGGCTCATCAATATCTCTAGAATGAAATAACTTCCTGGCAATTGCAGGCAAATATTTCATTCCCGTTTGGGTATGCTGGGATTTATTTTCCATTATTTTTCTACGTTCATCTTGCGCGAGATTCCACTATTCTTCTGATTTTCGGATGGGAATAAATGCGGCTAAAGTAGCTTCGGATCGACCTAAATCTTCTTGAATAGCAACTAATTTATCTTTATCCTCTTTCTCCGTATACCGAAGGTTACTCACAATTCCTTTTAGAGTCCAAATTCCTCCTTTAGACTGGGTCAAAGAACTTGAAATTCTTTTTATGTGAGAAACGGACTCGATTGGTTCTCCTTTCAAAGCGATCATTGAAGTTACTTTCCACTCCCCGGTATTATCACCTATAAAATCGAAAATTGTAGTATTCATATTGATTTATTTTTACAATTAATATTTAGGGTTGATACAAAAAATCCCTGAAATGGCTCAATATCTCAGGGATTCTTAACTTAACTAAACAAATTAAACTAAACCAAAAAATTAACTTTTATACACCATCCCCATATCTTCAATAGAGAATTTATCGGTTAATAGGTGTAATAGTTTATCTCTTAACTCTATATATTCGGGCATTTTTACGATTTCGATTTTATTTCTTGGTCTTGGCAAATGAACCTCAACAATTTCTCTGATGGTTGAAGCCGGGCCGTTATTCAATACCACAATTCTATCCGATAAAAACAATGCTTCTTCGATATCATGCGTAATCATTACGATCGTTTTGTCTCTGTTATTCAAGTTCCATAATTTCAAAACTTCTAATTGCATGGTTCCCTTGGTAAGTGCATCCAAAGCCCCAAAAGGCTCATCCAATAATAAAACGCCAGGGTTTATAGAAAATGCTCTTGCGATTGCTACCCTTTGTTTCATTCCACCGGATAATTGCCCCGGTAATTTATCTTTGT
The DNA here is from genome assembly GCF_000812945.1 of Flavobacterium sp. AED. Lineage (GTDB taxonomy): Bacteria > Bacteroidota > Bacteroidia > Flavobacteriales > Flavobacteriaceae > Flavobacterium. The sequence continues at coordinate 558,666 of NZ_JSYM01000001.1, forward strand.
GCTCGTATAAATTAACCATTTTAAGGTTTTTCTCTACGATTTCATGTTTTTCTTTTTTGGAACAATTCATTACAGAATCAACTGCTTGAAAAATGTTTTGGTCCACAGTTAACCAAGGTAACAAGGAATAATTTTGAAAAACAATTCCACGATCTGGTCCCGGTCCTTTTATTTTTTGATTGTCTAATTCAACCGTTCCGCCTGTTGGCGTAATCATTCCTGCAATAGCATTCATAATTGTTGATTTCCCACATCCTGAATGCCCAATGATGGATACAATTTCTCCTTTTTTGATAGAAAGATTAATATCTCTTACTGCAATATATTTTCCTTTTGGAGTTGGAAACGAAATTTCCAAATCTTTGATTTCTAAATAGCTCATAATAGTTATTTTTATTTGGTTAAGCTTTGTAAGCCACTTTGTTTTCGATATAAGTAAATAATTTGTCAAAAAGTAATCCTACAACACCTATGATAATGATGGCTGATATCACTTTTTCTAAGCTCAATGCATTCCAGCTGTCCCAAACAAAGAACCCAATTCCTGCACCACCAGATAACATTTCACCGGCTACAATTACTAACCAAGCTACACTGATACTCAAACGCAATCCTGTAATGATATGAGGCAAACTGTACGGAATTAGAATTTTGGTCAGGTAACGCATTTTAGAAAAACCAAAAGCTTTAGCTACGTTTTTATGATCTTGTGGAATCGACGCCACACCAAAAGAGGTATTGATAAGTGTAGACCACAATGAGGTAATAAAAACAATAAATATAGTTGCCATACCGGTATCTTTAAACACAACCAAACCAATAGGGAACCACGCTAACGGAGAAACTGGTTTTAAAAGCTGAACAATTGGATAGAAAATTTGTTTGCATATTGAACTTGCTCCCATCAATATCCCAATTGGAATAGCGACTAATGAACCCAATAAAAATCCCATCAATACTGTTTTTATTGAACTGAATAATTGCAATCCAATTCCTTTATCATTTGGTCCGTAATCATAAAAAGGATCGCGAATCATTTCGTATAAAACAGTTAATGTAGCTTTTGGATCAGGAAGAGCACCTTTAGTATAATAACTTAATAAGCTCCAAAATCCTCCAAAAACAAACAAACCTACTCCTGCCAAAAGCAATGATTTCATTTTTAGCAGCATCATTTGGCCAAACAATTTTATTTTTAAATTTTTGGCTATTTCCCCATTTGAGTTTTCAATTGAAATACTTTTTACTTGCTCAATGGCATCCATTGTTAATGTATCTTTATCAGACATATTCATTACTTTTTAATTTAATTCTATCTTTTTTTTTCTAATCTTGAAGTGGGGGCAAAAAACCAAACTTTTTCTACCGAATCAAACTATATCCCTCCCACTTGAAGAGGGATAAAATCGATTCTTTTTAAGCTTATTAATTTTGAAAATCTATCTTTTGACAACTTTTAAGTACCCTGCTGGGTTTGATGGGTCAAAAACAGTTTTATCCATAGTAAGAGAAAAAGGTTTCATATCATCATTTGGAATTTTCACTTTCATGCTCTTTGCTACTTCTTCATATAAATCTTGCAAGACCAATTTATCAGCAATTGCTTTATAATTAGGAGCTTCTTTCAAATATCCAAATCGTACGAATTGTGCCATCGCCCAAATTGCGTAGGATTTACGAGGATAATTTACCATTCCGCCTTTGTAAAACAACATGTAGTTATTAGAATATACTTCAGTTCCTTGGTTGCAACCTAAATTATAATCTCCCATCAATCTTGATTCGATAACATCAGCCGGAGCATTTACATAAGGTGCTCTACCAATAATCGCTGCTGCTTTTTTACGATTGGCTGGGTTGTCCAACCAGATACAAGCTTCCATAATGGCTTTCATTACTTTTTTAAGGTCTTCCCTACGTTTTGAACTAAATTCCTTATTGACAACCAATGCTTTTTCCGGATGATCTTTCCAAATATCTTGTGAAGCAATTTGAGTAAAACCAATTCCTTGTTTTACAGCAACTCCACCCCAAGGCTCCCCTACACAATATCCATCCATGTTACCTACTTTCATGTTAGCAACCATTTGCGGAGGAGGAATTGTAATGATTTTTACCGCTTTTTGATTCAAACCTGCAATAGACATCCAGTTACGCAACCATAAATCATGCGTTCCACCAGGGAAAGTCATAGCAAAGGTCACTTCTTTCTCCGCTTTTAATTTTGCAGCTACCACTGGTGCCACTTTATTCATTTGCTTAAAACCTACTTTTCCACAAAAATCATTAGAAAGTGTTATGGCTTGACCGTTTACGCTTAGCATCATCGCAATCATCATTTCAGATCCTGCTTTTCCTCCTACTCCAGTGTACACTGAAAAAGGCATGGTATATAAACAATGTGCTCCGTCTAATTCGCCTGTTAGAATTTTGTCACGAACATTCGCCCATGAAGATTCTTTGGTTACTACAACCTCAACACCATATTTCTTGAACAGCCCTAGTTCTTTTGCCATAACAATTGGAGAACAATCCGTTAAGGGAATAAACCCTAATCGTACTGGATCATTTTGAGCACTTATTGTTGTAAAGGCCGAACTCAATACTACTAACAAGGTCAACATAACTCTTTTGAAAACCCTTGTTATTTGTTTATTTGAATTTTTCATTTTATTTGTTTTAAAAATTGAATACTATAATTTATTTTTTAGCTAAAAAGTTAGGTTTAATATTTAGCATCACATAAGCAAATTGTGGGCTAAGATCAGGGTTTGTAACATTTTTAACTGCTGCAGAAGCCATTGAATTGGTTGCTTTCATGAAAGAATATCCAGCTTCGATGTTGATCATTTTAGTTAAATTATATTTTACTAGCATATCTACCTCAGTACCTAAATAAGAACTTAATTTCCCTCCTGCTCCATTAGATAATGTATTCGCAGCTTCAAATCCATGAACATCTAATAGTAAAGTAAGATTGTCTCTCATATTGTATTTTGCTTTGAAGAAGTAGTTTAACAATCCTTGTTTTCCAAAACCATTCGCAGCGTAGAAATAATCCATACTTCCCCAGAATTTGTGAGGTGTACCGTAAAGTGGGTCAAAACGATTGTTGTCAGTTGTCGCAGTAACAGCTTTTGTACCGTCATCACCAGATAAATAATCAATACCAGGTCCTACAAATAATTTTCTTCCTACTTGTAATGTTGATGTTATCGAAGCTAGATTAGCACTAATAGATCTTCCGTCTTTGTCATGTCCTCCTTGGTGATATGCACTTCCAGTTAGATTAAATTTTCTGGTAACATTAGTATTAAAGTAAAAACCAGCAGTATTACGACTCCATACTCCTTCTCCATATACTTTAGTCGTTACTGCAGGTGTTCCAGAAGTTACATTAGTATATTTATTAAAGTCATCTTTAAAGAATAAAAACGAAATATCACCAAAGGAAAGTTTCTTTCCTAAATACGCATATTGAAATGATTTGTACATGGTTCCAATCCCATTAGTACCAGCGCCATAAGCAGCATTTGTTCCGTTATAAACTGTTCCTGTATTAAGCTCTTTATTTTGGTTAAAAGCAGCTCCAACATCAGCAATCCAACCTTTATTTGCAAATTTGAATACAATCGCATCGTGTCTTCTACCTTGTTGTAACCAATCTAAACCTCCCAATACTTTTTGGTCATCATAAGAAATTTCTTGACGTCCTATTTTTAAGGATAAATTTTGAATTTTACTTATCGTGTCATTTAACATAATCTCTCCCCAAGCTTCATTTAACATGACGCCATTATTTGCTTCAGTAGTTGTTCTGTTTATAGAAGAAGCATCTTGACCCCAAACGCGCACGTCTTGTAAAGACATAAATACTTTAAATCTATATCCTGTGAATCCTAAATTTAATCGTGCTCTTTGAGAATTGAACAATGCTGCTTTTTCCCCATCTTTTTGCAAAGTTCCTTGTCCCGCTCTAATTTCAGTTCTTTCTCTAATTTGACCTGTTGCGGTTAATTGAGCTTTCGCTTCATTGTGGCTTAAAAAGGTTAAGGCGATGCCTAAGAAAATAGATTTTGAAAGATTTGCACTTGAAATGCTCCCTTTTTTTAAACCTTGAATATTTAGTAATGTGGTTTTAATCTTTTGCATAATCGTATGTTTTAATTAGTATGAAGCAAATTTACGTAAGTACTAATACTTACGTACAATATAAAAAACAGATACAAATAGCTTTTTAACACGATAAAACAAGGAAGTAAAACAGTTTATTTTATGCGAAAAAGCAGTAAATAACGCGCAACGCAACTATAGCTTGACTTGAGAAGAATTAAATACGTAGAAAAAAATACGCACTTATAAAATTTGATTGGGTAGTAGTTTGATAATTGACTTTAAAAGGTGGTGAAATCAATTATCGTGTGAAAAATGAAATACTTAAAAAAGAATAGGAAGGGTAGAAAACATAATAAGCATAAAAAACAGCAATCTAAATCTAAAGGTATTTGTGTTCCTGTATTTCGGACTTTAATTTATCGGTATTAGTTAATCCAATTTTCTTACCGACGGCTTTAATAAGCAACTCTTTTTTTAAGCTCGAAATCACCCGTATCACTTGCTCTTCGGTGGTTCCTGCAAAATCGGCAATTTCTTTTCTGGACAAATCAAGTCCTATTACACCATTTGACTGACCAAATTTTCTATGAATATATAATAAGGTATCAATTACTCTTTCACGCACATTCATATGTGCAATTTTGCGAATATTATTCTCGCTTTTATTCAGTTCTTCAGCATAAAACAGCATTAAATCAAAGGTAAACTCAGGAACATTATGAAGTATTTCCAGCATATCTTCATTGCTGAAATTACATAACACTGTGTTTTCTAAAGCATAAGCCCCAATAAGATAGCGCTTACTGGTACCAAAACCTCTAAACCCAATTGTATCGCCATCCTTTGTTAATCGTACAATTTGTTCTCTTCCGTTGATACCTGTTTTTACAGTCTTTACCTTTCCTTTGTAAATAAAGTACAAACCTTGAATTGGCGCACCTTCAATGATGAATTGTTGTGATTTTTTACAAGTAAAACTACGCTTTCTATCGATGTAACTTTTCATTTGTTCTAAATGAAGGTGCTTTTTAATGAAACAATTTTCATTTATGCAGCTACTACAAGTGGTTAATTCTTCTTTCATGGCTAAAATTTAAAATTGTTCCCAAAATGATTTAGTACTAAATATTTATTTTACCCAAAAATATAAAATAAAATCCAAATAATACGTATTAATACGTAAAAATACTTATTTTTACACTTTCGTAAGATAGAAACAGATCAATATACTAAGCTTTCATTATTAATAAAGAAATTCAATAATGCAAAATTCAGAAATCAAAACTACGTGTTCCTATTGTGGAGTAGGATGCGGAATTATAGTAACCAATGATTCTAAAAATGGAGTCACCGTTACAGGCGATAAAGACCATCCAGTGAATAGAGGTATGCTTTGTTCTAAAGGGATGAACCTTCATTATGTAGTCAACGATACTTCAGACAGGATTCTTTATCCAGAAATGAGATGGAGTAAGTCCCACCCTATGGAAAGAGTGAGCTGGGATACTGCTTTGGATCGTGCAGCAGCAGTCTTTTCTTCTATCATAAAAAAACATGGTCCTGACAGTGTTGGGTTTTATATTTCTGGACAATGCCTTACTGAAGAATATTACTTGGTAAACAAACTGGTAAAAGGATTCCTGAAAACCAATAATATCGATACCAACTCCCGTTTGTGCATGAGTTCAGCGGTGGCTGGTTACAAAAAAACATTTGGTGAAGATTCTGTACCAATCGCTTACGACGATATTGAACTGGCAGATACTTTTTTGATAACAGGAGCTAATCCTGCTTGGTGTCACCCTATTCTTTTTAGAAGAATCGAACAACACAAGGAAAAAAATCCAAAAACAAAAATCATTGTAGTTGATCCTCGAAAAACAGATTCGGCTTTAGCTGCCGATTTGCACTTACAAATCATTCCAGGTACTGACATTATTTTATATCATGCTTTGGCCAAAAGGTTAATCGAAAAAGGATATGCCGACAATGATTTCATTAAAAATCATACTGAAAATTTCAAATTATATAAAGACCTTGTTATTTCCAGTTCCTTAGAAAAAGCTTCTAAACTTTGTGGCGTTCCTTTGAATGACATCAAATTAGCAGCTGAAATCATTGGTAAAGCCAAAGGATTTCTTTCGTTATGGGCAATGGGACTCAATCAAAGTGCTATTGGCGTAGATAAAAATACCGCTTTACTGAACCTTTCTTTATTAACTGGACAAATAGGAAAACCAGGCTCCGGGCCTTTTTCATTGACTGGACAACCAAATGCTATGGGTGGTCGTGAAGTAGGCGGAATGGCTAATTTACTTGCTGTACATAAAGAATTAAACAATCCGGTACATCGTAAAGAAGTAGCTGATTTCTGGGGAGTTGATGGTATATCCGAAAAACCGGGATTGACGGCGACAGAGATGTTTGATGCTTTAGAATCTGGAAAAATGAAAGCGATTTGGGTTATTTGTACCAATCCAATGGTAAGTTTACCCGATTCTCGCAGAGTGGAAAAAGCGCTGGCAAATGCCAAATTTGTTGTGGTTCAGGATATTTCTCATAATGCCGATACCTCAAAATTTGCCGATTTATTATTGCCGGCAGCAGGTTGGTTAGAGAAAGAAGGAACCATGACCAATTCTGAAAGACGAATTTCTTATTTGCCGAAAGGCATCAATGCACCGGGAGAAGCGCTCCCGGATGTTGAAATTCTGACTCGTTTTGCTAAAAAAATGAATTTTACCGGGTTCAATTTCAATAGTACCGAAGATATTTATAAGGAACATTGTCTAATGACAAAAAACACCAACATAGATATTTCCTTTCTAAATTATAATCGTCTAAAAAACGAAGGCACTTTTCAATGGCCTGTTCCTGATTATGGACATCCCGGAACACCTCGTTTATTTACCGATAAAAAATTCTATACGCCTTCGCAAAAAGCGATTTTTAATATCCCAACGGCTATTGAAAATACTTCGGAACAACCTAATGATACGTTTCCATATATTCTTACCACGGGTCGTATAAGAGACCAATGGCATACGATGACTAAAACTGGTAAAGTGTCTCGATTGATGACGCATATCCCAAGTCCTGTGCTTGAAATAAATCCTATTGATGCCTACAAAGCGTCCATAAATAACGGAGATATTGTTGTGGTAACCAGTAAAAACGGGACCGTTCGTGTAAAAGCAAAAGTGGCTGATACTATTAGAGAAGGGGTTGTTTTCTTGCCAATGCACTGGGGAAAACAATTGGAAAATGATTTGAACAGAACTAATAATTTAACAAACACACTTGTAGATCCTGTATCAAAAGAGCCCGATTTTAAGTTTACCACTGTTTCTGTTGCCAAATATGTAAAACCTTTCGAAAAAATCGCGGTTGTAGGTGCTGGAGCAGCAGCTTTCCGATTCATTCAAAACTACAGGGAAATCAATACTTCTGATGAAATTATTGTTTTTTCAAATGAAGAAAATCCATTTTACAACAGGGTTTTATTACCGGAATACGTAACTGCGGAGCTTTCTTGGGAACAGCTTTTGAAAATAAAAGACGAAGCTTTAAGTAAGCTAAATATCACTATGAAATCAGGTGTTTCAATTGATAATATCAACACCAAAGAAAATATAATTCTCGATAGTGATGGCATCACCCATACTTTTGATTCTTTAATATTAGCAACCGGAAGCCGACCTTTTATTCCTGAAAATGCTCAATTGCATTTGCCGGGACGATTCACCATCAGAAAAAAAGAAGATGCGGACCGATTAAAAAACTATCTGGATGATACTAATTTAGTTCCCGAAGAGCAACATGTAGTTATCGTAGGTGGTGGATTATTAGGATTAGAATTGGCTGCAGCCTTAAAACATAAAAAAGTAAAAATCACGATAATTCAAAGGGCTTCCCGATTAATGGAACGTCAATTGGACCGAATTTCGAGTAAATTACTTGCCGAAGAAGTACAGCTTCGTGATATTCAAATTTATTTTGATAATGAAGTCAGTACCGTATTCGAAACAGACAATCCAAACGAAATAGAAATTGCCCTAAAAAGTGGTCGAATTATAACTGCCAATGCCATCGTTTATACCATTGGTACTATTCCAAATATAGAATTAGCCAAAGAATCAGGAATATCCTGTGGACGTGGTGTAAAAGTAAATCAGTATTTACAATCGTCGAATCCAAATGTATTTGCCATTGGTGAAATCGCTGAATTCAACAACCAGTTATTCGGAATTACTTCGGCAGCTGAAGAACAAGCTGATGTATTGGCTAATTTTATGGCCGGCGATATCAGCAGTTTTTATAAAGGTTCCGTTTTAATGAATATCTTGAAACTGGAAGACATTAATTTATGCAGTATTGGTGAAATCGAAATCCCGGACAATGATGATTCTTACGAAGAAATTGTGTTTGCTGATTTAGGAAAAAGATACTATAAAAAATGTATCGTCAAAAATGACTTGTTAGTAGGTGCTATTTTGATGGGGGATAAAAATGAGTTTGCCGAATTCAAAACCATGATTGAAAGCAAAATCGAATTATCTGATAAAAGAAATACGTTGCTTAGAGGAAGTTCGAATACTAAACCGGTAATAGGTAAATTGGTGTGTTCTTGCAGTCAAGTAGGAAGCGGAAATATTGAAGAAGCCATAAAAAGTGGTGTGACCAATTTCACCGAGTTATGCAAAACCACAGGTGCTGGATTAGGTTGTGGAAGTTGTAAAACTGAAGTTAAAGAAATCTTATCAAAATGTAAATAATAGTTGGCAGCATTCCGCAATCAGTTAACAACTGAATGCGAAACACTGTAAACTTAAAACTAAAAAATATGGAATTGACAAGACTAATAGTAAAAGGAGGCGTTATTTCACCAGGTGAATTACGAGGAATTGTAAATATGGCTTTAGAACAAGGATTGGATGCAATCTCCTTTGGTTCTCGACAAGACATTATATTTCCTAAAGGTTTTACCGCTATTGATAAGACCAAAATAGGTAAAAATCATTTTGTTTATCCCAATGAAAAAAGTGGAAATAACATTGTTTCTTCCTATGTTTCTACTGATATTTTCAGAAATACCCCTTGGCTTACGGGAAATAAATTTTTATATATTTTAGAGCAATTTAAAGAACAACCCGAGCTAAAAGTAAATATAACCGATCCAAAGCAGCAATTAGTTCCTTTATTTACAGGACACATCAACTTTATAGCTTCGGATCATGAAGATTATTGGTTTCTATATATTCGTTTGCCTAATTGGGATAAAATGGAAATGTATCCCGTACTGATTTACAGTTGGAATATAGCCGAAATATATTATGCCATTGAAAAAATACTCGAAGAAGAACCTAATTCTGTCGATATGATTTTTCAATTGGTCAGCGATGCTTTGGACACTAACAACAGAACTATTGATAAACCTTTAAACATTCCTTTCTATCCATTTCCTTACTATGAAGGAATGAATCGATTGGGAATTGATCAATATTGGTTGGGATTGTATTGGAGAAATAATCTATACGATTTAGAGTTTTTGAAAGAAATGTGCGATTTATGTTTTGATTGCAAAATTGGTAAAATATGCATCACGCCATGGAAGTCCTTTATCATAAAAGGAATTCCAAAGGAACGAAAATTAGACTGGGAAAAATTCCTGGGCAAAAAAGGAATTAATGTTCGTCACTCGCTACTGGAATTGAACTGGCACTTACCCGTTGCAATGGAATGGGCTTTAAATCTTAAAACTTTTCTGGTTCGAACACTGGATCAGTTTGACATTAGTACTTATGGACTTACCTTTGGTTTGTCAGAATACAATCGTGAAGGACACTATTTCACTTCGATTGTAGTCGAAAAAAATGAATTACCAAAAGACTTAGAATCCATCAAAATTAGAGATACGTATAATGTTTTGTACGCCAAAAATTTTGATCCAAATACCAAAGAATATATTGTTCATGCGCAAGATGTAGACAAACTGGAGCTACCAACCATTTTGATTGAATTGAGTAGAAAATATTTTGAAGATTTAGGAAATTTAGTAGTTGAAGTAAGTAAAACAGCCGCCAAAAAAGAGAAAGCAGCACAAGATATTCATCAATGTCCAGAATGTTTGACTTTATACAATTCAGAATACGGTGATGTTATTCAAGGAATTGAAAAAGGGGTTTTATTTAAAGATTTACCCGAGGACTATTGTTGTTCTTTGTGTGAATCCCCTAAAATAAATTTTATAGTATTGACAGGAGAGAAACTGGACACTTTATCATAATCTCAAGAAAAAGTTAACCACGAATTACACCAATTAGGACTAATTATTTTAAAATTATAAGGACTTAATTTGTGTAATTTGTGGCTAAAAAACAACTCAAAAACTCTTATTAGTACCAAAAAACAATTACACTATGAATACTACTTTCAAAACGGTAAGTTCCTCTCACATAACAATTTCTGAATTAATGCTACCTTCACACACTAATTTTAGTGGCAAAATACATGGAGGCTATATTTTATCATTACTCGATCAAATTGCTTTTGCCTGTGCTTCAAAGTTTTCCGGTAATTATTGCGTAACGGCTTCTGTAGATACGGTAAATTTCTTAAAACCTATTGAAGTTGGCGAATTGGTAACAATGAAAGCCAGCGTCAATTATGTGGGAACCAGTTCTATGATTATTGGTATTCGTGTGGAATCAGAAAATATTCAGACAGGAACCGTTAATCATTGTAATTCCTCTTATTTCACGATGGTTTCTAAAGACAAAGAAGGCAAAAATGCAGCTGTTCCCGGATTAATCCTTACGAATCTAAAAGAAGTAAGTCGGTTCCAAAACTGTGTAAAACAAATTGCTTTGAAAAAAGAAAGAGAATATCAAAAGAGCATTTCTACTTTTGGATCTATAGAAAATATTTTAAGTTTAAATCAGTATAATGTTAAGGTGGAGTTGCAGTAATGATTAATGGTTTTCTAAAATAAAACAGCAACATCTTACCTATTTTTACCTATTAGGCAATTTAGTAGAGCCGCGTTGCAAACGCTTTATTTAATTTCTATAAGTAAGTAGGTTCTCGTTGTAAATGAGCGCCCAATGTCATTAAGTTAAGAAAAATCCAGAGGATTTTAATGTTTATAGAAAAGAATGTATTATTGAAATTCCTACGACCCCGCTGGGGTCGAATACCTACCTCATCATTTTTTCTATAAATATTTGACCTTTCCAAGGTCATTTAAATCCTTAACTTAATGACATTGAACGAGCACCAGTGGAGGTTTTATTGTAATTTTTGTTTTAATTTTATTTCCATTTTTTCAAGTGTCGCATTACTAATTGCATCAGAAAAATGTCGATGAATATAAATGTTTTCAAATTGATTTAAGTCACTTATGTTCATTTCACTTTTATCTAATTCGGCAAATTTTATAAATAATCCAGTTTTTCTATACAAGAATTTAAAATCTTCTATCAATCCCCAAGCGATGAATATTGTTTTGTCAAAGTCGTTTAATAAATTATCTAATTTGATTAAGTGATTTCTATTTTCTTCTGAAATTAAATACTCTAAGAAAATTTTATTATTTGTTTTCGCCATTCCTGTAGTTGGAAATCCAATTAGTTCAACGAATGATATTTTGCTTGATGCTTCGCTGTCAACTTTTAGTTTAGAAAATATTTTATGATATCGTTTTCCGTCACCTTTATAGTTTGGTAGCAAAAAAGGGTGATGAATATTATGCGTTTTCCAAAAAGTTACTCCATCAGTTAAATATTCAGAAACGAAATTGAACATTTCTTTACTTTCTACATCAACTGCCCAATTTGGATCTCTGCCAACAAATAGAATTTTTGCCTCAACTGGATTTGCTCCTTGATAATTTCTTTCTGAATAAAGGTCATTTAGTAATTTTGACGGATGCTTTTCGAATATAGATTTTTCCACTTTTTAAGATTTTTATTGCATTAAAGGTCTTGATTTTTCTTCGGTTTTGAAAAAATTACCACTAACATATACACTCTACAATATAGCGCATATCTACCCTAATTAGATAGCCTTGAGCCATAAAAACATCTTTTTTACCTCGCTAATTTATGCTATTATTTCTTACAACAAGCTAATTACCCTATTCTTTCCATCAAAACCATAAGAGACCAACTTTGATATCCAGATACTCTGATTTTCTTTTAATTCAGCAATTTCCACGATTTAATTGCATAACGGATAATAGCTACCATTATAGTTTTTATCTATTAATAAAATATTTTTGATAAATAAAAATAGCTAAATTAGCATTAAAGTTTATAAAACAAAAATTCAATCATATTATGGAAAACAACAACAATGGGAACTCATCGGAAAGCAAGTGTCCGTTTTCAGGAGGAGCTTCAAAACAAACTGCCGGTTCTGGAACGAGAAACAATGACTGGTGGCCAAATCAATTAAAATTAAGCATCCTTCGCCAACACTCATCGCTAACCAATCCTATGGGAGAGGAATTCAACTATGCTGAGGAATTCAAGAGTCTCGATCTTGATGCGGTAAAAAAAGACCTCTTTGATTTAATGACTACTTCTCAAGAATGGTGGCCAGCAGATTTTGGTCACTACGGACCGTTCTTCATTCGTATGGCATGGCATAGTGCAGGTACGTATCGTATAGCTGATGGTCGTGGTGGTGCGGGTTTTGGTACACAACGATTTGCACCGCTGAACAGTTGGCCTGACAATGCAAACCTCGATAAGGCTCGTTTACTATTGTGGCCAATCAAACAGAAATATGGTAAGAAAATTTCATGGGCTGACTTAATGATTCTTACAGGGAACTGTGCCTTAGAGTCGATGGGCTTCAAAACTTTTGGTTTCGCCGGTGGACGTGCCGATGTTTGGGAGCCTGCCGAAGATATCTATTGGGGTTCAGAAGGAAAGTGGTTGGATGACAAGCGCTATACGGGTGACCGCGAATTAGAAAATCCTCTCGCTGCCGTTCAAATGGGTCTTATCTACGTGAATCCTGAGGGACCAAACGGAAACCCAGATCCTCTTGCATCTGCACGTGACATTCGGGAGACTTTTGCCCGTATGGCTATGAATGACGAAGAAACTGTTGCGCTTATTGCCGGTGGACATACGTTCGGGAAAACCCATGGTGCTGCCGATCCAAACCAATACGTAGGTCCAGAACCTGCAGGTGCGAGCATTGAGGAGCAAGGACTTGGCTGGAAAAATACATTTGGCAGCGGAAATGGAGAAGACACGATTACCAGCGGACTTGAAGGTGCTTGGACTACTACACCTACAAAGTGGAGTAACAATTACTTCGAAAATCTATTTGGATTCGAATGGGAGCTATCAAAAAGTCCTGCTGGTGCGCATCAATGGAAACCGAAAGCTGGCGCAGGTGCCGGTACCGTTCCGGATGCACATAATCCGTCAAAGAGTCATGCGCCAACGATGCTTACGGCTGATCTTGCCTTGAGAGCAGATCCTATCTACGAACCTATTTCAAGATATTTCCACGAGAATCCTGATAAATTTGCCGATGCATTTGCTCGTGCTTGGTTCAAATTGACACACCGCGATATGGGTCCGATAGCACGCTATCTTGGTCCAGAAGTTCCTACGGAAGAATTAATTTGGCAAGATCCTGTTCCTGCCGTTACGCATCAACTAATTGATGATACTGACATTACTACACTAAAATCTAAAATACTTGATTCAGGATTATCTGTATCCCAACTGGTAACTACCGCTTGGGCTTCAGCATCAACATTCCGTGGTTCTGATAAACGTGGTGGTGCAAACGGTGCTCGCATAAGATTGACACCTCAAAAGGATTGGAAAGTGAACAATCCTGGTCAACTGGCAAAAGTGCTAGATACGCTTGGTGAGATTCAAACAGCATTCAACAGCGCTCAGTCTGGCAGTAAACTAGTTTCAATTGCTGACTTGATCGTTTTAGGTGGTAGTGCTGCTATTGAGAAAGCTGCTACAACTGCAGGTCAAGATATAAAAGTTCCTTTTACACCGGGAAGAGCCGATGCGTCGCAAGAACAAACGGACGTGGAATCATTTGCAGTGCTAGAACCTGAAGCAGACGGTTTCCGCAATTACGCTAAGACTAAATATACGGTATCATCAGAGGAAATGCTAGTGGATAAGGCGCAATTGCTGACCTTGACAACTCCAGAGATGACCGTTCTTGTTGGTGGTTTGCGTGTTCTTAATGCCAATTTTGACCAATCACAAAACGGTGTTTTTACGAAACGTCCAGAAGTACTTACCAACGATTTCTTTGTAAACCTACTCGATTTGGGTACGACTTGGAAAGCAGCTTCGGAAACTGATGATTTGTTTATAGGTACTGATCGTAAGACAGGTGGATTGAAGTGGATTGGAACTCGTGTTGATCTTATTTTTGGTTCAAACTCAGAGTTGAGAGCTATCGCTGAAGTTTATGGTTGTGCCGATTCTCAAGATAAATTCGTAAAAGACTTTGTGGCAGCTTGGAGTAAGGTGATGAATTTGGACCGTTTCGACTTGGTTTAATTATAAACCTTGTATTACATAATATCAAAGGTGGTCTGTAACGGACCACCTTTTTTTATTTTCTTTTGATTTGTTTCTATTTTACCAAAGCCGATTTGACATCACTGCGTTTGGACTTATTACCGTTGGAGAATCACTTATAAATAATCCTCTCGGATGGGTGTAAAAAAATCCACTACCTGACCTGCTTCAATAATTTCAATAGAATGCTCCATATTGGCGGGAATCGAATAAGTATCTCCTTCGGATAATAAGAATTCATCTCCTCCAAATTTCAATTTGTATTTCCTGGAAATAACATAACCGCTCTGTTCGTTTGGGTGTTGATGAAAAGGAACAAAGTCAGTTGACTTATACAACATTTTTGTAACCATAGAGTCTTTACCAATGGAAAGAACGACAAAATCAACTCCTAAAAACTGTTTTGAGATGGCGTTTTCTTTTTTTACTATATTTTTCATATTCATTAAAGTTGATTGTTTAAGTTTAATTGCATTTGGATATTACAGCGCTTGTAAGGCGTGGCTTGTCCTACTATTTTTTGGAAACCCAATTTCTGATACAGGTTGATGGCGGGTTTTAGTATGGTATTGCTTTCCAAGTATAATTTGGAAGCACCCAATTGCTTTGCAGCATCGACAACAGCCTGACCAAGCAACCCTCCTATATTTTTTCCTTGTGCATTTGGAGAAACCGCCATTTTTGCCATTTCAAAATCATAGTTGGTGTCGTTCATTTTGATGAGTGCGCAAACTCCAACGGGTTCATTATTGTATATCGCAACGAAAATCTTCCCACCTTTGTCCAAAATGTATTCTTTAGGATTATCCAATGCTTTATAATCTGCTTCTTCCATTTCAAAGTAAGTGGAAATCCACTCTTCGTTGAGCGATTTAAAAGCGGATTGATATTGGGGAGTATATTCCACAATCTGGACGTCTTTACTTTCCCGCAGTTTCTTTTGTTCCTGTACTCTTCTGAACAACGACTTTTGTTCTAATAAAAATTCCCATTCTTCAATCGCTTCCCAAAGGTTGTGTGTGGCTTCCGTTATAATGCCTTCAATGGCGGCATCTACATCGGTACATTGCGCCTTGATTTTTTCCGAAAGCATTGTTCCTTTTTGGGTTAACCCTACCAGAGTCCTACGTTTATCCTTTGATTTTAGGTTTTCCTGAACCAATCCTGAAACCGTCATTTCCTGAATGATTTTAGTAACCGATGGTTGGGAATGTCCTATTTCATTAGCGATTTCGGTAATGGTCTTTTCGCCCTCTTCTGAAAGGACAAAGAACACGGGAAACCATTTTGGCGAAAACTCCACCTTGTATAATTCATAAATTTGGGCCGCGTTTTCGGTTACTGTAGCGGTTAATAATCGCAACCGACTGCCCAAAGCCATTTTTCCTGTTTTTTCGAATAGTTTCATATTGTATAATTAATTACATAACTAGTTATGCAAATATAAAAAATAATATTTATTCTCCAAACTTAATTTTTAATTCTTGAAAAGGGGTGAAGCAAAACGAATGGAGTTTTAAAGAACGAAACCTCCTGCTGTCCGCTGTATCTCTTCGCTAAGCTACGAGGATGCAGCTTCCATCAGGGCTAAAAATCACGAACTTTTTTCATAATGCCATTTCCACAATAGAAACCACACGAAAGGATTCGTGCGGTAGCGGGGTATTATAGATACTCCATTATTTCAAAAGTATCATTTAATATTTCGTTTAATGATTTATCGTGTTCTTTTAATATTGATTCTTTGTCTATAGAATTACCAATGCAAATTAAGTTTGTATCCGTTTTGAAAAATTTTTCTTTGAAAAATTCAATTTTTGTGTCTTTGGATTTATTGTCAGCAACTGAAATTATTGTTTGAGTATCATTTGGACGATTTTTACAGATAAAATCTAAAATTTTTTCCTTGTTATTCCCATCTAAATCTTCTTTAAAAATACTATCTAAAATCAATGGAAGTCTATGAATGTTTTCTGTTTCATTTATAACTTTGTTGAATGCAAAATGATAGCTTAATACAGCTAAATGTAATTCTACACCTTGAAATGGAAAACTTGATAATTCATAAACATAGTTAAATCTGCTGTCTTCAGTTTTAGGAACATCAAGTTTTATATTGTTTATATTATAAAATTCTTTGAATTTTTTATTCTTAATAAATCTTTCGCTTTGAATGTCATCGTCGTCTTTAAAGGATTGTAATTCTTCTTTTAAGTCATTGATTTCTTTTGCTAATTTTCCAATATTTTCATTTATTGACGTATCTAATTTAATATTAGCTTGAGTCTTTATCCATTCATCAAGAGTAATATTTTTGTCTGAATAGACAATATGTTTATGATAATCTTTTGCTAACAAACTTCTTAATTCTTCTATTTTCTTATTTGTAGAATTTAGTTCAGATTGAATTTTTTTATTTTCAGATTGAATTTTTTCTTTAATTTTTATTGTATCATTTTCTTCCTGATAGTATTCATAAATCTGCTTTGTATCAATAGGTAATATTTGTTGACAAATTGGACAGTTGTCTTTACCTGGGAATTGATGATTGTGATTTCTAGAAACTTTTGAAATTACTGATAATCTTTGGCTGTTATAAGTTAATTGGTTTGATTGCTTTACATATTTGTTCTCAAGTTCTAACAAACTTGCCTTTCTATTGGTTAGCTCATTAATAAATTCTTGTCCTTTGCCTTTAAAAGAATCATCAAGTAATTTTGAACTTTCAATAACAGTATCATTTTTTTCGAAGTTTAAATAGAAATTATATTTTTGATTTTTATCTGCTAATTGAATTTCTAACGCTTTTCTTTTTTCTTTATCTTCAAGTTTGGTAATACCTAAATAATAATCTAAAAAATCTTCCTTAAAGTTTTTGTAGAAATCTAAATTACTAAAAGATTTTCTTAAATAAACCCAACCAACATCTTGTGAAACATAATACGGTAAAAATATTGTTTCAATTGGTGCTTTTGATATTCCATTTTTAGTTTCAAGTAGTAAATCAAAGTTTAGCAAACTATTAAAGAATTCTTTAAGTTTATAATGTTCTACAGAACTATTTCCGCCTATTCCGTTATATGTTGTAACTTTATTTGTTTTTGAATCTTTGATGAATAAAGTTTCATCTTTTCTAACAAATGTATATTCAATATTTTCGTTATTTTTTTTAATAGTTATATCAAGTCTTGTGAAGATATTTTCTGATAATATTTTTATGAGTTTAGTTTTATTATCGTTAATGCCAAAAGTGAATAATATTAATTGAATTAAAGTACTTTTACCAGCTGTATTAGCTCCATATATTACATTTAGCTTTTTGCCAAATTCGGCAAGAAAACTTTTGTTATTAACTTCACTATGAATAAAAATTTTATTTATGTTTAAATATGTTTTCATTTTTGCATAAGTATTAGAAAGTAGCCCGCAGAAATGGATGCTTTAAGCTGAAGTTGGTTTAAAGTTGAATTGTGTTCTTTTAAAAAAATATTATACAATTCCTTTATACAAAGTACGTCACTAGTAAACGTTGTAAAAATACTTTTTTTACTTTCTATAAATCGAATTATTTTTTGGTGTTCTCCTTGTTTTAAGTCTTTAAATTCATCTAAACTATTTTCAAAATCAAGTTCAAATGACATTGCATCAAAGACATTTATTGAAAGTTCATCACATATTTTATCAGCTCTTTTTCTGCAAAAATCTAAAGCTAACTTTTTTGTTGTTAGGATGTTTAGAATTTTTTCAATTTCGGAAGACTCAATTTTTTTATGTTTATCACTTAATTTCGGAATATCACCTTGATTGTATGTACTTTCTATTTTTTTTAAATGAAAAATTAATGTATCTCTAGCAGCTGTATGATCAATTATTTTGTTTCCAAATACTGTTTTAAATTTTCCAGTAAGTAATTCTAGTTGGGATTTTGTATTTCTTCCTAAATCAATAAACGTGAAATTTAAATTGTCGAAATGCAAAACTTGATTTTTGTCAAAAGTAATTTTTGGATTTCCTTTTTTCAATACATTTTGGCAATCATTTACTAAATTTAAATAGGAAACAGTTTCTGTTGTTTCATTTACTAAAAATTTTTTAGTTTTATTTTCAGATAAACATTTATAATCAAGCGAAATTGTATTATTTGTTATAAAGTATTGTGATTGACTGTAATCTTTAGTTTTAGGAAAACTATCTTTAATTATTTCAATCCCAGATTTAGTAATTTTATCGATTATTTCATAAACAGAATTCGTAGTCCAAATAGTTCCTGATTTTTTTGCTTGATATGTTGTGATTTCAGAAAGTTCTCCCGTAGAATTTAGAAAACCAAAAACAATATCATCATAATGTTCGAGCATAATAAAATACTCTTGGTTTTTTAAACTATTATATTTTTCAAGAAAAACATAAATGCAGGTGTTTCTTTGAAAGTCAAAACCAACATTGGCTTGAACCCCTGAATTACTATCTATTTTTCCTTTTGCCATTTAATATTTTTATTATTTGCTCATTAGAATGTCTAATTTTCTCGGTTTCAGGCGGTATTACAGCTAACTAGTATATAGGCCTGACGTTATCATACTTATCACCCCTAAATTGGGTAGATAAGTCTTATTAGAATCAGTGTTTACTTATTTTCAAATATATAACTTATTACCGAAAAATCTGATGCATTAGCGTTGATAGTCAACTTATTTTCAAAACTAATTCCTTCTTAATTGTAAACTTTACGGAAAACCTCATTCACGGTCTTTTTGCACAAAATCCCTAGCCCCGGTAGCAGTGAAAACCAGGTTGTAACGAATAACGGGAATAGCTCCCGATAAATAATAATAATAATAATAAGGGATTAACCCCCAATAGCAATCATGCTGCGGTTGTCTTGATTCAAAGCGGGATTATTGACATCCTCGATAGTAGTCATTCCTGCGCGTACTTTCTTTTTGTTTTTAATGGCAAAAGCAATCAAGTCTTCTATCGCTTCGCCATTTCTGAAAGGCGTCAGTAAATCTGTTTCGGAGTTGGAGAACAGACAGTTTTTTATTTTACCGTTTGCTGTAAGGCGAATTCT
The DNA here is from genome assembly GCF_000812945.1 of Flavobacterium sp. AED. Lineage (GTDB taxonomy): Bacteria > Bacteroidota > Bacteroidia > Flavobacteriales > Flavobacteriaceae > Flavobacterium. The sequence goes on from NZ_JSYM01000001.1 coordinate 578,430, forward strand.
GTTGCAACCGTCGCAAAAAGGATTGGTTATCGAACTGATTATCCCAAAACTTCCCAAATAGTTTTTTATTTTGAATTCTCTGGCAGTAAAGTTTTTTTCATCTTCTAATTTCTCTACATGAGATTCCGGGAAATGATGTTGCACCTGATCCAGAATCTCCTTTTGAGAAACCATTTTGCTTCGGTCCCACTCATTTCCTGCAAAAGGCATGAATTCTATAAACCGAATCGAAATCGGTAAAAATTCGGTAAGTTTAATAAAATCAATGATTTCATCGTCATTGAATCCTTTAATCAAAACCACATTGACTTTGATTTTGAAATCATTATTCAACAACAAATGTAAATTATCAATTACACTCTGAAACTGGTTTCTAAGCGTAATGGAATGGAATTTTGAAGCCACCAAAGTATCTAAACTCAAGTTGATTTTTTTGACGTTAAACTGCTTTAAAACGTCTATGTGTTTGTTAATCAGAATTCCGTTTGTAGTGATGGAAATCTCAATTTGAAGCGAAGCCAGTTTGGCTATAATTTCAGGAAAATCTTTTCGTAACAACGGTTCCCCGCCGGTCAATCTTATTTTGTCAACACCATTATTGACGAATGTTTGGGCGATGGCGTGAATTTCGTCAGCCGTCATCAAGCTCGCTTTTGGACTTAATACAATTCCATCGGCTGGCATGCAATAGGTACAACGCAAATTGCATTTCTCAATTAAGGAAATACGCAAATAGTTGTGTTTACGTCCAAAATCATCCGTTAAAACAGCATTATTTGGTGTCATGATTTTTGCCTTTTAAAATATGAAAAACATGCAGCACATGAGGAAATATGGCATCCATGGATTCCTTTGCGCCATTGGTTGAACCCGGCAAAGCTAATACCAAAGTATTCCCTAAAGTTCCTGCAACTGTTCTGGAAAGCATCGAATACGGCATGCGCTCTTGCCCATAACTGCGTATGGCTTCCTCAATTCCCGGAATTCTGCTTTCTAATAACGGTTCCAGTGCTTGAGGTGTAACATCTCTTGGCGAAAGCCCAGTTCCACCGGTAAAAATGATCAATTGATTCTCTTTAGCGAAAGCTTTAGTTCGCTCTTGAATCACATCAATTTCATCCGGTATGATTTCGTAATGCGTAGTTTCGACTCCGCTAATTTCCAGTTTTTCAACAATTATTTTTCCGGATCGATCTTGTTTATCTCCTGCAAAAATGGAATCGGAACAAACGAAAACTGCCGCTTTAATGGCGGATGGAAATCTATTTTTGAAAGACGATTTTCCGCCTTCTTTATTGATTAATTTAATCGTCGAAATCTCAATGTTCTTGTCAATTGGTTTGAGCATGTCATACATCGTAAGCGCCACAATCGAAGCCCCGTGCATCGCCTCGACCTCAACTCCAGTTTTGTAAACCGTTTTCACATTGAAAATAATGTCAATGCTCAATTCGTTGATTTCATATTCCACTGATGTAAATTCAATTGGAATAGGATGGCAATCCGGAATGGATAAATGTGTGTTTTTTACCGCAAATAAACCCGCCGTTTTTGCCATTTCCAGTACGTTTCCTTTTGGAACCAGATTATTTACAACGGCATCAATTGTAGCCTGAAGACTCACAATTACTGTTGCCTTTGCTGTTGCGGTACGGAGTGTACTTATTTTATGTGTGATATCAACCATTTATAACGTGTTTTTCTTCCAGGTAAAAGTACTGTTTTCAAATATTTCTTTACCAAAAATAGGCACATCTGTTTTAATCCAATTCACAATCGTTTCTGTGGCTTCATACACTTGCTTTCTTCTGGTTGCCGAAACAAACACAAACAAACAGATTTCCCCCGCTTTAACCACACCCAAACTGTGATAAATGTGCATGCAAATCAAATCGAATTGCGCGAACGCTTTTTCTCTAATCACGTTCAGGGCTTCGTCTGCCATTTCTTCGTAAGCGGTGTAATCAATTGCAGCTACGGTTTGACCATCAATTGCATCGGCTCTAACTTGACCCAAAAAAATATTGTGCGCACCAATAGTGGTTTTCGATTGGTGTTTGGCAATCGACTGCCCTATAAATTCCGAAGAAATTGGTCCCTGAATGAAAACAGTTTTCTTACTCATGATCTTTATTTTTATGAATGTCCGCTAAGCGGACTATAGTTTTTTCTTTGGCCACGAATTACACAAATTTGTCACGAATTTTCATATTGAAATAAAAAATAAAACACTAATTCGTGGCGAAATTTTTCTTTACTATTATTTACAGATTGTCCTATTATTTTATATTTCAGGAAACAGAAACCGTTCCTTTATACAGTATTTTATCCAATGCTTTAGCGCCACCGGCAATACTTTTGGCAGTCGCAAAATTATTATTTCTAAGAATCTCCACTGCCTTTTTACTTCTAATTCCGGATTGGCAAAAAACAAATAATTCCGCATTAATATCCAACTGATGTAATGCAGATTCTAAACGGTCTAACGGAATTTGAAGCCCGTTTTTGATTGTTATTTTTGGATATTCCTCTGAATCTCGAACATCAAGAAAAACAACTGCTGGATTATTTATTTGTTCCAATGCAAGAGCAGCATCGATTTCAATAGTTGCACTTACAACTGAGGTATATTTATTTTCGAAAGCTGCTCTATCGATCGTATTCACAACTGTTTTTGAAAAATCATACTTCTGTTGTTCGTTATTCAACATATTATAAACCAATAATTTCCCAGACAACAACTCCCCTATTCCCAAAACCATTTTCAATACTTCATTCGCCTGAAACATACCGATGATACCAACGGATATTCCCATAACACCCGCATCATTACAGTTCCTAACGTCATTGGCTTCCTCTGGAAACAAACAACGATACGTAGGCCCATTTTCATAATTAAAAATAGAAACCTGCCCTTCAAATTTATAAATAGAACCGTAAACAAAAGGTTTGTTGGTTACGCAACATGCATCATTAATCAAATATTTAGTATTCAGATTATCCGTGGCGTCCACCATAATATCGTACTGCTCGAATAACGAAATTGCATTTTTCGAGTCTAATTTTTCAGTGATTGCATTTATTTTTATGGAAGGATTGAGTTCCAAAGCCATTGCTGCCGCCTCAAGAACTTTACTTTTCCCCACCGAGCTGCTTTTGTAAATCACTTGGCGTTGCAAATTGGTCACTTCGATTCTATCATCGTCAATAATCCCAATTTCTCCTATTCCGGCTGCAGCCAAATACGGTAAAACAGCCGCACCCAATCCGCCGGCACCAATAATCAAGACTTTGGCTTGTTGCAGTTTTTGTTGCCCATTAATACCTACTTCAGGAAGTATAATTTGTCGGCTGTATCGTGCTGTTTCCATAATTCAGTAGAAATTTATAATTTATCCTCCAGCAAATGGTGGTAATAAAGCAACAATATCATTGCTTTTCAGAATATAATTTGCTGTATCCTGTACTATTTTTTGATTAATTGCTACACTAAAAGAAAGTTGATTCAATTGGTACTTTTGCTCTAATGATGCTATTAATTGATGTAAAGGTAAATCAGAAAAAGAAATTTCTTCTCCTTGACTTTTGGTTTTTTCGGCTATGGCGCCAAAATATTTTACTGCAATCATGCCGTTAAATTTAAGTTTTGAAAAATGAACTCATCCTCTGATAATTCCTCTTGAAAATAAGTCGTTAATTTTGAAGCATTTCCTACCACCTCACCAATGACAATAATTGCAGGAGAGGAAAGTTGGTGCTCTTCGACTAATTTCGTGATAGAAATTATGGTTCCCACCACTTTTTTCTCCGTGTCTTTTGTTCCGTTTTGAATGATGGCAACAGGCAAATCATCGGTTCTATTGTTTTGATAAATCGAAATAATTTCGTCCAATTTATTCATTCCCATCAAAATAACCACCGTTGCTGAGGATTGCGATGCCAAAGCCACATCTTTAGACAATTTATGATCTGAAGTAGTGCCGGTAATTACCCAAAAACTTTCGGCTACTCTTCTTTGTGTCAAACTGATTCCATTAGACGCCGGAACACCTAAAGCAGATGAAATTCCAGGAACAATAGCGGTTTCTAAATCAAATTTTTGAGCATATTCTATTTCTTCGCTTCCTCTTCCAAAAACAAATGGATCACCACCTTTCAATCGAACGACATGACCAAAACGGTTTGCCATCGACACAATCAATTCATTAATTTGATCTTGACTGTAAGCGTGACAACCAAAACGCTTTCCAACAAAAATGATTTCTGCATGGGTCGCATACTGCAACAAATCTTCATTAACAAGGGCATCATACAAAACAACATCAGCACTTTCCAATGCTTTGATTGCTTTTAAAGTGATCAACTCTACATCTCCGGGACCTGCCCCAACGATTGTCAATTTTGGTGTATTTGAATTTTTCATTTTAACTAGGATAAATTGGTATTCAATTCGTTTAACTCGGTAACAGAATTTATATTTTTAAACAAATGTCTTTTGGTATTCGTAATCGGAATCAATTGATGTTTTACATTTGAAATGAAGCGCATCATTTTCAAATCATTATCATCAATTGCCTTTTTTAAAACAGGTATTATAGTTGTTGAATAAATTCCTATCAAAGGATGAATCCGATCATTATCTTTAAAAACAGAAACATCAAAATTTGTACCATGATTTTCAATCAATTCCAATAGTATTTCGGTAGAAATTAATGGAATGTCGCAACTCAATATCAAATTCATCTCCGTTTCCGAATGAACCAGTGCCGTATATATTCCGCCCAAAGGTCCTTTATCTGCTTCTATATCTTTTATTTTTTTGTATGTTAAATAATCGTAATCGTTTGTATTGGTAACCAATTGAATGTTACTTGATATTGGTAAAACCGCTTCAATAATATGCTCGATAAAAGGTTTGTTTTGATACAATACCAATCCTTTCTCCGACTGCATTCGGCTGCTTTTTCCTCCACAAAGAATCGATACTTGCATACTTTATAATTTATTGACTTAAACAATCAACTTCACGCTCGCTAATAGGATTACCGTTGCCAACACATATTTCAGCACTTTATTGGAAAAATATCCGCTCCCGTAATAGGCGCCTAACATCCCTCCGAAAACAGCTATTGGAACTAAATAAAAGCTTTCTGTTGGAAACGTTTTGTCCCCCATAAAATAGCCCGAAAGTCCTGCAATAGAATTCACCAGAATAAATAAACTTGAAATGGCTGCTGTTTCTTTTAACGTTGCCCAACCCAATAATAAAATGATTGGACTCAGGATAACGCCACCACCAATACCTAACATTCCGGATAATAAACCTATTCCAAAACCTATTCCCATAGCTACCGGAATATTTATTTTAGTGCTTTCTGTTTCTTTCGAATTAAAAAAACCGAACAATCTTAACGCTGCCAAAATCAATACGATTCCTAACAATATTTTATAAAAACTATTTTCTAACGGAATCATTCCACCAATAAAAGCCGCCGGTACCGAAGTTATCGCAAAAGGATAAAACAGCCTGGGTTTGAAGAAATCTTTTTTGTAATAAAAGAAAAAAGAAATTCCTGAAACAAATAAATTAAGCAACAAGGCTGAAGGTTTCATCACCGAAATAGGGAATGCAAAAATCGCCATCAACGCTAAATATCCAGATGCACCACCATGACCCACGCTTGAATACAAAAACGCAACCACGGCTAATAACACCCCGAATAAAATCAAAAAATCATTATTTACTATTGACATCTGTATAATTAATTAAGTGGTATAACCGTTACTTCCTGATCTTTTTCAATATTTACCACATCATAAGGCAAATAAATTAAAGCATTTGCTACTGCAAAAGTGTTTAACATGGCTGAACTTTGACTCTCTAATATCGTAACTTTTTCATCATCACATAACCCTTTCAAAAATAAGGTTTTCCCTGATGTATTTTCAAATTGGGTGGTTATTTTTCGTTTGATTTTTGGCAAATGAATCGCTTCAAAACCCATATTTATTTTTAGTGCCGGATGAACATAAATATAAAAACTGGTCAATGTCGAAGCTGGATTTCCAGGCAAAGCAAAAACTATCGTTTTGTCTTTTTTTCCAAAAAACAACGGTTTTCCAGGCTTCTGATTAATTTTATAAAACAACTCTTCAACTCCATTGGACAAAAGTGCTTCTTTGACAAAATCATAATCCCCAACCGAAATTCCACCCGAAACAAGCACAACATCAAAAGCAGCAAGACAGCTTTTTAAAATTCTTTTTGTCGCTTTCAAATTATCCTTTACCCGGAATGTTTCGACTTTCTTAATCCCAATTCCCTGCAAAGCAGATTCAAGCATAATAGAGTTACTTTCGTAAATGGTTCCTTCAGATAATTTTTTGCCCATTTTTACCAATTCGTTTCCAGTAACCACAATTGCTACTTTAGGCTTGGCATAAACTGTTATTTCCGTTATTCCCAAACAAGCTAAAAAACCTATAGCTGCAGGTGTAATCACGGTATTATTTTCAAGTACGAGTTCGTTTTCTTTTATTTGCTCGCCTTTGTTTCTGACATTAGCAAAACGGGCTGGCATTTTAGTAATTTCAACCGTTTTATTTTTAACTGTAGTATGCTCCTGCATGACAACCGTATCCAAATTATCCGGAACATACGCTCCAGTGAATATTCGAATCGCTTGATCTTTCTTTATTTTTTTATTCGAAAAATCCCCCGCTTGTGAAGTGCTAACCACGTCAAACTGTTGCAATTCACCATGCATAAAAGCGTAACCATCCATCGCTGATTGACGGAAAGGCGGCATATCCATTGGAGAATAAATTGCTTCCGCCAAAATAAAACCAAGTGATTTGGTCACTTTAATTTTTCTAATAGGCATCTTGCAACTATTTTCTGCAATAATCGATAAGGCTTGGTCCACTTGTATCATACATTTTCGAATAAAACTAAGTAAAAATACTTATTGCAAATATACGTAAATATGTGAAGTTGAACCAACAATTAACTATAATTGCATGCAAAATGAATATAGCAAGATTTAAACCGTTTTATTTATTAAAAAATGAACAAAGCAATAGCAAATCTGTAAAATCCGTAAAAAAGAAATCCCAAAATCTATCTAGATTTTGGGATTTAAATACTAATTCAAAATTTATATGTTATTCAATAGGTAAAATAAGTGTTGAAGTTACGGCCTCCAAAACCTCAAAAGCCGTTTCTGCCATCTTGTTCCCTTTAGTATCCAAAAGTGGATTTACTTCCACAACTTCGAGACAAACTACCTTTTTACTTTCGATAATCTGGTTAATAATGGCAATGACTTCGTATTGATCAAATCCTTTTGGTACCGGAGTTCCAGTCCCATAAGAAATCATATCACAATCCATGGAATCTACGTCAAAAGAAATATAAATCATGTCACAATTCATTAGCTCTGCCAAAGCTTCAGTAACACAATTTTGAAGTCCTCTATAACGTACTTCGTGAACTTTATAATTTCGGATATGCAACTTTTCAATCTGCTTATCTTCGGCTTCTTCTGTATCGCGAACACCAAAATAAATAACATCTTCCGCCTGTACTTTAGCACCATCACTACCGATGTTTTTCATTTTCTCCCAATGCTGTTGGGTTTCAAGAGGCACTTCGTTATTCTGACAACTTAAATTATCATCAGCAAGAGCCGCCGATAATGGCATGCCATGAATATTTCCCGAAGGTGATGTGTAAGGCGAATGCAAATCAGCATGGGCATCAATCCAAATCACTCCTAATGTCTGTTCAGGATAGGCTGCTTTTATACCGCTTATGGTTCCTAATGCTGAGGAATGATCTCCTGATAAGACTATGGGGAAATAATTCTGTTCCAGATTTTTCTTTACAGCGTTACAAACTCTGGTACACTGCTCCACAACATGTTCAATTCTTTTGGCAGAAGTGCTTCGGTTTTTATCATAAATGGATTCGTTATGCGTTTTCACATCTTCAAACTCAAACTGATTAAAATAGTCGCTGTCTTGATTAATTGCAGCTATTTCGATAGCATCAATCCCTAAATCCGAACCTCGGGTCCCAGCACCGATATCAGACCGGTTTTTGATTAATTTTATTGCTTTTTCCATGACAATTAAATTATCTGAAATCATTTAATGCTCTTTCGATAATTCCAAGACACTCGTGAATTTGAGTTTCAGTAATAACTAATGGCGGTGCTAAACGTATTTTATTTCCGTGTGTAGGTTTTGCCAACAAACCGTATTCGCTGAATTTCATACAAATATCCCAAGCCAAATCGGAGTTTTCATCACAATTAATAACAATCGCATTTAGTAATCCTTTACCACGAACCAATGTAATTAAGGGATTTCTAGAAGCTATTTCGTTAAGACCCGTTCTTAAAACAACGCCTAAGTAAGCTGCATTTTGTGATAAATTTTCATCACGAACCACTTCAAGTGCTGCAATGGCAACTGCTGCCGCAACTGGATTTCCTCCAAAAGTAGAACCGTGCTGACCCGGTTTGATGACATTCATAACCGCATTATTTGCCAAAACTGCCGAAACTGGATAAACACCACCCGAAATCGCTTTTCCTAAAATTAAAATATCCGGTTGGACATTTTCATGATGTACGGCTAACAATTTTCCGGTACGTGCAATTCCTGTTTGTACTTCATCAGCGATAAATAAGGCATTGTATTGTTCGCAAAGTGCTTTGGCTTTCGCCAAATAACCATCGGCGGGAACATAAACTCCGGCCTCTCCCTGAATAGGTTCCACTAGGAAACCAGCTATATTATTAGTTGATTTTAAAGCGTTTTCCAATGCTTCAATATCATCATAAGGTATTTTGATAAATCCTGCTGTGAAAGGACCAAAACTTTTACGTGCATTTTCATCATTTGAAAACGAAATAATAGTAGTCGTTCTTCCGTGGAAATTGTTCTCACAAACAATAATTTGTGCTTGATTTTCTGGAATTCCTTTTACTTCATACGCCCATTTTCTACAGATTTTCAAAGCGGTTTCCACTGCTTCGGCACCTGTATTCATTGGCAAAACTTTATCGAAACCAAAATATTCAGTTACAAATTCTTCGTAAGGCCCTAATTGATCGTTATAAAAAGCACGTGAAGTCAACGTCAATGTTTGCGCTTGTTTTACCATAGCGCCAACAATTTTTGGATGACAATGCCCTTGATTTACCGCCGAATAAGCCGACAAGAAATCATAATATTTTTTTCCGTCTACGTCCCAAACATACACGCCTTCCCCTTTTTCTAAAACTACCGGTAAAGGATGGTAATTATGAGCGCCATACTTATTTTCTTTTTCTATAAATGCTTCAGATTTTGAAGAAAGTGCTTGATGTAATTGTTCCATGACTTGTTATTTATTAAAAATTTTAAACAAAAATATATAATATTTTTTATTTTACAACAAAAAATGATAATTTTGACTTAATTTAATCATTTAAAAACAAATAATCACTTTTATTTGTACGAAAATAAGTTATTTATCAATATCTACTTTTCGTTTTTCCTTTCAATTAGATGAGAAATAATAGTTACTTTTATAAATATTAAAAAATACCTTTTCAATTTAAAATAAATTACATGGATGCATTAGATGAATTTGATATCAATATTATTAAAGAATTAGAAAAAGATGGTCGTATGGCATTTTCAGCTATTGCCTCTTCGCTAAAAATATCCAATACAATGGTTCATCAGCGAGTAAATCGATTGACGGAACAAGGAATTCTGGCAGGAATAAAACCCATTATAAACGAAAAAAAAATTGGGTACGACTGGGCTTCTTTTACCGGTATTACCTTAAATAAAGACCAAGATTCAAACAGAATTATCGAGGAATTAAAGAATATTCCTGAAATAACGGAATGCTATTATGTAACCGGTTCTTTCACGCTTTATATCAAAATAGTAGCGCAGAATCACGAGCACATGAGAAAAATCCTTTATGAAAAAATTGATAATATTCCGGGAATTTCCAAAACGGATTCTATTATAGAATTGGGCTGCGCTTTCAAACGAAATATCACACTATAATTCCCAAAATTATCTTTTACTGTTTTATGTTATAAAAAAATCCAAAAAGAGTCTATTTATACAGAAAAATCACAATTTATTTTAGATATTTGTTAAAAAAATAAAACATTATGAAAAATATAGCCTTGTTTATTTTAGGAATAGCACTCTTTTCAAATGCCACCTTTGCACAGCTGACACCAGTAAAATATAATGATGGCGCTCAGGTTTTGAATGGATTCCAAATTCAGCCAATGAAAAAAAGCCCTCAAAAACCGGGTATCCTAATTCTTCCCGCTTGGAAAGGAATTGATAAACATGCAAAAACTACCGCAGAAACTTTGGCTAAACTAGGATATTATGCCTTTGTAGCCGATATTTATGGAGCTGGAAATTATCCAAAAGACAATGCCGAAGCAGGTCAAAAAGCAGGATTTTACAAAACAAACTACAAGGAATACCAAAAACGAATTTCATTAGCATTAGAACAATTAATTAAATCCGGCGCAAATCCTAACAACATTGTCGTAATGGGATATTGTTTTGGTGGAACGGGAGCACTTGAAACAGCTCGCGCCCACTTGAATATAAAAGGAGTAGTTTCTTTTCATGGCGGATTAGGAAGAGATGCTTCTCGTCCAACAGAACCTATAACAGCTAAAGTTTTAGTTTGCCACGGGGCTGATGATCCGTATGAATCTAAAGAAGAAATCACCGCATTCCAACAAGAAATGAGAGACACAAAAGCAGATTGGCAAATGATTTATTATGCTAATGCGGTTCACTCTTTTACAGATCCGGATGCAGGAAATGACAATTCAAAAGGAGCTGCCTATAATGAAAAAGCAGACAAACGCTCTTTTGAACATTTCAAAATTTTCCTAAATGAAGTTTTGAAAAAATAATTTTTAGATTCTATTAATAGCCAAAACAACGTTTTTATGGGGAAAACCGTTTTAAGAAAGGATAAGACATGCCTAAATTGCAGATATGTTGTAGAAAACAGATTCTGTCCTAATTGCGGACAGGAAAACACTGATATCAGAAAAACATTTCATCATTTATTCATTCATTTTTTTGAAGACCTGACGCATTATGAAAATGCTTTTTGGCGTACCATAAAAAACTTAATTTTAAAACCGGCATCCCTAACTAAGGAATATCTTTCTGGTAAACGACTATCCTATTTAGCACCTGTTCGCCTTTATATTTTCATCAGTTTTATAACTTTCTTTCTAATCAGTGTGATGCCTGAAAATAAAGAAGCAAATGACTCAAAACCTGCTTCCGAAAAATTTTATAACCCAACAGAAACAGTCAAAAAACAAGATACAATCTACAAAGAGCAGCAAAAAATAATTGACTTTGAAAAAAAAGGATTGATTTCTAAAAAAGAGTCCGATTCAATTCAAAAGTTCATTGTTGCCTCTAAGGAGAAAAAAGAAGATAAAGAAGACGGAGGATTTACCTTTTTTGGAAAACAATACAAATCAGTTCAGGAATTTGATTCCATCCAGAAAAATGCAAAACCCGAAAATAAAATGGGTGCATTTCAATACTGGTTAAACCGAAAAACGCAGCTGGTAAATGATCGATACACTGCAACTGAACTTAAAGAAAAATTCGTTGAATCCTTCATACACAATCTTCCAAAAGCATTGTTTGTTTACATGCCACTCTTTGCTTTTATTTTATGGCTCTTTCAGAATAAGAAAAAATGGTACTATTTTGACCATGGTATTTTCACCTTACATTACTTTTCATTTTTATTGTTAGGATTGTTAATACTAAAATTAGAAAACTACTTCCTTGGACTTTTAAATGAATACCCATTATTTACCGTTATAGATTATATTTTTACAACTATTGCAGTCCTTTATATGTTGTATTATTTTTTCCCGGCGCACCATCGTTTTTATGGCGATTCTAAAATAATTTCAATAACAAAAGGAATAGTTATGTTCTTCATTAACATGTTTTTTGTTTTCATAATCCTTACCCTTTTTGCAGTTTATACCTTTATTAATTTACATTAAATAACATGAAAAAAATATCCCTATTAAGTTTGCTTTTGGTTTTAAGCATCAGTTGTACTACTCAAAAAAAGAGTGTAACTGCTGTTGAACCTACAAAATACATGAATACCATCACGGCCAGTGATTTAAAAAAACATCTTTATATTGTCGCTTCTGATTCTATGGAAGGACGTGAAACAGGATCAGCCGGTCAGAAAAAAGCTGGTGTTTATCTTATCAGTCAATACAAGAAAAATAATATTCCTTTCCCTAAAGGGGCTACATCGTATTACCAAAAAGTTCCTGCTGAATTCATGAACAAAAAATACGGAGAAAAATTAGGTGATTCAGAGAATATCTGGGCATTCATCGAAGGTTCGGAAAAACCAGAAGAAGTCTTGGTTATTTCGGCTCATTACGACCACGTAGGTATTAAAGATGGCGAAGTATACAACGGTGCTGATGATGATGGTTCCGGAACAGTTGCTTTACTGGAAATTGCACAAGCATTCGAAATTGCAAAAAAAGAAGGTCATGGTCCAAAACGTTCTATTATGTTTTTCCACGCAACAGGTGAAGAGCATGGATTACATGGTTCTCGTTATTACTCGGAGAATCCTTTATTCCCTGTCGCAAACACAATTACTGATATCAACATTGACATGATTGGTCGTCGTGACGAGGCACATGCAAATACAAATAATTATGTATATCTAATAGGCGCGGATCGTTTATCAACGGATTTAGATAACATTTGTACCATCGCAAATGCCAAGTATATCAAAATGGATTTAGATTATAAATTCAACGACCCTAAAGATCCAAATCATTTTTATGAGCGTTCTGACCATTATAATTTTGCCAAACATGGAATTCCAGCCGTATTCCTTTTCAATGGCGTACATGCTGATTACCATCAAAAAACAGATGAAGTTGATAAAATTGAATTTGATGCTTTAGCCAAAAGAACGCAACTTGCTTTTGTAATCGCTTGGGAATTGGCAAACAGAGAAAATCGCCCTGTAGTCGATAAAAAATAGTTTTAGCATTAGGGCACATCCCGCCGAAAAAAGCGGGTCGAGCTATACGTTGCAATCTTTTTTGTGATGAAAAATCACAAAAAAGGATTTCCACTGCTATCCCTTGTGCAAACCCGATAAAACAAGAGCTTTGAAGGAATTCAAAGCTCTTGTTTTGTTTACACATACTGAAAAATCAACCTTTACTCTTTCTTCGAAGTCGCTATCAGTCTATTATTTCTGGACCACTCACTCCAAGACCCAACATACAGTTTTGGAATTTCAAGACCTGCATAAGCAATAGCCAAAAGCGTGTGGCAGGCAGTTACACCGGAACCGCAATGCACAATCACATTTTCAGCTGCCCTATCTTCAAATTCTTTTAAATAATTATTCTTCAATTCCTCAGGTGATAAGAAAAACCCATTAGAATCTAAATTAGTGGTAAAAGGAATGTTTATGGCACCCGGAATATGTCCGGCGACTAAATCGATAGGTTCTTTCTCTCCATTGTATCGTTCTTCATCGCGTACATCGACGACCAGAAAACCCGTGTCTTGTGCTACTTTATCAATTTCGTAAATATCAGCTAACGGCAACAACCAATTTTCAATTTTATACGGTTCCTTTTTCAATGGGATTTCTGTTTTTGAGCTTGTTGGAAATCCAGCTTTAATAGCCGCTTGAAATCCTCCATCCAGCACCTGAACTTTCTGGTGCCCAACAGATTTTAGCATCCACCAAAACCGTGCAGCTGCATTCGAACCATTTTTATCATCATAAACCACTACATGACTCGTAGGCGTTATACCAAGACTCGTTAAAGTTTCAGAAAACTGTTCAAGTGTAGGCAAAGGATGCCTGCCTCCTATAGAAACATCCACATTTATATTGGCTAACTGCGTGTTTAAATCAACATACAAAGCGCCATCTAAATGTTCCGCAGCATAATTTTCTTTAGCACCATTACCGTTACTGGCATCAATAATTACTAATTCACTTTTATCTTTCAGTGCTATTAGTTCATCTGGCTTTATAATTGGTGAAATGTCTTGAGGCATATTTATTACTTTTACAATTAGTGTCATTATTACTTTTTACTCATAAACAACTGAATTTATATCAGATACAAACTAAAAACAGTTTTTAAGTCCTGCTAATTTATGTTATTATTTACAATCTTCAAAACAGCAATTAAATCCAAAAAAACACACCAGAGATAATTATTTACACCATAAAAAAAGCCCACTAATGTGGACTTTAAGGTCATCTTTTATTGAATTTTATAGCTGTTACATCCTTTATGTTTTAACCTTAGGATTATTTTTTAAGCGCTTTCATCAAACTCAATTTTATCAGCACTATCTATTTTGTCTAATGGCTTCTCTATTGGTAATGTAAAATAAAAAGAGGAACCTTCGCCTTCTACACTTTCTACCCATATTTCACCACCATTTTTTTCTAAAAACCCTTTCACTAATAATAATCCTATCCCTGCACCTTTATTTTCTGTCCTTGCTTTAGAAAGTATATTCATTTGTGGTGTAAAAAGTTTGTCTTGAATCTCTTTAGACATACCAACACCGGAATCCTTTATTTGAACGATTATTTTATCTCCTTTGATTTTTGCCGAAACGATAACTTCCCCTCCAGGTAGTGAATGCTTAATCGCATTGGAAACTATATTTTGAATAACAGAGAGTAGCATTTTTCCATCTGCAAAAACACTGGTATTTTCTTTAATTTCGTGATGAAGATTTATTGTATTTAAAGAAGCAGTATCATTTAAAGTATCAAAAACTTTTTGAACATAATCAACAAGCTCAATTTTTCTAGGAGAAAAGACTTCTGCCGCGTACTTTATTCTCGCCCACTCCACTAAGTAGTCTAACATGTTTAACTCATCTATTGATGCTTTGTAAAGAAGTTCCAGCATTTCTTTAACTGTATTTGGCTGCATTCTTTCAAAATTTGATTTCAAATATCCCGTAGTAGCAATAATACTGGATAATGGACTTCTCAAATCATGCGAAAGTATGGCAAGAACACTTTCTTTATGTGTATTTAAGTCTTCTAGGTCCTTTACATATTTTTTTATGGCATCTTCAGATTTCTTTCTTTCCGTTAAGTCGCGTAGGATTTTAACATATCCTAACATTTCTCCATCTATTCCAGTCAGCGGAAAAACCAAACCATACGCATAAAATTCACTTTTGTCTTTACAAATGTGCCATCTATTGTCCGTAGCTCTTCCTTCTTTTAATGCAGTTTCAATTTCCTTTTTCGGAATACCATTTTGTTTGTCTTCTTCTCTAAAAATTATATCAAAATGTTCTCCTATAATTTCATCCGATTCATATCCAAATATTTTTGATGCTCCTGAACTCCAGCTATTAATTACAAAATCATTATCAAGAGTAAAAATGGAGTAATCTTGTAAGCTGTCAATTATCTGGCTATAAAATTCAGCAGTTGGAATATAATTACTTTTAAGAATTTTAGAATTAATTTGCTCGTTTTCCATTTGGTGAATTAAATGATATTTAAATTTTTTGAATGCAGAATAGTATTTGAAAATCAGGTAGGAATGTGCTCAAAGGTATACAAAAGGAGGCATGAATATTGAAAAATATTCCCGAACATAAATGTCCCACTGCTACACAGTCTATTCTTGTATTAATTCTCAATTTATGTTTTCGCTAACTATTTTATGTTACCTGAAAACTATTCGCACCCCTATTTTATATTTTAATTTTTCAGAAATATTTATTTGTTTATGAAATCCCAAACGACTCTTTCAATCTCCTAATTTATACTATACGCTTTCTCTTTTACAATATTCAAGCCAATAAATAAACCGGGCAATCCCACGAAAGTTTATTCCACAAAAAAAGCCTCGAATTTCTTCGAAGCTTTTGCTTTCTGGGTGGGAGACGGGGCTCGAACCCGCGACCCTCGGTACCACAAACCGATGCTCTAACCAACTGAGCTACAACCACCATTTGCTTAGCGGTGGCAAATATACAACATAAGTTTACTTCTGCAAATATTTTTTTTAAAAAATTACAGCAAATTTACATCAAATCTCCTAAACTATTGACTGCCAAATATCTTTCAACAGTAAAACCTTCACCAAATTCAACCCCTACTAACCGTCCCAAATCTCTAGAACGATAATTCAGACTTTCTAAGAAGTTTTTACTAGTGATTGGCGATTCCGGTTCTTTGGAATTTGCATCATAAAACTGCGAGCGATAAGCCAAAATAGATTCAATTTTCTTATCGGTAAAACCGGTAATATCGACAACAAAATCTGGCTCTATGTTTTTCCACTGAATATAATGATACACTAATTTTGGCCTCCAAGCAGCTTGACCTTCGCCATCAACTGTAGTTTCTATTTTTCTCAATCCCGATAAAAAACAAGCATCCGAAACCAATTTACTTCCCTTTCCATGATCGATGTGACGGTCGTCAATGGCATTACACAATACAATTTCTGGTTGATATTTGCGAATCATTTTTATGATTTCCAATTGGTGCTTTTCGTCATTTACAAAAAAACCATCGCGCATTTCCAGATTTTCCCGTACCGAAACTCCTAGAATTTTTGCAGCAGCATTTGCTTCCTCATCCCTAATTTCAGCCGAACCACGCGTTCCTAATTCACCACGAGTCAAATCAACAATTCCCACGGTTTTCCCTAAGGAGATTTCTTTTAGAATAGTTCCCGCACAACCCAATTCGACATCATCAGGATGCGCTCCAAAAGCAAGTATGTCTAATTTCATATTTTTTATTATTACTATTCTGTTATCTATTTCGTGTAAACTTTCGTCTATAACACCTTTTTCATTGTCATTGATTTATTGATGCTTTCGCTCCATTCCTTTTCCGGAATACTGTCTTTTGTGATGCCGCAACCCATATACAAATACGCCTTGATCATTGCTAGTTCCGAATTAACCTCAATTTGCATACAGCGCAAATTTACAAACAAATCAGAACTTACGGAATCTGTTGCAAAACTGCTGTTCAACTCCCCTAAAAAACCAGTATAAAAACTCCTGTCGTAATTTTCATTTTCTAAAATAAAAGCTTTCGATTTTTCTTTGGGTAAACCACAAACTGCAGGTGTGGGATGCAATAAATGGATTACTTGCTGCAAAGTGGAATCTGAATTCAATACTCCCCAAATATCCGTTTTTATATGCCAAATACTTCCCGCTTTGACGCTATAGGGTTTGGTAATCGAAACTTCCAAAGCCACGCCTTGCAAGGCTGAAACTATATAATCCGTAACATATTGCTGCTCTTCTTTCTCTTTTTTACCCCAAACTATTTCCCCTGAACCACTGTCTTTTTGAGTTCCCGCCAAAGCCATTGTTTCAAATACATTTACATTGGCTTTTAATAATTGTTCGGGTGAAGCGCCGAGCCAGATTCCCACTTTTGGATGATAAAAACAATACACAAAAGTAGCGGGATACAAGCGAACCAACTTTTCGAATACCGTAACCAAATCAAAATCAACCAATTCAACAGTTTCTTTTCGGGATAAAACCACTTTCTTGAATTCGTCATTTTCAATGGCTTGAATTCCTTTGGCAACCAATCTTTCAAAATTATTTCTGGTTACTCCATTTGGTTCCTTAAATTCCCTTTCAAGAACGTCAACTTTTTTTTTGTCCCAAATAACACCAACTATTTCGGATTGATTTTCAGGAATTAAATACGTTTGATTACCATCAAAAGAAGCAAAAACAAAGCCTTTTTCGGTAAAATCATTGACTTTATACAATTCATCATTTTGCTGAAAAAGTCCGATTACCATATCCGAATTGGGTTTGCAATACAATACAAAAGGTAAATTTTGTGCAAATTGATTTTTGGCTTTATCTAAAATTACGTCCATTATTTTTCTTCACTTTTTCTTTTTGGCAAAACCATATTCGTCAATTTACAAAGCGAAATCAAATTGTCTTTTTCATCCGTAATTCGTATTTCCCAAAGATGAATACTTCTCCCCTTATGAACTATTTTTGCGGTTGCCGTTACGATTCCATCTCGTTTTGCTTTCAAATGATTCGCTGATATTTCAATTCCGCGCACTTCACTGTGTTCTGAATTTACATACAACAACGATGCGGCACTCCCCACACTTTCGGCCAAAGCAACCGAAGCGCCACCATGTAATAATCCAAAAGGTTGATGCACTGATGGATTTACAGGCATCGTAGCCACTAAATAATCTTCTCCTGCATCAGTATATTCAATATTCAGGGTTTGCATCAGTGTGTTTTTTGAAATTTGATTGCAATATTGAAGGATTTTTTCTTTGTCGAAAGTCATTTTTATTTTTTTGTAAAAGTATAAATAGTATGCTTATGTTTAAACCAAAAAACGACAGACTAGTATATATATTTTTCGTCACTATAGAATAATTTGGTTTTTTACCACAAAAGGTACAAAAGCTTCTTATTTACTTTTCAAAAACACAAAAGATTGTATGCTTAATTCTTAAATATTTTTATAATACATAACAGAACATAAATTTTCGGCATTGCTTTTCCGTTCATTTATGACTTCCTTTTCCTTTTGTGACTTTTGTGGTTATTTTTTTTCAAATTAATCCCTATTTTTACAAAAAAACTAACGAAATGCGTCCCATAACTTTACTGTTTTTTATTGGAATATTGGTATCTGTTTGCGCTTGTCGTTCTGATTTTGAGACCGTGGCCAGCACGGGCGATTTAACCTTTTCGAAAGACACCATCTACTTAGACACCGTTTTTACAAATATAGGTTCCAGCACCTACCGCCTTAAAGTGTACAATCACAGTAAAAATGACATCACCATTCCAACCATAAAATTAGGAAAAGGATTGAGTTCTAAATATAGAATGACAGTCGATGGAATGCAGGGAACAAATGGAAAAATATTCACCAATGTTGACCTTCTCGCCAAAGACAGTTTATATATTTTCATAGAAACCACCGCTACTATTGCCGATGCCAACCCAACTGACTTTTTATACACCGACCAAATTCAGTTTGATGGTGGCGAAAATTTGCAAAAAGTAGAATTAGTCACACTCATTCAGGATGCTGTTTTTCTCTATCCAAAACGTTTTTCCGATGGAACTACTGAAACACTTCCCATTGGCGAAGAAAAAATTGATGGTTTTTATCTCGATGAAAATGATCCCGTAAATGGCAATGAACTGCTGTTTTCCAATAAAAAACCGTACGTTATTTATGGTTACGCTGCCGTTCCTTCTGGTAAAACGGTAACTTTTGATGCGGGCGCCAGAGTCCATTTTCATGCGAATTCCGGCCTAATTGTGTCTAATAATGCATCGATACATATAAATGGAGCTGCTTCTACCACAGATAAATTGGAAAAAGAAGTCATTTTTGAAGGCGATCGGTTAGAACCCGAATATTCCGATGTTCCAGGACAATGGGGAACAATTTGGCTTACGAATGGCAGCACGAATAATCAATTGAATCATGCTACCATCAAAAATGGAACTATAGGATTACTGATTCAAAATAATGACGGAACAACCACAACTATAAAAAATACACAAATCTATAATTCAGCTAACTATGGTATTTTGGCGCAGACTGCAAAAATCAATGGTGAGAATCTGGTTATCAATAATGCGGGACAAGCCGGTCTAGCTTGCGCTTATGGGGGAAATTACAACTTTACCCATTGTACGTTCAACAACAATTGGAATAGCTCAGAACAAGTGGCAGTTTTGGTAAGTAATTACATTTTAGGAGCAGTTCCGGAAGTAAAAGATTTGACCGAAGCAACATTCAATAATTGTATTATTTACGGTTCTTACTCCAATGAAATGATTTTAAATAAAAAAACAGGTGCTGCTTTTATATACCAATTCAATAATTGCCTCTTAAAATTTGACAATACTTCCAATCAATTCACGACCAATCCAGACTATCAATTTGAAACGGATGCAGCACATTACAACGCAATTATTTTAAATAAAGACCCTAAATTTTTTAAGGTTTCCCTAAACAAATTCAGCATTGACGAGACTTCCGCTGCTTTCGCAAAAGGGAATTCGGCCTATCTTATTCCGTTGGATATTATAGGAAACACGCGAACTTTACCTCCTGATTTAGGGGCGTATCAAAACAAACCGTTTCCTAAATAATTTTTCAAAGTCTTTGCTTTTCACATTTGCTCGTACTATTTATTTAAACTAAATTTGCATCGCAATACAACAAACTAAAAAACAATGATCCATTTCTTTGAAAACCAAAGCAAAACTGTTTTTGCAGTACAAACGCAAAACGAAATTTCGGCTCAAGACATTTCAAAACTCAACTGGCTTTTTGCCAACTCCTATAAAATAGAAAAATCCGTGTTGACGGATTTTTTTGTTGGTCCTCGCGCCACTATGATAACGCCTTGGAGTACCAATGCAGTGGAAATCACCCAAAACATGGGTATTTCCGGAATCATCCGAATTGAAGAATTTCACAAAGCAACAGCTGATTTCTCGGATTTCGACCCGATGCTTTCACAAAAATATGCTGAATTAAATCAAGATATTTTCACTATCAACGTACTTCCGGAAGCTATTTTGGACATCGATGATATTGCAGCCTACAATAAAAAAGAAGGATTGTCTTTAAGTCCGGAAGAAGTAGCATATTTGGATAATTTAGCGATTAAATTAGGACGAAAACTAACGGATTCTGAAATTTTTGGTTTCTCACAAGCCAATTCAGAACACTGTCGCCACAAGATTTTCAACGGAACTTTTATAATTGATGGAGAAGAAAAAGAGTCTTCTTTGTTCAAATTAATCAAGAAAACGTCACAAGAAAACCCTAACGATATTGTTTCAGCTTACAAGGACAACGTTGCTTTTGTAAAAGGGCCACGTGTACAACAATTTGCTCCAAAAAGTGCTGACAAACCTGATTTTTATGAAGTAAAAGAATTTGATTCGGTTATTTCATTAAAAGCAGAAACGCACAATTTCCCAACAACCGTGGAGCCTTTCAATGGAGCTGCAACTGGTTCTGGTGGAGAAATCCGTGACCGTTTAGCAGGTGGACAAGGTTCTTTGCCAATGGCAGGAACGGCAGTTTACATGACTTCCTATTCTCGTTTAGCCGAAAACAGACCTTGGGAAAATGGTATGACCGAAAGAAAATGGTTGTATCAAACGCCAATGGATATTTTAATCAAAGCGTCAAACGGAGCTTCTGATTTTGGAAATAAATTTGGGCAACCGTTAATTACAGGTTCTATCCTGACTTTCGAACACGAAGAAGACGCTCGTAAACTAGGTTTCGACAAAGTTATTATGCAAGCGGGTGGAATTGGTTACGGAAAATTAGATCAAGCCATTAAGAAAAAACCACAAACAGGCGATAAAATTGTTATCCTTGGTGGTGAAAATTATAGAATTGGAATGGGTGGAGCTGCAGTTTCTTCAGCAGATACCGGAGCTTTTAGTTCAGGAATTGAATTGAATGCGATTCAACGTTCGAACCCAGAAATGCAAAAACGTGCTGCCAATGCCATTCGTGGTTTGGTAGAAAGCGATATCAATCCAATTGTTTCTATTCACGATCACGGAGCTGGAGGACATTTAAACTGTCTTTCGGAATTAGTGGAAGATACAGGTGGATTAATTGATTTAGATAAATTGCCTGTGGGAGATCCTACCCTTTCGGCAAAAGAAATAATTGGTAACGAATCCCAGGAAAGAATGGGATTGGTTATTGGCAAGGAAAACATTGATTTATTGCAAAAAATTGCCGACCGAGAACGTTCCCCAATGTATCAAGTGGGTGACGTAACTGGAGATCACCGTTTTACTTTCGAATCAAAATCAACTGGTGCTAAACCAATGGATTTTGCCTTGGAAGACTTTTTTGGAAGTTCTCCAAAAGTGGTGATGACGGACAAAACAATCGAAAGAAACTATACTGATTTAACATACGACAAGAAAAACATTTCAACCTACTTAGAGCAGGTACTTCAACTGGAAGCGGTAGCTTGTAAAGACTGGTTGACCAATAAAGTAGACCGTTGTGTGGGTGGTAAAGTTGCCAAACAACAATGTGCCGGTCCCTTGCAATTGCCATTGAATAATTGTGGTGTAATGGCCTTAGATTATCAAGGAATAGAAGGAATTGCAACTTCGATTGGTCACTCTCCTGTTGCCGCATTAATTGATCCTGTTGCGGGAAGTAGAACGGCTATTGCAGAAGCATTGTCTAACATTGTTTGGGCTCCAATAAAAGATGGTTTAGACGGACTATCATTGTCTGCTAACTGGATGTGGGCTTGTAAAAACGAAGGGGAAGACGCCCGTTTGTATGCAGCTGTACAAGGTTGTTCGGATTTTGCAATCGAATTGGGAATCAATATTCCAACAGGAAAAGATTCACTTTCGATGAAACAAAAATATCCAAATGAAGAAGTAATCGCACCGGGAACAGTAATTATTTCAGCAGGTGGAAATTGTACCGATATCAGGAAAGTAGTAGAGCCTGTTTTACAAAGAGACGGTGGTTCTATTTATTATATCAATTTATCGCAAGATGATTTCAAATTAGGTGGTTCTTCGTTTGCACAAACCTTGAACACTATTGGAAATGAAGTGCCAACTATTAAAGACGCTGCTTTTTTCAAAAGAGCGTTCAATACGATTCAAGAATTAATTTTAGAAAACAATATTCTTGCAGGACACGATATTGGAAGTGGTGGTTTGATTACTACTTTATTAGAAATGTGTTTTGCCGATGTGAATTTAGGAGCTAAAATAGATTTCTCTGTTTTCGAAGAAAAAGACATTATTAAATATCTTTTTGCTGAAAATATTGGAATTGTTTTCCAAGCAAAATCAGATGCTGAAGTGGAATCTAAATTAAACGCCAATACCGTTGCTTTCTATAAATTAGGAACGGCTACAAATGAAGCGACTTTAGATTTTGGTCCTTGTACATTAGACATTGCTAAATACAGAGATGTTTGGTTTAAGACTTCGTTTTTATTAGACCAAAAACAATCGAAAAACGGAACCGCTCAAGCGCGTTTTGACAATTACAAAAACCAAGCGTTACACTATACTTTTCCAACACATTTTACAGGAAAAAAACCAGTTATCGACCATTCTAAACCAAAACCAAAAGCAGCTATTATCCGTGAAAAAGGAAGTAACTCCGAGCGTGAAATGGCAAATGCGATGTACTTAGCCGGTTTTGATGTAAAAGACGTTCACATGACCGATTTAATTTCAGGTCGTGAAACTTTAGAAGACATTCAGTTCATTGGAGCTGTTGGTGGATTCTCCAATTCAGATGTATTGGGTTCTGCCAAAGGTTGGGCGGGAGCATTTTTATACAATGAAAAAGCAAAAACAGCCTTAGACAATTTCTTCAAAAGAGAAGACACGCTGTCTGTTGGAATCTGCAATGGATGTCAATTATTCATGGAATTGGAAGTAATTAATCCGGAGCATGAAGTACACGGAAAAATGCTGCACAACGAAAGTAATAAACACGAAAGTATTTTTACATCAGTAACGGTACAGGAAAACAATTCAGTGATGCTTTCTTCATTAGCAGGAAGTACTCTTGGAGTTTGGGTTTCGCATGGAGAAGGAAAATTTAACTTACCAATGGGTGAAGAAAATTATAATATTGTTTCTAAATATGCCTATGAAGGCTATCCTGCTAATCCAAACGGTTCTCATTTTGACGTTGCCATGCTTTGCGACAAAACAGGACGTCACTTGGTTATGATGCCACACATTGAGCGTTCTACGTTCCAATGGAACTGGGCACATTACCCAAAAGACAGAGAAGATGAAGTTTCGCCTTGGCATGAAGCGTTTGTCAATGCCAGAAAATGGATGGATAAAAAATAATTATATTTTATAGATTTTAAAAAAGCGTTCCTGAAAAGGAGCGCTTTTTTTATGAAAAAAATTTAAAGTCCTTTTGATGATTTGTAAGATAATAATTAAGTGTATATTTGAAAGTAATACGCTACGCAGTAGCGCTTATCCACCCAAAATGAGATGTATATTATAATCGGCAAAACGAAAAATACCAATTTACGGAGCGAAAAGTATACAATTGAACATATTCACACAAACACTAATCACCATTTAATCATTGATTAAACACCAATTAAAAAGCCCCAAAATGGGGCTTTTATCATTACTACGTCACATTCAGATTAAACTTAACATCATTACCATCAAGCAACACCTTTGTATTGTCTATGTTATTCTCATACACGTGCACATTACCTAAGAATAAATTAATACTCTTGAGCGGGATATCAATCTGCTTACTTATTAAATACAAGTGATAAATATCTGACGGCAGACCTAGATTAGCATCGGAGCTGCGTTGATAAGCACTTACCACAAGCTTTCCATTTTCAATCTGGAACTGTATTAGGCTCAAGCATGGTTGTTGATTACTCTCAGTGTTGTTAGAACCTAGAAACAAAACATAATTCTTTGATGTGCGTTTCTCTTTATTGATCTTCTCAAGCAACTTTGGCAATTGCTCAAAGTACGTTGGATAACTATTTACTAGAATAGGACCGCAATAATCCCACCAAGTAACGCCTATATCCCTGTAGGCTTCCGTGGAGCGCTCTCCTGCCATGAATAAACCCAATTCGTCTCTTAACTTCTTTTTTGCAACTGCGTGGCTCTCAAACAAAACTAAGAGGTCCAACGGCTTTAATTCTAGCGATTGATTCAAAAGATAAGTGATTGAACCTTTTTTGTTTTGTTGTAACTTACCTTTAGCAAGGATTTTACTAAGCATTCCATGATACTTGTTCATTTTTAATTCGATTTTTGATTGATGATTGATGATTCATTGATTATATTTGCCCTTACCACAGAATTATAAAATAGCAAAGCCACAGCATAGAAGACTTATGTCCTCCAACGCTGTGGCTTTGTTGCTATATTTTTAAATTCTGTGGTAAGAGTTAAAAATGTTGGAGGACTATTTTTACTTCCCCACCTCCTGAGAACTACATTAAAATTCTGTACTCTTCTAAAAATTGGCTTCTCTGAGTAGCTGTAATCTTCCCTCGTTTTAAATAAGCATAAGGAACAAATCCAATTCCGATAATGGTTAACCCAATGAAACGACTAAATGCACTATATTGACCTTTACCTTTGCGCTCGTTTCCTTTGGCATAGATCCAATCTGCTTGCCATTTAGTAATGAAATTTACGCCTACATTATAATTCAAATAGTGAAAATCATGTAGCATGGCATCCATATCTAAATCAGGCAAATCCATTAAATCTTTGACAATTGTTGCTCCATCAAATGCGATTGTATTTTCACAGAAATAATCGAATGCTTTTAAGTAGACCGCAATTTCATTAAAGCTATATCCTTTCAAATCCAAAAGCCTAAATACTTTATCCCTGGAGTTAAAAAGAATTTCTTTTGGTTGCTGGAAGTATGTTGATTTAGATCCTAACATAACTCCCAATTAATATCTATACTTTCATATATAGGTCTAGCTTGTGTTTCAAAAAGTAAAGCTTCTGAAATTAAATTATCTAATTCACCAGAGAAGTCTTCAGTTATATCAATTGAGTTATTTAAATAATGGAATAAGGTGTCAATTTCTAAAATTGGATAATAATTAGTTTTAGTATTTATATTTTTAAATTTTTCTGTTTGAACTCCTTGAACATCTTCAATGGTTACTAAATAATCATTTACTATTGCGGAATAGCGGTTATTAGCCAATTCAAATTTCCATTCAGTTATTTCGACTTGAAGAAATCCCTTTTTACCGTCTCTTGAATCATATAACAATTCAATATTTGATTTAATTTTTGCCATTTTATATATAATTTATGTTAATCTTCTTTGCAATGCACCAGTAGAACTATTTATATATCCAAACCCAACAGCAACTCCACCAGAAGCTGCTGCTGCATCATTTGCGTAAGCACTTAACAATGACAAATCCATAGAAGAAACTTTTAATTTCCCTCCTATAACATCCCCGCCCTGCGTATTTAAAGCCGTTGCATAAATATAAGCTCCGTAAAGTGTCCCCGTAATTGCGCAACTTGGTAGATTTAATATATTACCATCACTCCACATCGGCGCGGGTCTTTCCACTTCCCAAGTATCAGTGCCTAATTTTAAGAGCTTTAAAGGGTAATAAGTATTAAAATAAATATTAGTTTCTGAAGGTCTTGCCCCTTTAATGGTCACACCAGGACCTACTAATTTATTATAATAACCTAATACTTGGTTTTGGTCTAAAGTTATTTTTGTTCCAATAGGGAAAGGAACGCTTGAATTTAATGGAATTGTAATTGTGGTGGTAATAGACGAAGACAATGGCGCAACAATTACTCTATATCCTGAATCTGATAATTGCAAAGTGTAATCTGGCGTGGTTATATATTTTATATTTTCTAAAGCATCTCCTCCACTTCCTAAATTTGCCAATACAAAAGCAGTTGATGCAGCTTGACCAGTATTAGTACCAACCGCTGCAGTTGGAACAATTGGAGTTCCCGTGAATGTTGGAGAGTCTTTTTTAGCAAATAATCCAGTCACATAATTTACCATTTTTAGAATAGTAGGGAATTTTGTATCACTCGTGATATCAGCATCTGCACTGGCTGCTTTATTACTTGAATTTTCTTTTCCAGCAACAACCGTTGTCAAAGCAACAATCAAATCATTCAAGAATTTCAACTGTCGTGCATCGGCTACTTTTCCGGCAACTATACAATCAAGCGCATTATAAACATCGGTCGTGTTGACTTTTCCTGATAATAACGTAACCAAATCTACTCCTTCAGGGAATGTTGCAAAAACAGCTAATAATTCGGCAACAGTATTAACTATAGCATCGCCATCAGCAGTTGTGCCGCCAATGATTGCCTGAACTGCAAGGATCTTGTCGTTTAGTTCTTTTAAGGTGTTTCCATCCGTAGGCGCACCATTGATTAATTGCGTAATTAATCCATCAGAATAGGTTTTCGCTTCAGATAATTTTGCAGCGTCTGCAGCTGCCTGTAAGGTTGATACTGGTTTATTTGCATCAGAAGTGTTATCTACGCTTCCTAAACCTACTTGTGATTTAGTAACGGAATGAGGGTTAGAAGTGTTAGCTTCATGAGTATCAATATCAGCTTGAACAGTTGCTATTGCAGTAGCTTGCGCAGTACTTATAGGTTTGTTGGCATCACTTGTATTGTCTACGTTTGACAGTCCTATTCTTGTTTTATCATAAATGGTACCAACATAATCTAAAAAGCCACTATTGCCAGTTGCTATTTTGATTTTGAAATGAACTATTTCATTATTTTGAATAACCAAATCAATTTCATTTGGGAAGAAGTATTTAAAATTCCCAGTGCCAGAATTGTGTTTTATTATTAAAGTAGTTCCTGTCTCATTTTTGATATAATGATCCTTACCCGCATAGATGTATTTTTTATTGGAATTAGATACTGAAATTGAAGCGATGGAAGTTGCTTCCATGATTCGGAAAGAGGCGGTTTCATCTGTAATTGAGAATGCTGCTTTGTTTCCAGTACCGTACAATTTCTTGAAGCTTAGTTCTGATTTTTCAATGTAAGCCGAACCATTAATTGCAGGAGCCGGCTGTGATACAACAGTACCCCTAACATCAAATGAACTAATTTCAATCGTATTTGGGTAAGGCTTTGGCTTTTCTGCAATATCAACACCCTCATCACCTTGAATAATCTGATAGGTGTTAAACATGTTTCCAACAACAATATCCGTTCTAATATACCCCTCTGTAGACGAGATTATTGGTGCCGAATAAGCAACCGGATTACTATAATCGACTTGGTTTAATTTCCAAGCAAATTCTAGTGCGGCAATATGCACAACACCATCAATTACCGGAGCTTCGCCATATTTGGTGACTTCATCAGGAGAAACAATAGTTTTCACATGGTCCACTACGGCATTAAACTCATCAGCCATCAGGAAGTATTTCGGGTCCTTTCCGGCAATTGTAGTTAATTTTTCTGGGCTATCTTCTTTTTTGCCTATTTCTAAAATATCCATTATCCTACGTATTCAATAAAAATTACTACTCTATATGGGTTCATGTGGTCAACTGAGCCAGTCGTTGGAGCAGTGGCTACTTTCGCAACTGATTCAAAGCTCTCACCATTCTCAGCCACTCCAGTCGAAACAATTAATCTTCCCCCTTCTCCGGCAGATGTATTTAATCCCGGCACATAGCCCTCTACTGGAATAGTCAAAGAAGCACTTTTAGCACCACCCGTTTCTCCCATAGTATCAAAAATTTCGTCGTCAGGATCCCAACCAATAGGCATACGTCCACGCCAATCTTCAACCTCTGCCCAGCCTACAGGAATTAAAGAAGCTATTTTATTCCAAAAAACCATAGCACCACCATCTTGGAAAACACTGTTTTTCTTTTCCAATTCTACAATCCTAGCAATTAAAGAAGGGTTTTCCGTTCCTACATTTGGATCAATAATTAATCCATCAGGAATACCTCCTATATTACCCCAAATCATTTCCTTAACGCTTGGTATTCTCACAAAAGCGGATAAAGCAACTCCTGTCGCATCTACAATCGCCTGTGTGGCTCTAAATACTGGCGGGTTTGTCCCATTCTTAAAAGCCAAATTTTCAAAGCTTACTTCTTTTTTAATCGTAGTGGCTAATGTTCCGGGGCTTCCTGCAAATGAGCAAAGCTCACCATCAATAAAAAGCATTCCTGCAGTAATATCACCGCCTACAATTGTACAGCCGCTAATAATGAAATTACCCACATCAGGCATCCCAAAATAGCGCACAAAAGCTTTAAGAATTTCAAAGTAAGCCGCCTGCATTTTTCCTAATGTAGCCTGCTTGAATCGAAAACCGCCCGGTTGTAAAAAGTCTATTAAATTCATAATATGTAAGTTTCTATTTTATATTTTTTTCCAAAGTATCTGTACGTGTCAACCAATGCTCTAATGCGATCCTCTTGAAAAATGTAAGTGTCCGGAATGAAAATAATCCACGAATAACTAACAACATTCTCGCTCTCATTATCAAGAAATATATCTAAATCACTATCATCATCTTCCAAGAAACTAACACCTTCCTCTTCATCTTGCCAGATATAAAGTTTTTCCGGTTCTGGCAGGTCATCGATGTAAATCTTTTTTGTCGTTTCGTGATTTTGATGATCGTAACCTACAACCTCAAAATATTCATTCAACATCTTTTCGAGGTAAATTGTTCTACCGTCATGTTGCATTTTATACAAGGTTTCCTCATATATTTTCACAAGAGGACTTGCGATGCTGTTTAAAAACAAAATCATTCTATTCTTTCTCAAGAACGTTGGCAAAAGTTGCTCTATAAGCGTAAAAAAGTTAACTGTGTGCCAAAACATAAGGAAGATAGTTAATGGTTAAATCCGCATCATTTATTTTAAAATAGCCCGCCTCCGGTATTTTCCATTCACCCATATCGATAAAAGGAAAGGCGGCAAACTTGCTTTTCATTTGGTCAATTACAACCAGTTCTATTCCTTCAGCATCTTTCAGCGTAGTTCTAAAAAAATCCTTTACAAATGCCCCGTCAAATTCAAGATTTGCGAGATATAATTTAATAGCGTCCTTAATTGGGTACACTTCGGTAGTACTGGATAATAACCTCCCGGTAACAACATCAATAGTCAAAGGATTAACATAAACCGTCAAAACCGCCTTTAGCAAATCTGCATTTTGATTAATCAGTCGCACTCGTATTCCTGGTACTTTCTTTTTTTTGATATAAGCCTCAACTCTTATTTTTTGTTCAGCGGTCAAAGGCTCAAGAACCCCGTTATTATCCGTGGCAATCTTTACTACTAATTCACCATCGTCACTCTCAAGAACCGCACAACGGTCAATAATCTTTCGAGCTTCAGCATCACTAATATTTGTCAAATCATACTGAAAACTTCCATCTTTCCAAACCAAGTCTAATCCATCATGATAATCCAAAATAGCTTGCCTAAAATTAGGTTGGTTTTGAGGTCGTGAGTTATTGGCATTCGTTTCAACTATCTTTTCGTGAAAGGAAATCACAAAAGCAAGAATGGAGAAAATATTATTTTCTAAACTCACTTTTGAAAATTGTTGCTCAAATGTTTGTCCAGGCACTAATGAATAAAGTGCAATTACATACGCATTATTGATAAATGCCGTAGTGATATATGTTTTTATTTCTGCTGTACTTCTTGCCATAATTAAAAACTAAAAGGGAACTCGCCCGGAAATGAATAATCAACTAAATTGTTGGTTGTAACTATCTTTTTTGTTGCTGGTCTATTGATTTCTGTAAAACACGCAACTATTTCATAATCTGTAATTTTGCTTTTTTTTAAAACACGGCCTAAATGCAACTCTTCCGTTATTGAAATACTATTCAAAAGCATCATTTCAAAGGCATTGTCAATGTCACCTGTACATTCCACAATCTTATCGAGAAAGCTTTGTCCTTGGTAAACTATTGCCTTACTCATAGTTTGCAATGATTTTTATAGGCGTGTTTTCTGAAAAATCTAATGCCGATATAATTAATCCATCTTTTAAAAAATGCTCCCGAATACGATGTCTGAAAACCAAATAATCGGAACTCAACACAACGTCACCCAAGCCAACACCTAAATCAGGATTAAACTTAAATTCGCCTTGATGGGCTATCAAAATCATAGCTTTGTTTTGTTCCAAAGTATCGCCAACTACAAACCCGGAAACAATCTTCCCGGCACTGTCACGAATCACATTAATTTTTAAGTCAAGAACATCGCCCGAGTCATTATTGTCGTTAAGTTGGATTCCTATTGATTTCATAAATACTATTTAAACCTATTTTAAAAGGGTATTAATCTTTGTTGAAAAACTTGTAACTAATGCCACTACATCCGGCGTAATAGTTCCACTTGGAGCACCTACAGCAACAACACCAACTTTCAAACTATTTAATATGGTAGCCAAATCAGTAAATAAATCTTTCAGGTTTACCGTACCGTTTTCAATCTTTATTTTTTTATCAACACTATCAAACTCGATTTTCATTCCTGATTGCGAAAACTTAAACTTTCCTATCTGATCTACTTTTATCAAGTAAAGATTCGAAAGAGTTCCGTCACCACTCAGCATCAGAACATCAGAACCAACAACCGGCTCAAGCAATAAATAATCTTCGCTTTCCGTAACACTGGCACTTATCTTTACACCAGAGAGAACCAAACCGCTAACCAACTTCACCGAGCACGTTTCGCCATCCAAAGCCTCGACCGTTCCCACAATTGGAAAGTTTGGATTTGCTCCAACAACCTCCTGCAGTTTCTTTTTGATCTCGGCAATTTTATCCATGTTATAATTTTATTCCTGGTGTAATCGTTCGTTTGCCTCCGCTTTCGCTAAAGCTAGTTTTCACGCCTATCACATAATACCTTCCGGTTTTATATGGGTAATCCGTATCTTCAATAATAGCAGAGTAAGTTGGCTGTACAAATGGAATTAACCACCCGTCAAATGAACCGCTATATCCGTCAAAACTATTTTTTTTCAAAGCGGCTGCAGCTACTTTTTGCATATCGCTTTCACTCATGGGACCAACCTTTAATGTGATTTTATCACCTCCGGTTGTTCCTGCAGTAATGCTTTTTACTTTTCCTTTACTATCGGTACTTTCTATAGTAACCTCCACTTTCTTGTCAATCGCTCTTAAATATTCTAAAGAGGATTTTTCAATATTCCTTTGCATCGAATATTTTACAATGCCGCCAATTTCAACATAAGGAGCGTGAACGTGCAATACCTTATTAATGGTGTCAAAATAAATATTGGCTTTCGTTTCCTCTTGTAGCTTTTTCAATACATCGTAGCCAGTGGCTTGGTGTATGACAAACTTTTCGTAACTGATATCATAGTCACAGGAAAGCGTAAACGAAGGATCTATTTTGTCAATTAGATATTGTGCTATATTCTTTAAAGAGCTTGGCTTTAACTCCACATCCGGCACACTTTTACGGAACAAAAACAAAGCATCTTCACAAATAATCTTTAAAGGACCATCGTTTGTTATAATGTTCTGAATAAAGCCTTCAAATTCAGTTTGCAACCTTCCGTCATATCCCAGTTGTATTAATACTGATGTTCCTCTATTAATCTCCGATTCAATATTTAGTACCTGATTCATAACCGCCTCCGGCAATACTATAGTTGCAACATCGGCGAGGTTATCAACCGAACACTCAATTTCACATTCTGCTAAAATGCCTAACTTGAATTTCTTCCCGGCATTATTAAATTCAATATTCCAGTCCATTGTATACATTAGATTTTAATTAAAAGATTATAACTAAAATCAGAACATGCTTTAATTTCGTAGGCTTGAACGTTTTCCCCTTTTGTAAAAGGAAAACTAAAATCATCAATCACTATTTTATTTATTCCTAACAGTTCCAATGGAGGACAGGCGACTTGTATTTCCTTAGCGTATGTCAGTACTTTTTTCAATTTTTCAAAGTCTGCTCTTGGGAAACAATCTTCATAATTACCTCTTAACAAGGAACCCATCAAAACACCGGTAATCGTAATTTCATAATCATCCTGTGACCATCTTTCTTTGATAGTACCAGTCAGTTGTTTTGAGTTTTCAGAGTTCCATTTTGCAACTCTTCTCTTAGCAATTACATTTTTACCGCTAATGCTAATCAAAGGTTCATAAGGCAAACGAAACCACGTTGTACCCTCGTCAATTGACAACGACAATGGGAAAAATTGTTGTTCATCACTTAACGGTTTATCAGCTTCCCAAAGGTTTAAATACTCCTCTGCCGAAACATCAATCACACCTTCATCATTGCGGAAAGGCAAAAAAGGAATTGGAGGCGATACGTGCTTCATCAGTTCATTTTGAACCGCTTCGAGTCTCGGTAGCATCTTTACGACTTTACTCCCGACTAGTGACGCAAATAATAGATCTGTATTTTCCATTTAGTTTCCTGCTGTTGTAGCCATCGCCAATAATCGCAATAAAGCGTCCTGACTTTGCTCGGCCATTTGTTGTGAGCTATCTTTAAAATCTTTTCCTTGAATATTCAAAACTCCTATCAAATCTTTCAAGGTGATATTGATAACTGTGTTCTTTGTTCCTCCCGTGGCAACTGCCTCGTTGCCTTTGGTCTTAGAACCACCGGCGGGAGTGCCTTTTCCAGTTCCTCCACTTGTTGCAGTTCCCGGAACAATTGGCGCAGCAATTCCATTCGCTTTTTTAAGTGCTTTGGTTTGGACCTCCCCTGGAGTAATTAAATCCATCTTAGCACGCATACTTTTTATTGAAGCAGCACCAGAACCGGCAATCCCTCCAAGTCCTGGTATTTTTGCGATAAGCTCTAATAATTGTTGTACGGGTTTCAATAAAACGTCAAGCATAACAACACCTATTCGCTTCAATCCTCCTATAATTCCACCACTATTAAAGGCATTTACAATAGAATCCCAATGGTCTTTAAAGGTCATTATTGCTGATATTACAAACCCGATAGGACCGAGTAATAAACTCATTGCCGCACCCCATTGATCCCAGTAACTAATTATTGTAGCTACAACTGCAATCAAGGCTATAACTCCCGCTATAATTAGCACAATCGGGTTAGCAGTCATTGCAGCGTTCCAAAGCCATTGTGCTCCGGTAACAACACTAGTCCAAGCGGCTTGCATTTTGGTAGCACTCGTTAAAAAACTAAGGACCTTGCCTGCCCCACTAATTAACGGAACCATATTACTGAAGTCTCGCGTTGTATCTCCAATTATTGAAGCATAAGCCATCATTCCATTGGTACCATTGAATAATGATATTTTGAAATCATCAATCTGAGCCTGTAATCTTTTATTTTTTTCTGCAGGCGATTCCATAACAATAGCCGCTTGCTCATAAGCCGTATTCGTTCCTGTGATTGCTTTCGTCAATCGCTCTTGCTCATCAATTCCGCTAATCAAGGCAATGGCAGCGTTGCTGTTTTCTTTACCAAATAATTTGGTCACCAAAGCGCTGTCACCCATAATTTTTCGCAACGGCTTCATTCTGTCAGCAAGTGTTAGGTTTTTATTTCCTAGTGTATCAACACTAACACCCGCACTTGCCAACTCTGCTTTCACGTCCTTAGGTAAGAAGCGACCCTCTGATAATGTGGCCAACATATTACGAAGCGCCACACCACCTTCAGCTCCTTTTTTTCCTGCTTTATCCAACACCTGAATTGCCGCGTTTGTTTCGGCAAAATGAACATTGGCACCTTTAGCAGCCATACCGGATTGCTCCAATGCGGCTTTTACTTCTGGTAATTCAGCAGAGCCTTCTTTTGCTCCTGCAGCCATAGTGTTCATCATAACCGCCATTTCCTTGGAAGCTTTTAACGGGTCAGCCGTGGAAACTTGATATTGGTTCATTGCCGTAGTCAACAAATCAGTTGCGGCAACTGTGTCACCTCCCATAAGTTTAGAAGTAATTGCCACATTTTTACCCATATCCTGCAGCGCAGTAGGTACTTTGGCAATCTCTGGACTTAATTTAGAAAGGATCAGTTTATAAGATTCCACGCCATCGGCTGCAGAACCGCCAAAAGTTTTGGCACTTTGCCTGGCGTAACCTTCAATCTCTTTTAATTTGTCACCCGCAACTCCGGTTATGGCTTGCAAGTCGTACATATTTGTACTCAAATCCATGCCCGGCTTATTCAGCGTATTCAAACCATTGGCCACGCGGTCAACCTGGTCTAATATCGAAGAGAGTTTAATTGTGGCAATGTCACGTTGCATATTTCCAAAACTCTTTTTGAAAGTAGCATCCATATTCACTGTGCTACTCTGTATTTTATCAACAGAGGCATTCAGTTTATCCATCCCCGCAGTGACCTTTTGGGCATCGGAGGTGATCTTGAATATGTAATTAAAAACGTTGTTCATTGCTTAGCGATTTTTCGTATGTGTTGTAACTCTTGAAATCTGGAAGCCCAAACTTCATCTGTGAGACTGTCGGGGTCTTGAATTTGAAAATAGTAGCGCAATTGCGCGTTGGTTATTCTAATCCAATCATCGGCTTCCACCGCCGCAGTCTCTACAACTTTACGAGCTCCGCCTCTTTTACGACAATAAGTTGCGAAAGGGTTCCGCTTACTGCCAAGAAATAATCATCATTGGTTTTCAATTCATCGTCTCCGCCCAACCAACAGTTAGTCAAAATGATTTCATTGAATTTCATTGGGTCCTTAGTCCCAATGGAAGAAGCAAAACTTAAAGTCTTACGGTCTACTTTTTTCAAGTAGCCTATTTTGTCCTCAACAGTAATAGCGAATATTTCGCCGTGTAGTACTTTCCAAGCTTCTATTTGTTCCGGTGTAGCCTGACCGCTTAATGGTGTATTTTCGTTGTTCATTTTGTTTTGTTTTTTGGTGTTTGTTTAAAAAAAAATCCCTCCCAAATTGAGAGGGATTTTATATACTAATTCAAATCTATTTTATACTTGGTTCTGAACTCTCAGCGCAATAAATGGCAGTGTAATTTCCATCATCTTGTCTCCTTGTTTCAGTTCTTTGGCACTTTCGGTAAAACGAATTCCCAAAAGTCTGTCCGTGATTATGGGATCAGCATTAGCTGGATTTCCATACGCTACCAGTGCATCCAATGAAAGCGACAAAACACTTCCTTTCCCTGATTTTACCAAGGCTTCGTACTCTGATTGCAACAGGGTGATTTCACCTTCTACGGTAGAGTTGCCACTTTGTATCGAATGTGCATCACGACCTTTGGCAAAAATTGCCTCACGTTCAATTTTTTCTGAATACTTGATTCCGCGAAATCCAGTTACATCACGACCTCCTAAAATAAGGGTGAGGTCAGCCCATTCGTATTGTCTACTATTAAAAGCCATATCTATTTGATTAAGCGGTTACGGGAACAAATCCAAGTGGAACATCAATCCAACGGTTTGTGCCTTTAGTTTTTACCTGAAGTTTTGCAATTTTCAGTTTAGAAGTCGAAGTCACGTTGTGCGTCAAATCAACTTTACAAATCACGCCTCTGTCTTTTGAATCACTTGGATCAAAAGAAAGCTCACCGTTAGCAGTCATTTGATTAAAAATTAAACTTTCGACTTCATTCTCAATGCTTTTGGCATAGATTGGTGAAATGGTTCCGTCGTTGTTCACAGTGTTGTCATCCAAAAGGAATTCTAACAAAGAAGCATACGCCAGGCGAAGTGCTTTGTCAATTACACGTCTACGGTTTGCGTAGTGGTAATCATCGGCAATCTCGCAAGCCAAAGGATCATCTGTAAAAAAGTACCCTGACTTTCCAGTGTGTTGTCTCATGGTTACATAGCCCTTATCGTGTAATGCTTCCACATCGTAAGATTCAGCAGGCGTGTCCAGGATAAAAGCAGTTAGATTGCTAAGCGCACCGTCTCTTACTTTTCCTATGTTCACATGAACTTGTATTTTAGCAAAACGACCTGCAACAATTCCAACAGCTGCACCTTTTGAGGCAGTTACTCCGGTTCTTGTTTCGGTATCGCCTAATACAATCATCGCACAGTTAAAACTCGCTGCGCTTAAATCGCCCAATGCTACTTTATTACCGTCAAAGGCATAACCTTCAATGATGGTAAAAAATGGAGCGTATTTTTTGGCTGTGTAACTTTCGCCAAGAATTTGAGCCAAGTTAACCGCAACCATTACGTCCGAGTCAATCGAGTCGTCCAGTGTTACTACATAGCCCGCACTTGGAGAAAATGCAGTAAAAAGAAACTTCAATTTACCGTTGGCAGCGTCTAACAATTTTTCGGCAGGAGCCTTTCCAGTTCCTGCGTCAAGAGTAAACCAGTCGCTTACTTTTGTAGTTTTGGCAAAGCCCATTAACCAAAGTTCTGTGCCTTCACCTGCCTCTGCGTAAAACTCTTTCAAAGTTTTATACAGTTTGTAGTTGTTCACATCAGGAATAATTCCCAAAGCGGCAACATCTACCATGCTTTTTATTTGGTAAGGCGTGTTCAAAAGGAATGTGGTTCCTATTGCAACCGCACTCGCAAGCAAACCGCTTATACCGTCGGGAAGGTCTACAACCTGTCCTAACTGACCGTTTTGAAATTCAATATTGATTCCTGGTAACATATTACGCTTGGTTTTTTTCGGTTAGTTGAACCTCAATAGATTCCACGATTACTGCATTTGTTGCAGTTTCATCAATTGTAAGTTCGTTATCAACAGCAAAAGCAACCAATTGGGCTTTTGTCATTTTACTTAACTTGATTTCTTTTGGGGCTTCGCCAGTTTCATCCTTCGCTCCAACAACTTCCATTTCAGCAATTGCTTCATCAGATGGCGGAGTAACTGTTTTATCTTCCAGTGTTTTTGCGTGGTTTTTTGCGTCGTTTTCTTGGTAGAAATTTTGTCCATCGCTTGTTTTAAAATACTTGCTCATTTGCTTAAAGTTTAGATTTTATAAATACCCATGCGCCAAACAACAAGGTTAAAACGGCATAGATCCTAAAGAGATTAATTTGTGCTTTTTGCCAGTTAGTAATTCTATTTATTTCAATTGGCGGTAATGTTTTAATAATAGTATTAGCCTCGTGAGTGTTCTTATAATGTGCTAATAGTTCCTGCGCCCTGACTTCGCAGTCCACTTTTAAGAGGTTGTCCGCAATGCGAACCTTCGGGCTGTTTAATGTGCGCCCTGGTTCGCCTTGGACAATTTGCTTTATGACGACTTTCCCGTTTTGGCATTCTAACAATGCCTCCAGAGAACTGTTGTCTTTTTCAATCTTGAAAATCGTATCGTGTACCGTTTCAATGATTGTTTTTGTAGTTTCATTCTGCAACACAATCGGCTTACCGCTTCCGCAGCTTACGATTGTGATGAGAACGAACAAACAACAAAATATGCGTGTGATGTTTTTCATAATCTTAAATATCCTTTAATGGTTTTCATTTCTCTTTTTCGGCGGCACACTTCGTAACCTTCCCGGCTTCCTTCGTCGTTGGTATTTCCTTCAATGGTGTGGAGTGTGGTTCCAACTAGCTTTTCGACTATTCCGGTGTGACCAGTTCCTTTGCCGTGATCCATAATAAAAATGTCACCCGGTTGTGGAGTTGTAACTCTCAAATCTTTTTCTTTGGCGTACATATCCAGTACTCCGCCCGTTTTAGATAATGGGTTTAAAACACCCACTTCAATCGAGGCTTCTTTGGTACACCAATAAATGAATGCCATACACCAGGAATATCCTTTACCTAATCCAACGCTTTTGAGATACTTCTCAACTGCGGGTCCTGCGTTAGAACCTCTTGGTATTTCCTCTACTCCCAATTGGGAAATCGCTTTTTGCAATGTTGCAGTTTGTAGTGATGTCACTCTTGTTTTCCGTTAAGTTGTTTGTATTTTCTTAATTCGGTAGTCATTCTCTCAATCTCATCAATCAAATGCTCAATTCTTTCGTCTCTATCCTTAATACGGACGTCCCGCTTTTCAATCTCAATAATAGAATCCTCCAAACGTTTACTCATGTCGTTCAATAAATTCTGGTAAAATGACGCTGATTTAATCTCGTTGTCGATTTCAGCAGATTTTACATTAGAATTGTCAAGTTTTGTTTGAAATTTTGGT
The DNA here is from genome assembly GCF_000812945.1 of Flavobacterium sp. AED. Taxonomy (GTDB): domain Bacteria; phylum Bacteroidota; class Bacteroidia; order Flavobacteriales; family Flavobacteriaceae; genus Flavobacterium. The sequence goes on from NZ_JSYM01000001.1 coordinate 617,250, forward strand.
TTAACCCAATCCCAAAACTTTGTTGCGGCAATGCCGGCAAAAGCAAATAAAGAAGGGTATAGGACTACATTTAAGAATTCTTGCATCGAGTTGATTTTTAAATAATGGCTCTCACTTTATTGTGAGAGCCATTGATTTTTACTAAAGGATTGCTCCTAGCCATTTAGCTTGGAAAGGCACTGCAATGAAGTAGTGACGATACGCTAATTGGTTGGTTTGGGTCGTTGGATTATCAACAGCTGCAGTGAAATACTGTTTTGTATTTCCTGTCTTTTTGGCGATATTATCTTTCACGAATGCGATAGATGCTTTTTTATCCGTTCCGCCCGGAACTGATCCGTATGCTTTTTTCACATTCAATGAAGTGAAATAAGGCATATTTACATATTGATAGATTTCGAAACCTGCAATTGTAGGAGCTACATCGCCAGTTTTATAATTTACCAATTGATCTCCAAAATTCTTACGGTCTCTCAACAAATCATTGTAGTGATTTGAGTTTAAAACCAGTCTTCTACCTTCAACAGGACAACCATCGATTGCATCGAAAGCTTCTTTTAGAGAAACTAAATCTTCATAAACCAATCTCAATCTTCCACCCGGAGCTGCTTCAGCAGTTGCACCACCTGTAGCAGTGATAACTGGAGTATTTGCAGTTGTAGAAGTTGGAGCAATGGCGTGAACCGCTTTCCCAAATTTCTCTGAGGTTAATTTTTGAACTGTTTTACGAGTTGCATTGTCGATACGGTCATAAGACGCGCCTAACACTTGGTCGTCTGAAAGTGTCACCACTTTGGTTTGGTATTTATCCAACTGAATAATAACCTGATCATCCGTGTACGCTTGTAAAGCGATAGGATACGTTGAGTTATTAATCAAAATGTCAGGAGCAAACTCGCTCGTTGGCACGTGGATTACATTGCTTTCAGTGATGGTTCCTTCTCCCATTTGGGAAACGTCAACATCCATTTCGGCAATCCCGTCTAAGAACGGGGCTTGATCTGCGGTGGTCAGGTTATTAATAACTCTGTCCAACCATACGTCTGCAAAATTTGCTGGCATCTATGTATTATTTTACGTTAAACAATTTTTTGTACTCTTCGGGACTATTGGTTTTGAAAGCCAACTGTGCGTCAAGTCCTAATTTTTGGAAGTCTTCTTTCGAAGCAACTGCACCTGGAACAACCGGAACCGTTTTATCTCCCAAAGTCACTTTTGCAGGAATACCTTCCAAAGTGCTTTTTGCCAATTCAAAATTCAAAAGGGCTAATTTTACAAAGTCCTCTTTTTTGGTTGCAGGGATTCTGCCCTCAGTGATTGCAAGAGAAACCATAGTTTCAATCGCCAACTCAGCGGCATTGTCTTTTTCGGTTTCCAGCGCAAGTAATTTTGCAGACATGGTTGCGTTTTCGTTTGACAACTTCAAAACAGCTGCTTCAACAGCGTCAACGTCCACTTCAGGAGTTGCCTTATCAAAACTTAATGCTGTTAAGACAGCAAGTGTTAATGTGATCTTTTTCATATCGTGTATAGGGTTTAAATCTAAATTCTGGGTTTCGCCTTCTATTGGCTGTAGTGCCAAACAAAGCTGTTTGATTTCTTCGTCTTTTAGCAGTTCGCCACCTTCAGCATACAAGCGTATCGAATTGGCGTTGGATGGAACCGCAACAATGGAGCACTCATATAATTCGCATTTCTCCATTATCAGTTCAGTACCGATAATTTTTAAATCAGATGGTTTGAAAGTGATACCCATCGAGCAGGAGTTAATAAATCCACGCTCTACTTTTCCGGAAACTTTCAAAGCGTCCTTGTCTTCAATATCGAAAACAGGCTCACCAAGTAGTAAGTCTTTATCGACTGCAACATTTTCCCACTTTCCAAGAACTGCCTGTGTAGAGTTATAATGTTGATCTAACATCATTGGGTTGTTTTTAAAACGCTTCAAACTAATACCGGCAGTAAGGATTCTAAATCCGTAACTGTTGGCTTGGTTCTGGTCATTAAAAACAAATGGTTTAGGCATGGGCTGATTTTATAGGTTTGACTAATTTCAGAGACAAAGATGCGTGGCTTTTACGCCTTAAAAAAAAAGCTGTAAAGTACGTTTACGCCTATGTATAAAGGCTTTAAAGATTTGTAAAGCAGTCAAACACTATTTTTTTTCAGGAGTGTTATTCCGTCAACTTTGCGTATAAAAGCACGATTATGGCATTGAAAAAACTGCAGGAAAAAGAGTTTGCGAAATCACTATTTATTAGTGGAGGAATTACCCAGAAGGAAATAGCCTCCCGTGTTTCGGTGACGGAAAAAACACTCGCCAACTGGATTAAAGCAGGAAAGTGGGAGGTTTTGAAAAAATCGTTGCTGACTACCAAGCAAAATCAGTTGTCTGAGTTATACGATCAGTTATCAAACACAACAAATGAAATAAAAACCCGAAAGGTGATTTATGATGTACCCACTTTTCTTTATAAACCATTCAAGCTAAAAAATAGCTTAGGGGATGAGTATTTAGAATTTCCAGAATTTAATGAAAAGGACTACCCCATTTTAGTTGGGAATGTTGCCACCTCAAAAGATGCTGACGCCATTTTAAAAATAACAACTTCAATCAAGAGGCTAGAAACCGAAACCTCTATTGGTGATACTGTGGAAGTGGCTCGAAACTTCATCGAGTTTGTACGTCCGCAGGACTTAGAACTTGCCAAAACAATCACGAATCTTTTTGATGTATTCATAACCGCAAAAATGAAATAATGGCAAGCAGTAAAGCGGAAGATAAAAAGTACTATGAATTATGGCAGCAGTTTCGGGACAACACCCGAAAAGCCACACCTATTGACTTAAAGGAAAGTGTAGTCGATAAACAAAACCGTGTCTCCAAACTCGAAAAGAACCCGGAGCAATGGTTTAAATACTATTTCCCGAACTTCTACACTTCGGAACCGGCACCGTTTCATATCAAAGCTACCAAGCGAGTTTTATCCAATCCTGAATGGTATGAAGTGCGTTCCTGGTCTCGTGAATTTTCAAAGTCCGGGCGTACAATGATGGAAGTTCTTTTATTGGCCATGACAGGCAAAAAGAAAAACATCCTTATGGTTTCCAGTACGTACGATAATGCCGAACGTTTGCTGTTACCATACAAAGTAATTTTAGAGTGCAACAATAGGATTATCAATGACTATGGCGCACAGGAAAGCATTGGTGGTTGGGAAGCGGGCGAGTTTGTAACCAAAAAAGGAGTTTCATTTCGTGCGCTTGGTTCCGGGCAATCTCCAAGGGGAACCCGTAAAGACGAGGTGCGTCCGGACTGTATTTTAATCGATGATATTGATACAGACGAGGAGTGCCGAAATGCGCAACGTATCAAAGAAAAAATCAAATGGATTGAAGAGGCTTTGTATGGTACACGTTCGCTTTCAAATCCATTGTTGTGGATTGCCTGCGGAAATATCATTGCAAAATATTGCTGTATTACTGAAATGGCTAAAAAAGCCGATATCCACGAAATTATAAACATCCGTGATAAGGATGGAGTTTCAAATTGGCCTGCTAAAAATACCGAGGCTTTAATTGATCGGGCGCTTTCCAAAATTTCATGGAGCGCACAACAAAAAGAATACTACAATAATCCCGTAAGCGATGGCGATGTATTCGAAAAGATAAAATACGACAAATGTCCGCCGTTGAAATCGTGCGACAATGTATTGGTATATGCCGATCCATCCACCTCAAATAAAGACCGTGGCGTAAACAAACAAGCCTCATATAAATCAGTGGGAGTTATTGGTAAAAAGGGTTCTAAATACTACTTATACAAAGTTTGGATTAAGCAAACCAACAACTCCAAGTTTGTGAGTTACCTGTACGAAGCCTACAATTATTTAGCGATGCACGAGGTAGATGTGAAGCGTATTTATATCGAAAATAACTCACTGCAAGCACCACATTACGAGCAAGTAATCCAACCCGAAATAAAAAAGCAAGGCGCACTTGTAAACATTCATTTGCCAATCACGGCAGACACTCGAAAGAAAACAGACAAGTTTTTCAGAATCGAGGGAACGCTAGAACCAAAGAACCGAATGGGTAATTTGATTTTCAACATTGCCGAAAAGAATGACCCTGATATGAGAGTCATGGAGGACCAAATGACCAGCGTTTCAGAAAAAGCAAAAATGATGGATGGACCCGATATGTTAGAAGGTGGGGTTTGGATTTTAGAAAACAAAACCGTGCAAATGGAAGGCGGTTACAGTTTTGGAGCAGTTAATAACAGAAAATATTAATATATGAGAGTAGTCATTTATCAAATAGGCGTGGATGTTCTAGGATTTCCAGTTTACATGGAGCATAAAATTTACAAGATTTCAACAGAGCCAAATAGCAAATTTCACAAAGGAAAGTCTATTCCTTTAGGTCAGGTTATTGAACAAAAAATAACAAAACAACATTAACATGTTTGTATCAAAAGAAGATTTAGGAAGCGCCATTTATGGCTATCAGGTGGAACAAATAACCGAGGGCGATGATGATTTAGTATTGCAGGCCATTAACGCAGCAATTGAAGAGGTTGGCGGTTATTTGGCCGGCAATTCTTTGTATGATGTTGCGAAAATTTTTGCCACTACAGGCGCAAATAGAAACGCCTTGATTTTGACACATACGGTTACCATTGCAAAATGGTATATCGTGGAGCTGTGCAATGCCGATATTATTTATGAGCAAGCAAAAGAACGGTATGACCGTGCCGTGTCCTGGTTAACTAAGTTATCCAAAGGAACGGTGACACTTGGCGGTTTACCAACAATTCCCATTGCAACGGGAGAAACTGAAACGGACACTTTTGGCTATGGCTCAAGAGTTAAATTTATACACGACAATTAATCATGGCAACAGCAAAAAAAACAGCACCGGCAAAAGCGGGAGCCTTAGACAATACTAAATTAGTCAATCAAATACTTCAAAAATCAATGTCCCGCGTTCGTCAGGATGTTGCTACTTGGAATACCGCTTTGACTATGGCACGAAAAGCCGAAAAGCCAAAACGTCATTTGTTGTATAATTTATACGATGAGATTTCTATTGATGGTTTGCTGACCTCCCAATTAGGAAACCGTCTGTTGAAATCATTAGCGACCAGTTTTATTATAGCTGATAAAAGCGGAAAGCAAAATGAGGAATTGACAGCATTACTCCAGGACAAAATTTGGGTGAATGAAATCAACAAGGCAATCCTTGGTTCTATTACACATGGCCACTCGGTTGTGGAGTTTGAATGGATAGGCATTGGCGACACACAAGATCTAAAATGTAGTTTAATAGACCGCCAAAACATAGAACCTCGTGAAGGTTTATTTTATCCAGATTACAACGGTGACAAAGCAATTCCATATCGTGCAATGGCAGAATATGGCACTTGGATTTTAGAGTTTGGCGATAGCAAAAACATAGGGCTTTTAAACAGTGCTGTGCCTCACGTTTTATTCAAACGTTTTGCGCAATCCTGTTGGTCTGAACTTTGCGAAATTGCGGGAATCCCTCCAAGAGTTATGAAAACCGACACTCAAAATGTGGCGATGCTTCGCAGAGCGGAGCGCATGATGAAAGATATGGGCGCAGCGGCTTGGTTCATTATTGACGAAAGCGAAAAATTTGAATGGGCGCAAGCTTCGAATGCGAATGGAGATGTTTATCAAAAGTTAATGACGTTTTGTAACAACGAAATCTCGATGCTAATTTCGGGTGCTGTGATGGGTCAGGACACTAAGAACGGTTCCCGTTCTAAAGAGTCTTCGATGCAAGATACATTGCAAACATTGGTTGATTCTGATTTGTCATTGATTGAGCAATATTGGAATACTAAAGTAATCCCTGCATTAATCAATATTGGCGTGTTATCCGGTGACTGTGTTTTCTCTTATCCGGAGACGGAAGATATTGCACAATTATGGGCAATGACAAAAGACACATTTCAACATTTTGAAGTTGACCCGCAATGGATTAATGACACTTTTGGTGTGAAAGTATTGGGCCCTAAAGTACAACCAACAACACCCGCTGCCAATCTTTCATTGGATGGGAATTTTTTCGTCTAAGCCCCAAATATTACAACCAATATTTCGGGGCTTTGAATAGCCGATTATCATTTTTGTATGATTGCAATTGCGAAGATTGCAAAACTCAAATGTACACATTAGCCATTGGCGAAAGCAAAATTAAACCGCTTTTAAAGAGTGTTGAAACGGCTTTTAAACAATTGCATAAAAAAGGGAATTACAAACCGGAAGATTTGGCGAAGACCAAAGCCTACAAAAATTTAGTTACACAAACGAGCCAAATTTTTAACGGCGCAATTGCTGACAATGATATTCCGGAAGCGATGGCAAAAAGCCTGAAAGATGATGCTTTCATTTTCTCCGGGCTTAAAACCAATGCGCAACTTGCTGAAGCTTCGAGATTGTTATTGACTGAAGACGGTAAAATTAAATCCTTTTCGGCTTTCTCTAAAGATGTGGAAAGTATCAAGGAAAACTACAATCAAAAGTATCTGGACGCTGAGTATCAGTTTGCGGTTTCCTCGGCACAGTCTGCAGGGAATTGGGCGAATATAAGCAACGATTACGATTTACAATATAGAACGGCGGGCGATGACCGTGTGCGTGATTCTCACGACAAATTGAGAGATACAACGTTACCACCGGATGACGCTTTTTGGTTGTCGTATTACCCACCAAACGGTTGGAGGTGTAGATGTACTGCGGTACAAGTTCGCAAAGGAAAATTTGAAGTAAGCGATAGCAAAAAGGCAATTGCTGAAGGTGAAAAAGCAACCTCACAAATTGATAAAGATGGCAAAAACAAACTGGAGATTTTTCGTTTTAATCCTGGTCTTCAAAAAGTGGTATTTCCGCCGGCGCATCCGTATACTAAAGTTGCAGGCGCGAAAACGGTTCGAAAGGAGTTGAAAGATGGAAATTAACGACTTAGAAAAGAAAATAACCCAAGATTTAGCGGTAGAATTAGCGGACGAGTTTGACCGTAATTTTGAACGCAAAGCCTTTTTTACGGAAAAGTGGGCGAGTCCAAAAATAAACAATGCTCGTGGTTCTGTGATGAACCGCTCCGGGAACCTGAGACGCTCCATTAAATATTCCGTGCGTGATGGAATGATTTTATTTAGTAGTTCACTGCCTTATGCATCTATTCACAATGAAGGAGGAGAGATAACGGTAACGGCTCAAATGAAAAAATACTTTTGGGCGATGTACTACAAAGCCGTTGGTGGAATTACTACCAAAGTAGACGGTGGAGAAAGCAAGAGCAAAAAGAATGTAAAGCTTACCGCAGAAGCCGCCAAATGGAAAGGATTGGCACTAATGAAAGTGGGACAAAAAATAAAAGTCGAAAAGCGTCAAATGGTTGGCGACCATCCACAAGTTGCCAAAATTGTAAAAGGCGTTATTGATGACAACATGGAACTATTTAACCAGGAACTAATCAAAAAATTTACCCGATGAAAGAATTACTTTTAAACTTAGAAACACAACTTGCAACGGTTACGGCAATACAATACATTGATGAGGATTGGGGACAGCTTGACGATTATGGACCAAATCCTCCCGTGAAATGGCCGTGCTGTTTAGTTGACTTTGCCGATGCCGATTATAGTGAGATCGGAATAGATCGCTCTGCAACCCCGCAGAACCGACAACAGGCATTTGGGAGTGTCACTTTTAATTTTGCTAATCGAAAGATCACTAACAGCAGTAAAAACGCACCAATTAACCAAAAGGATCAAGCTTATTTATTGTTAGGTATAATTGAAGAGGTACACACAAAAATACATGGATTTCGTCCCGATGCAAATAGCGGTAGTTTAATACGTAAGAGTTTCAGAAGGGTAAAACGAGATGATGGAATTCAACAGTATCGTGTGATATATAACATTGGTTTAAACAATGTTTAAAACGACATCGTGAGCTGACTGTCTTTTATGGCTTGCAGTTCTTTGATTTCCTTATTGATTGGGGTACACAGAATAGTGTAAAGTGTTGTTCTTGAAATTGGGTAAACAGGAAAAATGTATTTCCTCCAAACAACGGTGGTGGGAATGTCCTCTGTCTTATGTAGCTTGTATAATTCCATAATAAGCTTGTAGCGTTGAAGCTTGTTATTTTGAATACCTATAGCTTGTTTTGTGAGGGACATGTGACAAATTTATGTGTTTTTAGAATACAAAGCAACTCAACTTTTTAAGCATAAAAAAAACCACCGTTATGGTGGTTTTTTTATTTATGACCAATTGGTGATATGCCATTCATCGTCCGAGCCTTTCAATTTGAAATTAATTTTTGCCGGGCGGTTTATTAATTCCTGACTATTAAAGTCATCTACTGTTTTTTCAAGTTCGGCATCTGGTCTAAATACTTTTTTCCAAGTAGGGAATAAATCTAAATAACTACCCCAAACTTCATAAAATCGATAGGTTTTTGTTCCCACTATTTCGAGTGCTTTATTCTGACCTTCATAAAACACATTAAAAACTATTTTAAAAGTCTTTTCACCAGAGCTATAACTTACAATATAATAATCTCCGTTTAAGCTTTCTTTTGCTTGTACAAACTCCCATTGCGTTTTAGCATTCGTTGCTACATCATTTGCAAAAGAATTGGCTTGTGCTTGAGTAAGGGATTTTAATTGTTCTGGTCTGAACTGTGCCTGAGTAAATGAGCTTACCAATAAGGCAATAAGTAGTATTAGTTTTTTCATAAAATTTCAATTTACATTCAAATCTAATCAATATTTATAAGATACAATTGCTATTGCAATTAAAAGTATTATTAATACAATAAATAAAACTCTCATCTTGCATTGATGACGACGGTCTATTTCTGCCATTTTTCTGTGATGATCTTCCCAAATTTCTTGCATTAGTTCAAAGGTATTAAGTTAGTTTTGTTATTCTTTACGGGATTCCTCATTTGCTTAATATTTTAAATCTGTCCAGTGGATAATCTTACCTTTGAAACCTTCGTTGAAGTAAGCAAAGAAATCTTCAACGGCATCAAAACCATCGTTTTGAGCAAGTTTAAAAATTTCATCATCGGTTAGCCATTTAATATCATCAATAATAACCGCTCTAATCGGTGGTAAATCATTCATCAATATTTCTCGGTTAGAATAATAATCTATTTGAATGCTTTGAACACTCACCACTGGCAGAACCGGAGCAAACCGAAACATATCTTTTTGACGGCAATTGATGAAGAAATCAATTTTTGTTCCTGGCTTCCAACGATCGGTTGCATCTTCCCGGATGGTGTGAATTTTAGGATTTGTCATTCGTTCGTTCTCTTCGGGTAAGAAGTCCCACAGTTTACCAAATTGCTTCTCGTAATTATCTAGACAGGCAATGTATTGTGTATCGTCTTTAAAATTGTGCCTTAATAAACCCTCCCAAATCTTCTCTATAAAATAGGTTGGCTTTCCGTTCAATTGTGTGCTAAAGGGTAGTATCATAATTTAATTTTTTAAGTGAATTCTAAATGCTCTGATTCTTTTATTATTGTTGTTGTGAATGGAAATTTGTCTTTTGGCACTTTCAGTATCATTTGCATTAGAATAGTCGAGCCAGTAAATAGAACGTGTTTTGTTCCAGACTTTGCCAATTGGAGGATTAATAGCTTTGTCCCGGCTTTAACTTTTGAATCTTCAATCTTATAATCTAAAACGGATATTTCAGCGTTTAATAATTTATCTATTTTTATTTTGTCACCGGTAAAAGTGGATAGTTCTGCTTTTATGCCTAAATCTTTAAATGCTGTCATTGGGTAGTAATTTTTTGAGTAAATGTTTGGAATTGCAATGTTTTGCCCATCCCATATAAGCGGCTATAGTTGCCTTGTTTTTTGTTTTAGATATTGCCTTAGCAAATCTTTTTTTAATCGATTTTCGAAGCAAAGTGTGAGTGTGATAGAACTTATAACCTATAAAATCAATCGAACGATCTTCGACGGGAAACACCTGATAAGTGTCTTTTACTTCCAGTTTTAAATTAGTCATTAAATACTGTTTAATTTCGAATAAAAGTTCATGCAAATGAGGTTTGTTGTTGGATAGAATTACGATGTCATCGGCATACCTGAAGTAATATTTTACGGCTTTGTTTTCTTTGATCCAGTGGTCAAAATAAGTAAGGTAGAAGTTAGCAAAATACTGGCTTAAATAGTTGCCAATAGGCAAACCATCGGCACTGTCTATAATTTCATCCAGTAACCAAAGTAGTTCATTGTCCTTGAACTTTTTTCGAAGTAACGCTTTTAGTATATCATGATCTACATTAGGGTAGAACTTCACAATGTCTAACTTTAAACAGTACTTTGTATTATTCTGGTCCCGCAATGCCAGTTTAATATTTTTAGAAGCTGCATGTATGCCTTTTCCTTTAATACAAGCATAGCTATCATTTGTAAAAACCTTTACAAATATTGGCTCTAAAACATTCATTACGGCATGATGGGTGATTCGGTCAGGGAAGTAAGGAAGGCGAAAAACAAGCCTTTCTTTTGGTTCAAAAACGGTGAAGGTTGTATATTCAGAAGTTTTGTACCCTTTGTTTAAAAGCATTTCATGAAGTTTGAAAATATTGCTTTCGGGTTCTTTGTCAAAAATTTTGACACCGTATTGATTGGCTTTGCCTTTTCGGGCTTTTGCTTCAGCAATCCTTAGATTGTCAATGGATGTAATTTGACTGTATATATTATTGAGTCGTTTCATTACTTTGCTTTGATTGGCTCGCTTTCGATTGCTCTACTAACGAACCTATTAAGAATGTGATTTTTTGCCGTGTTGGCAAGGTCTGTGGTGTTTAATATTTTAAGCTCAGGTGCGAGCTGACATTCGAATTCGTGTTCCAGTTATCGTAGTCGTTGTACGAAAAACTGCCACCTGAAGGAGAACTACAGCAACGACACCACACAACCTCAATTATTTATGCTTTTACAAAATAGCTTTTGTATAGGTCCTCAAATTGCTGTCCAGCATATATTGCCTTTTCTCTCGATTCAAAGCAAAGGCGCGAGCCGACACCCGAAACCGTGTACCAGTAAGCGCAGTCGTCGTACGAAAAACCGCCACCCGAAGGAGAACCCATCTCGAACCAAGGATAGTATTTATCCCATTCGCCATTTGTCCAGTCTGGTACCCAGTCGCCGTTGATAGCTTTGGCGATTATCACTAATTTGGCGTGGTCAATCATTGCCTGTCTGTCTGATTCAGGAAAAAATGAAAAATCTGGAATAATAGTCGGCTCTACATTAATAGCCTTGCAAGCGTCTTCGAATGTTTTAATTTCTGTGTACATTTTTGTGGTTTTAAACGGTTAAAAAATCTTTGTAAATACTCTCAAATAATTGCCCTGAATGTTTTGCTAAATCAGCCGATTTGAAGCAAAGGCGCGAGCCGACAGCCGAATCCGCGAGCCAGCGAACGTAGTCGTAGGACGAAAAACCGCCACCCGAAGGAGAACCCATTTTGAACCAAGGATAATATTTACCCTGACTTGAATTTGTCCAGTCTGGAGTCCAACCTTCATTGAATGCCTGGACAATTAATTTTAGTTGCTTATAAGCTAGTTCGTCAGCAGGAAGATTTTTGGTTTGCTCTAAGAATTCCTTGCCGTCAATGTTCAAAACAAGAAGAACATCAACAAAGGTTTTAATGCGTTCTTTGATGTCTTTTGGTATTTCTACCAAGTTAATAGCTCCTGACGATTGGTCAACTGACTCAAACTTGAATCCTTGTGGCGGATTGATTTGCATTGTTTTACTCATTTTTATTTGTTGTTTAATTACTTGATTACACTTTTTGCCACTCATCTTCAAAGTAGCGTTGGTTAATAAATGTGGATAGGTGCGCTTTGCCAACTTTTGATTTGGCTACATAATTGTCATAATGCTTGACGGTCTGGAAACATCTGATTACATCGGCGGGCTTCATTTTATTAAAAGCCTTTTCGCTTTCAACCCTTTTAATTTTATGATCGTACAGTTTCCAAAGTGCTTCAAAAGACAAGTCTGGCTCTCCAACTATTATTTCAAAGTTGGCTTTCAGTTTCTTTTGCCAGTGCTTTATATGTTCCTCCTGGTGCGGGAATTTTCCCTTTGTAAACAGCCAGTCAATTTGTGCCTCATTCAGTATCCCGTCGAGAGCTCTAAAGGATTCTAGAACCCCATTTAAATGATATTTAAACACCCAAATATTACTTGAGTTTCGGCTCTTAATGGTATAGGTGATTAATTGCTCCATCAAATAATCGTTTCCAGTTCGTAATAAATTTGGATTCCTAATTTCGTGGCGGTTCTGTGCTCAATCATTGCGCCTTTGCTATCGGTGTAACACGGCAGCATAAAAATAGCGTCACAATATTCTAAGGCTTCAAGACATTTGTTCATTGCCACGTCCCAGTCTTCTTTTGGGTTATTTATAAGCTCAATGGGATTTATGACATCAAAGCCTTTTGCCTCGAGTTCGTCTTGTGCTTCTTTGAATTTGAGTGCGGTTGGTTCTGCAGGTAGTCCGGTTACTTTCCCGGCTATGTAGATTGTTTTGTTCATGCGAGTTTTTGGTTTAATTGACTTATTATTATTCGGGCGATGTTAATCTTATAAGGGTCCGTCTCTGCTTTAAAAAAACCCTGTATAAATGCCTCCAATATGTAAGCTTCGTGATACTTCAGTGTTATTTTAGATTTCTTTTTTTGGTCGAATAAATCTAAACGGCGATTGATGCTTTTAGCTTTAGCCGTTACTTTATCCAAAACATCAATCATAATGGTATAGGTCTTTTTTGACTGTTGATCTAAATTCCTAAAATCCATTGCCTGAATCAAAAAACATTTTCCCTCCAAATAGTTTATTTCGTCAGTTGTAAGTTTTAGTTCTATTTTCATTTAACATTCTGTTTTAGGTTTTTCTAATTGTTCGCCACATTCCGCGCAAACGAGTACTGTTGTTTCACAAGTCCCAACGCTTTCTATTACTCTTATTTCGGCTATATCGTGGGGACATACTTCGGTGATGCTATAGTTTTCCATCGGCTGAATCTTTTGTAAAGAGCTCTTTAGCGTGACACCATTTTGAGCAGTCATTTGGATCTTTACAATCACATTTTGGAAATTTTGATTTTCGTTTCTTTTTTCGCTTTGGCTCTTTATAAATACAGGCGATGTAACCAATAAAAAAGCAACCTCCGAATGCCATTAGTAAATTAAATATTTGAATTCCTGCTTCTATTACCTCCATCTTACTTATATTTTGATTTTACAATTCCTTCTAATGCAACTATTATTTTGGAAACCTCTTGCGGTTCCATCTTTTTTAATGGCTTATTAATTGGTGATTTATCACTCTTTAAAAACTCGCTCAATCTGTTTATGTCTGGAACTTCACCCCATTTTCCATTAGGGACAACCCATTGTACTTGACGAAGCAGTGATAAGATTGCTTTGTGTTGTTGGTTATTTTTATCAAATAATCCCCAGTTGCTTTTGATTTGGCCTCTGCCACCTTGTACAATGGTTTGCAATCGCTTTTGTGGGCGGTTGTAGTCGTCTATTGCGGAACCTTGTCCCTCGTATAGATATGGTTTTTTAGTTGTTGTCATAATAGGCGTCATTTATAGAAAAAGTAACTCCGTAAAACCCTGAAATAACTAGTTTTTTGCTACCTCCGGGATGCCAAAAAGAAATATTAAGAGGTGTGCAGCGGGGGTATTTTGCATTGAGTTCGGCTTGCTTTTCTAATATTCTATGAGAAAGTAGATTTAGCTTACTGGCATCAATTAGTTTGCCTCTGAGCGATTGTAGATAACTTGCAAACTCTGCCTGTAGTTTATTCTTAGTTTGTAGAGCGTTATTGGCCTCTAGGTAGTAGTGTGATGGATTCATTTTATTTTTGTTTTAAATTTGCTCCCGAGGCGGGCTTCGATCCCGCGACCAGCCACTTAAGGCACTCTACCAACTGAGTTACTCGGGAAACCGAATTAACTAAACCTTGTAAGTTGCTTTCGTGTGTCTTTTAAATCTTGGATTGTCAATTACCGCCGTTTTATATCTTCTGAATGCTCGAAGCTCGTTGTCTGACATGTCAGTTCTTGAAATCCATTGTTCTGCGCTATCTTTAAAAACAGTATGCCCATTTACGTTGTAGCTTTCGTGATCAGTTAGTGGTATTATGGTTATCGTTACGCTCATTGATGTACTGTTTATAGGTTATCTTTAGTTTAAAGTGAAGCCATTCTCTGAATATCAGTATCGGCTTAATGTTGGTCATAATTAGCACAATAACCAACAGGATTATTGTGCTTATATATGGATTACTCTGATGCATCTTGCTGAGGAATTGACTCGTTGTAAAACTCAAACTTGTAGCCTTTTGAGAAATCAACCGCAGACATAGACAATGGTATTGGAGTTTTGTTTTTGTTTTCGTCAATTAGTGCCGCTTCAACAAACCAAACCGAGCGCACCGGCTTGTATGCTTTTGAGATGATATCAACACCGTCGGTAAAATCCTCATTATTTCTTTTAGCGGCCAATTTTTGAAGCTCTAATACTCTTGAGCCTTTCAAATTTCCTTTAGCATCTTTTTTCAAGAGATTAAAAACCATGTCTACTAGATCAGCGGTTTCAGGAGTTTTTGCTAAGGAGCTTATGTATTTTTCTACTTTAGCAATCCCGGCGTTTACCGTATCATCCCAACCGTCAGTAATACGGTAGCCTATTTGCACTTCGCCACGATCAAAAGAGAAAGTGTGTGACTGCTGTTTTTCTTTGACTCCAAAGACTTCTGACTTTAGTTTCAAGATGTCCTCGAAGTACTGAAACGCTTCTGTTTTGGCATTGGATAACACCTCAGACGCTAATGCGAGTTTAAAATTCCTGCATCATTAATTGCATCAATTACAGGAGCAGTAACGGTAACAGTAACGGTAGCATTATCACAATTGGTTGGATTAAGTACTTCACAGATTCGGTATACCAAAGAATACGAACCGGCAGGTGTACCTGCGGCTACTATTACATTGGTACCAGAAAGCGTGATTCCGACAGTTGAATTTCCTGGGACAGGAGTTGATGTTGATGTATTATTATTAGAAACAGGATCACTATTTGTTCCGGAAATTGTTGCTGTATTAACATAAGATGTCCCTCCTGTTTTTACTTTTGCGACTACCGTTAAAGTTGCTGTAGCTCCATTAGCAAAATTTCCTATTGTCCAATTTGGAGCAGACCAGGAACCTACGGAAGGAGTAACGCTAAGAATAGTATAGCCATTAGGAATGGCATCATTTACTACAACATTAGTATCATTACTGATTCCTAAATTACTTGCTGTAATTGTAAAAGTAATATCACTTCCAAAAGTTGGATTTGAATTACTAACCGTTTTAACGACTTTTAAATCGGAACATCCTTTAAAAATATTTGTACTTACACTAGCACTGGCTAAACCCCAACCCCAAGTATTAAGTAATCTAACATTTCCATAGTCATTACATGTAGTTCCATCAGTTTCGTTTGAACCAACGGCAGGTGCAGGAATAGTTTGAAGTAAATTCCCATTTGCACTCCAGGCACGAGCAGGACTTGTAGTCCCAACTAAGGAATTATCTAATCCAGCACCAGTTAAATTATTTTCGGATGTACTGCCATCATTTTCACAATTTGTCCCAACATTTGTTAATTGTGAATCATCCCAAAACATTTGAGAATTTGCAATTGCAATTGGAGCAATTGAAGATACATTAAATCCATTTATATTTAATTCTACATCATATAATGGAAGATTAAATCGGCCTTTAAGAAAGTTTAAAGTTAAATTTACTGTAGAGCCATCATTTACTACATTACCTAATCCATCAAGACCATCCCAAGAGATTGTGTTATTTCCTGCGGGTAAACTTAAAGCCTCAAGTATTCTATCGCTTGTTCCTGCTTGATATCCTGAAACGCCATTTAAATTAAAGAATAATTTTACATCTCCGGCCTCTGAAGTATTAAAACGTATCAGGTATGGTCCACAATTAATTATTGCAGGATTTAGGAAAGTTGGCGCTGCAGGTATTGATGCTACAGGATATAAATTTGGGTCAGGATTATTTAAAAATACTTTAAAACCATTTAATAATGATGGTGAAGTAGCTGCGTTTACTGATCTACGGGTAATATTAAAACTACCCGTTTGAGAAACTCCATAACTATTAACAGCTACATTAAATGCAATGGGTTCAAATCCAGGATTAAAATCAATAAATAATACTACTCTATCATCGGTATAAGCATAAAAATTTGACTCAGAAGTTGCTGTTGTTAAGTTTCCATAAGTTGGTGATACAGCGACAAAACCCCATTTGTCAGAATGTAAACGACCACTTTTTTTATTGAAAGTTCCGGAATTATTTGCGACTGTCATATCAAATAAAGCACCAACAGCTCTGTCTGAAGAAGCTGTTAATGGCGTAATACCACCATCATTACTTCTGTAAATTTCAATCCAGTGCTCTCCAGCTACATCTGGATCATAAACTAATGGAGAATATCCGGTTGTTAAACCTCCAATATTTGGTCCAGCTAAAGCTTGGGCATGGCTGTCAATACTACCTGGGACACCAGTATTATTATTCCATAAAGCAGTAACCGCAATAGAACCATCTGGTCTTCTAATACGATAATATACATTGTTTAATCTTCCTGGATTTCCTGTGGCATATTGTCTCCAGTCAAAACCAAAATATAGGTTTTCTGTAGATGCATTTGCAATATTGAAATAAATTCTATTGTCTTCAGGTGCATTGAAGTATGAACCATTTGATAAATCTGGTGCACTCAATACAGCAGTAATGTTATTTGCATTAGGAGAAAGTGTAGGTGTACCTTCTGCAAAAACTGATAAAGAAAATAAAGAAATTAAAAAAGAAATGGTAAATGAATAATAATTTACGGTATTTTTAACATTAGTTTGGGGTAATTTTTTTCTCATGCGGAATAGATAAATTTAATAGTAAATTTGGGCAATGGCAATCATTTTTAAATTTTAGAATTTGTTGAAAATTCAAATTTTTTACAAAATTACTTACATAAAATTATTATTTACAATTTTATCTTTAAACAACCTAAATACTCGTTGAAACGACATTTCTTGTTAAAAAATAATAATAAAAGATGTTATAATGAATATTTCTGATTTATTTTTTACTTAAACTGATGATGAGTGTTAAAAATTTAACAATTCAAAGCTATATTTTTTATTTTTTATTAACAAATAAAAAAGACGATTAAATGCATAAATATCGGATTAAGTGCATTTTTTGATAAATTAAGCTAGGAATAATCTTATTTAAGTTATTTTTAGAAACAATTTTGCTTCAATTTTTTTTGTAAGAAAAATAATTTAAAATTATTTTTCTATTTCAAAATAGTATTTTAATAAAAATTAGAATTAAAAAAAAAATTGTAATTTGTAATCTCAAAAAAACTGACAAAAATATTTTTATATAAAAAAATAGAAGCATGAAAAACTTAATATTAATTCGGCATGCGAAGTCAAGTTGGGAGGCTCCATTACATGATAAAGATAGACCTTTAACAAATCAAGGAATGAAAGATGCACACCTTGTTTCCTCACATATTAGTGATTTTATCCCTAAAACGTATATGATTTGGAGTAGTTCGGCAGAAAGAGCCTCGGAAACGGCAGTAATTTTTGCGCAAAACATATCATATCCCATAGAATGCATTGATTATAAAGACGAGCTTTACACCTTTGATGAAAATAAATTAGAAAAAGTTATTAAATCTTGTGACAATGGTATAGAAAGTGTGATTCTTTTTGGACATAACGAGGCTATTACAAATTTTGTTAATAAATTTGGAGATGCTTTTATTAATAATGTTCCTACAGCTGGATTTGTGTCTTTACAATTTGACACCGACAACTGGGATAGGATTAAAAAAGGCAAAACAAAAAAAATAATATTTCCCAAAGAATTAAAATAAAAAAAGTGTTAGAACATAAATATATTGATAGAGAAAAAAGTTGGTTAGCATTCAATGCAAGAGTACTTCAAGAAGCCGCAGATGATTCAGTACCGTTATTGGATAGATTACGATTTTTAGGTATTTTTTCGAATAATATGGATGAATTTTTCAGAGTTCGTTTTGCCGCTATCAGAAGATTAAGTCTCTCAGGGATATCCGGAGAGAAATATTTAGGTGGGATATCAGCGCAACAATTAGTAAAAGATATCACCGAAATAGTAATTCAGCAACAATCCGAAAGTCTACGTATTTTAAATATTATAGAGGCAAAATTAGAGACGGAAAACATATTTATTATAAATGAAAATGAAATCTCCAGAGAACAGGAAAATTATTTAAAAGATTTTTTTATTCAAAAATTAAGTCCGGAATTAGTGACCATTATATTAAATGATTTAGCTGAATTTCCTTTGTTGAAAGATACTTTAGGATATTTGGCTGTAAAATTGGTTATGAATCATACCTCTGAAGTTCGATATGCAGTTATTGAAATTCCAAAAACAATTAATCGATTTGTTGTTTTGCCTTCTAATAATGAAAAACAATATGTGATTCTTCTTGATGATGTGATTAGACATAATTTGAAAAGTATCTTTAATATTTTCGATTACCAAAGTGTTTCAGCGCATATGATTAAAATTACCAGAGATGCGCAATTAGACATCGATAGTGATTTGAGTAAAAGTATGATTGAAAAAATTTCTACAAGTGTAAAAGACAGAAGAATAGGAGAGCCGGTTCGTTTTATTTATGACCAGTTGATAGAAAAAGATACACTTCAATTTTTTCTCGATAAGATGAAAATTGTTACTACTGACAGTATTATTCCTGGTGGTAGATATCATAATAGACGTGATTATATGAATTTTCCAAATCTGGGCAGATTCGATTTATTGTACCAAACTAATGAACCTTTGCCGATTCCTGGATTAAGTCTCGAAGGAAGTATATTAGAAAAAATTAGTACTAAAGATTATCTTTTAAATGCGCCTTATCAATCTTTTTCTTATCTCACTAAATTTTTACGGGAAGCGGCTCTTGATCCAAAAGTAACTTCTATAAAAATTACGTTATACCGATTGGCAAAAAATTCTCAAATTATAAGTTCACTTATAAATGCTGCCAAAAATGGAAAAAAAGTGACTGTTCAAATCGAATTACAAGCTCGTTTTGATGAAGCTTCTAATATTTCGTATGCAGAACAAATGAAAACGGAAGGAATTGAACTTATTTTTGGAATAAAAGGACTAAAAGTTCACAGTAAAATATGTGTTATTGAAAGAACCGAGAATGATAAAATCAAACGTTATGGTTTTATTTCTACCGGAAATTTTAATGAATCAACGGCAAAAGTATATACTGATGTGACTCTTTTTACAAGTCACCAACAAATTCTAAAAGACATTACAAAAATTTTCGAATTTTTCGATATTAATTATAGAGTACATCGATACAAACATCTTATAGTTTCTCCTCATTACACCCGAACTAGATTTTATAAACTGATAGATCGAGAAATTTTACATGCTTCAGCGGGAAGAAAGACACATATAAAATTAAAAATGAATAGTTTATCAGATTTTAAAATGATTGATAAATTATATGAAGCCAGTAATGCAGGAGTAAAAATACAACTGGAAATTAGAGGTATTTGTTCATTGATACCTGGAATTCCTGGGATGAGTGAAAACATTGAAGCAATAAGTATTGTGGATAATTATCTGGAACATTCCAGAATTTATATTTTTGGGAATGCCGGACAAACGGAGGTTTACATTTCCTCAGCGGATTTTATGACTAGAAATCTGGATGGTCGTGTAGAAGTTACTTGCCCTATTTATGATCAGGAAATTAAAAATGAACTCATTGATAATTTCGATTTAGGTTGGAAAGGAAATGTAAAAGCGAGATATCATTCTTATAAATTAGATAATAAATATAGAGTAAGAAATCACAATCCAGTTTTTAGAGCGCAATTAGAAACGTATAAATATTATCGAAATAAAATTGACGTTTTAGAAGAAATTGTTTAAAAAGTGGTTTCATATTTGCTATTGTCCTCGAATAAAATAAGAAACTAAATTCAAATCATAAATTAAGAATGATTAAATTAAAAAAATATGCTGCAATAGACATCGGTTCAAATGCGATGCGTCTATTGGTTGTAAACATAGTTGAACAAGAAGGAAAAGAACCACAATTTAATAAAAGTTCCCTTGTACGTGTACCAATTCGTTTGGGACAAGATGCTTTTACGGTAGGTGAAATTTCTCAAGAGAATATGGAAAGAATGTGTGACGCCATGAAAGCATTTAATCTATTAATGAAAGTGCATAAAGTAGAACGTTATATGGCATTTGCAACTTCGGCGATGCGTGAAGCCTATAATGGCAAAGAAGTTGTGGCAATGATTAAGAAAAAAGCAGATATCAAAATAGAAATCATCGATGGGAAAAAGGAAGCAGCAATAATCGCTTCTACTGATTTGCATCATTTATTAAAAACTGATCAAACGTATCTTTTTGTGGATGTTGGTGGTGGGAGTACTGAATTTACCTTGTTTTCTAATGGTAAGATGATAAATTCCAGATCATTCAAAGCGGGAACAGTTCGGTTGTTGAATGATATGGTTTGTGATGTTGTTTGGGATGAAATTGAAAAATGGATAAAAACAAATACTCTAGAATATGATGAAGTTACTTTGATAGGTTCTGGGGGAAACATTAACAAACTTTTTAAAATGTCTGGGAAAATTCAGGAAAAACCTTTGTCTTATATTTATATGAATTCCCAGTATGCTTTCTTGAATTCTCTTTCTTACGAACAAAGAATTTCAGAATTAGGATTGAATCCAGATCGTGCCGATGTAATTCTTCCAGCGACCAGAATTTATCTAAATGCGATGAAATGGAGTGGAGCTAGAAATATATATGTACCTAAAATTGGACTTTCGGATGGTATAGTAAAAGCCATGTATTACGGTAAAATATAAATTTTAAAATGAATAAAAATAGACTTGAAGCTTTTAGTGATGGAGTTTTGGCTATCATAATTACCATTATGATACTGGAAATAAAAGTTCCAGAAGGAGAAAATTTTAGCGATTTGCTATCCCTTTTCCCTAAATTTATAAGCTACATATTGAGTTTTGTTTATGTAGGCATATACTGGAATAATCATCATCACATGCTGCAAAGTGTTACTAAAGTAAATGGTAAAATTCTTTGGGCAAATCTTCATTTGTTATTTTGGTTGTCACTAATTCCAGTTTCTACAGGATGGATGGGGGAACATAATTTTGCTAAAGCTACCATTACATTGTATGGAGTAATTCTGTTTTTCGCAGCAGTAGCCTTTTGGTTTCTTCAAAATATAATTATATCTAGTGAAGGAGAAAATTCTATATTGGCAAAAGCACTTGGAAAAAATTTTAAAGGGAAAATATCAAACCTTTTGTACCTAAGCGCAATAGTAATTTCCTTTTTTTATGAAATGCTAGCTGCTTCAATTTATATTATAGTAGCAATAATTTGGCTAGTGCCTGATAAAAGAATTGAAAAAGTTATCAATTCAAAGGAATGAGATAATTTTTTATTGCATAAGATTATACATCTAAATCTAATCCAAATGTTGTTCGTAAGAGTTCAATATTTGGATTTATTTCAAGAAGCCTGTTGTATCGGTCTTGGTCATTAAAGCTTCTTTTGATTTCAACACTTTCATTTACAATAACGTCTATAGTAATATCATGATTGTGTAAATGACCTTTCAAATGCCCTAAAAGTCCATTCAATTCTTTTTCAAAATCCAATTTAGAACCTTCATTTGGCAATTCAATCGTGATGGCAGTTCCGTTTAATTTAGGATCGTTGATAAGTAATAACGATTCCATAATTTTATATCCTTTGTCCCCTAAACGTTGTGCATATTTATTCCAATACAATAACATTTCCGTTTCGGTAAAAGATTCCGTTGGCAAATGAACAGCTTCTTTTACTATTCCTTTATTGCTTTCTTCTAATGCTTTTTTTGCACGAATACTAGCTAATGAAAAAGCAGAAACCTTTGGTTCATTATATTGTGGAATGTCAATTTTTACTGCAGGAGTTGGAACTGGAATTGCAGGGGTACTAACTATAGCTTCCGGCTCTTTTTCTTGAACTGTCGCTGCAATTAGAGTGTTTGCACTACTTTCTACTTTAGCTTTTGGACTTTCTACAATTGAGTAATCGTTCTTTCTAAAATAAGTAGGAGGAATTATAAATTGCTCAACTTTTTTTTTTCTCCATCAAAAGTGATAGAGGCAAGTTGCATCAGACAAAGTTCAACAAGAAGTCGTTGATTTTGACTCAGTTTGTATTTTAAATCACAATCATTTGCAATTTCGATTCCTTTTAAAAGAAAGTCTTGGCTGCATTTTTGTGCTTGCACGCCATACATTTGTTGCGCTTGTTCTCCAACTTCTAATAAAGATAAAGTAGAAGGTGTTTTAGAAACCAATAAATCTCTAAAATGGGAAGCTAATCCGGATACAAAATGATGCGCATCAAATCCTTTGGCAAGGATTTCATTGAAAGCGATTAATAAATCTGGGATTTTATTTTCCAGAATCAAATCAGTTACATTGATGTATGTTTCGTAATCCAAAACATTTAAATTCTCCGTAACGGCTTGACGTGTTAAATCTTTTCCGCAAAAAGAAACTACTCGGTCAAAAATAGACAAAGCATCACGCATCGCTCCATCCGCTTTTTGTGCAATAATATGCAAAGCATCATCTTCGAAATTTACACCTTGGCTGGTGGCAACTTCGGCAAGATGTTCTTTGGCATCTTTTACAGTAATTCTTTTGAAATCAAATATCTGACAACGAGAAAGTATCGTTGGAATAATTTTATGTTTTTCGGTCGTGGCCAATATAAAAATGGCATGCTTTGGCGGTTCTTCCAGTGTTTTCAAGAAAGCATTGAAAGCTGCCGAAGACAACATGTGTACCTCATCAATAATATACACTTTGTATTGTCCCGTTTGTGGCGGAATACGGACTTGGTCAATTAAATTCCTGATATCATCAACAGAATTGTTTGAAGCAGCATCTAATTCGAAAACATTAAAAGCGAAATCTTCATTTGGATCATCATATCCTGGCTGATTAATTTTTCGGGCCAGAATACGGGCGCAAGTTGTTTTACCAACCCCACGAGGTCCTGTAAATAATAGGGCAGAAGCAAGGTGATTGCTTTCTATGGCATTCAATAAAGTATTGGTAATGGCTTTTTGCCCTACAACATCTTTAAATGTTTGAGGACGATATTTACGTGCCGATACTACAAATTGTTCCATAGAATTTTTATTCGAAAGCAAATATAGGTTTTAATTTAATGATGGAAAAATTTGCAGCTTGAAAGATTTTATAATTTTTCAAATGGTTTTTAGTTCCCAAATTCCCTAGCCCAGATAAAAGTGGAAATCCTTGTGAGCCGGGGTTCGGCGAATAAGATTGCAGCGGATAGCTGGAAATTGCTCCTAATAAATTGTAATTTCAAAAATATCAAATATTTCGAAATCTGATAGGATTGTTAACTAAGAACGGTTCTTGATGAATTCGAAAGTTTTAAACCAGATAGTTGATATTCAGGTACTCCTTTTTGTTGTATCAATACTTTGAATTTCATTCCCATATCGATCAGTAATCTATAATTAATAAGTGATTCTTGCATGGCCAATGCCAAATTATTTGAGTTGTTATTTAAAATTGAATTTTGATATTCTTTGATACCCAGTGCCAATAAAAATTGTGCCTGATCCACGATTCCACAACTATCCATTCCGAATTGCGAACCCCAATGCGATATTGCTGAAAAGTTGATGTGCGTTGTTATGTCTTGTTGTCCAATAAATTGATATGGATTGTCGTTTTTGTGGTGTTTGTAATAGCATAAAAGCGTACCGAAACTCCTACGACTGTTGTATAATTCAGATGATAATGAACCATAATCGATGGTAATTACATACCCTTTTTGTAAATATTGAGAAACTTCCTTAATCCAAGATACGGCCTCCAAATTAATTTCGGTGCGAAATCCTTCTGGCAATTGTACTTTTAATGCAGTTAAATAATCGGTGAGTTCTTTTTTTGCAGGTTTCAGAATTTCAATAAATTCCTCTTTATAGTCTACGAACACTTCTTTAAGTTCTTTTTCCATAATTACCTGATGAATGGAGAAATTATCAATCAATTCATTGGATAAAATACAGCCGTTTATTTCAGGAATATCTTGAATGGAGTTATACCAGTTTACTTTTTCATGCAAGTGTTTCTTTTGTATTTCCCGCATGCTGGCACTTTTCTCGATAATGCAATAGGTTACGTTTTTATATAAAGAGTTATTATTCTTGAGATAGTCTAAAATATCATGACACAATAATCCTGTACCGGCACCATATTCAACAATTTTAAAAGGTTTTTTTTCTAAGTTTAGCCACATTTCTTCTATTTGGCGCGCAATCATAGCTCCAAAAGCGGCAGTAAGATTGGCACTGGTGTAAAAGTCACCGTCCGCCCCAATCTTGTTTTGAGCAGAATTATAATATCCCAATTCCGGATAATATAATGCCATCTCCATAAAATCCCGAAAAGATATTGGACCTTCTTTTTTGATTCGTTCTATTATTATTTCGGAAAGCAACATGGGATTTATAAATTAAATCATGAAGTTTTTCTGATAAATAAATTACAAATAGCCTTTATAAAACTAAAAAAAGAGGCCGAAATAAACCAAATATATTTTTATTTGTTTCTTCCTTTAATGCTGATTTCATTCAAAACTCTTGCCGCATCATTCTCTGAATTTGCCGCAAAACCAGCTACAAAAACTCCTTTTTTACCGGAACTGGATTTTATACCGTAAACAGTTGCTTCATCATCAGGACTACTATCTCCTTCGTATCGATAGATGTGTTCGATTTCATAGCGATGTGGGTTTTTGATAATGTCTTCCTCATGAAGATTAAAATCAAACGTAAATCCCATTTCACTCAAGTCATCTAAGGCTTTAGAAACACTGGCATAATGATATATGTTTGACATAATAGTAGATTTATGGTTAATGCTTAAAGGTAACTATTTTATTATGAATTCATTGTCAAAGAGTTGTTAAAGTAAATAATCTAAAACCAAAATAAAGGATTATAATGTTGTAAATTCGCACCGCAGACCGCCTTATCGTCGTTTTGAGCAATCAAAAGGGAGGAAAGTCCGGACACCATAGGGAAGCATAACGGGTAACGCCCGTCGGGTTGAGCAATCAATTCAGGACAAGTGCAACAGAAAGTATGTACAGGTAATGCTGTAGTGAAACCAGGTAAACTCTATGCGGTGAAATATCAAGTATATCAGCATTTAAGGGCTTCTCGTCCGTTGTTGAAGGGTAGATAGCTTGAGTCCCGTAGTAATACGGGATCTAGATAAATGATAAGGCTCCGATTTATCGGGGACAGAATCCGGCTTATAGGTCTGCATTTTTTTATTTTTTTGCCGCAAAGGCGCAAAAACACTACCTTTTTTTCTCTCCTTTTTATACTTTATATTTTTAGAATTATTTGCCAATAACTCAATTTCTTTGAGCCTTCGTACCTTTGTGGCAAGTTTGATTAATTATCTTTGTGGTTCACTTTGAATATTGATTTATAATAGACTTATACTATGAGAACAAGAATAGGAATTTTAGGATTGGGTGGAGTAGGTGGTTATTTCGGAGGATTATTGGCCAAAGCTTACCTTGATTCTGATACAATAGAAATCATATTTATTGCTCGTGGTGAAACCCAAAAAATAATAGCCCAAAATGGATTAAAAATTATTTCTGATACTAATGAAGTTATTGTTTTTCCAAATTTAGTTTCTAACGATCCAGAAGAAATAGGGGGACTGGATTACCTTATTTGCGCTACTAAAACCTATGATATCGAATCCAGTTTTGAATCTATAAAAAACTGTATTACTCCAGATACGGTAATTTTTCCTTTATATAATGGTGTTGATGCTACGGAACGCATACAATCGTTATTTCCTAAAACTACCGTATTACAAGGTTGTGTTTACATTGTTTCGATGATTGAATCGCCAGGGATTATCAAGAAAATTGGTCACTATGAAAAATTATTTTTTGGCTCAAAAACTGCGTCAATTTCAAAATTAAATCAATTGCAATCCATTTTCGAAAAGGCTGCTATCGAAAGTTATCTAGTTGAAAACATCGAAGAAACGGTTTGGGAAAAATTTATTTTTATTTCAGCCTTGGCTTCGGCTACTTCGTATTTGAATCAGAATATTGGAGGAATTTTAAAGAATCCTGCTAACAAATCAATTTATATTTCATTGCTAAATGAGATTAGTGCAGTCGCTGCCGCAAAAGAATTAGCGATGCCAAATGATATTATTGCACAAACGATTGTCAAACTGGAAAAATCTCCGCAAGATGCCACTTCATCGATGCACAGGGATTTGTTGGCTGGTAGAAATACCGAAGTAGTTTCCTTGACAGAATATGTGGTAAAGGAAGGTTTAAAATACGGTGTTGCAACACCAATATATCAAATGATTTTAGAGAAGTTGATGGGATAAAAAGAAATTTTAGTTTTCAATCTTAAATTCTAACCCAATATTCCGAACGCTTTCAATACTGATTCGAGAATCATCTTTGAAATATTTTCGAATTTTACTGATATAGACATCCATGCTTCTTCCCGAAAAGAAATCGTCATTGCCCCAAATCGCTTTTAGGATTTGTTCTCTTTTTATCATTTGATTTTTATAGATGTAAAAAAAATGAATGAGAGCCGCTTCTTTCTCTGTAAGTTGTTGTATTTTAATACTGTTTTTTAAGGACAGACGTTTCGTGTCGAATACATAAGAACCAATTGGCAATTCATCTATTTTTGAAAAAAGAGTTTGTTTTTGTTGACTTCTTTTTAAGATATTATTCAATCGTAAAACAAGTTCTTCCGCCTCAAAAGGTTTAGCAATATAATCATCGGCACCTAATTTTAATCCAATGATTTTGTCCTCTTTTAGCTTTCTTGCCGTTAGAAAAATGAAAGGAATTTCAGGATTGATTTTGATGATTTTTTCGGCAAGAGTAAACCCATCCATTTTTGGCATCATGACATCAAAAACACAAATATCAAAGGTCTCCGATTGGAAAATAACCAATGCTTCTTCTCCGTTTTGTGCCCAAGTTACTTCATACTCATACAACTCTAAATATTGTTTTAGAACACTTGCAAAATCAAAATCGTCTTCGGCTAAAAGTATTTTTTTCAATTGTGAATATATTAGACTTTAAACATAATAGTAAAAACAGCGCCTTTTCCTAAATCACTGATAACCGCGACTGAACCTTGATGTGCTTTTATAATTTGATTTACATAATAAAGTCCTAATCCCAGTCCCTTAGTATCATGCAAATTGCCTTGCTCAACTCTATAAAATTTATCAAATAATAAAGAATGCTTATTTTTAGCAATCCCAATTCCATTGTCTTTAATACTGATGTTAAATTGGTTTTGGATTAATTCTGTTTTAATGGTGATAGTGGTGCTGCCATATTTCACTGCATTTTCAAGTACATTTTGAATGGCAGTTGTTAAATGGAATTGGTCTAATGACAAAGTTGTTTTTGAAGTATTGAAGTCTGTTATGAGATTGATTTTAGGGTTTGAAATTTTGAAATCTCCAATAATTGTGTTCAAAAAAATATCCGAATCAATTGCTTCTTTTCGTAATTCAATTTCGTTTTCACCCAATGAATTTGACATTACTTGGTCAATCAAATTTTGCAAACGATTATTTTGACGTGTAATTGTATGAAGAATAGTGTTGAATTGGACTTCATTGTCCCGAATGTCTTTTCGTTCCAATATTTTAGTGGAAATCCCCAAAGTGGTCAATGGTGTTTTGAGTTCGTGGGTGATGTTATTGATAAAATCAGTTTTAACATCATTTACCTTTTTTTGTTTTATTAATGCTTTGATAGCTATTACGAAAAGAGTGATTAAGGTTAGAATTGAAAGTAGGGATAAAAATAAAACCATTCTCATTCTTTTTAGAATTATGGTTTCCCAATCCATTACAGAAACATACATAGAATCTTCAGTAAGCAATTTATAATCCTGCATTTGTGAAGAGCCACTGGTTGTTCCAACATAATTTCGGACTAAAAAGGCATTATCCAAAGAAGCTAAATTTCCATATAATTTATTTTTTATAAGTGGTTTTTCTGAAAAAATAGTGTCTGTTTTTTTTCGACTGTTATAAATGATAAACTTGTTAAGGACAATGGCAAAATCTATTAAGATATTTGGAATTTCTCTTTCAAATTTAAGCTGTAATTTTCGGGTCAATTCGCCTCTGAATTGATTTTGAAGCAAAGCACTTTTAATTTTAAATTTGGTTTTTTTATCACGAATATAATGCTCCGCTAACTGTTTATAAAGCAAGTCTTTTTTGTTGACAATCGTCGAATCAATATCGCTATAATCATTTGAAATAGTAGCAATTTCCTCTTTAATTTCCGAATGAAACTGAGCCACTTTATAATCGTAAGTTGTTTTTACCAAATAACATTGCACAACCGATAACGCTATCAAAGCGATGACAGAAAACGCAATTAATAAATTGATTCGTTGTTTCATTTGTTAAAAAATACAATTCAAAAATAAGTCTTTTATTATTCAATTTAGTCATTAACCTCGCATTAACCTTCGATTAACTTATGTAGTGTGTATTTAGAAGCATTTTTGCAATGTTTTGAACATAATTACAATTTTACATGAAAAGAACCACTGGAATTAAATATAGCATCATTGCAATTTGTCTCTTTATATCAGGATTTGGATATGGACAAAGCGGAACTCCAAAAGACAGTATTTCTACCAAATTAAACGAAGTAATTGTAAGTGGCCAAAGTAAATTGTTTACCAACAAAAATGGAAATATTAAAGTTGACATCGCCAATTCTATTTATAATTCAATTCCTAATACAATAGATTTATTGGCAAAATTACCCAATATTCAAGTTAGTGCTGATAAGGAAAACATTACGATTATAGGAAAAGGAAATCCTTTGATTTACATCGATAATCAAAAAGTAGGAATGAATGATTTGAATACCTTATCAGTTGATGCAATTAAAACTATTGAAATTATTAATAATCCATCTTCTAAATATGAAGCATCGGGAAGAGCAGTTATTTTAATTACCAGAAAGTTTAGTAAAAAAGAGGGTTTCCAAACTACTTTATCTGAAGTGGCATCTTTTAAAAAACATTTCAATAATTATTTAGGAATTAATTCGAGTTTAAAGAAAAACAAATTCGAGTTTAAAGCTAATTTTAACTACAATCAAATTAAAGTTTGGGAAAGTAACGGCAATGATTTTGAGATTCCATCGAATGCTATTATTTCAAATTATTTGGTTACAGCAGTTACGAAACGACCACAATTTATTTTTGGAGGTGGTGTTTTCTATAAAATTAATGAAGATGATTATTTGTCTTTAAATTTTAACAGAAGAACTCAAAAAGACATTTTTAATATTATAACTGATACCTATAATGAGCAGCAAAGTACAATTAATACAGTCAATACTTTTAATGCTAATGACGAATATAGAAACTTTTCTAATGGATTTTTAAACTACAATCATAAAATAAAAAGTATCGATGGGGTTTTATTTTCGGGTTTTCAATATTCTAAGTTCAATCAGGAAGTTGCCAGCATAATTTCTAATAATTATAATAATACCGGTTTTCAACTATCACAAAATAGAAATCAAAAAATAAGTATTGGAGTTTTTTCGGGAAGATCTGATTTCGAAAAAGAGTTTAAAAATAAAATGAAGTTGGAACTTGGAACACTTTACCTTCAGGCAAATTCTAACACTAACTTTTTAGTAGAAAATGTAAATCCAAGCAGTACAATAAATTCAGATTATAAATATATAGAAAAGAACATTGCTATTTATTCCCAACTTTCCGGAAGCATCAAAAAAGTAAATTATTCCTTTGGTTTGAGAGCGGAAAATACCATTGCAAAAGGGAAATATCAATCAGAAAAGGCTTTATTAATCGATAAAAATTACATCAATCTATTTCCAAAAGCTACAGTCGAAATTCCGATAGACAGTACAAATACAATTAATTTCAATTATGCTAAAAGTATTTTAAGACCTAACTTTTCGACTACAAGTCAAGTTTCAGCATATATAAATCCCTATTTTGTTTGGTCTAATAATATCAATCTGGATCCAACAATTACGGATGAAGTTGCTTTAAGTTATCAGTATAAAGACAAATCGGTAAAAGTGAGCTATAACAAAATTAACAATCCGGTTTATTACGGTTCTTCTTATGATACTTCTCAAAACATATTGACTTTCAAAACCACAAATTTTCAGAAAGAAACCAGTTTTAATTTAGAATTTACGCTTCCATTTAAACATAAATTTTGGACAACAACCAATACTTTAAATTTTTCCTTGAGTAAAATTGAAGATAAGCAAGCCATTTTAAATGATGTCAAACCATATTTATATTACTATTCTAATCATTCGTTCCAATTGCCAAAAGGAATAAAAGTAGCATTAACAGGTTGGGGTTTGACAAGACAACAGCAAGGAGTTTTTGAAAGAAGTGCTTTGTTTACAATGAATTTTGCAGTTTCTAAAACGCTCTTTAAACACTTTGATTGTGCAATAAATTATAATGATATTTTCAGGCAAATGAAATTTTATGAAAATTTTACTATTAACAATATATCCGCAAAAGGAATTTATTATACCGATTCAAATTTAGTTTCCTTTTCAGTAAAATATTCCTTTGGAAAAATAAAAAACACTGAATTTAAGGAGAAAAATATTGATGAAAACTCGAGTAGAATTCGATAGATTAAATTTTTTGGACTTAATAAAAACAGAAAAGCTCTTGTTATTACAAGAGCTTTTCTGTTTAATATATTATCGAAATTATTCTTCTTCACCATCGTTTTGGTCTGATTCACTTTCAGAATCTTCTTTATCACCAGAACCAATTTCGAAGAAACTAAAAATAGAACCTCCGTAACTTTTTTGGAACGAAAAGTGAATCATGTGATCTAGTTTGGTATATTTTGAATGTTCGATTACCATCATTCCTTCTTCATTAAGCAATTCTTTTTCGAAAACTAATAAGATAATTTTCTCGAAAGTCTTTTGATCTAATGCATAAGGTGGGTCAGCAAAAATAATATCATAAGACGTTTTGCATCTTTCTAAATAGGTAAAAACATCACTTTTGGTAGCTGCAATATTAAAATCATATTCGGCTGCGACTTGCTTAATGAATTTTACACAACCAAAATCACCATCAACAGAGGTAATCGGCGTGCTTCCTCTGGAGGCAAATTCGTAACTGATATTTCCGGTTCCGGAGAATAAATCTAATATTTTTAGTCCTTCAAAACTGAAATGGTTGTTCAAAACATTGAATAATGCTTCTTTAGACATATCGGTAGTGGGACGAACGGGTAAGCCTTTTGGTGGAAAAATGCGTCTTCCTTTGTATTTTCCTGAAATGATTCTCATGAGTTGAAAAGTATAAAATGATTTCTGTTTTCGGCCTCAGAAAAATAATTGTTCCATCGCAAATCTTCCACATCTATGAGGGAAACGTTACGAATGTATTTGTAAGCGATTTTAAAATAATCACTTTCGGCATCAATATTTCCGATTAATTCCAATGGGAAGTTTTCGGGATTTAAATTCAATTGTTCGGCAGTAAATAAGATGTAATACAAGAAATCTTCTGGCGTGTTGTAATCAAAAGAATTGAAAAGCAATAATTTTTGGTTCTGAACCACAATGATTTCAAAATGACCAGAATTGATGTGAATGAACATCTTTTTCTCATCCTTATTTTTGGAGGCAACCAAAAGTTTCGAAACCAAAATACTATTGGCATGCTTGTAATCAAAAGAACCAAATTGGTCAATAAAAAAATTATTGATATTCACATACGGAATATAAACCGCATTCATTTGATAGTTTGGAATTTCATCAAAAGCAAAAAAATCAGTTTCAAAAACCTTGGTATTGTATTGCAAATAACTTCCTAAAAAGTTCTCATCAAAAAGAGCTGTGGGAACAAAAGTAGAAAGATTATTATTGTGAATAACTAAAATTTCATCATACGAATCCTTTAATTCCGGATAATCCCGAAATGCATCACCAAACAATTCTTCAATTTTTGTGGCTTTATGAAACGTATCAAAATGCACTTCGTTAAATGAAGTTACGGTATTGTTTAGCGTGTCAAAACAACAAAAAGAAAGCCCAGTCAAGGAAACTTGAATGGACAGTTTTTTATATTTTTTTTCGGTGATGTTCGTATTTTGTATTGACATAATTTGATTTTCAATCCATTTCTACCTTATATATAGTACAAGAATTAAATGCGGTCACAAACTTACAATTTTTTTTGATTCTAATGCCAATTTATGCGATTGCCTCGATTTTCATACTTATATTTGATGTTCATTTATAGCAATCAACTTCACATGAATTCCTCCTTGTTTTACAGTCTTTTACAAAGAAAATTTCCTTTTCAGCCCACTTATAAACAAGATATTTTTTTTCAAAAAATCGCTATTTTTTTAACCGAAGCCGATAATAAGACCATTTTCGTCTTAAAAGGATATGCAGGAACTGGAAAAACAACCGTTATTTCTACGATTGTAAATAGTTTATTGGACATCAATAAAAAATATGTCTTGTTGGCGCCAACTGGTCGTGCAGCAAAAGTGATTGCTAATTATTCGAACAAACCTGCTTTTACGATTCATAAAAAAATCTACTTTCCCAAGAAATCTTCCGGTGGTGGCGTTTCGTTTACGTTGCAACAAAACAAACACAAGAATACGATTTTCATAGTCGATGAAGCTTCGATGATTTCGGATACCAATTCCGATTCTAAGTTATATGAAAACGGTTCTTTATTGGATGATTTGATTTCGTATGTATATTCGGGAACTAATTGCAAAATGATATTATTGGGTGATACCGCTCAGTTGCCTCCGGTGAATTTGGATATTAGTCCCGCTTTGGACATTCGTACTTTGGGAATGAATTATGATAAGGAAATAGAACATATCGAATTGGACGAAGTCATGCGTCAGGAAGAAAGTTCCGGGATTTTGCATAACGCAACCGAACTTCGGGAGTTATTGAAAGATTCCTTTATCGATGAATTCAAATTTGATATCAAAAAATTTAAAGATATTGTTCGGTTGACCGATGGGTATGATATTCAGGATGCCATCAATTCCGCCTACAGTAATTACAGTATTGAAGATACCGCTTTTATTGTTCGTTCCAATAAAAGAGCGAATCAATATAATGAGCAAATCAGAACTAAAATCCTCGATAAAGAAAGCGAACTCTCAACCGGAGATTTCTTGATGGTGGTAAAGAACAATTATTTTTGGTTGAAAGATTCTGATGAGGCGGGTTTTATTGCCAATGGTGATATTATCGAAATATTGGAAATTTTCAATATCAAAGAATTATATGGTTTTAAGTTTGCCAAAGTAAAAATACGAATGATTGATTATCCCAATCAGATTCCGTTTGAAACGGTATTGTTAATGGACACCATAAAAAGCGAATCGCCATCTTTAACCTATGAAGAATCCAACCGATTGTATCAGGAAGTCTTGAAAGATTACGAAGGCGAAACCAAATTCCAAAAATTCCAAAAAGTAAAAGCCAACGAATATTTCAACGGTTTACAAGTGAAATTCTCGTATGCAATTACGTGTCATAAATCACAAGGTGGACAATGGAATACTGTTTTTATAGAACAACCGTATTTACCGGATGGAATTAATAGAGATTACATTCGCTGGTTGTACACTGCAATGACCCGAGCAAAAAATAAATTATATTTGATAGGCTTTAAGGATGAAAATTTTGTAGAGTAATTTTTTTAAAAAATATTGAAATGAATACATTAAACGACTTACATAAAATTTCAGGTTCTTTTTCGAATACCGAAAAAATGCCGGTGCTGTTTTTAGGACATGGAAGTCCGATGAACGCGATTGAGGAAAATCAGTTTGTGACTGGTTTTCGAAACTTGGCTAAAACTTTACCGCAACCGAATGCCATTTTGTGTATTTCGGCGCATTGGTTTACCAAAGGAACCAAAGTTACCGCAATGGAAATGCCAAGAACGATTCACGACTTTGGAGGTTTTCCGCAAGCGTTATTTGATGTGCAATATCCAGCGAAAGGAAGTCCTGAATTAGCGATAGACACCAAACAATTATTGTCGCCGGTAGAAGTAGAGCTAGACGAACATTGGGGTTTGGATCACGGTGCTTGGAGTGTCATTAAACATTTATATCCCGAAGCGAATGTTCCCGTAATTCAGTTGAGTATTGATTATACAAAATCCGGGCAATACCATTTTGAGTTGGCTCAGAAATTAAGTGCGTTGCGTACCAAAGGAATCCTGATTGTAGGCAGCGGAAATATTGTGCATAATTTAAGATTGGTCGATTATCATAATTTCGATAAAGACAATTACGGGTACGATTGGGCAATTGAAGCAAAGGAAACAATAAACAATTATTTAATGGATGGAAATTTTCAACCATTGATTGATTTTGAAAAACAAAACAAAGCATTTCAATTAGCGATTCCTACGCCAGAACATTATTTACCTTTAATATACACGCTGGGATTAAAAGGAAAATCCGAAGAGCTGAGTTTGTTTAATGATAAGTTATTGGCGGGTTCTTTGAGTATGACTTCGATGAAGATTATGTAGGATATTTTTGTGAGAATAAATCTCACTTATTAATTTGTTGATATTATAATAATGAATTAGTGGTTAGTTAAAAAAATAACAATGAAGAAAATAATTTGTTTACTACTTCTAATTTCTTTTAAAATATCATACTGTCAAAATATAAAACCGAATGATATAGAAATTAAAATTTTGAAAATCGATAAATTACAACAACAAAGTAAATTAGAGATTTTAGGAATTGATGATATGAAAACTTGCGGTGGAAATTTAATAGGGTATTTTTATAATAACAAATTAGTGCTTTTAATTTCTCAAAATGGTGGAGAGACTGGAACAATAACAAATAAATATTATCTTGAGAACAATAAAATAATAAAAATTGAGAATTTGGAATATTATGCATTTATGAATAATAATTCAAATGCTCACACATCAAAGACAAAAAAAATTATAGAAAAAAAAGAGTTTTACTTTACTCCTAAAATATTTATTAAAAAGAGTTTTAAGAAAGAAAAAATAATTACTTATTCTGATGAACAAATAATTACTTGTGGAAAAAATATGATTAAATTATTGAATGAAAGAAAAACAATAAACTAAATATTACTATTATCATTAACAATAAAACCAACCTTCAAAACAATTATTGTGAAAATACAAGACGATAAAAAATTAGATAATCCAGTTTGGTTTTCGGTATCAGAAACGCATCAAAGTTTTGCTGTAGATTATGGCAGTGTAAAATTCTATCATCCGGATTATTGTCCGTTTGGTGGTTTTGAAAAAGCAAATGCGATTGTAAAGTCTATCGATGAATATTCTGAGATGGTTGATAGTTTTTTTATTGTTGGAGAAAAGCCTGAACTTTCAAATCTATTAAAGTTAAATAAAGAATTGGTTTGCTTTCAAATGATTGTTTACAATCCAATCGATATTGTAATTAATGATACAATCGTAAAACTCACAGAGGAACATATTGATGCTTTATATGAGTTGGTGAATTTGGTCCAACCGGGATATTTTAAAAGGAAAACCGCTTTATTAGGTAATTATTACGGAATTTTCAAAAATGAGGAACTTGTTGCCGTGACAGGTGAGCGCATGCAAATGAATGATTTTATTGAAGTCAGCGCTGTAGTTACACATCCCAATCATACCGGAAAAGGATACGCTAAACAATTAGTTGCTCATGTTGTAAATGAAGTTTTCAACCAAAATAAAACTCCTTTTTTACATGTGATTGAAGATAATCGTGGAGCAATACAATTGTATGAGAAATTGGGTTTTACAATTAGACGAAAAATTAGTTTTTGGAATATCACAAAGTAAACTTAGGTTGATAATTAAGAACAATTTTGTAAATCCTAAAAACATACTAACTTAGCGCTTTAGCAATTCCATATAAAAATGAAAATAATAGCAGTCATTCCCGCCCGTTACGCTTCGACCCGATTTCCCGCTAAACTAATGCAGGATTTAGGTGGCAAAACGGTCATTTTAAGAACCTATGAAGCAGCCATAAACATGCAATTGTTTGATGATGTTTTTGTGGTAACCGATTCCGATTTAATTTATGATGAAATCGTTTCTCATGGTGGAAAAGCCATTCGAAGCATCAAAGAACATGAATCGGGGAGTGATCGAATTGCGGAAGCAGTCGAAAATCTGGATGTTGATATTGTAATCAATGTACAAGGTGACGAACCATTTATTGATGCAGAACCTTTGGCAAAAGTGATTGAAGTTTTTAAAAATGATTTGGATAAAAAAGTGGATTTAGCTTCGTTGATGCGTGAAATTACAAATGAAGACGATATTAATAATCCCAATAATGTAAAAGTCGTGGTGGATCAAAACGGATTCGCTTTGTACTTTTCACGTTCGGTAATTCCATATCCAAGAGAGAAAAATGTGGGCGTTCGTTATATGCAACACATCGGGATTTATGCCTTTAGAAAACAAGCCTTATTGGATTTTTACAGTTTACCGATGAAATCATTGGAAGCATCCGAAAAACTGGAGCAATTACGCTATTTAGAATTTGGAAAACGAATCAAAATGGTCGAAACCACTCATGTTGGAATCGGAATTGATACTCCGGAAGATTTAGAAAAAGCAAGAAAAATGCTTTAAGAATAACCATGAATTCACGAATTTTTTTAAACTTTATTTGGAAAATTACGTGAATTCGAGGTATAATAGTTTGTTAGCATTTACTAAATCATTCCTTTTATTGTTATAAATAAATCCTCATTTAAAGGTATTGTTATAAAATTTTAAATAGTCAATAAAATGTAGTAGTTTTAGCCTAACTAATTTATTGACTTATGAAAAAAATAATGCTCCATCTTATTCTTTTGGGATCCATTTATGGACATGCACAAATGAAAGCAGATGATGTAAAAACGTTTACTCTTACAAACGGAATGAAGTTTCTGGTTGTGGAAGATTTCTCTATTCCAAATGCCAATATGTATTTGTTTTATAAGGTGGGAAGCCGAAACGAATACCAAGGCATCACTGGACTTTCCCATTTTTTTGAACACATGATGTTCAATGGAGCTAAAAAATATGGTCCCAAACTCTTTGACCAAACTATGGAATTTAACGGGGGCGCTAATAATGCCTATACTACTGAAAATGTTACGGTATATTCTAACTGGTTTCCAGCATCAGCATCTGAAGTTATATTTGATCTTGAAGGCGATAGAATTTCCAGTTTGAGCATTGATCCTACTATGGTAGAAAGTGAAAGAGGTGTGGTTTTAAGTGAGCGTCGTACCGGCCTTGAAAATTCTCCATGGCGTCTATTGTCACAGTCTATGCAGGCGACTGCTTTTCAGGAACATCCGTACCATTGGCCCGTTATAGGCTATGAAGATGATATGAAAAACTGGACCCAACAAGATTTGGAACGCTATTTTAAAACCTATTATGCTCCAAATAACTGCGTAGTTGTAGTTTCTGGTGCTATCAAAATGGAGAAAGTGAAGGAATTTGCTAAAAAATATCTTGAAATTATTCCGGCACAACCTGCTCCGCCTAAAGTTCATATTGTAGAGCCTGCCCAAACAGGGGAACGTAGAATAGTTGTTAAAAAAGAAGTGGCCACTCCATACCTAATGATTGGCTATCATACACCAGAGTCAAAAAATGCGGATTATTATGCATTGAATATTCTTAGTTCAGTTCTTTCAAGTGGAAATTCATCACGATTGTATGCTTCACTCGTAGATCAAAAACAATTGGCTACTCAAGTATTTACTGATTTTGGAGATAGTTTTGATCCTAAACTTTTCAATTTCTATGCTGTTGCCAATAAAGATGTTAAAGAGACTGATTTAGAGCAAGCGATTTATATTGAAATTGAAAAAATAAAAAAGGATGGCATCAGTGAAACAGAACTTCAGAAAATAAAAAATCAGAAACTGATGGAATTTTACTCCCAAGTAGAAACTATCGATGGAAAGTCTAATAATATAGGTACTTACGAAGTGTTTTTTGGAGATTATAGAAAAATGTTTGACGCACCAGCCAACTATAATAAAATTAACGTAGCTGATGTGCAAAATGTTGCAAAAAAATATTTTACAAAAAGTAACAGAACCGTAGGTGTATTAAAAACAAATGTAGAAGATTAACTTTATGAAACAGATCAACCAAAAACTCATGATATTCTGCCTACTGGTGATTACTAGTATGAACCTATCAGCGCAGAACTTTAAATTACCAAGTTACACTACTTTTA
Source organism: Flavobacterium sp. AED (assembly GCF_000812945.1). Taxonomy (GTDB): domain Bacteria; phylum Bacteroidota; class Bacteroidia; order Flavobacteriales; family Flavobacteriaceae; genus Flavobacterium. The sequence continues at coordinate 655,952 of NZ_JSYM01000001.1, forward strand.
AATTGCCAAACGGACTTACTGTTAACCTTATGGAACAACACGATGTCCCCGTTATCAGCGTTTCAGTAATTCTTCCAGCCGGTGCAATCTATGACTATAATAAAGCTGGTTTAGCATCATTGACTGCTACAGCACTTAAACATGGTACTAAAAACTTCACGAAGATAAAATTAGATGAAGAATTGGATTTTATAGGAGCTGATGTAAATACGTATGCTTCAAAAGAATTTTCTGGGCTTTCTTCGAAATTTGCAGCTAAGGATAAAGAAAAAGTACTCGGTATCATTAAAGAAATACTATTGAATCCAGTTTTTGATGCTTCCGAGTTTGAAAAAGAGAAAAGCCGTTTATTAGTTACATTGGAACAACAAAAAGAAAGTCCAAGATCAGTAATAGGAGCCTATTTTGATTCCCTTTTGTACGGAAATCATGCCTATGGAAATACTATAAATGGAAGTAATACAACGGTTAGCAAATTAACAGTCAATGATGTTAAAGATTTTTATAAAACAAATTATAAACCGAATAATGCTGTTATAAGTGTTGTTGGGGATTTTGTTTCGAATGAAATGAAAGCTAAACTAACCAAGTTGTTTTCGGGTTGGGAAAAATCAGCAAAGGACGAAGAAAATCCAGCATCAAAAATGATTAACATTCCTACCGAAAATAAGGTATTGTTAGTGAATAAAGGAGATGCCAAGGAGACAACATTTTATATTGGTGCACCAGGTGTGAATCGAAATAATCCAGATTATGTAGCTATTGATGTAGTTAACACCTTATTTGGAGGACGTTTTACTTCCATGTTAAACGATGAACTAAGAGTAAATTCTGGGTTGACTTATGGAGCTTCAAGTAGATTTAATGCTTTAAAGAATGGAGGTTCTTTTGTGATTAGCACTTTTACTGCTGTTAAAACGACGGAGCCAGCAATTGATAAAGCTTTGGAAGTATTAAATAAATTGCATACAAACGGTATTGATGAAAAAGCATTGAGTTCTGCCAAAAACTATGTGAAAGGACAGTTCCCTCCACGATATGAAACTACAGATCAATTAGCGAACTTACTATCTCAAATGTTTTGGTATAATTTTGATAAATCGTTTATCGATAATTTTGAAAAAAATGTTGATAGCTTAGATTTGGCAAAAGCAAACCAAATTATTGCTAAATATTTTCCTAAGGATAAGTTGCAATTTGTATTAGTAGGAAAATCAGAAGATATTAAAAAGATTGCTGAAAAATATGGAAAAGTGACTGAACTGGAAATAAAAGATGATATAAAGAAAGTGAATTAAGAAAATAAAAATAGGGGATTAGGTTTCCCTATTTTTTTGAAATAAATTTATATTTGAAAAAAAACGCAGATTCACGGATTTAATTAACAATCTATGAATCTGCGTTTGTATTTAATAGTAGCAGTTTTTATTTTAATTTTTCAATTACGATTAATTCATTGTGTATTTCAATTCGGGGTATGGTTCTTATTTTGAATTGATTTTCATAAAATTCAGAAACATATTTTTGATTTCTTATATTTTGTGTTTCATTCAAAATCATCGTATTGAAAAGAATGAAACCTCGACTTTTTAAAAGAAAGCAGATGCGGTTGATGAAAAAGGTTTCAAATAAAAAATTGGGCATTGCAGTATCTTGGAAGATATCAATTATAATCAAATCGTATTTATTTTTGGTTTTCAAAACAAATTCAAAGGCATCTTCAATAACAATATCAAGTTGGGGTATTTTATCTAAGGCAAAATATTTATTAGCTACCTTAATTATATCGGAATCAATTTCAACTCCGGTTATTTTTCCTTTAAATTTAATTTCATCAACTAATGTTTTAATAACGCTGCCTCCGGCTACTCCTAAAACAAGAATATGTTCCATAGCCGCTATTTTTTCAAAGCCAATGTTTTTTAATCCTATCCTTAAAATACGTTGTAGACTTCCATACGAATAATTGGCATTTTCAGAATCTAAAACTAACTCTCCATTTGCCCAAGTCACTTCGATTGATTTACTCAATGAAGATTTTGATTGATAAATTTTTATTGGAATGAGGTAACTGAATATTTTTTTAATCATTTGTGACAGTTTTACTCAAAACATATTTGAGCTGTAATACTATTTAACGTAAGATATTTCTAGTTATTATTAAAGCTAATTACTAATACTTCACAAAAGTAAAATAACCAAGTAAACTAATTCTTATAAATTACTTTTTCGACTTTGTACAAATATATTGATTATTCCAGTATTGTTATACATTATGATGCGGTCAAATGTATATTAATTACTTAATGGAATAAAATAAAATTACATGATTTTAAAGCAAAAAAAATACCTAAAACAACAAGTGATTTAGGTATTTTCGAACTAAATTGAAAATATTTATTTGAACAGCTTAAACTACTGTATTTTTTAAAATTCCGATTCCTTCAATCTCCAGTTCCACAACATCTCCAGGTTCTAAAGGGCGGTGAACTGAAAAATTATTTTCTATCAAACTTCCCCAACCTACAGTACCAGACCCTAAGATATCGCCAGGCATAAGATTTACATTGTTTTCTGAGGCGCGTTCCATCATTTGTGGAAAAGTCCAATGAACGGTTTTATAGTTTCCTTCGCATATTGTTTCTCCATTAATTCTTGAAGTCATTTTAATATCAAAACGATCAGTTGTGCTTTTTGGCATAGCCAAATGTTCTGGATGCAATTCCCTTGAAATACTGCAACGGTATTTTTCAAACTCATCTTTGGTAACGATGCAAGGTCCAATGGCATTAGCGAAATCCTTTCCTTTATGTGGGCCAAGTGGTACAGTCATTTCATGTTTTTGGATGGCGCGGGCAGTCCAGTCATTAAAAACCGTGTAACCAAAAATATAATCATCAGCATTTTCGGCTTTAATGTCTTTTCCTTTCTTACCAATTATGACAGCCATTTCTAATTCGATGTCGAGCTTAGTTTCATTATCAGGACGAAGAATGTTATCTTCAGGTCCATAAATAGCTTGATGGTTTGTGAAATAAAAAATAGGTATTTCATACCAAGCTGCTCCAACCGTATGACCGAAAGATTTGGATGCATTAAGCATGTGTTGTTCAAAACCTATATAATCTCTAAAACTTCTTGGATTTGGTAAAGGAGCCAAAAGGGTTACTTCTTCTAATGTATAGTGTGGAGGAACAGCTTCTAAATTGTTGTTTTTTATAATTTTATAATAATCTTCATGGTCATCAATAAAACTCAACATATCATTAGGCAATCGTTGATCTGCTTTTTGCATTTCAACCACGCCATTATCTTTAAGCCAACCAATGTTAGTTTGCCCTTTATTATTCTTAAAAGTTACTAATTTCATTTTTATTTTTTTAAATAGGTTGTGCCAACATTCCAGTAGTTTTCCCCATAGTAGCACCAATATTTGCGTTTTCAGGCAATTTTTGACCAGAAAACTCCATTAATTCCCATTCTCCTAATTTTTCAGAACTTTCAACAACCATTTTACAGCGATCGTATCTTCGTTTCATAAATCTTGTGAATATAGCTTGTGCACCATCTTGTTTTTTTATTTCTTCGGCTAATACCACCGCATCTTCAATAGCCAATGCTGCGCCTGATCCTAATTGCGGAATCGTTGCATGGGCAGCATCACCAATAATAATAACATTTCCTTTATGCCAAGGTGCTGGAAGATTCAAAGTCTCTAATGGTCTATAGTTTACCAATTTTGGATCGACTACCTGATCGATTAACTCTTGTATCATAGGAATAGGATATTCTTCCATATATGACTGTAGCTTTGGAATCATTTGATCCTCTTTAATAAAAGGATTGTCAGCTCCTTCTGCAGAAACTACAAAGACGTAGCAACTGTCTTCGGTCATAGGAATTATTCCTAATTTACTTTTTTTACCAAAATAGATGTATCCTGTATCTAAATCCTTAGGTCTTTTAAAAGCATAGCGCCAGTTAGATAATCCAACATAGTTGGGTTTTGATTCCCCAAAAATTAAGTTTCTAACTTTAGAGTTTATACCGTCTCCACCAATAAGAAGATCATAACTGCCAGTTGTTCCGTCTGAAAAAACAATGTCAACACCATCTTCTTTATCTGTAATTGAATCTACTGTAAGACCCAAGCGGTATTTTACACCTAGTTCAATACTGCGTTCTAATAATATATCATGTAAAACTCTGCGTGAAATTCCATTATGACTTGGAAAACGCCCAATAGGATCTGTACCGGCTTCAGCGATTTGATGGCCAGTTGCTGTACACATTTTTACTTTTGGATAAGGTGATCCTCTTCTTAGGGCTTCATCAGCAACACCTAAGGCATCTAACGCTCTTAGGGCATTTGCTTGTTGTATAATACCTACACCATAGACATCGAATTTAGGTAGTATTTCAGCAATCTCGACTTCTATACCAATTTGTCTTAATGCAATACCTGCAGACTGACCGCCGATACCACCACCAACAATAAGGACCTTCTCTATAGTTTTCATATTATAAGTTGTTTGAGATTAATACTATTCTTTTAACTTTTTGGCTACCCAATCATACATATTGAAAGTTCGGGTAAAATCGTCTACGCAACAATGTTGAGAACCACTTTCTTCTTTTGGAATTACTTCTAAAACATGTTCACAAATTAAAGCTTTATCTACATTATAAGCATGTTCAACAAAGTTTTGACGGTCATCACCACCATGAAGAATATACGTTGGCATGGATATCTTTTCAGCGATTCCATTTTCAAGTGTATAGCCTTTTAATTTTTCAAGAACTTCTTCAAAGCTTGCTGCGTCCATAATATGCATCACTATTTCTGCCAATGGATGTTTTGCATTTCGACCAGCCCATACTTGGTAATACGACCATACAGCACCAAATATCATGCAAACTTTGAAACGGGGCTCAAATGCGGCACAACGCGCTGCCATATATCCTCCCATGGATACTGCACCAATACCAATACTAGTGGTGTCTACGTGATCTTTTAGGTTGGCTAAGGACCAATCTAAAACAGCTGTTCCAGCCACTTCGTAATCAAAACGCGAATGAATATGATTTAGTCTTAATGAAGCTCCTTGACCAGGTCCATCCATAGCCAAAAGTGCAATGCCTCTTTCGTTAAGATGTTGCGATATACCAAAATATAATTCTTCAGCTAAGCTATCTAAGCCTCCAAACATTATCATCATTGGAGGGTTCTTAACTCCTTCCGGAGCAAATAAATACCCAGGTAAAAAAGCCCCTTCAAAAGGCACTTCTACTTGTAAAGGTTTGTTTTTGAAGTATTTAATAGCTCTAATAAAAGCTTCTCTAGCTTTTAAATAAGTCGATAGTTTTCTGTCATCTCCAAGCTCCATAAAGAACTCAGCAGTACGTAAATAGTTGAATGCTCTTAGGTAGGTACGACTTGCAGAAATGAACGAATTATTAATTTCGAAATTTTCTCCAAGATCATAAACTTGCTCCCCTTTTTTTAACCAAGCGATATTGAAGCTCTCTCTATTAGATGGATCAATTTCGCTAGCAACTTCTAGTATTTCAGCAAATTCTCCACCGCCATAATGCGCTTGAGTTAATGCTCTGTTCACTTGATAGGAGGGCATATATTGCCCCGGAAAATAATGCCACATAGCTTTGTTTTTTTTAATTTTGTTTGTAGTGTTATTCTAAATTGAAAACACCCTTTTCATTTTATTATAAATAGGAATAACTTAATTATACCAATTTATACATCTGCAGGTTTTACAACACCGTCTGTTAATCCTAATTTTTTACCTTTTGCCATTTCTGCAAATGGATTTGCTGAACCCCAAGCATCATTTGGATTATCTTTTAAATAATGAACATCTAAATGATCCGGCGCAAAAACTAAACGGGCACAAGCATAAAATTCAAATAAGATTCCACTTCCAGGATCAACGATATAAATAAAGAATCCCTCATCTGCTTTATGACGCGTAGGCGCTCCCATAACACTTTTATATCCTTTTTCAATAAAATAATCTAAGGCTAATAAAACTTCTTCACGGCTGTCTACGTTCCAACAAATATGATTTAAAACTGCTTCGTTTTCGTCAATATTTGGATCTGAGAAAATAGCAATATCGTGAGAAAGATTTCCAATAGTCCATAAACCACCAATAGGCGGAATTTCATCAGCAATACGTATTTCGTCAGGATTGTTTAATCCTAAGCCTTGCCAAAATTTCTTTTCATCGGCATATTTTCCTTTGGCAACCATATAGGTTACGTGGTCCAATCGGCGTGGATTAGCTCCTTTAAGACGATTACTGGAGTATCGGTCAGCATAAATACTACCTCTTTCTCCTTCTTCTTTCAACCAAACTACATCCCAAAAGACTTCATGAATATGACCTTCCGGAGATTTAAAACGATAGGCTTTTCCATGTCCCAAATCGCCATCGTCCCAGCCAATACCAGCTCCAATACTCTCTAAATAAGTTACTACTTCTTCTAAAGCTTCTGGACTATCAGCACGCCAGCCTAAATGTCCTAAACCTGATTTTTCACTTTGTGTAAGTTTTAAGGTATGATGAAAATAATCTCCCCAAGCTCTTAAATATACAGAGTTTTTCTCTCTTCCTGTTTCATCCATTCCTACTACATCGCGAAAAAATTCTACAGATTTGTTTAAATCTGTAGTTAAAACTTCTACGTGAGCTAATTGTGAAAAATAATGTGGATTCTTTGCCATTTTTATTTTTATTTATTGGTTTTTTTATAGTATGTGTAATTTATTTTACAAAAATAAAATGATTTATAAATGTGAGTGAATCAATTATATTCTATTGCTATTCAAAATCAATTATTTTTGATTTCTTGTGCGCTTATTATGCTATTTTTGTATTCTTTTTATGCAAATGCACCACCATCAACCGCCATAGCATGCCCCGTTATAAAGGAAGATTGATCCGAACACATCCACAAAGCCACATCTGCTACTTCTTGTGGTTGTCCCATTCTTTTCATTCTTTGTAGGTTTATTGCTTTTTCAAGTGCTTCCGGATTGTGTGCCAATTTTCTTCGACCTTCCATAATCATTGGCGTTTCAATGGCTGTGGGACAAATAGCATTGATACGAATGTTTTTGGTAGCATTTTCTATGGCAGCACTTTTTACAATTCCGATGACCCCATGTTTAGAAGCTGAATACGGAACATTATCGGGTTGTCCCACTAATCCTGCTGCTGAGGATACACATACAATGTTTCCGCCACCTTGTTTTAGCATTTCAATCAATTGATATTTTACACAATACCAAGTCCCCGTTAAGTTGATATTGATTTGTTGCAACCAAGCCTCTTCAGGATATTCATGGGTTGGTAATGATAGTGTTCCTGCTATTCCTGCTGAGTTTACAGCACAATCCAATCGACCAAACGTAGCAATTGTTTGTTGTATCAAGTTTTCTACTTCTTCTCTTTTAGAAATATCACACTTCACGAATAGTACTTGTTGTCCTAAAGCTATTATTTCTTGAACTACAAGTGCTCCAGCTTGCACATTCACATCCGAAACAACTACTTTGGCTCCTTCTTTTGCAAAAGAGAGTGCAGTTGCTTTGCCTATTCCTGATGAAGCACCGGTAACTAAGCAAACTTTATTTTCAAATCTTTTCATCTTTTTATGTTCTAAAACGTTTTTCTATTCAAAATCAATTCCCATCGCTAATGCTTGTTCCACCATCAATGATTATATTCTGGCCACTGATAAATCCACCTGCTTTTGATGCTAGCATAAGTGCCACACCCGCGACTTCTTCCACTTTTCCAATTCTTCGTAACGGAGTCAGTAAGATTCTTTTTTCCATGACTTGAGGATTTTGGGTTAAAGGTTTTGCAAATTCGGTATCAATTACGCCAGGAGAAATTGCATTTACCCGAATATTATCAGGTCCAAATTCCACAGCAAGATTGCGTGCTAATTGTGCTAATCCCGCTTTTGAAATACCATATAATCCCAAATTCTTATTACCTCTTACACTGGATAAACTCGCCAGATAAATAATGGAACCGTCTTTTTGGGCCTGCATATTTGGGATTATTTTTTGGGTTAAGTAAATGGCTTTTTTTAAATTAATCTGCATTGTTTTTTCAAAATTTTCAGAGTCGATATCCAAAAAAGAACCCGGAATCGCTATACCGACACAATTAACTAAAATGTCTATGGTACCTATTTTTTCTTCACACTTAAAAATTAACGTATCTATTTCTTCTTTTTTTGAAACATCACAAGGAATTGTTATTGCATTGATTCCTTTATTTTGAAATTCTGTTTGAGTTGATAAACATCCTTTTTCATCATTGCTTGACACGATTACTGTGGCACCATGAATACCTAAAAGTTCCGCAATGGCTTTACCCATACCGTTTGAAGCACCTGTTATTAAAGCTACTTTCCCAGTTAAATCAAATAAGGTTTTCATTTCTAAAATGTTGTTTGTTTATCTGTCATCATGTTTTAAGAATAGAGTGTAGTGTCTTTTAGATTTGCCATCGATAGTTTAAGTTTTCATTTGTTGGACTAGATTCTAAATAAAAGTTAGACTTCATGTTTTTTATAGAATACTAATGTTGCATATATTCAGGAAGTGGTATTCCGTTCATCTCGTATGGTTTTGCCTCAATGAGTACAAAAACAATTCGGCAAACTTCAGTTTCACTTGGATTTTTCCATTTGTGTACTGTGCCGCGTTGAATTATAATTTCTCCGGCACCAATTCTCTTCGAAACTTTATTTTCTAATTCAAGTTCGATTTCACCGCTAATTATAATTCCATAATCGATGCTATCCGTTCGGTGAAGTGGGGAAGAAGCTCCTGGTAACATATCTACAATACGAATCACTGAACCTCCTTTTAGAGTTGTGCCAGCATCTCTTTTGGCACCATCTGTTTCATCATTGCAATCAGCAGGGACAGTAGCGGTTGTCCACAATGTAGTCATCGCAGCGTCGCCAGTTGGGATAATAATGGTTTCAAATTCTTCGTCGGAAGTAAATACTGCAATGCCTTCGGAAGTATGACCGGTTACAACTCTTCTAATTGGTATATTCATTTTGCTTTTATTTTATTAGTCTTCGTTTTGAGTTGGAGTTGACTTTAGCTTTTTCATAAACTCGCTGAAAGCAGGTCTAAATTCACTAAAAAGCGCATTATCTCTGTTTTTCAGCATTACTTCGCTAAACATTTTTAATCCAATCGCAAATTCTACGGCTTGATTTTCAGTCTGAAAAATATTTCTTTGTTTCATCCTTTCAACAATAGTAAAAATATTATCATGATTGTCAAATTCTAATTCGATTGGAGTATAGATGGTATCATCAACTTTTGCTGTTACCAAAAGTTCTAGTTTCAACTTGTATTTGTTTGTTCTTTTTTCCATTTTTTTTGTTTTTTATAAAGGTTGATTCTGAGTAAAATGTAATGGTATGTTTTTCCTGTAATTTCTATTCAACAACTTTATAAGTGAAATTCTTAAAATCAGCCGCCGCTTTAGATTTCACATTATTTCCTGTAGCATACAAACCAATATATACACCCGTAAAACCTCCTGCCGTTTCTGTACTCAAATATTTTGTTTCTACTTTTCCGAGATCGGTTGTGGGATTATTGGCTTGCGAAAAACCAAATTCATAAAACGCTGGAGTTCCAGAAATAGTTAGATTTACAGTGCCTTTTTTTAAGGGTATTCGCTTTTCAATGGTGTTAATTTTACCAATGTTATAGGCTAAAACCAGTTCACGTTCTTTTCCTATTTTTCGAATGAATAGTTTGTAATTGTGTAACCCATCTTTGTATAGCGTAATTCCGGCTTCTTCATTTTCGGTGATAGGATTAAAATCAATTGTGGTCGTAGCATTAAAATTAAAATGTTGCTGTCTTCTGCCTACAAAGGTCACTCCTGGATTTTTACTCAATGATTTTTCACTTCCATACAATCTTAAATACCCTTTGCGTTCCAAAAGGGAGTAGTTTTGAGGAATGGGATTATTGATGTAATTCCATTCGAAACCTAATTTTTCTCCAGAGAAATTATCGTTCTGATTGTAGGTTTTCATTTTTATTTCTCCGGGAAGTTTTTCTACTTTCATATCCAAAGCAATGGAACCAGTTCCATTTACAACTGGCCATTCGTTTGGATTCCAAACCACGGGAGCCAAAAAAGTTTCTCTGCCTAAAATTTGGTGGTCGTTTAATGGTCTAAAACCCAATGCTACCATAAACCAAGAACCATCATTAGTTTGGACTAAATCGGCGTGACCAGTTCCTTGAATTGGATTGTTTTCTTCATTTGCATTAGCGTGTGTCAGGATAGGATTTGCCAGATTAGATTCATAAGATCCCCAAATATTTTTGCTTCTGGCAATGGTAACTTTGTGTCCATATTCTGTTCCGCCTTCGGCAATCATTAAATAATAGAAACCGTCTTTTTTGTACAAATGTGGTCCTTCTGGGTATTTTCCGCCAGTTCCTTTCCAAATCGTTACAGGCTCTGAAAGTAGTTTTCCAGTAGCTAAATCTATTTCGGACATCACAATCCGATTTTTTATAGCTCCCCAATTTTGCGCAGACGTGACATAGACTTTCCCATTATCATCAAAAAACAAACTAGGGTCAATTCCAGGAGTGGCAATCCAAATAGGATTTGACCAAGGCCCAGCTGGATTTTTTGCAGTTACATAGAAATTTCCTTTGTCGGTAATATTAGTCGTTATCATATAAAACAAACCATTATTATATCGGATGGTTGGTGCAAAAATGCCCAAAGTAGTTTGCGCTTTCGCCAATGGCAATTGTTCTTCTCTATCTAAAACATACCCAATTTGTTCCCAGTTGACCAAATTGGTACTGTGAAAAATAGGCACCCCTGGAAAATAACCAAAACTGCTGTTTACCATATAATAATCGTCCTGCACCTTACAGATACTTGGATCTGGATAAAATCCGGGCAATACGGGATTTTGATAGTGTACTTGACCATAAACGACTACTTGTAATAATAACAAAAGTAGCGTTGGGATTATTTTGGTTTTAGAAGAAATCATTTTAGTCTTTGTTTATTTTTTACTTGTGCTCATTAGTATATCTTTTTTCAAACTAAACTCTTTTGTTTGTTTGATATCCAATGAAGAAGTTCCCATTCGAATCGTATATTTTCCTGCTTCGGCTATCCAAGAAGAAAGAGCAGGATCATAAGAAGCTAATTCGCTTGGAGTAAGGGTAAAGCTGATGGTTTGTGATTCGTTTGGCTGTAATAGTTTTGTTTTTGCAAATCCTTTCAACTCTTCGGATGGTTTTTTTAATTTTTCTGAAGGAGCATTTAGATACAATTGTGCCACTTCTTTTCCAGCTACTTTTCCCGTATTTTTGATGGTAATGGTTGCGGTAATTTTATTCTCAAAAGTTGATGAACTGAGTTGAATAGCACCATAAGAAAATTGGGTATAACTTAAACCAAAACCAAATTCGTAAGCTGTTTTTACCTTTTTAGTGTTGTAATAGCGATAGCCCACATAAATATCATCATCATAAGTTATCTCGGCAGGATAAGTTGGCATTACAGGATCGAGTGTTTCTCCTTCCTTAAGCGGAAGTTGTTTTCCTGGAAAATTTCCGGCTGAAGGTACGTCGGTGTAGGAAATAGGAAATGTAGCCGTTAATTTTCCTGATGGGTTTACTTTACCCGATAGTATATCGGCTATGGCATTACCACCTTCCATACCCGGTTGCCAAGCCATCAAAAGAGCATCAACCAAAGGACTCCAACTCGCCATTTCAAGAACACCACCAGCATTGATAACCACAATAACTTTTTTATTTTTTGCATGAAAAGATTCCGAAAGTGTTTTAAGTGTTTGCTTTTCAGCATCAGTTAAATTGAAATCATTTTCTACTTTACGGTCTTTAGATTCACCGGATATTCTACCAATTGTGATAATAGCAATATCAGAATTAGCTGCTGATGCTATAATCATCTCGTTTTTAACATCCATTTCTTTAATAGAAAAAGGATTAAAAACGTCCATAAATGAAGGAGCTGGTTTTTTGGCGTTTTCTGCTTTTACATAATCTTCATAAGTAGATTTGGCATTTTGTTGCAGTTTGAATCCAGAATTCAGTAAACCTTCGTCAAGAGAGATGGTATATTTTTTTACTACATCGCCACTACCTGTTCCTCCCGCAATAATGTCATAAGATGCGTTGCCAAATAAGGCAATAGTACTGGATTTTGGTAGTGGCAAAGCATTATTGTTTTTTAACAAAACCATTCCTTCAGCTGCTACCATTCTAGAAACAGCTGCATTTGCTTTTAAATCAGGTTCATTTGTATAATTATACTTTTTGAAAGTAATGGATTTTACAATAAGATTTAAAACGCGTTCCACACTCAGATCTAAATCAGTCATAGCAAGCGAGCCGTTTTTTACCGCATTGCTAATGGTTTGTACTTGATCTGGCCTTCCCGGCATTTGTAAATCATTTCCAGCTGCTAGAGAAATTGCCGCATTTTGTCCCGCAAACCAATCACTCATTACCATTCCTTTAAAACCCCATTCTTTACGTAAAATCTTAGTTATTAAATCTTTGCTTTCAGAGGTATGGGTGCCATTTATTAGATTGTATGAAGTCATCAACGTCCACGGATTTGATTTTTTGACGGCTATTTCAAAACCTTTTAGATAGATTTCTCTTAAAGCACGTTCGCTTACAATCGTGTTCAATTTCATTCTATTGGTTTCGGTATTATTAGCTGCAAAATGTTTTATGGAAACTCCAATACCATATTTCTGAATACCATTGGTAACAGCAGCTGCAATAGTTCCCGAAAGAAAGGGGTCTTCAGAATAGTACTCGAAATTTCGACCTCCCAAAGGATTTCTTTGTATGTTAAAAGCAGGAGTTAATACAATATCGATTCCATAATCCTTAGCTTCACGACCTAATATTTCACCCACCTTTTTTGTCATGATGGTATCCCAAGTGCTGGCTAATAAAGTACCAATTGGAATGGCTGTAGCGTATTTTGGTTTGGCATTGGTTAAATCCATAAAATGAATTCCAGCCGGTCCGTCCGACAGGGTAATGCTAGGAATTCCTAAACGGTTTATAGCGTGTGTTCTACCAGATGTACCCGGAACTTTCGGTGTAATTTTGTCGTCTTCGGGATCATTAGGAGGCAATAATCCTGCTGGCGCTCCCGGAATATACATACCCATTCCGACCACCAACTTGACTTTTTCTTCAAGAGTCAAAGCTTTGATAACTTGTTTTATATTGTTTTTGTTTAATTGTGGTAATTGTTTTTCTTGTGCCGAAACCATTAAGTTGAGGCAAGCAAAACAAATCATTAGAAGGAACTTTTTCATGATGTAGTATTTGATTTAAATGAAATATGAACACTAATTATGGTGATGTGCTACAACATTCCTTGCAGTTTCAACCATTCGCCAAAACGGTCTATCCAGCTGTCAACAGGTAAATTCTGTTTACGCATTCCAAAACCATGACCTCCTTTGGAGTAAATATGCAATTCTGCTGATTTTCTTGCGGCTAACCAATCGCTATAAGTTTTTACACTATTTGGGGCTAAACCCAATTGGTCATCTGAAGCGGCTGCAATAAATAGAGGAGGAGCATCTGCTGGAACAATTGTATTTTTTAAAGCTCCTGTATAGGCGTAAATTGGGGCTGCAAAATCTGGACGATTGCTTCCTTTCGAATTGAAAACGGTGCCAATTGCTACAGTTCCTCCAGCCGAGAAACCTATAATTCCGATTCTGTTTTTCTCAATATTAAACTCAGCTGCATGATCTCTCACATATTGTATTGCAGTTAATCCATCGGCAATAGCCAGAGTGACAATGGGAGCATTGATGGAATCTAATTTTTTTCTATTTTCGAATAATGGAAAAAGCTCTTTTACGGGGTCGTCGGTTTCACTTTTTACGAGTCGGTATTTTAAGACAAATGCCGTTATTCCTTTTGAATTTAACCATTTGGCTACCTCAATTCCTTCACTGTTTATAGATAAAGTATGAAAACCACCTCCTGGACAAATAATCATAGCAGTTCCGTTTGACAAAGTTTTGTCCGGTGCATACATCGTAAGTGTGGATTGTGAAACATTGTACACCACTTGGGTTTGAAATGTCTGTGAAAACATTTCTTTTTCCTGCCAATTCCAGTTTTCTGAACCGGGTGCTTTCCCCTGATAGAGAGGAATCGTTTTTTGGGCATTTGAAATAAATGCGATAAATAATACAACTAGAAAGGTTTTATTTTTCATTATAATCGATGCTAATTATTAATTTTTATACTGTTGAATTAATTTTTGATACTCATAAAAACTTTGTTTTGGGATGCGTTCTTGGGTTTCGAAATCAACGTAGATTAGTCCAAAGCGTTTGGTGTATCCAAAAACCCATTCGAAATTATCCCAACCACTCCAAGGAAAATACCCAATTAGGTTTACACCATTTGCTTTAGCTTTTAGCGCAGCGGCTATATGACGTTTGATAAAATCAGCACGAAGCGGGTCTTTTACAATAGGTTTTGCTTTCAAATCTTCCCCTTCAAAACCAGCACCATTTTCAGTAATCATCATTTTTGGACTACCATAATCATTTTTTATTCTTGTTAATAAATTGTATAATTCATCTGGTCTTACGGGACCATTGTGCGATTTTACTTTATCGGTGTTATTGTCCATCCAAGTACTGGCAAAAGGCGCTTTTTCATCATAATTCACTAATGCTGGGGCGTAATAATTAATTCCTAAAAAATCAGGTTTAGTTTCAGCTAGTATTTTCATTTCAGATCCTGAAGGTTGAAAGGAAGGATCGTATTTTTGAACTGAATCAACTACTTGCTGTGGGTAATTCCCTTTAAATAAGCCGTCCAAAAAGAACTTGTTTAAAAGTTTATCTTCAAATTCACTCGCTTTTAAATCTTTAGGATTATTTGAATCTAAAGGCAAACATGGCGATAGATTTAAAGTCATTCCTATTTGTCCTTTTAAATTCATTTCATGATACATTTTGGTAACTGCTGCGTTTGCCAATAATTGGCGATGTGCTTTTTGAATACCTTTAGCAAAACGAACGGTATTTGGTTCTTTACTTTGCTCCATATTGATTAGGTATTCAGCAACCATGAATTCAATATAAGGTTCATTGAAAGTGATGAAATACTTTACTTTTTTACCATAACGTTTCAAAACAACTTCGGCATAATTTTTATACCAATTGATCATTTCTGGATTTCCCCAACCTCCTTTTTGTACTAAAGCAAAGGGATAATCAAAATGATACAATGTAATAACTGGTTCAATTCCGGCCGCTTTTAAATCATCGATAAGAAGGTCGTAATGCGCCAAGCCTTTTTCGTTTACTGCTCCAGTGCCATCAGGGATAATTCGGCTCCAGTCTAATGAAAAACGATAGGAATTCACGCCAAGTTTTTTCATTAATTGAATGTCTTTTAAGTATTGCGTTCGGTCATACATATTGATGGCTACATTTCCCGTTTGTTTTTGACCAATTAAAAACTGGGTAACGCCCACTTTATTGGTTAGGAAATCCCATTTCGATTCACCTTTTCCATCTTCTTGGAAACCACCTTCTACTTGATAAGCAGCTGAAGCAATTCCCCATAGAAAAGGTTTTTTATTTGTTTTTTTCTGCGCTTCTGTTTTTTCCTTACATCCTATTAAACATACAAATGCTATCATTAGAATTGAAATACGTTTTGTCATTTGTTTTGATTTTTGATTTTTTTTTATAATGAGTAACAGATAGTTTTTTTGATACTATTACTGTTTTATTTTTTTGATGCTAAAAAGCTATAGGACGGTTTCAATTTCTGAAAAGCTTTCTTTTTTACTAAAGCTTTTGTTACTTTCGAGTAATTTTGAAACAAAAAACAAACCTAATACAGCCATTACGGCAGATACCCAAAGAAAGGCAGATGGATCTATTTTATCCGAAAGTACTCCAGATATTGCAGGGATAATCACGCCTCCTACAATCTCTCCTATACCCATAACTAAGCCCATTGCTTTAGCACGCAAATGGATTGGTACTCCTTCTGAAGGGATTACTGCAGCAACCATAGCGATACAGCCCATCGCTAAATAGCTAATAAACATAGCAGGAAGTTGTAGCGCAGATCCGCTAAGGAAATGTACGGTAAAAGGGTATAAAATCCCTAGACCCATAAAAATAAACATGATGGGTTTACGACCAAATCGATCAGAAAGACCTGAAACAAGTACAGAACCTATCAATCCTGATAATCCTAAGAGTCCCATAGTTTTTCCCATTTCATCTGCTGACATTCCCTGTACTTCTATAAAATATTTTGAGATAAAAGGGAGTGTTGCAAACCACCAACCAAAAACACAACAAGCCAATGGGATTCCCCATTTTATATTGTTATACTGTACTAGTTCAGAAAAATTAATTGTTGAATTGGTTTTGTTTTCTGTACTTTCTGCAGTTGGTTTTTTGATATAACGCCAAGCTAATAGCGCTAAAATTAAACCTGGGATTCCCGCAATATAAAATGCTTTTCTCCAACCCATACTCTCAGCAATGGCTACAAGTATAACGGGTGCTAAAATGGAACCAAAAAGTGCTGCTCCAACTCCTTGTAGAATACCTGCATTGAGTCCCAATCGATTTGGAGAAGATTCTCTTTCAACAAAATTTTGTGCAAGAGGGATTACCGCACCTTCAGAAAAACCCATTACAAATCGAGCTATAAATAGCGTTGCAAATGACAAGGCTACTCCTGATCCGAAAGAGCAAATTGAAAAAGTGATTACTGTAATTAGGAAAACCAATTTTTTTCGATTTTTTGCTTCTGCCCATGCCACAGTAAAATAGCTTGAAAAAGCCCATGCTAATGAAAGAGACCCAGCTAGTAATCCTATTTGGGTGTCATTCAAAACTAAGTCTTTTGCTATATAGGGCATAAGAAAATTAAGTGCTAAACGGTCAAAAAACAGGCAGCCAAATACGAGTGCCATTAGGGTAACCATTCCATTTTCGTAGGTAAAAAATTTATTTTTCATATAAGATAAAATAATCCCCCTTTCGGGGGATTTAGATTAATTAAAATTTATAAGAAGCGGTCAAGAAAAAAGCTCTAGGCATACTTCCTTGAGTTGAATAAACTGCATTAGGATTAGCATCGATGTATGCTTTTGAAAATCCTTGACGATCTAAAGCTGCCGGGAATCCACCTGGTCCAGACCAACCCATTACACCATAGGTATTCAAAAGATTATTGACATTGGCTTGAAGTCCAAATTTTTTGCTAAAATCATAACCAAAAGTTAAGTCTAATGTGGTGAATGCAGGCATTTTGAATGCATTTTGTACATTGGCTTGTCTTGCTCCCATGTAACTTACATTTAAGGAACTGTAGAATTTGTTTATATTGTAGTTTGGACTAATGTTGAATATTAAACGAGCGTTGTTATCCGTTTCATTTCCTGATAAATCTTGTAAGACATCATCACTTGGTCCGTCAGCGTTGGCAATCCATGTAGTGTATTTTGTTGCTTTTGAATTTTGTACAGTTGCACCTGCTCTTATTCCAAACTGATCTGTTATAGCAAAATTACTTTCTAATTCTACACCGAAAGTTTTAAAAGTATTGAATTGGTTAAGCGGATTGTAATTGGTACCATTAGTATTAGTAAATGTTTGCGAAGTAGCTACATTACTCAATATACTGTAAAACGGTGTAACGAATACTTTTACCTTTGGAGTGCTTATTTTATATCCCGCCTCAATTTGTTCTACTTGTTGCGCATACGCTTTGGTATTGTCAATAAGAAATTGTGAGCTTTGGTTTAAATAAAAATTGATATCCGGAGATTTTTTACCATTGGTGTAACGTACATAAACCGCTTGATTATCACTTAATTTATAGTTTAATCCACCGGAGAAGGAAACTGTATTTACAGTGTTATCAATTTTTAAATGCGTACCTTCTTTTCCTCCAAAATTATCGTAGATGGTCAAAGGATTACTATCAAGACCAGCTGATTCTGCATTGATTGCGGCTTTTGAATTAAAACCGGCAACGTTCAACGATTCATATCGGATACCCCAGTCAAAATTTAATTTGTCTGATATTTTCCAATCATGACCAAAAAATACTGAAGCTTGTTTTTGTCTTAATGAAGAGATATCAGCTCCGCCACTTCCAGGAATTTGTACTCCATTAGGATCGGTTACTTCATAGGTTTTTCCATCAAAACCATTTAAAGTTATGTCTACTAAATGCGGTTGGTCTTGCATAGTACCCAATGCAATACCAAAATCTTGAGCTCCTCCAATTCGGTCTACTTTTGAATTTCCGTAAAAACCTCCTAAAATGAAATTCATATTTTTTACTTTTTTACTAATGCTGAAATTATCCATAAACTCATTACTTTTAGTTTCAGAATAAAAAAGTGGTAAAAAGAATAATGAGTTTTTCTGAACATTGGAACCAGGAAAATTGTTGTTTGGTCCCGGGATAAAATTGAATCCTGCAAAATTTCCGTTGATGATATTAGGCGCTTGCGTAACAGTCCCTAAAACTTGTCCATTTACACGATCTGTAAATGTGTATGTTCCGAATTTTCCCAAAAGATGTGGAATAGCATAAAACAGAAAACTATCAGTAGCAAAAGGGGTAACAACAGCAGGGGTATTGTTCACTATTTGATTTTTTTGCAAACGCGCATCATTTTTTAACGTAAATCCATTTCCAAGATTATGGCTCCAGTTCATACCAACAGATTTTTGTTGGGTATGGATTTTATCAGTAGATTTGAATGTTCTGCTTGAGTTATCATTAATAGGAATCTCCATGGTTAATTTTGGAAGATAATACGAGTCTGTAGATGAAAAACCAGCAGGGATTTTCGGGTCATTCCAACCTATTGTAGGAGTGAATTCGGCTACGGCATTTTTGTCGTCCAATAGTTTAGCATATACTTTAATAGTACCATTTTTATATTTATTAACGATATTAGCTCTAAATTGTCCTCCATTATTCATAGGATAACCTAGCGCTCTTGCTCCATCAGATTCTCTGTAAAAACCACTTAAATTATAAGTTAAAGAGCCTGATTTACTTAATGCTCCACCTAAATTAAGGTCAGTTCTGTAATAAGGATTTTTAAAATTACCTTCCAATCCAAATTTCGATCTTATTTCTCCGGCAAAAGTTTTTCCACCTTCCTTTGATACATAATTAAAGATTCCTCCTGGTGCATTTGCTCCTAAAATTGATGCTGTTCCACCTTTTACAGCTTCTATTTTTGCAGTTCCGGCATCAGGTCTTAGGTAATAATCTACTCCTAGATTAAGGTTGGTAACGGGCAAACCATCTTCTTGCATTGATACATAATAATACCCATTGGCATTATCAATTGAACCAGCTGAAATACCTCTGGAATACACGGTATTCTGTACTTCACCTCTTGCTTGGTTTACGTAAACACCTGGTATATTTTTCAATAAATCGCCCGCACTTGTTGCTGCTGTTCTTTCAATTTGTTTGGTACTCATTGTAGAAATTGCAACAGAAGATTGCATTCTGGTGCGTTTGTCAAATACTCCTGTCACCACAACTTCATCCAAAGCGGCTTGATCATCTTGTAATGCAATGCTTAATTTGCTTGTTTGTGGGATTTTTATAGTAATTTTTTGGGTTATAAATCCTATGTATGAAATAACGATTTTATAGGTTCCATTCGCTATATTTTCGATAACAAAATCTCCATTAGCATCCGTTACCGTATTTTTATTATTTCCTTCTATAATGATTGAGGAACTTGCTAAACCTAAACCCTTGGAATCCGTAACAGTCCCTTGGATTTTTCCTTCTTGGGCAAACAAATTAGCGCTACAAGTAGTGATTACTATAATAAGGAAGATTCTCCTTATAATTTGCGTTGTTTTCATAATTTTCACCTTTTTTTAATTATATTAGTTTTTTTTAGTTACATAAAATATATATATGATAATATTTTACATTACAAAGATGGGATACAAAAAACAGATCTGTTAATCAAAAAAAGGCTACTACTATTCAAAATCAACACATTTGGTTGAAAAAATAGAAAAAGGAGTCGTTTTTTTAATCCCATCCAGAGTTTCGAATTTGTTTTTGATGGGAATTAGAAAATACTATAAAAACAGATTTTATTAATTCGTGCATTTTTGGATATATGTACATTTTTACATGTTTTTTATTTATCTATATAATTGTTAATAAGTTAGTTGTGTTGTTTTGTTATTTGTGTTGTTTTTGATTTTGGATTCTGGCTTTGGTTCTGTTGAAAAAAGAGAAGAGGTTACTAATTACACGAATTATTAAATGTGTTTTTTAATTTTATGTAGGTTATGTAAACTATTCAAAATAAATTCACTCCTGAATTTAATTTCTTATGTAGTTGATGTGATGGAGAAATCATTATAAGCTACATTAAAGTAAAGTCTTTTTTTGTTAAGTAAAAAAAGGGCGAATCCTAATTAATTGGATTCCCCCTTTTTTTAATAAAACTATTTTTTTTATAATACGATCTACTTTATAGATAAAAGAGTTATTTCACTTGATAAAACGTAAGATTATTTATAAGATTAAAAAAAATTACCTCTGATGAATTCTCATTTTTAGACAAGTTTTTTACGGTAGTTATTTTAATTTAGAAATGTCAATAATTGACTCATAATCTATTTCTAAAAAATCCTCCACCATTTTTAACCAATAATTTTGAATAAATAATTTGTGGTTTGGATGATTATTATAACTTTCGTAAGTTTTATAATTATCAAATTCCATTGATAAACCAAACTCAAACTTATTTTTAGAACTTGTTTGTTTTAATGCTTTAAATTTTTGTACACCTGGAATTTGAGATAATTCAAAAGCAGCTTTAAAAAAATCTTCTTTTTCTATTTCAGAAATAGCTGATTTGAATTTAAAAATTACGGAATGATCTATCATTTTTTTTTAATTGAATTGCTATTCATTAATTTGTTATAATAATCAATAGATTGATTGATGGCTTTATTAACACTTGAGTTTTCATCATCTTCAATATCGCTTTCAAGAATGATGTTGCCGTTAAAATGTTGGCGTTTTAATTCCTTAAAAACAGCAGGATAATCAATTATGCCAGCTCCTAAAGGAACATCTTTTAATTCAGGGTCATTGTAGGCTGTAATATCTTTTAAATGAAGAGCAATAATATGACCTTCTAGTTTTTTTAATGCCTCTACAGGGTTTATACCGCTTTTAGGATAGTGACCTAAGTCTGGACAAGCTCCTAAATTAGGGTATTTTTTTAAAGCGACTAACAAAGTATCAGGATTCCAAAAAGAGCTAACACCTTTCCAATGGTTGTGAATAGCTAATTTAATTCCATAAATCCCAGCTAAACTATCAACAGTTTTTAACATTTCAGGAGCTGGTTCGGCGGCAATGTATTTAGCGTTTAATCCTTTTGCAATTTCAAAATCTCTAATCCATTCTTTTACTGTTTTTCCACCAGTAGCATAAATAGATTCCATTTTTAACCCTTTGTTTTTAATCATTGCATCTATTTTTTTGATGCCAGAAGGAGATAGGTTCATTACCAAAGAATCGTTAAATTCTTTTCCTGCTTTGCTAAAAGTAAAACCTTCAATATATTTTAATCCTGTATTAGCAGCTTCATCTAGTTGTTTGCTAACAGAAGAGGTTAGAAATCGTTCTTTACTTTTCTCTTTTTCTTCAGCTGAAGGGGTGTGAAATGCCCATAAAGAAACTCCAAATTTCCAACCAGGAGTTGGGTCTAATGCAGCAATTTTTTTGATATCATTAGGGAAGTCAGTAATTTCTTGAATAGTAATGTCTTTATAAAATACTTCTGCACCTTCTGATTGTAATAGGATTTTTCCTTTGGTCAATGGAGTTGTTGATTTGTCAACATTCTGAACACCTGCATTTTGTAAAGCCATCACAACATGACCGTTCACTAAATATATTGCCGAACTGCCGATGGTATATAAATCTACGGTTGTCCATTTGGTAGTATCACTTTCAAAATCTTGAGAGCGGCTCACTGCGTTATTAAGAGTAGGTGAGTACCCTCCCATAAGTTGGAAAGCTGCATTGGTATCCCATTTTTTATCACTAACTCTTACATCAGCAAATGGTCGCAGAGAAAAATCTTTATTGGCTACTAAAAATAAATCGCCAGTTGTTTTTTCGGCAATCTGTAATTCAAGTCCCATCATGAATACATTCCAAAGACCGTCTTCATTTGTGCCGATAAGGTGAAACATGATGCCACAATCTTTTGGTAAATCTAGACGAGGTGCCCATTTTTTTGAGCCCCATTTATACTTTAATTGCAAATGATAATTAGTATATTCTGATTTGGTGGTCAGTCCGCCATAAATTTCGCCAGAAACCTTTAAAACTTTTTCGTTATTAATAGTCACAACTTTGAAGACTTCTTTGGGGTCATTCATGCCTAGAGGTGTTCCATCCATTCCATTTCCTTTTATAGTGCCTTCCGGTAAACCCTTGACACTTGTATGTGGAACGCCCAGCCATTTATACCAATAACTCAAATTTTTATCTAAAAGATTGATAGGTTTGTTTTTTGTTTGTGATTGACTATTTATTGTCATAGAAAGGCATAAAATTACCGTGAAGGCAATTGCTTTTACTGTTTTCATAAATTTGTATTTTCTTTGATTAAATTGGTTGTTTTAGTTGGGAAATAAATTGGGTAGTAAAATTTTATTAGTCAAAATTGAGGATTAAAAACCAACTTAGTTAATCAAAAAAAGGCTACTACTATTCAAAATCAACACATTTGTAGATATTCCATTGGTGTTTGGCCAGTTTGTTTTTTGAAAAAACGAGCAAAGTTGCTCGGATTTTGATCGCAGAGTTTTATAGCGATTTCGGAGATGTGCAAATCGGAATATTTCAGGAGGGTTTTTGCTTCTAAAACCAGCATTTCTTTCAGTAAATCTTGTGCAGTTTTATCGGTACATGTTTTGACACATTTGTTCAGATAATTTGGTGTAATGTTCAGTATTTTAGCGTAATCTGAAATATTTTGATATTTATAGATGTGCTGTCCTAATGCATTTTTATAACGTTCCGTGATTTCAAAAAAGGAGTTTTTGGTTTTCTTGATCTGAAGTGGGATTTCTTTTTTTAGGGCTTCAAAAATCACCAATAAATTATAAGAAACAAGGTTTTTATTGGCTGTGTTTTCTTCTTTATACAATTCAAGCAATCTATTCAAAATAAACTCTATGTTGTTTAATGTGCTTTCAGACATCTGAATCACGGGATTCGACTGAAATTGAAAAAAAGGAAATTGTTCGCTAAGGTAATTTTTAGGTAAATAATCGAATATTTTTTCATCGAAATGAAGATAAAATCCTTCTGCATCATCGCTAATCATTTCGTGCTGGGTAATTTGATGGGCAGGTAAAAAAAAGATAGAAGAAGGACCAAACTCATATTTGTTTAGTCCTTTACTTCTTTTTGAAATTCCTTTTTTTAGAAATATAAAATCATGTACTGTTTTACGATGTGGTAAAACCTGAAAACTGGATTTATTCGAGATATCTTCCAATCTATTGATGTGGTATTCTTGATGAGTCTGACTAGACATAAAAGGCCTCCAAGTTGTAGTATGAGAATGAAAATTATTCATTTCAGAAGGTATCAGCGTTGGGATGTACTCTTTAGTAGTCATGATTTTTTTATATTTTAATAAAGTTACAAAAAAATATTATTCAATTATCGCAACTGCTCTTGTCCAACCAGCACTAGCTCCTTTTATTTTTGCAGGAAAGCAAGCTACTTTAAAACCAAATGAAGGTAAGGCTTCTAAATTGGCTAATTTTTCTATTTGGCAATATTCTTTTTCAATTCCAACATAGTGGGCTTGCCAGATAATTCCCGGACGTGGATTGTTTCTAAAATCTTCTGCTTGAATATGCAATGGAATATCCCAACCCCAACCGTCAGTTCCCATTACTTTTATTCCTTGGTCAATTAACCAGTGTGTCGCTTTTGCGGAAGCGCCCACATGAATGCGTACAAAATCAGCATCGTGAATGCGTTTGTCAGCATCACAACGAATTAAAACAATATCAAAAGGTTTTAATGTATAGTTTATAGCGGCTAATTTTTCGATTAAATCTTCTGGTTCAAACATGTAACCGTCTGGTTTATCAGTAAAATCAAGAACAACTCCATCGTGGAAAAACCAATCTAAAGGCATTTCGTCAATCGTGCGGGAAGGTTTCCCTTCGCAAGTTGGATAATAATGATAAGGCGCATCCACGTGAGTACCACAATGACTAGTTACCGTTAGGAGTTCTCCTGCAGGGCCGTTTCCTTCGATGAATACATCTGTTAATCCATGGAATAGTTTTCCACCCATTTTTTGAGCTCCTTCTTTGTGGTCTTCATAAATGATTGTAGTTGGTAACGGTTCTTTTATTTCTTCAGAAATTGTAACGGAAAGATCTATTATTTTCATGTTGTATTTTTTTAAAATTTAATTTTTAAATTGTATTCCTTCGAATAATTTTTCGACTTTAGATTGTTTTTTTTTATTTTAAAAGTCTTCCACCATCAACAGTTATAATATTACCTGTTGAGAACGTTAGTTGAGTTGCAACTGAAAATACAGCATTGGCCACATCTTCACCTAAAGCAAATCTTCCTAAAGGCGTATGCTCTTTTTGAGTTTTCAAAAAAACGGGGTCCATCGTAGCAGTATATTCTCCTTCAACGAATCCTGGCGATACGGAGACTACTCTTATTTTTGGTGCCAATGCTCTTGCTAAAGAACGCGTCATTGAATCCAAAGCAGCTTTTGAGGCACAATAAGCAACATTACTTCCTGTGCCAAAAATTCCTGCAATGGAAGAAATATTTACGATTAGTCCAGTGGCTTCTGTTGATTTTTGCAACAAATCTTTAAAAGCTCTTGCCATAGCAAAAGAACCTCTAAAATTAGTTTGCATGATTCTATCAATCCATTCGTCTGTTAATCCTTCAAGATCATCGTGTGGAACCGGAGTAGTAACACCTGCATTATTCACCAGAACATCTAGTTTGGCGTACTTCTCTTCAACGAATACTTTAAAGGCTTTTACTTTTTGCGAATCTGTTGTTGGAGCATGAAAAAAAGCATGATTTCCTTCTGGTAAAGTTGCAATGAATGCCTCGGCTCTTTGTGAATTAGAGTTGTAACTAATGATGACATCAAAATCGTTTTCGGCAAATTTTCGACAAATCGACGAACCTATTTCGCCAGAACCACCTGTAACTAGAACCGTTTTACGCATATTATTTTATTTCTATTTCAGCATTTTTATATCTTCTCACTCGAATATCCGCTTGTTCTTTGTGTCCCCAGAAATTTTCTATTGCACACAAACGAGAACAATATTCACCAATCATGGCACTGGCTTCCGGTGTTCTAATTTCCTGATACGAACAAGTTTTCATGAATTTTCCAACCCATAATCCGCCGGTGTATTTTGCTCCGTGTTTTGTAGGTAACGTGTGATTGGTTCCAATTACTTTATCACCGTAAGCAACATTAGTATATTTCCCTAAAAACAAAGCACCAAAATTAGTCATGTGTTTCAAGAAGTATCTTGGGTCTGCGGTCATTACCTGAACGTGTTCACTGGCAATTCTATCGGCTTCGGCTACCATTTCATCAACAGTGTCAACTAGGATAATTTGTCCATAATCTCTCCAAGAAATACTGGCTACATCTGCTGTCGGTAACGTTTTTAGTTGTCTTTCTACTTCTGCCAAAGTTTCGTAGGCTAATTTCTCTGAATTGGTCAATAAAATGGATGGAGATGTTGGTCCATGTTCTGCTTGTCCCAATAAATCAACAGCACAAATTTCAGCATCGGAAGTTTCATCAGCAATTACTAAAGTTTCTGTTGGACCAGCCAACAAATCAATCCCTATTTTTCCGAATAATTGTCTTTTGGCTTCGGCGACATAAGAGTTTCCGGGACCAACAATCATATCTACAGATTCGATTGTTTCGGTTCCAATTCCCATAGCAGCAATGGCTTGAATACCTCCCAATAAATAGATTTCATCGGCGCCAGCCATATACATTGCGGCAACAGTTGCAGCAGGAATCTGTCCATTAATAGGTGGTGTACAAGCAATAACGCGTTTTACTCCGGCTACTTTTGCGGTAAGTACACTCATGTGGGCTGAGGCAACCATTGGGTAACGACCACCAGGAATGTAACAACCTACGCTGTTTACGGGTACATTTCTATGACCAAGAAAAACGCCCGGAAGTGTTTCTACTTCAATATCATGCATAGAATTTTTTTGATGTTGCGCAAAATTCCTAACCTGTGTTTGTGCAAATCTGATGTCTTCTAAAACTTGTTCTGGAACACGGCTTATAATTTCTTCGATTGTTTCTTTTGAAAGCAGAAAACTTGCTGGCGACCATTTGTCAAATTTTTCAGATAAAGATCGAACAGCGGTGTCGCCACCATTTTTTACTTCTTCTAATACGTTTTCAACAATTTCTCTAACTTTTTTGTCATTAGATTCTGCTTCAAATAATGCGATTCCTTCTTTAATTATTCGTTTCATGGGTGAATTATATTTTATTGATGGTTTGAAAATGTTCTGCAATAGGTGGATTTTGAAAATGGGGTGATAAAACAGCTCTCCATTGGGTAAATAAAGGAGATTCCCGGAAACCAATGGTATGGTCTTCGAGTGTTTCCCATTGTATTAATATCACAAATTTGGTTGGGATTTCGATGCAATGTTGGAATTCTAATCCAAGAAAGCCTTTGGATTTTGAGACCACTAATTTGGCTTCCTCAAAGGCAGTTGTAAAAGCGGTTTGTGATTGCTCTTTTATGTCAAAAGTTGCTATTTCTAAAATCATATCTATAATAATGGAGTTAAAATAAATGTATTAGTTAATTTAAAAACTTGATTTTTTATACAATCAATAATTAATCAAAGTATTTTTTACAAAATTCTTAAAAATTAATACAGGAAGAGAATCATTTAAACGCTAGAAATAATCAAAATCAATCATTTTTATCGTTTTAACTTAATTTTAAAACGATTGAGTATTCAATTTTAAAGAATAACGGTAAGAAATAGACTAATTACTATCTTTTTGGCTATTATTGCTTCTAAAAATATTAGGAGAAAGACCGGTTTGTTTTTTAAACAATCGGGAAAAATAGGCAGGATCTTTAAAATTCAGTAAATAGGAGATTTCAGAGATGGAATAGGAGGAGTACAATAGGTATTTTTTTGCTTCGGTAATACAATATTCATGCACGACCTGTAAGGCTGTTTTTTGTACCAAAGTCTGGCAAATTCGGTTTAAATGAACGGGAGTAATTCGCAATTCATTCGCATACTCTTTTATGAGTTTCGATTCGGGTAATGTTTTTTTAATCAGTTTTTGAAAAGCATGAAAATAACCTAATGTTCTATTATTAGATAGTTCTTTTTGGTCTTCAAAGGTGTTGTTTAAATGATGTAGTCCTATAAAGAATAATTGAAATAGTGATTGAAGACTGATTTGTTTATAGATACTACTTTCAAAAATCGTTTTAGTTATTTTATTTTTAAGGTAAATAAAATCATTTAAATCTTGGTTGTCCAAACTGAAACTGTACTGTTTTACTTTGTTTAATTCCAATAAAATAAGTGGCGTGTTTTTAAAAATAGTTTCAATGAATTGTTCTGAAATGGTAAACACTTCTCCAATTACATCTGACTGAAATTCAAAGCCATGAAAGGTATTTGTGGGGATTAAAAGAATGCAAGGAGCTTTCAAATTTATTCTTTTGTTGTCTTGAATTAAGACGCCTTCACCAGAAGAAATAATAAAAATTTGGAATAAATCCGTGTGTAAGTGAACGTTAATTTCCCAATTATACAATTTGCTTCGGGTTGCCAATAATTCATGGTGCACAAAGTCACCAAAATCACGTTGATTATTGTCACCATAGAGTCCTTTGTAATTGAGAAGATTTTTTTTCATGGTCGTTTTGCGATTACAATAGTATCAATTTTTTTTGAAACAAAAATATAAAATGTTTCTTTTGTGCAAGAATATATAAAGATAGTCCAAAATTGTAATCCTCACTTCGAATACATTTGTTTCATAGATTTTTATAACTAGTAATACTATTATATGAGTGATTTTATAGAAAGCTCTTTTGATATAGAAGTGCAGCCATCGTTTTTGTATCCAGAATATACATCGACAATTTTGCGTGCGCCGAGTAAACCTTTGATTGTTTTGAAGAAATCGTTGGCAGAAAAAACGGGGCCACTTTTTGAGGATTTTAATTTGGGAATTTTAGATCATGATTTGACTAAAAATGCAATCAAAAACGGAGAACCAATAGGCGAACGTATTGTAGTTCATGGAAAAGTAATGAATGAAAAAGGACAACCAATACCGCATACGCTGATTGAAATTTGGCAAGCCAATGCTGCGGGTCGGTATGTGCATAAAGTGGACCAACATGATGCGCCCTTAGATCCTAATTTCTTAGGAACTGGGCGTTGCATGACCGACTCCGAAGGGAATTATAAATTTTACACCATCAAGCCCGGTGCTTATCCATGGGGAAATCACCTTAATGCTTGGCGTCCCAATCACATTCATTTTTCGTTATTTGGCAACGAAATCTCCAGCCGATTAATCACACAAATGTATTTTCCTGGTGATCCATTATTGCAATATGATCCTATTTATCAAGCTGTAAAAGCGAAAGGTAGAGAACTATTGATTTCAAAATTCGATTTAGATAGTACCGAACCTAATTTTGCGCTTGGGTATCGTTTTGATATCGTTTTAAGGGGAAATCAGGCAACACCATTTGAAAATAGATAAGAAATTCCATAGAAATAATGAATAGTAAAATGTTACAAACACCTTCACAAACCGTTGGTCCTTATTTCGCTTATGGACTTGCACCAGAGCAATATTCCTATGATTTCAAAAGTTTAGTAGGAAATCGCATCTCTGATAAAACCTCGGATTTGATAACAATAAAAGGGAAAATTTTCGATGGTGAAAATAATCCTGTTCCTGATGCGATGATAGAACTTTGGCAAAATGACGGAGCAAATCAATTTTTTGGTAGATTTGGTACAGGAACGGATGCTGAAAATCATTTTATTTTTGAAACGATAAAGCCAAAATCGGTTGATGGTCAAGCTCCTTACGTCACTCTTATTATATTTATGCGTGGACAATTAATTCATTCATATACAAGGGTTTACTTTTCTGATGAAGAAGTATTAAATGAACAGGATTCTATTTTAAATACGATTGCTTCGGAGAGAAGAAATACCATTATTGCCCAGAAAAAAGAAGGATTTTACGAGTTAGATATTTATATGCAAGGCGAAAAGGAGACTGTTTTCTTTGCTATTTAGCAATTAATTTTAAAACATATTTATGAGCTTATACACCCAATTATTTTATTCGAAAGAAGTAGATGTGATGTTTTCGGATTCGGAAGCTATCGCACAAATGCTACGTGTTGAAGTGGCTTTGGCGGAAGCCCAAGCAAATAAAGGGTTGTTTTCTAAAGCTATTTCAGAAACAATAAAAGCGAATTGTGTTACTTCTGAAATAGATATTGATAAACTTAAAATTGAGATAGCACTTGGGGGAAATGCTGCGATTCCTTTGGTAAAACAATTGACACAAATTGTAAAAAAGAAAGATACTGAAGCGGCAAAATTTATTCATTTGGGAGCAACAAGCCAAGATATTGTGGACACCGCAATGGTTTTGCAAATACATGAATATATCGTTTGGTTGGATTATAAAATCAATCTTTTAGAAGAACAATTAATTGCATTAACCATCAAGCATCGTGAAACCATCATGATAGGACGCACGCTTTTGCAACAGGCAAAACCTACAACTTTTGGATTTAAAACGGCAGGTTGGTTAGCAGCTGTTACAAGAAGCAAACAGCGTTTGCAAGAAATTCAGAAACGAGTTTTAGTAGTTCAATTGGGTGGAGCAGTAGGGAATGGAAATACAAATATTTCAACTGAAATTCAAGAAGAATTTGCCCGTTTATTAGATTTAGCACCTTCTTTTACTTGGCATTCGCACCGAGACAATTTGGCTGAAATAGCAAGTGTTTTGGGAATCTTAAGTGGAAGTTTAGGAAAAATAGCCAAGGATATTTCATTGTTAATGCAAACGGAAGTTGCAGAAGTTTTTGAAGGTGCAGCTGATGGAAAAGGCGGATCAAGTACGATGCCCCACAAACGGAATCCAGTTACTTGTGCCGCGATATTGGCGAATACGAATCGGTTGCCACATTTGGTTGCCACGATACTTTCGGCAATGCCCCAAGAACAGGAACGTTCAGCTGGTTTATGGCATTCAGAATGGGAAGTCTTGACAGAAATTATGCAATTAACGGCCGGTTCTGCTGAAAAAAGTATTGCATTAATCGAAGGATTGGAAGTTGATGAAAACCGAATGCTAGCCAATCTTGAATTGACCAAAGGT
Source organism: Flavobacterium sp. AED (assembly GCF_000812945.1). Classification (GTDB taxonomy): domain Bacteria; phylum Bacteroidota; class Bacteroidia; order Flavobacteriales; family Flavobacteriaceae; genus Flavobacterium. The sequence goes on from NZ_JSYM01000001.1 coordinate 686,611, forward strand.
TTAATCTATGCCGAAAATTTAGCTTTGGCATTAGCCCAAAAAATAGGCAAGTCCGCTGCGCATGAATGGATCGAAAATGCGTGTAAAAAAGCGATTCAGGAAAAGAAACATTTAAAAGAAGTGGTGCTCGAAATGAATATCGAAATAGCCGATTTAGATTCGTTACTCGACCCAAAAAAATCGATTGGATTAAGTCTTGAATTAATCGACCAAGTTGTAAAGAAATACCAATAAACGGAGATGAAAACAAATTATAAAATAACGGGAACGCCAAATAGTCCGGTTTTAGTTTTTTCTAATTCCTTGGGTGCCGATATGGGAATGTGGGAGGAATTGGTTCCTTTCTTGTTGCCTTATTTTCGAGTGCTGCAATACGATACCCGCGGACATGGTGGAAGTGAAGTTACTGAAAGTCCATATACAATTGATATATTGGGAAATGACGTTATTGACTTATTAAATGAGTTGAAGATAGAAAAGGCATATTTCTGTGGTCTTTCGATGGGTGGATTAATTGGACAATGGCTAGGAATTCATCATCCTAATCGAATTATAAAACTGATTATAAGCAATACCGATGCTAAAATTGGAACAACGGAAACTTGGAACGAGAGAATCAATACCATCACCATAGATGGAATGCAAGCTATTGTTGACGGGACTATGGAACGTTGGTTTACCGATGATTTTAGAGAAAAAAATCCAAGCAGAATTGCTGAAATTAAAGCTGTTTTTCTTAAAAATAATGCACTTGGATACACCAATAGTTGTGCTGCGATAAGAGATGCTGATCTTAGAGACCATTTGCATAAAATCACCACTGAAACTTTAGTTATTACTGGAGATGAGGATGCAGTTACCAATGTAACACAAGCCGAAGAATTGGTAAAAAACATTCCAAATGCAAGTCTAAAAGTACTTCCTGCACGTCATTTATCAAGCACGGAACTTCCAGAAGAATATGCTGAAATACTCATCGATTTTATTGTGGGGGAAAGCACTTTCGAAAAAGGAATGCACGTACGGCGCACTGTTTTGGGAGATGCTCATGTCAATAAAGCGAATGAAAACTTAAATGAATTTAATGGGGAGTTCCAAAATTTCATCTCCAATTATGCTTGGGGCGAAATCTGGACTCGGCCAGGATTATCAAAACACAATAGAAGCCTTATTACCATTGCTATGCTAATTGCCTTAAACCGAAAAGCAGAATTACAAATGCATATCAAAGCGGCTTTTAATAATGGAGTTTCCAAGGATGAAATCAAAGAAGTGATTATGCAATCGGCTTTGTATTGTGGCTTACCGGCTGCCAATGAAGCGATTCATACTGCTGAAGAGGTATTTAGAGAAAATAAAAAATAGACCAAAAGACACTTTAAAAAATGAAAAATATTAAAACTCAGGTTGGCATCATCGGTGCTGGCCCGGCTGGACTTACGCTTGCAATTTGGCTTAAAAAAAATGGAATTGAAGCCGTAATCATTGAACGTCAAAGTCGTATCTATATAGAATCTCGTGTGAGAGCAGGATTATTAGAACAAAATACAGTAGACATTTTTAAAGATTTAGGTGTAGCTGATCGTCTTGTGGAAGAAGGATTAGAACATCATGGTGTTTATTTAAGTTTTAATGGAAAACGAGTAAGAGTACCTTTTGACGAACTTACAGGTGGTCGTAAAATCACTATTTATGGTCAACAAGAAGTTGTAAAAGATCTTACTGAGGCTTGGCTTTCTTCAGGCGGGAAAATTTATTTTGAAGCACAAGCGGAAAAAATTGAAGATTTCGAAACTAATAACCCAAAAATTTATTTTCAACACGAAGGAGAACAAGGCGTAATTGATTGTGATTTTGCTATGGCTTGCGACGGATTTCATGGTTTAGGCAGAAAAACATTGCCTAAAGAAAGCTATAATGAATTTACGCACACCTATCCTTTTAGTTGGTTGGGAATTCTTGCTCATGTTGCTCCATCATCAGAAGAATTGATTTATGCCTATCATGAAAATGGTTTTGCACTTTCTAGTCTTCGCTCTGAAGAAGTGAGTCGTTTGTACCTTCAAGTTGATAATGATGATACGCTGGAAAACTGGTCTGACGAACGCATTTGGGAGGAATTGGCAATTCGTTTGGGAACTGAAGGATGGGAATTGAAATCGGGTCCTATTTTCGAAAAAAGTATTACACCTATGCGCGGTTACATGATTGATAACTTGCAATATGGAAGATTGTTTTTAGCAGGTGATTCGGCTCATATAGTGCCGCCGACAGGAGGAAAAGGACTCAATTTAGCGGTTGCAGATGTCAAACATTTAGTGGATGGATTGGTTGATTTTTATAAAAATAATTCAATGAAAGCGCTGGATGGTTATACTAAAACAGCTCTAAAACGAATTTGGCGTGCACAGGATTTTTCGAATTTTATGACGGCTCTTTTCCATAAACAAGAAGAGCACGGTTCTTTTCAATACAGCATGCAACAAGCTAAATTTGATTATATAGCGATCTCTAAAGCGTATGCTACGACCATTGCCGAGAATTATGTAGGATTGCCTTTTGAAGCTTTCGAATAAAATTTTTGTTTTAAAAACTGCATTCCATTTATAAAATTATTTTACAAAAAAAGAAATGAAACAAGTTCCTATTATAGATTTACACACGGCTGCTAAAATGGTGAAAGAAGGAGACACACTTCTTCAAGGCGGTTTTGGAATGACAGGCAACCCTGTTCACCTGATGCATGCGCTTGCCGAAATTGGTACAAAAAACTTAACCTTTATTGGTAATAATACTGGTGAAGCCGGTCTTGGAGGTGGGCGTTTATTGAGAAATGGACAACTTAAAAAAATGATTGGTTCGTTTTTTACGTCTAATCCAGATGCTGTAAAAGCAGCACAAACGGGTCAGGTTGCTTATGAACTTTTGCCACAAGGAACATTAGCCGAAGCGATTCGAGCAGGTGGAGCAGGAATAGGCGGTTTTTATACGCCAACATCAGCAGGAACACTAATTGCCGAGGGTAGAGAAACCAAAATAATTGATAATGTGGAACAGGTTTTTATCAAAGGAATTCGGGGAAATGTAGCCTTTATTCGTGCATGGAGAGCAGATACCGCTGGGAATTTGCAGTACCGAATGACCGAAAATAATTTTAATAAAGCGATGGCAACCGCTGCTGATTTGGTCATTGCCGAAGTCGAAGAAATTGTTCCCGTAGGTGAAATTGCACCTGAATTTGTACATACGCAAGGTTGTTTTGTTGATTATTTGGTCGAAGCCAAAATTACTTTGGAAGACTTAGGAAGCTCGGCTTCGGTTTCGACTTCCAAAAAAGTAGATGAAAGCCGAATGTATATGGCGAAACGAGCTTTGGCAGAATTAAAAAAAGGAGATGTGGTGAATTTAGGTATCGGAATTCCAACATTGGTAGCCGATTTAATAACCGATGAACACGGGATTATCTTGCATACCGAAAACGGAATGTTAGGCGTAGGTCCAGTTCCAACTGACGGTGGTGGTGCAATGGATTATCCAGTAAATGCGGGTAAAATTCCTGTAACTGCACTCAAAGGAAGCAGTTATTTTGATAGTGCCGATTCCTTTGCAATGATTCGTGGAGGGCATGTGGATACTGCGATTATGGGGGGGTTAGAAGTGGATGAATTTGCTAATTTAGCTAATTGGGCTGTTCCTGGAAAACCTTTATTGGGTGTTGGTGGGGCAATGGATTTAGCTAAAGGAGCTAAACGATTAATCATCACCATGACACATTCGAATCCTGATGGTTCTTCTAAGATAGTTCCAAAATGTATATTACCGCTTACTGCATCGGATGTGGTGGATTTAGTGATAACTGATTTAGCTGTTTTTTCTTTTAACGAAGGAAAACTGACCTTAATCGAAATTATGCCGGGTAGTTCTCTAGAAGAAGTACGCGCTAAAACGACAGCGAAATTTATTGAAAAATTAAATTAGAAAATTATGAATAAATCGTATATCATAGATGCCATTCGAACGCCGATAGGTAGTTTTGGAGGAAGTTTATCCACTGTAAGAGCGGATGATTTGGCGGCATTAACCATCCAAGAATTAGTAAAAAGAAACCCGAATATTCCTGTAGAAATGATTGACGAGGTGATTTTGGGAAACCATAATCAGGCAGGGGAAGACAATAGAAATGTGGCTCGAATGGCTACTTTATTGGCAGGATTGCCTTTTACGGTTCCGGCTCAAACGGTCAATCGTCTTTGTGCTTCGGGGATGTCAGCGGTTATAGATGCTTCACGCAGTATTCAGGTGGGTGATGCCGATATTATGATTGCAGGCGGTATGGAACACATGACACGTAGTCCTTGGGTTATATCTAAGACTTCGAAGCCTTTTGGGAATGATGCCAAGATGTTTGATTCCAGTTTTGGATGGCGTTTTGTAAATCCCAAGATGGAAGCAATGTACGGCACGGATGCGATGGGAATTACGGCGGAAAATTTAGTCGGAATGTATAACATAAGTCGGGAAGATCAGGATTTATTTGCCTATAATTCGCAACAAAAAGCATTTGCAGCACAACAAAACGGACGATTTGATGAAGAAATAATTGCAGTAGAGCTGACAGATAAAAAAGGAATTGTTACTTTGTTTTCTAAAGATGAATTTATAAAAGGAAACACTTCTCTGGAAAAACTAGCGACTTTAAGAGCTGCTTTCAAGCAAGATGGAGGAAGTGTAACTGCGGGTAATGCAGCGGGTCTTAATGATGGTTCAGCCGCGTTATTTTTAGCTTCTGAAAAAGCCATAAAAGAATATAATCTGAAACCATTAGCCAGAATTGTTTCTTCGGCAATTGTAGGTGTAGAGCCTAGAATAATGGGAATTGGACCTGTAGGCGCTACTCAAAAAGCACTTCAAAAAGCAGGATTGACATTAGATAATATTGACATTATAGAATTGAATGAGGCTTTTGCAGCCCAAGCTTTGGCCTGTACCAGAGCATTGGGTTTAGCGGATAATGACGCAAGAGTCAATCCAAATGGAGGAGCAATTGCACTCGGACATCCGTTAGGAATGTCAGGAACTCGTTTGATTCAAACTGCCGCAATCGAACTTCAAAAACAAAATAAAAGATATGCATTGTGTACGATGTGTATTGGTGTGGGAATGGGTTATGCTGTGATTATCGAAAATGTGAATGTAAAATAGTTATTAAAAGAAATTTGCCTATTTAATTTTAAAGAATGCACTACTAAATAATACCAATTATGAGTAACGAAAAATTAAGAAGTGAAGCTTTGGCTTACCATGCCAAACCACAACCAGGAAAGATAAAAATTGTACCAACAAAACCGTATGCTACCCAACGAGATTTGGGATTAGCGTATTCGCCAGGAGTGGCAGAGCCTTGCTTAGAGATACATAAAAATAAGGATGATGTCTATAAATATACTGCAAAAGGAAATCTTGTTGCGGTGATTACCAATGGAACAGCCGTTTTGGGATTAGGGGATATTGGTCCTGAAGCTTCAAAGCCGGTAATGGAAGGTAAGTGCTTGTTGTTTAAGATTTTTGCTGATATTGATAGTATTGATATTGAATTGGATACTAAAGATATTGATAAGTTCATTGAAACGGTAAAAATTATGGCTCCTACTTTTGGAGGAATCAATTTGGAAGACATCAAAGCACCGGAAGCTTTTGAAATCGAAAGAAGATTAAAAGAAGAATTGGATATTCCGGTGATGCACGATGATCAACATGGAACGGCTATTATATCGGCAGCAGCCTTATTGAATGCATTGGAAATAACCAAGAAAAAAATAGAAGAAGTTCGCATCGTAATCAGTGGAGCAGGTGCAGCCGCAGTTTCTTGTACCAAATTATACAAAGCTTTTGGCGCCAGTGCCAAGAATATTGTAATGCTTGATAGCAAAGGAGTCATTCGAAGTGACAGAGAAAATTTATCTGCCGAAAAGCTAGAATTTGCAACGGACAGAAAGATTGACACGCTGGAAGAGGCTATGGTTGATGCAGATGTTTTCATAGGACTTTCGGTTGCTGATGTGGTAAATCCAGAGATGTTGCTTGCTATGGCAAAAGATCCTATTGTTTTTGCAATGGCGAATCCAGATCCTGAAATTGCGTATGATTTGGCGGTAAGCACAAGAAAAGATATTATTATGGCAACCGGTCGTTCGGATCATCCGAATCAGGTGAATAATGTGTTGGGATTTCCGTTTATTTTTAGAGGAGCACTAGATGTAAGAGCGACCAAAATAAATGAGGAGATGAAAATGGCTGCTGTAAAAGCTTTGGCCGATTTGACTAGAGAAGCGGTTCCAGAGCAAGTGAATATCGCTTATGGAGAAACTCGTCTTACTTTTGGAAGAGATTATATTATTCCAAAACCATTTGACCCCAGATTGATTTCGTCAATTCCTCCGGCTGTCGCCAAAGCGGCTATGGAAAGTGGTGTTGCCAAGATGCCTATTACCGATTGGGACAAGTATAGAGAAGAATTGTTGCAGCGTTCCGGGAATGATAATAAAGTGGTGCGCATGTTGCATAGCCGAGCCAGAATGAATGCTAAGAAAATAGTTTTTGCGGAAGCAGACCATTTGGATGTGTTGAAAGCAGCCCAAATTGTTTCTGATGAAGGAATTGCAATTCCAATATTATTAGGGAATAGAGAAACGATACTAGAATTAAAAAAGGAAATCGAATTTGATGCTGATGTTCTAATAATTGATACTAATGCTGAAGAATCGTATGAAGTGAGAAATCAATATGCCACTAAATTCTGGAATAACAGAAAAAGAAGTGGTGTGACGCTTTACGGTGCACAAATAAAAATGAGGTCCCGCAATTATTTTGGTGCGATGATGGTACTTGAAGGAGATGCAGACGGAATGATATCAGGGTATTCCAGAGCATATCCTACGGTGGTTAAACCAATATTTGAAGTTATAGGAAAAGCTTCTAATGTAAAAAAAGTAGCAACCGTAAACATTTTGACAACCGAAAGAGGTCCTATGTTTTTAGCGGATACTGCAATAAATATTGATCCTACTGCGGAAGAATTAGCTGATATTGCTCAAATGACAGCTAATGTAGCGACCACTTTTGGTTTTGATCCCGTTATGGCGATGTTATCCTATTCTAATTTTGGTTCTTCGGTACATCCTCATGCCACTAAAGTGAGAGAAGCCGTTGGAATTTTGCATGCTAAAAAGCCGGACTTGGTTGTGGATGGAGACATACAATCTGATTTTGCGTTGAATACGGACTTGTTGCAAAGTAAATTCCCGTTTTCTAAATTGGCTGGTAAAAAAGTAAATACCTTAATTTTTCCAAATTTAGAATCGGCAAATATTACGTATAAATTAATGAAAGAACTGAATAAGTCGGATTCTATTGGTCCAATAATTATGGGCCTTAGTAAATCAGTTCATATCCTTCAATTAGGAGCAAGCGTAAATGAAATCGTTAATATGACTGCTGTAGCGGTGATTGATGTGCAAGAAAGGGAAAAAAGAAAGAAAGCAAAATTGAATGTTTAGAGAATAGATTTTTTAGAAACAGTTCATTATTTTGATAAAATGAATATAATAACGATAAAACCTCAAGAGCTTCTTGAGGTTTTTTTTAGAATTTTATGTGTTTTAAATTATAAATAGATATTAATTATTTATTTTGTACAAAAGATAAGGAGTGATGAAGAAACAATTTTATAAATGGATATTTTTCAAGCTCATGGGTTGGAAAATAGTTGGAACAATTGATGCAGATATAAAAAAATGTGTAATGATGGTTATGCCGCATACTAGTGCGCATGATTTTTATTTGGGTATTTTCACCAGAGGAATAACTGGCTTAGAAATGAACTGGGTTGGAAAAAAAGAATTGTTTCGTTTTCCTTTCGGGATTTATTTTAGATACATGGGAGGAGAGCCTTTGGATAGAACAGGTGGATTGAATAAAGTAGATTCTATTGCAGCTATTTTTCAAAGAAAAGAAATTTTCCGACTTGCCGTTGCTCCAGAAGGAACCCGTAAAAAAGTAACCGAACTAAAAACAGGATTTTATTACATTGCACTAAAAGCAAATGTTCCAATAATTCCTGTTGCTTTTGATTTTGGAAAAAAAGAAGTTAATTTAGGAAATCTATTAATTCCTTCAGGAAATTTAGAAGCTGATATGCTTATTTTGAAAAAACATTATTTAGGAGTTGAAGGTAAAATTCCTGAAAAAGGGTTTAAGGAATAAATTAAATCTTTTTTTTAATAAAAAATAACAAGACTATTTATTATTATAAATCGTTCTGAAAATTAATCTGGAACATAACTTTTAAAAGTTCCATTTTTATAAAAGATGACAATCTTATCAATTTCACTCGAAAAAGATTCTTTTGCTATATTTTGACTTTCCATTTTTTTTGCTTCCAAAGCATTTATTGGATTTGTGTCTTTTATTTCTGAGAATAAATTTTCAGGAATAATTTCGTTGTTTAATGGAGTAGGGATATTTTGCTTTATAACTTCTTCAAATACATTTTCTTTGGTATTGATGTGTGCGGTATTTTTTGGAAACGTTCCTTTTCCATTCAAAATCCAATACAAATCAACATCAGGAAAAACGTCTAAAATTTTAAGGATAAAATCCAGACTAGGTTTGTTTCTTCCCGAAAGTAGGTGAGACAAACTCGAACGCTGAACGCCAATTTTATCAGCAAAAGAAGAAGCATTCAGACCGTAATAATCCAGTATAATTTCTAGTCTTTTTATAAAATCGTCTATGTTTACCATTGTAAATTGTGATTAATAATAATCTATTTACAAATGTAACTAAATTAAGTGAAAGCGCCAAAATTACAAGTGTAAATAGTATTTATTGGAGTATTTTTATTAATGTTTTAATATAGATAAAAACATTTAATTAATTGATAAATAATAATTTAACTTGTATCTTTAATTAAGGTAACATTTGTCAATTATAAAGAGCTTATCTTAGAGTAAGCAATATGAAAAACTGTTTACATCATTGAAACAATTCAAATTCCACTTGTTTACAAATGTAAATATAAAGATGTTTACTTTTGTAAATCAAATAATATAGTATGAATTTAGAACAATTATTCAATCAATATAAAGAAGAATCTATCCACGGTCGTTACGTCACTTTAGATTCAATTGAACCTTTATTACAAAAATTAAACACCAATAATCAACTGAAAATTATTGGGAAATCAGTTCTTGAAAAGTCTATTTATTCCTATCAAATTGGTGAAGGTAAAACTAGAATTTTTCTTTGGTCTCAAATGCACGGAAATGAAAGTACAACCACGAAAGCACTTTTTGACTTTTTAAATGTATTAAATAGTGGGTCGGATTTGGCGAAACAATTGCTTAATGCTTTTACTTTTTGCAGTATTCCAATGTTGAATCCTGACGGAGCAACTTTATATACGCGTGAAAATGCTAATAAAGTAGATTTAAATAGGGATTCTCAAGACCTTTCTCAGCCTGAAAGTAAGATATTGCGACAAACTTTCGAAACTTTCAAGCCAGATTATTGCTTTAATCTTCATGATCAACGTACTATATTTGGAGTTAGTGATACTGGTAAACCAGCGACATTGTCATTTTTAGCGCCATCTTATAATGAAGAGCGAGAAATCAATGATTCGAGATTGAAGGCTATAAATCTAATTGCGGCTATAAACGATGTGTTGCAACAATATTTGCCGAATCAAATAGGGCGTTTTGATGATTCGTTCAATATAAATTGCATAGGAGATACTTTTCAGCATTTAGGCGTGCCTACTTTGTTGTTTGAAGCGGGACATTTTGCGAATGATTACGAGAGAGAAGTAACTCGGAAATTTGTCTTCATGGCGCTAATTTCGAGTTTTACGTCACTTTGCGAAAACGTTATAGTTAGCAATGGAATTAACAAATATTTGAATATTCCTCAAAATAAAGTCGTTTTTTATGATTTTATGTATAAAAACATCAGAATAAATTATGATGGTATCGAAAAAATCACCAATTTTGCATCACAATACAAAGAAGAGTTATTTGAAAATCAGATTTGTTTTAACGCCTATATTTCACAAATTGGCGAATTAGAAAATCATTTCGGTCATTATGAGTATGATGCTAAAGGAGCGCTATATAAAGATGACTATGATAATTTTCCGAAATTAAATCAAAAAGCTGATTTTTGCTTAGATAATAACATAAAATTTGTTAACGGAATGATAAAAATATAATATTTATATCGTTTTATTAATTTTTATGTATATTTTTATACTTTGTAATAGCAATTATTAATATTAATTAAAGAAATATGAGTAAGTTTCGTTTAGATGAAGTAGATCACCAGATATTAGATATGTTGATTGACAATACAAGGGTTCCGTTTACAGATATCGCAAAAAAATTGTTGATTTCTGCAGGAACAGTGCATGTTAGAGTAAAAAAAATGGAAGATGCCGGAATTATAATGGGATCTTCATTAGTTCTTGATTATGATAAATTAGGATATTCTTTCATTGCATATGTAGGTGTATTTCTTAATAATACTTCTCAAACAAAATTTGTTTTAGAGCGTATTAACGAAATTCCTTACGTAACAGTTGCGTCTGTAACAACGGGAAAATTTAATATTTTCTGTAAAATTAGAGCTAAAGATACGAAACATGCTAAAGATGTTATCTTTATGATTGATGATATAGAAGGAGTTTACAGAACTGAAACTATGATTTCTCTTGAAGAAAGTATAAATGATAAGAAGCGCTTGATGCATACTATTTTCAAAAATATGTAATTAATCTTGAACGCTATATTTTAAAATATAACCTCAAGTTTATTCTTGGGGTTTTTTTATGATAAATTGACTAACTAAACCAACTACAACTAAATTATGTACACGCTGCCTAAAATAGAACGTTTCAATCAAGACGTTCTTTCTAAATATCACATTTATAATAGTGTTTTTATTACATTACCTTTTGATTCTATAGACAATACTGGTGTTTTGCTTCCTTTGTTTACGGATGTTTGTGATACTGGTTTTAAGAAGCAAGAAACTCCTAAAGAGATTGTTGATTTTTTTGCTAAAAGATATTTGCATAGCGCCTCTGAAACAGAGAAAATTGATTTGATGTTTCGTTTTATTCAATACATTGAAAGACAGATTGTTTTGTTTGATGCTATTGAAGATGCTGCTTTTCCTGTAGTTAATAATATGGAAGGAAGAGGTTCTTTAAGAGATATTAAAGAAAAATCAGAAGCGAAAGAGAAGGAAGAAGAGTTGATAGATTTCTTGGAGAATTTTAATGTAAGAACTGTTTTGACAGCTCATCCTACGCAATTTTATCCGGGTGCAGTATTAGGTATTATTAATGATTTAACGGATGCTATCCGTCAAAATAATTTACTTGACATTAAACAATTGTTAGCTCAATTAGGGAAAACTCCTTTTATCCAAAATGAAAAACCGAATCCTTTTGATGAAGCGGTAAGTTTGATTTGGTATCTTGAAAATGTATTTTATAAAACTTCTGGAGATATGGTTCATTATCTTCAAAAGAATATTTTTAATGGAAATTCAATTAAGAATCCATTAATTAAACTTGGATTTTGGCCAGGTGGAGATCGTGATGGAAATCCATTTGTAACAACAGGTATTACTTTGAAGGTCGCAGAACGTTTGAGAACTTCTATATTAAAATGTTATTACATTGAAATGAGAAATTTAAAACGTAAGTTAACTTTCTCAGGTGTAGATGTTTTAGTTTCAGAACTTGAACATAAACTTTATCGCTCTGTTTTTTATTCAACAGGAGATATTTTTATCACTTTGGACGAATTTAAGTCACAGTTGAAAAAAATAAAACAAATAATCATAGACCAACACCAATCATTATATCTTGATGAGTTAGATTCTTTGTTGATTAAAGTGAATTTATTTGGTTTTCATTTTGCCTCTTTAGACATTCGTCAAAATAGCAAAATTCATGATGCTGTTTTTAATGATGTTGTTGAATTTTATTTGAATTCAGACCCAGCTGTTTTTCCTGAGAATTATTTTGAATTATCAGAAGAGGAGAAATTTACAGTTCTCTCTAATACTAAAGGAGATTTAGATCCAAATGTTTTCAATAATGAAATGACTAAATCAACTATTGAGTCAATTCAAGCTATAAAAACAATCCAAGAGAAGAATGGTGAATTTGGTGCAAATCGTTATATCATAAGTAATAATGAAAGTGCGCTTAATGTAATGGAGACTTTTGCGTTATTCCGTTTGAGCAATTGGGAAAACCCATCGGTTGATATTATTCCGCTTTTTGAATCAGTTGATGATTTACAAAATGCGCATGCTATCATGGAGAAATTATATACCAATCCGGCTTATGCTAAACATTTGACAAATAGAAATAACAAGCAGACAATAATGCTCGGTTTTTCTGACGGTACAAAAGATGGTGGTTATTTAATGGCAAACTGGAGTATTTATAAAGCTAAAGAAGAGCTTACTGAAATCTCCAGAAAATACGGTATAAAAGCTATTTTCTTTGATGGTCGTGGTGGTCCGCCAGCTCGTGGTGGAGGAAAAACACATAAATTCTATGCTTCGTTAGGTCCAAATATTGAAAATAATGAGATTCAAGTAACAGTACAAGGACAAACGATAAGTTCTAATTTTGGAACTTTAGATTCTTGTCGTTATAATTTGGAGAATTTATTGAGTGCGGGTGTAACGAATCAAGTTTTTAGCAAAGGTCAGAATGAATTATCAACTAACGAGAAAGATATTTTAGACCAATTAGCTGAATTAGGATATGAAAAATACTTGAGTTTCAAGAATCATCCTAAATTCATTCCATATTTGGAACAGATGAGTACTTTGAAATATTATGCTAAAACTAATATTGGAAGCCGTCCATCAAAAAGAAGTAAATCAGAAAGTTTGGATTTTGCAGACTTGAGAGCAATTCCCTTTGTAGGTTCTTGGAGTCAATTGAAGCAAAATGTTCCTGGATTTTTTGGAGTAGGATCTGCTTTGAAGCATTTTGAAGATACGAATCAATGGAATAAAGTTCAGGATTTATATGACAACTCTTTGTTCTTTAAAACTTTGTTGGAAAATAGTATGATGTCATTGGCAAAATCATTTTTCCCATTAACAGCTTACATGAAAAAAGACCCTGAATTTGGTGCTTTTTGGCAAATTATCTATGATGAATTTTTGGAAACAAAACGTTTGCTTTTGAAAATTGCGGGTCATAAAGAATTAATGGAGAATTATCCTGATGGTAAAGCATCAATACAAATAAGAGAGCGTATTGTATTGCCATTGTTAACGATACAACAATATGCTTTATTGAGAATTAATGAAATTAATAAAGAGAAAAATCCTGATGTAGACTTGATTAAAGTGTATGAGAAAATTGTAACACGTTCTCTTTTTGGAAATACAAACGCAAGTAGAAATTCAGCTTAATTGAAAAAATAATGAAAACAGATCAATTGCCTGTTAGTGAATATTCTGAATTTAACGCAACTTATATTAGAGCTGCGGGAAATGTTGATATGATTGAAGAATTGGAAATTTGTCTTCACGATTTTATTCGTTTTGTACAAAATATCCCAATGGATAAGTTTGATTACAGATATGCCGAAGGGAAGTGGACTATCAAAGATATTATCCAACACATCATTGATACAGAACGTATTTTTGCTTATCGTGCGTTGCGAATTTCCAGAAATGATAAAACGCCATTGCCTGGTTTTGAAGAAAATGATTATGTCGCTAACACGAATGCTAACGATAGAAATATTCAAGACTTATTAGCAGAATTATCGGCGGTTAGGCATTCAAATTTGTTTCTTTTTAAAAGTTTTTCCGAAGAACAATTAAAAAGAATTGGGACTGCTTCTAATACGTCTATTTCAGTTCGTGCAATAGGCTTTATTCTTATTGGTCATCAAAAACACCATCAAAAAGTTTTTCAAGAAAGATATTTATAGATTATTCGAAACAAGTTGACCAGATTTTCAACTTGTTTTCAAAAGACATTGTATTAGCAGGACTAGTTGAAGGCATCACATAATACGTGATGCCTTTTATTTGTCCGAATTTTTTTAGAAAATATTTATGACTTTCTTTTCCATTAAAGATGATTTTAGTGATTGCTGGAAATTTTTTAAACAACGATTCAAAATCATTTTCTTTTTGATTTTTAATATGAATATCTAAACTTCCTTTTCTTTCGCAATTTTCCAATACATCCCACAATCCAATTTTATTTTTTTGCAATAACAGAATCTTTTCTTCGAAAATTTCTGACACAGGTAAATTACCCAGTTGTGTGTACATTATTTTCCAAAAATGGTTTCTTTTATGTGCATAATATTCCTGTTTTTCAAGAGAAGCTATGCCAGGCATGGTTCCCAAAATCAAAATTTCAGTTTGAGAATTTACAAATGGAGGAAATGAATTTATCATACTAATTTTTAAAATACAGCATTTTCTTTTTCTAGTATAGCCAATGCCAATCGTATTTTTCCGTAATCTATTTTTTCTTCAAAATAATCAAAATAGGGTTTCAAGGTATTTGGAGATTCTAGTTTTATTTGAGCTTCAGCAATTTGAGATACTTCTTCTTTAGATATAAACGGATTTAGATCTATAGCTGCTCCGTCAACATATAATTTGGCTAAATGAGACATAATGGTACTTAATCCTAATTTTCGCTTTTGAGAAATTTCTTCAACAGATAATCCGTTTTGGTATAAATCTAATGTTGCTGCATATGTTGTGGCTTCTTTCTTTTTTTTAACAACTTTAGATTTTTGAAAATCAATTATAGCTTTTATAAAGGCGTCACCATATTTTTCCAGTTTAGCTTTCCCAACGCCATCAATTGCTAATAATTCGGGATCACTCATAGGTCTTTCGGTTTCCATTTGGCGTAAAGCCGCATCACTAAAAATTACATAAGCAGGAACAGATTCCTCTTTGGAAATTTCATAGCGTAGTTTTCGTAACGTATCAAATAATGAATTAGCAGTAGATTTACTTTTTACTTCTTTGACTTCTTGTTTGTCGATGCTGATTTTCTGAACAGTAGTTAGTTGTACTTTTTCTCCTTCAAACAATACTTTTTTTGCAAAAGCGGTTAATCTAATTTTGTTTTGTTGATGAAACGCAATTTCGCAATATCCCAGATTGATAAGTTGGATTAAATATTGATTCCAATCAAACCAGGAAAGATCAGTGCCAACACCATAAGTTTTAAGATTTTGATACTCTTTTTCGTAAATATATGCATTTTTTGAACCACGCAAGAAGTCAATGATAACGGGTAATGGTTCTGTTTCCTGCAAACGAATAATCGCCGATAATGCTTTTTGAGCAATTACAGTTCCGTCAAAAAAGGAAGGTGGGTTTTTGCAAATATCACAATTCCCACAGTTCTCCGTAACGAGTTCTCCAAAATAGGAAAGCAATATTTTTCTGCGACAACTTAAGGCATCTGCATATTGTTTCATTCTTTCGAGTTTTGCTAGTTGTACTTCGGCATTCAAGCCTTGAGAAGCAAATTTTTGTAATTGAATAACATCACCGTAGCTTTCAAACAATACCGTTTCAGATGGTAATCCATCCCGACCGGCACGACCAATTTCTTGATAATAACCTTCGATGTTTTTAGGTAAATTATAATGAATTACCCAACGAACATTTGATTTGTCAATTCCCATTCCAAAAGCTATTGTAGCACAAACCACTTGGCAATCATCATTAATGAACTCGTCTTGGGTTTTGGAACGAATTTTATTGTCTAAACCAGCGTGATATGCTTTTGCATTTATTCCTATTTTTTGTAATTTTTCAGCAAGTTCTTCTGTTGTTTTTCGGCTTAAGCAATATATTATTCCTGATTCATTTGGCTTTTCTTGGATGAAATCGATAATCTGTTTTACTCGGTCTAAAGCTGGCCGAACTTCTAAACTCAGATTTTTTCTGTCAAAAGATGCTACGAATATTTTAGGATTGATTAAATTTAATTGTTCGCTAATATCCTTACGGGTAGCTTTATCAGCCGTTGCAGTTAAAGCTAAGATTGGAGTAGAAGGGAAGCGGTTTTTTAGATAACCCAAGTTAGTGTATGCAGGACGAAAATCATGTCCCCAAGCCGAAATGCAATGGGCTTCGTCAATAGCGATAAGACTTATAGTTAAACTATTGAAAATGTTATCAAGATAAGAAAGGCTTTCTGGTGCAATGTAAACTAACTTTATAACGTTCGATTTTAAGCTTTCAATATAAAATTGACGTTCGTCTTCAGTTTGACTACTATTTATAAAACAGGCGGCAATACCATTTGCTTTCAAACTATCGACTTGATCTTTCATCAAAGCAATTAGTGGCGAAATTACGATTGTTATTCCTGGTAAAATTAAAGCTGGTAATTGAAAACAAATTGATTTACCACCACCGGTTGGCATAATTGCCAAAGTATCATAGCCAGATAGGACACCGTTTATTATGTCTTCCTGATTGGGTCTGAATTTTTCAAAACCAAAATTTTCCTTGAGTTTGGCATGTAAGATTTGTTGATTCATTTTGGCGTATATTTTGTATTCTAAATTAACAAAAAAAGGAACTCGTTGTGAGTTCCTTTTTTATTTTTATCGAAAAATTGAATTAATCTTCATCGTCATCATCATCTTCGTCTGATGAATCTTTTTCCTCTGCATCATCATCATCGTCGTCACCATCATCTCCACTATCTTTGTCAGGCTTATCAAGATTTTCATCTTCATCGTCATCGTCAACTGAATCATCATCGTCAAGTTCAAGTCCGCTGATTGGTTCGATAACGTCATCTATTTCATCATCCTCATCGTAATTTTCAATTCTGTCGGCTAATTTAGTGCTGACTTTTACTAAATAAATGGTGTCTTCAGTCCGCACTTCAACGGCTTCTATTAATTCATTTTTAGCATTTCTAAAACGGATAATGTTTGAATCATCATATCCTTCAGGAAATTTTTCTACCAAAAGGTTTAAAATTTCATTTGTAAGTTTTGCGTAATCAACTATTACTCTTTTCATAAAGTTATTCTATAAATCTAATAAATAAGCGAAAATTAAAGGTGCCACAATTGTAGCATCGGACTCAATAATAAACTTAGGAGTTTTAATATCTAATTTACCCCAAGTAATTTTTTCATTCGGTACCGCTCCAGAATAAGAACCATAACTGGTTGTTGAATCTGAAATCTGACAAAAATAACTCCAAAAAGGAATGTCATGCATTTCCATATCTTGGTACAACATTGGTACTACACATATTGGAAAATCTCCTGCAATACCTCCACCAATTTGGAAAAAACCTACACCATTAGTACTGTTTTTTGGATACCAATCAGACAAGAAAACCATGTATTCAATGCCGGATTTCATTGTTGATGCTTTTAATTCACCTTTGATTACATAAGAGGCAAATATATTTCCCATTGTACTATCTTCCCAACCTGGTACAATAATAGGTAAATTTTTCTCAGCAGCTGCATACATCCAGCTGTCTTTTAAGTCAATTTCATAATATTCTTCAAGAACGCCGGAAAGCAACATTTTATACATAAATTCATGTGGAAAATATCTTTCACCTTTATCATCAGCATCTTTCCAGATTTTATAAATATGCTTTTGCAAACGACGGAATGCTTCGTGTTCAGGAATGCAAGTATCGGTAACTCGGTTTAAACCTCTTTCTAGTAAATCCCACTCATCTTGAGGAGTTAAATCTCTATAATTTGGAACTCTTTCATAATGAGAATGAGCTACTAAATTCATAATGTCTTCTTCAAGATTTGCTCCTGTACAAGAAATAATTTGAACTTTATCCTGACGAATTATTTCGGCAAAAATCTTTCCAATCTCTGCTGTACTCATAGCTCCAGCCATGCTCACCATCATTTTAGCACCGTTGGCTAATTGTTGTTCATATGCCTTAGCTGCGTCAACTAAAGATGCAGAGTTGAAATGCAAGTAATGCTTCTCGATAAACTGACTGATTGGTCCTTTGCTCATTTTTTTAAATTTAAAGATTTAAAAATCGAAACATTGAATTTGTATTTCAAATTTAACGAATTTTTAAATTGACTAATTGTATAATTAAGAATTTATTTTTTGTCGTAACCTAATATTTTTAAAACATCATCGGAGGTTTGTTGTTCGGAGAAAACCTCAGTTGCCAAAATTCCATTTTCATCTCTATCTATCAGTATGTGTTTAGGTTGTGGAATTAAGCAATGGTGTAAACCACCATATCCACCTATTGTTTCCTGATAAGCTCCGGTATTGAAAAATCCAATATATAATGGTTTTTCTTTGTTATATTTTGGCAAATATATAGCGTTCATATTTTGCTCTGAATTGTAATAATCATCACTATCACAGGTCATCCCGCCTAATAAGACTCTTTCGTAAGTGTCATTCCAGCGATTTATAGCTAACATGATGAAACGCTTGTTAATAGCCCATGTATCTGGCAAAGTTGTGATAAAAGAGGAATCAATCATATTCCATTTTTCTCTATCATTTTGTTGTTTTTGATACAAAATCTGATAAATTGCGCCAC
This sequence comes from Flavobacterium sp. AED, assembly GCF_000812945.1. Lineage (GTDB taxonomy): Bacteria > Bacteroidota > Bacteroidia > Flavobacteriales > Flavobacteriaceae > Flavobacterium. Next base: position 705,266 of record NZ_JSYM01000001.1, read on the forward strand.
CGCTTTCGCCAACAGTAAACGAACCAAATTCTGTAAAGATATTTGGAACATCAACTTCTGCTTCATCACAAGCTATTTTTATTTGATTGATAATCTCATCAATCATATATTGGTAATCGTACTCAAATGTCAATGAATTCTTGATAGGAAAACCACCACCAATATTTAATCCATCAAGAGTAGGGCATTCTTTTTTAAGCGCGACATATACTTTGATACATTTTACTAATTCATTCCAATAATAGGCATTGTCATTTATACCTGTATTAATAAAAAAGTGCAACATTTTAAGTTCCAAGCTTTTATTTTCTTTTATCTCTTTTTTGTAAAAAGGAACAATGTTTTTGTATCCAATTCCTAATCTTGAAGTATAAAACTCAAACTTAGGTTCCTCTTCAGCTGCAATACGGATTCCAATTTTGAATTTTCCTTTTATTTGAGCTTGAAGTAAATCCAGTTCTTCATAATTATCAATAATTGGAATTGCATTTTTATGACCGTTATTTACTAATCTTGCAATGTTCTCAATATATTGATCTCTTTTGAAACCATTACAAATTACATAAGTACTTTTGTTGATTTTTCCATTTTCCAATAAATTTTCAACAATATTGATGTCAAAAGCAGAGGATGTTTCAATATGGATATTATTTTTGAAAGCCTCATTCATTATAAATTCAAAATGAGAACTTTTTGTGCAATAGCAATAGTAATATTTAGCCTCATATTTATTTTTTTCCATTGATTTACGAAACCAGCTTTTGGCTTTGTTAATGTTATTGGAAATTTGAGGTAAATAGGTAAATTTTAATGGTGTACCATATTTTTCTACGAGTTTCATCAAGTCTATATTGTGAAACTGAAGATTGTCTTTGTTTAATGTAAATTCTTCTTGTGGAAAGTAATAGGTTTGATTTATTAAATCAGAATATTTTGTATTCATTTGTTTTTCAGTATTTTAGATTAAATATATGTAAAAAATAATTAATCTAAAATTCAAACTCTGATATTTGCATAAATTATTTGAAGCTTTTCATGGTCTGATTTCAAATATTGAAAAATATCAAAACTAAAGTTCCCTTTGATAGAATAAAAACGTTTCAATATTCTTAAAAAAGACATATTGTTTCGGTTTTTCTTAGAACTATAATTTCTCTTGTTTTGACTTTTTTTCATCGCAGCAAATGTAAAAAATATTATATACGTAATGCAATCCTTTTTATAAAAAAATAATTAAGATTTATAATCCAGAAACGCTTTAAGAATTAATTCATTTTCAACTGATTGATTGATTTTTATTTTCCCGATACCTTCAATTAATGCAAACTGGATGTTACCATACTCATTTTTTTTGTCGTGAATAAGTAATTCTAAAATAGGTTCGATATCATTTTCTTCAAAAACAATGTCGTCGTATATACTCTTAATACTCGATTTTATTTGGAAATATTCCTCTTGATTGATCAAGTTTTTATTCCATGAAATGTAACTTTCCAATATCATCCCAACAGCAATTGCCTCACCGTGTAATAAAGTTGTCTTGTTTTCATTCTCCAGAAAATAGCTTTCAATGGCATGTCCTAAAGTATGACCAAAATTTAATGCTTTTCGGATATTTTTCTCAGTTGGATCTTGTTTTACAATTTCATTTTTTATTTCGACAGAACGATATATTAATTCATCAAAATCAGCAAAATCGATGGCTTTCAAATCTAGAAATTGCTCCCAATATGCTGCGTCGTATATCAAGCCGTGTTTCAGCATTTCGGCAAGACCGGAACGCATTTCATTTTGTGGTGATGTGTTAAGGTATTGTGTATCAATAAGAACCATTTTAGGAACATTGATAACTCCAATTTGGTTTTTTAAATTTCCTAAATCAACACCATTTTTTCCACCAACAGAAGCATCAACCATGGATAATAAAGTAGTAGGTATATGAATAAAATCAACTCCTCTCTTGAATGTTGAAGCCACAAAACCACCTAAATCGGTAACAACGCCGCCACCTAAATTAAGTACTAGGCTTTTTCTATCAGCACCAAGCTCAGTTAATACATTCCAAATTTGGACACAAGTTTCTATATTCTTATTGTGTTCTCCTGCTTCAAACTCAATAATTTCAATAGTAAGATCAGTTTCTAAAAAGGGAAGAAATTTTGGTAAACAAAATTCATTTGTATTGTTGTCTACAATAATAAATAGGTTAGAATACTTGTTCTCTTTTAAATGAAGGTTTAATGCTTCATATCCTTTTTCGTTGAAATGAATTGGATAACTGTTGGCTTGAATTGATTGCATCTTTATTGATTAATTGAAAGGGCAAAATAAGGTAATTTTTGGGGAATAATATTCAAAACTCTATCTATATTTGTACAAAAATATCACAAATAATGGAAAAAATATTCAATAATACACAAGTTGCGTTTGCATTAAAAAGCGATACCGAACTCGATAGAGCTTATTTTCTTTTCAAAATGATTGATAATCAGCCTTTAGTTCGAATTGGAACTGCGGTTACTAATTTTGCACTGAAAGCAAATCTTCCTGTTGAAGGTTTAATTCGTGCCACCGTTTTTGACCATTTTTGTGGCGGAGTAAATGAGGTTGATTGCCTTTCTGTAGTAGATAAAATGTTTACTAAAGGAGTTTCTTCTGTATTGGATTATTCTGTAGAAGGTAAAGAGGAAGAAGATCAGTTTGATGCTGCATTGGAAATGACTTTAAAAACGATTGAATTTGCCAAAGAGCGTAAAGCAATACCTTTTGCAGTTTTTAAACCAACAGGTTTTGGACGTTTTGAGTTGTATGAGAAACTTGGAGAAAAACAAACATTAACTGCAGAAGAGCAGGCAGAATGGAATAGAGTAGTGGAGCGTTTTGATTTGGTTTGTAAAGATGCTCATTCTAAAGACGTAGCACTTCTTATTGACGGTGAAGAAAGTTGGATGCAAGATGCAGCCGATGATTTAGTTACCGATATGATGCGTAAATACAATAAAGAAAAGCCAATTGTTTTCAATACGTTGCAAATGTATCGTTGGGATCGTTTGGATTATTTGAAAAAATTACATGAACAGGCAAATAAAGAAGGCTTCTTCATAGGAATGAAATTGGTTCGTGGTGCTTATATGGAAAAAGAAATTGCACGTGCTGAAGAGAAAGGCTACCCGTCACCAATATGTGCTTCAAAAGAGGCTACAGATGAAAATTATGATGCTGCAGTACACTATATGATTGATCATTTAGATACGATGTCTATTTTTGCAGGAACCCATAATGAGGAAAGTACCTATATGTTAATGGAATTAATGCAAGAGAAAGGAATTAAATCAAACGATGACAGAATCTGGTTTGGTCAATTGTACGGAATGAGCGATAATATCAGTTACAATTTAGCCGCTAATGGTTATAATGTTGCTAAATACCTCCCTTTTGGTCCAGTTAAAGATGTGATGCCGTACTTGATTCGTCGTGCCGAAGAAAACACTTCAGTTGCTGGGCAAACCAGTCGGGAATTATCAATGATAAAAGCGGAACGTAACAGAAGAAAGGGGAAGTAGAAATCAGTTTTTAGTACTCAGTTTAAAATGTTTGCATAAAAAACTCCATTCGCTTTTGCTAAATGGAGTTTTTTTATGCAGAACATTTATGAAGTTTAAGAATTACTAAACTGTAAATTGCTTAAATTCTTATACATACCATTTTCTAAAGCAATCAGTTCCTGGTGTGTTCCTTGCTCTGTAATTTTCCCATTATCAAGAACTAAAATTTGATCTGCGCTTCTTATAGTCGAAAGACGATGCGCAATAATAATACTCGTTCTACCTTCCATCAAGATTTCTAAAGCTTCCTGAACTAATTTTTCACTTTCACTGTCTAATGAAGATGTGGCTTCATCCAAAATCAAAATACTTGGATTTTTTAGCAATGCTCTCGCAATAGCAATACGTTGTCTTTGTCCACCAGAAAGTTTAATTCCTCTTTCCCCCACAATAGTTTCGAATTTTTCTGGGAAACTTTCAATGAAATTTAAAGCATTTGCTTGTTTTGCTGCCAGAAGAATTTCTGCTTCGGTAGCATCTGGTTTTCCGTAGGCAATATTTTCTTTGATGGTTCCACCAAATAAAATTACATCTTGAGGTACAATACTCATATTTCCTCGAAGATTTTCTAAATCATAATCGTAAATATTTTTCTCGTCCACCAATATTTCTCCACTATCAATATTATAAAAACGCAATAATAAAGAAGCAATAGTTGATTTTCCGGTTCCACTTGGACCTACAATCGCTATTTTTTGACCATAATTAGCAGTGAAACTAACATCTTTCAACACTTTGATTTCTTTTCTCGAATGATAACTGAACGCTACATTCTTGAAAGTGACATTCCCTTTTATTTTATGTGCAGCCGATGCATTTTGAATTGAATTGATTTTTTCAGGAGTTTCATCCAATAATTCAAAAACACGTTCGGTTGCACCAATCGCCTTTTGGATTTGTGCATAAAGTTCTGCAATTCCTCCAAAAGAGGCACCTACAAATGTAGAGTATAATACAAATGAAATTAATTGTCCTACGCTCATCTCTCCGCTAATGCTCAAACGAACGCCAAACCAAACTACGGCAACAATGGCTCCAAAAAGACAGAAAATAATGAATGAAGCAAAGTAACCTCGGTATTTTCCTCCTTTGATGGCAATTTTAACCACTTCTTTTATTTTGCCATTATAACGGGCAATTTCATACCATTCATTGGCGAAAGCCTTAACAATAGTAATTCCTTGCATGGTTTCTTCAACAATAACCTGACTTTCAGCAACTTTGTCTTGAACGTTTTTCGAATATTTTCTGATAAATCGTCCAAAAATAACTGCAGCAACTGCCACAAGCGGAACAACAGACAACATCAACAACGTTAATTTGATACTTTCATTCGCCAATAAAAGAACACCGCCAATAATTAAAATGAATTGTCTTAAGAATTCAGCTATAGTGGAAGTTAGGGTATCTTGTATTTGGGTTATATCAGAACTGATTCTGCTGTTCAATTCACCAACACGTTTTTGCGAAAAGAATGACATGGGTAACTTTACCAAATTGCTATACAAAGCTAGTCTAAGATTGGCTAACGTATGTTCCGTAAAATTGACAAATAATGACAATCTGAAAAAGGAAAAAATAGATTGAAAAAATAAAATAACAACTAATCCCAAGGCAATATAATTCGCCTGTGCATTATCTTTATTTTTCACACAGTCGATAAGCATTCCCATTAATTTAGGGAAAGCAAGTGCGGTTGCACCTGTTAGCAGTAAAAAAACTAAACCTACATAAAATTTCCAACGATGATTTCCTGCATATTGAAATATTAGAGTTGCTTTAGTAAGTGAACTTGCGGTAATTTTTGATTTTGGTAAATCATTTTCTTTAAACCTTGCCATTATTTATAATTTATTGTCACAAATGTAAGACTATAACACCTCAATACAAAAAAATAGTATGGTTTCATCCTGTATTTAAAGTGCTATTAGCGAGTACGAAAGAGAATTATTGCTATTTTTTATTTTATTTTTTTACTATTTCACTTGTAAATACGATTTCTAGGTGTATATTTGCACTCGCAATAAGGAAATGAAAATTACTAAATTGTACTAGGGCGATTAGCTCAGCTGGTTCAGAGCACCTCGTTTACACCGAGGGGGTCGGGGGTTCGAACCCCTCATCGCCCACCAAGAAACTCCATTAGAAATAATGGAGTTTTTTATTATTTTATTTTTTCCCAACTTTAGATTTGAACCAAGAACTTCGGTAGATAATCTAAATTATTTTTTTTTAATGGAAAAACAGATTAAATATCATTTAGCCGAAAGTGAACAAGATTTTGAAAAATGCAAAGATATTATAATTGAATATCTTGATATATTGGGTATTGATCTTGCATATATGAATTTGCCGAATGAATTTGCAAAAATGACGAAGATGTATGGTGCAAATGAAGGAGCACTTTTTTTTGCTTTAGATAACGAAGAAATTGTTGGTTGTGTAGGTGTTAGAAGAGTAGAAAATGAAATTGCTGAACTTAAAAGGCTTTATGTTAGAGATTCTTATAGAGGATATAAAATAGGTGTTACACTTCTTCAAAAAGCACTAGAATCGGCTCGTAGTCTTGGTTATAAAAAAATAAGACTTGATGTTATTCCAACTTTACAAAAAGCGAAGGAGCTATACATCTCGTTTGGATTTTATGAAATAATACCATATTTCAGCAATCCAGTAGAAGGAACAACTTATATGGAAAAGCTTTTATAAGAACAACATAAAAAGAAAATAGATCTAATTTTTTTATCAATTGATACAGATTTAAGTTTTGTAGCTTTAAGTATTAATTAAATACTCCCGCTAAGAAAGTTATGAAAAAGGTGCAAAAAAATATTAATCCTTGGAACGAAATACCTCTAGAAGATTATGAAAATCATATGTCTCATAATTCAGTTGGGCAATTAGAAGTTTTGAATTCATTGACCAAGAAATATTTAAATAACATAGAACCTAAAACTTGCCTTTTTTTAGGAGTTGCAGGTGGAAATGGTTTAGAACATATTGATAATAATGTTACCGAGAATGTAATTGGTATCGATATTAATCAGGACTATCTCAATACGGCTCACGAAAGATATCACGATAAAATACCTTCTTTAAATCTTATAAATTTTAATATTACCACCGATGCCAAAGTATTTTGTAAAGCTGATTTTATATAGGCAGCTTTGGTATTAGAATATACAGGTATTGATAAGGCTTTAGAATTTTCAATAAACAATCTTCAAACTGGTGGAAATCTTATAGTATCGATACAATCAAATAACGGTGTGCAATCAGTGAGCCAGTCAGGAATTGCAAGCGTTCTAAAAGTAGGGTCAATTTTTCAGCTTGTAGATCCAGATATTCTTGTAATTGAAGCAAAAAAAAGGGGACTAAGACTTATTGAAAATGAAGAGTCTTTTTTTCCAAATGGAAAATCCTTAAAGACTTTTCACTTCATAAGCTAAATATTGAAAGAATTTAAGCACTTTGTTTATACGTCTTTTTTCTTCAGACACCGTCCTCTCGGCTCATCACCCTCATGAAGCACAATTTTGGAATGTAGGAACAGCGCAGCTTCGGCTGAATCTTTCACTTTGGTAGCAGAGCGTTCTAACATTTCTGCTTCAAATTCAGTTAATACACTTTCCCTTATTCCAGCTTTTCTCCATTCAGATAAAGGTCGGCATTCTCTTGAAATCCTGCGAGCCAGTTTGAGTGCGTCCAGCAGCGCTTGATTCGCCCCTTGTCCTTTGAATGGACTCATTGGGTGAGCAGCATCTCCAATCAAAGTCACTTTTCCCGCTTTTTCCAGTAATTCTGAACTAAGTAATTCCCGATCATAAACAGGATAGCCAGAAATTTGAGCTTCTAAAGTCGTTGCTAATATTTCAGGTATAGGGCTGTGCCACTGTGTTCTGCGACAGGCTTCTTCTTTGAGTGCTTGAGGTCCTTGAGCGCTTAATGCCTTAGCCTCTTTTTCTGACATTGGGAAGCTAAGCTGCCACATCACCGAGTCTGACGTATAAGGCATTATATAGATTCGTTCATTGCCATTGGCGGTTTGGAATACAGTGGCCGAGTCCAGTAAAGAACTATTCAGCCCTTCGAGAGCACTCAAAGGACAAATGCCCAATATCACAATACAATTGAGGTAACGTAAAGGGGTAATAGCATCACCAATCAACAGCTTACGTACTGAACTACGAATACCATCAGCTCCAACCACTAGATCTGCTTTGACGCTTTTTATTTTCCCGTCTACTTGAAAAGTCAGATTAACACCTTCACCCACGCATGCTGCAAAATCTACTAACTGATGTCCCCACTGTACAGCGTTATGTCCGCCGAGTTGTTCAATCAAGGCTAATCGTAAAGATTGCCGTGCAATATGTATGTTGGTTCGTTTTTGAAATGTTTTCGCATCTGACGGTATCCACTTTCGGATGCCCCATTCACCGATTACTTTTCCTGCTGTAGTATGAACCACATGTCTTGTTGAAATCACTCCTTCTTCTAATGAAAAAATACCTAATCCCTCAATCGCTTTGCTAGCTTGTTGGAGCGTGAGTCCGTAGCCCTGGGACCGAGCATCAAAATTGCTATCGCGCTCATAAAGAGTGAAAGGGATTCCGCGATGCAAACAAGCTACAGCCAGAGCAACTCCTCCTATACCACCACCTATAATAGCAAGGTGTGGGTAGTTTTCTTTATCCGCTACAGGAGGACTGGAAGCATGAATCAAACCAGATCCCGAACAATCCAAGCAGGAGTGTAGATGACCCTTAGGACGAACTGGAGCTATTCCTTCACCATTTGTTTTTTCAAATTGTTCGAATGCCATCTGGTAGCGGAGTCGTGCTTTATTGCTGAGTCCTCGACTTTTTTTACCGCGTCCCTTACATTCCAGACAAATAGTCCAGCTTGCTTCTTCATTTTCTACTTTTTTCACTTCTTCTTCATTTAACTTGGTCTTGACTGCTCTCTAGAATAAAAACTTAGCCAATACAATTGATGCTGGACCAAATAGTAAAGTAGTGATTATGATTTTCAGCGTTTTGCCGCTTGTAGCAGATCCGCAAATTTAAGACAAAAGATTACCAGTACAAAACTACTTTAGAGTTTAGGGAGAAACCCCAAATACAAGCTGAATAATAATTATTACAATTAATTGTCAACCAGACAAATTACAAAAGTGGTTTTTTCATCATCATTTCTATACGCAAGATAGCCGCCATGAGCCTCAACAATGCTTTTGGACAACGTTAATCCAATTCCGGCACCTTCTTTTCGAGTAGTGAAAAATGGCAAGAATATTTTGCTTTCTATTTCTTTTTCAATGCCTTTTCCAGTATCGGTAATCATAATAAAAGTTCTCTTTTCTTTGACTTCCGCGGAAATAATAATCTGTTTATTTAGCGTTTCTTTCAAAGTATAAATGCAATTCGTCAAAAGATTAATCAATACTTGCTCCATTTGTTGCGGATCAATATTTAGCCTGCGGTCGAAAGCAATTGTATTGAGAACTTCTATTTGTTCTTGCTTAAAAATGGGCGCCATTATTTGAAAACAGTTTTCAATCCATTTTGATAATTCTATTTTTTCTTTTTTGGGAGAGGGCAACATGGCTAGTTTGCGATAACTTTCTACAAATTGTTGTAAATGGTCGCTTCGTCTCAACATCGTGGCAACACTACTTTTCATATCATCTAAATCTTCTGCTGAAATGGTTTCCTGCTGTACCAAATCCTGTAAATTCTGGGATAATGAGCGAATAGGAGTAATCGAATTTAAAAGTTCATGTGAAATCACCTTCATCAAATTAATCCAAGCCTCTTTTTCTTTTTTCTCGATTACATTTTGAATCGAATCCAGCAAAACAATAAAATAATCCCGATTGTAAATTTCACTTCTCGACGTTTGCATCACAAATGTTTGCGTGTCTTGCTGATTAACGCGGATCTCTAATGACGTTTTGATTTCCTGAAAATTCTGTTCCTCCATAATTTTACATAGCGAAGGCAAGTGATTTTTTAGATACTTCCATTTGGAGACTTTTGGCACATCAAAATGCTTGGAAAAATAATCATTCATCAAAAAAATATTCCAGTCGTTTCCTTCTTTTTGCAGAATAATAATTCCCGTTTCAATATTGTTTAAAATAGAACGATACACAATATCTTTTGAAACCTGCTCATTTTCTTTGTTTTTCAGTGTTTCATACAACTTGAATAAGTTGGAATAGTTTTGATACGATTTATGTTTTGAAAAATCGGATGTAAAATCATTTTGCAAAATTGAAGTAATCGTTCTGTCATAAAGCAAAAAGGCATTTTTGATGTAAAAATATATTTCAACTAGGAGCAGAAAAATAATAAGAAGACTAAATACTGCTGTAAAAACCAATTCTTTTTGAAAAAGAAAGATGGAAATTCCAGCAACGAAAAGAATAAAAATCAATCGAACAAAAAGTAGTTGGTATATTTTCCAGGATGTAAACATATTAATTGGTGCTGATGTTATATTTTTCTAAACGACGGTATAAGGATGCTCTTGACAATCCTAGTTCTTCAGCGGTTTTACTGATGTTATTGTTATTCTTAAGCAGGATTTTTTCGATAGCAGATTTTTCTACAGCCGAAAGCTGAATATCCTCTTGATTATCCTCGTAAGTTGTTATTTGTTCCAAATCCAAATCGGAAACAGTAATATGATTGTTCTCACAAAGAATCACGGCACGTTCTATTCTGTTTTCCATTTCCCGAATGTTTCCGTTCCAAGCGTGCTTTGCTATTTGTTCCAATGCTTTTTCGTCAAAAATGATTTCCTCTCGGGAGTATTTATCAATCATTTTTTGCAAAAGATAGTGCGCCAAAGGGATTTTATCTTCGTTTCGTTCCCGTAATGGAGGCAAGACGATTTCCATAGTGTTGATGCGATAGTACAAATCTTCACGAAAATTTTTATCGGTAACTTCTTGTTTTAAATCCATGTTAGTAGCCGTGATAATGCGAACATTCAACGGTCTAGCTTTTGATTCTCCCAATCGGGTTACTGTTTTGGTTTGAATAACCTGTAAGAGTTTAGATTGTAAATGCAACGGAACATTTCCTATTTCGTCCAAAAATATAGTCCCGTTTTGAGCCATTTCAAAACGTCCGGGAGTGTCGATTTTAGCATCTGTAAAAGCACCTTTGGCATAACCGAATAATTCGCTTTCAAAAATATTCGAATTCAACGAACCCAAATCAACATGAATAAAAGGGTTATTTTTTCGCTCTGATTGACGGTAAATATGATGTGACAAAACATATTTACCAGTTCCGTTCTCTCCAAGTATTAAAACATTAGCATCGGTTTTAGCAACTTTATCTGCCAAAGAATACGCCTTTTTTATAACATCCGAATTACCGACGAAAAAATCATCGGAACTCTCAATAGTATTTGGTTTCTTTTGATCTTTCCGGCTTTTATCGACAGCTTGCTTAACAACGCTAAGTAATTTTTCGTTTTCCCAAGGCTTTAAAATATAATCAAAAGCACCCGATTTTAAGCCTTCTACAGCCGTTTCAACCTTGCCAAAAGCGGTCATCAAAATAACAACGGTTTTAGGCGAAAGTGTTTTTATTTCTTTTAATAAATACAAACCTTCTTTTCCATCCTCAAATCCTATTCTGTAATTCATATCCAGCAAAACGACATCTATTGTGTTTTGTGCTACTAATTCAACTACATTTTTCGGGTTATTGAGCGTATAAATGTTCTCAAAATACTTTTTAAGGAGCATTTTGGAAGCAAAAAGAATGTCTTCTTGGTCGTCTATAACTAATATTGAGGCGTTGGTCTTCTTCATTACTGTTCGGTTTCGGACAAAAGGTGTTCAATAATGAACACTATTAAAATTGTATTAAAAATAAAAACTTAAAAATAAGGCTGTTACAATGTTTAAGTTTTTGGCACGAAAATCTCTTTATGCTTATCAAATCATCAACAATGGACACCGTAATCACAAGTAAAACTAACAAAAATAAGTATCTTTTAATCGCTTTGCCAATTATCTTACTCTTTGGGTATTTTGTCTTTACTTCTGCAACCAAAAAAAGAAGTTTTAACGTAAAAAAAACTGAAATCACGATTAAGACAGTTGAAAATGATTTTTTTGAAGACTTCATGTCCTTTCAAGCAAAAGCTATTCCTTTAAATTCAATGTTAATTAATATCATTGAAGGCGGGGCCGTTCAGGAAATATTTGTCGAAAATGGCGATATGGTTATCAAGGGACAACCGTTGGCAAGATTATACAATCCTAATGCAGAACTGGCGTATATGCAACAGGAAACAGCGATTATCGAACAAATCAATAATTTGAACAAAGCCAAACTTGATTTAAGAAATCAAGAGTTGAATTTAGAAAAAGACTTGATTGCCATTGAACACGATTATCTCGATGCCAAAAATTTATTCGAATTGAACAAGAAACTTTTTGAACAAGAAATACTTTCTAAAAACGAATGGGAAAAGACTCAAGAGAACTATCGTTTCCAAAAAGAGCGAATGAACATTATCAAACAAAGTGTCAAAAAAGAAAAACTAGCAAATCAAGTACAAATTGGACAACTCAATCAATCTATTGGTTTCATGAATAAAAGTTTGGATATTTTGAGAATGAATAAAAAGAATTTTCTAATTATAGCACCAATTTCCGGAAGACTTTCTTCATTCGAACCGATACTCGGAAAAACCTATTCGCAAAACACGAGCATCGGTTTTATTGATGATAGAAAAGGGTATAAATTAGTAGCTGATGTTGATGAGTTTTATTTGGATAAAATTGCAGAGCAACAAAAAGGAACTGTGGATTTTGAAAGCAAAATCATCGAAGTTCAAATAACCAAAGTAATTCCCGAAATCAAAAATGGAAGATTTCAAGTGGAATTGGATTTTGTTTCCTCTGAAAAACTGGATTTAAAACAAGGATTGAGTTTTGGGGTAAAATTAAATCTGTCGGAAAAAACAAAGACGGTAGTACTTTCGAAAGGAAGTTTTAATGAAGAGACCAGCGGTAAATGGATTTTTGTACTCAATGGCAATAAAGCAGAAAGAAGACCAATCAAACTGGGGAGAGAAAATCCGTTGTATTATGAAGTCCTTGATGGGTTAAAAGCCGGCGAAAAAGTAATAACGTCATCATATAAAGATTATAAACAGGTAGAAATATTAAATTTAGAATAAGAAATAATTATATAAAAATATCATCAATCAAAAAACGAATAATATTATGATTCAAATTAAAAACCTTTCAAAAGTATTTAGAACTGAAGAAGTAGAAACTATGGCACTAGGTGAAGTTTCTTTAACCATTAATCAAGGCGATTTCGTTTCGATTATGGGGCCATCAGGAAGCGGAAAATCAACTTTATTGAATATTGTTGGATTATTGGACAGTGCTTCGAGCGGAAGCTATCAGTTGTTAAACCAAGAAATGATTGGACTAAAAGAGAAAGAAAAATCGAAAGCAAGAAAAGAAAATATTGGTTTTATTTTTCAGAATTTCAATTTGATTGACGAGTTATCGGTTTATGACAATATCGAATTGCCATTAATTTATAATAAAGTTCCATCTTCTGACAGAAAGAAAAAAGTGGAAGCAATTGCCGAAAAATTAGGGATCTCACACCGATTAAAACATTATCCACAGCAACTTTCCGGAGGACAGCAACAGCGTGTAGCGGTTGCCAGAGCTTTGATTAACGACCCGAAAATTATTCTTGCCGATGAACCAACAGGAAATCTGGACAGTAAAAACGGAAACGAAGTAATGGAATTGCTTACCGATTTACATTCCAACGGTGCCACAATTTTGATGGTTACACACTCAGATTATGACGCTTCTTTTTCGGAAAAAATTATTTTGATGAAAGATGGAGTAATCCTTTCGGAAAAAACAAATAGTCGCAATGTTGATGTTTTTAAAGTATAGAAATGATAAGTATCCTAATATCAATAATTATAATCGTTTTTGAGATGCTTTGCCAAATTCTTTTGTAAACATCTTAACCTTTTCATCAAATCAAAATTAAAACAATCAAAAAGGCATGGTACTCAACTGGATTAAAATATTTATTTACCACTTAAAGCAAAACAAGCTGTTTTCTTTTCTCAACGTTTTGGGATTAAGTATTGGAATCGCAGGATTGATTTTCGCCATTTTATATTGGAATGACGAACAAAGTTATAACGCTTGGAATCCAGAAAAAGAAAGCATATTTCAAGTTGTAAATGATCAACCCAGATCTGGCTTTTTGGCTTACAATGTTATTCCTTTAGGAAAAACTCTAAAACAAAATTCTACTGAAGTTGAATCTTATTGTAATTTTCAACCTGGTTACAACGGAGCACTTATTGTATATAAAGACAAGAAAGAAGTTGTTCAGAAAATTCTAAAATCGGAAGGCAATTTTTTCTTCTTTTTTCCTTTCCAATTTACAAATGGAAGCGCAAAAACAGCTTTGAAAAACAAAAATAATGTTGCGATTTCTGAGCAAACAGCAGAGCTTTTATTTGGCAGTGAAAATCCAATGGGCGAATCAATAAAAATTGGCGAAATGAATTGCGTTGTTGGCGGCGTTTATAAAATTTCTGAAAAATCTTCTGTCACGCCTTCAGTGGTTTTACGTGAAGAATTTGAAGAAAATGTCAAAAAAAATGTTGAAAATTGGCAAAGTCATACTAGTTTTTTAGTTATAAAATTAAAAAATCCAGAACGAAAAGAAGCGATTGAAAAGCAGATTTTGAATATTTACATAGAAAAACAAGCAAAAAAAGCAGCGAAAGAAAAAGGAATTTCGACGGAAGATTACATCAAAAATTTTGGTTTAGACAAACCTTATTTAGAATCTTTGGAAACCGCCAGATTGCATTCAAAAGTAGTTAACGGTTATCCAGAAGGAAGTGGTAATTATCAATTTTTGCTTATTATGCTTGGCTTGTCGATCTTTATTTTAATTCTTTCTATTGTGAATTATATAAATCTCGCCACAGCAAATGCCATAAAACGAGCAAAAGAAGTTGGCGTTCGTAAAATTATTGGTGCTGCAAAATCACAAATCGTTTTTCAATTTGTATTGGAAACCGTGATTACAACGTCCTTTGCTGTACTTTTTGCTTTGGTAATTGTTGAACTTTTCTTACCCTATTACAATCAGTTTTTATCTAAAGAATTGGTCATGTACAGCGGTCAATTTTATATCCAATTGCTTCTTGTTTTTATAATCACAGTTCTTTTTGCCGGAATTTTTCCTGCAATTTACATTTCAAATTTTGAAGTCCTAAGCGTTTTGAAAGGAAATTTCAGCCGAAGTAAAAAAGGAATCTGGCTCAGAAATTCCATGCTTATTATGCAATTTGCAATAGCTTCTTTTTTCATTATAGGATCTTACATCGTCTTTCAGCAAGTGAATTTTATGATTAATAAAGAACTTGGATTTAAAGGAAATCAAGTCTTAAATATCAATTTTAACGAACCAAAAAAGCCAAAAGATTTTGATATGATTCAAAACGAATTATTGAAAATAAAAGGTGTTGAGAAAGTTTCGGCAGGTAATTTTTCTTTTGGATATGGTGGTTATTTCTCTTCCGTTTTTGCCTACAAAGGAAAAGACGTTGAAGTTGATAATATGTCAATGGAATTTGGGATGCTGGACTTGATGAATATTAAAATTGTTGAAGGAAGAGATATTTCGCCAAAATTTGCTTCGGATACAATCAGTTCAGTACTTGTGAACCAATCAGCGGTAAAAATGATGGGTGAAAAGAATCCAATTGGAAAAGAATTTGACATTAGAGATGATGGCGAAAATCCTGGAATACGAAGATTAAAAATTGTTGGGATTGTTCAAAATTTTAATGTTTATGGACCTCAGAAAGAAATTCCTCCGATGCTATTTTACCATTTGAAAACTATTTCAGAAAGTAGTTTTTTAAGCCGACTTTATGTAAAAATAAATCCAAGAAATAGTGAAGAAACGATTTCGGAAATAGAAAAATTTTGGACAAAAAAAATCGACACTCGTTATCCTTTTTCGTATGATTTTGTTGATAAAAATTTTGCCCGAACGTATAGCGACTACATCAGTCAAAGAAACCTTTTTTCGCTGTTAAATATCGTCGTTATCTTAATTGCACTTTTTGGATTATTCTGCCTAGCTTCATTTTCTATCGAAAGGCGCATGAAAGAAATTGCCATAAGAAAAACGCTGGGTGCCGAAACGAATGTTTTATTGAAAGAATTGTCAAAACAATACATTGTTTTCTGTATCATTGGATTTCTAATTACGCTGTTTCCAACTTATTATTTACTCAACAAATGGTTAGAGAATTTTGCTTATCGAATTGAAATTTCCATTTATCCATTTCTAATTGGATATATTGTTTTGCAATCATTAACATTATTGGTGGTGCTTTCGAGAGCGCATCAGGCAACAAGAATGAATGTTTTAAAATACTTAAAATACGAATAATCATGCTAAAAAATTGGACAAATATATTTTTATATCACATCAAAAAGAACAAGCTTTTTACAGCTTTGAATATTTTGGGTTTGAGTATTGGAATTGCGGGATTAATTTTTGCTTTACTTTATTGGAATGATGAGAAGAGTTACAATGATTGGAATCCTGAAAAAGGGAATGTTTTTCAGGTTTTGGTCGATATTGGAGAGAACGAAGCAGGAGCAAATACTCCAGTTACTATTGAACCATTCTTAAAAAATGAGCCTAATATTGAAAAGATGATGTACTGCGAAAATTGGTACGAATCCCCACTTTATAAATATAAAGGCAAAAAAATTATTATTCAAAAATTGTTTAACGCTGAAAATGATTTCTTTGATTTTTTTCCTTTTGAGTTTCTTCAGGGAAATCCAAAAACGGTATTGCAAAATGAAAATAGTATTGCTATGAAACAAGAAACGGCGATACAATTTTTTGGAACAGAAAATCCTATTGGGAAACAAATTCAATATGAAAATCAAATTCTAACCGTAACCGCTGTATATAAAATTACCGGTAATTCATCGATTGCTCCTGATGCAGTAGTGAACAATATGAAAAGAAGGATTAATCAAGATAAAGATAATTGGGGAAATTTTAATAATGGTTGGTTTATCAAGTTAAAAGACCCTTCAAAAGCGAATGAAATTTCGAAAAAAATCACTTCAATTTACTATCAAAATAAAATAGTTAAAGAAGCAAAAGGAGAAGGAATCAGTCCAAAAGAATTTGAATCAAAATATGGTCATTTTAATTTCATATTAGAACCTCTTTCAGTTTCCAGATTACATTCTAAAGGACAAGGAATGCCTGAAGGGAATGGAAATTACCAATTTTTACTGATAATGGTTGGATTGTCTATTTTAATTTTGATATTATCTATAGTCAATTATATCAATCTGGCAACAGCAAATGCTATTCGTCGAGCAAAAGAAGTAGGTGTGCGAAAAATTGTTGGTGCTTCAAAAGCTGAAATAGTCAAACAGTTTTTGTTTGAAACTATAATTACTGTTTCGATTTCTATTTTGCTGGCCTTGGTTATTGTTGAACTGTCATTACCATATTATAATGAGTTTTTAGATAAAAAATTAATCATTTATGGAAACCAATTTTATCTCCAAACTATTTTCATTTTTATAATTACTGTGGTTTGTGCAGGCGTTTTTCCAGCGATATATGTATCTAATTTTGAAACTTTAAAAGTGTTGAAAGGGAATTTTGGAAGAAGTAAAAGTGGTGTCTGGCTTCGGAACGGAATGTTAATTCTGCAATTTGGCATTGCTTCCTTCTTCATTATCGGTTCTTATATTGTGTACGAGCAAGTACGCTATCTAGCCAATAAAAACTTAGGATTTTCAGGGGAACAGGTTTTAGAAATTTTTTATTACAAACCTGAGGCCATTCGTAACGCGAAAAATTCAGAACAGCAGATATTTGATCGATACACCACTATCAAAAATGAAATTTTAAAAATAGAAGGAGTAGAGCAAGTAGCAACCGGAGCATTCAAGTTTGGTGGGGGAAATGATTCTTCTTCGAGTTTTAGTTATAAAGGCAATAATATTCAAGGTCAAAATTTGGCAGTTGATTTTGGGATGCTTGAAATGATGAAAATTGAAATGGCACAAGGCCGTTATATGGATCCAAAAATCGCTTCAGATACTATAAATTCGATGATGGTCAATGAAACCGCTTTAAAGATAATGAACGAGAAAAATCCAATTGGTAAAATTGTCGATTGGAATGGTAATAAACTCAAAATTATTGGTGTCGTAAAAGACTTCAGCCTTTATAATCCACAAGGGAATGTACCTCCAATGGTCTTTTTTCACTTCAAAACAATTGGCTGGATGATTGGAAATATACAACATATCTACGTAAAAGTGAAAGCTGAAAATACAGAGCAAACTATTGCAGCTATTGAAAAATTCTGGATTAAAAATGTGGATTCAGATTATCCATTTCAATATGATTTTATTGATAAAAGTTATATGCGAACTTATAAAACCTATGTAAAACAGAAGAACCTGTTTACATTATTAAATGTAATTGTAATTGGCATCGCTCTCTTCGGATTATTCTCTTTGGCTTCGTATTCGATACAAAGACGAATGAAAGAAATTGCTATTCGAAAAACGCTTGGTGCCGAAACAAATGTTTTACTTAAAGAATTATCCAAACAATACATCATTTATTGTGTCATAGGATTTTTGATTGCCTTATTTCCAGCCTATTATTTACTCAACAAATGGTTGGAGAATTTCGCTTACAGAATAGATATTTCAATCTATCCTTTTTTAATTGGATTTGTAGCTTTACTGTCCTTAACCCTAATAGTGGTACTTTCAAGAGCTTATCAAGCCACAAGAGTAGATGTTTTATACTATTTAAAATACGAATAACCATGCTGAAAAATTGGATTAACATATTTATTTACCATCTTAAAAACAACAAGTTATTTTCAGCTTTGAATGTTTTAGGATTGGCAATAGGAATTGCGGGATTAATTTTTGCTTTGCTGTATTGGAACGACGAACAAAGCTATGATGCTTGGAATCCTGAAAAAGAAAAAGTCTATCAGGTATTGGTAAAATTGACTGATATGCCAATTATGGCAGAACATCCGGCGCGATTGAAACCTCATTTAGAAAAAGACACAAATGTTGAAACTATTGTTTTTGCTGACGATTGGTATCAAAATGACAAAATTATTTACAACGGTAAGAAAACTTTAGTAGATAAAATCATCAATACCGAGCGTGATTTCTTTTCTCTTTTTCCTTTTAAAATGATTCAAGGAAATGCGATTTCAGCATTGAAAGATAATACAAGCATTGCAATTTCTGAAAATCTTTCTAAGCGAGTATTTGGTAATGAAAATCCAATTGGCAAACAAATCAAATGCTTTGATACTATGTTTACAGTTCGTGCTGTATATCGCATTCCAGGTAATTCTTCAATTGCCCCGGATGTTGTGGTGAACACTTTGAAAAATATAATGGATTCAGAAAAACAATACGGTCTTTTTTCATTAAAAATTCTCTTAAAACTAAAAGATCCTTCAAAAGTGGAAAGTACAAGAAAAATGCTGGAAAAAGCGTACTACGATGAAGGAATAGTAAAAACGGCAAAAGAAGCCGGCTTTACTCCAGAGGAAATGACGAAGAAATTAGGGCATTTTACAGTTTTCATGGAACCGCTTTCACAAGCCAGATTGCATTCGAGTATAGATGGTTATCCGGAAGGTCGGGGCAATTATCAGTTTCTAATAATTATGGCTGGATTATCTATTTTGATACTCTTTTTATCGATTGTTAATTATATCAATTTGGCTACCGCCAATGCCATAAAACGAGCGAAAGAAGTAGGTGTTCGCAAAATTTCGGGCGCATCAAAAGGCAATATTATCAGGCAGTTTGTTTTTGAAACGATTCTGATCAGTTCTTTTTCGATTCTATTGTCTTTGGTAATTGTTGAATTGGTTTTGCCTTATTATAATGCCTTTTTAGGTAAAAATTTAAAAATTATTGGCACTCAGTTTTATTTAGAACTGATTGTAATATTCATTCTTACAATTTTGGCTGCGGGAATATTTCCGGCTATTTATGTTTCTAATTTTGAAACCTTAAAAGTGCTGAAAGGAAATTTTGGAAGAAGTAAAAGTGGCGTTTGGTTGCGCAACGGAATGTTAGTTTTTCAGTTTGCCATTGCAACATTTTTCATTATTGGATCTCATATTGTTTATCAGCAAGTCAACTATTTAATTAATAAAGATTTGGGTTTCAGAGGAGATCAGGTAATTGCAATCAACTTAAATTTCCCTAATTCAGATTATGAAGTAGAAAACCCCGGACTAAACATTTACAACAAATACACTACTATTAAACAAGAGTTGGCAAAAATAAAAGGAGTTGAAAACAGTTCAACAGCTCTTATGTCTTTTGACGGTTCGGATAATTCAGTAGGTCCGGTATTGTATAAGGATGTACTTTTTAAAGAGCGTACGGTTGCAATAGATTATGATTTTTTACAAATGATGAAGATAAAAGTTATAAAAGGCAGGGGACTTGAAAAAAAATATGCTTCTGACACTATTTCTTCGGTACTAATTAATGAAACTGCTCAAAAATTGATGAGCATGAAGGATGCTTTGGGACAGGAAATTAGCATTAGAAAAAGAAAATTAAAAATCATTGGAATAGTTAAAGATTTCAATTTATTGAGCCCCGAAGCCGAAGTTCCACCAATGTGCTTTTATCATCCTAAAACTGTGGGTATTGCTCAAAATATAGGTAAGGTTTACGTGAAATTAAAATCGGATAATGTTGAAAATACAATAGCCGATATCGAGAAATTATGGAGTTCTGTGGATACCGAATATCCTTTTAAATATGATTTTGTAGACAAACAATACGCAAGGACTTATGAAGAATATGTAAAACAAAAAAATCTTTTTTCATTGTTGAATGTAGTGGTAATTCTAATTGCTCTTTTCGGATTATTTGCTTTGGCTTCCTATTCGATACAAAGGCGAATGAAAGAAATTGCAATCCGAAAAACACTTGGAGCAGATACTACTGTTTTGTTGAAAGAGTTATCAAAACAATATATTTTGTATTGTATAATTGGGTTTTTAATAGCCTTATTTCCAGTGTATTATTTATTAAACAAATGGCTTGAAAATTTCGCCTTTAGGATAGATATAGCTGTATTTCCATTCGTATTTGGATTTATAATCTTATTAGTTTTAACACTAATAATTGTGTTATCAAGAGCTTATCAAGCAACAAAAACAGACATATTGAAATATTTAAAATATGAATAATAGAATCGTTTTAACAGTAGTCTTTATACTATTTTGTGCTTTTGCAAGCGGCCAGGAAAATCCTTGGTCGCTTACAAAGTGTATGGAAATGGGGTTTCAGAATAATATCGAAATAAAAATCAGACAGCTAGAAATTAAAAGAACACAGAAGTCACAAAACTCCGTTTTAAATCGAATGTTGCCAACGATCAATTTATATGGTGAACAAGGTTATAATTTTGGTTCTACCATTGATCCTTCAACAAACGGAAGGATAAGTTCTAATTTGCAAAATAATAATTTTTATGGCAATGCCCGAACAAATCTAATTGATTTCAGTGCTTTTGCAAATGCTCAAAAAGATAAAATAAATATTGAATTGGCTAAAGCCGAGAAAGATGTTGTAGAAAATGAATATAAATTACAGCTTTTAGAAAGCTATTATCAGGCACTTTACACTCAAGAATTATTAAAAATTCAAAAAGAGCAACTCAAACAAACTATTTTCAACTTGGACAGAGTAACGAAAGAAGTCGCCATTGGGAGTAAACCTCAAAGTGATTTGTATGATATGCAATTGAGCTTTTCGGAGGAAGAAAATAGAAATTTGGAAACTGAACAGTTGTATGCAATTAAAAAAACGCAATTATTTCAATTAATGAATGTTACTAATGTTGCAACTGATAAAGTGGTTTTGGAGCTCTATTTGAACGAAGCAACAACTGACGCTATTGAAAAGATAGTATATAATCCTAAAATAAAGCTTGCTGAACTCCATTATCAAAATAGTTTGAAGTCGATAAGCTTAGAAAGAGCTAGTAATTTGCCCACATTGTCAGCTTATTATGGATATTCCACTTTTTATTATAAAACTTTAAATCAAGTGAACACAGATAGTTTTAAGAATCAATTAGAAAACAACAGAAGTCAACAAATAGGTATGCAGTTGAATGTTCCTGTTTTTAATGGCTTTAGAAATAATAAAAAAATCAGTGCATCAAAAATAGTAAGTGATAAGGTAAAACTGGTCTTAGAGCAAGAAAAACAACAATTAGACAAACAAGTCGTTTTAGAAGAACAAAACAAAAGAAATTATTTGGAACTTCAGAATAAATTGATAGAAAAACTAAGATATGCCAAAGCTTCACTAATTACTACGCAAGCAAAGTTTATAAGTGGAAAAATAGAAGCGGTTTTATATTCCACTGTGAAAAACCAATTGCTGACGGCTGAGTATGAAGTGTTGAAAAACAATCTTCAACTGCAATATATTGACCTGAAAATAAATCTGTTGAAAAATAATGTTTTATAAAAAATGAAGCCTAGAATTTAAAGTATTTACAATTCTTAATATAGTTTTATTCTAAAGTTAATGCCCCCAGAATTTCTTCGGATAAAAACGGTCCACCTGGATAAGTAGCTGTATAGTCGAGATTCATCCATATTTGACCACGTTCATCGATGTGATAATGAAGTTGTTTCTCGTTACTTTCATTTACAAACAAAACATTTTTAATTAGAAAATTTACTTTTTCTAAATCTTTTTGGGAGCCAATTAATATTTCGGGATAAATATGTCCTTTAGTATGAATTAATCGGGGAGTTCCACCAATTGCTCTGACACTTGCTGCCATTAAGATGGAATGATCATCGCAATCGCCTGAAAAATAGTCTAATGATTCACTGGCAGATGCAATATAATCCCCATCTTTAGGATCACTCACATAATTCCATCGATGATTTATTTCTTTAAATACAGCAAAACATTGAATAATAGTTCTGTAATCAGAATATCCCTTTACATTTTTGAAATATTTAGTTGTTGCCATAATCGCAAAATTCCTCACTTTTGGATTCTGATATTCTATGGCATTAATGATTTTTGATTTATTAGGAAACGGAAGCAGTTTGGCAATGATTATGTCCTGCGGATACGGATTGTACGACATGGAATACATCATTGAATTATAGTCTTCAAAAACACTGTTGAAACCATAATTCCCAATCACGGAACCATAAATTAAGACCAGTAAATACAAAAGAATGCAAATAAGAATAATTGTTCGAAGAAATCTCAAGATTAATTGTATTGATACTACGATGAGTAGGAACAAAATGATTCGGTCAATATTAAAAAACCAATTGGGATTAATTAGGTTTTGATGTACAATTATAAAAACCGGAATCGCAATTAATATGTTTAAGACAAAAATAATAACGTCATCCCAGGGTTTTTTGACCTGAAATTTTTGTTTAATACCTTGAAAAGTAATTTTTTTTATTTTTATCATAATAACATAAAAACAGAAATCTAGACTGCTTTTACAATTGCATCAAAAGTACCTTTTTTATCGATAATTTTAAGTTGAAATAATTGATTTTGAATTTTGTTTAACACTTTCTCTGTTAAAGGTTTTTGTGACCATTGCGTTAAAGAAAGCCATTCCTGAATATCGTCTATTTTTTGATTGTAATTTGACGCTAAAATTTTGTCAATACTAGGAATGTCTTTAAATTCTAGAGTTGTTTGATTGATGATTTCTAAAATTTTAGAAATGATTTTTGGATCTTTTTCTAAAACTTCATCCCGAATAGCAATTACAAAACAAGGCCAAGGCGTAGGGCAGTCGCCAACTCTGCGGAAAATTCCTTTGTCAACAAGTGGTTTTGTCATGAAACGTTCCCACATAAAATAATCAGCAGTTCCGTTTGTCAAAGCTTCAACCGCGCCATCAATGGTATTTACAATTTCAAACTGCAGATTATCCGTTTTCCAACCTTGATTATCAGCATTGACATATGCCATTAATTGCGAACCAGAACCTAATCTGGAAATTGCCACTTTGGTATTTTCTAGATCAGCTACCGTTTTATAATTGGAGTTTGCAGCTACGTGAATCCCCCAAATTAAAGGACTTTCTACATAAACCTGAACAATTTTACTAGGATTCCCGGCAACGATATCTTTTACGATTCCTTCGGTTAGGATTACGGCAATATCAGTTTCCCCATCACGAAGCATTTGGCACATTTTACCGGTTCCTTCAGGAACGTCAGTCCATTGTAAATCGATATTTTCTTTTTCGAAATCTCCGTTTTCGATGCTTAAATGCCAAGGAAGATTAAAATGTTCAGGAACTCCAGCTATTTTTATTGTTGTCATTTTTATTAAAATATTTTTTGAATAATTATTATTAAAACAAAAAAGAAAATACCTCCTATTATTTTGTTGTTAAATTGATGTCCCATTTCGTCATAATAATTAGCATTTTTTTTTGGACCATATAAATATTCATCAAAAGTAAATTTATCTTTATTTGATAAAGTTCTCCAAATGGTTCCAAATATCCATCTAATTGAAGCTCCAATAAAATTAAAAAATATTCTACCAAAATAATTCATAAATATTTTTTTATCGTCAATCGTTTT
Source organism: Flavobacterium sp. AED (assembly GCF_000812945.1). Classification (GTDB taxonomy): domain Bacteria; phylum Bacteroidota; class Bacteroidia; order Flavobacteriales; family Flavobacteriaceae; genus Flavobacterium. Next base: position 729,634 of record NZ_JSYM01000001.1, read on the forward strand.
AACTAGCCTCGATGAAAACGTAAATCCTATTGTGCCGGGGTTCGGCGCAATAAATTGCAGTGTACAGCGGGAATTAGCTCCTGAAATTACACATTAATATCTTTAAAATTATTCACTCTTGCATAACGAATCATATTGGTAAACGCTTCTTGGTCCAGTTTTGGTATTTCAAGAATAGAGTTCAATAAGGCAGTATCGTATTCGTTGGCAGCAGTTGTAAAATAGGGACTTAAATGCTTACCAATACTTTCATAATACAATTTTTCAATGACGTTTTTATATTTGAAATCTAAAGGATTTTGTATTAAAGTGAAATTGGTGTATCCCACCTCTTTCATAATCAACTGTAATCCATTTATCATATTGAAACTTTTATTATTTACAATATTAAGTTGTTCAATATCTTCTCTTTCGAATGTGTTTACAATCACTTTTGCGACATAATCGACAGGAATAATGTTCAAACCTGTTTCTTCATTGACGATAAAACGAACATTTTCTTGTTCGCCTTTTCGTTGGGAAGTAAAGTGAAAGAATTTTGCCAAAAGATAAAAAACCATGTATTTCGGAATGAAATATTGGTTTTCGGTTCCCAGCATTTTACCTCCAATAACACTTGGACGGAGAATTTGGAAGGGTAAACCTATTTTTTGGCATTCTTGGGCTATAAAATTTTCCGAATGGAATTTGGCATTTTCATACGCATTGCGATGCTCTGGTTTAAAACTTAAACTATGAAAATCATTATCAATTACTCCTTTTCGGATTCCTGATGAAAAAGCAGTTCCTATATAGATGAACTTTTTTATAAAGGGATGAAATATATTGAAAAGTGATTTTGTGATTGTAGTATTTTCATCAAAAATTTTCTCTCGTAGCTCTTCATCTGTAGATAAATTCACGTATCCAGCCGAATGAATAAAATAAGCACCTTTTATTTGGTTTGGAAAAGTATCTTGAATTGAAGCTAAATCCGTATCGATGATTTCGATATATTCGTGCAGATTTGACAGCCCTTTTTCTTTTATGATTTTAGGAGTGTAACTACTGGATAAGAGTTCGTTTATTCTATCTAAAGCGGAGTTTTTTCCTTTATTTCTTGCGATAAGAAAAAGTTTTCCGTCAATTTTATTGTTGATAAAAAGTTCCAGAATTTCATACATAATATGAGAACCTAAAACTCCTGTAGCACCTGTAAGTATTATTTTCATTATTGGATTGTTCTAAAAAACAAATGTAGTTTTAAAAAAATTAAAGTAGAACTTTTTTAAAACTACAAATGGATGAGATTTTGAAAATTAGAACGTTTTACCCTAAAGCAATTTTATCTAATGTATATGCAATCAATTCATCGACCGCTTTATATGGATCTTCACTAAAAGTTCCCGAAGCCCGATTGGCAATTATAGCGTTTAACGATAACGCATTATGTCCTAAAAGAGCCGAAAGTCCATATATAGCTGCTGTTTCCATCTCTAAGTTTGTGATTTGGTTGTCACCAAATTTAAAATTATCCATTTTAGAATTCAATGCTTCATCTTGAATATTTAGTCGCAACACACGCCCTTGTGGACCGTAAAAACCTCCGGCAGTTGCTGTAATTCCTTTATGCATTTTGTCGCTTTCAATCATTTTTTCCAGTGACGAAGAACACGAAATTACATACGGTTTCCCTTTTCGCAAATCCCAATTGGTGTGTTTTATAAAAGCTTCTTCCATTTCAATATTCGAAACTTCGTCAATTAAATAGGAGCGGAGCATGTTGTCCAAGCCTAATCCAAATTTAGACATCACAAAACTATCCACGGGAATATCTGCCTGTAAAGAGCCGGAAGTCCCAATACGGATGATGTTTAATGAAGTTAGATTTTCTTTTGGTTGACGGGTTTTCAAATCAATATTAACCAAAGCATCCAATTCGTTCATGACAATATCAATATTATCTGGACCAATTCCCGTTGACATCACAGTAATTCTCTTTCCTTTGAAAATTCCGGTTTGGGTTTTGAACTCTCTTTTTTGAGCAGAAAATTCGATACTGTCAAAAAAATGTGTGATTTTTTCGACACGATTTTGGTCACCTACAAAGATGATATCATGCGCAATATTTTCCGGTTTTAAATTCAAATGGTATACACTGCCATCTGGATTTAATATTAATTCTGATGATTGAATCATTATTTTTTTGTTTAAAGTTTAAGGTTTACAGTTGCTCAACTGAACCTTTTTCCTAGCCTCCAACACGTTTTACTTTAAAGCCTTTTTCTTTTAAAATAGTCATGATTTTATCCCGATAATCGCCTTGTATAATGATGGAATCCTCTTTAAAAGTTCCACCAACACTTAATTTGGTTTTGATTTCTTTGGCAAGAATTTTAAAATCCTCATCTGTTCCTTCGTAGCCCTCGATTATAGTTGTAGCTTTTCCTTTTCGTTTTTCGAATTTGCAAATCATAGGTTCTTTTTGAACGTATAATTCGTGGGCAACTTCTTCAATTGCTTCTTCAGGAGATGGTTCGTGATCCGGAAAAAGGTTTTTTAATTGGTCTTTTAAGTCCATAATTTTAAAATTAATTTTATTTAAAACCATTTATAAATTTAGAATATAAAGTTCATTTTCTTAATTTCTAAAGAGTAAAAAACAAAAGACATTAAGTATACACTCAATGTCTTTTAGTATTTGACGTAAATTTAAGTTTTATTTTTTAATAAGTCCCAAATCTACTAAACGTTCGTATAAATAAGCTCCTGCAGTAATATCTTCAAATTTCTTTGGGTTTTCTGCATCAATACAGTTCTCCAAACAATCTAATTTCATATCACTTACCGGATGCATAAAAAACGGAATAGAATAACGTGAAGTTCCCCATAATTCTCTCGGAGGATTTACTACTTGATGAATCGTAGATTTTAACTTGTTATTGGTATGACGCGATAACATATCGCCCACATTAATTACCAATTCGTCAGGTTCAGCAATGGCATCAATCCATTCACCATCATGATTTTGAACTTGTAACCCTCTTCCTTGCGCTCCCATCAATAAAGTAATCAAATTGATATCGCCATGAGCAGCCGCACGAATGGCATTGGCTGGCTCAGAAGTAATAGGTGGATAATGAATAGGTCTTAAGATTGAATTTCCATCTTTGGCATAATTGTCAAAATAAAATTCATCCAAACCAAGATGCAAAGCCAAAGCTCTCAGGACATAAACACCTGTTTTTTCCAGCATTTGGTAGGCTTCTTTACCTACCACATTAAAACGAGGCAATTCTTTTACTTCAACATTTTCAGGGTATTCTGAAGCATATTTGGAATCTTTGGATACATATTGCCCAAAATGCCAAAACTCTTTTAAATCCCCTTCTTTTCTGCCTTTGGCGTGCTCAGTTCCAAAAGAAACATAGCCTCTTTGTCCGCCAATTCCAGGAATTTCATAACTACGCTTTGTTTCCAATGGCAAAGTGAAAAAATTTCTGATTTCACCATACAATTCATCAACCAACTGGTCGCCTAAAAAATGCCCTTTGAGTGCTACGAAGCCAATATCTTCAAATGCACTTCCGATTTCATTTACAAATTTTTGTTTACGTTTCGGGTCGTCCGAAAGGAAATCACGCAAGTCAACACTAGGAATGTTTTGCATACTTTTAAAATATTTTTTTATAACTTACAACGTCTAAAAACCTTGCAGATACAAATGTAAAGAATAATTTTATATCTGTATTTTAAAAATCACAAACAAAATAAAAAAATATAACAAAATAATACTAAACTGTTATATTTTTTTATCTTTGAACCATATAATAAAACCGAAAAAATGACTTTTGACCGAAAAAATCTTACTGACGATCAATTATTAGATTTATATAAAAGAATACTGAAGCCAAGACTGATAGAAGAAAAAATGTTGATACTAATTCGTCAGGGAAAAGTATCCAAATGGTTTTCAGGGATTGGACAAGAGGCTATTTCTGTAGGAGTTACGGCAGTTTTAGATTCTGATGAGTATATTTTACCAATGCACAGAAATCTAGGTGTTTTTACAGGAAGAAACATTCCATTGTACCGATTGTTTTCACAATGGCAGGGCAAAGCCAATGGTTTTACTAAAGGCCGTGATCGAAGTTTTCACTTTGGAACCCAACAATATAAGATTATTGGAATGATTTCGCATTTAGGACCTCAATTAGGAGTTGCAGACGGAATCGCTTTGGCCAATAAACTTAAGAAAAACGGAAAAGTTACCGCTGTTTTTACTGGTGAAGGCGCTACCAGTGAAGGTGATTTTCATGAAGCTTTAAATATTGCTTCCGTTTGGGAATTGCCAGTTATGTTTGTAATAGAGAATAATGGTTACGGACTATCGACACCTACAAATGAACAATACCGTTGCGAAAACCTAGCCGATAAAGGAAAAGGATATGGAATGGAAAGCCATATTATTGATGGTAATAATATTCTGGAAGTCTATAATTTGTTATCTGAATTGAAAGCTTCGATGAAAGAAAATCCACGTCCTGTTTTATTGGAATTCAAAACCTTCAGAATGCGCGGACATGAAGAGGCGAGTGGCACTAAATATGTTCCACAAGAGTTAATGGATATGTGGGCAATCAAAGATCCAGTGGAAAATTATAAAAAATATTTGACCGAAAACGGAATTCTTACAGCCGATTTTGACGCGGCTTTACATGCTGAAATAAAGGCAACCATTGATGAGAGTTTAGCTGTTGCCAATGCGGAGCCTGAGATCGAAGCTACATTAAGTGAAGAATTAAATGATGTTTATAAACCATATACATTCGAGAAAGTTAAACCATCAGAAGAAAAAGAAAATATTCGTTTTATTGATGCCATTTCTACTAGTTTGAGGCAATCAATGGAACGTCATGAAAATTCTGTTATCATGGGCCAAGATATTGCTGAATATGGTGGTGCTTTCAAAATTACCGATGGTTTTGTAGCGCAGTTTGGCAAAGAGCGGGTTATCAATACACCTATTTGTGAAAGTGCAGTGGTTTCGGCTGGAATGGGATTATCGATTAATGGATACAAAGCGATTGTGGAAATGCAATTTGCTGATTTTGTTTCAACAGGATTCAATCCAATTGTGAATTTATTGGCCAAATCACATTACCGTTGGTTAGAAAAGGCTGATGTTGTGGTAAGGATGCCTTGCGGTGGCGGAACACAAGCTGGTCCATTTCATTCGCAAACCAATGAAGCTTGGTTTACCAAAACACCAGGTTTAAAAGTAGTTTATCCCGCATTTCCATATGATGCCAAAGGGCTTTTAAATACTTCTATAAACGATCCGAATCCAGTATTATTCTTTGAACACAAGCAATTGTACAGAAGCGTTTACCAAGACGTTCCTACCAATTATTATACAATTCCATTAGGAAAAGCGGCTTTATTGAAAGAAGGAAATCAGGTTACTATAATTTCCTTTGGTGCAGCGGTACATTGGGCTTTGGAAACGTTAGCTAAAAACCCTGAAATCTCAGCTGATTTACTCGATTTAAGAACCTTACAACCTTTGGATACAGAAGCAATTTTCGCATCGGTAAAGAAAACAGGAAGGGTAGTGATTTATCAGGAAGACAGTATGTTTGGCGGAATTGCCAGCGATATTTCGGCAATGATAATGGAAAATTGTTTCAAATACCTTGATGCTCCTGTAAAACGCGTGGCGAGTTTAGACACGCCAATTCCATTTACAAAAGCATTGGAAGATCAATATTTGCCGAAAGGCAGATTCGAAAATGATTTGAAAGAATTATTGAATTACTAATATTTGAACTTAATAGAATTAGGTTATTTTTAGAATCAAAACTCTAAAAATAACCTAATATCCAATAGATTATTATAAAAATAATAATTGTTCCAAAACAGCCACCACCTAATTTTTTGGCGCCGTAACCTGCAAGTATCGTTTTGAAAAATCCATTCATAATTTCAATTGTTAAGTGTTCTTTAAAAGTAATGAATATTTTTTAAACGCAGTGTTTTAGTTCAGTTCCATAAATATTTTCTTAATCAGCGCTATTTCTTCCTGATACATTGTTTTTTTTCTGGTTGCAAAATAGAGTGTGTTTTTTAGTGGAGTTTTTCCTTCCCAAATCATTTTAATGGAACCATTATCAATTTCTTTTCGGCAAAGAAAATCAGGAACAACAGCCAGTCCCTTGCCACTGCTCAAACAACGCACGATAGAATTTAGATTAGGAACAATATAATTAGGTCTGAAATCTGGGTATTTATTAAAATTTAACTGCCAAAAACGTCGTAAATGTTCCATATCTCCAGTGGTTCCATACCATTTTTGTTGTTTTAACCAAAGTTCAATTTCTTCTATACTTTCATTTTTTTCTATTGAATTGAATTCCAAATTATCAATTTCGCTACCGCCAACAAGTACAATAGTTTCGGAAGAAAATACCTGATATTCAATCGTGTTTTTGATCACCATCTGTGGCGTAATGATTAAATCTAGAATCCCTTTTTCTAAACTTTCCACCATTTCCGGATATTCACCAAACTGAATGATAACATTAAATGGCAAGGTTGAAATATACTGTTCCAGAGTAATTTGAAAAGTTTCAAAACACATACCTACACTTATCGTAGGGGTATTTTTCTCGGTACTTCTTTGAAAATTTTTTTCGGCTTCTTCCAGTTTGGTTAATGCTTCAATTATAAAATTATAAAGTACTTTTCCTTTTTCGGTAGGAACCATTTTTCGGCCTGTTCGGTCAAATAATTTATAACCCACATAGTTTTCCAAAGAACTCAAATGTAAACTCACTCCTGGTTGGGAAATAAATAAGACTTCTGCGGCACTAGTCAACGTTCCTGTTTTATAAACCGCTTTAAAGGTGCGATACCATTCTAAATTCACCATAGCTATTATAATTATGATACAAAGGTATGAATTATGTTATTTTAATAATAGGTTTTCTCGTTCTAACTTTGCATCATCAAATTAAAAATACAAATCATGACAAAAATATTTATAATTAATGGCGGACAAAAGTTTGGCCATTCCGGAGGTAGATTCAATGAAACCATTTCGAACGAAACCTTGAATTTTTTCAAAAACAATAACGATTTTGAAATAAAAACAACAAATATCAATGACGATTACAATCCTGCTGCAGAAGTTGATAAATTTGTTTGGGCAGATGTAATCATCTATCACACACCAATATGGTGGTTTCAATTGCCTCACGGATTTAAAAAATACATAGATGTGGTTTTTACTGAAGGTCACGCAAAAGGGATTTACAAAAGTGATGGACGATCTTCAGAAAATCCAACGATTAATTATGGAACAGGAGGAATGCTTCATGGCAAAAAATATATGTTAACCACATCTTGGAATGCGCCAAAAGAAGCTTTTACTTTGCCAGGAGAATTTTTTAACCAGCACAGCGTTGATGAAGGACCATTATTTGGTTTTCACAGAATGAATGCTTTTACAGGAATGAAACCATTGCAAAGTATGCATTTTCATGATATTGAAAAAAATGCGGATGTAGACAATGATATTAAATTGTATCATAAACATTTAACACAACTATTTTTAAATTAATTATGACAATAAATCTAACAGTAATCATAAAAAGCAAACCGGAAAGTATAGAGACATTGAAATCTCTTTTACTTGATATAGTTCAAAATTCCATAAAAGAAGCCGCTTGTCTTCAATATGATTTGCATCAAAGTCATAATGAACCAAGCACCTTTATTTTTCATGAGATTTGGGAAAATCAAGACGGATTGGATAATCATAATCGACAGTCTTACATTCAGTCGTTTTTCGAAAATTCGAAACTACTTTTACAGGAAACACCGATTCTTTATAAAACAGAGAAATTAGGATAATAAAATGGCTATCAGAAATGATAGTCTTTTTTTTGCCAATGATTATTTATTGAGAAAATAAATTTGCAAAATGCGCTGTATTTGAAGATATTATAAAAAAATAATAATAAAAGGAGGTTTATAACCTCCTTTTTATGGCATACAATCTTATCGATTACTCAATTTTGCTTTTTCCTTAATGATATCACTGATTTTTCGGTTTTCAATTTTACTTTCGAGCCAAGAGATAATATCAAGATAAAGAAAAGCTCTTTTTTCGTAAGTATTTTTTTCCAATTCGATAAATCGCTCTCTCATTTTTACAAACTCTTTTTTGATATCACTAGGGTAAATAGAGTTTAGGTTTTTCATGAATCGCATAATTTCCTTTTGAACCTCATGTAAGTCATTCATTTTCAATAAAAACTTGTAGGTATTTTTCAATTGGTTTTCTAAGTAATAATCTTTGCCTAATTCGTAATGAGCTATCAGACAAAGAATCCTAGAAAAGCACATTAAATCTTCCCGCATTGAAAGATTTTTGTTATTTATGATTTTTTCTAAATAAAATATACATTCATTATATTTTTCATTACCAAAATAAATAGAAGCGATTTTATAGTAAAACAACATTTCGTGATGTTCATCAAGATGTTCACTATGTAATTTTAATTTGTCTAAAATTTCGGGAATTAAGTATTCACTTTCAGCAAAAGTGCCTTCTAAAATATGATAATTTAATTTGTTATTGTACAAATACAAAAATGATAAAGAAGCTATATTATCATTCACCGGAAAACGAGGATCACTGATAGTCTCTTCGAGTAAAACCAAATATTTTTTAAAATTTGATTTGTATTTAAGCATGTATAAAGACTCCAATAAATAATGGTTTCCTTTGAGGAAAAACACTGGATTTAGATAAATCATATTGGGGTTATCATAAAAAAGATTAACCCATTTGTAAGCATATTTATAACTGGCTAAAAAGTCCTGCACTAAGAAGCTATGCCAAAGATTGGCATTATAAAACCAGTATTTTTCACGAAATCCAAATTTTTTCTCGTCAAATTTAGAAATGTGTTTATTGAAATAGTCGTCTATATATTTATACTCCTCGTCACTCTTTACATAACCTGTTTTGAGCATAATACCGTATAACTGCAGCGATAAATTGGATAATTTACTGGAAATAGTATTGCGATAATTCAATTCTTTGGCCTGAATAACTAACTCATCGGCGCGTCCTTGAATACTTCGCGTAATGTATTGTGATTCAATTAGTTTTTCGAATTCTACAATCTCATACGCCATGAGTTTTTCGTCATTTTCTAATGCCAGAATCTTTGTTTTATCCAAAATTTTTAAACTTTGCTTGTACAAACCTTTATTGTACAATATAGCTGCAAAATCAATTTGCTCTCTTAGTTGATAGCGAATATTTTGACTCGGAATATTCAATCGAATACTCACTAAAATTTGTTTGTATAAATAGGACTTCAGGTTGGATAATTGTACTTTTTTAATGATACCGCTTTTCAAAATAAGTTTCTCATCATACACTTCTGATTTATCTAAAATATTGAATAATTCGATGAATTTTGTATTTGAACTTGTCTCGAGTCGGCTCGCAAAAATCTTAAATTGTCTTTTTTCAGACTTTGAAAGGGATTTTATTAATACAAATAAGAAATCTTTTTGATGGTTAGCCATTGTAAAATATTGTGGTCTAATTGTTTGTTAATCAATATATTATAAAGTTTTAATTCTCTTTATAAGCAGTATATTTCGTTAAAATGAGTTTTATATTAAAGTAATGAAATATAAATTTGTTATCGAGATGTGAAATTACATTAAATAAATGAAAATGAATAGAGAGAAAGTTCAAATTTTTGATACCACTTTAAGAGATGGAGAACAGGTCCCAGGATGTAAACTAGATACCAATCAAAAACTCGTTATAGCAAATCGCCTAGACGAAATGGGTGTTGACATTATTGAAGCTGGTTTTCCTGTTTCTAGTCCAGGTGATTTTTTATCTGTTTCTGAAATTAGTAAAATTGTAAAAAATGCAACTGTTTGTGGTTTAACCAGAGCAGTGAAAAATGATATAGATGTTGCTGCAGCTGCTTTAAAACATGCTAAAAAACCACGTATTCATACTGGAATTGGAACTTCAAATTCACATATAATACACAAATTAAATACTACTAGAGAAGATATTATCGCTAGAGCAAAATTTGCTGTTTCACATGCTAAATCGTATGTCGAAGATGTAGAATTTTATGCTGAAGATGCTGGTAGAACTGATAATGATTTCTTGGCAAGAGTTTGTGAAGAAGTAATAAAATCAGGTGCTACAGTACTTAATATTCCTGATACTACCGGGTATTGCTTACCGGAAGAATATGGTGCTAAAATAAAATACCTAAAAGAAAACGTAAAAGGTATTGAAAATGTTATTCTTTCTTGCCATTGTCATAATGATTTAGGAATGGCAACTGCTAATTCTATTGCTGGTGCGGTAAACGGAGCAAGACAAATAGAATGTACTATAAATGGAATAGGAGAAAGAGCCGGAAACACTGCACTTGAAGAAGTGGTAATGATTTTTAAACAACATCCTTATTTAAATCTATATACTGATATCAATACGAAACAGTTGAATGAAATGAGTCGTTTGGTTTCTGAAAGTATGGGAATGATGGTGCAACCAAATAAAGCGATTGTTGGTGCTAATGCTTTTGCACACAGTTCAGGAATTCATCAGGACGGTGTGATTAAAAACAGAGCAACTTATGAAATCATGGATCCTTTGGATGTAGGTGTCAATGAGTCTTCAATAGTTCTTACTGCTAGAAGTGGTAGAGCAGCATTGGCATACAGAGCAAAAAAAGTAGGATATGAACTTACTAAAGTACAATTGGATGTAGTTTATATTGAGTTCTTAAAATTTGCCGATATCAAAAAAGAAGTTTTAGATGATGATATTCATCAAATTATTGAAGCTTGTAAAATACAAAGTGATTTAATAAGAAGTTAATAAAAGCACTATTTACAATAGTATAATTATATAAAAAACTAAACCATGAATTTAAAAATAGCAGTATTGCCAGGAGACGGAATAGGACCAGAGGTGACCTTACAGGCAAAGAAAGCTTTATATGCTATAGGTGTGGTATATGATCATGAATTTGTTTTTGAAGATGCTCTTATGGGAGCTGTTGCCATAGATAAAACCGGAAACCCTCTTCCGGAACAAACGCTTAATCTTTGTCTTAATACGGATGCAGTTTTGTTTGGCGCTATTGGTGATCCAAAATACGACAACAATCCCAGTGCTAAAGTTCGTCCGGAGCAAGGTTTATTAAAATTGAGAAAAGAATTAGGTCTTTTTGCAAATATCCGACCTATAAAACCATATAAGTCATTATTAGATTCTTCTCCTTTAAAAAGAGAAATAATCGAAGGTGCTGATTTTACTATTTTCAGAGAACTTACCGGAGGTGTTTATTTTGGCGAGAAAAAATTGAACGATGCTGGTACAATAGCTTCTGATTTATGCGAATATTCAGAAGAAGAAATCACCAGAATTACTCATTTGGCTTTTAAAGCTGCGCAAAATAGACGTAAAAAAGTAACGATGGTGGATAAAGCTAATGTGCTTGAAACTTCTCGTTTATGGAGAAAAGTAGTTAAAACAGTAAGCGAAAATTATCCTGATGTACTATTGGATTTTCTTTTTGTTGATAATGCTGCGATGCAAATCATCTTAAATCCAAAACAATTTGATGTCATTTTGACCGAAAATTTATTTGGAGATATATTATCTGATGAAGCCAGTGTAATTACAGGTTCTATAGGATTATTGGCTTCGGCATCATTAGGAAATAAAAATGCGCTTTTTGAACCTATTCATGGTTCTTATCCGCAAGCAAAAGGGAAAAACATAGCTAATCCAATTGCTTCCATATTATCAGCAGCAATGCTTTTAGAACATTTTGGACTTCATAAAGAAGCTAAAAAAGTGTATGAGGCAGTAGAAAAAGCGATTGAATATAATGTTGTGACAGTAGATTTGAAAGCAGATTCAAAATTTGGTACGAACGAAGTTGGAGATTTTATTTCGAATGTCATTTTAAGCAAAGATGATTTATATTTTAAAAGTGACAATGTCCAAATAGGACAATCGACTATTGTTTAACAAAACAATGATCAAAGTGCATTTAATAATTGAAAAGTGCTTATAATTTTAAGGTTGTATTTTTTTGTTCTGTTTGTTTTTCATACTTTTGAAGCAAATAAAAAAAATGAAAATCGTAACTATTATTTCTTCAATTATTAATGTCAATGTGGTAATCACATGTGCAGTAGGAATGTTATAGATATAATTAAAAAAATATTTAAAACCTTCCAATTATTTTGGAAGGTTTTTTTTTGGAATAAATTTAAAAAATACAGAAACAATCATATAATGGAATTAAATAAATACAGCAAAACAATCACCCAAGACGAAACACAGCCAGCTTCTCAAGCAATGTTTTACGGAATTGGCTTGACAGAAGAGGATCTTAAAAAAGCGCAGGTAGGAATTGTGAGTATGGGTTACGACGGAAATCCTTGTAACATGCACTTAAACGATTTGGCTAAAGATATTAAGACTGGCGTCTGGAAAGAAGATTTAGTGGGTTTGATTTTTAATACTATTGGTGTAAGTGACGGTATTTCTAATGGTAATGATGGAATGCGTTTTTCTTTGGTTTCTCGTGATGTAATTGCGGATTCTATTGAAACAGTTATGGGAGCGCAATGGTATGATGGTATGATTGCTGTTCCAGGTTGTGATAAAAATATGCCAGGAGCGCTAATGGCTATGGGTAGAGTAAATCGCCCTTCTATTATGGTTTACGGAGGATCAATTCACCCAGGAAAATGGAAAGGTGAAGATTTGAATATTGTTTCTGCTTTTGAAGCATTAGGAAAAAAATTCAGCAATTCTATTACACCTGAAGATTTCAAAGGAGTAATACAAAATGCTTGTCCCGGTGCAGGTGCTTGTGGTGGAATGTACACTGCTAACACGATGTCATCAGCAATTGAAGCATTAGGAATGAGTTTGCCTTACAGTTCTTCTAATCCTGCTTTGAGTCCGGAAAAGAAACAAGAATGTGCTGATGCTGGTAAAGCAATCAAAATATTACTAGAAAAAGATATTAAGCCTAGAGATATCATGACTCGTAAAGCATTTGAAAATGCAATTACTATGGTAGCAGTTTTAGGTGGTTCAACAAATGCAGTGATGCACTTAATTGCAATGGCTCACGCTGTAGGTATTGAACTCACATTAAAAGATTTTCAGGATATCAGCGATAAAACACCATTATTAGCCGACTTGAAACCAAGTGGTAAATACTTAATGGAAGATTTACATAATGTAGGAGGTGTTCCAGCGGTAATGAAATATTTATTAAAAGAAGGTTTCTTACACGGTGAATGTTTGACAGTAACAGGTAAAACAATAGCGGAGAATTTAGCTTCAATTCCTGATTTACATGATGGTCAAGAAGTGATTCATGAAATCCAAAAAGCATTGAAAGCTACTGGAAATATTCAAATTCTATACGGAAACTTAGCTTCAGAAGGTTGTGTAGCTAAAATTAGCGGAAAAGAAGGAGAGTTTTTTGAAGGTACAGCAGTAGTTTATGAAAATGAAAAAGATGTAATTAAAGGAATACAAGGAGGTGAAGTTAAGCCTGGAAACGTAGTGATTATTCGTTACTGTGGTCCAAAAGGTGGCCCTGGTATGTCTGAAATGTTAAAACCAACATCTGCTATTATGGGAGCTGGTTTAGGAAGTACTGTCGCTTTGATTACTGACGGACGTTTCTCTGGAGGTTCTCACGGTTTTGTGGTAGGACACGTTACTCCAGAAGCCTATGAAGGTGGAGGAATTGCATTGATAGAAAACGGTGATGTGATTACAATTGATGCTGTGAAAAACACTATCAATATGAAAATATCTGACGAAGAATTGGCAAAACGTAAAGCCAACTGGGTTCAACCAGAATCACCAATTAAACAAGGAGTGTTACTTAAATATATGCGTTCGGTCTCCAGTGCCTCTGAAGGATGTGTAACCGATAAATAATCCCCCTAAATCCCGAAGGGGAAATATAAAATAGGGTTTGGACTTTTATTTGAAAGTAAAAAATAAGAATACTATATCAATCTCAGATGTCTCTCTTTTTTAGAGCCCCGAAGTTTCGGGAGAGATGAGAAAAAATAATAAACGTACCCATGGGAACAAATAAAATATCAGGCGCAGAAGCCGTTATTAGATGCTTATTAGAAGAAGGAGTAGACCTAGTTTATGGTTATCCAGGAGGTGCCATAATGCCGGTTTACGACGAATTATATAAATTTCAAGATCAATTACAGCATGTTTTAGTACGTCACGAACAAGGTGCTACACATGCCGCTCAAGGATTTGCAAGAGCAACAGGAAAAGTTGGAGTTGCAATAGCTACTTCAGGCCCTGGAGCAACAAATCTTGTAACTGGAATTGCCGATGCTCAAATTGATTCAACACCAATGGTTTGTATTACAGGTCAGGTAGGGAAACATTTATTGGGTTCAGATGCGTTTCAGGAAACTGATATTATTGGAATTTCGACTCCAGTAACCAAATGGAATTATCAAATTACCGAGGCACATGAAATACCTGAAATCATTGCAAAAGCATTTTATATTGCAAGATCAGGTCGTCCAGGTCCAGTTTTAATTGATATTACAAAAAATGCTCAATTTGACGAAATTGAATTTAGTTATAAAAAATGTACTAGCATTAGAAGTTATAATCCTAAGCCAACTTTAGACATTGAAAAAATTGCAGCGGCTGCGGAACTCATTAATAATGCAAAAAAACCATATATCGTTTTTGGTCAGGGAATTATTCTTAGCGAAGCGGAAGAACAATTAAAAGCATTAGTTGAAAAATCTGGAATTCCTGCTGCTTGGACTATTTTAGGACTTTCGGCATTGCCAACAGATCATCCCTTAAATGTAGGAATGTTAGGAATGCACGGAAATTACGGACCTAATCTATTAACAAACGAATGTGATGTTTTGATTGCACTTGGAATGCGTTTTGACGACCGTGTGACTGGAAATTTAGCCACTTATGCAAAACAAGCCAAAGTTATTCACTTCGAAATTGATCCGTCGGAGATAGATAAAAATGTAAAAACAACTGTGGCCGTTTTAGCTGATGTCAAAGAATCGCTAACTGCCTTACTTCCTTTAATCAAAAGTAATACACACGAATCTTGGCACAATGAGTTCAAGGAAATGTATAAAATTGAACTAGAAGAGGTAATCAATGACGAGTTAAAACCTAAGAAAGAAGGAATTTCTATGGGTGAAACTATCGAAATGATTAACAAACATTCTAAAGGGGATGCTATAATTGTACCTGATGTAGGACAACACCAGATGTTTGCCTGTCGTTATGCTAAATTTAATTCGACAAAAAGCATCATTAATTCCGGAGGTTTAGGAACGATGGGATTTGCTTTACCGGCTGCTATTGGTGCCAAAATGGGAATGCCGGAACGTGAAGTGGTTGCTATTATTGGAGATGGTGGTTTTCAAATGACTATTCAGGAATTAGGAACTATTTTTCAAACTAAAGTTCCTGTAAAAATTGTTGTTTTGAACAACGAATTTTTAGGAATGGTGCGTCAGTGGCAACAATTGTTTTTTGACAAAAGATATGCTTCTACGGAGATGATCAATCCTAATTTTATAGCGATTGCTGAAGGTTATTATATTAAAGCAAAAAAAGTAACCAAAAGAGAAGATTTAGATGCGGCCGTTGCTGAAATGATGGCTTCAAAAGAATCGTACTTCCTTGAAGTTATGGTAGAAAAAGAAAATAATGTATTCCCAATGATTCCAACTGGAGCATCGGTTTCTGAGATGAGATTAAGTTAATATTATGGAAAATAAAACATTCACCATTTCTGTTTATTCAGAAAACAACGTTGGCTTATTAAACAGAATATCAGGAATATTCTTGAAACGCCATATCAATATATTAAGTCTAAATGTATCCGAATCAGAAATAGAAAATGTTTCCAGATTCATCATTGTAGTGGATACAACTGAAAAATGGGTGAAAAATATTGTAGGTCAAATCGAAAAACAAATCGAAGTAATCAAAGCATTTTATCATGTTGATGAAGAAACTATTTTCTTAGAAAGTGCTTTATTCAAAATACATTCGAGTTTGTTATTTGATGAAAGACAAATACAAAACATCATTAAAGAAAGTCATTCGGAAATCGTCACAGTATCAAGAGACTTTTTTGTGATTTCAAAATCTGGAAGACGCTCTGAGATTGAAGAACTATATGAAAAATTAAAACCTTTCGGAATCATGCAATTTGTACGTTCAGGGAGAATATCGGTTTCCAAAGAAAAAATGGAAATATCAACTTTATTAGAAGAGCTTAAATAGAATTCATTTTGCAGTAACACTTTATAGAGCGCTATTGCAGCAATCAAAATTTCAAGTATTAAATTTTAAAATCATTAAATAAAAAAAGATGGCAAATTATTTCAATTCATTACCACTTAGATTACAATTAGAACAATTAGGCGTTTGCGAATTCATGGATCAATCAGAATTTACAAATGGTATAGCAGCATTAGCAGGAAAAAAAGTAGTTATCGTAGGTTGTGGAGCTCAAGGTTTGAACCAAGGTTTGAACATGAGAGATTCAGGTTTAGATATTTCTTACGCATTGCGTGCAGAAGCAATTGCTCAAAAAAGAGCTTCTTATATGAATGCTGCTGATAATGGTTTCAAAGTGGGAACGTATGAAGAATTAATTCCAACTGCTGATTTGGTTTGTAACCTTACTCCAGATAAACAACATACTGCTGTAGTAACAGCAATCATGCCTTTGATGAAAAACGGTTCAACATTAGCGTATTCTCATGGTTTCAATATTGTAGAAGAAGGAATGCAAATTCGTAAAGACATCACTGTAATTATGTGTGCTCCTAAATGTCCAGGATCTGAGGTTCGTGAAGAATATAAAAGAGGTTTTGGTGTACCAACTTTAATTGCAGTTCACCCTGAAAACAATCCAAACGGTGAAGGTTTTGAACAAGCAAAAGCGTATGCAGTTGCTACTGGAGGACATAGAGCAGGAGTTTTGAACTCTTCATTTGTTGCTGAAGTAAAATCGGATTTAATGGGAGAACAAACCATTCTTTGTGGAATGTTACAAACAGGTTCAATTTTATGTTTCGACAAAATGGTTGAAAAAGGAATCGAGCCAGCTTATGCTTCAAAATTAATTCAATACGGTTGGGAAACTATAACTGAAGCTTTGAAACATGGTGGAATTACAAATATGATGGATCGTCTTTCAAATCCTGCAAAAATCGAAGCTTATGAAATTTCGGAAGAATTGAAAGATATCATGCGTCCATTATTCCAAAAACATCAAGACGATATCATTTCTGGAGAATTTTCAAGAAACATGATGATTGACTGGGACAATAATGATGTTAATTTATTGACTTGGAGAGCTGCAACTGCAGAAACTAATTTTGAAAAAACGGCTCCAACAGCAGCTCATATTTCAGAGCAAGAATATTTTGACAATGGTGTTTTGATGATTGCTATGGTTAAAGCAGGTGTAGAATTGGCTTTCGAAACTATGACACAATCAGGAATTATTGAAGAATCAGCTTACTACGAATCTTTACATGAATTGCCTTTGATTGCTAATACAGTAGCAAGAAAAAAATTATATGAAATGAACAGAATCATTTCGGATACTGCAGAATACGGTTGTTATTTGTTTGATCATGCTTGTAAGCCTTTATTGGTTGATTTTATGAAAACGGTAGAAACAAACATAATTGGGAAACCATTCTCAACTTCTAATGGAGTAGATAATGCAGTACTTATTGCGGTAAATAAAAGTATTCGTCAACATCCTATTGAAGAAGTAGGAGAGTGGTTGAGAGAATCTATGACTGCAATGAAAAAAATAGGATAATAAAAATTAGGAATTACCACACAAGAGGGTGTGTTGGGATTTGCATTATATCATTTGAATCCATAATATTTTGAATTAGTAAGCACTTATTAAAAGAAAAGAGGATATAGATGCATATTACATTCACTTAACTTCCAACAAGCTGAGAGTTAAGTGAAGTAATTCCTTTATTTAAAATAGAATTAGAAACTACCTTTATATATTAAAATGTATTAAAGAGGTCTCTAATTGAAGTTGTAATAAAGCACTTTTTTTATTGCAAAAATTATTTGTTGTTAAATTTTGTTGAGATAAAAGGCGGGGTAGGAAATCTATCTCGCTTTTTTTGTTTGTATCAAAATTTCAAAAAAAAGTAAAAAACGAACAAGTTATCATTAAAAAGTTATTTTTTTTATTTAATATTTAAATTTCTATAGGAATTTATAATTTAAATAATTTTAAGAATAGCTTGAGATTTAATACTTTTATAAAAAATTAAAAAACATGAGCTACTATAAAATTGATAATTTAGAACAATATTTTAAACATTATAATAAATCAGTTCGTGAGCCCAGAAAATTTTGGGGCAAAATAGCAGAAGAAAATTTTACTTGGTACCAACAATGGGATAAAGTTGTCGATTTTAATATGGCTGAAGCCGAAGTAAAATGGTTTACGGAAGCTAAAGTGAATATGACCAAAAACTGTATCGACAGACATCTTGCTAAAAGAGGTGAAAAGTCGGCTATTATTTTTGAGCCAAATGACCCAACAGAAACTGCTTTACATATAACCTATAATGAATTACACCAACGCGTTTGTAAAATGGCAAACGTATTGCGAGAACAAGGCATAAAAAAAGGAGATCGTGTTTGTATTTATTTACCAATGATTCCTGAACTTGCCATAACAACTTTGGCTTGTGCCAGAATTGGAGCTATCCATTCGGTTGTTTTTGCAGGATTCTCGGCTTCGGCAGTTGCAACAAGAATTAACGATAGCGAATGTAAAATGGTCATCACGTCAGATGGTGGTTATCGTGGAAATAAAACTATTGATTTAAAAGGAATAATTGATGAAGCATTGACAAATTGCCCTTCTGTTTCAAATGTTTTGGTAGTTAAAAGAACGAATACTAATATAGAGATGAAAGAAGGTCGTGACCAATGGTTGCAACCGCTTTTAGACGAAGCTTCAGATAACAATGTCGCTGAAATTATGGATGCCGAAGATCCTTTATTTATTCTTTATACTTCTGGTTCAACCGGAAAACCAAAAGGAATGGTACATACTACAGCAGGATATATGGTTTATACTGCTTACACGTTTAAAAATGTTTTTAATCATGAAGAAAATGACATTTTTTGGTGTACCGCTGATATAGGTTGGATTACTGGACATTCGTATGCTTTATATGGTCCATTATTGAATGGTGGGACAACCGTTATTTTTGAAGGCGTTCCTTCTTATCCTGATTTTAGTCGTTTCTGGGAAATTATCGAAAAACATAAAGTTACCCAGTTTTACACTGCACCAACGGCTATTCGTGCTTTAGCAAAAGAAAGCTTAGAATATGTACAAAAATTCCCTTTAAAATCATTAAAAGTAATCGGTTCAGTAGGGGAGCCAATTAATGAAGAAGCTTGGCACTGGTATAATGACCATGTTGGAGATAAAAGATGTCCCGTTGTTGATACGTGGTGGCAAACTGAAACGGGTGGAATTATGATTTCTCCAATCGCTTTTGTGACGCCAACTAAACCAACTTATGCTACTTTGCCATTACCAGGGATTCAACCGGTATTAATGGACGAAAAACGAAATGAAATAGAAGGTAATCAAGTGGTAGGTAGTTTGTGTATTAAATTTCCATGGCCAGGAATTGCGAGAACAATTTGGGGCAATCACCAGCGATATATAGATACTTATTTTTCTACTTTTCCAGGAAAATATTTCACTGGAGATGGTGCTTTGCGTGATGAAGTGGGCTATTACAGAATTACAGGTCGTGTAGATGATGTTGTTATTGTTTCAGGACACAATTTAGGAACAGCACCTATTGAAGACGCTATTAATGAGCATCCTGCAGTTGCTGAATCAGCCATTGTAGGTTTCCCTCATGATGTAAAAGGAAATGCATTATACGGTTTTGTTATTCTAAAAGAAACTGGAGAAACAAGAAATAAAGAAAATCTTATCAAAGAAATAAATCAGCATATATCAGATCATATCGGTCCAATTGCTAAGTTAGATAAAATTCAATTTGTTTCCGGTTTACCAAAAACCCGTTCCGGAAAAATCATGCGTAGAATTTTACGTAAAATAGCCGAAGGAGATTATTCGAATTTTGGAGATACTACAACATTATTAAATCCTGAAATTGTAGAAGAAATAAAAGAAGGAAAATTGTAAATTAAAAAAAAGCTGTTTGTAATCAAACAGCTTTTTTTTTCGCCTTAATTCTAATACAACATTCAACATTTCTTGATAAAAAACAATAATTAATTATGTAAGTTTTTTATTAAATATCATAACTACATTAATAAACAAATCCATAAATTTACTTCAGTATGAAAAATAAGGAAGTCTTAATTATTGGTGGCGGTTTAGCAGGTTTGACAGCTGCAATTCATTTATCCAAAATTGGATTTCAAGTTACTGTTGTAGAAAAAAATAAATTTCCAAAACATAAAGTTTGTGGAGAATATATTTCCAATGAAGTTTTACCTTATCTTAATTGGCTTGATTTAAAAATAGCTGATTTACATCCTACATCGATTATAAAACTTGAGCTTTCGACAGTTAAAGGAAAGACAATTAATAGTACTTTGCCTCTTGGTGGATTTGGAATTAGCCGTTATTCACTTGATGAATATTTATATAAAAAAGCAATTGTAAATGGTTGCAAAATTATTCAGGATTTAGTTGAAGGAATAGTTTTTGAGGATGATACATTTACCGTTACAACTTCAAATAAAACTATTTTAAAAGCTAAAATTGTAATTGGAGCTTTTGGTAAACGCTCTATTATTGATCAAAAACTAAATCGTAATTTTATTCAGAAGAAATCACCATGGCTGGCTGTCAAAGGCCATTATTCAGGACATTTTCCCAGTGATTTGGTTGGATTGCATAACTTTAAAGGTGGTTATTGTGGTGTTTCAAAAGTAGAAGATGATGTTATTAATATTTGTTATTTAGCAGATTACGAAACTTTCAAGAAGTTTAAAAACGTTGAAGAATATCAAAATAAAGTAGTTTCTCAAAACCCACATTTAAAAACAATTTTCGAAAAAAGTGACTTGCTTTTCGAAAAACCATTAACAATAAGCCAAATTTCATTCGAAAAAAAACAAGCTGTTGAAAATCATATTTTGATGATTGGAGATACTGCCGGACTAATTCATCCTTTGTGTGGAAATGGAATGGCAATGGCTATTCATAGTGCTAAAATTGTTTCTGAATTAGTGGAGAAATATTGCAATGATGAAATCAAGTCCAGAAACGAATTAGAAAAAAAATACATTAAGGAGTGGCGTTCTAATTTTAGTCAAAGATTAAAAATAGGGAGATTTTTAGCTAATCTTTTGCAAAAGCAAAAACTCTCAGGTATATTAATGCGTATATTGATTGCATTTCCGTTTTTATTGCCGAAAATTATAAAAAAAACGCATGGAAAACCTATAATTTTAAGCTCATAAATGTTTATAAACACCAAATACAGAACGGACGAACCTGAAACCATGGATGATTTTGCTATGGAAGGAGAAATCTTACGGGATGCCTTAGACAAAATTGCACAAATCAATCGGCTTTTAGGCGGAAACCTATTAACTTTACGAGGTGTTCAGGATTTGATTAAGGATATTTCAAAATCAAATGAAATAAGAATTGTTGATGTAGGTTGTGGTAATGGAGACATGTTACGCACATTGGCGGATTTTGGATTAAAAAATAATCTTAAATTTCAATTAATTGGTATTGATGCTAATAATTTCACGATCAATCATGCGCAAAAATTATCTAAAAAATATTCTAATATATCGTACCAATGTGAAGATATATTTGATAAACCTTTTCAAGAATTAAAATATGATATTGTACTGTGTACTTTGACCTTACATCATTTTAAAAACAATGAAATAGTCCATTTATTGAACGTGTTTAATACCAATTCGAATGTTGGAATTGTTATAAATGATTTACAAAGGAGTTCAGTAGCTTATCGGTTATTTCAGGCATTATGTTTTGTTTTTCGATTAAATGATATGTCACGGGAAGATGGATTAATTTCAATTTTAAGAGGTTTTAAAAAAGAAGAATTGATTCATTTCTCTCAAAAATTAAATTTTAACAACTATAAAATTCATTGGAAATGGGCTTTTCGCTACCAGTGGATAATTTCGAAAATATGAGTGTAAAAATAAAAACCGTTGCAAAACAATTACCGAAGTACTCCAGAACAACGGAAGAAATTATTCCATTTTTGGATGCCTGGTTAGTAGGACAAGACGAACGTTTCATCAGAAAAGTAAAGAAAATTTTTGAAGGTGCTGCAGTTGATAAACGGTATTCTATTATGGATCCAATTGAAGTCTTCACGAAAACTTCTTTTGAGGAAAGAAATGATATTTATGTTCGGGAGGTAATTGATTTAGGTGAAAAAGTATTAGAAAAAGCATTGAAAAAGGCCAATTGGAATCCCGAAGATTTAGATTACATTATTACGGTAAGTTGTACTGGAATTATGATTCCGTCATTGGATGCTTATTTGATTAATAAATTAAAATTACGTCAAGACATAGTTAGGCTTCCAGTAACTGAAATGGGTTGTGCCGCCGGGATTTCGGGAATTATTTATGCTAAAAATTTCTTGCAGGCTAATCCTGGAAAACGGGCTGCAGTTATTGCAGTTGAAAGCCCAACAGCAACATTTCAATTAGATGATTTTTCGATGGCCAATATTGTAAGCGCAGCTATTTTTGGTGATGGTGCAGCTTGCGTTTTGCTTTCTTCCCATCAGGATGACGAAGGTCCAGAAATTCTAGCTGAAGAAATGTATCATTTTTATGATAACATTCAGATGATGGGTTTTAAGCTCACGAACTCTGGTTTACAAATGGTATTGGATATTGAAGTTCCTGAAACTATTGCGTCACATTTTCCGGATATCATTAATCCATTTTTAGAAAAGAATACCGAAACTATTGAAACTATTGATCATTTAGTTTTTCATCCTGGTGGAAAAAAAATTGTTCAAACGGTTGAACGTTTATTTTCTGATTTAGGAAAAAACATTGACGACACAAAAGAAGTGTTACGATTGTATGGAAACATGTCAAGTGCGACTGTTTTGTATGTTTTAGAACGAATTATGGACAGCAAACCTAAAAAAGGAGAGAAAGGATTAATGTTGAGTTTTGGTCCGGGATTTTCGGCGCAACGTGTTTTATTGCAGTTTTAGTCACTTAAGACCCAAATAGGGGAATAAAAAACTATGAGAAAAGAAGAAATCATATCAAAATTACCCTATTCTAAACCTTTTCTGTTTGTTGATGAAATAATCAATGTCAATGAAAATGGAGTTGAAGGTTCTTATACATTTGATGAAACGTTAGATTTTTATAAAGGTCATTTTAAAGACAATCCAGTAACCCCAGGGGTGATTTTAACCGAAGTTATGGCACAAATAGGGTTAGTTTGTTTGGGTATTTTTTTGTTAAATGATACATTAAATAAAACTACTTCAATTGCTTTAACATCAGTAGAAATAGAATTTTTGAAACCTGTTTTCCCAAATGAAAAAGTAATAGTGATTTCAGAAAAAATATATTTTAGATTTGGAAAATTAAAATGTAAAGTGAAAATGATAAATGAAAAAGGAAAAGACGTTTGTATGGGAACCATAGCAGGAATGATAGTTTAAGATTGAAAATTAGATTAAAAAAAATCAGCAGAAACTGAAATAAATTCAGCATAAATGGAAAAACGTGTCGTAATTACAGGACTTGGTGTTGTTGCTCCAAATGGAGTAGGACTTGACGCTTTTACTCATGCCATAAAAAATGGAATTTCGGGAATTAAACATGATTCTGAATTAGAAAGACTGCAGTTTTCTTGTCAGATTGCTGGAAAACCTGAAATTTCCACTGAATTAGCATTGCAGTATTTTTCGGAATTAGAGTTAAGAAATTTCAATTCAACGGGAATTTTATATGGTGTAATTGCAGGAATTGATGCTTGGAAAGATGCGGGTTTATCATTAGAAATTAATGAAGAACCGGATTGGGATAGCGGAACTATT
The DNA here is from genome assembly GCF_000812945.1 of Flavobacterium sp. AED. GTDB lineage: Bacteria > Bacteroidota > Bacteroidia > Flavobacteriales > Flavobacteriaceae > Flavobacterium. Next base: position 753,865 of record NZ_JSYM01000001.1, read on the forward strand.
TTTGGAACAGGAACTTCCGGAATTGATAAATTTCGTGAAAGTATTTATAAAATTGATGATTTTCAAACCCGAAGATTAGGAAGTACAGCTGTGGCACAAACGATGAATAGCGGTGTGAGTGCTTATTTAGGAGGAAAATTAGGATTAGGAAATCAAGTCACTACCAATTCTTCGGCATGTACAACAGGAACCGAAAGTATTCTTATGGCCTATGAGCGGATAAAATCAGGACAGGCAAAACGCATTTTAGCAGGAAGTACAAGTGATTCTGGACCCTATATTTGGGGAGGATTTGACGCTATGAAAGTCTGTACATTCAAACATAATAAAAGTCCGGAACAAGGCTCAAGACCTATGAGTGAGAGTGCTTCTGGATTTGTTCCGGGAAGTGGAGCAGGGGCTTTAGTCTTGGAAGATTTAGAAAGTGCATTGGCTCGAGGTGCTAAAATCTACGCAGAAATTTTGGGAGGAAATATAAATTCTGGAGGTCAACGCGGATTAGGAAGTATGACTGCTCCAAATCCGAGAGCCGTTCAAAAATGTATTAAAAAGGCTATTGAAAGTGCTGGAATTTCAGCTAATGACATTGACGCTATAAACGGTCATTTGACAGCCACATCCAAAGATAGTTTAGAGATTCAGAATTGGAGTGAAGCTTTGGACAGAAAAGGAAAAGATTTCCCCTATATAAACTCCTTGAAATCAATGGTAGGACATTGTTTGTCAGCAGCGGGAAGTATAGAAAGTGTTGCCTCAGTATTGCAATTAAAAGAAGGATTTGTTTTTCCCAATATCAATTGTGAAGATTTGAATTCCGAAATTACGTCACTAATTGACGAATCAAGAATTCCGATACGATTGATTGAAAAAGAGATAAATATTATTGCCAAAGCCAGTTTTGGTTTTGGAGATGTGAACGGTTGTGTAATTTTTAAAAGATATTAATCCCATCCCCAGCCCTTCCCAAAGGGAAGGGAGCCGAAACCGAAAATATAAGTGTTAATTTTATAAAACCTATTTAGAAATTACCCTAATTAAAAATAAACAAACTATGGATAAACAAGAAATAATTGAGAAATTAAAAAATATTATTAAGCCTTATGTTCAAAATCAAGAGGCTTTTGATAATCTTACGGAGAACACAGATTTTATTAACGATTTAAAAATCAATTCCGCTAATTTAGTTGACGTGATTTTAGATATTGAAGAAGAATTTAATCTTATAATTGATAATGAATCCATGGAAAAAATGCTTGATTTAAAAGCAGCTATGACGATAATTGAAACTAAACTAGCTGAAAAGTGATTGGCAATGATATTGTAGATTTGGCTTTAGCACGAAAAGAAAGCAACTGGAAACGGAAAGGCTTTTTAGATAAAATCTTCACTCAAAATGAGCAATTATTAATTTCGAATGCTATAAATCCTGAAGTACTGGTTTGGAATTTATGGTCAAGAAAGGAAGCGGCTTACAAAATCTACAATAGAGAATCAGGAATCCGAGCATATTTACCTTTACAATTAGAGTGTCATTATGAGAATGAAACTTTGGGGACAGTTACTTGTAATGGAAATACGTATTTCACACAAACAATTATTTCAGAGGAATTTATTCACTCTATTGCAGTTGCAAAAAAAGAATATTTTAATGCAATTAAGGCTTTAAATTTGGAAGTTGAAATCAGTAAAATAAATGGAATTCCTTTTATAATTGATAGTCAAACCCAAAAAGCCAATCCAGTTTCGATTAGTCATCATGGGCGTTTTTGGAAAGGTATAAAGTTGTTCTGCTAATTAGATCTTTTAAAGATTTCAATTACTGAATCTGGGAATCAATTACTTTATCCCCAATCTAGATTTTAATTTTAAAAAAAGTAAAGCAATTTTGTATGCATCCTCAGAAGATGAATTTCTGTCACTTTTTGGAATTTTATAAATATCACATAATTCGTCCAGAGAAAATTGTCGATCATTAATATCTTGAAGTTTTCGATACATTACATCAACATCTAAAGCTTCATTTTTTAATCGGCTGCAATCTAATCTTTCAAGGGCTGCGTTAATCATTTCTACATCAAAATCGATATGATGTCCCACTAAAACAGCGTTTCCTATAAAATCTATTAAAGACTGTATAGCTTCAGATTCTCCAAGCTTTTTCATTTTACTTTCAACTATAAATTCATTTGAAAGTCCGTTATCGTGCAAAAATTTATATTGCAATAAAACAGTTTCAAAACTATCTCCAATAATGATACTATTATTGACTACCGCAAAAGAACCAATTGACAATATAACATCTTTAACGGGGTTTAAGCCTGATGTTTCAGTTGATAAAATAACAAAACGGTTCGATTTTTTTTCAAATTTTGAAACATACGTTTTCCAAAATTCAGGGTGTTCTTTATTAATATTTTTAAGCCAGTCTAGCATAGTTATGAAAATTGTGTAAGTTGAAATTTACTTTTAATTAACTCTTCCAATTCTTTCATTGGAGCAAAAGCATTTTTCAATTTCTCTTTATCAATTTTTGATAATTCGTTCAAATTTATAAACTGACCCGAATTGTCATTTTTTAAACCCTCTAATGCTCTGAATTTTGATAATGTCAAAAAGGCTTCTGCACAATTAAGATAAATCTCTGCATTTTTGGCATCAGTAATCGCTAATTGTTTGAATCGTAAGTAGGTATTGTTAATTCCTTTTACATTGAAGTTTAGAATAAACAAACGGGCTCCATCTATCAGTGGCATTAATGCACGCGTCTTTATATCAAATTTATCTTTATTAGGACCTTCCTCTTCAACTATGAATTTTTTGAAAAAACTTAAAGGAGAATTTTTCTTTAGCGCATCATTTCCTAAGAAATCAAAAAACAGTGTGTTGTTTTGTGCATTTTTGAAAACAATATTACCAATAGCTTCTTCGATTTTTTGTTCTCCAAAAGCAATTTCATAATCAAAAAATATACTGCTTAAATCATTACTGTTTTCACCTGGAGTATTCATCCAGCTGTTGTATTGTTTTGTCCAGTCAGTCAGGGATTTACACCAAAGCATATTGCTTCCCATGTGTCCATTAGGACATAATTCATAACCTACTTTTTCCAGAGTTGCGGTTGTTTTTTTTCCTAATTTAAGAAAATAATCTTTCACATCTCTATATTTATCCGGCGTGACATCTTCAAAAATTAAAATACTATCCTGATCTGTTAATAATAGTTGTTCTTTTCGTCCCTGACTACCAATACTTAACCAAGCAAAACGAGCAGGAGGGGAGCCTAAATCTAAAATAGATAATTCGACAGAACGTTTAATTATTGCCATATTAATTTCGCTGGCAATATTATTTACATGAGAAAGAGGAATATTTTTATGAATTGAATTTTGAATAAGATCTGAAAGGCGCTCCCGTATTTGTTTTAAATCTTTGGGAGCCTGAGAACGTTTTATTTCTTTTATTAATACACCGGGATTACTGGCTTGTGCAACAATTAAATCTCTTTCGGAAATAATCCCTTTTATTGAAGACTGATTAGTCCCGTCTTGTGTAACGCATAAATGAGTGACATTGTGCTTTAACATCAGTAATTGTGCTTCTGCAAGAGAAACATTTTCTAAAACTGTTATGACAGGGGAAGACATTATTTTATCTACTGAAATTGTTATTGGAAATCGACCAGTAGCAATTTTTGAACGCATATCAGTATCAGTAACAATACCAACAGGAATTGTGTTATCGCATACAATAATATTGTTCATTAAGGTTTCAGTCATGAGTTGTGCAACATCCTGAACAATAGTGTTTTTTGTTGTAATTAAAGGGGAATTGTTATACGATAAAGACTGAAAGTATTGCATTTCTGATTGCTGATCTGAATAGAAAACATTGTCAGAAATAAGTTTTCCGTTTAGATTTTCTTTGTCTTTTGGATTTCGTGTATTAGTAGCAAAACTCTCTAATAAAAAGTTCAAAACTTCAGAATTATTAGCGACAAAAGGACGGAAAGTAGCTATAGGTATGGCGTAAATAATACTTTCTTCTCTGGCTTTAGCAGTCATCATATAGTTGTTTTTGGCAAAAAACGGACGTAAACCAAAAATATCTCCTTCATGACATTTGTTTAATAATGTTTCTTCAGCATCAGCTATAACTGATAAATTGATAACTCCCGAAGCTACAACGTAAAAGCTATCGTGTAAAACATCATTAATTTGAAACAATACTTTATGTTTTTCTAAATTTACCACGCGAATACTTGTAGCAATTTCAGATAATTCTTGAAAAGTCAAGTGATTAAATGGTGGATATTCCTTTAAAAAATCAGCAATGTGCTCAGCAATTGTATTCATATTTTTTGGCAAATAAATAAAGTATTGTTTGTAAAAATAATAAATTAAACAATTATAATACTGTCAATGATGTAGTAAAACAAATAAATTATACAATCCTTATTTTTTTCTTAAAATTAGTAAGAATTTATATAAATTAAATAAAGTTATTTTAAGTTTGTAATCATAACTAAAACATTTTAAATCATGAGATTACTTAAAAAAATACCCTTTTTAGCCTTTGCATTATTGTTTGTTAATTTTTTAAATGCTCAAGAGAAAGCAAGCCCGGCGGCTGTTGCAACAGGGAAAATTAATGGTGCTACAATTAGTATAAATTATAGCAGTCCTTCAGTTAAGGGAAGACAAATTTGGGGTGGATTAGTGCCATTTAATGAGGTTTGGCGTGCTGGAGCAAATGAAGCAACCACTTTTGAAACTGATAAAGAACTTACTATTGAAGGATCAAAATTACCTGCAGGGAAATATTCTTTTTTTGTTATACCAAATGAAAAAGAATGTGTTATCATTTTTAATAAAGAAGCTAAACAATGGGGAGCTTATAAAGATAAAGAAGATCAACTAAGAGTTACAGTAAAACAAAAAGTTGCAAATGCAACAGCTGAGAAATTAGTTTACACAATAAATAAAGATAACATTGTTTTAAGCTGGGAAAATTGGAACATACCATTTTCAGTTAAATAATTTGTTCTAAAGTATTATAATAAAAAAAGCATTACTGAAAGTTAATGCTTTTTTTATTTAATAGCAATTGTTAGCTTTAGATGCTTTATTAAAATTCTATTTTACATAATATAAATTATAATGCAATTTTGTGGGTATAATCTTAACCTATAAAAATGTCACTAAAAAGAAGTTCTTTAGAAAAATTTATTACTTGTGGTACTTGAAAAATTGTGAATAAGTTAAATTTTGGCATTATCTTTGAAATAATTTTATAAATATTTAACCTACAAAAAAATCATTATGAAAAAAATTACCTTGTTACTTATTATGCTTACCGCTTTTTGTTATGCTCAAGATAAACCAGATGGAACTACTTTAGAGGAATATAATTATATGACTAAAGGTTATAAAATTCAAATATCTTCTGGTCTTGATGTAAAAAGAGGCTATCGCATTGATGACGTTACAAGCTATCCTACTCCCTTATATGATTTTAAATTCAAATCTTTAGTTCGTGAGAAAGATGGTGTTTCTGCTGGTTTAATTCTTATAGCAACTTCTAAAATGTGGAGTAATGTTTATTATTTGGCTATTCCTATTAATAATGCTGATTTAATGAAGTCCTTTAATAAAGATGTTGACCTATGGGATGAATCAATGACTACAGCATACTCTGAGGCTTCGACTTTTTTAATGTCTGAGCTTTTTAGGATTTATTCGACACCCAAATCCGTAAAATAAAAGCTAATAAATAATTATTATAATTTTTCGAATAAATTTAAGTGCTTTGTCTACAGTTTTTAATTTTAAAAGAAACGAACAATATCATTAACTGTTCGTTTCTTTTATAATGAAAAATTCTAATTAAACTACTGCGTCTACAATTACGTTAGCCTTTTCAATTACACTCTTTTTAGATGATTTATAAGTGCTATAACCATATAAAGTAACAACAGCCAAACAGATTAAAGGTAAAATAAACGAAAAATTTACTTCAGGAATAAATCCAAAAATTTTCAAATCTGAAAACCCAGGTCCTCCCCAATCTAATATACTTGCTTGCAATAATGGCATTAATGCTCCACCTACAATTGCCATAACCAAACCTGAAGATCCAATTTTAGCTTCATCTCCCATATCTTTTAAAGCAATCCCATAGATTGTAGGAAACATAATTGACATGAAAATTGATACTGAAATTAATGAAATCAATCCAGGTATTCCTTGTAATAGTATTGCTCCAGATACACAAATCATTCCTCCAACACCAAAATATATTAGCATTTTTGAAGGATTTATATTTTTCATCATAGCTGTACCTATCCATCTTCCTGATAAAAATAATAACATTGCTCCAATATTGTAGTTTGTTGCAGTTATATGTAGTCCAAATGTATGATTGATATTATCAACATATTGGTACATAAAAGTCCAACATAATATTTGTGCACCTACGTAAAATGCTTGCGCAATTACTCCATTTTTATAATTTTTGTTAGCTAATAATTTTTTGAATGATTCAGATATAGACATTTTTTCTTCATGAACCGTTTTTGGCATTTTAGTAAAGATGATAATAATCAAAATGGCTAATACAAAAATTCCTAATCCGATATAAGGAATGCTAATAATATTTAAATCATGTTCTCTAATAGATGCTAATTCACCTGAAGATAAGGCTTTGAATGTTTCCGGCGTATAACTATTTGATTTTATGCTTCCAATAACCAATTGCTGTGCCAACACTAATCCTGTTATAGCTCCAATTGGATTGAATGCTTGAGCTAAATTTAAACGTTGTGTTGCCGTTTCGTTGTTGCCTAAGAATAAAATCAAAGGATTTGATGTTGTCTCCAAAAAGGCCAAACCACAAGTAATTACCCAAAGTGAAACAAGAAAAAAAGTATAATTTTGATAATGAGCTGCAGGATAAAACAAAAAGGCTCCAGTTGCATATAAAATAAGGCCTAATATAATTCCTGATTTGTAACTGTATTTTCTAATAAAAAGTGCAGCTGGAAAAGCCATAAAAAAGTAACCAAAATAGAACGCCATTTGAACAAATGATGCCTGCAAATTGGAGAGTTCAGGCATTACCTTTTTAAAAGTAGATACCATCGGAGCTGTTAATTCATTTGCTATTCCCCAAAGGGCAAATAATATGGTTATTATGATAAATTGAAAGACTAATTCTTTGCTGACTATGGGAATTTTTTTGAATTGATTCATGGTTAAGTTTAATTAATTGTTTGAAATGTGTTTGATTTTTTTACATCAGAATTAGTGTGTTCAAAACCACATAAAAAATCCTCTATTTCTGATTGCAGAATTACTGGATTGGCACCTTCGTTTTGAGCGACAATAGCGCCTACAGCACTAGCAAAATTAATTGCATATTGAGGGTCTTCTCCATTGAGCAACATTATGATTAATGAAGCTAAAAAAGAATCTCCAGAACCCACAGTATCGACTACATTTACTTTGAAGCCACAATTATGATAAAAAGTGTCATTACAATATAATACTGCTCCATGAGATCCTAAAGTAACACAGACCGTATCAGTGTTGGTTTCCTTTGCAATAAATTTAATATTTTGCTCTAATGACTTTTTATTTGAATTTAAATCCTCGCAAATTTCATTTAACTCATCATCATTAAACTTTATAAAATCAGCTGCATGCAATAAATCCAAAACATTTTTCTTGGTATAATGCGGCACTCTTAAATTTACATCAAATATTTTATATTTCGCAACAGCTAAAAGTTGTTCCAGCGTATTTCTGGAAACCGAATCTCTAGAAGATAAACTTCCATAAACAAAAAAGTCTGCTGCTTCAACTATTGAAATATTCTCGTTTGAACTTTCAATTTTGTCCCATGCTGATGGATAATTGATATCATACGAAGCATTTCCTTTTTCATTCAAAATAACGTTGACTAAACCTGTTGGATAAGTATTCTTTACTTGAACGGCATCGGTGTTAATACCCGAAAGACTTAAATAATCTATTAACTCTTTCCCGTTCGTATCTTTCCCTACTCCACTGATAACGGAAACCTCCCCTCCTAGCGAATTTAGTCTTGAAGCTACATTTAGTGGTGCTCCGCCAATTTTTTTGTGTTCAAGAAATACATCAAAAAGGATTTCTCCAAAACAAACACCGTTTAATTTTTTTTTCATTTTTTTTGCGATTTTTTGTGTAAAACAATATATTTAGGTAATTAATTTGGGTATTATTTAATGATTAAGGATACCATTTATCGACCATTTTTCTCATAAATTCAAGGCTGCCTTTAGCAAGATCTTCCGAATTGTATTTTGAAGGTCTCCACAAAGAAGTTGGACCTACTAGTTCTTTAATTTGTGAAGAAAAATTTTCAAGAACTAATGGACCTTGATAGTTAATTACTGCCAAAGCTTTAAAAAAATCATCCCAATGTACGTTGCCTTCGCCAGTCATACCACGATCGCTTTCGGTTATATGTACGTGTTTCAATTTGTTTCCTGCACGAATAATGGGGTCATAAAAATTCCTTTCTTCAATATTCATATGAAAAGTATCTAGATGCAATCCAATATTATTTGTTCCAATAGCTTCAATCAGATCTAAAACTTCATCTGCAGCTGTAAATACATAGCTTTCGTACCGATTAATTGGTTCGGGAGCAATTGTGATGTTGCGCTTGTTGGCATAATCTGCGACTTCGGTAAATACTTGTTGAAGGATTGTCTTTTCTTCTTTTGTACAAGGATTTCCTGTAAATGTTCCAATGGAAGAATGCAATACACCTCCTAAAAAATCACCATCCATTTCAGCCACTTTATCAACAGCTGATTTTATAAGCGATGTGGCTTGGTCTGGATATAAAGGAATGTGACAGTTCGCTGGTAAATTCAACGTACAACGCCCTAAAATACCTTTGTTGTCAAGTAGTTTCTTTGTTGTTTTAGCATCGAAATCTAATGAAGTCGGTAAAATAATTTCAAGCATATCAAAACCATATTCCGCAGTTTTTTCTATTGCAAAACGACCTCCTTCGGCACTCCATTTGGGGATAAATGATAAAATTGTTGTTCCAAATATTGGCATATTTATATAATTTTAAATTTATTTTTATTTTACAGATTCCTAATTTTTAAAATAACCACCATTCTGTTTTTACTCCAATATATGAACCCCAACTTTTTTGGTTCACTTGTAAATAAGGAGAATAATTATGATCACGGGCGTAATCGTTGTAGTGAGCCAGCGTGTAAACAAGACGAATGTGAGGACGACTCCAAGGGTCTTTTTTGCCTAATGGTACAATGGTTGGAGCAAAAGAAAATTTCCACATATTGGCTTCTGGATTATCTCCATCTTTTCGTACGGCATAATGTACTTCTTCAATTAAGTGCAACCACTTTGTTATATAAAAGAAACTTCTGAAGCCCACTACAAAATCTGTTTTTTGGTTATACAATTGATTTCCGTTGAAGTATTCGTCAGTATTTGTACTGGCAGAACCCCCTTTACTTTTTGTAAAAACACCATATCCATTGATACTGAATTTTTGTGAAAGGTTTAGCAGAAAATGTTCCACCATTGTAAAGGAATACGCATTACTATATTTTCCCTCTGAATCTGGCGCACCATAGGTTGCCCAAGTAAAAGTGTTTCCGTTATCACCTCCATTTGCAATTCCGGAACCATATCGAACAGAAAACTGATTGAAAGAACCCGGTAAAGCTGTTTTTAGCGGATTATTATATTTAATTCCAGCTACCCAGCCATTATCGGATGGATAATTTTTAGAAGCATTTTTTGAGTTGGCAGAAACATAATGAAATTCACCTAAAAGTTTAATTACATTATCATTTTTCAAGTGAATACTGTGTTCTCCAATCCAAACCATGCGTTGGCGAATAGCAGGATTTGTTGCGCCAGCAACGGTAACTTGATAATTATAAGGATAAACACCGGTTGAATCAGATGAAGCTGGCATCAACAGGGTTAGTTCCGTATTTTTATGACTTACGCCAAATCCTTGCGCTGAATGATCATCAAAATAAAAATAATCACTGATGTGAATATCATCGTAGCGGCGAAAACGAGATCCTACCCAAGCAGACCATTTGCTTCCCATAATATTTCTTGCTTCGATATAAGCTTCGGGAAGGATAAAAGTCAAACCATTATTGGAACGGGTACTTACATTACCTACAAACTGTCCGTTGGCGGAATACATTCCTAAACGCATCTGGAAAGTCACGTTTGTACTGTCTTTTCCAATAATCTTAGGAGTGAAATGTATCGCTGGTAATATATCGATATAGTCAGCCTGCTCCATGCGTCCTCCTAACGAACCTTGACCAGACAGATTCAAAGGTTTCCACATATTTCCTTCGCCATTTGGAGAAAGACCAACTCCGATGCGACCCGTTGTACCTAATAAAAAATTTGAATTAGTTATTACGACTTGTGAATATGTCTGTATGGATGCTATTGAGAAAAAAAGTATAAAAATTGCTTTTTGCATTAGGCGTATATTAAAAAATTTAGTGTTAAAAAGGTTTGTTAAGTGTTTCAAAAGTTGATTAAACGTTTGGTAGATTTATTAAATAGTTTCTTTTTTAGTGCTTCTGATGTATTTGATACTCTTGTTGATTTGTTGCATAAAATTTGGACTTTTAATTTATATTATCGATTTTTAATATTAAGCGTCATTTTGAATATTATTTTTCAAATGTATTATATTTTTTTAATTTATAATAAAAAATATCAAATAAATATTTATTTACATCATTTTTAAGTCTAATTATATGATTTTTTAATAAATATTAATTATTTTGTTATGTATTTAATATAACGTTATAATGACGTTTATTGTTAAAATTGAAGTATATTATGCTAAATATATTATTACAAATAAATCATTAGTTTTGTAGTATTAAAAGGTTGTGTAAAACCGTACAATCTTTCAAAAAACTAATTATATTCTTTGTTATCTTATGATGCCTCAAATAATTCCAAATATATCTGTAGACTGCGTCGTTTTTGGGTTTGACGCAAATACAAAATCACTAAACGTATTATTGATAAAACGTTATTTAGAATCTAAAGAAAATCACGAACCACTGGTTAACGATTATGTTCTAACAGGATATCATACGTTCGAGAATGAAACTATAGATGATACTGCTACTAGAGTCTTGAAGGAGTTGACAGGACTTGATAATGTATATAAAAAACAATTTAAAGTTTTTGGAGACCCAAATCGATTGATGAATGAAAAAGATGTTATTTGGGCAAAAAATGAAAATTTTAATCAACGGACGATAACCATAGCCTATTATTTTTTATTGAAAACGCAAGAAGTTACTTTAGAAAATAATCAACATAATCCGCAATGGTTTCCTGTGAATGATTTACCGGAATTAGGATTTGACCACAGGGATATTATCAATGAAGCGTATGCCGATTTAAAGGAAAAAGCATTGTACAAACCTATCATTTTTGAACTTTTACCAGATAAATTTACCTTCAAAGAATTACAGGATACCTATGAATCTATACTAGGAAATGGAATCGATAATCGGAATTTTAGGAGAAAACTGCTAACAAAGAAATACATAATTGAGCTGGATGAAAAACAAGTGGGAGTTTCAAAAAGACCTTCTCAACTTTTTATGTTTAGTAAAGATGTTTATCAAAAAATATATAAAGAAACATACTTAATCAATATTTAAAAACCTCCTGGATTGTGATTATTTGGAATAAAAAATATTTGTAACAAAAAAAGTCGGTTCAATCTATAAATAGATTGAACCGACTTTTTTTAATTATTTTTTCAACAAATATCTAACTATTTAATTTAATGAAACTTCTCGTTTAATTATTATAAATCAATCAGGTATGCCATAGAAAAATTAAAATAACTAGTATTTTTCAAATTAGATTCCTCCCCTATTGGAGTGGGGAAATTAATATTATAACCTAGTTGAAAATCAAAAGAATTAGCACTAAATTCTAAAGGTAAACTTAGCTGTGTATTTATGAGACCAAAAACATTATTTTTTGTAATATCTGTAATTAATTGCCCGTTTTGAACGTAACTTCTAGCAAGTTCAATAGTTTGATCACCAGCTATAATACTTATTTGTGGCTTCAAATCTAACTGCGTTTTTTTTGTTTTTAATAGTTTAAAGGTAATATAACTAGTTGAAGCTACCTGAAATGATTGCTCATTTCCAAACAAATAGGATCCTGATAACTGTGTCCCTAAAGTTTTTTTCTTATTTCGAATACCTATCCCTAAACTAATATCATTGCTGAAAGCATTATCAAGACCATTATTGTAAAAATATCTTGTATAAGATGCATAATATTTAAATGTCTTTTCTTTACCAAAACTTTTTCCATAACCTAAGGTTGCAGTGGTTAAATCCCATTTTGGTTCAAACTCACTGTAGTAAATCCCAGAAATGTTTGCATAAATTCCTGAGGAATGTAGATAGGTTATTTTTGGACTTACATTATATTGTTTGATCCCAATATCGCGTCCCGAAAAATAAGTATCGTTATTATAATTTACTGAAAGATATAAAAATTGATACTTCGTGAATGAAGCCAAAACATCATCTATAATTTGATCTTTTTCAAAAAAGCTATCAATTACATCATTTGTCTGTTTGTCTTTAGTTGATGTCTCTTGAGAAAAAGAAATAAACACTCCTGAAAGGCATAAAAATAGGGCTGGATATTTTTTCATTTAGATATAAAATTAAAAAGTAAGTGATTGAAAAATTCAACCACTTACTTGTATTATAAAATATAAAATAAATTTAATTTCGTCTTACATTACGGCCTCTTGACTCTTTTGCCGCTTCACTAATTTTCACACCATTTTGAGCATGTATTTGTTGACGTTGTTCACTAGTTAGTGTGTTTCTAAATTCTTCTTTAAGAGCTTTAGCACTTTCTCTATTTTCAGCTAAAATATTTTTTTGAGCTTCTGTAAATGTCTTTACTAAAGCTGCATGTTGTTGTTCTTTACTCAAAGACGGATCAGCTAAAATAGCTTGTTGTTCTGCTGTAAGGGAAGCTTTGAATGCTTCTCTGTTAGCTGTCATTAAATCACGTTGTTCTTGTACTAGTTTTTGTTGTTCAGTTGTAAAAGTAGTGATTGTAGTACTTTTTTGAGCTTCAACATTAGAAATTCCTAAAAAAAGCATAAATGCGATTGCCGTAATTGTTTTTAATGATTTCATCTTTAATTTTTTTTATTGATATTAATATATTTGTTTTTTGAACGTTCTTTTGGTTAGACCCAAACTTTTTAAAAAAGTTTTAAACTTTTAGTAAAATAATCTAATTTTAGATGTCTTCTAACATATAGTTGACTACATATTCATCAATTTCTGCATCTTCAACAAATAGTGATTTCACTAAAACATCATTCTCTTTAAGCATAATGTTTTTAGTATTTAATTTGTCATCTTTCAATCCCGGATTAGTATCTGATAATACTAAAGGAGAATTTCCAGTTTCCAGTCGATGGATAGTATCGGATACAGCTATTGGAATTTGATTCATCTTTGAATAAGAATATTGGTTATAAATCTTTAAACCAAAAAACAAAGCGATAGCAGCTGCCATTGTCAATATTATTCTTTTTCTATAAAGAAGAATTAGCTTTGGTTGTTTTTTATTTAAAACCGTATTCAAAATTTCATTTTTAGATTGTGAAAAATAATCTTCCGGTATTTTTAACCCTAAATCTTCTTTATGAATCGTAGTTAATTTTTCATCATTCAATTGATGCGATTTTAAATCTTCGTTTTTATTTAGTTCCATGATATTAGTAAATAATTTTAGAATATGGATTTTTATTTTTTAATTAGACCTCTTTTACGGGTAAAAGTTCAATATTTGAAATGTTCATTTCAATATGTTTTACGGAATTATAGTATGACGTTTTTAATGTTCCTTCCTTTATTCCCAAAATATCAGCTATTTCCCGAAATTTTAAATCATCATAATATTTCATATTAAATATTTGCCTTTGTTTTTCAGGTAATTCTGAAAGAATACTTTGTAATTTTAACTGAAGTTCATTTCCTTCAAAAAAAGAATCCTCTATCAAATTGTCCAGATATTTTCTATTTACATCATCTATTGAAATATGATTTTTATTTTGGTTTTGTTCTAAAAAACGAAGAGATTCATTATACGCAATTTTATGCATCCAAGTATATAAAGAACTTTGTTGCGAGAAATTGGGCAAGCTTTTATATATTCTTATAAAAGTATTTTGCATTACATCATCTGCATTTTCATGAGTAACAACTAATTTTCGGATATGCCAATACAACCTCACTTGATAAAGTTCAAGTAATTGTTTGAAAGCTTCATCTTTTTGATTATCACTAATTAACTTACCTATGAAATCTGCTTCGTTAGCCAATATTTAATTAATTTAAATTTTAATATTTCTCCAAAGGAGTAGTTAAACTTCTTTTTTATAATTATTAGACCCTTAAAGTTGAATAAAGTTTGGACTGATTAAAACTATTTTTCAAAAATTAAAAATAATTACAATTCATAGATCTTTTTTAATAAAAATTCTTCATGCTATTATTTTAGAGTTAAATATTTAACCCATATAAATTTATCAAATCTAATTGTAAAATCAACCAATAAAACAACTCTTAAATATTTACCTTTGCAAAAAATTAAAAAAAGCAATTTGATGACCAATAAATCAATCACAAAAACAAAATATATAAAATTAATCCTAATTTTAGGGTCATTAACAGCGCTTGGTCCTTTTTCAATTGACATGTATTTGCCTGGTTTTGCTGGAATTGCAAAAGACTTGAATACTTCGGTTGCTAATGTTTCCATGACATTGTCGAGTTATTTTATCGGGATTTCCGCAGGACAATTACTTTATGGGCCATTATTAGACCGTTTTGGCAGAAAAAAGCCTTTATTTATAGGATTGTTAGTTTACATTGTAGCATCATTAGGTTGTGTTTTTGTAACAGATATTGATACATTTATTGGTTTACGTTTTATTCAGGCTATAGGCAGTTGTGCAGCAACAGTAGCTTCAGTTTCTATGGTTCGGGATTTATTTCCTGTCAAAGATATTCCTAAAGTATTCTCTTTATTGATGCTAGTTGTTGGGCTTTCACCAATGTTAGCACCTACAATTGGAGGTTATATAACAGCTGATTATGGTTGGCATACTGTCTTTTTTATATTAATGTGTATGGGCGTTTTAATTCTTTTGGCGGCTCAAACGGGCTTACCAAATACTTTTAAACCGGACACTTCAATTTCATTAAAACCAAGACCAATTATTACAAACTTTATCAGTATTGTTAAAGAGCCTCAGTTTTATACGTATGCGTTTACAGGAGCTATCGCTTTCTCAGGGTTGTTTACTTATGTAGCTGCTTCTCCGATTCTATTCATGGATATTTTCAAAGTGGATGCTAAAACCTACGGATGGATATTTGCTTTTATGTCGTTAAGTTTTATAGGCGCCAGTCAACTTAATTCATTATTATTGAGAAAATTCACCAGTGAGAAAATGATTTATGGTGCATTAATTACACAATCAATCGTCAGTATTTTATTCCTCATTTTGGCAATGAATGGTTTTTTGGGTTTATATGAAACCATTGCTATGCTATTCTTATTCTTAGGTTGTTTAGGCATATCAAATCCAAATACAGCAGGACTTACGCTTGCTCCTTTCTCAAGAAATGCGGGAAGTGCTTCGGCTTTAATGGGCGCTATTCAGTTAGGATTGGGAGCTTTGGCATCTTTTGCAGTGGGGGTTTTTGTAAAAGATTCTATGTTACCTATGGTTATAATTATGACCGTTACAACAATTTTGGCACTAATCATTTTGATTTTTGGAAAACGAACCATAAAAAAAACTATTGCAACTTCTCATGATGAAGGAATTGCAATAGTTCATTAATTAAGGGTTTAATCTATTCTTGTTTTGCGTCTGATTTTACTTTTTTATCAGGTCTGATAATCATACGCAAAGATTGATCTTTTGCAAAATAAGCAATCATCCAATTGAAGAATGTTTTTATTCTGTTACGATACGTTATCAATGAAATGAGGTGAATGAATAGCCATATTACCCAGGCAAAAAATCCTTTGAAATGCATTTTGGGTTTAGGTAAATCAACTACAGCCTTATTTTTCCCTATAATAGCCATAGATCCTTTATCGTTATATTTGAAGGGTTTTAATGGCTTGTTTAGATTCATTGACTTAAAGTTATTTGCTAAATTTATTCCTTGTTGAATAGCGACTTGTGCCACTTGAGGATGTCCATTAGGAAAATCTGCATCTGTAAGTTGGATACAAGTATCTCCTATAGCGAAGATATTTTCAGTACCATTAACTTTATTAAAAGCATCGGTAGCCATTCTTTTTCCGCGACCATAACTTTCAGTTGGAATTCCTTCGAAAACTTTTGCCGAAACTCCTGCAGCCCAAATTAAATTTTTGGTTTGAATCGTTTCGCCATTAGAGAAATACACCGTATCATCAATATAATCAGTAACCGTATTATTTAATTTTACTACAACGCCTAATTTTGTTAGCGCTTCCAGTGTGTCTTCCTGGGAAGCTTTACTCATTGGCGATAATACGGCATTGGCTCCATCAACCAGATAGATATTACTGGCAGTAGTGCTTAATTCAGGATATTCTTTTAGCAAAATATTTTTACGCATCTCAGCAAACATTCCTGAAACTTCAACACCTGTAGGACCGCCACCGGCAACTACAATGGTTAACAGTTTTCTACGTTCGCGGATATCTTTGCAAATGGCAGCTTTTTCTAAATTTTTAAGCAATGTATTACGCATCACAATGGCATCATTCAGCGTTTTCATTGGAATAGCATTTTTCTTTACGTTTTCCATTCCAAAATAACTCGTTTCAGCACCTGTGGCGAAAACTAAGTAATCGTATGTTAATTCCCCATTGTTAAGAATAATTTTATTTTCTGAAGGGTTTACTTTTAATAAATTTCCCAGACGGAATTGCAGATTTTTTTTACCGGAAAAAAATTTTCGGAAAGGGTAACTGATACTGGAGGGTTCTAAAAAAGCGGTAGCAACCTGATAAATAAGTGGTGGAAAGAAATTATAATTGTTTTTGTCTACGAGCGTTACATTGACTCCTTTTTCATTTACTAATTCTTTAGCAAGATTTAATCCTGCAAATCCTCCTCCGATGATAACAATTTCCATATAATGATTTTAATATAGTTTTATAAAAATAATTGTTATAAAATTACAAAAATTATAGAGGAGACTCGAATAATAAGTATTAAAAATGGGTTAAAAAAGCAGCGATTTTACTAGTGTTTTCGGGGTTTTTTTATTTTATTCTCAACGAAAACGATAGCGTTGAAAAGCTTGATAGTGTCTGTTTTGTTTTTGTTAAGCAGAAGTATCCTTTTTTATTTAAACACAAAATTCTCTAATGTACTATAAAATTGAGTGGTGCATATTAATTCATTTCCGTAGTCAATTTTTATTAGTTTTCTCTTTTTTTAATTGGGTCGAGCGATATAGATTTAAAAGGTTTTTCCAGAATTGATCTACATGTTCTACCGATAAGAAAATCATTGTATTGTTTATCCAATTTTAAATATAGATTTTTTACAAAAAAAAACCATTGCATTACTTTAAAAAGTAATGCAATGGTTTTGTAAATGTATATAGAAAAGAATTTTTTACTTCTTTTTAAGTTTTTTAACGGGTTTTTCTAAAGGCTCATTTTTATTTTGAAGAATATAATTTGCCAATAATTTTTCAATTAATTCATCTTTAGTCAAATGATGAAAAACCGTTTTTATTTTTTCTTTTAATTCTGGTGCAACATCGTGGTTGGGCTTTGTTTTGAAAATTTGTTTGGCCCACAATAAGGTGTTGTTTTCTTCGATGCTGGCAACAGTTGGTTTTTTGAACTGACTAAATTTAATTCCTAATTCTTTTTCGAAATCAGCAATTTCCGTCACTTCTTCTGGTTGTAAAACCGTCAAAGAAAGTCCCTTTGCTCCTGCTCTTGCGGTTCTTCCGCTACGATGAACATAAGCTTCGTAAACGTCCGGTAAATGATAATTAACAACATAAGATATTTCCTTTACGTCAATTCCTCTTGCTGCTAAATCAGTGGCGACTAATATATTGATATGTCCTTCACGGAATTGCTCCATGATTCTGTCTCGAATTCCTTGTGATAAACTTCCGTGTAATGCTCCTGATGAAAACCGGTTGATGGCTAAGTTTTTAGCTAATTTATTGACAGCGGCTTTCGTTTTACAAAAAATAATTCCACGTTCTCCTTCTTTTGTATTTAAGAAATGCATCAAAACATCTAGTTTTTCTATGGGATCCACCACAATATATTCGTGGTCAATGCCTTGATTTCCTACTGTTTCCATATTAGCACTAACTTGAACTATGTTTTTGTTTAAGTAGTTTTGAATCAGTTGTTTTATGGTTCCTGGCATTGTTGCCGAAAATAAAAAAGTATTGTGAGTTGCAGGTAATTCGGCGATGATTTCGTCTAAACCTTCTTTTAATATGGTAACCATTTCATCGGCTTCATCAAGCACGAGGAATCTGGTTTCTTTTAAGTTTATAGCTTTGCGCTGAATCAAATCTATTAAACGTCCAGGTGTTGCCACCACAATATGTGTAGGCAATGTAAGTCGTTCTATTTGTGGTTTGATTGGAATTCCTCCACAAGTTGCTGCAATAGAAACTTCGGGAAGGAATTTAGCAAAAGATTCTAAATTCTTAAAGATTTGTTGTCCTAATTCTCTTGTTGGTACAAGAATTACTGCTTGTATAACAGATAAATTGGTATCTATTAATTGTAAAATGGGTAATCCAAAAGCCGCTGTTTTTCCAGTACCCGTTTTAGCAAGTCCAACCAGATCCGTTGTATTTGATAAAAGCAACGGAATTGTTTTTTGTTGAATTTCTGTTGGGACAGTAAATTTCAATTCATTTATTGCTTTTAATATGGGAGTTGAAATTCCTAAATCAGAGAATTGCTTTGGCATTTTTTTGAATTTTATAATTTTATAAAAAAGTTATTTTGTAAACGGTAATTTTTAGCCCTGATGGAAACGACATCCTGTTGTGGCGGGGTTCGCCACAACAGATATAGTGTACAGCGGGATTAGCTCCTTGAAAAGAAAATATTAATCTTCGTCAGGTTCGTTCATGATTTTCTCACGATATTTTTTTCCAGTTAACAAAACCAGTTTTAATTTGTAATCATCAACAAGCCACTCGCGGTAATTTTTACTACATTGGCTCAAACATTTAGAATAGCGTTTGATGCGACAATCAATATCGTCATCTAACAGTTTTCCTAATGCTTTAGCTTCTTGCAAAGTCTCCGAATTATCAACACACATGGCAGCATGCTGGTCCAACGATTTTTCCAGCACTTCTTTTGAGCGTAAATTTTGTTTAATGATGAGTTTATGTTCTTCATCGACATCAAAAGTTACCACTTCTGTTTTGCTGAATTTTTCGCGTACATCAGGTGGCATATTGTATTTGAAATACAACTCAATTTCCGTATCGTCACGTAAATTTTCCAGGTAAAACTCTGGTGATTTAAAGATATGTTGCCAGTTTACCGGCTCACTCCATAGTCCAAATCGTGCTGCATTATTTCCTAAATCGATAACGTTAAAAGTATCTTTATTAGGCAGTTTTCTAGAACCTCGACCAATCATTTGATAATATAATGTCAACGATTTTGTCGCTCTATTTAAAATTATTGTTTCTACAGTAGGCTCATCAAAACCGGTGGTAAGAATTCCAACCGATGTTAAAATAGCATCAGGTGTATGCTTAAACCAATGTAAAATATCTTTTCTTTCTTCGTTATTACTAGTATTGTCCAAGTGACGAATCGCATAACCGGCTTCTCTAAAAGTTTCATATACATATAAAGAGGTATTGATACCATTGTTGAAAATCAAGGTTTTCTTGCCTAGAGATTTTTCTGTATAAGCATGCAATAATTTTTCTTGCATGGCCATATTCGTATATAAATCATCCGATGATTTAACGGTATAATCCCCATTAATACCTACTTTTAATGAGGTCAAACCTACATCATAGCTATAGGTTACTGCTTTGGCCAAAAAACCATTTGCAATCAAAGAACTAATAGTGTCTCCTACGATTAATTCATCGTAGCTTTCATGCATTGGCAATTTAATATTCGAACTTAAAGGCGTTGCGGTAACTCCTAATATAAAGGCATTTTTGAATGAACTTAATAATTTTCTGAAAGAGTTGTAATGCGCCTCATCGATGATTACCAATCCTACATTATCTAAATGTAATTTTTCGTCATTGATTCTGTTTTTTAAAGTTTCCACCATGGCAACAAAACAAGAATAATCGTTTTGATCCGGAAGTTCTTTTACTTTACTGTTGATGATTTTGTTTTTCACATCAAAACCCTTCAACATTTTTGAAGTTTGCTTACACAACTCAATTCGGTGGGTTAAAACAACCACCTTTTTATCATGTTGTGATAAATAACGACGTACAATTTCAGAAAACACTACTGTTTTCCCACCACCAGTAGGCAATTGGTATAATAAATGATGTTGTGGCGGTGCATTATCTATGCGTTCAAAAATGGCGTCAATGTCGCCTTTTTGATATGCATAAAGTTCTTTTTTGTCTTCGATTTCTATTTCTAAAGTGTTTTGGGACATTGCTTATTGTTGGATTTTTGCAAAAATACGCCTAAAAAACAGTTTAATTGTCAATTTTAATTAAAAAAAAAACGATTGATTAAATAAAATTGAATTATGCAGCATCCTTTAATATTCAAATCGTTCTATAACTGCATTGAATTCGGGTTCATTGTACCATTTTTGCTTAATAGTTTCGTTATGAATGGCTATTATTCTTGTTTTGAAGTCATTAAGAATTCCATTAGCAATCAAGAAAATGACTGCTTGTTCGAAAGAATTGAACATACTTTTGAAAAATAAGTCTTGTTTTATAATATGCTCCGAGGAGAATGTTTGTGCAATTTCAATATTATAAAGCATTACATCAGCAATTATGAAAGGGTCTACTCCCAAGAGCGTGAAATGCTTGATGTATTTTTGGGCAACGGAACGCCTCATTTTTGGTTTGCTTCGTCTTCCTGCTTTTTTTAAAGGGTAATATTCATTTGAAATTTTGAGTTTGCATTCCTGCAAAAGCGTTTCTTCCTTTGGATTGAAAACAAAATTATAATAGACTTTTACGGGACTAAATTTCTCGTACAATTCGATAATCTGTTCTTCGAGTTGTTCCTTATTAAGTTCAGCTAAGTATTTTTTTAAATCGCGTTTGCTCATTATCAAAGTTTAAGAATACAAAAGTAAATTACTTTAGGAATGAATGCTTCCAAAATCAATGATAATACTTAATTTTGCCATAAATAAAGCATTAAGAACGTTTCTTTGGCTCTTTATTTTTTACTTTTATACCTCAAATTTAATTTTTATGCTCAAATTTTTTAAGATTGTTGCCATTCTCGAAGGAGTTTCCTATTTGGTTTTATTTTCAAATATGCTTATTGTAAAACCTACCAATTTAGTGCTATACAAAACACTTTTATTTCCAATAGGAATGGCTCACGGAGTGTTATTTATTACCTACATTATATTAGCAGTGCTATTGAAATTTAAAGAAAATTGGGACTTTAAAAAATTTGGAATTATCGGTCTTGCATCAATAATTCCTCTTGGTACTTTTTACATGGAAAAGAAATACTTGAAAAATGTATAAATTCATAGAAAAAATATTCACTTTTCTATATCCTATATTACGGAAAATAGGATTTGGGAGTAGTTTTTCAAGCTATCTAAGTTTGATTATTAATATTGCCTTACTATGTGCAATAGCTTATGGTATATACATACTTTTCAGACTTATTTTGGTTACCTTGATGATCGTTGTTGCCAAGAGAACAAAAACTAAGTTTGATGATTTATTGGTAACTAACAAAACGGCAAAATACATCGCCCATTTAATTCCGCTATTGTTTATTTACAAATCAGTTCCTATAATTTTAGATCGTTTTGAATACTGGGAAGGTGTTTTTGGTAAATTGGTAGGAATCTATATTGTAATGCTAGTGCTGTGGATTATACGAACTATCTTCAATGCATTAAGAGACTATTTAAAGTTAAAACCAAGATACAGTGATAAACCTATTGATAGCTTTATTCAGGTTATTATGATTGTGCTTTGGATGGTTGGAATCACAGTTATAATTTCGAAGCTATTTGATATCGATCAAAAAGAACTGTTGACCATTTTAGGAGCGGTTTCAGCTGTAATTATTTTGATTTTCAGAGATACAATTTTAGGGTTTGTATCTAGTGTCCAGGTATCTATAAATGATATGGTTCGTATTGGCGATTGGATTACGATGGATAAATTTGGAGCTGATGGAGTTGTAATTGAAATTAATCTGGCTACTGTAAAAGTTCGAAATTTCGATAATACCACTACCACTATTCCTACGTACAGTTTGAGTTCTGATTCGTTTCAAAACTGGCGAGGCATGCTTAATTCTGATGGGAGACGTATAAAAAGACACATTCTTATTAAAACAAGCAGTATTCGATTTTTAGAAGAAGCCGAATTAAACGAATTAAAAAAAATTCAACTGATTTCAGATTATATTGATACTAGAAAATTAGAAATTGATACTTTTAATTCTAGTAATAAAATCGATAAATCATTGGCTATCAATGGTCGGAATTTGACAAATTTAGGCCTGTTTAGAAAATACATTACCCAATATCTTCATCATTATCCGGGATTAAATAAAGACATGTTAATGCTTTGTCGTCAATTGCAATCTACTTCTCATGGTGTTCCTCTTGAAGTTTATGCCTTTTCGCATGACAAACGATTTGAAAATTATGAATACATCATGTCTGATATATTTGATCATATCATTGCTTCCGTAAAATATTTCGATTTAGAGATTTTTGAAGGAATCAATGAAAGTACAACAAATTAAAAATATTAAGGAATATAAATGAGCGGAGAAAAAGACTTAGAAAAGTTACTTAAAACAATGAAACCAGAACATATTTCAGGAGAATATGTTTTTTGTGTGATTCATGATTTGACAAATCTAAATCTTAACGATATCATTATGACATTCAAAGAGCAGGAAGGCACCACAATAGTAATCAAGAAGGAATTTGCCGATAGTCTAAAACTAGAATATTCTTTTATTGCTTCTTGGATTACTTTAACGGTTCATTCTTCTCTGGAAGCTGTGGGATTAACCGCAGCTTTTTCTAGTGCCCTTTCACAGGAAGGGATTAGTTGTAATGTGATAGCCGCTTTTTATCACGATCATATTTTTGTAGATAAAAAAGACACTGATAAAGCAATGGAAATCCTTAATCGATTTTCAAATTAAAAGCGAAAATCTACCCTAATTACAAACGATCCTTTACAAATTCAATTTCTGTTTTCCCGTGTGCTTTTGGTTTTCCATCAGCGCCCAAACTTACCATTGTAGTATGGTCAATTGTGATAATTGTTTCTCGTGTCATCATATTTCGAGCTTCACATTTTAGCGTAAGTGAAGAATTTCCAAATTTTACAACATCAATACCAATTTCTATAATATCGCCTTGTTTTGCTGAACTTCTAAAGTTGATTTCAGACATATGTTTAGTGACAATTCTTGTGTTTTCTAATTGAATAATGGTGTACAAAGCCAATTCTTCATCAATCCAAGCTAATAATTTACCTCCAAATAAGGTTCCGTTTGGGTTTAAATCTTCTGGTTTTACCCATTTTCTAGTGTGAAATCTCATAATTTTTCTTTATATCTGCAAAAATAAACTTTTCTTATGGCTATTTTCTTTATTTTTAAAGAAAAAACCATGAACGAACGCGATACTTTTTTAAAAGAATTCCGAGGACAAACAATAGGTTCTGTAACGATCCAATCTTCAACAGAAGAATCATTTCAAAATGAAGTGCTTAGGCCAATTTTGAAATTGCAAAATGATTTATTTATAGCTTCATTCATTAATTATGTAGCAAAAAATAAAGCTGATTTTTATGGTTATACTACCGAAAAAAAATTATCGGTTATAGAAAATGCTATTCAAAAAGACATCAAGTTTAGAAATGCCTTAAAAGGAATGATAATCGCATTATTTACAGCGGATGAATATGCTGATTACATAAAAAATTCCTCTAATATCAACAAAAGGATGATGAGTATGCTTATCGAAAGATTAAAAAGTCAAGTCCAATTCTTTGAGATTAATCAAAACATATAATCCGATTTATTTTTTGGAGTTCATTCAAAGGCACTATTTAGAAATTGCGATATGTTAAATCGACTTAATTTGTTGTCTATAATTTAAAAAATAGACGCTTATTGATGTAAATATTACAATTTAATTATGATTTAATAATCGCAATGTTTTTTATAATAAATATTAGTTAAGTAAAATTATTTATGCTATTCGCTTGGATTTTTTCATTATAATTGTTAAAAATAAAGTTATGAAGGAAGAATATTTCAAATGGCATTCACCCAATCTGGGTAGAGATATTGAAATGCTGGTTTTTGGACATGCGGGATATCCTGTAATCTTATTTCCTACTTCCATGGGCAGTTTCCATGAAAATAAAGATATGGGATTGATTGATTCTGCAAAATGGTATATTGAACAAGGTTTAATCCAAATATTTTGTCCAGACAGTATCGATAAAGACAGTTTTTACAATAAACAAATTCATCCTGTACATCGCATAGAAAATCACGTTAGATATGACAAAATGATTTGTCATGAAATCGTTGAAAAAGTAAAAAATAATACTTCTTCCGGTAAAGTTGTTGTTGCGGGTTGCAGTTTTGGCGGGTATCATGCCGCTAATTTTGCTTTTCGACATCCGGGTTATGTGAGTCATATGTTTTCCATGAGTGGTGCTTATAATATCAAGAGTTTTTTGGATGGTTTTCATAATGATGATGTTTTTTATAACAGTCCTGAAGATTATTTATACGGACTCGATGACCATGAATTGTGGAATATGGATATCGTTCTTGGAACTTCAAATTGGGACATTTGTTTTGATGCAAATCTAAAATTAAGTAAAGTTTTAAGTGACAGAAACATACATCACTGGCTGGATATTCGTCAGGAGCGAAAACACGATTGGCCTGTTTGGCAAGAAATGTTTCCTCATTATTTATCAAGAATTAAATTTTTCTAGCCCTACCACCAAAGGGAAAACAAAATGAAATTAAGTAATTTATAAACGTATCAAGATGAAAAAAATAGGAATTTTATTTGGAATGGAAGATACCTTTCCGCAAGCATTTATAGATCGTGTAAACTCAAAAAATGAAAAAGGAATCATTGCTGAAGCAGTTGCTATTGAAAAAGTAGTTCAAAATCAAGATGGAGAATATGCTGTAATTATTGACCGAATTTCACAAGATGTTCCTTTTTATCGTGCTTATTTGAAAAATGCGGCCTTAACAGGAACTAACGTTATCAACAATCCTTTTTGGTGGAGCGCTGACGATAAGTTTTTCAATAACGCTTTGGCAGACACTCTTGGAGTCCCATTACCAAATACAGTGATTCTTCCTTCAGCAGAACACCCTACGGATACCACCGGAAAATCATTCCGCAATTTAAAATACCCAATGGATTGGGAAGGAATCTTTGAATATATAGGATTTCCTGCTTATATGAAACCGTATGCAGGAGGTGGTTGGAAAAACGTATACCGATTGGAAAACAAAGAAGAGTTTTGGGAAAAGCATCAGGAAACAGGGCAGTTAGTGATGATGTTGCAAGAAGAAATTGTCTTTACAGAATATTTCAGAGTATATTGTTTGGGTTGTAAAGCGGTTCGAATTATGCAATATGAACCTAGAAATCCACATCATTTACGTTATGTGATTGATGGACCACCGGTTGACAAAAAATTATTAGCGACTATAAAAGATTATACTTTACGTCTTTGTAAAGGATTGGGATATGATTTTAACACGGTTGAATTTGCTGTTCGTGATGGGATTCCTTATGCGATAGATTTTGGGAATCCTGCTCCTGACGCTGAATTGACTTCGGTAGGTGCCGAAAATTTTGAATGGGTGGTTGAAGAAGCTGCAAAAATGGCTATTGCTGCTGCAAAAAAACAAAAGCCAGGTAAAATTAATCTTACTTGGGGAACTTTTATTAAAGACGCCGTAGCTGTAAAATAAAAATTATAGATAAACGGAATTGCCTAGCCCCGATTACTTCACTTAATTTTCATTTTCATCGGAGTTCAATGAACTTCGTTTGCAGTGAAAATCCTTTCTATTACTGATTTTTTTCAGGAATAGAAAGATTGAAACGAAAAGCGGGAAATAGCTCCTAAAAAAAAAATAATGAAAAAATTACCAGTTTTTACACTTGGTGTAGAAGAAGAATATCAAATTATTGATCCTGTAACAAGGGATTTGCGTTCGCATTTGTCTAAAATTGTGGACGGTGCCAAAATAATTTTAAATGAACAGGTAAAGGCCGAAATGCACCAATCAGTGGTGGAAGTAGGTACTAATATTTGTAATAGTGTTAATGATGCCAAAAATGAAATAAAATTTTTACGTTCCAAAATCGTTGAATTAGCCGATAAACAAGATTTGATTGTGGGTGGTGCCGGGACGCATCCTTTTTCGAAATGGCAGGACCAGCCTATTACTGATGATCCTCGTTATCATGATATTGTAAATGAATTGCAGGATGCGGCACGTTCTAATTTAATTTTTGGGATGCATTGTCATGTGGGGATTGAAAACCGTGAAATTGGATTGCAATTAATGAATCAGGCGACCTATTTCTTGCCCCATATTTTTGCGCTTTCTACAAATTCTCCTTTTTGGGAAGGAAGACAAACGGGCTATAAATCCTTTAGAACTAAAGTTTTTGATAAATTTCCAAGAACTGGATTGCCAGAATATTTTGATTCGGTGGGATCGTATGAGAATTATTTAGAGACATTGGTAAAGACCAATTGTATTGATAATCCGAAGAAAATTTGGTGGGATTTACGTTTGCACCCATTTTATAATACAATCGAATTCCGGATTTGTGACATGTGCTTAACTGTAGATGAAACAATTTGTATCGTTGCGATTATTCAGGCAATTGTAGCTAAACTCTACAAATTGAACATGAACAATACCAGTTTTAACATTTATCGATTAGCATTGATAAAAGAAAATAAATTTCGTGCTGCACGTTATGGAATTGACAATAATATGATTGATTTTGGATTGCAAAAAGAAGTGGAAACTAAGATGCTTATTTTGGAATTGCTAGATTTTATTGATGATGTTGTAGATGAATTGGGAAGTCGTGAAGATATTAATTACGTACATGAAATTTTGAAAAATGGAACTGGAGCAGATAAACAATTAGCTGTTTTTGAAGAAACGGGAGATCTTTGCAGAGTCGTTGACTTTATAACTGGTGAATTTACCAAGGGATTATAAAATATAAATTATCTTTGTACATTCTTTTTTAAAAATAGGTTATGTCCAATAAAATTATAAAAATTGCGCTTTTAGATATGTATAACGGTGAACCTAATCAAGGTATGCGTTGTATTATTGATGTAGTGAATCGATTTAGTCCAGTTGTGAGTTTTGAAATATTCGATGTTCGTGTAAAATGTGAATTGCCGGATATTAATAGCTTTGATATTTATATTTCAACTGGAGGACCGGGAAATCCATTAATAGGTGATGGAAATTGGGACGTGAAATATTATGAATTCATTGATTCGTTGAACAAATGGAACAATGAAAATGCAATTAAAAAACATGTACTATTCATTTGTCACTCTTTTCAAATGGCATGCTTGCATTTTGGATTAGCTACAGTGACCAAAAGAAACGATACATCTTTTGGTGTTATGACCATTCATAAAACTAAAGAAGGACTTGTTGATCCTCTTTTTGAAGGATTAGCAGATCCTTTCTATGCGATTGATTCCAGAGATTATCAGGTGGTACAACCTAAGTTGAGTATTTTTGCAAAAAAAGGGGCCAAAATTATTTCTTTAGAGAAAATTAGGGATCATGTACAATATGAACGTGCAATTATGGCAGTTCGTTTTACTGACTATTTTGTAGGTACTCAATTTCACCCAGAAGCGGATCCTATTAGCTTTGTCTCACATTTGAGAAACAAAGAAGCAAAAGAGAAAATCAGAGCTATGAAAGGGAAAAGAAAGTTTAGAAATATGCTGGAAGATTTATTGGATGATGATAAAATATACAGAACCAATGAAACTTTGATTCCAAATTTCCTTCGAATAGCGATTAATGACTTGATGAAAACAAAGAAAATGCTTTCTAATTAATACAATCCATTCCAAATGATTTCAAAATATCGGGAGTTATTTAATGCTCAATTTACAGAAAAAAAATATCAAGAACTTAAAGATGATATTGCTTCCGATTTTAATTATATGCCAACTTTCCGATTGGGTGAAACTCCTTTTTTTATTTCAAATGAATTAAAATCACAATTGATTGAAGGTAGTAATGAGGTTATAGCTTTAATTCAAGACAAATCGTTTAAATCACTTACAAATAAATCATTAGAACTTAATCATAAAGTTCCAAATGAAGATGAACATACAACTTTTCTAGCTATTGATTTTGGAATTTGCGAAGAAGACGGAGTGATTGTCCCTAAACTGATTGAAGTGCAAGGATTTCCTTCTTTGTACAATTATCAAATTAATTTGTACGAAAAATTTAAGAATCAATATCCTTTTCTTAGCGAATTAACCCCTTTTATTAATAACATTGAACCACAAGAATATCTCAATATTCTTGAAGAAGCGATTTGTGATAATCATCCCAAAGAAAATGTTATTCTTCTTGAAATAGAACCAGAAAAGCAAAACACAAAAATTGATTTTTATTATTGCCGAAGAGATATTGGTATACCAATAGTTTGTGTTACTGAGCTCATAAAAAAAGGAAAACAATTATTCTACAAAAACGAAAAAGGCGAAGAAATTCTTGTAAAACGAATCTATAATCGGGTTATTTTTGATGAATTGGATTTACGAACTGATTTGAAATTAAATTTCCATTTTTCAGATGAGCTTGATGTAGAATGGGCTGGTCATCCCAATTGGTTTTTTAGAATCAGTAAATTTATTTTACCTTTCCTAAAAGGAAAATATTTTATAGAAACCACATTATTAAGTGACTTGGCAGCAATTCCTGAGGATTTAGAAAATTATGTCCTAAAACCTTTGTTTTCTTTTTCAGGAACGGGCGTCATTTTTCATGTAAAGAAAGAAGATATCGAAGCGGTAGTTGAAAAAGAACTTTATATTCTCCAAAAAAAGGTTAATTATATTCCAATTGTTCAATCTCCTGATGGAAAAGTAAAAGCTGAAGTTCGTATGCTTTGTATTTGGAAAAAAGAAGATACAGCTCCTACTCTACTTTGTAACTTAGTACGATTGAGTCGCGGTGAAATGATAGGTGTGAAATTTAATAAAGATAAGGATTGGGTTGGTGGTACTTTGGGGTTATTTGAACGCTGATCTTTTTAAATAGTATTTCGACAGTTAAAACGTCATTTTAACGCATTGACATTTGAATAAAACGTTTTAGTTAATCTACTTGTAGTTTAAAACTTACAAAAAAATCAAATATTCCCTTTTTCAGAAAAAAAAGTACCTCTACTTTGTCTGAAAAAAATCAATTTTTTATAATTTTTATTGATTAGAGATAGTGTTTGATGATTTTTTTAAATCTATTTCCTTAATAATTTACAAATTATTGAATTCTGTCAATAATTTAACATTAAAAAAATGAATCTGTCTTATTTTTATTTATTATTGTATTGTTATAATAAATGCATAATATTCAACAAATAGTAATACTTTTAATAATTTAGTAAATGGATAGACGTAGAGCAATCAAAAACTTGGCATTGGTGCTGGGAGGTGTTATCTCAGCAACAACAGTTGGAATTTTAATTAAAGATTATGTAATTCCTGACAACGAGAATAGTAAAGTATCATTTTCACCTACAGACGAAGCTCTTTTAGCTGAATTTGCAGATATAATTATTCCAACTACAAAAGCAGCACCCGGAGCTAAAGCGGCCGGTTTAGGAGCTTTTATCCCTATGATGATTAATGAATGTTATCCAGCTGATTTACAACAAACTTTTGCTTCTGGAATGAAAGAGATGGAAGAAAAATGTCAAAAAGAATACAGCAAAAATTTCATCTCTCTTTCACCTGAAGAGCGTGTTAAAATAATGGAGCATTTAAGAACGGAATCACTTGTAGACGTAAAAAAACCTTCATTTTTCATTATAGCTAGAGACTTAACAATTTTAGGGTATTTTTCATCAGAAATTGGTTGTACTCAAGCACGTGAATATATTGCAGTTCCTGGTAGATATGATGGAAATGCAGATTACAAACCGGGTCAAAAAGCTTGGGCTACATAGAAATCAATTGGCAAAATAAAATCCTTTTTTATAAATGTTTTAGGATTTTATAACATTAATTTTTTCGAAATATTATCTTCAAATTAACCTAATAGAACTCCTCTAGAATGAATATAAATTCAAATTTAAAAGAAGAAAATACTTATGACGCAATTGTTGTAGGTTCAGGAATAAGTGGTGGTTGGGCCGCAAAAGAACTAACTGAAAAAGGATTAAGAGTCTTGATGTTAGAACGCGGAATGAACATCGAACACATAAAAGATTACGATTCGGCCATGAAAAATCCATGGGAATTTAAGCATGCCGGAAAAATGACCGAAGAGCAAAAAAGAACGCATCCTGTTCAAACAAGAGATTACCCATATAGTGAAGCAAATGAAAAATGGTGGGTAAATGATTTAGAATGCCCATATACTGAAGATAAACGTTTTGACTGGTACAGAGGTTTTCATGTAGGTGGAAAATCCTTAATGTGGGGACGTCAAAGTTACCGTTTAAGTGATCATAATTTTGAAGATAATGCCAAAGATGGTCATGGTAATGACTGGCCTATTCGTTATAAAGATATTTCCCCTTGGTATGATTATGCAGAAAAATTTGCAGGAATAAGTGGACAAGCAGAAAATTGGCCTCTTTTACCTGACGGTATATTTTTACCACCAATGGATTTGAACTGTGTTGAGAAATCCGTTAAGGAAAGAATGGAAAAGCATTATAAAGGAACACGTATTCTTACGATTGGGCGTACAGCAAATTTGACTGTTCCTCATAATGGTCGTGGAAATTGTCAATATAGAAATTTATGCAG
Source organism: Flavobacterium sp. AED (assembly GCF_000812945.1). Taxonomy (GTDB): domain Bacteria; phylum Bacteroidota; class Bacteroidia; order Flavobacteriales; family Flavobacteriaceae; genus Flavobacterium. The sequence continues at coordinate 785,297 of NZ_JSYM01000001.1, forward strand.
CCGTGGTTGTCCGTTTGGCGCTTATTTCAGTACACAATCTGCTACACTTCCTGCTGCTATGGCAACTAAAAGATTAACGGTAAGACCTTACTCTATTGTAAATCATATCATTTATGATAAAGATACCAAGAAAGCAAAAGGAGTTATGGTGATTGATGCAGAAACTAATGAAACAATGGAGTTTTATGCTAAAATTGTTTTTGTAAATGGTTCTACTTTAGGCTCAACATTTATTTTATTAAATTCAACTTCAGAAGCTCATCCAGAAGGATTAGGTAATGCCAGTGGTCAATTAGGACATAACTTAATGGATCATCATTTCCGTTGTGGTGCTTCAGGAAAAGCTGAAGGTTTTGAAGATAAATATACTTATGGCCGAAGAGCTAATGGTATTTATGTTCCTAGATATCAAAATATAGGAAATGATAAAAGAGACTATTTAAGAGGTTTTGGTTATCAAGGTGGTGCCAGTAGAAATCCTTGGCATGAAGAAGTTGCAGAATTAGCTTTTGGTGGAGATTTTAAAGACAAAATGAGTCTTCCGGCTGATACATGGAATATGGGATTAGGTGGTTTTGGGGAGATGTTGCCTTATTATGAAAACAAAGTGTACATCAATCATGATAAAAAAGACAAATGGGGTCAACCGGTATTAGCTATTGATTGTGAATACAAAGAAAATGAGAAAAAAATGCGTATTGACATGATGAATGATGCAGCAGAAATGCTTGAAGCATCAGGAATTAAAAATGTAGAAACGTATGATAATGAATGTTATCCTGGAATGGCTATCCACGAAATGGGAACTGCCAGAATGGGTAATGACCCTAAAACTTCTGTTCTAAATAAATGGAACCAAATGCATGAAGTTAATAATGTATTTGTAACAGATGGTTCTTGTATGCCATCAATTGCTTGCCAAAATCCATCATTGACCTTTATGGCATTAACGGCTAGAGCTTGTGATTATGCAGTAAAAGAATTAAAAAAAGGGAATATTTAGTATACAAAAGATGAATAGAAAATTAAAAATGGGTATGGTCGGTGGTGGCCAAGATGCTTTTATAGGTGCCATTCACCGCTTAGCCGCCAATATGGATGGACTTATAGAATTAAGTTGTGGTGCATTGAGTATAAAACCAGAAACCGCAATTGCATCAGGAAAAGCCTTGTTTCTTCCAGAATCAAGAACATACCTAACTTATGAAGAAATGTTTAAAGCTGAAGCAGCATTGCCAGCTAATGAGCGAATGGATTTTGTGACTATTGTTACTCCCAATTTTGCGCATTTTGCACCTGCCATGATGGCTTTAGATTATGGCTTTAATGTCGTAATCGAAAAACCAATCACTTTTTCATTAGAAGAAGCCAAACTTTTGGAACAAAAAATAAAAGAAACAGGATTAATCCTTTGTTTGACACATACTTATTCCGGTTACCCAATGGTAAAACAGGCAAAAGCTATGGTAAGAGAGGGCAAACTAGGAAAGATAAGAAAAGTTTGGGTAGAATACCCTCAAGGATGGTTGAGTAAACTATCTGAAAGAGAAGGTAATGCACAAGCTGCTTGGAGAACTGACCCTACAAAGGCAGGGAAAAGTTCTGTAATGGGAGACATTGGTACTCATGCAGCTCATTTAGCAGAATATATTACAGGTTCTAAGATTACAGATGTCTGTGCGGAATTAAATACATTAGTTGAAGGACGTGTAATGGATGATGATGGAGCCGTAATGTTAAAATTTGATAATGGTTCCAAAGGTGTTTTAATGGCCTCTCAAGTTGCTGCAGGAGAAGAAAATGCTTTAAGAATAAGGGTTTATGGTGAAAAAGGTGGAATCGAATGGTTGCAACACGATCCCAATACTTTAATTGTAAGATGGTTAGATGAGCCTGCTCAAATTCTAAGAGCTGGTAGCAATTATGGACATTTATCCTCATTTGCTACCCATAATTGTCGTACTCCTGGAGGACATCCAGAGGGATATTTAGAAGCATTTGCTAATATCTATCGCAATTTTGCATTAACACTAGGTTGTAAATTAGATGGTAAAGAGCCTACTCCTGAAATGTTAGATTTCCCTTCTGTTGAAGATGGTTTAAGAGGTATGGCATTTATTGATAACGTAGTAGTTTCAGCACATTCAGATAAAAAATGGACTCCTTACGTTTTGTAGTAAGGGTATTCATAAAAAATTAAAATAAATAAATGACAACAATACAAGGTCCTGCAGTATTTTTAGCTCAGTTTATTGGCGATGAAGCTCCTTTTAATTCCTTAGATGGGATTTGTAAATGGGCTGCCGATTTAGGTTTTAAAGGTATTCAAATGCCAACATTAGATACTCGATTCATCGATTTACAAAAAGCAGCTGAAAGTAAAACGTATGCTGACGAATTAAAAGGTACCATTGCTTCTTACGGATTAGAAATCACTGAATTATCAACTCATTTACAAGGTCAATTAGTGGCGGTTCATCCTGCTTACGATGATTTTTTTGATGCTTTTGCACCAAAAAATGTGCATGGAAATTCAAAAGCAAGACAAGAATGGGCTGTTCAACAATTAAAATATGCTGCAAAAGCATCTTATAATTTAGGCTTAAATGCACACGCCACTTTCAGCGGTTCATTGCTTTGGCAGTATTTTCATCCATGGCCACAACGTCCTCCGGGTTTAGTGGAAGATGGATTTGCTGAATTAGCAAAACGCTGGTTGCCTATCTTAAATGAATTTGATCAAAACGGTGTTGATCTTTGTTATGAAATTCATCCCGGAGAAGATTTATTTGACGGTGAAACATATGAAATGTTCTTAAAAGCGGTAAATAATCACTCCAGAGCTTGTATTTTATACGACCCTTCCCATTTTGTTTTACAACAATTAGACTATATCCAGTATATTGATTTCTATCATGAACGAATAAAAGCATTTCATGTTAAGGATGCCGAGTTTAATCCAACTGGAAAACAAGGCACTTTTGGAGGATACCAAAGTTGGGCAAATCGTGCAGGACGCTATCGTTCACCTGGTGATGGGCAAATTGATTTTAAAACCATTTTCAGCAAATTAGCACAGTATGATTATAAAGGCTGGGCAGTTATGGAATGGGAATGTTGTATTAAAAATCAAGAAGATGGTGCACGTGAAGGTGCTGAATTTATAAAAAAACATATTATAAAAGTAACTGATAAAGCTTTCGATGATTTTGCTGCAGTTGAAACTGACAAAGCATTCAATATGAAAAATTTAGGATTATAAAACAATCCAAAATGTAGTTAAATTAGATAATAATTCGAAGACAAATAGACTTTCTGTATTTCATAATAAAAACAAACATCTTATAATGGATATTAAAAAAGAAGACGATAAAGAGAATAAAATCATAACAAACCGTCGTGATTTTATAAAAACTAGTGCTATAGCTGCTGCAGCATTTATGATTGTTCCCAGACATGTTTTGGGAAGAGGATTTGTAGCTCCAAGCGATCGTTTATTAATTGCCAGTATAGGTGTGGGTGGGAAAGGACAATCTGATATTGCTATGTTTGATAAAAGTGGAAAAGCAAATATTTCTTTTCTATGTGATGTTGATGATCGAAGAGCTGCTAAGAGTGTTGCAGCTTTTCCTAAAGCCAAATACTATAAAGATTGGCGAGAAATGTTTGATAAAGAACATAAAAATTTTGATGCTGTTTCAGTAGCTACACCAGACCATAATCATGCAATACAAACCCTTGCAGCAATGCAATTAGGTAAGCATGTTTATGTTCAAAAACCATTAACGCATGACATTTATGAAGCTCGTATTTTAACGCAAGCTGCAAAAAAATACAAAGTGGTAACCCAAATGGGGAATCAAGGTGCATCAAACGATGGAACCCGAATAATGAAGGAATGGTATGAAGCCGATTTAATTGGAGATGTTCATACTGTTTATGCTTGGACTGACCGCCCAGTTTGGCCACAAGGTATCCCCTGGCCTACTACAAAAGCAGAAATTCCAAAAGAATTAGATTGGGATTTATGGTTAGGAACTGCTCCAAAAAGAGATTATGTAGATAAACTAGTTCCTTTCAACTGGCGTGGATGGTGGGATTACGGCACTGGCGCATTAGGAGATATGGGTTGTCACTTGATTGAAGCTCCTTTTAGCGTATTAAACTTAAAATATGCTAAGGATGTGCAATGTAGCGTTGGATCTGTCTATGTTGATGAATTTAAAAGAGGTTACTTTCCACAAAGTTGCCCGCCTTCAAGCCATGTGACGCTAACCTTTCCTAAAACTAATAAAACGAATGGTGATGTAACTTTACATTGGATGGATGGAGGAATTCAACCTGAAAGACCATTGGAATTAGAACCAAATGAAATTTTTGGAGATGGTGGAAACGGTACTTTATTTGTTGGTACAAAAGGAAAAATGATGTGTGATACTTATGGAATGAACCCTCGTTTGCTTCCTTTGACAAGAAATCAAAATATAAATGTTGCCCAAAAATATAATCGAGTTATTGATGGATCTAATGGCCATTATAAACAATGGGTAGAAGCTGCAATTGCAGGTCATGGTAAACAAGAATTAAGTTCTCCTTTTGAAATCGCTGGTCCTTTAACCGAGGCGTTATTAATGGCTAATTTAGCTATTAGAGGGTATGATATTCAAAAAGAAACAATTGGTAAAACGAAATATCCAGGTCGTTCAGTAAAATTACTGTGGGACAATGATGCTATGAAAATTACAAATTTTGATGATGTTAATCAATTTGTAAAACGAGAATATCGTCAGGGTTGGAATGATTTAACTTTGTAAAATACTTAAAGCAATCATCATGATAAAAAAAATCCTAAGTTTATTAACATTAATAGTAATGGTACAAATAACAAATGCCCAAAATGAGTTTAAACCACTTTTTGATGGAAAAACCACCAAAGGCTGGCATACTTACGGCAAAAGTACAGTAGGTACCGCTTGGAAAGTTGAAGATGGTACATTGCATTTTGACCCATCTGCAACTACAAATAATCAGGGAGGAGATATTGTAACGGATAATGAATATACTAATTTTCATTTAAAATTGGAATGGAAAGTAGTACCAAAATCGAATAGCGGAATTATATTCTACATTCATGAAGATCCTAAAAAGTATAAGAATACTTATGAAACTGGTTTAGAAATGCAGGTTTTAGATAATGATGGACATCCTGATGGTAAAATAAGTAAACATAGAGCTGGCAATTTATATGATTTAATAAAAAGTGATATTGAGCCCGTTAAACCTGTTGGAGAATGGAATACTGTTGAAATAATTAGTGATAATGGCCAACTTACTTTCAAATTGAATGAGGTGGTTGTTGTAAAAACAACCCTTTGGGATGACAATTGGAAATCACTTATTGCTGGAAGTAAATTTGCTTCTTGGAAAAGTTTTGGAACCTTTAAAACTGGAAAAATTGCCTTACAAGATCATGGTGAAAATGTCTGGTATAGAAATATTGTAATTAAAGAATTATAATTCAGCCAAATTATTTGTTCCGAATTAATATTAAAAATAAAAACTATAAACGATTTATATTAACTAACCTAAAACCAATGAATACCACAATCCGAATTAAATTATCTGTAATGATGTTCCTAGAATTTTTTATCTGGGGTGCATGGTTTGTAACACTAGGAACTTTCCTGGCAAGTAATTTACATGCTTCAGGTTCAGAAACTGCCGCTGTTTTTTCAACACAATCCTGGGGTGCAATTATCGCTCCTTTTATTATTGGTTTGATTGCAGACCGCTATTTTAATGCTGAGAAAATTTTAGGGATTCTTCATCTTATTGGCGCATTTTTGATGTATAAAATGTATGTTTCAGATGATGTTACTGTTTTTTATTCTTATGTTTTAGGATATATGATTTTATATATGCCAACACTGGCACTGGTAAATTCAGTTGCTTTTAATCAAATGAAAGATCCTGAAAAAGAATTTGCAAATATTAGAGTTTGGGGAACCATTGGTTGGATTTTAGCTGGGTTATCTATCAGTTTCCTGTTTCATTGGGATTCAGCTGAAGGCGTTACTCAGGGATTATTAAAAAACACTTTTCTTTTAGCAGGAATCGCTGCTTTAGTTTTAGGAATATTTAGTTTTTCATTGCCCAAAACACCCCCGAAAGTAAGTGACGAAAAAATTAAAATTGGAGATATTATTGGTCTTGATGCTTTAAAACTTTTAAAAGATAAAAACTTTGCAATATTTTTTATATCATCAATTCTTATTTGTATTCCATTAGCATTTTACTATCAAAATGCACATCCATTTTTGACTGAAGCTGGAGTTGAAAATCCAACAGGAAAAATGGCCATTGGACAAATATCCGAAGCATTATTCCTATTATTAATTCCAGTATTTTTCAGCCGTTTTGGTTTTAAGAAAACCATTTTATTAGGAATGTTGGCTTGGGCTATTCGTTATGTTTTGTTTGCTTATGGTAATGGAAGCGATTTGAGTTTTATGCTTATAATAGGTATTGCTTTACACGGTATTTGCTATGATTTCTTTTTTGTATCAGGTCAAATATACACCAACTCAAAAGCAGGTGAAAAATATAAAAGTGCTGCACAAGGTTTGATTACACTAGCTACTTATGGTGTAGGTATGTTAATAGGTTTTGGTGTCGCAGGCTGGATAACGGATAATTATAAAACACTTGATGGAGCCATTGATTGGAGAATGGTTTGGATTATTCCAGCAGGTATCGCTTTAGGTGTGTTTTTACTTTTTGCACTTTTATTTAATGATAAAAGTAAAACAGAAAATGAAATTACAGCAGTATAAAAACAAAATATATGAGTACTAATTTAAATAGAAGATCGGTTATAAAAGGAATTCTAGCCGGTACAGCCGCAATGAGTATTCCAACTGGTTTTTCTGCTTTGGCTATGCCAAAAAATGAAACTGATATGGCGTCTAATTTTTTAAAGGGTAACATAAATCATTCTGTTGCAAGATGGTGTTTTAACGATTTTGACATAGAAAATCTTTGCATTGAAGTAAAAAAACTGGGAATTACAGGTATTGATTTGGTTGGACCTAAAGATTGGCCTACATTGAAAAAGTATGATTTAGTATCTACCATGTGCAATGGAGCTGAAATTAATTTAGTTGATGGTTTCAACGATGTCAAATTTCATGAAACACTGATAAAGAATTATACGGAAATGATTCCGCTAGTGGCGAAAGCAGGATATAAAAATCTAATTTGCTTTAGCGGAAGCAGAAGAGGAATAACAGATGAAGAAGGTTGGAATAATTGCGTAATTGGTTTGCAAAAACTAATCCCATTGGCAGAAAAACATAATGTAACTCTGGTAATGGAACTTTTAAATAGCAAAATAGATCATCATGATTATCAATGCGATAAAACATTTTGGGGAGTTGAATTGGCAAAGCGTTTGAATTCTGAAAATTTTAAATTGCTTTACGATATTTATCATATGCAAATTGACGAAGGTGATGTGATTCGAAACATCACTGATAATCATGAATATATTGCACATTTTCATACAGCTGGCGTTCCTGGCCGACATGAAATTGATGAAACACAGGAACTTAATTACCCGGCAATAATGAGAGCTATTGCCAAAACAGGTTACAAAGGATTTGTAGGTCAAGAGTTTATTCCTATAAATCCAAACAAACTAGCCTCCTTAAAACAGGCTATTACAATATGTGATATTTAACTAATTAAAAAAATAACTAATGATAAAAAGAAGAGATTTTTTAATAAATAGCGGTTTGGCATTGGGAGCATTAGCTATTGCTCCTTCATTTGCATTTGCTTCAAAAAAGAGACCGATTGGAATTCAATTATGGACGCTAAGAGATACTTTACCTAAAGATGTCAAAGGTGTATTAGCCCAAGTTGGAAAAGTAGGATTTAATGAAGTAGAAACTTTTGGTTATTCTCCAAGTAATGGTTTTTTTGGTACTTCAGTAAAAGATTTTAAATCGATGTTGTGTGATAATGGTTTAAAGGCTACCAGTAATCATTTTGATTTCAATGGATATATAGAAAATGGCTCAACAGAAGCTATTAAGTCTTATGTTGAGACAGCTAATATTTTAGGAAGTGATTACATTACGGTACCTTATATAGTACAAAACTTAAGAGGAAAAAGTAGTGATGATTATAAAAAATTAGCATCAAAAATAAATCAGGCTGCAGAAATTTGTAAAGCTTCCGGTTTAAAATTAGCGTATCACAATCATGATTTTGAATTTGAAAAATTTGAATCTACTACAGGTTATGAGATTTTATTAAATAATACAGATAAAAACTTAGTTGATTTTGAAATGGATTTATACTGGGTAGTTCGTTCTGGAAATAATCCATTGCAATTATTTAAGGAACATCCAGGACGTTTTAAAATGTGGCATGTAAAAGATATGGACAAAATAAATCCAGATTTTAATGCTGAAATTGGAACTGGTTCGATAGATTTTAAAGCTATTTTTGCTGAAGCTGAACTTTCTGGAATGAAACGTTTCTTTTTGGAACATGAATCTAATTACAAACCCAATCCAATAGAATCTGCAGCGGTAAGTTACAATTACATCAAAAATAACTTAATATAATATTCTAAAAAAATATAGTTATATAAAAAAAGGGATACTCAGTATCCCTTTTTTATTACCATTTTGTTACTCCTAATAATTTTTCGCCTAATTCACTCAATTTGGCTGTTTCATATTTAGTTTGTTCCCAATTACGAGGATCTCCAGGAAATGCATATCCTTCCGGTGCAATTCGGTTTTGCCAAGAATTAATTCGCCATTGGCGTAATTCTTCATTATCCTCTTCAGCTGGCATCATAGAAATGTATTGCGCCATTCTTACTTTATCTTTTGTAATATTTGGACGTATTCCATGAGGTTGTGTACTATTAAAAATTAATAAATCACCCGCTTCCATTTTTACTTTTACAAATTTATCTTGCAGTCCGGTAACATCTGGTTTGAAACGATTTCTATCTTCGGGTTGTGTTAATTTCCAGGTGTCATAATTTCGATATAAATCAGGAATACATTGAAATCCCCCCATGTTTTCATCAGTTTGGTCTGCTAAAGCAAGTACACCTTGTACGTTTTGTGGTTTTGTTTCTGGATCATAATCCCAATGTATGAATCCTTTGAAATCAAAACCGGGTCTAATTGGCAAATTGAGATTGGCTCTATCTATTGTAACCCATAATTTTTCTGTTCCCCAAATGTCTACAAATGCATCATACACTTTTTGCATTTGTCGGTTATCCCATTGGTATTGATGATTGTATACTTCAACCATACCACTATTTGTAAGTTCTTTCATTTGCATTTCGGCTCTGGGTGGAGCGTACCAAGTTTCAGGATCATTTTGATTTTTTTCTTCAAATTCCCATAAAAAATCTGCCATCTTTTTAGCATTTTCTTTTGGCACAGCGTTTTTTATTACAATGTATCCATTCTCGATCCAAAATTTCCAATCTTCTTCTGTTAGTAAACGTAATGGTTTCCCATTTGAACGATCATTTAATTTAGATGTACTGGATTTTGCTGTTGATGGATTCCCCGGAATATCTTTGTGAGCATTATTTGGCGCCATTGTAGGAGTCATAGTCGGTGTCATTGATTTATCATTCTTTTCCATTGTTCTGATATTTAGTGTTATTACTAATTCAAAATTAGAAAAAGTGAAGGCTAAATACTTTCACAAAATTTACTGCTATTTGTACAATATTGATTTATTTAGTACATTTAATCAGAGATATGTATATTTTTGAACAATTATAGAGTTTATCAAGGTATGAAGATAGTTTTTGAAGATATAAAAAGATTAGCTGGAAGTTCATTTAGAATCTTAGTTAATCCAAAACTGAATGATTTTTATTATTGGCATTTTCATCCCGAATTTGAATTGACTTTTATTGTTGCGCCAAATGGAACCAGACGTGTGGGAAATCATGTGAGTGATTTTGAAGGAAGTGATTTGGTTTTTATAGGTTCCAATATTCCTCATTTGAATTTTGACTACGGAATTAAAACGGAATATGAAAAAGTAGTTTTACAGATAAAAGAAGATTTTTTCAAAAATGATTTTATTACAACACCTGAATTAGCTTCCATTTATCAATTATTTGAAAACTCAAAAAAGGTAGTTAGTTTTCATGGAGATATAAAGGGTAAAGTTGGAAAAAGACTTCAGAAAATTCACCTTTTATCTCATTTTGAACAATTTATAGAAGTGCTGTCTTTATTTCAAATTTTAGCAACATCAAATGAAATGACTCTTTTACATGATAAGCCATTTGAAAACCTATATAATAATAAAGAGCAGTTAAGATTAAAAGTAGTCTATAAATTTATAGAAAACAACTATCAAAGGGCTGTTTCTATTGAAGAAATTGCAAAGCTGACTCATTTATCTAAAGCTGCTTTTTGTCGTTATTTTAAGAAAATGACACGCTTGACGTTTACTGAATTTCTGAATCAATATCGAATTGAACAAGCTAAAAGACTTTTGCAAAGTGATAAAAATGTAACTGAAACTTGTTACGAATGTGGTTTTGAAAGCCTGTCTTATTTTAATCGTATTTTCAAAAAAGTAGTGGGTGAAAATCCGATTCAGTTTAAGAAAAGATAAAAGGATGTGTTTCCAATTATATTTGAAAAACACATCCTTTTATTTATTTTTTATTCCGTTATATTAAATCCTGCAACATAAAAATTTTTGTCTATTTCTAATTTTGAATTTTCAGTTTTAGCAGGGATAGCCGTCCATTCCGTTTCTGGTTTCAGTAATTCTTCTTTTCCATTCAAAGTTACTTTAACGGGCATATTAAAATTAGGAACGCAATTCGTCCAACGGTAGCCAAGATGATTATCCTTGAAAAAATATTCTAATGTTGGAATTCTGGTATCTCTCAAATATTGGTTGAAGAATGGATTTAACTCTATTCCAACTTGTTGACTTAAGTAATCTTCGATTTGCTTGGTAGTAACTGTTTGATGATAAAAAGTACTGTTCAAACCTCTTAAAATAGTTGTCCATTTAACATCATCATTGACAATTTGACGCAAAGTGTGTAACATATTAGCCCCTTTATAATACATGTCACTGGAGCCTTCATTGTTTACATCATAGTTACCAATAATTGGTTTATCATTTGCAATATTTTTTCTAATTCCTCTTACGTAAGTATATCCCGCTTCCTTGCCATAATAATATTCCAGAAAAAGACTTTCAGAATAATCTGTAAAACTTTCATGTATCCACATGTCAGCAATATCTTTATAAGTGATATTATTAGCAAACCACTCGTGTCCCGATTCATGAATAATGATGTAATCAAACTTTAAACCCCACCCCGTTCCACTTAAATCTCTTCCTAAATATCCATTTTTAAAACCATTTCCGTATGTTACACTACTTTGATGTTCCATCCCTAAATAAGGAGCTTCAACTAGTTTATAGCTGTCTTCATAAAATGGATAAGGTCCAAACCAATGTTCGAAAGCTTTCAACATTCTCGGTACGTCTTGAAATTGCTTTTTTGCTTTGGTAAGATTGTCTCTCAAAACATAATAAGTACAATCCAAATCTCCTTTTTCTCCTTTAAATTTTTCTGAAAAAGTAACGTAATCACCAATATTTATATTTACTCCATAGTTATTGATGGGATTTGATACAAACCAATTGTATGTTTTCGTTCCGTCTTTCATTTGTTTGACGCTTTGCAAACGACCATTGGAAACATCTGTCAAACCTTTTGGAACATTCACGCTAATAAGCATACTCTCTACTTCATCATACATATGGTCTTTGTTAGGCCACCAAACGCTGGCACCTAATCCTTGACAAGAAGAAGCTATAAAAGGATTCCCATTACTGTCTTTTTTCCAGGTTATACCACCATCCCAAGGTGGATTTACAGCAACCTTAGGTTTTCCTCCGTAAAACACAGTAAGTTCTTTTGTTGAACCTATTTTTTGTGGAGCTATCAATTCAATAAAAAAAGCATTTCCTTCTCTATTGAATTTTAAAGTTACGCCATCCTGAATGACTTTGTATATCTCCATTGGATTCTGCAAATCAATTTGCATCCTATAGTATTCTTGTACCACTTGATATCGTATGGTATTAGAACCAGTAATAGTACTATCGGCAGGATTTACCTTTACATCAAGATGATAGTATTTCACATCCCACCAAGCTCTTTCTTTAGTAATACTACCTCGTAATGAATCTTGTCTTGTGAATACTTGCTCTTTATGTCCAAGAAGCCCTTGTGCATTAGCATTATTAGAAATGAAAAATGCAATAAAAATAATGCTGAAATATTTTTTCATAAATTTGAAACTTAGAAATAAAATATAAATTAATTTTTACAAATAAATGAAATATTAATGCAATTTAGAAACTGAATTTTGCTCTACTACCGCTGTAAAATCAGTAGCTAAGCGATTTCCATAATCTTCTAATAGCTCTAAAACTCTTTCCTTTTTATCCGATTTTACAATCAATCCTGCATGATATTCCAATGGAACCCTAAAACAAACTTCTGAATCTGAAAATGATGATAAATCAGGATGCTGAAATTTGGACAAAGTCAGAACAATACCAGCATATTCTTTTTTTACTTTTGGTAAAGTATATTTGATCTCTTTTACCAACGCATTTTCAATTGCGGCCCACTCCTTCCATAAATTAATATTGGAAGCCTCAGCAACCATTTCTGCCAGATGCGCTCCACCTACTCGGGATGATGTTTCCAGAAAATAGATTTGTCCATCATCCTTGCATTTTATAAATTCAGTATGAGCGGCACCATGTTTCAATCCAAAGCCTTTCAATACTTGTTCATTTATCTTTTTGATGGCTTTGTCATCTTCAGAATCATAAGGAATATTGGCAGAACGAAAAACACCTCCGCCTTGTGAAATTTCCATTGGCGTAGCTAAATATTTTGAAGTCAAACTAAAGATTACTTTACTATCCGAAATCAAACTATCACAATGATACACATCGCCTGGTTTGAATTGCTCCAATAAATACTTGAATCTATTATTCCCCATTTCGTTTATGTGAATCCATAAACTCTCTTTGTCATATACTTTTATAATCCCTGTCGCCGAAGCTTCAGAGCGTGGTTTTAAAACCCACGGAGCTTCAATCGTATCAGCAAAAGTATTGATGTCATGATCATTAAATAACGAACAAAAAGCAGGAATTGGAATACCGCAACTTTTCGCTCTCATGCGCATAGCGAGTTTATCCCTAAAATAACGTCCGGTGGTTTGTCCCATTCCGTCAATACGAAGATTTTCCCTGAGATATGTTGCTTTTTCCACATCATAATCATCGAGAGCTACTATGGCATCAATTTTTGTAGACTTCATGAAATTACCAACACCCAATAATAAATGCTCTAAATTCCAATCAACATCTTGACCTTCCATATAAAAAATCTCATCAATATATTGATGTGGCCATGGTTTGTCTCTCAGTTTTTCACTTGTCACTAAATAGACTTTGTTGCCTGATTTTTTTAAATTAATTAAAAAATCGGCACCCTTAAAATAATTTGAAATACAAAGGAAGGTTTTAGAGTTTTCCATACGTTATAAATTTTCTATGAACTTAGTTAATAAATGAACTCCATACCCTGTTGCATGTTTACTTTTAGCAAATTCATCATCGCCAAATGCCACTCCTGCAACGTCAAGGTGTGCCCAAGCTTTATGCTCTTGGGTAAAATATTCTAAAAATTTTGCTGCGCTTATTGCTCCAGCAACTGGTTTTCCGCTATAATTTTTTACATCAGCTATATCGCTTTCAATGTCTGATTTATAAACATCCCAAAGTGGTAAAGGCCACAAACGCTCTCCAATTGCATCTCCATTTTCTTGTAATTTCTTAGCCATTTCTTCATTATTGGTAAACAAAGCACCACATTCATAACCAAAAGTACCAACGCTACTTCCTGTAAGTGTAGCGATATCAACAATATATTCCGGTTTAAAATTTTTAATCAAATACGATAATCCATCGGCTAAAACAAGTCGGCCTTCGGCATCCGTATCAATAATTTCTATCGAATGTCCACTGTAACTATGAATCACATCACTAGGTAAAAAGGACTTACTGTCAACCGAATTTTCGGCACAAGGAACAATAGCAGTTACTTTCACTGGCAATTGCAAATCGGCTATAAGTTGCATGGCTCCTAGTACTGCGCCACCGCCAGCCATATCACATTTCATGTGAACCATTCCTGCTGTTTTTATATTTAATCCGCCAGTATCGAAGGTTATTCCTTTTCCCACTAATCCAACATGTTTTATGTGTTCCACTTGGGTTGCAGGAGTGTAATTCATAATGATAAATTGAGGCTCATTTTCACTTCCTTTTCCTACCGCTAAAAATGCGCCAAGACCTGCAATTTTTGAAGCTTCATAACCGAGGACTTCTACATCAAATCCATATTTTTCTCCAGTCTCTTTAGCCCAATTCGCCAAATATTTTGGATTAATGGTATTGGGTGGTAAATCGACCAAATTATAAGTTGCTAATTGTGCTTTGGCTATTTTAATTCCTTTTTTGGCTGTAGCCAAATAATCTTTTTCAGAAACCAGATTCAAAGTAAAATCCGGATCTAAAAAAGGATGTTCCTTTTTCTCTGTTTTAAAATGACCTAAATCATAGGTTCCTAAAAGCAAACCTGAAACGATGGCTTCAACCTGATCCTGAGTGAATTGTTCCGGTATAACTAAAGCGACATTCGAACTGAAATTATCTTTTTGTTTCGATGAGATCCGACGGAAAATAGTTTTTAAAGATTTATAGTCTATCGCTTTTCCTAAGCCAATAAAAATATAAGTATTGTCATTTTTTTCGGCTAAATAGTGGGTGTCTTTTTTACCAAAAAAAACTTTGGAAGCAATTTCTAATCCATTAAATGCGATGGGAACAATACTTTTTGAGTACGTTTCAAAAGCCGGAATTAAAATTGTTCCTGAAAAATTATCTAAGTTTACTACTGTACTTGTTTTCATTTGTTCTTTTAATTTTTTTTTCGCTTATTGATTGAAGACACTTTAAATAATGTATCTATGTTTTTTTTGTATTAAAAAACAACCATTCAATTGCTTTAGGAAATTCATCACTCCAATAGGTTTCGCTATGTTTCCCTTGTCTATTGATACTTAAATTAATCTTTGATTTGTCTTTTACAAATTCGCTTAAAATCAAATCTTTTTGAAACTTTTTTACGTGTTCAATCATTGTTGCACTTTCATCTCCACCAGCATACAAATAGATTTTTGTATCTGCTGAATTAGCTTTTTCAGCATTGATTTTTAATTCTGGAACGACCCAAAGTGATGGTGAAAAAATCATTAACTTCCCATAAACTTCGGGGTTTCTCAAACCACTAAAAATACTGATTAATCCACCCATAGAGCTCCCTCCTATACCAGTAAATTCTCGTTCTTTTTTAGTTCTAAAATTACTGTCTACATATGGTTTTAGCGTATCAGTCACAAATCGAATGTATTTTTTACCTTGACCTTTTCCCAATACAGTTTTCCCAACATTATACTCTTTTATACGATCTTCCTCGGCATGTTCTATAGCGATTATTATAATTTTTCCAATTTTATATTCTGACATAACTGCCAGTTTTTTATCAATTTCCCAATTGCCAAATTCGGCTGCTTCATTGAATAAATTTTGGGCATCCTGCAAATACATAACTGGATAACTTTCACTTGAATTGTCATAATCATGAGGTAATAAGGCCCAAATTTTCCTTGTTTTGTTAAGTTGCGGAATTATAAATTCATCTGAAATCAATTGAACTTGCGGTAAAAAAGATTGCTTAAAAGGCAACCAGTTCTTTCTCCATCTGGCTACGTGTTCTTTTTGAATGCCAGTATAATTATTTGTTGAACGGTTTTCAGTACGATTTCCACGACTGTCAATTTCTACTTCACTCCAATCCCCTTTCGTAAATTTATACAAAAGCTCGACAGGATAATCAAAATCATGTGGAAATTTATAATGATACAAACCAATACCAATTTTCTCCATTATGAATTCTTTGTCCTGAGTGCGCCATTGATTAAAATTCCCTGAAATATAAACGGGTCTCGCATCATCTTCATCAGTTGTAAGGATTATATGCAGCCCTGTATTTAGAATCGGATTATTTATTTCTTCGGTAAATGTGGTATTGTCTGAATTCATCACTTGCATTGACTACTTATATTTTAAAAATAAATAGTAAATATAGTCGATTGCGATTTGAAATAAAAGAAAAAAGAAAACCCAATAGCAAATGAATTTCCTATTGGGTTTGTATGGGGAAAAATTATTAAATGATTTTACTTTTGGCGACTTTTTAAAACTTCCACAACATCATTTAGCTTAAATCCTTTGGCTTGTAACAATATAAGGTAATGGAAAAGCAAATCAGCACTTTCGCTCAAAAACAAATCATCATTATCATCTTTGGCTTCGATAACTACTTCAATGGCTTCCTCACCTACTTTTTGGGCAATTTTGTTCATTCCTAATTTAAATAATGAAGCAACATAGCTCTTTTCAGAATCCGCATTTTCTCTTCGAAGTTGGATTGTATCTTCTAAATTCGAAATAAAGCCATAATCAGCTTTGTTTTCATCAGCCCAACACGTATCTGTACCTTTATGGCATGTTGGTCCTTCAGGCTTTACCTGTATCAATAAAGTATCATTATCGCAGTCGTTTTTGATGTCAATCAGATTCAGGAAATTGCCACTTTCTTCGCCTTTTGTCCAAAGCCTTTGTTTGGTACGACTATAAAAAGTAACTTTTTTAGTATCAACCGTTTTTTGATATGCTTCGGCGTTCATGAAACCCAACATCAAAACCGTTTTGGTTTCGCTATCTTGAATTATGGCAGGAATTAATCCGTCTGTGTTTTTTGAGAAATCTATATTCATTTTTTTTTAAGTATTAAGGTGTAAGTATTAAGGTGTGAGTATTAAGGTGCAAGTATTAAGCAATTCAAACTTAATAATTCATACTTAAGACTTATTACTTAAATACGTACTTCGATATTGTTGTTTTTAAGTTCTTTTTTTAATGTTTTGATTTCAATTTCTTTAAAATGAAATACACTTGCTGCCAATGCTGCGTCAGCTTTTCCTTCCAGAAAAGTATCTACAAAATGCTGCATGTTTCCCGCACCACCAGAAGCAATAATAGGAATATTAACTAACTCCGAAAGTGTAGCCAAAGCTTCATTGGCAAACCCGTTTTTAGTTCCGTCATTATCCATTGATGTGAATAAGATTTCGCCCGCACCTCTTTGTTCCACTTCCTTTGCCCAATCAAATAAATTCAATTCGGTAGGCACTTTTCCGCCCACTAAATGAACAATCCATTGCCCATTAATTTGTTTGGCATCAATCGCAACAACGACACATTGACTTCCAAATTTTTGTGCTAAATCATTTATCAACTGAGGGTTTTTCACAGCCGATGAATTAATGGAAACTTTGTCTGCTCCGTTTTGTAACAATACTTCAACATCACTAACTGATGAAATTCCACCACCAACAGTAAACGGAATATTAATAGTTGAAGCGACTTTACGAACCAAATCAACTAAGGTTTTTCTTCTTTCTTCTGTTGCCGAAATATCCAAAAAAACCAATTCGTCTGCACCTTCATCCGAATATATTTTGGCTAATTCCACCGGATCTCCAGCATCACGCAAGTCCACAAAATTAACACCTTTTACGGTTCTTCCGTTTTTTATATCGAGACAGGGAATAATTCTTTTTGTTAACATCTAAATTAAGTATTAAATTGTAAGGATGAATTATTAAGTTTTTTTGATATTATTTTTAGAAGTAATAATTATGCTTTTTATTAATTTTAAAACTTCGACACCATCATTATTTAAACTTAAAAATTCTTCATTTGAAATATAACTTGTTGCTTGTAAGAGTTCAAGCCAATATAATGTTTCATCTGCTTCTTTTTGAGAAATACCCATTTTATGAATAAAATCAGCTTTGCTTTCTGCGTTTTTAGCTTCTCTAATATTTGCACCTACAGAAGTTCCTGAACGTAAAATTTGTTTACTCATTACGTATTCACTTCTAGTATTTAAAGTTTTATATAAATTAACAATTCTAATGGCAAAAGAAAAACTTTTTATTTTTATTACATCTTCACTCATACTTAATACTTAATAATTCATACTTAAAACATATTGTTCCAATTGTTTCAATGAAATTCTACCTTCGTAAATTGCTTTTCCTATTATTGTTCCTTCACAACCTAATTCAGCCAGTCTTGGTAATTCGTCAAAAGTAGAAATTCCTCCTGAAGCAATTAGTTTAATACCTTTAGCTTCTGCCAAAATTTTAGCGTATAAATCAAACGATGGTCCTTCAAGCATACCGTCTTTGGCAATATCCGTACAAATTACGTACTGAATTCCCTTGCTTTGATAATCTTGTATAAAAGGAATCAAGTCTTCATTAGAATCTTCTAACCAACCCGAAACGGCTACTTTTTCATTGTTAGCATCTGCTCCCAAAATGATTTTATCAGAACCATACTCAGTAATCCATTTTTCGAATAGTTCTCTGTTTTTGACAGCAATACTTCCGCCGGTAATTTGATTTGCACCACTTTCAAAAGCAATTTTCAAATCAGAATCCGATTTTAATCCACCGCCAAAATCAATTTTCAATTTGGTTTGTGTAGCTATTTGCTCCAGTATTTTATAATTCACAATTTGGCTTGACTTTGCTCCGTCTAAATCAACCAAATGCAAGTATTCAATTCCGTGTGCCTCGAATGACTTCGCCACTTCAAGCGGATTTTCATTGTATATAATTTTGGTATTGTAATCGCCTTTTGACAAGCGGACACATTTTCCTTCTATGATATCTATTGCGGGTATTATTCTCATTATAATTTAGTTTAAAAGAAAACTTAAAGACTCAACTTAAAGTTTTAAAAAATTAGCCAAAATTTGTTCTCCAATATCGCCACTTTTTTCTGGATGAAATTGTGTTCCATAGAAATTATCTTTCTGTAAAGCTGAGGCGTATTCTACTTCATAATCTGTTGTAGCAATTGCTTCGGGACAATTTGGCACATAAAAACTATGCACCAAATACATGTATTCGTTTTCATTAATGCCGTTAAACAATGGTGATTTCAAATTATAAATTTGGTTCCAACCCATTTGTGGCACTTTTACTTTTGGTGTGAATTTAATTACATCGACATCAAAAATTTCCAACCCTTTTGTATTTCCTTCTTCTGATTTGTTGCACATCAATTGCATGCCCAGACATATTCCTAAAACGGGTTGTTTCAAGGTTGGAATCAAAGTTTCCAAGCCACTTTCTAAAAGCATTTTCATTGCTGAACTTGCTTCACCAACACCTGGAAAAATAACTTTATCGGCTGCCTTTATTTCATCTGGATTATTACTCAAAACCGCTTTGAATCCTAATCTTTCGATGGCAAACATAATGCTTTGAATATTTCCTGCGCCGTAATTTATGATTACTATTTTCATGTTTTATATTACTCTTAACTCGCTTTCAAAATCGTTCTAGCTTGTCAATTTATTATTTCTAAAGATATTCCGAAAAATATTGCTCTTTACTATTTTGCCAATCTTCTTTTATAATGCTGTAATAAACATCATCTTTACTTTTTCCCAAAGAATCTATATAATTATTTCTAAAAATTCCTTCTTGAATAGCACCTAGTTTTTCAATCGCTTTTTGGGATCTACTATTTTCTAAATCAGCACTGAATTGAATTCGTCTTAAACCAATTTGTTCAAATCCGTATTTAAGTAATTCAAATTTACACGCTTTATTTAAACCTGTTCCTTGAAATTTTTTGCCATACCATGTCCAACCGATTTCAAGTTTTTGACTATTAAAATTGATATTTCCAAAACTAGTGCTTCCTGCAATTTCATTGGTTAATTTGTCAATAATCAAAAAAGAGTACGCTGTTTTTGAATGTTTTTCTAGGGTATCTTTGATGTAATTATTAAAATCATTTTCTGTTTTAACATACATCCCCATAAACTCCCAAATAGCATTATCAAAAATTATAGTTCTTAGCTCTTCTGTTTTTTCATTTGAAAATGGAATTAAAAGTACTCTGTGATTTTCAAGTTGAATTTGTTTATTCAAAAAATCTTTCATTATCTAATTAAATTTTTATAGCATTCCTTTTGTACTTGGCAAAATCATCTTCTCCGTATCACGTTTTACTGCTACTTTTATTGCTTTTGCAAAAGCTTTAAAAATGGCTTCAATCTTGTGATGTTCGTTCGTTCCTTCTGCCTTGATATTAATGTTTGCTTTAGCACCATCCGAAAACGATTTGAAGAAATGATAGAACATCTCCGTAGGCATTTTTCCTACCATTTCGCGTTTGAATTCAGTTTCCCAAACCAACCAGTTTCTGCCTCCAAAATCAATCGCAACTTGCGCTAAACAATCGTCCATTGGCAAACAAAAACCGTAACGTTCTATTCCTAATTTATTCCCTAAGGCTTTTGCAAAGACTTCTCCAAGTGCAATCGCAGTGTCTTCAATAGTGTGGTGTTCATCGACTTCTAAATCTCCTTTTACTAGGATTTCTAAATCCATTTGTCCGTGACGGGCAATTTGGTCCAGCATGTGGTCGAAGAAAGCAATTCCAGTTTCGATTTTACTTTTTCCGGTTCCGTCAAGGTTTAAGTTGATGTAAATATCCGTTTCGTTTGTTTTTCTTTCAATTGAAGCAGAACGTTCTTCTAATTTCAAAAACTCATAAATTACTTTCCAATCTGTAGTTTGTAAAGCAATAACGGAGTCCAATTCTTCTCTTTTTGAAGCAATTTCAGCACTTCCCAAAGCTTCGTCCGTGTTGATAAAAATAGCTTTTGAACCCAAGTTTTTTGCTAATTCCACGTCAGTTATTCTATCTCCGATTACGAATGAATTCTCTAAATCATATTCTGGATTATCAATATATTTTGTCAACAAACCCGTTGCAGGTTTGCGAGTTGGTGCATTCTCGTGCGGAAATGTTTTATCAATTAATACTTCTTTGAAAACAACTCCTTCATTTTCAAAAGCTTTCATAATTAAATTATGAACGGGCCAAAAGTTAATTTCTGGATGAGAATTAGTTCCTAAACCATCTTGATTCGTAACCATTACGAGTTCAAAATCTAGTTCTAAAGCAATTTTACCAAGGTATTGAAATGCTTTAGGATAAAATTCTAATTTTTCGAAACTGTCTAATTGATAATCATTTGGTTCTAAAACCATTGTTCCGTCACGATCTATAAAAAGTATTTTTTTCATTATATTATTATTTAAACTAAGCGTTTAGGCTTTGTAATGCTGCTATTAATTTTTTGTTTTCTATTTCGGTTCCAACGGTCAAGCGTAAACAATTATCACATAATGGTTGGGTAGTTCTATTTCTAATGACGATTCCTTTACCAATCAATTCATCATATCTTTTATTGGCATCATCCACTTTTATCAGAATAAAATTGGCTTCGGTTGGATAGATAATATTAACAAAATCTACATTAAGTAATACTTTAAGTAATTTATCTCTTTGTTCTATTATAGATTCAATTTCAGATTTTATTTTTTCTGAATTAGCTAACCTATCCAAAGCTCTTTTTTGAGTTAGCTCATTCACATTATATGGTGGTTTTATTTTATTTAAAACCGAAATTACTTCCGCAGAAGCATAACAAATTCCCAAACGTATTCCCGCTAAACCATACGCTTTTGATAGTGTTTGAGTAATCACCAAATTAGGATATTCGTCTAATTCATTGATCCAGCTTTCCTTTTCTGAAAAGTCAATATACGCTTCGTCAATTACAACCAAACCATTGAAGTTTTTTAACAAATAGGCTACGCTTTCATCCGAAAATGAATTACCGGTTGGGTTATTTGGTGAACACAAAAAGATGATTTTTGTAGTTGAATCAACAGCTTCCATGATTTTCTCAATTTGCGGTTGAAAATCCTCTGAGAGTAAAATTTCTTTATTATCAACTGCATTGATATTAGCCAAAACACCATACATTCCGTATGTTGGAGGCAAAGTAATTACGTTATCTGTTTTTGGTTCACAAAAAGCTCTGAATAATAAATCCAACACTTCATCACTTCCGTTACCCAATAATATTTGATTCGTTTTGACATTTCTTTGTTTTGCCAAAATTCCTTTTACACTCATTTGCTGTGGATCCGGATACCTGTTCACTCCATTTTCAAACGGATTTTCATTAGCATCCAAAAAAATCATATCAGCAGTATCAAAATCCTCAAATTCATCACGCGCCGAAGAATAGGGTTTTAATTGCTTTACGTTTTCTCTAACTATATTATTTATATTGAAATTATTTTCCATTTTCAATTGCTTTTAATCGTAATGTAACAGCATTTTTGTGCGCTTGTAATCCTTCGGCTTCAGCCATGATTTCAATTGCTTTTCCTATATTTTGTATTCCTTTTTTGGTTATTTTTTGAAAAGTCATCGCTTTCGTAAAACTATCCAGATTTACACCACTATAATTTTTGGCATAACCATTTGTTGGTAAAGTATGATTAGTTCCTGATGCATAATCACCAGCACTTTCAGGTGTATAATTACCTATAAAAACGGAACCCGCATTATGAACGCCATTGCTATAAAAATCATCAAATTCAGAACAAATAATAAAGTGTTCCGGGCCATATTCATTGATTAATTCTAAGGCAATGGTATCGTTTTCTACAAAAATCAATTTAGAATTAGCAATTGCTTTTTCAGCAATCGTTTTTCTTGGAAGTAAATCCATTTGTATTTGAACTTCATTTTCAACGGCATCAATTAATTTTTTTGATGTGGAAACTAAAATTACCTGACTATCAGCTCCGTGTTCTGCTTGAGACAATAAATCAGATGCTACAAAAGCTGGAACAGCAGTATCATCTGCAACAATTAATAATTCAGATGGACCGGCAGGCATATCGATTGCCACGCCAAATTGTGTTGCCAATTGTTTAGCTACCGTCACAAATTGATTTCCAGGGCCAAATATTTTATATACTTTAGGAATCGTTTCTGTTCCAAAAGTCATTCCGGCAATAGCTTGAATCCCTCCTACTTTCAAAATTTTAGTTACACCACATAAATTTGCAGCATACAAAATAGCTGGATTTATATTTCCGTTTTTATCCGGAGGAGAACACAAAACAATTTCGTTACAACCTGCTATTTCTGCGGGTACGGCAAGCATTAATACGGTAGAAAATAATGGAGCGGTTCCTCCAGGAATATATAATCCTATTTTTTGGATTGGTCTTTTTTCCTGCCAACAATTTACTCCTTCAATAGTTTCTACTGCTACTCTTTCTGTTTTTTGAGCAGAATGGAATTTTTTTATGTTTGACTTTGCCAGTTGAATTGCTTCTTTTAATTCGGAAGAAATGGATGCAATAGCCGCTTCAATTTCAGCTTTAGAAACCTCTAACTTTTCGATTGATGCACCGTCAAAAAGCGACGTGTATTTTGCAACAGCAACATCACCTTTTTTTTGTACTTCCTTGAAAATTTCTTTTACTGTTGCTTCAATATCATTAACAGTCTTAGTAGGTCTCTCTAAAATGGAAGACCAAGTTTCTGGTTTTGGATTGTATATTTTATTCATTGTATTGTTTTTAACCGCAAAGTTCACAAAGGTTTTTTGCAAAGTTCGTAATGAATTCTTAAATAGAATACGTTATAATTTAAAACTTTTAAAGGACCATTTTCTCAATAGGACAAACTAAAATTCCTTCGGCTCCAGCTTCTTTTAATTGATCAATAACATCCCAAAAACGATCTTCTTCAATAACGGTGTGTACACTTGACCAACCTTCTTGTGCCAGAGGCATTACGGTTGGACTTTTTAATACTGGCAAAATTTTATTGATAAGCTCGATTTTATCATTTGGTACATTCATCAAAATGTATTTTGATTTACGCGCTCTTAAAACGGATTGGATTCTGAATTGCAATTTGTTTAAAATAGCTTTATTTTCAGTTGTTATTTTTGGAGAAATAGCCAAAACTGCTTCACTTTTAAAAATAACTTCTACTTCTTTTAAATTATTTTTAAACAAAGTACTACCGCTAGAAACAATATCCACAATCGCATCGGCAAGACCAATATTTGGAGCTATTTCTACCGAACCTGAAATCTGGTGCAAATCAACAGTTACATTTTTAGAATTAAAAAAGTCTAAAACAGTATTTGGATATGAAGTAGCAATTCGCAATCCATCCAAATCTTTTACCGAATTGTATTGGAAATTTTTAGGTACTGCTACCGAAACTTTGCATTTAGAAAAACCTAATTTTTCCGCAACTTCAATATTTTTTCCTTTTTCAACCAAAAGATTATCTCCAACAATTGCTGCATCTACAACTCCATCAATTAAGTATTGAGGAATATCGGAGTTTCTTAAGTACAACACTTCTAAAGGAAAATTAGAAGCTGATGCTTTAAGTTGGTCATTTCCATTGTTTATAGAAATTCCACAATCTTTTAGAATTTGGATACTGTCTTCGTTTAAACGACCTGATTTTTGAATTGCAATTTTTAGTGTACTCATTTTTGTTTAGTTTTTGTTTTTTTGTTTAGAATATTATGATTGAGTACAAATATTAGGCAATAAAAAACCCGCTTGATGTACTCAAACGGGTTTTTAGATTATGATGATTTACACACATAACATTAACACATCGCTTGAGAGCAATAATGAAAATGATGATGATGTAATTTATTTGTTAACATGTTTTGTGTAATTGTATTGATCTTAAATTCTTCTGCAAATATAAGAGATAAATGATTTATAATCCAATTTTTAATTTAACTTAAAGTCATTTTATTGTTAAATTAATACTATCTATCGTATTCTTTTGGCTCTGATTTATTAGAAACAGGAGCTTCTTTTTCTGAATCAACACTATTTTTAACAGCTGAATCGACACTCTCTTCTCTAATTTCAGTGTGACGAATTTCACCACCTGAAGTTCCAACTAAAGTTGTTAAATAGACACCTACAATTGCCACAATAACCGCTACAAAAGAGATAAATTTAGCTTTAGAATGTTTTTTTATATTTAAAACGATTCCTAAAATTGAAATGGCTCCAAGTAAATACAATACGATTGCCAGTTTTTCGGCTATTTCTTCATGTTCGTGAATTATTCTTTTCCCAATATTAGGCATATCTTCAACCAACTCTTCTGCTCCATCACCTGTTGCCATACTTGCAAGAGCAAAAAGTGCAGCAACAATGAATAAAACATAAGCGGTATTTTTTACCGAATTATTCTTTAAAATAATTCCGATTATTAAAATTCCAAGGCCAAAAATGGTCCCGATAATTGGAAAATGGTTAACGACCATGTGCAAGTGAGCATCATTCATAATATAATTTGTTTAAGGTTTAAAAGTTAGTACAATAATATCGATTTTATTCGAAACATAATTATTTCATTTTTATCCAGCTAATGAAACACCTATTAAAGAACCAATTCCGTAAGTTACCGCAGCTGCAACCAATCCGAAAGATACTTGCCTTAGCCCAGAGAACACAATGCTTTTTCCTGTTAATAAGGTTATTGCAGCACCTATCCCAAAAAGGCCGACAACACTACTTCCAACACTCAATAGAATCGCATTTTTTCCGTCTAAAAACATAAAAGGATACAATGGTATAATCGCCCCGATTGAAAATAAGACAAAAGAAGCTATAGCTGCTTCCCAAGCAGAACCACCTAATTCTTCTTTATCAATACCTAATTCTTCAGTAATGATTGCATCTATGGCTGTTTGCGGATTTTCGAATGCCTTTTCAGCTAATTTTTTAGCTTCTTCAATATTCATTCCTTTGGCCTGATACAATAAGACCAGTTCCTTTTTCTCTTCTTCGGGTGACGCTTCCAGTTCTTCTGTTTCTAAGTCAATTTGCCTTTGGTTTAGTTCTCTGGAACTTTGTACCGAAAGCCATTCACCCAAAGCCATTGAAATTGCTCCCGCCAAAAGTCCTGCAATCCCAGTTAATAATATCGTATTATTAGAAACTGCCGCACCAGCAACTCCCATAACTAAACTCATATTAGAAACCAATCCATCATTAGAACCTAAAACTGCAGCCCGTAATGCATTACCGCCAACCGATTTATGTCTGCTTTCAAATTTAGATAAAAAACTACCTGAAACATTTAGTGCTGCATTGTTGTTTACGGCTTCAATAATATTGAGGTGATTGTGTTCAAAACCTGTTGGCTTTTCTCCGCTTTCAATTTTGTTTTTTATTGCATTAACCGCAAATTGTTTTTCTATGCTTGAAAGGCTGCTAATAATAGAAGTGTACCCAAAGTATTTGCCCAGTTTCAATTGAAATTTAGCTCTTCCTGAAGGTAAAGGCATTTTGTAATTCGGCTCAAAAGTTAATACTTTATCTAGCATGTGTTTAGCATGACCTTTTTCTATATCTGATAATCCTCGTAAAACTCTTGTAAGATTATCATCTGATTGAATTGCTGCAATACTATCATACAAAAAAGCAGTATCTACTTCTGTTTGTAATTGATCTTTTAGTTTGTTTAAATCCATATTTATTTTAATTGACTAAATCAAAAACTCCTTTTGTTAATATTTTTGAAGATGAATTAATTGTGCTATTAGGCAAAATTTCAACAAATTCTCCAGATTTTTCTCCTGTAGTAACCGCTATTTTTTTGAAAGAATATTTATTGTTGCTATCAGTCTTCAATAAAAGTACGAAATTTTTGTTGTTTTCAGTGATAATTGCATCGGTTGGTACTGCTAAAGCTTTTTTAGAATCTACTATAATTTCAGCTTCGACAAACATTCCTGTTAGTAATTTTTGTTTAATGGCATCATCTAAATGTCCATGAATATTAATAGTTCTATCATTCCCCTCAATTGATTTTCCTACCAAATGTACTTCGGCATTAAATTCTTCTTTTGAAGCTTCAGGTACTTGAAATTTAATTTTCTGTCCTATTTTAACTTTCAAAATATCTTTTTCAAAAACGGCTAATTCTAAATGCAAATGGTCTGTATCAACAATCTCCAAAATAACATCTGATGGACTCATAAGCATTCCCACATTGGCATTCATAATCACAATATCTCCTGAAATAGGGGAAAAAATAGTTATGATTGAGGTCAACTTCCCTTTCTCAACCTGAGATGGATTGATGTTTAGCAGTACTAATTTGGCCTTTAAACTCTGATGCATCGCTTTAGCACGTCGGTACTCGCTTTCTGCTTTTAAGTAGTTTTTTTGTGAGGTTATTTTTTCGTCATACAATGTTTTTTGACGTTCGTATTCTGATTTTAAATATTTGATTTGCTCCGCTACTTCCAAATAATCTTTTTGAATATCTAAAAATTCCGTGTTTTCCAATGTCAATAAAGCCTGACCTTTAGTCACTTTGTCGCCAACTAAAAGTTTTGTTGATTTAACATAACCACCAATAAAAGTAGTGACTTTTGCCCTGTTTTGTGGCGGAACATCAATTCTCCCCGAAGCTTTAACTGTTACGTCAAAGTCTTGTTCAGTAGGACTGGAAATTTCCATTCCTGAAGATTGAAATTGCTCTTTTGTGGCTGTTATAAAACCGTCGTCTTTTGGGGTTGGCTCTTCCGTTTTGGTTTCTTTGCAAGAAAATAAAATAAAGGATAAAGCGACTATATAAATTGATTTTTTCATTTGTAAATATTAAAAATTAAGGTATTCTAAATCTAATTGCGTCTTGTTGAATTGTAAAATAGTGTCCAAATAGTCTACTTGAATCGTAGTAGCATTTTCTAAACTCTGGATGTATTGAAAAAAATCAATTTCACCATTTTTGTAGCTGCTATTGGCGACTTTGATAATTTCATCAGATAATTTTTTACCATATTGATTGTAATAATTAATGGCTTCTAGGTATTTAGCTAATTCATTATTTTTTTGAGCAATATATTTATCAATTTTCAGCTCTTCGTTTTGCTTTTGTTGTTCCCAACTTTGTAATTCTAACTGAGCAACTTTAGTTTTAGAAACATTCCCAGAAAATAATATTGGTACAGCCAAACCAACTTGAAAACCATACAACGATTGTGACAAACCGTTATTTTTACCTTGAAAATAATCCACATTTATATCAGGCAGCCAATGTTGTTTTTGCAAATTAATTTGATTTTTATAATTTTCAGTAACACTTTCTAAATAAGTAGAATAGTATAATTTACTTGTTTCGTTAGTTAAATTATTAATTGGTGTTATTATTTTATTTTTTATTTCAATTTTTTCTTCTGTTTGCACCAAAGATTGCAACATTTCATACTGTGCTTTTTTATCATTCTCAATTTGAATGAGCATCGTTCTAATTTTTCTAAATTTAGATTGAGCTGTAATTTTCTCCAGATAATTCGTTTCTCCCAATTCAAAACGCCTGTCGCTGGCTTTAGAAAAATTTTGGTACAAACTATCTAAATAGTGATACAAAACTGCTTGGTTTTGTAAATAAACAATGTGATAATACAGATTTGAAACGCCAAAAGCGAGTTTGTTTTTTTGAATATCAAAATTGGCTTTTTCTTTATCATATTCAGCTGAATACACCTTTTTTTGTGCTCCATAAACTGTTGGGAAAGCAAATCGTTGTTGTACTCCAAAGACTTTTAAAGGTTCATTGTTTAAAGCTAAATTATTTTGGTCATAACTGTAATAAATATTGGTTTTGTCAAATGTATAAGCCGTTTTTATGTTCTCTTTCATTTTGGTCACCTGCAACTGGGCCGATTTCAAGCCTTTGTTGTTTTCGATTGCTTTATTGATTAAATTTTTCAATTCTGGTTCATTAGTATTTGAATTTTGAGCAAAAGCCATTGATGAAGCCAATAATAAGAGCATGATATAAGTTGCTTTATTATGCTTAAATTTAGCTTTCTTAAATTCTTTTCCATCAAAAACTTTATACAAAACAGGTAAAACGACCATGGTTAAAATAGTTGCCGTAAACAAACCGCCAATAACTACCGTTGCTAATGGACGCTGTACCTCTGCCCCTGCTGATGAAGAAATAGCCATTGGTAAAAAACCTAATGCAGCTGCTGAAGCGGTCAATAATACCGGACGCAATCTATCGGTTGTGCCTTTTAGAATCAATTCATCCATATCTTTCATTTCTCCGTTGTGTTTTAATTCTTTAAAATGCTCTATAAGTACAATTCCATTCAGAACCGCAATTCCAAAAAGCGCAATAAAACCAACACCTGCCGAGATACTAAAAGGTAAATCTCTAATCCATAAGAACAGTATGCCTCCTACTGCTGAAAGCGGTATCGCGGTATAAACCATTAATGCTTCTTTGATGGTTCCAAAAGCAAAATATAGAAGAATAAAAATCAGCAATAAGGCAATAGGGACTGCAATCATTAATCTGGCTTTTGCACTTTGAAGATTTTCGAATTGGCCACCATATTTTACATAATAACCCACAGGAAGTTTGATTTTTGCATCAACAATTTTTTGAATATCAGCCACTACACTTTGTAAATCACGATTTCGAACATTGATGCCCACAACAATTCTACGATTTGTATTGTCTCTGGAAATTTTGGCAGGACCTTCTGTATATTCAATTGACGCTAATTCGCTCAACGGAATTTGTTCTCCGTTTGGTATTGAAACATATAGGTTTCGTAAATCTTCTATATCAGTACGTTTTGTTTTATTCAAACGAATAACCATATCAAAACGCTTTTCTCCTTCGAAGACATTTCCAACTATTTTTCCCGCAAAACCAAGCGCAATTGTTTCATTCAAATCCGCAATATTTAAACCATAACGGGCAATTTTTGAACGATCATAAACTACAGCCATCTGAGGTAGTCCTTCTGTCTTTTCGACAATTATATCAGATGCTCCTTCGACATTTTTAATAGCAACTTTAATTTCATGAGCCTTTTGTGCCAAGACATTTAAATCCTCTCCAAATATTTTAATTGCAACATCTGAGCGTGTTCCTGAAATTAATTCATTGAAACGCATTTCTATGGGTTGTGTAAACTCAATGTCCATATTTGGAATTTGCTTTTCAATAGCGCTTTTAATTTTGTCGGCCAATTCATCTTTACTGGAAGCCGAAACCCATTCTGATTTTGGTTTTAGCTTCACAATAACATCACTTTCTTCCATTGACATTGGATCTGTTGGGACTTCGGCAGCACCAATTCTGCTGACTACTTGCTGTACTTCGGGAAAATTTTTGAGAATTATTTTTTCGATTTTTGTCGTTGTTGCAATAGTTTTTGTCAATGAAGTTCCTGTTTTAAGAACGGGTTGAATCACAAAATCACCTTCGTCTAGCGTTGGGATAAATTCTCCTCCCATTGTTGTAAATAAAGCGATTGCCATAAATAATAATCCAATTGCACCATACATTACTTTTTTGGTATTGGCCAAAGCCCAAATAATTATAGGCACATAAAAGGAGTTTAATTTTTGGATTAATCGGTTCGAAAAGGAATTCGGATTTTCTATTGTAGGTTTTAAAAACAACGAAGAAACAACAGGAACATAAGTAAAACAAAATATCATGGCTCCAACCAAAGCAAAACTAAATGTCATTGTCATAGGTTTGAACATTTTACCTTCGATACCTGATAAAGAAAGAATTGGAATAAAAACAATCAAAATAATCAATTGACCAAAAATAGCTGAATTCATCATTTTGGAAGCACTTTTATACGTGATTTGGTCAATTTCCAGCTGACGCTCTTCTTTGGACAAATTTCCAAGATTTGCAGATTTACTAGCGATTTGAAAGGCAATAAATTCAACAATAATAACAGCTCCGTCTATTATAATTCCAAAATCAATTGCTCCCAAGCTCATCAAATTAGCATCTATCCCAAAAATATTCATCAATGAAATTGCAAATAATAGACACAATGGAATTACAGAAGCCACAACCAAACCGGAGCGCCAGTTTCCTAACAATAAAACCACTACAAAAATCACAATAAGACATCCTAAAATAAGGTTTTCGGCAACTGTTAAAGTAGTCTTCCCCACTAATTCACTTCTTTCCAAAAAGCCGTTAATATAAACGCCTTGCGGCAAATGTTTTTGAATTTCGGTAACTCTGTCTTGTACATCTGAAATAACTTGTTTCGAGTTTCCTCCTTTTAGCATCATGACTTGTCCCAAAACTTTTTCGCCTTCACCGTTTCCAGTAATTGCTCCAAAACGATTAGCATTTCCGTAACGAACTTGCGCCAGATTTTTGACATAAACAGGCAAACCATTTACGTTCTTAACAACTATATTTTCAATATCCTGAATTGATTTTACCTTTCCTTCGGCCCGAATAAAATAGCTTTGATTTACTTTTTCGATGTAAGCACCACCAGCGATACTGTTATTTTTTTCTAATGCCGTAAAAATATCACCAGTAGTAATATTCATTGCTTTTAAGCTGGAAGGCAATATGGCAATTTCATATTGTTTTAGATAACCACCCCAGGTATTTATCTCTACAACGCCTTTAATTCCTGATAATTGTCGTTTCACCACCCAATCCTGAAGTGTTCTCAAATCAGTAACGGAGTATTGATTTTTGAATTCAGGTTTTACTTCTAGTGTATATTGATAGATTTCCCCTAATCCTGTCGTAATTGGTCCCATTTCGGGAGTACCAAAACCTTCTGGAATCTTTTCAGTTGCAGCTTTGATTTTCTCTGCGATTAATTGTCGGGGAAGATAGGTTCCTAAATCGTCTTCAAAAACTATCGTAACTACTGATAATCCGAATTTTGAAATGGAACGAATTTCTTTAACTCCAGGTAAATTAGCCATTTCAATTTCAACGGGATACGTTATAAACTGCTCAATATCTTGTGTTGAAAGATTATGGGAAGTTGTAATTACCTGAACCTGATTGTTAGTAACATCAGGAACTGCACCTATAGAAATTTGGAAAACAGAAAATAATCCGAATAAAAAAACTCCTATCGTAAAGAGTAAAACTATGAGTTTGTTTTTTAAGCTGAAAGCAATAATTTTTTCGAGCATTTTAATCTTTTTTTTATTATACAAAAGTAAAATGAAAAAGGAATTTGTAGCTTAAGAACTACTTAAGATATGCTTATTGAAAACTTAAGAATATGGTAGTTCCAATATTTTCCTGGCTTGAGATTTTGATATCAATATTTAGCAAAGCGCATAGTCTTTTTACAATTGACAAACCTAATCCAGTTCCTTTAATTTCAATATGTTCATTTGATCTTGAACGATAAAATTGATCAAAAACCTTGAGTAAATCCTCAGAAGGAATTCCTATGCCATAATCGGTAATTTGGCATTCAACGTTACCATAATTATCTGAAATATTGAGTTTTAAATTAGAATTTTCCTTAGAATACTTTAAAGCATTTGAAATCAAATTATTAATAATTATCGATACTAAATAATCATCACTTTTTATATAATACTCTTTTTTAAAATCGAATGAAACATGAATATTTTTAGATTGTATCTTATTCGAATATCGGGAAATTGTATCTAAGATTACTCCATTTAAATAAACTTTTTCAATTTTTAAACTTTGTCTTTGGTTTTCAAATCGAGCCAATAATAGCAGTTGATCTACTATACTATTCAAACGATCGACTTCGTTAACGCAAAAATTAATTTTATCCTCATATTCCTCATGATTTCGAGGTTTTCTAATCAAAACTTCTAAAGTTCCTTTAATTATTGTCAATGGAGTTCTTAATTCATGGGAAGCATCTGATGTAAATTGTTTTTCTCTTTC
The DNA here is from genome assembly GCF_000812945.1 of Flavobacterium sp. AED. GTDB lineage: Bacteria > Bacteroidota > Bacteroidia > Flavobacteriales > Flavobacteriaceae > Flavobacterium. The sequence continues at coordinate 818,252 of NZ_JSYM01000001.1, forward strand.
GATTGTATTTTCAATTCTATCTAACAAATTATTGATGGTTTCCGAAAGGATATAAAGTTCATCTTTATTTTGTGGTAAAGGAATCCTGGATTTCAAATTGTCTTTTGTAATAACATTTGACGTTTCAATAATAGAATTTATCGGTTTTATACTTCTTCCAGCTATAAATCGGGCTATAATGAAGAGTAAAATTAGAATTATTGGGTACGAAATTAAAAGTGTATTTGATAGGTTTTTGAGTACCATTTGAGCATCTTCAAGTGACATTGCAATGACCAAATATCCTTTTTTATTTGAATTCTGATAAATTGGAACCTGAATTTGACGAATTGACTTGTTTACTAATTTCGTGTCAAAAAACTGATTATCAGTCGCGTTTTTATTAAATTTTAAAGATTTAATTTTTAGATTCGGTGATTTTTCTCCAATTAATCCATGCATGTCATAAAACTGAACAAAAACAGGATTTATTGCAATTGTATTATGTTCTCTTTCAAGCCATTCATGATCATGGGTAAGACCTATGTGATCCTGAATTATTTCAATTTCAGTTAAATGCTTACTTACTTCACTTTTAATATCATTATTAATATGACTGTAGACGCTATACTTTACAATAGAGAATATCCCAAAAAAAACAACAAAAATTAATAAAGCTGTAGTTATGATATAGTTAAAAGCGATTCTATTTTTGAAAGAAAGTGTTCCCATTTGTATTAATCATTAGCAATATATCCAACACCGCGTATGGTTTTTATAAAATCTTCTTCAATTTTTAAATTTAGCTTTTTGCGAATGGAATTCATAAAAACATCAATTACTCCCGTATCATATTCAAAATGAATATCCCATACATCTTCAATAATTTGGGTTCTGGTACAAACTTTTCCTTTGTTTTTTACTAAATAATGCAGCAATTGAAATTCGCGTTGTGTCAAGTTAACTTCATTGGCATTGACTGAAACAAGATGTTTAACAACATCAATTTCAATTGCACCAAGACTAAGTATTTCTACTTCTTTTTGATTTCTAAAATGAATTTTAATTCGTTCCAAAAGTTCATCGAAACTAAATGGTTTTTTGATATAATCATTCGCTCCGGCTTTTAAACCTTCAATAGTTTCCTGAATGGTATCTTTGGCAGTCAAAAAAAGAATAGGCGTTTCCGTATTTTTCAACCGAATCGCTTTACATAATTCTAATCCAGTCATTTTTGGAAGCATCCAATCTAATAAAATCAAGTCGAAATTCTCCTTTTGAATTAATTCAAACCCTTTCAAACCATCTAAAGCACTTGTAATCCGATAGCCTTCTTCCTCCAACCCTTGTTGAAGAAATTGAATAATCCCGATTTCATCTTCTACTATTAAAATGTGCATTTCTTTTTATTTAATTCTATTTGAATGTAATCTAAGCAGCAAACTATCTAAAGATGCGATTATAATTACAAATTTAGTTTAAAATAAATGTCAATTTTATAATTTGATCAACTTCTTAAGCCAAAATTAAGAATGGAATACACCTAGTACTTAATGCTTTTATTGTTTCAAATTACTATTTTTGTAAAAAAATAACTCCTAATGACGCTTTCAAAAAAGTTTTCTCCATTTTACAATCTTATGCTTTTTTATATTATTGTAAGCATCGTTTTAAGAATAGTATTACTATTTCATCCCATTACCCAAAGCTCATTTGGTTTTCTTGATATTATTAAAATATTTGGATTTGGACTAATCTCTGATTTTTTCATTTTTGTACTGGTTAGCGGTTTTTTATGGTTGTATCTTATTTTTATATCTAATTCAAAGTACTTGCAACCATATGGTTATGTCTTTTTCGGATTGTTAGTTGCCTTGTTGTTGTACGTTTCATTTGGCAATACCATTCTTAATGAATATGGAGGTGCTTTGCCAACAATTGGGATTGCTTTTATAGCTATAAAAACAATTTTATTTGGTTTGTTACTTTTTTTGCCAAAATACCGAAGCCAAATTAGATTCTGGTTGTTCTCGTTTGTCATTTTCTTATACGTAGTTTTGATTTTGCAAAATGGAATTAGTGAGTACTTTTTCTGGAATGAATTTGGTGTAAAATACAATTTCATCGCCGTAAATTATTTGGTTTACACCAATGAAGTTATCGGGAATATTATGCAGTCGTATCCAGTTATTCCTATATTTAGCGCACTTTTTATTGTTTCAGGTTTAATAACCTACGTGATTGTGAGACGTTCAAAAGCTTATATAGAAAGCATTCCAACATTTGTACAAAAAATACAATTATCGGGAATTTATCTGGCTTTATTTGGACTCTCTTTAATGGCAATACCTTTTTTATCCGCTCAGGAAAATTCTCAAAATATTTTCACGAATGAATTAGAAGCAAATGGAATTTATAAGTTCTTTTTAGCCTTTAAAAACAGTGAATTAGACTATTTCAAATTCTACAAAACACTCCCAGAAAAAGAAGCTTATGCGTTATTGCAAGAACAAATCCCTGGAATTTCAGGTGAAACTTCTTTGCGAAAAATTCAAAGCGTTGCTGCAGAAAACCATAAAAATGTGGTGTTAATAACTATCGAAAGTTATAGCGCTGATTTTATGAAAATGTACGGAAACGATCAAAATCTTACGCCGTTCTTGGATAGTTTAGCTACAAAAAGTTTGTTGTTTACGAATCTTTACGCTGTTGGGAATAGAACAGTTCGTGGTCTTGAAGCGGTTACTTTGTGTTTCCCTCCTACTGCTGGCGAAAGTGTAGTAAAAAGAGAAGATAATAAAAACAAATTTTCGACCGGAAACATCTTTAAACAAAAAGGATACAATGTAAAATTCCTTTATGGTGGTGATGCTTTTTTTGATAATATGGAAGATTTCTATACTGGAAACGGTTATGGAATTGAAGATAAAAAAACATTCACTCCTGAAGAAATTACTTTTGCAAATGTATGGGGCGTTTGTGACGAGGATATGTACAACAAAGCTATCAAGATAATGAATGGGGAAGCAAAGGAAAATAAGCCGTTCTTTAATCATATTATGACGGTTAGTAATCACAGGCCATTTACGTATCCGAATAATAAAATTGATATTCCCGGAGATGCAAAATCTCGTGATGGTGGCGTAAAATATACTGATTTTGCTATGAAGAAATTCTTCGAAATGGCGAGCAAACAACCTTGGTTTGCAAATACTGTATTTGTTATTCTTGCAGATCATTGTGCTTCCAGTGCTGGAAAAACAGAACTTCCTGTTGATAAATACAGAATTCCGGCGATGATTTACAGTCCTGGTTATGTTCAGCCAAAGCATTACACGAATTTGATGTCACAAATCGATATTATGCCTACGTTATTTGGATTGTTGAATTTCAATTATCAAAGTAAATTCTATGGTGAGGACGTTTTAAAATCAGACTATAAACCAAGAGCTTTAATTGCAACATATCAGGATTTAGGATTGATAAAAGATAATGTTTTGACGATTATTTCACCAAAACAGCAAGTGAAGCAATTTCAATTGACATTAAAAAAAGATCAAAAAACAGCTCCTGATTTTCAAATTTATTACGACCAAAACCCTTTGATAAAAGAAAGAACTGATTTAGTAAACCAAACCATTTCCTATTACCAAACGGCTTCGGATATGTTGAAGAAAAAGAAATATCAGAAAATTAATTAGCATAAAAAAACGGGTAAGAGACTAATCTTACCCGTTTTTTATTTTAGATTTTAAAATTATTCCTTATCGTTTACTAAACCAAAAAGTACTCCTTTTTTAAATAATTTGGAATCTTGTTTTAACCCTTTTTTATTGCGTTTGGTAAGTGCTTCAGTATCTAAATTACTTAAATCCGGTTTTCCTGCATTTACCCAAGCGGTATACCAAAAACTAGCTGTAGCAGTAATTGCTTTTTTCATTTGATTTTCAACCATCCCATTCAACTCTTGGTGAAATTTAGTGGCATAATCATCCGAATATAAAACGCCATTGTATTTGTTTTTTAAAATGGTTCCAGCATCGTCAACGACATACATTTTGTTTTCTGGAGTCGTAGTTCTTAATTTTTTATCTGCAGCCAATAAAGTAGCAACTAAGCTATGGGTATCAAAAATAATATCCCAAGTTGCTTGGTCAACATTTTCAATATATTTTCCTTCATCAGCATTTAGTTTATAGTTCTTAACAAACAATTCAGGCAAACGGCTTTCCCATAAAGAATGAATTCCTTTTTGATTGGTATTTTGACCATCATGATTGTCAGAAGTATGCAAAGGCATATGTGCATCTCCTATGTAATGTCCAAGTTCTGCTGCTATAAATAGAATTTCGTTTTTTCTTTTCTCTTTAAAGACCTTAGTTAATTTGCCCATCATTTCTTGAATGTACCAAGGCAATGTTCCATTTTTTGATAAAAATTTCTCATCGTATTTTTTCTTTGCAGCTTCCATTGTTTTAGGAAAGCTGTCAACGCTTCCAAAATTCTCCATGTCAAAATAATGGCGAGGTCCTTCGGCTTTATCATTCAATATAGATTTTCTTAAATCTGGAACTGTCGATTCTTGAGTGATGAAATCGATATGATTGTAGAAAAAAGTTTGCAATGGTTTTGGAAGTGCCATTACCGCGGCTCTATTGATTCGTTCATGGCCAACAACACCCCATGATAACAGCAAAAAAGCAATTCCAATTGTAGATAACCCAATAAGTGTAGGTTTAATTTTAAAATTTTTCATTATATTTATTTATTAGTACTGCAAATGTATTTTTTTTAAATATAATTCAATGAAATCTGGTTTAAGATTATGTTAATTTAAAGAAATTAATTAAAATGTTTCGTCACAAAGGAAAAAACAGAACTTTTATTCACAATTTGCGTTTAGCAACCTTGCTGTCCTTCGTGGCTGGTATTGTTAATATTACTGGAGTTTTGGCGGTAAAAACATTGACAACTAATGTCACAGGACACTTTGCTTATTTTGCTGAAGAATTGATGCTTAACAATTATTCAGCTGCAATAACTTTTTTTATTTTTACCATATTTTTCTTGATTGGGGCATTTACTTCTAACTTTTTATCCGAATTAGTCTCAGGGAAATATCCCGATTTGTCTCATGTTGTGCCCATTTCTTTGGAGATTTTAGTTTTAACTGGTGTTGCCCTTTTTGGAGCTCCATCTGATATTTCTATTTTCGAAGGTAAAATAATCGCTTTTTTTATGCTTTTTGCTATGGGTATTCAAAATTCCCTGGTAACAAAAATATCACAGGCAACAGTCCGAACAACCCATTTAACAGGTCTTTTTACTGATTTAGGAATCGAATTGTCTCAATTATTTTTTTATAAAAAAGCAGATGAAGTAACAAAATTGAAAACGAGTATTTATTTACGCTTTTCAATCATTTCCTTCTTTTTTATTGGCTGTGTTTCCGGAGGATTTATGTATCAAAAAATGGAATTAAAAACACTTTTAATCGCTTCCTTTTTTCTGTTTGTTGCTCTTTTTTATGATTATTTAAGACTCACTTATTTTGCCATCAAAAGAAAGAAATTTAATCATTAATATTGTTTTAAATATTCCTTTCTAATTAAGATACATAATGGTTAACAGTGTTCCAATTGCTATAAATATCCAAAGTAAAAGACCTTGAAACAAAGGTTTTACTCCAACTGATTTCAAAATATTCCTATTCAATCCTGCTCCAATTAAAAACAAAGTTAGCGTGAGTCCAATTTTGGCAATTGAAACCAAATATGGGGCAACTATAGCCGTTTGTGGAACATAAGTATTCATTGCCATTGCCAAAATAAATAATCCAATAAAATAGGGAATTTTGATTTTGCTGGATTTATTTTTGAAAATAACAGCGGTAATTAAAGCTACCGGAATAATCCATAAGGCTCGGGCTAGTTTTACAGTTGTGGCTATTTGCAATGCTTCTGGTCCAAATTTACTGGCTGCACCAACCACGGAACTTGTGTCATGAATAGCAATGGCACACCATAATCCAAACTCTTTTTGTGATAAATCCAACCAGTGTCCCACAGCTGGAAATAAAAATAAAGCAACCGAATTCAAAATAAATATTACTCCTAAAGCTATGGAAGTTTGTTTTTCATCTGATTTAATAACCGGTGCAATGGCTGCAATCGCACTTCCGCCACAAATTGCTGTTCCGCATGAAATCAGATGAGAAGTTTTCTTTTCAATTTTCAGCCATTTTCCCAGAAATGTTCCTAAAATTAGAGTACTGAAAATAGATGCAATAGTAAATATAAAACCTTCCTTACCTGCCGATAAAGCACTGTTAACATTCATTCCAAAACCTAAACCTACTACAGAAACCTGCAAAAGAATATTCGTTGCTTTATGGTTCAGATGTAAAAAAGGATGTCCAGAAAGATTCGCTACAATCAGTCCTAACAATAAAGCAATTGGTGTCGAAACAACAGAAATCATGCAAAACAATAGCAGTGTAACAAAAATAATTTGCTGCTGCATTGCACTTATTTTAAAAAATAGGGGTGATTGCTTTTGAATTGCTTTTTGATTTGGTTCCATTGTAAAGTAATTGAATTATTACTAAACAAAGGTGGATGGATTAATCTGTATTAACTAATCGCAAAAAACAATCTGCTATAACTTTAAATTATAATGACTTGATATGTTTTTTATAAATAATTCTGATAATGCATCAACCTTTCCTTGCAAAGTAATGATATAAAAAAAGCGTTCAATCACAAAATCATCAATATCTAGAATAACTAATTCGTTATTTTTAAGCTCTTTTTCTATAGCGTGGATAGAAATAAAAGCAACACAATCGGAATTCATTAAATAGGATTTTATACTTTCCGGGCTTCCCAACTGCATTTCAATTTTTAATTGCGAAAGATTGATTCCAAAAGATTTCAAGGCGTGTTCAATAACTTCAAGTGTTCCAGAACCATGTTCCCGAGTTACAAATCGCAAGTCTTTCAAATCCTCTAAAGTAATTTGTCCTTTGTTTTTCAAAGGATTGGTATTATTACAAACCAAAACTAATTCGTCTTTTAAAAACTCGGTGTATTTTATAGATTGATTTTTAGACTGTCCTTCTACAATTCCTATTTCAATCTCTTTATTCAGTAATGCCTTTTCGATTTGCTCTGTATTTCCGTTCAGTAGATTTACTTTTATATCCTGCAATTTTTGATGAAAGCGGGCCAAAAGAGGCGGAATTATATATTGAGAAATTGTTGTGCTGGCTCCTAATCGAAGTAATCCTTTTTGCTGATTGATTAGTGCACTCATGTCAAAATCAATTTCTCTATAGACTTCAAATATATTTTTAGTGTGCTTCAGCAATACTTCACCGGCATTGGTAAGTGAAATTTTCGAACCGTTTCTTTCAAAAAGTTTGATTTTATATTGTTCTTCCAGCTCTTGAATATGCTTAGAAATGGCAGGTTGCGTAATGAATAATTCCGTTGCGGCTTTTGTAAAACTTAATCTATTGGCGACAGTAAAAAATACTTTTAATCTAAAATCCATGATTTATATTTTTATTAAATGGAATTTAAATTTACAACAATCCGTTATATTTTCTAACAAACCATTCGGTTGAAAGAAAAATCGAAATTAAAACAAGTAACCAAACCCAATCAATCAAAGGTGTTTTGGTCATAGTATTCTTTTGAACGGCTTTGTATTCTTCATTATCCAAAAGTGATTTTATTAACCCTTCAATTTGATCCGGAAAATAGACTTTTCCTTGTGTTTGCAAAGCTAATTGTGTCAATTTTTCTACATCTGGGTTAACAAATTGTTTTTCTATATCAAAATCTAGTATTTCAAAATGATTGGAATAGGTAGTTTTTGAATTCAATTCTTTCACCGAAAAATTATAATTCCCAGCTGTAAGTCCGTCAAGATTGACTTTATAGGAATTATTACTTTTTAATAAATCGTAATTTTTAGTTTGTTTGGTTTTAGTATTAGTTACAGCAATTGTCAAACGAGCTTTCTCATCAAACTCATAGTTTTTATTGAAATATTGTGCGGAAATCTCAATTGCTTCTCCTGAATTATAGAAACTTTCATGGGCAACAACCAATGATTTTTTTGAATTGTTAGAAGCCAAATACTGGATAATCTTGTCTATAAATATATCAAACTTATCAAAAGACTGGTTGTCGATATGACTTTGTAAACGCCATTTCCAACTATTCTCCCCTAAAAAATAAGCCGTTCTTTTGCCTTGATTTTCAGTAAAAGCCAATAAAGGTGCATTAGTATCAATGTTTCTTATTTTGGAAGAAAGCAATACCGAAACGTTTCCATTTGTAGTTATATTTCCAAAAGGATTTTGCAAAGGAGGGAAATTTTCGAAACCAATATTATCAATCGCAAAGAGATTAAATTGAGAATTAAATGCCGCCAAATAATCTTCTTTTTGACCACTCATTTTGAAGGATAAATTATTCTGTTGTTGATTCAAAAAATTGAAATCTGTATTATTTCCTGTAATAATGAATGTGTTGATTCCAGCTAATTTAGCAGCATCAAAAACCGATTTAAATTCAGTTGTAGGTTGGTATAAAATTAAAACATTGTAATCTTGTAATGTTTTGATATCATTAGGTTTAATTAAGGTTACTTTGCGTTGTGCATTAGTTTCAATTGCATGTTTCAAGGCACCAATATCCGGATGATTAATAGCCGAAATAATAGCGATATTCGTTTTCTGGTCAATGACTTCAACGGCAAAATTCTTGGTATTATTATAGGTGTTTTTTTCTTTTTCTTTAGATGAAATCGTGGCTTTAAAAACTTGTAAGCCTACTTTATTAGCGGGTAAAAGTACATTGACAACAGCTGTTTTTTTCGATGGCGAAAATGAAATAGGTTGTTTACTAAAAACCGAATTCCCTTGTGAAATAATAAAATCCGCAGTTACATTTTTGGTTCCTGAATAGTGCAAAAAGGCTTCTACAGGGAACTTGTTTTTGTAAAAAGCATATTTATTGACATTCAGTTGGTCAATTTTAAAATCTAAAAAAGTGGTTGTATCGCCTACAATTAATGGGAATATTTTATTAACTGAATCAAAACCATAAACATAATCGTTACCCGAAGTTTGATTTCCGTCAGTAATAATTACGGTTGGAAAAATTACATTTTTATTAATGCTTTTCAGGTTTTTGGCTACGGCATCGAGATTGGTTTGCGCTCCTTTAAAATCAAATTTTTCCGATTGTTGAAATTCACCATCAAATTGATACGATTGAATATCAAATTTATGTTGTAATGCTGCATTCGAAATCAATTTTTGATACAATTCTGATACTTTTTCATTAGCATTCAAGAACGAAATGGAACTGGAGTTATCAACAACAATTGGTAACGGTGTTTTTACAGTTTCCAGCGTATTTTTAGTTATTATTGGATTAATCAACAGCAATAATATTCCAAAAATAGACATGAAACGCAAAAAAGCCAAAAACAAACTAACTGTAGATTTGTTTTTGGCTTTGTATAAATAGTGGTAAAATGACAAACTACCGGCTACTACTAAAGAAAGTATTATTAATAAAATAGTAGTTCTTGTCATTTTTTATTCGTTTAGTCATCAATCTGCAGTAATCAGTTACTGAATACTGAAAACTGATTCCTGTTTTTTAGGTAAGCATTCCACCACAAACATTCATAACCTGTCCGGTTACATAAGCACTCATATCTGATGCAAAGAAAAGACACGCATTCGCAACATCTTCAGTTGTTCCACCACGTTTCAACGGAATTCCGTCTCTCCATCCTTTCACGACATCTTCGTTTAATTTAGCAGTCATTTCTGTTTCTATAAATCCTGGAGCAATTACATTACAACGAATATTACGAGAACCTAATTCCAAAGCTACTGATTTTGAAAAACCAATAACTCCTGCTTTAGAAGCCGCATAATTGGTTTGACCCGCATTTCCCTTTACTCCTACTACTGAACTCATATTGATTATTGACCCTGAACGTTGTTTTAAGAAAGTTCTTTGAATCGCTTTGGTCATATTAAAAACCGATTTCAAATTAACATCAATTACTTGATCGAAATCTCCTTCAGACATACGCATCAAAAGGTTGTCTTTAGTAATTCCAGCGTTGTTTATTAGAATATCAACAGTTCCAAATTCAGCTAAAACTGCATCTACAAATGTTTGTGCTTCATTAAAATCGGCAGCATTTGATTGATATCCTTTAGCTTTAATTCCTAAAGCGTTCAATTCATTTTCAAGAGCCAAAGCTGATTCTACTGACGAACTATAAGTAAATGCAACATTTGCACCGTGTTTCGCAAAAACTTCTGCAATTCCTTTTCCAATTCCGCGGCTTGCACCTGTAATTATGGCAACTTTTCCTTCTAGTAATTTCATGTTCTAAAATTAGTTTAATTTTTATTTGTAGCTATTCCTGCTATTCGTTTCAATCTTTTATATTTTAAAGAAAAACATAAAAGGATTTCCACTGCTATCAGGGCTATTTTACACCCGTCAAATATAGCAATAATTGTGGTTTGAAAAAAAATTACAAACCCAATAACATTTAAACAGCTATAGTTTTCTGTATTAATTATTTAAAAAATAAAATCAGGCATATTAATTAATTATTCTATTAGATAAAGTAACATTTGAAACTTAATTTTTAATAATCTTTGTACTTGAAGTCCCTTTATCCGTATTCATTTTCAATAAATAATTTCCAGTTGTTAGTTTAGAAAAATCAATTTTTGAAATGTTTTTTGCATTTGGAATGGCAATAACCAATTGTCCCAAAATATCATAAATAGCCATCGACTCTACTTCAATTGTATTTTGCACATCAATATTCAAAATATTATTTACAGGATTTGGATACACATTAAAATAATCAGCAAACTCAAAATCTGAAATACCTAATGTTTTGAAAGTAGATGTTGCTTTATTAGTCAGAATCGGGAAATTATAGTCAAAATAAATATTCGCTTCATTAGTAAAAGAATCGCCTACAAGAAGAGTTGGCAGCGTTTTGATTTTAAAAGCAATGTAACCATCATTTGTTGCATTATCAAAAGGGAGATTGATATTTTCAAAGATAAATTCCACTTTGTTACCATCGGATATTTTGGTAATGAAGTCATGACTGGCTTTGGTTGGAACTAAAGTTGAAATATCAAATTTGGTTAAATCGATCAAATCTTTTACCACAATATTTTGGGCTAGATAAGTTCCCGTATTTTCAAAACGAATTAAATAATGCACATATTCCCCTATCAAACTTGGAGTAATTACATCTCCTTCCAAGCAGGTTTTATCATTTGGGTCAAAAGAACCCACAACTGTTTGTCTAAAATCAAAAGTGTTATCAATTGGCTTTTCGTCAGTTTCTAATGAATTGATTGTTGTGGTATATCTTAAAATATCTCCATTATTTACCGCTGGTGTTTCTGCAGGAGTATTCACGTTTAACGTAAGAGAAATTTCTCTGGTTTCAAACGGTGCCAAATTGGTAAAATTCCAAGATAAGTTATTCATTGTTTGGCTAGAAGGAACTGGACTTGCTGAAACTAAATCTAAAACTGCATCGTTAAAAGTTTGATTTACAGAGCCAGATTGTATACTATTTCCCTTGTTTTTATAAATGATTTTATACTTAGTATCAAAACCGGGTCTCGCAGCTTCTAATGGAATTAAAGTAATTTCTAAATCTTTATGGGAAGCAATTGGAGTGATACAAAAGTCCTGAATAAATGGACTCGTTTCTGTTGGAAAACTAACATTTACTGATGTTGGTGAAATTTTAAAATAGTCAAAATTCTCTAATATTGGAGTAATTGTATAAGTACCTTCTTGCACTTTTAGAGCATAATTTCCCGATGAATCGGATATTACAGTTCCTGTTGTAGTTCCATCAGTAATGGTAAATTTAATATTTGCAGCAGCAATATCTGATGCGTCACAACCATTATTATTACTATCTAATCTATTCTTTCCTTGAATAGTATAATTTACACCTCCTGAATTATAGGAACAATAACTACCCACTGCACAATTAGTATAATTATAACCTGAAATTTTTTGAGAAATAGCTTCTAATTCGGTTTCATCCCCACAAATGTATTGTAGTTTTGGACAGTTATAAAAATTTCTGCCATCTAACTGAATATTTGGTAAATCAGTTTCTAAAAAAGTTAGATCTTCAATTGTTCCGTTTTTTAAACTAATGAATTCTAAATTAGGGCAATTGGAAACATTTATTCCATTAAGATTTTTTAAGCTACTTAAATCAAGTGAAGTAACCAGTGTATATCCAATCCATAATTTTTGGAGATTTGGTATTTTCGAATAGTCTAAAGGTGCTAATGGATTATGACCTGCGTACAATTCTTCTAAATTAGTTGAATTAGATAAATCAATAGTAGTTATTTCATTTTTCCAAAATCCTAAATATTTAAGCTCAGGTAATCCTGATACATCTATACTTGATAATTGATTACCTCCACATTCTAAATCCGTTAAATTGGTTTGTCCAGTTAAATCCAAAGAAGAAATTTTATTTGAATTGCAATTTAAAGCATGAAGATTACTTAATCCTGATACGTTTAAACTTGTTAATTGGTTTCCACTGCAAAATAAATTTGTAAGATTGTCTAAACCAGTCAAATCTAATAAAGTCAATTGATTATCAGAACATTCTAAATAGGACAACTGACTTAGATTAGCAACATTCAAATTGACTAAATTATTTTTGTAACAATCTAGAGACCTAAGACTACTATTCTGATTTGATAAATCCAATGTGGAAATTTTATTATTTTGGCATTGTAAAACATCTAAATTACTTATACCGGTTAAATCCAGTCCAGTTAATAGATTGTCATTACATTGCAATACATAAAGATTATCTGTTCCCGTTAGATTTAAACTGATTAATTGATTTTCATCGCATCCCAAAGAAGTTAAACTAATTAATCCTGAAATATTTAGATTTGTTATGAGATTAGTAGAACAAAACAAACTGTCTAGTTTGGTCAGCTTACTGACATCTAAACTAGTTAATTTATTATCTGTACACTGTAAAATAATAAGATTTGTAAAGAATTCAATACCTGATAAATTTGAAATTTCGAAATTATTAAGGTACAAATTGGAGACGTTTAAGGCTTCGCTTATTTGAATTTCTCCATCGCTATTGGTATCAATAATCATTGAATTGCCAGCACTATTTGTTGCAATTGAATTAAAAGTACTGGCGTTTAATAATTTTGCTTTAAAATTTGCATCAGGAATAGTAATAATCTGTGCACTCGCAATTGAAAATAAGCTAAAAGTTAAAAATAGAAAGTAGAATTTTTTCATTTATATTTATTTTTAATGTAAATATAAAAAAATAAATAGATTTTTCTTACTAAATTAATTTAAAATAAAATAAAAAGCTCTCAATTCCAATGTTTTAGAACTGAGAGCCTTTTGCATATTATATTAAAATTTAGCTATCTAAAAAGCTACATTCCATTTTGGCAATCTTCCATTTTCATCAAGGAAGTTTTGTAAAACTTGTCCTTCTACGAATGTTGGTATTGCTTTCGTTTTATCGTTGAATGTTTCGTACCAAACCACTTCAAGTGTACTGATATCTTCGGTTTTCATTTGTGCTGGCCAAGAATATTTTCTTCCTGTTTTTGCAAATTGGTGTCCTTCTACAATTTTATCTTTTAAACCACCATTTTTAATTTTCAAAGTTCCGTTGTTCTGAACAGTTCCGGTAGAACCAACCATAATTAACTCTTTTTCATCCCCAACTGAATATACTAAAAACACTCCAGATCCTTCTGAGGCATTGCATACTTCTTCTAAACTATCGTCTATAGTAAATGAAAACTGATTGCTAACTTTGAATTTTTTTAACTCTTTGTACATATTATTTTATTTTTATGTGAATTGGCTTCGGCAAAAAAATACCCCACAAAATCGTGAGGCCCATTAGAAACCATTCGTTTATGTTTGCTCTTATTAGGATTACATCTGAAAAAACAGATCAATTTAATAAAGTGCAAAGATATTTCTTTAATTCAATTTATAATAAAAAAGCCCCACAAATTGTGAGGCTTTTAAAATATTTAATTCTAGGTTAGATTAACCTAAAACTTCTTTTACTTTTTTACCAATTTCAGCTGGAGAATCCACAACGTGAATACCACATTCTCTCATGATTTGTTTTTTAGCTTCAGCAGTATCGTCAGATCCCCCAACAATCGCACCTGCATGTCCCATTGTACGTCCTGGAGGAGCTGTAACTCCTGCAATGAATCCTACAACTGGTTTACGGTTTCCATCGGCTTTAATCCAATGAGCAGCATCAGCTTCTAATTGTCCACCTATTTCACCTATCATTACGATACATTCTGTTTCTGGGTCGTTCATTAATAATTCTACTGCTTCTTTTGTAGTAGTTCCAATGATTGGATCTCCACCAATACCAATTGCAGTAGTAATTCCTAATCCTTGTTTTACTACTTGGTCAGCTGCTTCGTATGTTAATGTTCCTGATTTAGAAACAATTCCAACAGTTCCTTTTTTGAAAACAAAACCTGGCATAATACCAACTTTTGCTTCTCCAGGAGTAATTATTCCTGGACAGTTAGGTCCTATTAATCTAGCATTTCTTTCTTTAACATAACTATTTGCTTTAATCATGTCAGCTACAGGAATTCCTTCCGTAATTGCAATAATTACTTTTATTCCTGCATCAGCTGCTTCCATAATTGCATCAGCAGCAAAAGCTGGCGGTACAAAAATGATAGTTGTATCAGCTCCTGCTTGTTCTACAGCATCTTTTACAGTATTAAAAACAGGTCTGTCTAAGTGAGTGGTCCCACCTTTTCCCGGAGTTACACCACCAACAACGTTAGTACCGTACTCAATCATTTGAGAAGCATGGAAAGTTCCTTCACTTCCTGTAAATCCTTGAACAATTATTTTGGAATCTTTATTAACTAAAACACTCATGATATATATTTTATGTAGTTTTTAAAATTGTGATGCAAAAGTAAGGTTTTGTAAATTATTTTGAAGCCTTTTTTTGTCAAAATATATTATGATAATTGACTCATTTGATACCCTCTAAACAATTTATTATCTTTTATTTGCCAAATTGTTATAAAATGCGCTAATAACATTTCTTCTCTTGGATTTTCTATTGTTTTCACAAAATGAGAATACCGTACCGAAATTAAATCTTTATCTGCAATAATATGGCTTATTCTAACTTTAGAACGAACATATGCTTTATTTAAATCATTGGATAAATTAAGTAAAGATTCATAATTGAGTTTAATAAATCCTTTACTGCTATTCCATTCAACGATTACGTCTGGATGCAAAAAATCTTTCATCACTTCACTATCAATTAGTGCATCAGATTTATAAAATTTCTGAACAATTTCTTTAGCAGACATATTATTTTAGTTTATTTAAAATTTCTGGTATCTTCTTGATATTGGCCAACTGCTTTAATTTCTCTCTTGATTCTTCAATTGGTGTCCCAAAATAAGATTTACCGCCTTCCACTGATTTTGTAACGCCTGTTTGACCAAGTATGACAGCCTTCGCTCCTATTGTAATTCCGCTGGTAGTCCCTACTTGTCCCCAAATAGTAACTTCATCTTCAATAATCACGCAACCTGCAATTCCAGTTTGTGAAGCAATTAAACATTTTTTTCCAATCACAGTATCATGACCTACATGTACCTGATTGTCGATTTTTGTACCTTCGCCAATAGTAGTATCACCTGTAACTCCTTTATCGATGGTACACAGTGCACCTATTCCCACATTGTCTTTAATAACCACTCTTCCTCCAGAAAGTAATTGATCGTATCCTTCGGGGCGTTTTTTATAATAAAAAGCGTCCGCACCCAAAACCGTTCCTGCATGAATGATTACATTATTTCCAATTACGGTATAATCATAAATTGATACATTGGAATGGATTAAACAATTTTCTCCAATAACAACATGATTTCCGATAAAGCTATTAGGCTGAATTACAGTTCCTGAACCTATTGAAGCTGAAGAAGCTATTGAAACATTAGAAAATTGAAAAGGTTTGAAATAATTCGTTAATTTATTGAAATCTCTAAATGGATCATCCGAAATCAACAATGCTTTTCCCTCTGGACATGCTACATTTTTATTTATTAAAACTATAGTAGCCGCTGAATTTAATGCTTTATCGTAATACTTGGGGTGATCCACAAAAACTATATCTCCAGATTCGACAACATGAATTTCATTCATTCCTGAAACAGGAAAATTAGCATCACCAACATATTCACAGTTGATGATATTTGCAATTTCTTCTAAAGAGTAAATTTTTTGGAATTTCATAAATTTAATATTCGGTATTCAATGTTCAGTATTCAGCTTGACAACAAACTGAATACTAAAAATTGTAATTTACTCTTTTACACGTTCCATGTAAGAACCTGATGTAGTATCGATTTTAATTTTGTCTCCTTCATTAATAAACAAAGGAACATTTACAGTTGCACCCGTTTCAACAGTTGCTGATTTTGTTGCATTTGTAGCAGTATTTCCTTTAATTCCTGGTTCCGCATAAGTCACTTCAAGAATAACAGATGCTGGCATATCTACAGAAAGAGGTAAATCAGTTTCTGTATTGATACTTACCATTACATTTTCTCCTTCTTTCAATAAATCTGGTGAATCTAAAATGTTTTTATTTAAAGTAATTTGTTCAAAAGTTTCTGTATTCATAAAATGAAAATCATCACCTTCTGGATATAAAAACTGAAATTTATGGTTTTCTACTCTAACTTCTTCAATTTTATGCCCCGCAGAAAAAGTATTGTCCAATACTTTTCCGTTAGTAAGACTTCTAAGTTTTGTTCGAACAAAAGCAGGACCTTTACCTGGTTTAACGTGAAGAAATTCTATGATTTTGTATATATCATTGTTGTATTTTATACACAATCCGTTTTTAATATCTGATGTAGATGCCATTTTTATGTTTATTTGTTTTCCCCACCCCAACCCTCCCCGAAGGGGAGGGAGACTGGATGGAAATGTGTTACTTAATTATTTTTATATTTTTACGTTTCTATCTCCCTCCCCTTCGGGGAGGGCTGGGTTGGGGATTAATAATTCCCTGAATATCCTTTCATTATTCCTCTTGACGAATTTCTGATAAAATCAATAATTTCATCTCTTTCCGTAGTAGCTTCCATCTCAGCTTCGATAATATCTAATGCCTGAGAAGTATTATAATTTTTCTGATATAAAATTCTATAAATATCTTGAATTTCTCTTATTTTTTCAGTTGCAAAACCACGTCTTCTTAATCCAACAGAATTAATTCCAACATATGATAAAGGTTCTTTAGCCGCTTTAGTATAAGGCGGAACGTCTTTTCTTACCAAAGAACCACCTGAAATCATTGCATGATCTCCGATACTAATAAATTGATGAATTGCTGCCAAACCACCAATAACTGCAAATTTGCCTACTGTAACGTGACCAGCCAAAGCTACTCCATTGACAATAATAGCATTATCACCTATGTGACAATCGTGAGCTATGTGGGCTGTTGCCATTACTAGACAATTGTTACCTAAAGTAGTTTGTCCGGATGCAATTGTACCTCTATTAATAGTTACACACTCTCTAATGGTGCAATTATCGCCAATTATCGCTAAAGAATCTTCTCCTCCAAACTTTAAATCCTGAGGAACCGCCGAGATTACTGCTCCAGGGAAAATATTACAATTCTTTCCAATTCTTGCGCCTTCCATAATGGTAACATTCGAACCTATCCAAGTTCCATCTCCAATAACTACATTATTATGAATGGTTGTAAAAGGTTCAATGACTACATTTTTGGCGATTTTAGCGCCAGGATGAACATATGCTAATGGTTGATTCATCTGCTTTTTTGTTTTTATATTTATTAGAGAAAAAAATAAATCACTTGCTCTTTTCAAACGAAGTAATATTTTTTTAATCTAAATCTATTGTTTTTTGGCAATTTGTGCCATTAACTCTGCCTCAGCAACTAGTTTCCCATTTGCGTAAGCATTCGCTTGCATATGACAAATTCCTCTTCTGATTGGTGTTATTAAATCACATTTAAAAATTAAAGTATCACCAGGTAACACTTTGTGTTTGAATTTGACATTATCAATTTTCATAAAATAAGTCAAATAATTTTCTGGGTCAGGAACCGTACTCAAGACAAGAATTCCACCAGTTTGAGCCATAGCTTCAACAATTAAAACACCTGGCATAACTGGAGCTTCCGGGAAATGTCCAACAAAGAAATTTTCATTCATTGTTACGTTTTTCATACCCACAACATGACTTTCAGACATTTCTATAATTCTATCAATCAATAAAAATGGAGGTCTGTGAGGGAGAACAGCCATAATTTTATGAATGTCCATTAAAGGTTCTTGATGTAAATCATAAACAGGAACAAAATTTCTTTGTTCGATTTTTATAATTTTAGCCATTTTTTTTGCAAATTGAGTATTCACAAAATGTCCTGGTTTATTGGCAATTACTTTACCTTGAATTCTAGTTCCTATTAAAGCTAAATCACCTACTACATCAAGTAATTTGTGTCTTGCAGCTTCATTTGGATAATGTAAAGTAAGATTATCTAAAATACCATTTGGTTTAACGGTTATTTCATCTTTTCCAAAAGCGATTTTCAAATTTTCCATTGTTGCTGCCGATATTTCTTTATCTACATACACAATGGCATTATTCAAATCACCTCCCTTAATTAAACCATTTTCTAACAATGATTCTAATTCATGCAAAAAACTAAAGGTTCTGGACTCCGATATTTCAGTTTTAAAATCAGAAATACTTTTCATCGTAGCATTTTGGGTTCCTAAAATTTTAGTACCAAAATCCACCATAGCAGTAACAGAATAATGATCGTTAGGCATCACTAAAATTTCACTTCCAGTAGCTTCATCAGTAAAAGAAATAACTTCTTTTACAACATATACATTTCTTTTAGCACTTTGTTCTTCTATTCCGGCTTCCTCAATAGCTGCTACAAAATACTTAGACGAACCATCCATTATAGGTAGTTCAGAAGCATTTAATTCAATAATGACATTGTCTAAATCGCAACCAATTAACGCAGCCAAAACATGTTCAGGTGTTTGTATTTTCACCCCTAGTTTTTCTAAATTGGTTCCTCTTTGTGTATTTACAACATAATTTGCATCAGCTTCAATAATAGGTTGTCCTTCTAGATCTACTCGAACAAAAGTGAAACCATTATTGACTGGAGCAGGTTTAAAAGTCATTGTAACTTCTTTTCCTGTGTGTAATCCAACTCCAGTTAGTGAGATTTCTGTTTTGATGGTCTTCTGTTTAACCATTTTTTCCATTTTTTTGGTTTAATATTTGTTTTTTTAATTCTTCTATTTCCGCAACAATTTTAGGTAAATTCTTGAAATGAACATAGGATTTACTAAAATCGTTGTAACCAAATGCGGGGCTTCCTTGCAAGACTTCATCATCTTTTATATTCCTTCCTACGCCTGATTGAGCTTGAATTCTAACATTATTCCCAATGGTCAAATGCCCTGAAATCCCTACCTGACCACCAATCATACAATTTTTGCCAATTTTTGTAGAACCCGCAACTCCCGTTTGTGCAGCAATTACAGTATTCTCACCAATCTCGACATTATGCGCAATCTGAATTTGATTGTCAAGCTTCACTCCTTTTCTTATAATCGTAGATCCCATTGTAGCCCTGTCAACAGTAGTACAAGAACCAATGTCGACATTATCTTCAATAATAACATTCCCTATTTGTGGAATTTTAGTATAAGTACCATCTGGATTTGGTGCAAAACCAAATCCATCCGCACCTATAATTGCTCCTGAATGTATGGTACAATTATTCCCAATAACGGTCTCCGAATAGATTTTTGCGCCAGCGAATAATATTACATTATCGCCCACAACAACATTATCTCCAAGGAAACAATTAGGGTAAATTTTTACATTTTCTCCTAAAACCACATTTTGACCAACATAACTAAAACTACCAAGATATAAATTATCTCCGTATTTTACACTTTGTGAAAGGAATGACGGTTGCTCAATCCCCGTTTTATTTAACTTTACTTGATTGTAAAATTCTAATAATTTTGAAAATGAAGCATAAGCATCTTGCACTTTTATTAAGGTAGTTGTAATTTGCGATTCAGGTACAAAAGTATCATTAACAATTGTTACTGTAGCTTTTGTAGTATATATATAATTAAGATATTTAGGGTTTGATAAAAAAGTAAGTGAACCCTCAGCACCTTCTTCGATTTTAGACAATCTAAAAACTTCTGCCATGGGATTCCCAACAACTTCTCCTTCTAAAATCCCTGCTATTTGTTCTGCTGTAAATTTCATTGCGACAAAAATATAAAAAAATAGATTTTAAATGTTCATTTTATACAAGTTGTTTTGGGAAACATATATAATATTTAGTCACCAATTTAGATAACGATTTTAAATTCAGCTGATCAGAAGATTCTATAACATCTTCAATTGTTCTGTCTTTTTTCAAAATCCGTATGGGTTCCGCTTCTTTACTGTAGGCTTGGTTCTTTATTTTACCTTTGAAAATAAAATAATTAGCCTCCAATAAAGAAATATTATTTTCCAATGCAAAACGTTCTTTCAAAGGTTGTAACTCTTCAATATCAACTTTTTCACTGGTTAATTTTATTTTTAATAAATCACGATTAACAATCATTTTACTCAATGATGACAGTATAAAATCATCCTGTTTTTGCCAAGATTTTAAAGCACTTATAATATCAAAATCATCCAATTGAGAAAATAAATCTAAATTTTCAGTGTCAAAAGTGTCTAAGGTAACTCTATTTTGCATAAAAAACAGCAACGGTTCGCTACAAGGCAATTGGATTCCTTTTAATGTTAGTTCTTTGGCACGTTTTAAGACTTTCGTCAAAATTAACTCCGCCACTAAACTCGTTTTGTGTAAATACGCCTGCCAATACATTAAGCGTCTGGACATTAAAAACTTCTCTACTGAGTAAATTCCTTTCTCTTCAATGACCAAGAAATCATCCACCACATTCATCATTTGAATCAGTCGCTCTGAATTTACATTTCCTTCAGCCACACCCGAATAAAAACTGTCTCGTTTCAGGTAATCCATTCGGTCCATATCCAATTGGCTCGAAATCAATTGCAACATAAATTTCCTGTCATATTCTCCCTTAAAAACCTGAATAGCTAAACTCAACTGACCGTCAAATTCAACATTCAACTGGTTCATAAACAACAATGATATTTCTTCATGATGAACATCTTCAACAATGCTCTTTTCCATTGCATGCGAAAACGGTCCGTGACCTATATCGTGTAATAAAATAGCAATATACAAAGCATTTTCCTCTTCTGAAGAAATCAAAACGCCTTTAAAACGCAATACGTCAACTGCTTTTTGCATCAGGTGCATACAACCTAAAGCATGATGGAAACGAGTGTGATTCGCTCCAGGATAAACCAAATACGATAAGCCCATTTGGGAAATACGGCGCAAACGCTGAAAATAAGGATGCTGAACTAAATCGTAAATTAAGGCATTGGGGATGGTAATAAACCCATAAATGGGATCATTGAATATTTTTAGCTTATTGATTTGACTCACTATAACTTTATTTTTTTGGTGAACAAATATAAGGAAATTAGACTTTAAAACAGAAAACGTTTGTTAGAACGATTTTGAATCAAATAAAATAGACGTTCCTGTTCGTACAAATACTAAAAAAGGAGAGTTTTTAGCTCTCCTTCATTGTTTTTAAAGTTTTCTAATCCAGATATTTCTGAATTGCGTTTTGCAACCATGTTCTTGTAACGCAATTACATCTTCACCATGTGATAACGGATAATTATGTAAACCAATATAAAGTGTTAACCCACTGATAGTAGCATTGTTTTGAACTAAAACGCCATTATGCAAAACTGTTATTCTTGCTGGAGCATCTAGTCTTCCATCAGCTTTAAAACGCGGCGCAGTATAGACAATATCGTACGTATTCCATTCTAAAGGCGCTTTCATTGCATTGACTAAAGGCGGTACATCTTTATAAATACTTCCAGCTTGACCATTGCTATAAGTTCTGTTGTTATAAGAATCCAATACTTGAAGTTCGTATCTGTTTTGTAAAAATATACCACTGTTTCCTCTCCATTGTCCGCCATCAACAACTGCATCTGGCGCGCTCCACTCAACATGCAATTGACAATCTCCAAATTGCATTTTAGTTTGAATCGCTCCTGAACCCGGCACGACTTCCATATAATCCTTATCTACTATTTTCCAAGCGGCTGGCTGCGTTATGTCTTTTTGACTCACCCATTGATCTAAGTTTTTACCATCAAATAACACAATGGCGTCTGAAGGAGCATCACCCATTTTTTTAGCTGGTGTTATTACTTTTACCTGCGGTTCCCAAATCTCAGTCATTTCAGGTTTCATAGTCATTGGCGACACGGCTGGCGGTGTGTCAACATAATCATGTTGTGCCATAGCAACAGTCACAGAAAACAAAGCGATACTTAAAAAATAGTTGCTAATTTTATTCGATTTCATAAATAATTTGGTTTAGTTTCATAAAAGTATAAATTTAGAATAAAATCGTTCTGTTTTACACACAGTTGTAAAAAAATATTTTTTTTATACAAATGTCAAAATGTAACCCAGCATGGAACCTCCCGAAACTATAAAAACACTATTTAATTTTTTATAATTAAAAGTAATTAAAATGCTTATAACTGTAATTAAAATGGTTCGCCAATCTGTAATTACATCCGAACCCATTTGAAAACAAATGGCAACAATTATGGCTATGGAAGCCACATTTACTGCATCAAGAAATACCGAAAATGGTTTTGAATCCCTCATTTTTTTAACCAATGGATTCAGCAGGGCGACAAATAGAAAGGAAGGTAAAAAGATTCCAATTGTAGCAACGATTGCTCCCGATAATCCATTCATTTGATACCCAATAAATGTTACCGATGAAAAAACAGGGCCGGGTGTGAACTGCCCTACTGCAATAGCATCGATTAATGTTGTTCTGGAGAGTAATCCTTTTGAAACTAATTCGGCATCGAGAAAAGCAAACAGCACATAACCGCTTCCGTATAGAATAGCTCCAATTTTTAGAAATACCAGAAATAAATTCAAGTTTGTTGTTGAAACTACAGTTGTTTTTGAAAGCTGAAACAGTGAAATTGGAATGAAATTATTCGTATTCATTGTATTATTTCTCATGGATGAAATTAATAACGCAACAATTCCAGCACCAAACATGATGCAGATTTGATTGTAATTTAGAATTGCCAACGCAATAGTTATCAATCCAATTATCCCTAGTTCAAGTGTTTTTAAAGATTTCTTGGCAAGCGGAAAAATAGCCATTAGTATTATTGCAATTATGGCCGGTTTTATTCCATAAATGAACGGTTGCATTTCTGGAAGTTGTCCGTATTTTTTATAAAGCCAAGCGAAACAGCCCGTTATTAGAACCGCCGGAAAGATGAAGCAAAATCCAGCCACAATCAAGCCTTTCCATCCCGCTCTTTCGTGCCCGATGTGAATCGCCATTTCGGTACTGTTGGGTCCGGGAATTAAATTAGTGGCTCCAATTAAGTCTAGAAAATGCTGTTCACTAATCCACTTTTTTTTACCAACCACCTCTTCCTGCATCATTGCAATATGAACCGCTGGACCACCAAAACCGATTATTCCAAGTTTTAAAAATAGTTTGGCAAGTTCTTTTATTTTATTCTCGTTCATTTAATCTAAAATCTTGATTGCTAAAAGGTGGAGTTTCTGGAATTTTGATTACATTGTATTCGTGTTTAGTTTCTTGATGACACGTATTGCACGAATTGGTCAAATTTATATAATCTTTTTGAAATGCCTTTTGATTTTTTTGCTGAATCGAATTACTGATGCTGTTCATTGCGGGGTCAATTATTCCAAGTGATTTTGTCTCCGGTCTGTCCTTGCAGTATTGTTGTATTCCTTCTAAATTTTCTTTGATTTCGTTAATTTCAAAATCAGCCAATTTCCAATTTTTATTTTGTCCTGCAAACCAAAGTTTAGCATGATGAATTTGTATAACAGTCATAAATTCACCAAAACCCGGTTTATAGGTTTTTGAAAGTTTGATTTTTAAACTGTCGATACGATTTTGCAACACTTGGTTTTTCTCAATTGGTTTATTGCATGAAAAAAAGAAAACTGATAAAGCAAGAAATAAACTATTTTTCATATTTAAGAATTTTTAAAGATTAAAATACAAAGACAGGATTTTTAATTCTTGTACATTAGTAAAAGGAAATTTATAATAATTTCACAAAGAAATTACCACCTTTTTATAATACGATTAAAATTATTGCTCTGCGTTAAAATAGTGGTTAAAACAACCGCAATCAATACTCTTCATCTTCATCTCGTTCTGATTCCTTTCTAATTGTAGTATCCGTATTAAAGAACTTCGTTACGTCTTTTTTATCCTTCTGATTCTTTTTAATTAAGTATCGAATTAAAGCAATTGCACAAACCAAAACTGCGGCTATAATAATCCAATTTATTTCCATTTTCTAAGTTTTTAGTAAAATTACTGAGTTATAAATAATTAAATTTCAGAAAATAGGCTTAAGTTACATTTTCATGACTTTACCATTATTTAACAATCATTTTTTAATGATTTTATCGTTTTCAAAAGTCTCTTGATATTCTACTTGATCGTTTCTGTCATAGCGAATCCAAGAGCCATTTTTCTTACTGTTTTTGAAATTTCCAACTTGCCACAATTGCTCGGTCTCCCGATAAAACAGCCACTCTCCTTCCATCAGTCCATTAATAAAAGTACCTTTCGCTTTCATTTTTCCATTTTTGAAAAAATAAGTCAATTTATCCCCAACTAACTCATGGGTTATTTGTCCGTTTAGGTAGTATTTTTTATCTAACATTTGAATTTAATTATATTTTTTATTTTCACAAACTGTCTGCAAACTTATTGGTCTTACAAAATTATCCCAATCACCTAAATTCGACTAGATTAGTCTGATAAACACTATATTTAATTTACACGAATTTATAAAAAAACAACTGCAAATAATCGAAAGTTCCATTTATTTCCTGAAACTTTTCGTATCTAAATAGTAGCTCTAAAACCAAATCGTTCTCACAACTGCGTGAGGGATGGAAGCGGCATCCTTTCCTTTTTTCTTTAAAAAGGAAAGATACAGCGTACAGCCCGACCCGGACGGAGTTTACGGAGGATGGGGCACGCCCGGAAACAATTTCAATGCAAAAAATTCCTATCTTTGTTTAGGAATACGAACAACTATTGCACGAAAAATTATCATAATATTAGCAACTAACCGTTGCAAAAAACAGTAAATTGGCACTTTCAATTACTACTTTTGAACACTTGTTAATACGAATTATGGATAAAATAAAAATACTTTGGGTAGATGATGAAATCGACCTTTTAAAGCCACATATATTGTTTCTGGAAAAGAAAAATTACGAAGTTACTACTTGTAATAACGGTCGTGATGCGGTTGATATTTTTGAGGAAAACAATTTTGACATTGTTTTCCTGGATGAAAATATGCCTGGAATGAGTGGTCTGGAAACGCTGTCGGAAATGAAGGAGAAAAAATCTTCGGTTCCCATGATTATGATTACCAAAAGTGAGGAGGAATACATCATGGAGGAAGCGATTGGCTCTAAAATTGCCGATTATTTAATCAAACCCGTAAATCCGAATCAGATTTTGTTGAGTTTGAAGAAAAATCTGGATCATTCCCGATTGATTTCGCAAAAAACAACCTTGGATTATCAGAAGGAATTTAGAAAAATTACCATGGAAATGGCGATGGTGAATTCCTATGAAGACTGGATTGAATTGTATAAGAAATTGATTTTTTGGGAACTCGAATTAGAGAATATCAACGATCAAAGTATGGTTGAAATTCTAGAATCCCAAAAAACGGAAGCCAATTCGCAATTTGGGAAATTCATTGAGCGTAATTATGAAGATTGGTTTAAACCAAAAGCGGATAAACCAGTGCAATCGCACACTTTATTTAGAGAATTAGTGGTTCCTGAAATTGTTAAAAAAGACAAACCAATTTTGTTTGTGGTGATTGATAATTTGCGTTACGATCAATGGAAAGCCTTTGAAAGTGTGGTGAGTAATTATTATAAACTGGAAAAAGAAGTTCCGTATTACGCGATTTTGCCAACGGCTACACAATATGCTAGAAATGCTATTTTCTCTGGTTTGACGCCACTGGAGATGGAAAAACAGTTTCCACAATATTGGAAAAATGATCCAGAAGAAGGCGGAAAAAACCTGTATGAAGCAGAGTTTTTGTCGGCACAATTGAAACGTTTGGGATTGCATATTAAGGAAGATTATTTCAAAATTACGAATCTTGCCGGAGGTAAAAAACTCGTTGAAGGTTTTAAAGCGTTAAAAAATAACGATTTGGTCACCGTGGTTTACAATTTTGTAGACATGCTTTCACACGCCAAAACTGAAATGGATGTGGTAAAAGAACTTGCTTCCGACGATAAAGCATATCGCTCATTGACGTTGAGTTGGTTTAAAAATTCTCCGTTGTTGGAAATTATCCAACAGGCACAAAAAATGGGTTTCAAGTTGATTTTAACTACGGATCACGGAACTATAAACGTGAAAAATCCATCGAAAGTGGTGGGTGATAAAAATACCAGTTTGAATTTGCGTTACAAAACAGGACGCAGTTTGACTTACGAACACAAAGATGTTTATGCAGTGAAAGAACCAAAAAATATTGGTTTACCAACGATAAATATGAGTAGTTCTTATATTTTTGCAAAAAATGATTTGTTTTTGGCGTATGTCAACAATTACAATCATTATGTGAGTTATTACAAAAATACGTATCAGCATGGTGGAATTTCATTGGAAGAAATGATTATTCCTTTTTTAGTTTTTAACCCTAAATAGGATTTTTTTTTAGTCTCAGTTTTCAGTTTTCGGTGCAACCTTAAACTTTAAAATTTAAACAAATTTAAAAGTAATGAATGTTATTTTTTCTTTAGATCAACTCGAGGAAGTTGCACAAAAAATCATAGTCGAAAACCCAAACAAAGTGATTCTTTTTCATGGAGAAATGGGTGTTGGGAAAACCACATTAATCAAACAGTTGTGTAAAACCCTGGGAGTTATAGGAGCTACGAGTAGTCCAACTTTTTCTTTAGTTAATGAATACCAAACGACTAACAATCAAATCGTTTATCATTTTGATTTTTACAGATTGAATCATGAAGTTGAAGCGTTAGACATGGGCGTTGATGATTATTTGTATTCCGGAAATTGGTGTTTTATAGAATGGGCGGAGAAGATTCCGAATTTGATTCCTGAAACCCATTCTGTCATTACGATTACCCTACTTCCCGATGGAAAACGTGCTTTAGAATTAAGATAAAACAATTACGTATGAGTTTAGAAAATACAGTTGAAATTATACCTTTTACCACAGCTTTAACGGAGCCTATAAAAACCTTGAATATAGAATGGCTCAAGAAATATTTCAAGGTGGAGCCCAAAGATGAAATCGTATTATCGAATCCCCAAGGCGAAATCATCGACAAAGGCGGAATGATTTTTTATGCAAAATACAATGACAAAATCATTGGCACGGTTTCCTTAATAAAAATCGACGACACCACATTTGAATTGAGTAAAATGGCGGTTACCGACGGGGTTCAAGGATTGGGAATAGGAAAAAAACTGATGGTTCATTGTATGGATATCGCTGAAGAGAAAGGAATTAAAAAACTTATTTTATATTCGAACAGAAAATTACTGCCAGCAATCCATTTGTATGAAAAATTTGGTTTTGTAGAAATATCTTTAGAAGATGGTGTTTACGAAAGAGCTGATATTAAAATGGAAAGAATCATCCGTTAATTTAAATTTAAGCTCGAACGCACTTTCAGCCAACTCAATTGCCTTTTTCTAAAACTTTTTCCGTAAATTGTACCCTAAATTTCACAGCACTAATGCCAATAACGATAACACCATTCACTAAACAGCAGTTATTACCTCAAGAAGAAAAACTCGAGATACGAAGACGGAAAAGCGACCTTTTTATTGGAATTCCAAAAGAAACCAGTTATCAAGAACGCCGTATTTGTCTGACTCCTGATGCTGTAAATACACTAACTTATCATGGCCATCGGGTAATGATTGAAGCTGGTGCAGGTGAAAGTTCCAGTTATTCGGATAAAGAATATTTTGAAGCAGGAGCCGAAATTACTAATGATACCAAAAAGGTATTTAGTTGCCCCATGATATTGAAAGTAGAGCCCGCTACCCTAGCCGAAATCGAAATGATGAATCAGAAAGCGATTTTGATATCAGCAATTCAATTGAAAACAAGAAAAAAAGCTTATTTTGAGGCTTTAACCAAAAAGAAAATCACAGCACTTGCCTTTGAATACATAAAAGATGAAGACGGTACCTATCCGGCAGTCAAATCATTGAGTGAAATTGCAGGAACTGCCTCAATTTTAATTGCAGCCGAGTTAATGATTACCAATGAATTTGGAAAAGGATTATTATTCGGAAATATTACTGGCGTTCCTCCCACTGAAGTTGTTATTTTAGGCGCAGGAACCGTTGGAGAATTTGCCGCTAAAACAGCCATTGGTTTGGGCGCGACGGTTAAAGTATTTGACAATTCGATTACCAAATTACGCCGACTGCAAAATAATTTAAATCAACGCGTTTTTACTTCTACTATTCAACCTAAATCGTTACTGAAAGCATTAAGACGCTGTGATGTCGCTATTGGCGCCATGAGAGGCATGGAACGTTGCCCAGTTGTAGTAACGGAAACTATGGTAGAATACATGAAAAAAGGAGCCGTTATCGTAGATGTAAGCATTGATACCGGTGGTTGCTTTGAGACTTCGGAAGTGACTTCACATGAAAAACCAACCTTTATTAAGAATAATGTTTTGCACTATTGTGTCCCCAATATCCCTTCCCGTTACTCAAAAACGGCTTCGTTATCCATTAGCAATATCATCACTCCTTATTTGTTGCAAATTGCTGAAGATGGCGGAATTGAAAGCGCTTTACGATGCAATAAAGGATTAAAAAACGGAGTTTATCTCTATCATGGGATTCTTACCAATAAAGCAATTGGCGATTGGTTTGATTTACCTATTAACGATATCAATTTAATTGTTTTTTAAGCAAACTTTCTTTTACCTTTGCCAAAAATTTAAAACATGAAATTCGTACATCGTTTTGCTTATTATCTTATTGGTTTAATATTAGGATTGTTTTTTGTAGCCGCTATTTTTAGTGGAAAAGATACCCGTTGCAATTATTTTCCAAATGCAAGAGTATTGAATGATTTAAGAAATAAACCTTTTGGTTATTCTGAAAAAGCATCCCAAATATTAGCCGAAAAGTGGATTGATACCATTGATATAAAAAACACGTTGCAATACGGCGATGTTGACTTTGACAAAAGCAATACCGAATTTGGTAAACGTAAAATATACGTGATTGAAGGTAAAACCTTGAAAGGTCAAGAAATTATCCTAAAAATAAAAAACGAAGAAAGCAAAGCTACTTTAGAAGAAATAATTAAGAAATAGATTTAATTAATTATTGTTATTTAGGACTTAATTCTACAAATAACACGATTTGAATTTGGGCGTGACCCTACGTAAAAACTTCGGGTCGTGCTGTACGTTCCCGCTTTTTTTCAAGAGGCTAAAACGCCTTTCAAAAAAGAGCTCCACTACCATCACTCACGCAAAGCAATATAAAACAATTATTTACATATTCAACCGATATTACTATCCTTAATACTACAGATTTAAAATATTCCACAAATTAGAGAAACGTAAGTTAGATTTATTAGGGAAAATCCGTGGAAATCTTTTAAATCTGTGAAAAAAAAAAACAATGTTAGTCCGCAAAGTGAACTGTAATACTAAACAACTGCATTAATCAACTGAAATCCAACTGATTGTTTCTATTCCATTTTGTTTCAAATAGTCGTTTGTTTTGCTAAAATGCTTATTCCCAAACCATTTTCCCTGATTCGCACTCATTGGCGATGGATGCCCGGATTCTAAAACTAAATGTTTGTTTCGGTCAATTTTAAGTCCTTTTTTATGGGCAAAATTACCCCAAAGTAAAAATACCACATGTTCTTTTTCATCCGAAATTTTCTGGATTACGGCATCTGTAAAAAGGTTCCATTTTAAATGTTTATGGCTGTTTGGATTATCTTCTCTCACTGTCAGTGAAGCATTCAAAAGCAAAACACCCTGTTTCGCCCAAGCTTCTAGATTACCGGAAGTGGGCATAAAAATAGTTCCCAAATCATCACTCATTTCGCGGAAAATATTGCGTAAAGAAGGCGGAATCCTGACTCCGTCATTTACAGAGAAACACAAACCATTGGCTTCGCCTTTTCCATGATACGGATCTTGGCCAATAATAACCACTTTTACATCTTTGAAGCTGCAATAGTTAAAAGCCGCAAAAATCAAATCTTTCGGAGGATAGCAAGTATGAATTTTATATTCTTCTTCAACGGTTTCCATTAAATCCTGAAAATAGGGTTTCTGGATTTCGTCTGATAAAATAGATTGCCATTCTGGATTGAGATTGATTTGCATGTAAATTATTTTGCCGTAAAGTTCGCAAAGTTTTTCGCAAAGTCGGCTAAAAAATTAATGCATTTCACTTTGAATCTTTGTAACTTTGAAACTTTACAACTTAGCTTATAAAATGATATCCATCACCGAAAAAACGTTACAAGATTTACAATTCCCAACCGTTCTCGATACTATTTCGACGATTTGTAATACTGATATTGGAAAACAAAAAGCATTAGAAATCACTCCTTTTAAAGATAAGGAAACCTTGATGCAAGCATTAATGCAAACATCGGAATATGTTTCCTCTTTCCAGAATAACAATGCCATCCCTAATCATGGTTTTGATGCTATAACGCATGAAATTAAATTTCTTGCTATAGAAGATAGCTTTCTTGAAGTGGGTAGTTTTAGAAAAATTGCCACCATTTCATCAACCGCTAATTTCTTGTTGAATTTCTTGAAAAAATTTGAAGATTATTATCTCAACTTAAACACAAGAGCTTCACAAGTTGAATTTACCAAAGATATCATCACTATGGTCGATGAAGTAGTCGATAAATATGGCGAAATAAAAGACAATGCCTCACCTGATTTATTGGATATTCGTAGGAATATGAATGTAGTTCGTGGCAAAGTCAATCAGAGTTTTGGTACTGCATTAACGCAATACAATGCTTTGGGATATTTAGATGACATTAAGGAAAGTTTCGTTCAAAACAGACGAGTATTAGCCGTTCTTGCCATGTATCGTCGTAAAGTAAAAGGGTCAATTCTGGGCAGTTCTAAAACGGGAAGCATTGCGTATATCGAACCGGAAACGACACTCAAATATTCCCGTGAACTAAGCAATTTAGAATACGAGGAAAAAGAGGAAATCACCCGAATACTAAAGCAATTATCAAATAAAATTCGTCCTTTTTTACCACTACTAATTCAATATCAGGAATTTTTAAGTGACATTGACGTGATTGCTGCAAAAGCTAAATATGCTAATAAAATTAATGGAATTTTGCCAACAATTACGGAGGATCGCCGACTCTATTTTAGAGATGCTTACCATCCTATTTTGTATTTGAATAACAAGCAGAAAAATGAAATTACACATCCGCAGACTATTGAATTAAATCAGGAAAGTAGAATCATTGTGATTTCAGGCCCAAATGCCGGAGGAAAAACCATTTCATTGAAAACGGTTGGATTGCTCCAATTGATGCTGCAATCCGGAATGTTGATTCCGGTACACGAACGCAGTGAAACGTTTTTGTTTGATCGTATTTTAACAGATATCGGAGATAATCAATCTATTGAAAATCATTTAAGTACCTACAGTTACCGATTGAAAAACATGAACTACTTTCTAAAGAAGTGTAATAAAAAAACCATGTTCCTGATTGATGAATTTGGTACCGGTTCTGATCCTGAATTAGGTGGTGCATTAGCCGAAATTTTCCTAGAAGAGTTTTACCATCGGGAAGCCTTCGGAATTATTACAACGCATTATTCGAATTTAAAAATTCTTGCTAATGAATTGCCTTATGCAACCAATGCCAATATGCTTTTTGACGAAAAAACATTAGAACCTTTATACAAGTTAGTTTTAGGACAAGCTGGAAGTTCTTTTACATTTGAAGTAGCCTTAAAAAACGGAATTCCATTTAGTTTAATAAATCGCGCTAAAAAGAAAATTGAAGTTGGAAAAGTACGTTTTGACAAAACGATTGCCACACTCCAAAAAGAGCGTTCAAAAATGGAAAAAACGTCGCAAACACTCAAAGAAGAGGAAACAAAAGCGCGTGAAGAAGGCAAGAAAATGGAAAACATCAATGTGAAAATCAAGCAAAAACTGGAAAGCTATCAGGAATTATATGACAGCAATCAGAAAACGATTTACATTGGTCAAAAAATAGAAGATATAGCCGAGAAATATTTTAATAACAAAAACAAAAAAGACCTGATTGGGGAGTTTTTGAAAATTATTGAAATCGAAAATTCCAAACGTAAAAAAGCAACGCCTAAAGAGGCCAAAGCTATTATTGAAAAGAAAAAAGAAGTTATACAAGAAATCACTGTTCATGTAGAAGAAATTCGTCAGGAAAAGAAAGAAAAGAAACTAAAACCTGTAGTTGTAAAACCAAAAGCCATTCTTAAAGTTGGTGATCGTGTCCGAATGCTAGACGGAAAATCAGTAGGAAGCATTGATAAGATTGAAAAGAACAAAGCTGTAGTGAATTATGGTGTGTTTACTTCGAAAGTAAGCTTAGAGGAATTGGAATTCGTAGAAGCGGGTAAGAAGTAAATTTCAGATTGCAGACTTTAGTTCACAGGTTGAAGTCTCAGTAGATGTTTTGTCATTCCGACGAAGGAGGAATCACATTAAGTTGAGTAACATCAAACGTTAAACATTTTTTAAAACACTAAACAAAAATATGCTAAACCTTCCTAAAGATAAAAAAATAATCCTCTTTGATGGCGTTTGTAATCTCTGCAATTCGGCTGTACAATTCATCCTTAAACAGGACAAAAAAGATATTTTTAGGTTTGTGGCACTACAATCTTATTTAGGTCAAGAAATCATTAAATACATTGGAATCGATGCTAAAAACATTGATAGTATAATTCTCTACCAGCCCGGAATAGCATATTACTACAAATCAGAAGCTGCTTTAGAAATTGCGAAAAGTTTAGGTGGGATTTATTATTTTGGAACTTTATTTTCTATTTTACCTACATCCTTTAATAATTACATTTACGATTATATCGCTAAAAACCGCTACAAATGGTATGGAAAAAAAGAAAGCTGTATGATTCCTACAAAGGAACTTCAAGCTAAGTTTTTAGAATAAAATTATTAATTATGATAATTATCATTCATTACTTTTAACAGTAATTCTATATTTGACCAACCTTAAAATTTGAATTATGAAAGATACATCACTTTTTTCTTGGGATAACGGTTCATTTATAATGATTATTGTATTCGGTTTGGTAATAATAGGATTAGTTGCCGCTGTTTTAATAATGATGAATTCTGATAAAAAGAAATAATCGCACAAAAAAGAGGATGCCTTTATGGGACATCCTCTTGATGATATTAACGATATTTGAAATAGAATTAACTTCTGATTAATTTTCTGTATTTTAATCGTTTCGGAGTTAAATCACCCCCCAAACGTTTCTTCTTATTCTCTTCGTATTCAGAGAAACCTCCTTCAAAATAATACACTTCAGAATTTCCTTCAAAAGCTAGAATGTGTGTACAAATTCTGTCCAAAAACCATCTGTCGTGAGAAATAACTACCGCACAACCTGCAAAATTTTCCAAACCTTCTTCTAATGCACGAAGCGTATTAATGTCCAAATCATTCGTAGGCTCATCTAATAAAAGAACGTTTCCTTCTTCTTTCAAAGTCATAGCAAGATGCAAACGGTTGCGTTCTCCTCCTGAAAGTGTTGATACTTTTTTGTTTTGATCGCTTCCTCCAAAATTAAATCGGCTTAAATAAGCTCTGGAATTCACCTGTCTACCACCCATCATAATCAATTCCTGACCATCACAAAAGTTTTCCCAAATGGATTTATCAGGATTAATATTAGAATGCGCTTGATCTACATATGCGATTTTCACTGTTTCACCAATGGCAAACTCCCCTGCATCAGGTTTTTCTTCACCCATAATCATTCTGAAAATCGTTGATTTACCAGCTCCGTTTGGCCCGATAATCCCAACAATACCAGCTTGAGGCAGTGTAAAATTCAAATTATCATATAATAATTTATCCCCATAGGCTTTTGCAACACCTTTGGCTTCAATTACATTGGTTCCTAAACGAGGTCCGTTTGGAATATAGATTTCTAGATTTTCATCTAATGCTTTTTGATCTTCATTTAGCAATTTATCGTAATTCTGTAAACGCGCTTTTTGTTTTGTTTGACGACCTTTGGCTCCTTGACGAACCCAGTCCAACTCTCTTTCTAAATTTTTTCTACGTTTAGAAGCTACTTTTTCTTCTAATGCCATTCTGCTTGATTTTTGATCCAACCAAGAAGAGTAGTTTCCTTTCCAAGGAATTCCTTCTCCTCTATCTAACTCTAAAATCCAACCTGCAACATTATCCAAGAAGTATCTATCGTGAGTTACAGCGATAACTGTTCCAGCATATTGAGCTAAATGTTGTTCCAACCAAAGAACACTTTCGGCATCCAAGTGATTCGTAGGCTCATCCAAAAGCAAAACGTCTGGTTGTTGTAACAACAAACGACATAAAGCCACGCGACGACGTTCACCTCCAGAAAGATTTTTAATTGGCGTATCAGCATCCGGAGTACGTAACGCATCCATAGCTATTTCTAATTTAGTATCGATTTCCCAAGCTCCAAGCGCATCAATTTTATCTTGCAATAACGCTTGGCGGTCCATCAATTTTTCCATTTTATCGGCATCTTCGTAAACCTCCGGAAGACCAAAGCTATCGTTGATTTTATTGAATTCGTCTAATACTGCCATTGTTTCAGCAACTCCTTCTCTTACAATCTCAATAACCGTTTTACTATCATCTAAAATAGGTTCTTGCTCTAAATAACCAACCGTGTAACCAGGTGCAAACACCACATCACCTTGGTAGTTTTTATCAACACCCGCAATAATTTTTAATAAAGAAGATTTTCCTGAACCATTTAAACCCAAAATACCAATTTTAGCTCCGTAAAAGAAACTCAAATAGATGTTTTTAAGTACTGGTTTATCTGCTCCTTGATACGTTTTACTCAATTTTGACATTGAGAATATTACTTTCTTATCGTCTGCCATTATTTTTAATTTAAAAATTTAAAATTCAACATTAAAATTATTATTATAATCTGCCCTTAAGTGAACTGAACACCCATGCATTAGCTAAAAAGCCAACACCTACTGCTGCAAATCCCCATCCGGAAACATCGCTATATCTGAAAGCCCCTAATCCTATTAAGAGTAATCCCATAAGTATCATTATTAGTGTAGCCCATCCTAAAACAGTGTTTTTATTCATTCCCATAATTGTGGTATTTATTTTAATCCCAATCCCGAAGTCTTGGAATTGGAGTGCAAATATCGGAAATTTTTACCCTTTAATTAAATATTTTATAAAGCATTTCTCTTAACAAATCGGATTGTGACAACGCATTCGCGCCAACACCTTTACTTTTTACATCAATGTCTCTTAAAGCTCCAACTATTTGACTCACTTTTTTCATGGGATAATTCTTCAAAGCCACATCATATTCTTTCAAAAAGAAAGGGTTTACGCCTAATACTGCCGCTACATTTTTTGGGTTCTTGTCTTTTAATCCGTGGTATTTTAACAATTGGATAAAAAATCCAAACACCAAGCTCGTTGTGACCACCATTGGATTATCTTTTGGATTTTGGGCAAAATTTTCGGCAATCGTATAAGCTTTTAGTTGGTTTCGTTCTCCCAGTGCTTTTCGCAATTCAAAAACATTAAAATCTTTGCTGAAACCTATATTTTCCTCAATATGCTTTGGAGTTATTGTACTTCCAGCAGGCAGGATAATCTGTAATTTTTCGAGTTCATTATTTATTTTGCTCAAATCAGTTCCTAAAAACTCCACTAACATGGCATTTGCTTTAGGTTCAATCGAATATTTTTTTCCTGCTAAAACGCGTTTAATCCACTCGCCTACTTGGTTTTCGTACAATTTTTTACTTTCATAAACGATACCATGCTTTGCTAATAGCTTGGTCAATTTTTTACGTTTATCCAACGTTTTATATTTGTAACAAAAAACCAAAACAGTTGATGACATTGGGTTTTCGGCATAACTTTCCAATTTATCAATCGTCCGAATCAAATCTTGTGCTTCTTTTACAATCACAACTTGGCGCTCTGCCATCATTGGATACCTTTTAGCGGTTGAAATAATATCTTCTATTGAAACATCTCTTCCGTATAAAACGGTTTGATTAAAGCCTTTTTCCTCTTCGGTTAATACTTTTTCTTCTATATAATCAGATAATTTGTCAATATAATAAGGTTCTTCTCCCATCAAAAAATAGATGGGTTTGATGTTGCCGCTTTTTATATCATTTACAATTTTTACAACCTCGTCCATTTCTTTTTGTTTAAAGTTTGAAGTTTAAAGTTTGTTACTTCGAATGAAATTTTAAACTTTAAATTTTAAACTTATTTAATACTTTTGCTTTATGCAAAAACTAAATTTTCAACTTTATAACTTTCGGTTCAAAAATAGCGAAAATAAAGTCTCCATTTTTGATGAAATAAGGAAAAAATTTATCATTCTTACTCCCGAAGAATGGGTTCGTCAGCATGTAGTTCAGTTTTTATTGGAAGAAAAAAAATATCCTAAATCATTGATAAATGTAGAAAAAGTTCTAAAAGTCAATGGCTTGCGCAAAAGATACGATGTGGTCGTTTTCAATACTGATGGTTCTATTTTCATTTTAATCGAATGCAAAGCACCCGAAATAAAAATTGCACAAGCGACTTTCGACCAAATTGCCCGTTATAATATGACTATGAAAGCCCAATTTTTGATGGTGACCAATGGATTGAATCATTACTTTTGTCAAATGGATTTTGAAAACGAGAAATATGCTTTTCTAGAGAATCTGCCAAATTATAATAGTTAGATTATTAGAATCTAAAATGTCTAAAAATCTAAAAATCTAAAAATCTAAAAATCTAAAAATCTAAATGAAAATAGCTGTTGTAATACTCAACTGGAACGGAGTACAATTATTAGAACAATTTTTACCTTCGGTACTGCAATATTCACCCGAAGCTACTATATATATCGCAGATAATGCTTCAACTGATGATTCCATTTCATTTGTTTTGGCTAATTTCTCATCTGTTAAAATTGTGAAAAACGACATCAATTTAGGTTTTGCCGGCGGTTATAATGAAGCATTGAAACATATTGATGCCGAGATTTACGCTTTAGTCAATTCTGATATTGAAGTTACTGAAAATTGGCTGCAGCCTATTCTTAAAACTTTCGAAAATGAAACCGAAACTGCTATTATACAACCAAAAATTTTAGATTTTAAACGTAAAGAATATTTTGAATATGCTGGTGCTGCGGGAGGTTTTATTGATGAATATGGATATCCTTATTGTCGTGGACGTATTTTTGATACTTTAGAAAAAGATAACGGACAATACAATGATAATTGTGAGATATTTTGGGCTTCTGGAGCTTGTTTTTTTATTCGAAGCTCGGTTTATAAGGAATTAAAAGGTTTTGATGCCGATTTTTTTGCCCATCAGGAAGAAATTGATTTATGCTGGCGTGCAATCAATAAAGGATACAAAATAAAATATAATTCGGAATCTATTGTTTATCATGTTGGCGGAGCTACTTTGCAACAAGGAAATCCAAAGAAAACGTATTTGAATTTTAGAAATTCCTTATTAATGTTGACTAAAAATTTACCTAAAAATAAATTGTACTGGATTCTATTTTGCAGGATGATTCTGGATGGAATTGCCGGATTGCAATTCCTTTCTAAAGGAAAATTCAATCATTTTTTAGCAATATTAAAGGCACATGGTTCATTTTATCTATTGTTTTTAAGTAATTTAAAAAAGAGAGAGAAATTTCAATCAAAAAAATACTACAATACAAAAAGCATCGTTTGTTCCTATTACATTAACAATGGCAAGGTTTTTGCAAAATAATTTTAACATTAATTTATGTATAACTTCTAAAATTTAAAAACTAAATTTACAAATCAAATCTTTAAAAAAAAATTATGAGAAAAATAGTAATTGCCTTATCAGTATTGGCTCTTTTAACTTCTTGTGTTTCTAAAAAGAAATACACTGACTTAGAAGCCAGAAACAAAGAAACCCAAGATTTATTGAATTCTGCTACCGTAAAATTAAATTCTTGCTTGGAAGAAAAAGCGGGACTTTCAGCTACTGTAGCCGGTTTAAAAGAACACAATCAAACACTGATCAATACGTCTAAAGACATGACGGTATTGACCACTAAAGGGGCTGAAAATATTGAGAAAGCTTTAGAATCTATCAAAGAAAAAGATTTGAAAATCAGCAGAATGCAAGATGCATTAACTAAAAAAGACAGTGTTACTCTTGCTGTTGTTACTAGTTTAAAAAGTGCTGTTGGAATTTCTGACCCGGATATCGAAATAAATGTTGAAAAAGGAGTTGTATTTATCTCTATTGCAGACAAATTGTTATTTAAAACTGGAAGTTATGATGTAACAGACAGAGCAAAAGGAGTTTTAGCTAAAGTAGCTAAAGTTGTTAATGACAAACCAGATTTTGAATGTATGGTTGAAGGACATACTGATAATGTACCTTACAATGGTTCAGGAATTTTATTGGACAACTGGGATTTAAGTGTGAAACGTTCTACTTCTATAATTCGTGTATTAACGAATCAATTAGGTGTTAAACCAGAGCAATTAATTGCAGCAGGAAGAAGTTCTTATGTTCCTTTAGTTGCTAATGATTCTGCTGAAAACAGAGCCCGTAACAGAAGAACTCGTATTGTTGTATTGCCAAAAATCGATCAGTTCTACGATATGATTGAAAAAGAAATGAAAAAACAACAAAAATAAAAAGTATGCAATGAACAGTAATTAGTGTTCAGGTTACATCTAATATGAAAACGTCTCGATAATTCGAGACGTTTTTTTTATGCAAATTTTAGGAAGATATTTAAAATTCTTAATCTGAAAGCTGAATACTCGTTTACAAAATATCCAAACTTCCTTTTCCTTCTCTGACTACAATTGGTTCATCCCCAGATAAATCAATAATAGTAGAGCCTATATTATCTCCATAACCACCATCAATAACAACATCAACTAAATTTTGCCATTTCTCGAAAATAAGTTCCGGATCAGTGGTGTATTCTATTACATCATCATCATCGTGAATCGAAGTAGAAACAATTGGATTGCCTAATTGGCGTACAATTTCAAGTGCAATCGAATTATCAGGAACCCTAATACCAACTGTTGTTTTCTTTTTGAATTCTTTTGGTAAGTTATTATTTCCCGGTAAAATAAAGGTATAAGGTCCTGGCAAAACTCTTTTTAATAATTTAAAAGTAGCGGTATCAATTTGCTTCACATAATCAGATATATTACTCAAATCATGGCAAATGAAAGAAAAATTAGCTTTGTCCAGCTTAATTCCTTTTATCTTAGCGATACGTTCAAGTGCTTTTGTATTGGTAATATCGCAGCCCAATCCGTAAACGGTATCTGTTGGATAAATTACTAATCCGCCATCTTTAAGAACTTTAACTACTTTAGCAATTGCCGCTTCGTTAGGTTTGTCTGCGTATATTTTTATAAATTGAGCCATTTTTTTAATTTAAAGTTAAAAAATTTAAGATTTAAAGTTCTTCTAAAAGACAAATTGAAACCATAAACTTAAAAACAAATTTTATCCTATAATATCCAGTTTTGCAAATCGCAATAATAATTTCTTTATTCCACCCACTTCAAACTTGATTTCTGCTTTTTTATCAGCACCTACGCCTTCCAAGTTGACGACTTGTCCTTTCCCAAAGCGTTCGTGCATAACCACATTTCCTGCAACCAATTTATTATCAAATAAATTCGCACTTCCAGAAGAAGCAGTATTACTAGAAACTGGTTTCAATTTACGAATATTTATATCCGATTTGGGTTCGTTATCGATAACATGTTTTGGAGGTGTACTTCCTATTGGTTTTGCCAAACGCAATTTGGATTTATCCACATCGCCAAAAACATCACTATCAATCATTGGTTT
The DNA here is from genome assembly GCF_000812945.1 of Flavobacterium sp. AED. Lineage (GTDB taxonomy): Bacteria > Bacteroidota > Bacteroidia > Flavobacteriales > Flavobacteriaceae > Flavobacterium. Next base: position 858,835 of record NZ_JSYM01000001.1, read on the forward strand.
ATAACGGTAATTATTTTCAGGAGGAGTTATATATTCTAAATACTGACTGTCGATTTCCTCAATAAAACGCGAAGGTTCGCTATCAGTTAATTTCCCCCAACGGTAACGGGATTGTGCGTACGTCAAATAGGCTTGATGTTCCGCTCTTGTTAAAGCTACATAAAACAAGCGACGTTCTTCTTCCAGTTCGCTTCTGGTGCTCATACTCATGGCACTTGGAAATAAATCCTCTTCCATTCCTACCACGAAAACATGAGGAAATTCCAATCCTTTGGCTAAGTGAATCGTCATCAATGCTACACGATCTTCATCACTGGTATCTTTATCTAAATCTGTCGCCAAAGCAACATCTTCCATAAACTCAGATAGTGCCCCACGTGAGCCATCAACTTCTTTTTGTCCTTCTGTAAAATCCTTGATACCGTTTAATAATTCCTCAATATTCTGAATTTTAGCCATTCCCTCAGGAGTTGCATCTTTCTTTAATTCCTGAACTAATCCCGTTTTCTTGGCAACATGATCGGTGATGTAAAAAGCATCCTGATTTTCATTTATAGCTTGAAAACTCTGAATCATAGTAACAAAATCAAGTAATTTTTGTTTCGTTCCTGAATTCAGTTTTAAGTCAATTCGCTCAATATTTTGCATGACTTCAAAAATGGAACGTTTGTAATGATTGGCTGCAATGGTTAATTTTTCGATAGTAGTATTACCAATTCCACGAGCTGGATAATTGATTACTCGCACTAATGCTTCTTCATCTTTTGGATTGATAACCAATCGTAAATAACACAATACATCCTTCACTTCTTTCCTTTGGTAAAATGAAAGTCCGCCGTAAATTCGGTACGGAATATCTCTTTTTCTCAACGCATCTTCCATCGCACGAGATTGTGCATTAGTACGATACAAAATAGCAAAAGCGCCATTATTCAACTGGTTTTGCATTTTTTGCTCCCAAATGGTACTCGCAACAAATCGGCCTTCCTCGTTATCGGTTAAACTGCGGTGTACTTTTATTTTTGGACCAAAATCATTGGCTGTCCAAACAATTTTATCAAGCTTGACTTTATTTTTATCGATGATGGTATTTGCCGCTTCTACAATATTTTTTGTTGAACGGTAGTTCTGTTCCAATCTAAAGGTTTTCACCCCTTCATAATCTTTCTGAAAATTCAGGATATTGTTGATGTTTGCCCCACGAAAGGCATAGATACTTTGTGCATCATCGCCTACCACACAGATATTCTGAAATTTATCAGACAATGCTCTAACAATCAAATATTGGGAGTGATTCGTATCTTGGTACTCATCCACCAATATGTAACGGAAACGGTTTTGATATTTAGCCAAAACTTCCGGAAAACGAGTCAACAACTCATTAGTTTTCAATAATAAATCATCAAAATCCATTGCTCCTGCTTTGAAACATCGGTCTACATAATTCTGATAAATTTCCCCCATTCTAGGTTTTTTAGACATGGCATCGGCTTCTTGCAAATCAGGGTCATTAAAATATGCTTTTACTGTAATCAAACTATTTTTGAAATTGGAAATTCTGCTTAAAACCTGTTTTGGTTTGTACACATCTCGGTCCAATTGCATTTCCTTAATAATTCCAGAAATTGCACGAAGTGAATCCTGGGAATCATATATGGTAAAATTCGAAGGATAGCCTAAATGTTCCGCTTCTGAACGAAGAATTCTAGCAAAAACCGAGTGAAAGGTTCCCATCCAAAGATTTTTGGCTTCGCCAGCACCTACAATATCAGAGATACGTTTTTTCATTTCTCGAGCTGCTTTGTTGGTAAAAGTCAGAGATAAAATGCTAAACGCATCTACTCCCTGATTCATCAAATAGGCAATTCTTATGGTCAACACCCGCGTTTTACCAGAACCTGCTCCTGCAATAATTATCATAGGACCGTCTTTTTGTAAAACGGGCTCACGTTGCGCTTCGTTAAGTTGATCGATATATTTATGCATGGAAATTTTTAAATTATGTTATGCAAAAATAGCGATTTTGAATGAGGTTTTAAGTACCAAAAAACAACAATTGGCTAATTCATTTTGCTATTCGTTTTAATAAGACATTCTGTATTTTTTATTTGAAAAACACATCGTAGGCAAATCGAAATAATGTACCGATTACAACAACCAAAAAGAAAATCCGTATGAAACTATTTCCTTTATTTATGGCTAGTTTCGCTCCAGTCCATCCGCCAAAAGCATTACTGGCAGCCATCGGTATGGCTATTGCCCAAATAATTTTGCCTTTCAAAATAAACAGACAAATGGAACCAAAGTTAGTCGACAGATTCACCATTTTAGCATTTGCGGAAGCATGTAAAAAATCAAATCCCATGATAGCGATAAACGCAACCACTAGAAAACTACCCGTTCCAGGACCAATAAACCCATCATATAAACCCACTACAAAACTGATTGCAATAGCATTTAAGATTTGTGTTCTGGGAGAATGCGTTTTTTCAACATGTTGCCCAAAATTCTTCTTCGCGTAGGTATAAACAACTAAAAATGAAAGGACAACCAGTAATAATGGTTTCATAAAATCATTACTCACATACGTCAATAATGTAGAACCTAAAAATGCCGAAGGAAAAGCCAAAAGCATCATGATTCCTAGCAATTTCCAGTTCATATCGACCTTTTTAAGATATTGATAGGCCGCAAAAGAGGTACCGCTGAAAGCAGGAACTTTTAAGGTTCCAATAACTGTTGAAACTGGCAAATTAGGTAATAATATCAACCCCATAGGCGTTTGTATCAGTCCGCCACCGCCAACAATTGCATCTATAAATCCTGCAGCAAATGCAGCTAAACAAAGTAAAACTAATACGTACGTTTCCATTCCAATAATCGAGATTAAATATTCAGGTATAAATGGTAAAAATACTACTCGAATTGATTTATTGCTAATAAAATCAAGTTGATTTGTAGTCAAAAAAGTATATTTTTGCTTTAATAAATATTAAAAGCAAAATGGAATCATTACCTATAATAGAATTACTAAGTTATACTTTACCAGCAGTTGTTACAGGGGTTGTGGCCTATTATTTTTTTGATCTTCATACTAAAAACGAAGAAGGAAGACGCCGTTATTTATTACACAAAGAAGCACAAAAGAATGCTTTACCTTTACGGTTGCAAGCATTTGAACGCATGACATTGTATATGGAACGTATCAATCCTACAAAATTATTGATTCGAATTGCTCCTCTTTCACAAGATAAAAATGAGTATGAAAATCTTATAATTGCACAAATCGAACAGGAATTTGAGCATAATTTGACACAACAAATTTATATGTCTGATGAATGTTGGACCATTATTGTGACAGCAAAAAATACTACTATTCAAATGATTCGTAAGGCCAATATGAGTGACCGTGTGGATAGCGCTGATAAATTGCGTGAAGTGCTTTTGAATGATTTAATGGAAAAACAATCTCCAAGTAATGCGGCTTTGGCGTATATCAAAAACGAAGTGGGACAATTGTGGTAGGATAGTAGCACCATCTATTTTGTTTTACTCCAACAAAATTCAATAATAAAACAATTTCTTAAATGAACTTATATTCCTTACATGGTTAGTATTTATAACCATGTAAGGAATATAAGTTCATTTAAGTTAAAAAAATCTATGTTTAATAGATCTAAACCTTTATTCTTTCAATAACCGATTCAATTGAAATTGTTCGCTTTCATTTAAATTCGGCATAATCCTTTCGAAAGAAACTCTCATTGTAGTATTCTTCAATAACCTTCTAATGTTATCTCTTCCAAATTTCGAAAACTGCCACATGTGATGCGTTGTAGCTTTCACCAAATTTTGCAATACTTCATCATTGATAATATTAAAAGCAAGCAGTTTTTCTAAAGCATCTTGACGAATGGTTGCTTCAAAATTAGACGATGAATAATTAATTAATTCATCAACCAATTGTTCTTTATTTATTGAATAATTGGGTGTTGACAATGCTAACGACAACCATAATGTTCGCAAGTTATAATCACTAAAACCGATCCAATCTTTTGATTTATCCAAATATCGAGCGCGTTGTTCCGGAAAATTATTCCATAAATTATATAATGCTATTTCTTGTGTTTGATAGGATTTATCATCCAATAAAGTTACATATTGCGCTCTAAAATTTTCAGGAATTTCATTTACTGTAGCCGCAACCGCTTGACGAACTTGTACGTTTTTGGTTTCCAAAGCCAACGTTAAAAGGGTGACTTTGTCTTCAAATTTTTCTGGTTTCAATTGATTAACAATTGCTTCTTTTACTAAAAAATACACATCCGATTGTACTGTTTTAATAAAAAAATCTTCTTTCTCTGGTAAGGGTTTATTTTTTAATTTTTCTATTTCAAACAATATTTTAATTACCTTATTTTTATTTAATAAAACGTTAGCCTGTTGTGTATTAAAAACAGTTGTTTCAAGCCATGCTTTACTAAAATTATTCAAGTCATAATCAGATACTTTTTTAATTTCAGCAAAAAAATCATGCGTGTTTACCGTTTGAAATGAATGTTTTTTCAAATAGGATTTTACCGCTTTTTTAAATGCTTTGTCTCCTATTGCATCATGCAAAACAAATAATGCCCAAGCTCCTTTTTGATAGAAAGTCAACGAACTGGCTTTGGCATTCAAAACTGGAATTGTATCTGTTGTGGAAGCAAACTTTAATTGTTGCGCCGATTCATATAATTTGGAATAAAAATAATCTTCACCGTAAATTTCCTTTTCGGCTAATAGCGCATAATAGGTTGAAAAACCTTCCTGAAGCCAATGATGCTTACTACTTTCGGCAGTGACTAAATTACCAAACCATTGGTGCGCCAATTCATGTGCATTGACATTCGTATAGTTTCGGTCTTCAAAACCTGTTGAATCTACAACATATCGGGTGGAGAATAAAGTTGCCGAAGTATTTTCCATTCCGGCATACAAAAAATCACGAACGGGAGCTTGTTTGTATATTCCCCAAGAGTACTTTACTCCTATTTCTTTTTCCAAAAAATCAAATAACTGCTTTGAATACCGATACGTCGGTTCAAATTTAAATTTGTCTTTGGATTCATAGTACATTTCTAAAGGAATTCCCGATTTTGATTTCTGTGTTTGTTTTTCAAATTTCCCGATAGCAAGCATCAGTAAATAAGAGCTCATCGGTTTTTGCATATTGAATTTCCAATACGTCATCGAATTATTATTTACTTTACTTTTTAAAATCCCGTTAGAAATCACTTGATATTTTGAATCAACAACAACTTCTAAATTAAAGATTACTTTCTCTTTGACATCATCAAAACTTGGAAACCAATTGCTGGTGTTTTTTCCTTGTCCCTGCGTCCAAATTTGCACATTATCATTCTCTTCAGAACCAACGAAATACAAGGCTTGCTTTGGCTTAGCAACATAATTAAAACTAATATTATTTGTTCCTTTTTTGAAGGACGAAATCAGTAAAATTTGCTTTCCATTTGTAGTAAATTGAATTTCTTTTTGATTCAATTCTACATCAGAAAAATCCATATTTTGCGCGTCAATTTTAATGGTATCTGTTGCTTTTAAAACATCAAACCAATAACTAACTGCTCCTCTAACCGATTTATCTTTAGGATTAATTGTTATTTGCCCATGAACCAATTTAAAATCAACAAATTGAGTTTGTTTGGCGAATGTTATTGTAGATAGTAAAAGAAAAAGGTATTTCATTGATTACAAAGATTAAAACTAAGGTTTTCAAAGTTACAAAGGTTTACCAAACTAATAGTACAAATTTTGTAAGTTTACCCCCAGAAAACCTCAAGAAAATCCCATTGAAAAAGAAAGCCCTATTTAATTGGAGTAGCGGAAAAGATTCTGCGCTTGCCTTATACAAAACATTACAAAATTCAGAATTCGAAATTACCTGTTTGCTTACAAGTGTAAACCAACAATTCCAACGCATTTCCATGCATGGCGTTCGGGTAGAATTATTGGAACAACAAGCCAAAAGTATTGGATTGCCACTTGAAATCATGCAAATTCCTGAAATGCCCACAATGGAAGTCTATGAAAAAGTCATGCAGGAAACATTGGCAAAACTAAAAAATCAAGGCGTTATACATTCTATTTTTGGAGATATATTTCTGGAAGATTTGCGCAAATACCGAGAAGACAAATTAGCCGAAATAGGCTTCGAAGGCGTTTTCCCGCTTTGGAAAATTCCAACCCAAGATTTGATTCAAGAATTTATAAGTCTGGGTTTCAAAACCATCGTCGTTTGTGTCAACGAACGATTTTTAGATAAAAGCTTTGTAGGTCGCGTTATCGATCAGGATTTTATCAACGATTTACCAGAAAACGTAGATGTTTGTGGTGAAAATGGTGAGTTTCATACGTTCACTTTTGACGGCCCAATTTTCTCCAAACCCATAGATTTCGAAATTGGAGAAGTCGTATACAGAAAATACGAAAAGCCAAAAGAACAAGATTCATCGAATACCGCTTGTGACACGAGTGCTTCCGATGCATATGATTTTGGATTTTGGTATTGTGATTTAGTAGCAAAATAATTTTCAATAAAAAACTCCGAAGTCATGAGACAACGGAGTTTTAATTTTTTAGATAATTCTAAAGAAGGTTTTTAATCCAATTTTGGTAAAGAAAAACTATCAAAAATACTTTTTTCTTTCATAAGCGCTTCAATTTCATTTGATTTTCTAGGTGCTTCCCCAGATAAATTTACTGGCCCATTAGACGTAATCAAAATATCATCTTCTATTCGCACAGCGATTCCCCACCATTTTTTATCGCAATCGCTTCCGTTAGGGATATAAATTCCGGGTTCTACTGTGAGTACCATATTTTCTTCAAAATTATTATACAAACCTGGATCATGCACATCTAATCCAATGTGATGGGAAGTTCCATGTGGGAAATACTTTCTAGATTCATCTGCTGCTTTAATAATTCCTAATTTAACTAAACCATCACTGATTATTTTACGTGCCGCCACATCAGGAGCACTGATGCTGTTTCCTATTTTTGCAGTAGCAATTCCTGCTTCTTGAGCATCATAAACCAAATCATAAATTAGCTTTTGCTCAGTAGAGAATTTTCCATTAGCAGGAATAGTTCGGGTAACATCCGCACTGTACCCGTGATATTCAGCTCCTAAATCCATTAGAACCAAATCATTTTCCACTTTCATTTTGCTATTTTCAATATAATGCAATACACAGCCATTATTTCCGGCTCCCACGATTGATGGATAACCTTCAAACTCGCAACCATACTTTTTATATACAAATTCATGTACACCTTGTATTTCGCTTTCAGACATTCCAGGATGCATCGCTTTCATTATTTCACGTTGTCCCATTGCCGAAATTCGAACCGCCTTGGTAAGTAAAACCATTTCCTCTTTGGATTTTTTCTCACGTAAACTCGCCATAAAAGTTGTAATCGATTTGGTATCAGTAGAGGCTTTTTTTGAAGTAATGCTCTTTTTAGGATTAATTTCATTTTGTAAATTAGAATCGGCTTGTTTTTCTGTTTTTACATCATATCCAATTTGTGTTTTAAAAGCTTCAATCAATTTGTATAAATCGGCTTTATCCCGTTTTGAATTTCTGGTGTCATTTTCAAATTCCTTAAACAACACATTGTTGAAACTCATGTAATCAATCCCGGAATTCAGAAAATCTTTTCCATTTAAAGCGACCTCAAAACCTAAATCCTTTTTAGCGCCTTCCGTTCCCAAACGTATTCCGGTCCATTGCTCCGCTTTTGGATTTTTTTCCTGAACGTAAAGCATTTCATTATAGGTTTTTCCGTCTTTATCTGTTTGATTATTCGAAAAAACAACCAAAACACAATTGGGCTCTTTGTATCCTGTTAAGTAATAAAAATCAGGATCTTGATGGTACACATAATCAACATCATTAGCTCGGTTGCGAACAGGATTTCCAAAAAATACTGCCACACTATTATTTGGCATTTTTTTACGCAAAGCCTCTCTTCGTTCTTTGTGAAATTGAGCCGATAAGTAATCGTTTGGAGTTCCATTTTGAGCAATCGAAGTACAGACAAAAAGTACTGTGAGGATAAAAGAAAGTCTAAAAGTCATCTGTTTATAAGTTAGGTTTTAAATACTACAGCTACGCTTCTGTATTGTTAATTAGGAGTAAATGTAAATAATTTTGTGTTTATTATATAACTTTTTCATTCAGAATTGTTTGTTATTTTAGTCTAAAAAAAGAAAAAGAGCACACAAAAGTTAAAAAACTTCGAGTACTCTTTTCAGAAGTGCCACATAATCCTAGAATTAACCCTAACCAAATCTTATGAAAAATGTTGTAACCTGCACTTATAATTTACTTTTTGTATTCTAATCCGGGACCATCACAGCTTTTCCAAGTATTTGATAAGTTGTTGTTATCCGTAAAATAAAGCATCTCTTTTTGATTTCCATAGCAGCTGCCTATAATCTCACTGTCATTAGGATATGTCAATTCTAAATACATTCCGTCCGAATGAATTGAAGTAACATAAGTTCCTGAAATGGTTGTTTTAATTGCATTTCTTTCTCTTGATTTTGTAAATGTTCCGTTAGTGTTGAATAAATAAAATTCTTGCCATTCCATAGCTGTGCCTGTCGTTTCGGAATTAGCCATAGAACCCGACATTTTTACCAAAGTCCATTTTCCATAATAACCCATACTATCATTTACTACAGCATCCTTTGAACAGGAATTAAAAATGGAAAGGAAAGCAACAAGAATGACAAAATGTTTCATGTATCGGTTTTTTCAACTATTAGTTAGATGACAATAATTATAAAAGGTTGCGTTAAATTATATTTATTTTTTTCTAAAGTCAAAAAGGGTTAAAATTGATATTATTTATTGGTTCGTTACCATGTATAAATGAATAGCCGCAGATTCTCTGTTTATAAAAAAATCAGGGAATCTGCGGCTTATTTTTTTACCTGTGAAGTGCTTTGTTTTATCTTTCCTCGTACAGTTGCAACAATTGCGTCACCGTATTCCAGTTTCGGATAGTTGCCGTAACATTTAGTTTTTTCTCGATGTATTTTTGATCAAATCTGGTTTTTCCGGCTCCAACAGCGTATTTAATAAATATTCTGCTACCATCAATACTAGCTTCATCCGGCTTGAATTGACTAATTTTCAAATCATTGATACTAGTGCTTTGCAAAGCTGTAGAAATAAACGCCACGTATAATTTTTTAATATCGATATCCTTTTCCTTCAAAAAAGGATTATTCTTGAAACACGCTTCCAAATCTTCTTTGGCAATTACCACAATAGGCACTTCATGTCCAAAAACCTTGAAAATTTCCTGCTTGATTAGAAAACCAACTTTAGCAGGGCTTTCTTCTTCTGTATCCACAAAAACATTTCCCGATTGTATATACGTTTGCACATTTTGAAAACCAATGGCTTCCAAAGTCGTTTTTAGCGCCTCCATTTTTATCATGTTGTGACCAGAAACGTTTATACCACGTAGCAATGCGAGATGAGTTGTCATTATTTAAGCTTTTTATTTTGCGAAGATATTGTGTTTGGAGGGAATTTAAAACTTTAGTTTAGTATCTCATTATTTTATTATAAACTATTAATTTTAAATAAAGAAATCTTAGAACATTGATAAACACTTAGAGCGAGGATTAGACGACTGTGATTATTCTTTTGGCGCAAATCCTTTTTCCTTTAAATCACTAAAAACTTTTTCTCCAATCTCTTTTCCCCAAGTTTGTCCAACTTGCATTGATTCTTTTACAACTAACGGCATTGTAGATATTACTTTCTTTCCTAAAGAGGACTGATAAAATTCCGTTAGTTGTTTTATTTCCGATTCAGTATAATATTTGTCATAAATTGGAATAATCAAATTTATTAGAGTGTCAGAATTCATTTCTTTTAAAAAATCATCCCAAAATTCAACGGGTACATTAGGATAACTTTTTTTAAAGCTATTAATCATATTTTGTCCAACTTGGACTCCTAATTTTCCAGAGCCAGTTAATTCAAGAAGGTTTTTAATATTATCTGTTTTTGATGAAGATTGTGAAAATCCGCTTGTGAGAAGCCCACATAAAAATAGTGTAATTGAAAATCGTTTCATTTAATTATTATATTTATAATTAGGATCAGTAATATGTTTAAATAAAAACATATCAAATGAATAATATAATTCATTTCTCAAATATACAAATTTTCCTACTCCAATTCTAAACAATCCCATTTCCAAATTTCCAAACAAAAAACTATCTTCGCAGTATGCAGCAAAACCTCCTACTCACACCTATCGAATACCTCAAAGGCGTTGGTCCCAATCGGGGTGAATTGTTGCGTAAGGAATTGGGAATTCATAAGTATGTGGATTTGGTTAATTTTTTTCCAAACAGATACATAGATAGAACACGGTATTATAAGATTAACGAACTGCAAAACAATATTGCCGAAGTTCAGATTATCGGTAAAATCATCAACATCAAAACCGTTGAATTTGGCAGAAACCAAAAACGATTGGTGGCGACTTTTGTAGATGATACGGGTCAAATGGAACTTGTTTGGTTTCAAGGGCACAAATGGATTCGAGAGAGTTTAAAGCTCAATGAAATATGTGTGATTTTTGGGAAATGCACTTCTTTTGGGAACGCTTTCAACATGGCGCATCCGGAAATTGAGTTGATGAGCGAACACGAACAAAGCCTACGTTCGGCTATGCAACCCGTTTATCCTTCTACAGAAACTTTGACAAATCGCGGGATTTCAAATCGGGTGATTAATAAACTGATGCAACAATTGTTTTTGGAAACGCAGGCTTTATTTACGGAAACCTTACCGGATTATTTGATTAATGAATTGAAACTTATTCCTAAAAAAGCGGCTTTATTCAACATTCATTTTCCAAAAAGCGCAGACGTTTTGGCTAAAGCCAAATTCCGATTAATTTTCGAAGAATTGTTCTTTATTCAACTGCAATTAATCACGAAAAATCTCATCAGGAAACATAAAATAAAAGGACATCCGTTTACCACAGTGGGCGAATATTTCAATGATTTTTATCAGCATCATTTGCCTTTTCAATTGACTAATGCCCAAAAAAGAGTCATCAAAGAAATACGAACTGACATGGGCAGCAATGCCCAAATGAACCGATTACTGCAAGGCGATGTAGGTTCCGGAAAAACAATTGTGGCTTTTATGAGCATGCTTTTGGCACTCGATAATGGTTTCCAAGCGTGCTTGATGGCGCCCACGGAAATCCTCGCTAATCAGCATTTTATTGGTTTATCCGAATTAGCCGAAACTCTACATATAAACATCCGAATCCTAACAGGCTCTACCAAAATAGCACAACGCAGAATTATCCATGAAGAGCTGGAAAACGGTACTTTACATATTCTCATCGGAACGCATGCTTTACTGGAAGATAAGGTAAAATTCAAGAATTTAGGCTTGGCCGTGATTGATGAACAACACCGTTTTGGTGTAGAACAACGCTCTAAATTGTGGAAGAAGAATGCGATTCCGCCACACGTTTTGGTGATGACTGCTACTCCTATTCCCAGAACTTTAGCGATGAGTTTGTATGGCGATTTAGACATTTCAGTAATTGATGAATTACCACCGGGGCGAAAACCCATTCAAACCGTTCACCGCTTTGACAGCAATAGATTGAAGGTTTGGAAATTCCTGCGGGACGAAATTGCTTTGGGCCGCCAAATCTATATTGTTTATCCATTAATTCAGGAATCTGAGAAAATGGATTTCAAAGATTTAATGGATGGTTACGAAAGTATTTCCAGAGATTTTCCATTACCGCAATATTCTATTTCAATCTTGCACGGAAAAATGAAACCGGCGGATAAAGATGCTGAAATGAAGCGCTTTTCGGAAGGAAAAACGAATATTATGGTCGCAACTACAGTAATTGAAGTCGGAGTGAATGTTCCTAACGCCAGTGTGATGATTATCGAAAGTGCGGAACGTTTTGGATTATCGCAACTGCATCAACTTCGGGGTCGCGTAGGACGTGGCGCCGAGCAAAGTTATTGCATCCTGATGACGAGCCATAAATTGAGTTCCGATAGTAAAACCCGAATGGAAACGATGGTGCAAACCAATGATGGTTTCGAAATTGCCGAAGTAGACCTTAAACTTCGTGGTCCTGGCGATTTAATGGGGACGCAACAAAGTGGTGTTTTAAATCTTCAAATTGCCGATTTAGTAAGAGACAGAGATACTTTGGCATTAGCCAGAAATTATGCTTTAAAATTACTTAAAGAGGATGCTGGAATGCAAAAACCAGAACATGCTGCTTTAAGAGTTATTTTCATAGAAATGACCAAAAAGAAAAACATTTGGAATTATATTAGTTAAGTCAATATAGGACACCTATTTCTTAAATGTTTAAAACCATCATTAATTCCTATTCACTGAATTAATTCTCCAAAAAATGTTTCTTTTTTCAATTACTGATTAAACCATTTCATCTTTTAAAAGTCCTACTTTCAATTGCATTGTGGGTATTTCTTTTAATTTCAGAATACTATTTTTTGTTAATATTAATATTTGTATGTACAAACGTTAAATAAAAATTAACAAATCCACTAATCTCAGTTCTATAACCTAAATTTGTTTTTTAACAAAAAAACTGACACTTAATCCTACTTTATACCATAAAATATGAAACTAAAATACCTTGTTTACACCTTACTGCTTGTTGGAATTGGTGGTTTTATTGCCTATCGAATTACAACAAACATTTCCAAAAATGATAACTCAAAAGATAAAAACGGGAAAGACAAACCCATGAACGTAAGTGGGATTGTTGTTAAGACGCAAACTTTTGATAACAACCTATCCCTTTCTGGATCTATTGAAGCAAATGAACAAGTAGAAATCAGAAGTGAAGTTTCTGGTATTGTTGAAGGTATTTATTTTCAGGAAGGCAGTAATGTCAGCAAAGGACAAGTACTTTTTAAAGTGAATGATATTGAGCTAAGAGCGCAATTGAGACAAATGACCACAAAAGAAGGTTTAGCATCCGAAAACGAAAGAAGAGCCAAATTATTATTACAAAAAGAGGCCATTAGTCAAGAAGAATATGATGTTGCCAGAGCAGATTTAAAATCGGCACAATCGCAAAGTCAACTGATAAAAGCACAAATATCAAAAACATCCGTAAGAGCACCATTTTCAGGAAAAATAGGACTGCGTTCTATTTCGCCTGGAACGTATATCACACCAACTATTCTAGTAGCTAAATTGGTAAATATTGGTAAACTAAAAATTACTTTTTCGATTCCTGAGAAATATGCATCTCAAGTAAAAACAAATACGCAATTAACTTTTACTGTTTCAGGTTCTCCTGAAAAATATACTGCTAAAATTTATGCCATCGAGCCAGGAGTTGAAGTAGCAACAAGAACATTACAAGTTCGAGCAATTGCAGAAAACAAAAACGGTAAATTATTACCGGGAACATTTGCGAATGTTGAATTGCCTTTGGATATTATTAAAGACGCCATTGTAGTTCCTTCAGAAGCCATTATTCCGGTACAAAACGGGAAAAAAGTTTTCATCTCAAGTAATGGAAAAGCTAAAGAAGTAATGATAGAAACCGCAACAAGAACCGATGCTTCTATTCTAGTTCTTTCAGGCTTGAAAGCTGGAGATACCGTTTTGACAAGTGCTGTAATGTCATTAAAAGATGAAATTCCTGTTAAGGTAAAAGTTAAGTTATGAGTTAATAAATTATGATTTATTGCCTAAAATATAAATCATAGTTAAGAAGCAACAATTCCTAATTCATAGTTACTAATATATAATTCAAAAAATGAGTTTATCTACCACAAGTATAAGAAGGCCAGTATTTACCATTGTCATTAATTTAGCAATTGTATTATTTGGTCTTATTGGATATAGTTTTCTGGGAGTTCGTGAATTTCCTTCGATTGACCCGGCCCAAATTTCGATTCGGACAAACTATGCCGGAGCCAATTCAGATATCATTGAATCCCAAATTACTGAACCGCTCGAAAAAGCCATTAACTCGATTGACGGAATCAGAAACGTTACTTCTTCGAGTGCCCAAGGAAGCAGTAATATCACAATCGAATTTAATTTAGATAAAAATCTGGAAGAAGCTGCCAATGATGTGCGTGATAAAGTGTCACAAGCCGTGAGAAGCTTACCACAAGATATTGATGCTCCACCAGTTGTTTCTAAGGCTGATGCCAATGGAGATGCCATTATTTCGATGACGGTACAAAGTGATACCCGAAATGCATTGGAACTGAGTGATTATGCCGAAAATGTAATTTCACAACGATTAGAAACAATTCCAGGGGTAAGTGGTGTCCAAATTTGGGGGCAAAAACGATACGCAATGCGCTTGTGGATTGACCCTATTAAATTAGCGTCTTATGGCTGTACGATTTCGGATGTTCGAGATGCGTTGAATAAACAAAACGTGGAACTCCCTTCAGGAAAACTGACCGGAAAAAACACGGAACTTACGGTTAAAACCGTTGGTAATCTATCCAAGCCTGAAGAATTCAACAACATCATTATACGTTCAGTTGGTGAAAAAGTAATTCGCTTAAGTGATATTGGAACTGCAAGTTTAGGTCCTGAAAATACCGAAACTCAAATGACACAATCAGGTACGCCTTTAGTTGGTGTGGCTATTGTGCCACTTCCCGGAGCTAATTATTTAGATATCTCTGCCGCTTTTTATAAAGAATTCGCAAAATTAAAAAAAGACTTACCTAAAGATATTAAGTTAAACATCGCCATCGACAATACCATATTTGTAAAAAAATCAGTTATTGAAGTTGCCGAAACCTTAGGGATTTCTATCATTTTGGTAATTTTAATTATCTATTTATTCTTTAGAGATTGGGCTATTGCTTTCAGACCTTTAATTGATATTCCCGTTTCGTTGATAGCAACATTCTTTATTATGTGGCTTTTTGGGTTTTCGATAAATGTATTGACTTTACTGGCGATTGTCCTTGCTACTGGTCTTGTGGTCGATGATGGAATTGTGGTAACCGAAAATATTTTCAAGAAAGTAGAAGAAGGCATGACGCCTATAGAAGCAGCAATAAAAGGATCCAATGAAATATTTTTTGCGGTAATTTCGATTTCGATAACCTTAGCCGCTGTATTTTTACCTGTAATTTTCCTCGAAGGCTTTGTTGGGCGGTTGTTTAGGGAATTCGGTGTGGTTATTGGTGCTGCAGTGCTAATTTCAGCATTTGTATCATTGACCTTAACCCCTATGTTGAATGCCTATTTGATGAAAGGTGGCGAACAAAAAAAATCAAAATTCTATATTCGTACAGAACCGTATTTTGAAAAACTAAACAGTAGTTACGCTAGTGCTTTACAGCGTTTCATGAAAAGAAAATGGTTGAGTTTTCCTATTTTGATTGCTTGTTTTGGACTGATTTATTTGTTTTTTAATATTTTGCAAAAAGAAACTGCCCCTTATGATGACCGTAGTGGATTTGTAATGCGAATGTCAACTCCTGAAGGATCTACCTATGAATATACCGATCGTTTCATGCAGGAAATGTCAAAATTAGTAGATGATTCCATTCCTGGAAAAAAAGTGAGTTTAGTGATTACTTCACCTGGATTTGGATCCTCATCTGTGAATAGTGGATTTATTCGGGTTTCTTTGGTAGAACCTAACGAAAGAAAAGATTCTCAGAAAGAGATAGCAGAAAAATTGACCAAATGGTCCAAACAATATCCTGATGCAAAAACCTCGGTAATTGAGCAACCTACAATCGCTGTAAACAGACGAGGAGGATTACCGATTCAATACATCATTCAAGCTCCAAACTTTGAGAAATTAAGAGCAAAAATTCCAATATTTATGGACGAAGTGGGTAAGAATCCAACTTTTGCAGTAAGTGATGTAAATTTAAAATTCAATAAACCAGAAGTTAATGTAAGTATCAACAGAGAAAAAGCAGAGAGTTTAGGAATATCTGTGATTGATATTGCACAAACCCTGCAGCTTTCTTTAAGTGGTCAACGTTTTGGTTACTTTATGAGAAATGGAAAGCAATATCAAGTCATTGGACAGTTTAATCAAGAAGACCGTTCAAAACCATTGGATTTAACCTCAATGTATGTCAAGAACAATAAGGGGGAATTGATTCAAATGGACAATGTGGTAACCATTGAAGAGAAAAGTAATCCCCCACAATTGTATCACAATAATAGATACATGTCAGCTACGGTTTCTGCAGGTCTTGCTCCAGGCAAAAGTATCAGCGATGGTATTGATGCCATGAATGAAATAAAAGCCAAAGTTTTAGACGACACTTTCACCACTGATTTAGGTGGTGAGTCAAGAGATTATGTAGAAAGTAGTTCAAATACTTCTTTTGCATTTGGATTGGCTTTACTATTGATATTTTTAATTTTGGCTGCCCAATTTGAAAGCTTCATTGATCCGTTTATTATCATTTTAACAGTACCAATGGCCGTTGCCGGAGCATTATTTTCTTTATGGCTATTCAACCAAACCTGGAATATTTTTAGCCAAATTGGGACCGTAATGTTAATTGGTTTGGTAACCAAGAACGGAATTCTGATAGTAGAATTTGCGAATCAGCTACGAGAACAGGGGAAATCTAAAATTGATGCAATTTTAGAAGCTTCAGAAGCCAGACTTCGTCCAATTTTAATGACCAGTTTAGCCATTTCATTAGGGGCTTTACCTATTGCGATGTCGCTTGGTGCTGCTTCAACGAGTAGAATTGGAATGGGAGTCGTTATTGTTGGCGGAACTATTTTCTCTTTGGTTTTAACATTATTTGTAATTCCAGCCATGTATTTAATGTGGTCGAAAGCCAGAAAACATTATCCCGAATTTGATCACATCGAAGAATATGAAAAAGAAAGTAAGTAACATGACAAATTCAAAAAATATATTTAAAAGCTTGATTTTATTTTTCTTTTGCATTTTAAAAATGAATGCTCAAGAAGTTTTAACTGTTGAAGATGCCGTAAAAATTGCATTGGAAAACAATTATGAAATCAAAATTGCATCGAACAATCTATTAATTGACAAAGCCAACGTAAGTTCAGGAAATGCGGGAATGTTGCCAAAAGCAACAGCTACTATTGTAGACAATAATGGTATTCAAAACATTTCACAAACGCGATCAGATGGCACCGTTAATAAACTGGATAATGCCAAAAATAATAGTTTGACTTATGGCGTAGGTTTAGATTGGACTGTTTTTGACGGATTAAAAATGTTTGCAAAAATGGACCAATTAAAAGAGTTGCAAAAATTGGGTGAAGCCCAGTTAAAACTTACTATAATTACCAAAATAAGTGATGTCAATGCGACCTATTTTGATTTGGTACAACAACAACAGCAATTATCCGCTTTAGACTCAACAATAGTCATTTCAAATCAGCGATTGACTTTGGCACAAAACCGATTTACAATTGGAAAAGCATCAAAACTGGAAGTTTTAAATGCACAAGTGGATTTAAACACGGATAAAGTTACACTGTTGAGACAAAAAGAATTATTAGCCAATACTAAAATTCTATTGAATCAAATACTTGCCAGAGATGCTAAAATTGATTTTAAAGTGGTTTATAGAATTGTTGTTGACAATAAATTATTGCTTCCTGAATTAAGCGCTTTGGCAGAAAAACAAAACCCGCAATTAGAAGCCCAAATCATTAATAAAAGAGTTTCAGAATTGCAATTGAAACAAATAAAAGCAGCGCGTTATCCAACCGTAAAACTAAATACCGGCTATAATTTTTCTGATAGTCAATCCAGTCTTGGTTTTACCACACAATCTTCTGCCAGAGGATTGAATTATGGTTTTAGTGCCTCATTGAATTTATTTGATGGATTTGCACAAAACCGAAACGAAAAAATCAGTAAAATTCAAATTGATAATTCAAAAATAGCAATTGATCAACAAAATTTGGCGCTAAATTCACAGTTAGCAACTTCCTATCAAACCTATTTGACAAATTTAGAACTGATAACTTTAGAAGAAAAAAATGAAGCTATTGCAAAACAAAATCTAAATATCACATTGGATAAATTCCGAATTGGAACGATAACCACTTTAGAATTCAGAACAGCACAATTAAATTATGTAAATGCAAAAGTACGTTACAGCAATGCTCAATTTCAAGCTAAATTATCTGAAATTGCTCTGAAAGAATTAGCTGGAAATCTCAGTTTTTAATTTAAATTTGAATAAAATTTTAGCCTAAATGATTTCATACAATACAAAAGACTGGTTTACTTTTATCTTTCGTTTCCATAAAGCAGATACATTTAGAACCTTATTTCCAATAATGCTAGCCATAGGTGCTTATTCTGGAATTATTGGATATTTAGAAGTTGAATATTGGCAATTAGCAGACAATAGCTACGTGAAGAATATTACCATCATGCACGGAATGTTGGGTTTTGTAATTTCGTTATTGTTAGTTTTCAGAACCAATACTGCCTATGACCGTTGGTGGGAAGGACGTAAAATGTGGGGAAGTTTAGTCAATAACAGCCGGAATTTTGCCATAAAATTATCAGTAATCTTACAGGATGAAAAAGATCGGAATTATTTTAGAAAAATGATTCCGAGTTATGCTTCCATTTTGCACAAACATTTGAATGATGCAGATACCAGTAAACAACTATTTGATGATGTAGATTTAGAAATTGACCATCACAAACACAAACCCAATCAGGTAGCAAAAATGCTATTTCAAAAAATCAATGATTTATATACTTCAAAGAAAATAACCGGTGATCAATTGATTATTTTAAATGCTGAAGTATTATCTTTTACTGAAATTTGCGGTGCTTGTGAAAGAATAAAAAACACGCCTATACCTTACTCTTACAGTGCTTTTATCAAAAAATTCATCTTCTTTTACGTGATGACTTTACCTTTTGGCTATTCTTTCAGCCTTGGTTATTATGTGGCACCTGTTGTTGTTTTTATATTTTATGTATTGGCTAGTTTAGAGTTAATCGCAGAGGAAATCGAAGATCCTTTTGGAACAGATGAAAATGATTTACCTACTCATAAAATTGCCGAAAACATAAAGAAACATGTAGAAGAATTAATTTAATTCGTTTTCATAAACACTTTACAAAATGTAAACTATTAAAAAATAGATTCTTCGTTGTTTTCCCTAAATTTTATTAAATAACACTCTTAAAACTGAACTTATATTGCATTTTTAGCAGCATAATTCACACAATCTAAAAATAAAAACTATAAAAAAGTAGTTAAACGTTTAAAAAAACATTTAAACGGGTTTATTTTTTATATATAAACTATATGATAATATTTACAAAAACTTAAATATTATTAATAACTAAACTATTTTAAATGAAAAAAATTATTTTAATCCTTTTTGTTACTTTAATTGCGTTAAGCTGCAACAATGAGCAAGTTGCTGTTGATAGCCAAGCTATTACTACTAATAATAATTCTGCATTAACTGCTAAAGCTGCTGCTTCAACCAGCAACTGGGGAGATTATAACATTGCTGTTTCTGTAAGTGCAGATGGTTCTGTGTGGACTTACAATATTACTCGTGTAAAAGCAAATTCTAAAAATTTAAGCCATTTTATTATTGACCTTAAAAATTGTGGAATTAATAGTGCAACTTTTGGCGATATCCTTTGGGCTACTGTTAATGGTAACCCTGCAGACTTATCACCTACAGAAGGTTCTGGAACAACTTGTAACCCACAAGCTACTACAGACAACTTTGTAAAGTTTGCTAATGTTCCAGCTTCAACAACAGGTTGGACATTAGTGTTGAAATTTGATCGTGGTTACGAAATTTTTACCACTGGAGCTGCTTGGCTTAAAGCAGGAACGTCTTGTAACCAAGGTGTAATTGCCGCTCCCGGTTGTCCAAAAGAAGAACGTTGCTCTTTTTCACAAGGGTATTTCTTTGCTAATGGAGCTGATAATAATGGAGCAAGTGCTTTATGGGTAAACGGACTTACTATTGGAGGAATCAATTATACACAGACACAAGGTAATACTGCTTGGTTTATTGACCGTGGTCGCGGTGGAGATCAAACTATGAACGGATTTTTCCAACTTGGTGCTGTACGCTTGAGTGGTGCTGAAAGTGAAGTTGCTACTGATGCTGCCATCATTGACGCCTATTTTAACGGAATTAATATATTTACAACAGTTGTAACAGTTAATGCACCAACATACCAATATTTCAATCTTCCTGCTTCATCAGGAGGTTATACTAAAGCTCAGGTTATTGCAGCTGGAGCTAAAATAGGAGAATACATTGATGTAAATCACTGTAATTAATTAAAAAATTCTATTTTCCTTAATTATAGATTCATTTTGAAAAGAGGTTTTCCGATAAGGAAAGCCTTTTTTATTAGCAATTAAAAATTTTATTTTGACATAATTTTGTCAAATTAGTTAATACCTTTTATAATCGTATTGGATTTTCTTTTAATTATTTTGAAGAATAAAAATATGATTGAGAATTAAAAAAATCATTTATTTTCATTAAATTTAAACTTTGTCCTTATTAAGTTTGAAACTATGAATAACAATCGTGCTTTTATAAATCCACCGCATTTATCAAACGAGAAATCGTTAAAAACATTAGTAGAAAATAGAACTGTTTACTCACTAAATCATTGTGAATTAAACCTTTTCGAAACCTATGAATCTTCAGCTTTAGTTCCTTTGAAGTTTAATGATTTGGTCGTAACAAGCATGCTAAGAGGTAAAAAAGTAATGCATCTTTTTGACGACCCAAGCTTTGATTATTTACCAGGAGAAACAGTTGTTATTCCTTCGAATGTGGAAATGAAAATCGATTTTCCTGAGGCTACAAAAAGTAATCCTACGCAGTGTTTGGCTTTGGCGATAGACCAAACTAAAATTACCGATACACTGCAATTTTTAAACGAACGGTATCCAAAAGAAGGCAATTCCCAATTCTGGCAATTGAACTATCAAAACTATTTTTTTTACAACAATGTAGAGCTGGCAACAACCATAAACAAATTGATAAAAGAATGCATGAGCACTTCGATTACCAAAGATGCTTTGGCCGATTTGACTTTACAGGAATTATTGATTCGAATTATTCAAACGCAAACTGCAAAAGCAATTGATGACGGTTTGTTTATTGACCCAAAAAATCCTATTACCCAGGTGGTAGAATTCATCCGATTGAATTTGAAGGAAAACATCAGTATGAAACATTTGAGTGAAAAAGCATGTATGAGCACCGCTTCTTTCTACAGGCTTTTCAAAAGAGAATTAGGAATGAGTCCAATAGAATTTGTAATCAGCGAAAAGATAAGATGCGCCAAACAATTGCTTAAAAACCCTACGATACAAATCAATGAAGTTTGCTATTTATCTGGTTTTGAAGATTCTAATTACTTTATTCGGTTGTTTAAAAAATATGAAGGAATTACCCCTAAACAATATCAATTGTTATATATAATAAACTAGATTTATTCAATATATTTCAAAGGTTCAAGCGATTTTTCTTCTTCTGGTGTAAAAATTCGATATTCAATTCGGAATGTTTTTTTTAACGGTGTTTCCAAGGAAAACCCTCCTACCCCAAATGCATCAATTACATCCAAAGTAAAATGAGCATGCTTCCAATATTCGAATAAATCCTTATCCACCCAGAATTCAGTGTTTTCTATTATTCCAATGCATACATCGCCCATTCTCTGATAGAATCCACCTTTTTCAAAACATTGTGGTTGTGTTCCCTCGCAACATCCACCCGCTTGATAAAACATCAAGTCTCCATGTTTTTCCTGCAATATTTTAATTAATTCTATTGCTTTTTCTGTGGCATCAATTCTTTTTATCATCTTTTTTCTTTTAAAATAAAACCTGACAAATTATACAATCTGTCAGGTTTACGATTAACCAATAATCTGCAACTACTAAAAGAAACCTAATTTCTTTTTATCATAAGAAATCAACATATTTTTTGTTTGGCGATAATGTCCAAGCATCATTTTATGATTTTCACGACCAATTCCTGATTGTTTGTACCCTCCAAAAGGAGCTCCTGCTGGATAAGAATGGTATTGATTAATCCAAACTCGACCGGATTGTATTGCTCTTGGAACCTGATAAATTTCATGTGCATCACGCGTCCAAACTCCAGCTCCTAAACCATACATCGAATCATTAGCAATCGCAATAGCCTCTTCCGTTGTTTTGAAAGTAGTCACAGCCAAAACAGGTCCGAAGATTTCTTCCTGAAAAATACGCATTTTATTATGCCCTTTGAAAAGTGTTGGTTTGATATAGTAACCTCCCGCAAGATCCCCATTCAATTGGTTTTCTTCACCACCAATTAACAATTCGGCACCTTCTTCTTTTCCTAATTTAATATAGCTCAGAATTTTCTCTTTTTGAACTAATGAAGTCTGAGCGCCCATCATAGTGGTTCTGTCCAATGGATTTCCTAATTTAATTGCTGCTGTCCTTTCAATAACTCTGGCAATAAATTTTTCATAAATATCCTCATGAACTAATAATCTGGACGGACACGTACAAATTTCTCCCTGATTTAAAGCAAACATTACTGCGCCTTCAATCGCTTTATCAAAGAAATCATCATCAGCATCTCCAACGGATTTCATAAAAATATTTGGTGATTTCCCGCCTAATTCTAATGTTACCGGAATAATATTTTCTGTAGCATATTGCATAACTAAACGACCCGTAGGAGTAGAACCAGTAAATGCGGCTTTTGATACTTTTTTGTTAGTTACTAAAGCTCTTCCAAGTTCTGCTCCAAAACCATTCACAATATTTACAACCCCTGGAGGAAGAATATCGCCTATCAATTCCATTAAAACTAAAATAGAAATTGGCGTGCTTTCCGCTGGTTTTAAAACTACGGTATTTCCTGCAGCTAATGCAGGAGCTAATTTCCAAACGGCCATCAAAATTGGAAAATTCCAAGGAATAATTTGCGCAATTACTCCTAAAGGTTCACTCAAAGCAATAGAAACTGTTTGTGAATCCAGTTCAGCAATAGAACTTTCCTCTGCACGAATTACACCAGCAAAATATCTGAAATGGTCTATCGCCAAAGGAATATCTGCTGCTAAAGTTTCTCGGATTGCTTTTCCGTTATCTATGGTTTCAACGGTGGCAATATATTCTAGATTATCTTCAATAACTTGTGCTATTTTATTCAATAAATTGCTGCGTTCTGTAACAGATGTTTTTCCCCATGTCTGAAAGGCTTCATGTGCTTTATCAACTGCCAAATCAACATCTACTTTAGTCGAATGTGCAACTCTTGTAAAGACTTTTCCATCAATTGGAGAAACAACATCAAAATATTGCCCACCGATTGGCGCAACAAATTTTCCTCCTATATAATTATCATACGTTGCCTTGAATTCAGGTCTTTTTACTATATTATCCATGTCGTTATATATTTTATTTTATCAAAAATAGTCTGCTATTCATCATTAGAATAGCACAATTCATTCAACTAGTAGCATTAAATTTTCATATATGCTTTTTTAACGTTATTTTATTATTTTATTCTTATATATTCATATCTAATACTGTTAAATCATTATTTTCAATACTCCTGAAATGTGACAAATCAGTTATAAAAAACCAAAAAAATTGTTTCTTACTCCAACCTGCAATCCTTATATTTGCAATCTTATTAAAATTGACAGATGAAAATATCTTACAACTGGTTAAAACAATTCATTAAAATAGACTGGAAATCCGAAGAAACAGCAGCATTGCTAACAGATTTAGGTCTGGAGGTAGAAATTGTTGAAAAATACCAATCGGTAAAAGGCGGATTAGAAGGCATTGTTGTAGGACATGTACTTACGTGTATTCAACATCCTGATGCCGATAGATTAAAAATAACTACAGTAGATTTAGGCAATGGTGTCCCTGTACAAATTGTATGTGGAGCCAGTAATGTTGCTGCGGGACAAAAAGTTCCTGTTGCTACAATTGGTACTGTATTGTACGATGCAGCAGGTGTCGCATTTTCGATAAAAAAAGGAAAAATACGCGGGCAAGAAAGTCATGGTATGATTTGCGCAGAAGACGAATTAGGCCTTGGTGAAAGCCATGACGGAATCATGATATTGGATGAAGCTTTAGTACCAGGAACTCCTGCTGCAACTGTTTTTAAAATTGAAAATGACGAAGTATTCGAAATTGGATTAACACCTAATCGTGCTGATGCAATGAGTCATCTTGGAACTGCCCGTGATTTAAGAGCGGGAATGTTACAAAGTGGTGTTAATGTAGAATTGATAACTCCTTCAGTAAGTAATTTTAGAGTAGACAAAAGAATATTGAAGATTGATGTCGATGTAAAAGAAGCTAAACTTGCTCCTAGATATTGTGGCGTTACTATTTCTGGAATTACTGTAAAAGCATCACCAGCTTGGCTGCAAAACAGATTGAAAGCGATTGGAATAAATCCGAAAAATAATATTGTCGATGTAACCAATTATGTTTTACATGAATTAGGTCAGCCACTTCATGCTTTTGACGCTTCAAAAATAAATGGTAAAATAATTGTAAAAACACTTGCGGCAGGAACTAAATTCATAACTCTTGATGACGTTGAAAGAACGTTACACGAGGAAGATTTAATGATTTGTGATGAAAAAGGACCATTGTGTATCGCAGGGGTTTTTGGTGGGAAAAAATCTGGAGTTTCAGAAAATACAAATTCAATTTTCTTAGAAAGTGCTTACTTTAATCCTGTAAGTATTCGTAAAACTGCCAAAAGACATCAATTGAACACCGATGCATCTTTTAGATTTGAAAGAGGAATCGATCCTACTATTACTGAATACGCATTGAAACGAGCAGCTTTATTAATTCAAGAAGTGGCCGGTGGAGAAATAACTTCGGATGTAATTAATGTGTATCCAAAGAAAATAGAAGATTTTACCGTGTTTTTAAACTTTAGTAAAGTAGCCAAAATTATTGGTCAGGAATTACCAAAAGACACCATTAAGAAAATATTAGTTTCATTAGACATAAAAGTAAACAGTGTTTCTGATGCTGGATTGGGATTAACAATTCCTGCATATAGAGTTGATGTACAAAGAGAAATTGATGTTATTGAAGAAATTTTGAGAGTTTATGGATACAACAACATTAACTTTTCAAAAAAACTAAATGCTACAGTTTCTAATTCTCCAAGAAACGAGGATTACAAAATACAAAATACAATTGCTACACAATTAAATTCTCAAGGATTTAATGAAATGATGGCTAATTCATTGACTACAGCATCGTATGTAGCACTTTCTGATGTTTTAAATTCAGAGCATAATGTGACAATGCTAAATCCTTTAAGCAATGATTTAGCAACAATGCGTCAATCTTTATTATTTTCGGGATTAGAAGCAATCTCTTATAATATCAATCGTAAAAATGCCGATTTAAAATTATTTGAATTTGGAAAATCATACCATAATTTCCCTTCAGGTTATGAGGAGCATAAACACTTAACTTTATTCCTTTCTGGAAACAGAAATCAGGAAAATTGGGCTAGTGCGCAAAAACCCTCGGATTTCTTTTTATTCAAAGGATATGTAAACGGCATACTTTCTAGATTAGGCATTCAAAAAACACAAAATTTACCAGTAACATCTGATGTATTTTCTGAAGGAATTGCAATTGGATTTGGTCAAGACATTCTAGTTGAACTAGGAGTAGTTAAAAAATCAATATTAAAACATTTTGGAATAAAACAAGAAGTGTTTTTTGCTGATTTCAATTGGGCTTTAATTTTGAAATTAATTTCTACCAAAATAAAATATACGGAGATTCCTAAATACCCTGAAGTTCGAAGAGATTTAGCTTTGCTAATTGACCAAAACGTAACTTACGATAGTATTTACAATATTGCACGTCAAACAGAGAAATCACTCTTGAAAGATATTAATTTATTTGATGTTTACGAAGGTAGTAATCTTCCTGAAGGTAAAAAATCATATGCTTTAAGCTTTACCATTCAAGATAATTCAAAAACGTTAACTGATGCTCAAATTGATAAAATCATGAGTAAATTGCAAAATAATTTTGAAACAGAGCTTGGAGCGAGCCTAAGATAAAGCCTATTTTATTCTATTAAAAAATCCCAATTCTGAATCTAGAATTGGGATTTTTTTTTCACAAAAAAGTCCTGTATAATTACAGGACTTTTTCAATAAACAACTTTCAACCTCTAATCAAAAAAATTATTGTTTTGGTAATACAACTGCATCAATTACATGAATCACACCATTTGATTGATTCACATCTGCAATTGTAACTTTAGCAGAATTACCATTTTCATCAGTAATGTATAAATCTTTTCCTTTCATCCAAGCTGTTAAAATTCCACCACTAACAGTTTTTAAAGTTGCTTTTCCTTTACCCATTTTAATTGCTTTAGCAATATCTGAGGCATTCATTTTTCCTGCTACTACATGGTAGGTAAGAATTGTTTGTAACATTTTTAAATTTTCAGGTTTCAATAATGTTTCAACTGTACCTTTTGGTAATTTATCAAACGCAGCATTTGTTGGGGCAAAAACGGTGAATGGTCCTTTACTTTGTAAAGTTTCTACTAAACCTGCAGCTTTTACTGCTGCAACTAGTGTAGTATGGTCTTTAGAGTTTACTGCATTTTCAACAATATTTTTAGTCGGATACATGGCCGCTCCACCAACCATAACAGTTTTTTGAGCGAAAGAAGTTGCTCCAAATACTAATGTAAAAAATGCAATCGATAAAAATTTTCTAGTTTTCATAAAATTTATTTTATTAAGTTATATAAATGCATTTACGCTGCTAGTTTGCTTTTGGTTTTAAAAAAATGAAATTATTTTCTAAAAAACTAATTTTCAGATACCTATAATTATAAAATAAATTTATTTGCAAATCATTTTATCAGTTATATTTTCAAGAAAACACCCAATTGATTAATCAATATATCCTTATTTTTATATTTTTAAATTAAAAGCAAAATGGATCAAAATTCTAAAGAGGTTACTAAGGTTGGTAATGGTTCACATCATATTATTCAAAGTCTAATAGTGAACGTCGTGATTGTAATTTCAAAAGGATTTGCAGCTTTTATGACTGGTTCCGGAGCGATGCTGGCTGAAACTATCCATTCATCTGCTGATTGTGCCAATCAATTACTATTATTATTAGGTGTAAAACAAGCCAGACGACCAGCAGATACCCAACATCCTTTTGGTTATGGAAAATCAGTTTATTTCTGGTCATTTATGGTGGCAATGCTCCTATTTTCTATTGGAGGAATGTTTTCTATATATGAGGGAATTCACAAATACAATAATCCTGAACCTGTTCATGAAATTGCATGGGGAATTGGAGTTTTGTTATTTGCTATAACTTTAGAAGGATATGCTACCTATTCCAATATAGTTGAACTCAATAAAAGAAAAGGAAGCTGTAGTTTTTTTGGTTATTTGCGTACCACAAAGGACAGTGATTTGATTGTCATATTTGGAGAAAATTCAGCAGCTGTCTTAGGTTTAGTTTTAGCAATAATTGCGTTGTTAGTTTCTTATTATACAGGAGATAGTCGTTATGATGCCATAGGTTCACTTGCGATTGGTGTAGTGCTGATTTTAGTAGCCATTTTTCTTGCCGTTGAAGTAAAATCACTTTTAATTGGTGAAAGTGCAGATTCAATTATTTTAGAAACTATTGAATCCATAACACTAAAGGATCCTCTAATTATTGAAGTTTTAAATTGCAGAACTATCCAACAAGGCCCAGGAGAAGTTTTAGTTTGTGTAAAAATAAAATGCAGTCCAGATCTAACTACACAATCTATAAGCCAATTGATTAATAACTTTGAGCAAGAAATAAGAACCGTTCATCCTGAAGTAAAATGGCTTTACGTAGAACCTGATTTTCAGGAATGGAAGACAGTTTAAAAATTATTTTTATACATAAAAAGACCATTTCAAATTATCTGAAATGGTCTTTTTTAAATTATGTTCTTTTGATTATTCCTTAATAAACCTTGTATTCGAAGTTCCTTTATCTGAATTTATTTTAATGAAATAATTTCCTGCTGTTAAACTTGAAACATCAATTTTCGAAACTTTCTCCGCATTTGGAATCACCAAAACCAACTGTCCTAAAGTGTTGTAAAAACTGATGGATTCAACTTCAATAGTTTCTTTCGAACTAATATTCAAAACTGATTTGGCTGGGTTTGGATATAAAGTAAAATAATTAGAAAACTCAAAGTCTTGTGTTGTCAAGGTTTTAAATGTTGAAGCTGCTTTGTTAGTTACAACGGGAAAATTATAATCAAAAAAGATGCTTGCGTCATTGGTAAAAGTATCATTGACTGCAAGTGTTGGCAAAGTTTTTATTTTGAAAGCAATATAACCATCATTATTCGCATCGTCAAAAGGAAGATTTATGTTTTCGAAAATAAATTCTACTTTATTACCTTCAGAAATTTTGGTTGTATAGGAATGACTTGCACTAGTAGGAATCAAAGTTGAAATATCAAATTTAGATAAATCAATCATATCTTTTACAACAATATTTTGCGCTGAATAGGTTCCATTATTTTCAAACCGTATCATATAATGAACATATTGACCAATTAAATCTGGAGAAATAATTGTTCCTTCTAAACAGGTTTTATCATTTGGGTCGAATGAATTTACAACAGTTTGGTTAAAATCAAAAGTATTATCTATTGACGTTTCATCTGTTGCTGAACTTGTTATAGCTGCTTTGTAAACTAAAACAAAACCACTATTCACAGCCGGAGTTTCTGTTGGTGAATTTACATTTAAAGTAAATTCAATTTCTCGAGTTTCAAAGGGTCTTAAATTAGTAAAATTCCAAGATAAATTATTGGCAGTTTGAATTGAAGCTAAAGGATTAGCTACAACGAAATCTAAAACACCATCATTAAAAGTAAGATTTACAACTCCTGATTGCATTGTATTTCCTTTGTTTTTATAAACTATTTTATAGTTGGAATCAAAACCAGGTCTTGCGGGTTGCAATGGTAATAAAGTAACTTCTAAATCCGGATGTATTCCATTTGGCACAATGCAGAAATTTTGTGTAAACGGACTGGCTTGTGTTGGGAAACTAACAGTTACAGTATTTGGCGAAACATTGAAATATGTTGGATTTTCTAGAATTGGAGTTATTGTGTGTGTGCCATTTATTAAAGCAGCATTATAATTTCCAGTAGTGTTCGTTATATAATTAAAACTATTTGCTCCTGAAGAAACACGTAATTTTAAATTTGTAAAAGCGTCATCGTTTATATCACAGCCATTACTGTTTGAGTCAATTTTATTTTGACCTTGCATGAAATTATAATCTTCTCCTAATAATCGATTCAATCCTGCTCCAGGATTTTCTATAGAATTTGATAAATTCCCATATATTAAAATTTTACCATCGGTTTGAGAATAAACATTAACCGAAGAATTCCCTGAAGGAATAAATTGATTAAATGTATTATCAACTGAGCCATCACTATTAAGCCTCATAATCGTATGCACAGGAAAGTATAAAGATCCACTAGCTAAATCAATTATAATTTTTTGATTAGGTGCCAATGTAATGTTTCTAACTAATGTAGAGTTATTTTGGAGTGTAAAATTAAATGATGTATCTAAAGTTCCATTACTTAAAATTCGTACGAGACTTTTAGTCACACCACTGATTACAAACTCTCCTGATAATATAATTTTATTATCCTGTTGCACTTCAATTGAAGTAACACTACCTCCACTCAACGATGGATCTATGACAAAAGAAGTGTCAAATGACCAAGAATCTAAATTAAATCTTTTAATTGCTCCAATAGAATAATTTCCTGAACCTAAATGACTTAATCCTATTAACACTTTTCCATCGTTCTGCGTTTTCAAACATGTCACATCATTTCCTACATCAGGAAAACCTAGCCTGCCTCCACTACTGTTCAACGCTAATACTCCATAACAATTAGCCCCATTATATATGCTAAAAGCCCCTGCAACTAAAACAGAGCCGTCTGGTAAAGCTAATAAATCTTTAATTATCCCAGGACTTGAATATCCGTAATCAATACCTTCGCCTACATTGAAAGTTGAGTCATTAGTTCCGTCCACATTTATTCTAACTAAACGATTTGCTTTTTGTCCATTATAAGTAGAAAAACGACCTCCAATATAAACTTTACCATTCGATACAGGTTCAATTGCAGTAATTTCACCAATATTACTATTTGTTTTATTACTACTGTTGTCTTCAAATCCATTTAACCCTCCATATGTTAAAGTAGAATCTACAGAACCATCATAATTTAACCTTGTGAAACCATAGCATTTTGAACCATTATAAGCATGAAAATTTCCTCCTACTAAAATTTTACCATCTGTAATTTGAACAACAGTATTTACAACAGTGTTAAAAAAGCCTTTACTTATATTACTAAAACTGGTATCTTTTGTACCATCGGTATTAATCTTTACAATATAATTACCTAGTTTTTTATTGACACCTAAACTTCCTGAAACCAGAATTTTTTGATCACTAAAAAATGAAACAGAACTAATAGTGTCAAAATCCAAAAAGCTATATAAATTAACAAAAGTATCGTCATTACTGCCGTTTCCATTTAATCTTACTATATTCACTCTATTTAATTGATTAAACGTCATAAAGCTACCACTGACTACTAATTTGCTATCTGATTGTTGAATAATATCGCTGACGGAATCCAAATTATAAGATGAAGACTCATCAAAACCATAGCCTATCTGAAACGAAGTATCGACCAAACCATTACTATTTAGTCTAACTAAATCTCGGGAGGAAGTTGAATTACAACCCGTAAAACTTCCTCCAACAACAATTTTTCCATCGTTCTGAATTAATATTTTTTTTACATAAATATCGCTAGAAGAACTTAATTGAGCAGTTGAAAAACTAGTATCAAAAGAACCATCCGCATTTAATTTGGCTATTTTATTAACCTGTGAATAAAAATCATTATTTGTATTATGAATAACCACATACTTTCCATCAGCTTGAATAGCGACTTTCCCAAAACGATAATTGGGTACTGTAATTAAAGAAGTATCTAATGAACCATTAGAATTCAACCTCTTTAAATTGTCAAAAAATCCTCCAATATTAGTTTCATCTGCTATTATAATAATTTTGTTGTCAGCTTGTATTTCAATTTGTATTACTCCTTCATTTTTCAGACTAACTCCCTGAAGATTAAAACTTTCATCAAGGCTTCCATTTTGATTGAGCCTGATTAACCTTGGAACAGTTACCCCATTATATAAATTAAAAATTCCACCTATAATAATTTTGCCGTCTGGTTGAACAGCAAAATCTTTTAATATACCATCACTACCATTGCTATTGGCAAATCCAATCCCAGTATTAAAGCTAGTATCAATTTGATTTCCCTGCAATCTAACTAGATATCTTCCATTTTTTATCAATATAATTTTTCCATCTGATAAAACTTTACTTTTATTTACTTGGGCATCTACAAAATAATGATTCAATGGTAAATTAAATTGATTAAAGTCTGGATCTACATCCGCAGGATTCTGTGCCCTAAGCCCATTTAAAACACATATAGCAATAACTAAAAAATAAAGTTTTTTCATATTTACGATTATTTAGATGTGTAAATATAAGGCGACAAAATCATTTAATGTATTTTTTCTTACAAAAAAAAACACTCACCATCTGATAAAAATTATTTTAAATAACTCTACAGCATATCCTTAAACAAAAAAAGCCCCGCAAATTGCGGGGCTTTTTATATTCAAAAAGTTTCAAGAAATTATTTTTTCTCTGACTTTTCCATTTTAGCTTTCAATGCAGCTAATACATCATTGTTGTCTCCTAAAGTTGCAGCTGGTGCATTTGTAGAAGAGTTAGATGAACTAGAAGTGTTTTCAGTAGCTGTTTTCACATTTTTCTCTTCTTCTTCACGGAAGATAGCAGTGTGAGATGCAACTACTCTTTTGAATTCTTTGTTGAATTCAATTACTTTGAAATCAGCTGATTCTCCTTTTTTCAATTTCTTACCGTCTTCTTTTTCAAGGTGACGTGTAGGAATGAAAGCAACGATATCATCACCAAATTCTACAGTAGCTCCTTTGTCAACGATTTCAGAAATTTCACCTGTATGGATAGTTCCAACTGCGAAAGAATCTTCGTATTGATCCCAAGGATTAGCAGTAGTTTGTTTGTGACCTAAAGATAATTTACGTCCTTCAACATCTAATTCTAATACTACTACATCAAGTTTTTCTCCAACGTTTACAAATTCAGATGGGTGTTTGATTTTCTTAGTCCAAGATAAGTCAGAGATGTAAATCAATCCATCAATTCCTTCTTCTAATTCTACGAAAATTCCAAAGTTTGTAAAGTTTCTAACGATACCTGTATGTTTAGAACCTACCGGGTATTTAGCAGTGATATCAGTCCAAGGATCTTGAGACAATTGTTTGATACCTAATGACATTTTACGGTCATCTCTATCTAAAGTTAAGATAACAGCTTCAACAACATCACCTACTTTTACGAAATCTTGAGCAGAACGTAAATGAGTAGACCAAGACATTTCAGAAACGTGAATCAAACCTTCAACACCTTCAGCAACTTCGATGAAAGCACCGTAATCAGCGATTACAACTACTTTACCTTTTACTTTGTCTCCAATTGCTAATTTAGCATCAAGAGCATCCCAAGGGTGAGCGTTTAATTGTTTCAATCCTAATTGAATTCTTGTTTTCTCGTCATCGAAATCAAGGATTACAACATTTAATTTTTGGTCTAATTCAAGAACTTCACTTGGGTGGTTAATACGACTCCAAGAAAGGTCAGTAATGTGAATCAATCCATCAACACCACCTAAGTCAATAAAGACACCATAAGAAGTAATGTTTTTAACAACACCTTCTAATACTTGTCCTTTTTGTAATTGACCGATGATTTCTTTTTTCTGGATTTCGATATCCGCTTCAATAAGCGCTTTATGAGAAACAACAACATTTTTGAATTCGTGGTTAATTTTTACCACTTTGAATTCCATCATTTTGTTTACATATACATCGTAGTCTCTAATTGGTTTAACATCAATTTGAGATCCTGGTAAGAAAGCTTCAATTCCGAAAACGTCAACGATCATCCCACCTTTAGTTCTGCATTTTACAAAACCATTAACGATTTCTCCTGTTTCGTTAGCCGAAATAACTCTATCCCATGATTTGATAGTACGTGCTTTTCTGTGAGATAATACTAATTGACCAGTTTTATCCTCACGGATGTCAATTAATACTTCAACAGTATCACCTACTTTTAAGGCTGGGTTGTAACGGAATTCATTCAATGAAATAACACCTTCCGATTTTGCGTTGATATCAACGATAACGTCTCTATCTGTAATTCTAACAACTACACCATCTACAACTTCTTCTTGATCAGTAGCGATAAATGTTTTTGAAACTAGTTCTTCGAATTCTAATAAGTTTTTCTCATCAACTGCATCAATACCTTCTTCGAAATTGTGCCAGTTAAAATTTGCTAAAAACTCTTCTTGTGATTTTAATTGTTCAGACATGCTGATTAAAAATTTGTATTCTGTATTTTCTCGAGTTTCTTAATGTGCTAGAAAACAACAGAAGTTGTTTGTATAATTAGTTGAACCCTAAAGGAAACTCTTATTCACCAAAAGGACTGCAAAAGTAACACATTTATCTTAAATAGCAAAATTTTACAGACAAGATAATCAATTGAGAATCAGGAGCGAATTAATTGGCTTTTTTGCAGGCAAAGTTCCCGCTCTCGCCTTTATCTCTCCGCTGCGCTACGAGGATATCAGCTCCATCGGGGCTAATTAGGTTTTATAGTGATTTTTCAGCAATAAAAAACCCGATAACTCTTAAAGCTATCGGGGTGAATTTTATAAAAAAGGATTTTAATGATTAATTTTTCCTAAAACTTTAGGTCCAAATTTATCTTTAAAAACAAAAGGAAAAATTATTGCAAGAACTAAAGCATACGATGCAAAAGTGATCCAGATATGGAACCAGTCTTTACTTCCATCTTCTAGCGTAAAATATTTTTGAATAATATAACCGCTCGTAAAACTTCCTATTAATGCTCCAAAACCATTTACCATCATCATAAACATTCCTTGCGCACTTCCTCTGATTTTTGAATCTGTTTGTGTTTCCACAAATAAAGAACCTGATATATTAAAAAAGTCAAACGCCATTCCGTAAACAATACAAGACATAATAATCATCCAAAGACCATCTGACGGATTTCCAAAAGCAAACAATCCAAAACGCAATACCCAAGCCAGCATACTAAACAGCATCACATATTTAATACCAAATTTTCTAAGGAAAAATGGAATTGCCAATATAAACAGTGTTTCTGAAACTTGCGAAATCGACATGATTATGGCAGGATATTTTACAGCAATCGTATTTTTATAGATATCGACAGTAGCAAAATCGTGAATATAAGTATCTCCATATGCATTAGTCAATTGCAAAGCAGCTCCCAACAGCATAGAGAATATAAAGAAAATGGCAAATTTCTGTTGTTTAAACAATTCAAAAGCATTCAATCCCAAAGCCTGCGTAAAAGAAGTGCCTTTTTCTCCTTTACACATTGGAGGACATTTAGGAAGTGTAAATGCGTAAATCCCTAATAGTACAGAAACGATTCCTGCAATATAAAATTGATTTGCAGAAGTTTCATTATGCGTTAAACTAACCACCCAAAGTGCAACAATAAAACCTATGGTTCCCCATATTCTAATAGGCGGATAATCTTTTACGACATCCATATCTTTTGCAATTAATGCATTATAAGCTACCGTTATTGATAAGGAAATTGTTGGCATGTAGAAAAACATATTGACTAACATAACCCAGAAAAAAGTAGTAGGATTATCTACTTGAGGTAAGTAAAATAAAGCTGCTGCTCCAAAAAAATGAAGCAAACCATATAATTTTTCAGCATTTATAAATCGATCTGAAATAATTCCTGTTAAAGCGGGCATAAAAACCGAAGAAATTCCCATTGTTGAAAATATGATTCCAAACTCAGTTCCAGACCAATGTTTGTTATTAAACCAATACGCACCAATAGTAAGTAACCAAGAACCCCAAATAAAAAATTGAAGGAAGTTCATTAATACCAACCTGTTTTTAATTCCCATATGATGAATTGTTTTTTATTTTTAAAAATTAACAAAGCGTAAATCTAATATTAATAAAGAGATCTGCAAAAGATTAAAGTATTTTAACAACTTCATCCACTAAATCCAAAACAACTTTAAATTGTTCTTCACGAGTAAGGTAAGAATTATCGATTTCAATGGCGTCATCAGCCATCACCAAAGGTGAATCCTTTCGGTGCGTGTCAATATAATCGCGTTCTTCTACATTTTTTAATACTTCTTCATACGTAACTGAATCTCCTTTTTCCTGCAATTCATCAAAACGCCTTTGCGCTCGGGTATCTGCCCCTGCCGTCATAAAAATTTTAAGTTCTGCATCCGGAAAAACGACGGTCCCAATATCTCTACCGTCCATAACAATAGCTTTATTCTTACCCATTTCTTTTTGTTGCTCCACTAATTTAGCTCGCACTTCCGATATTTCAGCCACTTTACTAACAAAATTAGAAACTTCGATAGTTCTTATTTCTTTTTCAATATTAACATCATTCAAATACATTTCGGCAAAGCCTAAATCAGGATTGAATTTGAACTGTAATTTTATACTTGGCAAACTGTTAATCAATGTTACTTTATCAAAAGAATCAATATTTATGTATCCGTTTTGCATTGCAAAAAAGGTAACAGCACGATACATTGCTCCAGTGTCTACATATACATATCCCAAGTGCTTTGCAAGCTGTTTTGCTAAAGTACTTTTCCCAGTGGATGAAAATCCGTCAATTGCTATGGTAATTTTTTTATCCAAAATAATATTATTGTAAGTTAATAGTTAAACCAAATAAGCTCGTATTTCCCGCTAATGTATATCGGGAATACGAATAATTAAATTTTAATTTATTCATTTTTAATCCAAAACCTAAAGAGACTCCCGAAAAATTGCGTTGCTCCAAAAGTCGTAATTCTTCTGCTCTCCGAAAATTATAACCTAATCGAATATTAAACGATTTTTTAGGAAAAAGCTCAACCCCCATAATTACATGGCGCAAAGCATTATTTATTACGGATACTTTTTCGGCAGTAGAACTTCCATCAATTGAAGATTGAGCTCTTTCTGGATTAGAAAAAGCAATATTCCATTGTTGTAAATTTTCCAATGTAAGATGCCAGCGAATGGGTACATTTTCTAATTCTTGTGAAACACCTGCTATAATTTCAAGGGGCAGTTTTTCGTTTGTACCATTGTAAGTAGTAAATTGAGTTCCTATATTTCGAATTGCCAAACCCCAATTTACATCGTTCCTTTCGTCTATAAAAAGAGCGCCTATGTCAATCGCCCCTCCCAAAGAACTATAACTTTCTAAGGTCGAAGAAATCAATTTAGCATTTGCCCCTAAATGAATAGTGGTATTGGGAATATTGTACGCATAACCTAAAGAAAGAGCAATTTCACTTCCAGTAAATGAGGATGTGGGCTGACCATTTTCATCATAACCGTCAAAATTACCATAATTCACATAATTTACACCAGCCTGAAAAGTTTGCAAATGGCGGTCATAGGTATAAGCATAAGAAGCGGTTCCATACGTCACTTCTTTGAAATAACTCCCATAATTTAAAGCCAAATGATTATTCATATCCGCATTCAGTGTTGCTGGATTAAAATTGACCTGATTCACATCATCGTCATAAATTGTGACAGTTTTCCCTCCTAAAGCTGCTTGTCTTGGCGAAGTCACCAAGTTCAAAAACTGATAGGTGTACTTCCCTCCTATTTGACTGTAAGATACAGCGCACATAAAAACTAAGGAGTATGATAAAAGTTTTTTTAACATGCTTTAAATCGCGATTTATGTAAGGTAAAACGCAAATGCGAAGATAAAATTATAAATACAATAAACAGCAACTTTCAAACTCGTAATTATAAATAAAAATTCCAAATCTCAAGCACTGCAGAACAGGTTTTGAAATTTGGAATTCATATCTTTTTGCTTGTTATCTGTTATTTCAGATCTTTTGCATTTTTTACTTTTTGATCTGTCAAAGCATATTTAAGCACTTCGCTCATTTCTCTAACATAATGAAAAGTCAAACCTTCAAGGTATTCCGGTTTTATTTCATCGATATCACTTTTGTTTTCATGACATAAAATAATTTCTTTGATATTAGCTCTTTTGGCTGCTAAAATCTTTTCTTTTATTCCTCCTACTGGTAAAACTTTTCCACGCAAGGTGATTTCTCCTGTCATTGCTAAGTTTTTCTTAACTCGTTTTTGTGTAAACAATGAAACTAATGAGGTCAACATCGCAATTCCGGCACTAGGACCATCTTTTGGAGTAGCTCCTTCCGGAACGTGTAAATGAATATTATATTTAGAAAGTATCTCCGAATCTAATCCTAAAAATTTAGCATTTGCCTTAATATATTCTAGAGCTATCGTTGCTGATTCTTTCATTACTGTCCCTAAGTTCCCAGTAATTGTCATGGTTCCTTTTCCTGGAGAAAGTAAAGATTCTATGAAAAGAATATCACCACCTACAGAAGTCCAAGCCAAACCAGTTACCACACCGGCTACATCATTGTTCTCGTATTTATCTCTTTCTAATCTTGGAAC
Organism: Flavobacterium sp. AED; assembly: GCF_000812945.1. Classification (GTDB taxonomy): domain Bacteria; phylum Bacteroidota; class Bacteroidia; order Flavobacteriales; family Flavobacteriaceae; genus Flavobacterium. The sequence continues at coordinate 896,776 of NZ_JSYM01000001.1, forward strand.
GCCAAGTGTTTTTATAATATCCTCGTCGGTTACTTTCTTGTTATATGGTTCTTCCATCGCAACTGATTTTGCTGCATTACGAATCACTTGGGCAATTTTAGCTTCTAAACCACGAACTCCTGATTCACGAGTATATCCTTCTACAATTTTTTCTAATTGTTTTTTTCCAATGGTTAAATCTTTAGTTGTTAAACCATGTTCTTTCAATTGTCTTGGAAATAAATGCTGACGCGCAATTTCTACCTTTTCTTCAATCGTATAACCTGACATTTTGATGATTTCCATTCTGTCTTTCAACGCAGGTTGAATTGCAGCCATATTATTAGACGTAGCAATAAACATGACTTTCGACAAGTCATACCCCATTTCAAGGAAATTATCATAAAACGAATTGTTTTGTTCCGGATCTAAAACTTCCAGTAATGCCGAAGAGGGATCTCCATGACTACTATTCGATAATTTATCAATTTCATCCAAAACAAATACAGGATTTGAGGTCCCAGCTTTTTTCAAACTTTGGATAATTCTTCCTGGCATTGCGCCAATGTAAGTTTTTCTATGTCCACGAATCTCCGCTTCATCACGTAAACCACCCAATGAAATTCTAACATATTTTCTACCTAATGCTTCTGCTATAGACCTTCCAATAGATGTTTTTCCAACTCCCGGAGGTCCTGTCAAACAAATTATTGGTGATTTCATATCATTTCGCAATTTTAAAACTGCCAAATGTTCAATCATTCTTTTCTTAACATCTTCAAGACCAAAGTGATCTCTATCCAATATTTTTTGTGCTTTCTTTAAATCAAAATCATCTTTAGAATATTCATCCCAAGGCAATTCTAAAAATAACTCTAAATAGTTTCTTTGAATACCAAAATCTGGCGCTTGAGGATTCATGCGACGCATTTTTGATAATTCTTTTTCGAAATGTTTTTTAGTTTTTTCGTCCCATTTTTTCGTCAAAGACTTTTGCAACATTTCATCCATTTCCTCTTCCTGTGAAACACCACCTAATTCTTCTTGAATGGTTTTCATTTGTTGGTGAAGGAAATATTCTCTTTGTTGTTGGTCTAAATCGAAACGAACTTTAGATTGAATATCATTTTTTAATTCGAGTTTTTGCAACTCAATATTCATATAACGTAAAGTTTCTAAAGCTCTAACTTTTAACTCATTAATAGCTAATAAATCTTGCTTTTCTTTAACTGTCAAATTCATATTAGAAGTGACAAAATTGATTAAAAATGATTGGCTTTCAATATTTTTAATCGCAAAAGTAGCTTCACTGGGAATGTTTGGACTTTCTTTTATAATTTGAATCGCTAATTCTTTTATAGAATCAAGAATCGCGATAAACTCTGTATCATGTTTTTTTGGTCTTTTTTCTGGAACTTCTTTAATTTTTGCTGTTATGTAGGGACTTTCGACAATTACAGAATCAATTTCAAATCGCTTTTTCCCTTGAAGTATAACGGTAATATTTCCATCAGGCATTTTTAGAACCCTTAAAATTCGAGCTACTGTACCTATACTATGAATATCTTCGGGAGTTGGATCTTCGTCCTGCTCATTTTTTTGAGCTACTACACCAATGATTTTACCTGCTGCATTAGCATCATTAATTAATTTTATTGATTTATCGCGTCCAGCAGTAATTGGTATAACAACTCCTGGAAATAAAACCATATTACGCAATGGTAAAATAGGCAAAGAATCTGGCAGTGCTTCATTATTCATTTCCTCCTCATCTTCAGGAGTCAATAATGGGATTAAATCAGCTTCAGAATCAAATTCTTGAAGTGACAGATTGTCAATAGTAAGTATTTTATGATTTGACATATATTATTTAAGTCTTTTTGTCATTAAAAATTTTAATTTGTCAAGCAAATATAAAGTATCATAGCAGGAATTTTAAATAAATCGATATATGACCTGATTAATTAGCTTAACACTAAAAGAGTCAATCATTATGCCAAAGTGAAAGTAAAATAGATTACATCTTCTTACAAATAAAGAAAAAATTTAAAAAACAATAATTAGGAAAATAGCTATTTTTTAAAGTTAAAAAAATAAAAATCAGAAATGCTATTTTATGTTTTATTAATTCAAAGCATTGTTTTTGGGTACTCTTTTCAATAAAACAACACCTATTATAAAAAACACTCCTAAGAAAACTATCGCAAATCGCGGACTTCCGGTAATTTGGTCAATAATTCCATAAACCAACATTCCGATAACAATTCCAATTTTTTCGGAAACATCAAAAAAACTAAAAAAGGAAGCCGTATCCTCTGTCTCTGGTAATAATTTAGAATAGGTTGAACGCGATAAAGCCTGAATTCCGCCCATTACGAGTCCTACTAAACCAGCCATAATGTAAAAATGTATTGGCAATGTTATAAAGTAAGCTGCCGCACATAATAAAACCCAAAAACAATTAATCACAATAAGAGTTGGAATGTTTCCAAACTTCTCTGAAGCTTTTGAGGTTAAAATTGCACCAACAATGGCTACTAACTGAATTAATAGAATGCAAATAATTAAACCTGTTGTACTTTCACTTTTTGATGCCCAAGTAATTTCTTGTGCTCCAAAATAAGTAGCGATAAGCATAACCGTTTGAACAGCCATACTATAAACAAAAAAACTAACAAGATATTTTTTTAAAGCACTATTTTCTTCCAATAAATGCCAAACTTTTTTTAATTCTCTAAATCCATTAAAAACTAAAGCTTTAGTCACTTTGCGCTCCGCATTTCTACTTCCTTTTGGCAAATAATAATATGTATATTGACTAAAAACAATCCACCATATTCCTACCATGATAAAAGAGTATCGCATGGCTTTCATAGCAGCTTCTCCTTTAGTTCCAGTTATACCAAAAATATCCGGCATCATAATCATGCCTAAATTGACTATTAACAATATAACACTTCCTATGTAACCATAAGAATACCCTTTGGCACTTGTTTCATCTTGTTGTTCAACAAAAGCAATATCAGGCAAATACGAATTGTAAAACACTAAACTTCCCCAAAAGCCAATCAAACCTAAAAAATAAAATAATAAACTGATATAAATATTTTCTAAACTAAACCAATACAATCCCACACAGGATAAGGCTCCCAAATAACAAAAAAACTTCATAAAAGATTTTTTATTACCAACATAATCTGAGATTCCTGATAACAAAGGAGAAATTAGCGCCACTACTAAAAAAGCAAATGCAGTAACAAAACTAATCAACGCAGAATTTTTGACACTAAAACCAAAAACGGTTATGTAATGATTTCTATCTGAAAATAATGCTTCATAAAAAATAGGAAATACTGCAGACGAAATGACTAATGGATAAACTGAATTAGCCCAATCATAAAAAGCCCAAGCATTTAATAATTTTTTACTTCCTTTTGGTAAATCTGCCATGTTTCTTTTTTTATGTTGCGAATTTATTTATTTTTTATTTAGTATGATTCAAAAAGTAACTAATTTGACATTAATAAATCGTTATTAACTAATAATCAACCCTATATCATTACAGTTAAAATTAAAAAAATAGGCTATTCTCGTTTGATGAGAATAGCCTATTTAAATCTTCGTTAAATAATAATGATATAAATCAACAATGTGTTTTTATCTGTAAATAACTCCAACTTTAGCAGCTGTTGCTTTAGCTTCAGGAATCAATGCTTTTAAATTTGCAATTCTTGTAGCATCAGATGGGTGTGTACTCATAAATTCCGGTGGTGCTTGTCCTGCAGACTGTGCTGCCATTCTTTGCCAAAAAACCACAGCATCATCTGGATTATAACCCGCAATTGCCATCAATGTAAGTCCAATTTTATCAGCTTCACTTTCATGACTTCGGCTAAATGGAAGCATAACTCCTACTTGAGACCCTAATCCATAATATTGTTGCCACATTTGTTGTTTTTCGGCACTTTGACTACCAGTAGCAACTGCAACTCCTACAGCTCCCAATTGTTGCAATTGAGCAGCACTCATTCTTTGTGCACCATGATTTGCCAATGCATGTGAAACTTCATGTCCCATTACTGTAGCTAAACCCGCATCATCTTTAGTTATTGGTAATATTCCTGAATAAACAACAATTTTCCCTCCTGGCATACACCAAGCATTGACTTCTTTACTATCAATTAATTTATATTCCCAACGGTAATCATTCAAATATTGTGATTGTCCTAAATAGGTTAAATATTTTTCTGCTGCTGCTTTAATTCGCATCCCAACTGTTTCTACTCTTCTTGCATCGGCAGTTCCGGTAATTACTTTATTTTCTTTTAAAAAAGTTCCATATTGTTGAAACGATGATGGAAACAACTCACTGTTTGAAACAAAATTTAGACTTTTCTTTCCTGTAAGAGGATTTGTAGCACAAGAATAAACGAGTCCTAACGCACAAACTCCTAATAATAAGTGTTTTTTCATAATTTTAAGTTTAATTAGTATACAAAAATACAAATAGTTATTAATTTTCTTTTTATATAATTAAATTCAAAAGTATCAACTTTTTTGTTTATTCCCCAATAATATGCAGCTCAGTAAATTCTTTATCTACAATTAGATAATTGCTATTTTCAAAAGTTTTTTTATCAAATAAAACTTTTTCATTATCAATTTCTATCTTTTTAACTTTAAATGGTAATCCGATAAGATTTATTTTATATTTTGAATAATTAGTATCGTATTTTCCTTCTTTATGAACCTGTATTATTAGTTCTTTTTCCTTTCCTGTTGTTTGAAATGACAGAAAGCTATATCGCCCTTTTTTATAATCATATCCATCTTGAGCATCCTCATAAACTACCGACTTTTCTTTGCCTGCTTTGTAATAAACATCCAATGTTAACTCGTCAAATTCTAATTCTCCAACGTATTGTTGAATAGGATATTTTGGAATTATGGAACCTGATTTTACAAAAAGTAGGTTGCGCATTAATGGTTACACCAGATGATGCTACTGAGGTACAAGTTCCCAGTGTAGCCGTTAAGGCATAACTTCCTGTTGGAGCAGTTACTGTATTTCCTGAAATTACAACCCCAGTTGATGGACTTGCAGCATAGGTATAAGATGCATTATAATTAGTTATTGTAAAACTTCCTGTTGAGGTGTTGCAGGTTGGTTGAATTGAAGCGCTTAAAGTAGGCTGAGACGGTGCAGTATTAACAGTCAATATCCCATAATTCCCACTCTTTGTACAAGAAGGAGACCCGGCTGTAATTTTAGCTCTATATTTGTAATTATTCATCCCAGAAACAACACCACTAATAGTAAGAGTTGACGAGGTTACTCCTGAATAAGTAGCACCATTTGTTAAATCAACCCATCCAGTACCATTAGTATTGACCTGCCATAAATATGTAGGTGAGCCGCCATTCGTTGTAACAGTAAAAATAGCATTAAATCCAGAACAAGCAGAAACACTTGCTATATCAGTAATTGTAAATATACAGCTCCCTCCATAAATAACTAGATTAACCAAATCAATTACCGTAGAAGTTTCCGTAGAAGGAAAAATACCCGGAGTTACGTTTCCGTCAATTGTAATAGGCATAATTGATACAGTCGCATTAGGGTCGACGGCATAAATCTGACCTGTTCCATTACCCCCAGTTGTATCAAAAACGCCTATAATATTACCCCCAACAATAACATTCCCTTGCTTTTGAAGGGTTGAAGTCTGAGGGCTAAGTAAATCTCCCGCAATTACAACTGTACTCTTCCAGAAATCAGTAACTCCATTATTAATATAATTTCCATAAACTGCTAATTCAGCCAATCCATTTCCTGTAGGCATCAGAAAACTTCCTCCAGAATTAACTGTGAAATCTCCACTCACTGTAAGCCGTGTTGCATCATTAAGTTTCAAAGTCCCCGAAATACTTACAGTTTTTCCTGATGCATTTGCAGAAATAGTCACAGTTTTTCCTGATGGAATTACAACATTATGTGATGCTGTTGGTACTAAACCTAAAGACCAGTTTGAAGCAGTATTCCAATCACCGTTAGAACCTGTATATGTATTGGTTTGTGAAAAAACAACAGCCTGAACCAGCACTAAAAAAAGAGTAAAAAGTAATTTCTTAACCATATATCTGATGTTATTTTAATACGTTAATTTATAAAGTTAGGTTCTTGTAAAAGAAAAAACTTACATTAAAAAACAAATTAAAATAAACAATATCATAAAACACAATAAAGTCGTTGATAAGCATTTTTATTCGTTATACAACTGTTTTACATACAATTAAAAATCGCCAAAAAAAATACCCTGTCCATTTGAAACAGACAGGGTATTAATGTAAGTAATTTAATATTTTTTAATAAATAATTTTTCTGGTTACTGTTTGTCCATTTTTTAATACAATCTTCAGCAATAAAGTTTGCTCACTGGAAGTCAAGTTCAAAATTGTCATTTCATTGTTGTCAATGTTGACTTTTTTATAAATTAGCTTCCCCGGTATATCAAAAATTAAAATTTTATCAATTATTTCAGTTTCCGAATTAATTTTTATTTGTTTATTTTTAACCGAAACAACTACCTGATTATTTTCTTTGTCAAAATCTCCAGTTCCTAAGGTTTTATCGGTATAACACAACACGAATCTATCATTGAACACACCATCTTCTGTTTCAAAATCATAAGGTGATTGCTTCAAATCATGGATAACACTCAATAACTTATCTTCAAGATAAACAGTTTTATCAACAAATAAACCATCAACTTGACCAATACTTATTGAAAATCCTTCTTTTACACTAGAACTATAACCTAGAACCACTTTATCGTTTTCATCAAATGGTAACGATCTTCCTTGTATGGTTAAATTTTTATCTTCATGAACACTGTAAAAATCAATAAACTGATTCCCATCTAAACTTTCTCCATCAAAAGTAGTATCAAATCCTTCATTTGTAGCATTGGTAACATAACCAACCAGCATTTGTTTAAAAGCCCCTTTTTCATTTGTTAGGTTAAGCCAAACTCTATGTTTTTCAATCGTATTAGCTATTTTTTGTTTTGAATTACTAAACTTAAAAAACTGTGAATTATCCCCAGTAATAGCTCCTACGCCAACTCTCATGCTATTATTAAACACTGCATTCCCATTAGCTATTCCTGTTGCAAAAAATGCTTGACCCGCTGCTATTTTACCTGTTGGGATTACCCCTCCACTAATTGCCGAAGCTGTCGCAATACCTCCAACACCGTTATAAGAAGCATAATCATCTGATGTATAAGCATAAATTCCAGAACCGGCATATGCAGGAAGAACGATAGCCGAAGCTAATTGAATAGTTGTATTATGCGTCCAAAAATAGATTGTACCATCCAGCAATGTTTTATTTGCTAATAAAAATGCATCTGCATCTAAAGCGGACGGATATGGATTTCCTATAAGATTTGATGTTTCAACGCCAGTATAAACAACTGGAAATGTATAATTTCCGTTATTCGGAACTCCAAAAAAAGAAGCTTTATGATATCCGCTTGGAGGGTTTGGTGCAGGAAAAAACTGTGGACCACGTACAATATATCCCTTTCCAATTACCATTGCAATCCCAGTATTAGCAAAATCCCAATAATCCGTAACTGGATTAAAGGAATAAAACTTATCCCAAAGTGTATTAGGAGACAGGTCATACAACGTTTGTGGTGAAACTGGAGAGGACCAGTATGTAAAATCAAATTTATTGATTAAAGTTGTATTTCTTTTATATTTTATGTTTCCTGCATTTACAGCCGCATCATTAATCTGAACCAAACTTGCATCATTTTCAAATGTTAAAGTTCCAGCTCCTACTCCTGTTCCTAAAACAGTCACTTCATTAACTATTTTCAAAATCCCTCCTGACAAAATGGTTGCTGAAACACCTGCGCTTACCTTGCAAGAACAACCATCAACATTGGTTGCTGATGAATAAAATCCATTAAAAACAATATTGTCTGAAAGAGTTGGTGCTCCATTAAGCCAAGTTGATCCATCCCATGTTTTTGTAATCAATCCTATTACAGGCACATTTGCAGACTGAGATGAAGTACAAGTACCATTAGAAACTGTATAATTATAAGTTCCTGCTGCAATTCCAGAAATAGTGGTACTTATACCTGAGCCAGTATATCCTCCTGGATTTATTGTCCATGAGCCGGAGGACGGCAAACCGCTTAAGACTACACTCCCAGTTCCTAGAGCACAGGTGGGTTGAGTAATCATCCCTACTATTGGAGCTGACGGAGTTGATGGTTGTGGATTTACAGTAACACTTTTTATTGACGAAACACATCCTGATGCATTTTTTGCCGTAACATTATAAGCTCCTACTCCCACAGAGCTAAAAACACCTGTTGTATTTGTATAATTAACCCCATCTATACTATATGTCATTCCTGAACCCGTTGGAGCAGTAATCGTTATTGTTCCACTAGCACTTGAACAACTAGGTTGTGAGGTTACACTTGCAGTTGGTGTGGCTGGAGAGCTATTGCTTAAACTAACCCATAAATAACTTTGACCAGTGTTACCACATCCTAAATTATTAGCATATACTGAAATATTATTACTTTGCAATGTCGTTCCTGTTGTAACTACTAAAGAAGTCGTTCCCTGTCCGCTAACATAAGTCCATCCTGTAGGAATAACCCACGTATAACTAGATGCATTCGCTACAGGTGCAATACTAAATGTTACAGCTGTTGAGGCACAATACGTTGTTCCTGGCGATGCCGCAATACCAGCTCCACCATTTACAGATATCAATCCAGGAGTAGAAACGGTTCCATAAACCGTAATTTTAACTGAATTTGAGTACAATAAACTACAACCTCCATTTTTTACCACTGCACGATAATAAGTATCAGCAGTACGGTTACTGGCAGTATAAGGAGATCCTGTATTCGCAATAGACGTGCCAGCAGTAGCAAAATTATCAGTAGAAGATTCCCATCTGACAATGCTTCCTGTATATCCTGATAATGTTAAATTAGTGCTATTAAACCCTGAGCAAACGTTAGTATTAGCAGGCGTTAAAGTTCCGGCAACTGTTGTTGCAGATACTGTGACAAAAGAATATGCTGCTCCCGAAGTACCACAACCATTAGCTGCTGTAACAGTAATATTACCTGAACCAGCAGAACCAGTTGTTATAGTAATTGAATTTGTTCCTGCACCACTTATTATTGTCCCTACTGGAACTGTCCAGTTATAAGTAATCGCATTTGGGACAGCAGCAACACTATATACCTGCCCCGTAGTTGTTGCGCATTGAGCAGTTAAACCTGTTATTGCACCAGGTGTTGCTGGTGCAGCCGGACTAATTACAAAAGAAACAACATTGCTATTATTACTACAACCTGCATTTACATTACTTGTTATTACACGTCGATAATATCTATTTAAATTACCAGTTGCTGCTGTAGCAGTAATAATAGGAATAGTATAATCCTCACTGGTAGCTCCTGATATATTTGCCCAATTTGAATTATCAGAAGAAAACTGCCATTGAAAAGTAATTGTTCCAGCAGGAAATCCATATGTTGTAAAACTAGATCCGTCTAATGTAGTTGTAAAAGGTGAACAGACATTAATCGTAGGCTGTACTACTGTATTCAAAGTGCTTAACGATTTAATATCAAAACCTACCTGACTTAACCCTCCATTTTCGTAATAATCATAAATCAAATTACTACTGCCTGAAAGATATACCATAGCATAACCCGTTTGAATACCATGATCATTCCAATTATCATAAACCCTTGTACCGTCTACGTAAAGTCGATTTCCGTCATCTCCTTTTAGAGTAACGATATAACAACCCGCAGCCTTCGTTGATTTCATGCTATATCGAACTGCAAAACTTTGCGCATCTATATTTACTAAATTAGTTCCGTTTGATAAAACCGGAAAACAATAATTATTTGTTGCAACACCTCCTCCAGAAAATTCTTGATAAAAATTCTCTGATTCAGTATAATAACCTGCATAGCTACTAGATAAATAAGGATTTGTATTGGTTGGAACTGTTGTTGGAGATGCTCCTCCAGGAGAACCGCCGGCTACATAATTGTATATATGACCTATCCAAGAATCGGCACCTTGAGCAGTTTGTGAATCTTGAGTATTTCCTAGACTTACTAATGTCAAAGTAAGTGTTCCCCCAAGTGAATTATCATTTAAACAATTGCCTCTTGATAAAAGAATTTTTATTTGTCCAGAAATTGTAGAAGTCCAATTTGTTATAGAAGCCGTATTTCCGCCACTTGCTGAAACAGGTATAGCAAAATTCGCATTAGTTGAAGCATCAAGAAGGGTAAGATTTTCTTGACCAGAAAAAACATTTCCAACATAAAAAGTATAAGTATACCCTTTTACAACATTTAACAAAGCATATTGGCCTGCATTTACGGTTGCAGTAGTTATAGGGCTATTATTATCAATACAAAAAGTGTATGTTCCTACGGACGTAAGTGGAGTACCTGTATAAGTACACTGTCCATAACCTATTACAATATTTAAAAAAAGTGAAATAACGAGAAGTGAAAATTTATTCATTAAGGGGGCTTGGTATCTAACTGAAATTTATTTGACAAATACTATTTAGTGTTTTAAAAACATCTTCCAACTAAATAATTTAGCAGAGAAAACATTTAACATGTTTTAAGTATTTAAATACTAATTACTTATCTTACAAAGATACTCTGCACGCATGGCTTATCAAAACAAATTAAATTTTATCGACTAAAAACCATTTTAATCGATTTTATACCATTTTGTTTAACACATAAAAAATAAATAAACATTTAAATATATACTAATCAATAAATTAAATTAAAAAATTAAAAAAAATAAGTTAAACAAAATAAAGACTAATTCACTCTATAATTATATTTAAAAAATATACGAAAACGTAATAGTAAAAATGAATTAACTTATTTAATTCTAAGAAATAATAGTTCAAAAAACAAATCCCCTTTTTTATATTTCAAAAAACAAATAATTAAAATGTTATTTTTACCACTAATTTATCTCTATTATTCTTTGCATATTTACAGATTCTTCCCATAACCATGAATGATATTTTTTCCATAAAAGAAGCCATAAATAAGATAGAGCATTTTTGTGCCTATCAAGAACGTTGTCACGAAGAAGTAATGCAAAAATTGAGAACTATGAAAATGGATTCAGAAGAAATCGACACCATTATGGTGCATCTTATCAGTGATAACTTTCTCAATGAAGAACGTTTTGCCTGTAGTTTTGCAAGAGGAAAGCACCGAATTAAACAGTGGGGGAAAATTAGGATTATAAACGAATTAAAGTCAAAAAAAATAACACAAACTCTTATCAATATTGCATTGAAAGAAATCTCATCTGAAGAATATGCAACAACTTTTCACACTTTAGCAGAAAGAAATTGGGAATCCATACGAGAAACTAATTTGATAAAAAAACGTAAAAAATTCTGTGATTATATGTTACGCAGAGGGTTTGAGAGCAATTTAGTCTTTGAAAAAGTCAAAGAGCTGGAGAATTTAAAAGAGTAATAAAAAACACCTATGGAATCCTAAATTACAAACTCAAAAGTACGCTTACAGCATTTCCACCAAAACCTACAGCATTAATTAATACTTTTCTAATCGGTTTTGTCTGCAATTGTGCTTCCGCATAAGGAACTCCGATGAAGGTATTGTGTTGCATCATCATCATGGCCAATTCCATACTGAGTATTCCTGAAGCGCCAAAAGTGTGTCCAATTTTCCATTTATTGGTAGTCAACAAAGGAAGTGTTTCACCAAAGACTTTCTCAATGGCCCTGTATTCAGTTAAATCACCTTTTATAGTTCCCGGTGCGTGCATGACAATCACATCAACTTCGGATAAATCCGTATTTTGTAAAGCCATTTTCATCGATTTCTGGAAACAAGTCGCTTCCGCCGAAATGGAAATATTATGTTCCAAAACTTCCGTAGCATAACCAATTCCTTCTATATAAGCCAGTGCATTTTCTGTTGCACCAATTTCGAGACAACAAACTCCGGCACCTTCCCCAAGAATCATCGTGCTTTGTTTCTTTTCTAAATCAAGAGCACGATTGGGATACGTCTCTTCACTATTCGAATAAATTTTCAACGCCCGCATTTGCGCAATCGTAAAATCTGTTAAAGGCGCTTCGCTACCACCAACCAGAAATTTATCAGCCATTCCAGATCGTAGCCAAGCCACTCCATTTAATACTGCATGCAAAGCGGTGGAACAAGTTATGGAATGCGAGATTTCCGGACCTGAACTTTGCAAATCATGGCTCACCCACGAGGAAATATTTCCCAGAGTTGTTGTAGGTGAAGCAAGTGTATGCGCTTTTCCGGTTTCTAAATAGTCGCGATAATGCTTTTCGAATAAATCTGTTGCACCGCGAGAAGAACCAATGTTGATTCCAAAAACATCATTTTGAGTCCAACCTGCATTTCGCATCGCTTTTCTTGAAGCTGCCATTGCATACAAAACGGACTTATCTAACGATTTGTATTTATTATCCGATTCTCGTAATTCGGAAATAACTTGCTCTGAGTTAGTGTCTAACGCCGCTACAAAGGTCTTTTTACAATCTAAGTCAAGCTTTGTAAAACAATGATTTTCATTCCGGTAATTTTTCCAAATCTCTTCTGGTGTATTCCCTAAAGGTGAAATGGAAGCTATGGCAGTTATGGAGATTGTTTGAGACAAAATAGTTGTTATTTAAGCGCAAAGGTCGCAAAGTTTTTTGCAAAATTCACGAGGGTTTGAAAATTTATACATTCAAAACACCGCTTTATTGTTATAAATTTAAGCTATTTCTAAAGCCTTTTCGACCACTTGATATACTTTTTGCAATTGCTCATCGGTGATAATATAAGGAGGCAAAATGTAAACTATGTTGCCTACAGGACGCAGAATTATTCCGTTTTCGATAAAGAAATCATAGAGTTTGTTGCGCAAGGTTCCATAATAACTGGCGGCACTGTCGGTTTTTATTTCTAATGCAAAAATGACTCCGAGTACACGCGTTGTGGTTACTTTTGGATGTTTTTTTATATGTTCCTGAAAGTCCAAATGACTTTGATTTACTCTGACAATATTAGCTTGCATTTCATTGGTTTTCAACAATTCAAAACTTGCCAAAGCCGCCGCACAACCCGTAGGATTTGCCGTAAAAGTATGTCCGTGAAACAATGCTTTATTAATATCTTCATCATAAAATGCCTCGAAAATGTCTTGGGTAAAAGTCGTAATCGCCATAGGAATAGTGCCGCCGGTCAACGCTTTTGACAAACACATCATGTCTGGCTTTTCAACCTGATAATCTGTTGCAAAAGTTTTACCTGTTTTTCCAAAACCCGTCATCACTTCATCGGCAATGGTGAGCACTTTATTTTCCTGACAAATACGCATCAATTCATCTAATGCTTCCGGCTCATACATCACCATTCCTGCTGCTCCTTGAACCAAAGGTTCATAAATAAAACCAGCGCAGCTATTCTCTTTTATTACTTTATTCAGTGCATCGTAACTTTCCTGTTCTTTTCCTTTCATGGGAACCGGAATCCGAACCACATCAATAAACATCCCTTGAAAAGCTTGCGTATAAAATGAAATTCCGCTTGCCGCCATTGCTGCAAAGGTATCGCCATGAAAAGCATTTTCAAAAGCAATTATTGTAGTTCTCTTTTCCCCTTTATTGAAAAAATATTGTAAAGCGACCTTTATAGCTACTTCAACCGCCGTAGAACCATTATCCGAAAAGAATATTTTTTGCTGATTTTTTGGTAAAATCTCCATCAACTTCTCCGCAACAAAAATAGCTGGCTCATGTGTAAACCCACCAAAAAGTACGTGTTCTAATGTCGTGAGTTGTTTGTAAATCGCATCGGCAATGAATTTATTTGAATGCCCGTAAGGATTCACCCACCAGGAAGCGATTGCATCAATATATTCTTTATCATTTTCGTCCCAGAGCAAAGCGCCTTCTCCTTTTTTAATAGCAATTGGCAACGCTGCAGTTTTATGTTGTGTATAAGGATGCCAAAGATATTGGCTGTCTCTTTCTTTTAAATTCATTTGAATTTTTGATTTTTGATTAACGATTGCTGATTTCAGATTTCTAAATTAGATGTTACAACTCCAATAAGTTATCCCGAAACAAATCAGCATATTCTTTTATTACATTTTGGTCAAAATACGGTTCTTGTTCAATTCTTCCAATGCATTTTATACCAGTTTTATTCAAAATTATTGTTTCCGTAGCTTTATTTTCTTCACCATTAAATAGGATTCCAGCAATATTGATTTTTCGATTTTGCAACGCTTCAATCGTGAGCAAAGTATGATTGATACTTCCCAAATAATGTCTGGAAACAACAATAACTTTATAATCGGGTTGAATCAAATCAATAACCGAATCCGTATCATTTAATGGAACAAAAACACCTCCAGCACCTTCAATTACTAAATGATTAGCTGTCTTAGGTTCTGTGATTTTCTTTAAATCAATAATGATCCCATCTAATTCTGCTGCTAAGTGCGGACTTGCCGGCGTATTCAAAGCATAACTATTAGGATGAATTACCGTCTTTTTATTAGACAAAAACGATTTAATTTTATGACTGTCCGAATTTTCTAAATCACCAGCTTGGATTGGTTTCCAATAATCGGCTTCTAGTGATTCCGTTATAATGGCTGATGCAATGGTTTTGCCTACATCGGTAGATATGCCTGTAATGAATAGTTTCATTTTTTTATTTTAAAAGACAAAAGTACTCAACAATCGTAATACTTCGGAGATTTCTTCTTTTGAATTAAAGCTGTGCAAACAAAATCGCAAACGCTCTTGCCCTTCAGGAACGGTAGGAGATAAAATAGCTTTTACATCAAACCCTTTTTCTTGTAGTTTTTGGGCTATGGATTTAACATTTTCATTTCCCGGAATAATCGCTGATTGTATGGCTGATTTGCTTCGAACAAACAATTGTTTTAATCCTAATAAATTCTTCTCTTGGTTGAAATGAATGATGTTTTCTCTAAGTAGTTCTATATTTTTATTTTCTTTGTCTAAATAGCGGTACCCCATTAAAATCGTGGCAACCGAATGTGGCGAGAGCCCTGTGGTGTAAATAAAGCTTCGGGAAAAATTCACTAAATAATCCCTCAATTCTGGAGCACCTAAAATCGCAGCACCATGACATCCCAATCCTTTTCCGAAAGTCATAATCCGGGCGAAAACCTGATCTTGCAAGTTTAAATACTGAACCAATCCTTCGCCTTTTGAGCCAAAAACTCCCAAAGCATGCGCTTCATCAATAACTAAATAACAATTGTGTTTTTCAGACACTTGAACTAATTCTTCAAGATTTGGCGTATCACCATCCATCGAAAAAACAGACTCGGTAACTATATAAATGACAGCGCTTTGATTTCTAAGAATTAATCGTTCCAAATCCTCAAAATCATTATGATTAAATTTATACGCTTTGGCATTCGATAATTGTATTCCATCCCGAATGGAAGCGTGACACAATTCGTCGTATAAAATCAAATCCCTTTTTTGCGGAAGCGAACTAAAAAATCCAACATTGGCATCATAACCTGAATTAAAAATTAATGCCGATTCCGATTTATGAAACTGTGCTATGAAGTTTTCAGTTTCCTGATATAGTTTATGATTTCCAGATAATAATCTGGAGCCAGTTGCACCGTTTTGAATATCATTAGTTTCAATTAGATACTGGTGCGTCTTGTGAAAAATAGTTTCTGATTTAGACAATCCAAGATAATCATTGGAGGCAAAATCAATCCCTTTACTTGATAAAGGCAATTGTCGCAAGGCATTGTTTTGCTTTCGGACTTCAAGTTTAACAGATAGATTTTCTGGAAATTTTCTCATAGGTCACAAAAATAAGCAACTTTTTCGGTTTATATATTTTGTATCATTTTTGTTTGACGACTTCTTAAAATTAAGCTGTTTTTAAGATATTGCTTCGACTTCCAAATTGCATTATATTATTCATAAAAATTAAATTCTTTAAAAATTAACAATTGAAAAATAATAGCTGAAATAAAATTGATAAAAATTTACGAAAACGGTTTCGATTCAATATTTTGTTAATATTATGTTAAAATTATCTTAAAATTAACTCCAAAAATATTTCATTATAAAATAGTTTTCTACTTTCGGCCATTATGAAACGAATTGCATCACTTTTCTTATTAGTAACATTGTTTTACAATGTTCTGGGATACTATCTGATGTTTGCTTATCAACAAGAGCAAGCATGGGTGACTAGTATGGAAAAAGCACCTAGTTCAGAGATGCACGTAATTAAATTGAATGCCACTTTATATTCTTTCATTGAAGACACTGATTTTGAATACGTAAATGAAGATGTGGTTATTAACAATAAAAGTTACCATATTTTCAAAAAAAGAATTCAAAATAACATCCTAAGCCTTTATTATCTTCATAATTCACATCAAGATGCAATAGGCAAAGACTTAAAAGACATTGTTGACAATCAATTATTCAATGGCGCTTCTTCAAAAGATGCTCCTGTAAAAAAACTGATGAAATCTTTTCTACAAGATTACATCCCAAATAATACTGTTGCGGTTGATTTTTCTCCCAAAACAGCTATACATTCGATTGAACCTATCATTACGCCAAACATGGCATTAGATTCTGGATACTTTTCTTTATCGTATTCTCCACCAGACATCGCATAATCTTCTTTTATTTCTTGTGAAATCTTTCACAGAGGTAAACATTTGCAAAAGCATTATAATTCATGATTGCTTAAGCTAAAATGTACATTAATTACAAATATTTAAAATTCACCAGTTAGAAAACACAAACCATTTTACTGTGTTTTTAAAAACTTCTCGTTTTTGAGAGTAAAATATTGGCCTATTTACTATTTTTAATTTGCAGTTACGTTTTTCTGCTTTCTTTATCTAGACTTAAATTCATTTGCAAATCCCTAAAAGAATTTCTTAAAACCATTTGTTCCAAAGTAATCTTTTAGTCATTCATTTTCTTTGTTAAACTAGACAAAAAAATTGGCGAAAGCCAAAAAAATCTCATTTACAAAGTTAAGAAATCTATTAATCAGCTTACATTTTTTTAATACCAACCTACTCTATCGCGAAAGAAGTTGTTGTTGGTGAATTTTATACTATTAACCATTCAAACAAACCAAACCTTGAAAAATTTATCTTTTTTACATTCCGCTTTTATTTTTATTTTATTCCTTACAATTGCTTTTAATACTCAAAACATGACAGCTCAAGGTTGTGTAGCCGTACGTCAAATGGGAGGACAAAACATGAACTCTTCTAATTCCTACGATCTAAATGAAGGTGAGTTCCAGGTTGGAACCAATTATCGCTATTTTCATTCTTGGAGACACTTTGTCGGTAAAGAAGAACAACCACAACGCCAATTAACTGGAGGTGGATTTGATGCAAATGGGAATGAACGCGGTAATGCAGTAAATATCTATTCTCATGCAGTCGATTTAAATATATCTTACGGATTAACTGACCGTATCCAGTTGAATGCGACATTACCTTATGTAAATAATGAACGCTCTCAAGTACTAAAACAAACTACTCCGGTAAAAAACACCTATCGTTATAGTGTTTATGCTGATGGTATAGCTGATGCACGTTTAAGTGTAAACTATTGGGTTTTTGATCCTAAAACGGCAAAAAAAGGAAACCTTATGGTAGGATTAGGTGTGAAATTAAACACAGGTAGTCATGATCGAAGAGATGATGCTCCACAAGCAGACGGAACTACCAAAAGTGTTGTAATGGACCAAGCTATTCAACCTGGTGATGGAGGTGTTGGTTTTTCAGTAGAATTACAAGCCTTTAGACAATTAACTGGGCGTCTTTATGGTTTTGCAAATGGATATTATTTATTTAATCCAAGAGAATCTAATGGCACTTTCAAATCAGCACCAAAAGCTGGATTGGAAGGATATGAAATCTACGCTAGTCCAGACCAATATTTTGGCCGAGCTGGTTTTATGGCTGCTGTTGACAAAAAAGAAAATTTCACAGTATCATTAGCCGGAAGATTTGAGGGCATCCCTGCTTATGACGCTTTTGGTGGCCAAGTGGCATACCGTCGTCCTGGATATGTTATTGCTGTTGAATATGGCTTTTCGTATCGCATAGGAAAACATGGTTTCAGTCTTTACATCCCTTACAATGTTGTAAAAAACCGTATTCAAAGCGCTGCTGATATTGCTTCTCAAGATTTACAAAATTCAGTAATTACTGATCCAAGTAAATATGTACATGTTCAAGGTGATGCCGCTTTTGCTGATTACTCTATCAATGTTGGTTATTCGTATCGTTTCAATTTAAATAAAAAAATGACAATGTCAATGAAGCATTAATTTTAGATTAATAAATGAAGAGAATTAATTCTCTTCATTTATTCTTTTAGAAAAAATTGCAAACAAAAGATTACTAATGCCATTTCATAATTAAACCATTTTATTAAAATGAAAAAATTTTACTTAAGTTGCTTATTATTAGCGCCTATTTTTATGAATGCTCAAACAGATATTGACGGTATCATGATGAGTAAAAACAATTTTTGTGTTGGAGCAATATATCAATACAGTAGCTGGGATGAATATTGGGAAGGATCTCTTAAAAGAGAGAATCTAAATCTTGGCACGGTATCCACAAAATCAATTGGACTTATGGGAAATTATGGTATCTCAGATAAATTGAATGCTATTTTTAGTGTGCCGTATGTAGAAACAAATGCTTCTGCCGGAACCATGAAAGGTCAAAAAGGAATACAAGATCTTTCGCTTACGCTAAAATACATGCCTCTGGAGAAAACAGTTGGCCAGTCAACCTATTCCATTTATGCATTGGGAAGTTTTTCAACACCTCTATCCGATTATCCAGCTGACTATTTACCCTTAAGCCTTGGTTTACATAGCAAAACAGCTACATTGCGATTAATGGGAGATTATCAAAGAGGAAACTTCTTTGCTACATTATCTGGTGCTTATATAAAAAGAGCGAATATAACAATTGACAGAAATGCTTATTTAACTGACGAAATCCATTACACGAACGAAGTTGATATGCCTGATGCTATTTCAGTGAACTTTAGAGCTGGTTATCGTTCTAATAGATTAATTGCTGAGTTCATTATAGACAATTGGGTAACCCAATCTGGAGGATTTGACATTACAAAAAATAATATGCCTTTTCCAAGTAATACCATGAATGCACTAAAATATGGTGTTAATTCAAAATATACATTTAAAAAAATACCTGAAT
Organism: Flavobacterium sp. AED; assembly: GCF_000812945.1. Taxonomy (GTDB): domain Bacteria; phylum Bacteroidota; class Bacteroidia; order Flavobacteriales; family Flavobacteriaceae; genus Flavobacterium. Next base: position 916,141 of record NZ_JSYM01000001.1, read on the forward strand.
TATCTCTTGTAGGCGGTTATAACTATGTTGTAGAAGGTAGAAACGTTGGAAAATCAGACACCTTTTATGGTGGTTTGTTTTATGTGATTAATTTTAAAAAATAGCAAATCAAGATGAAAAATAATATACAAAAAATAGCCTATACTACTCTTATAACTTTATTTCTTGCCTGTACTTATTCGTGTAGTGATGATATTACTGAAAAAAACGAACAATTTCAAGCTTTAAATCCTACCAATACAGACGATGCAGCCGGAACTTGGAAAACTTTTTTATTAACAACTCCAAGCGAATTCCCACTTGATGCACCTGTTGCCACAAGTACACCAGCATACACAAGAGAAATCAATGAAATAAAAAGCTACCAAGTCAATATATCAGAAGATCAAAAAAGAATAATAAAATATTGGAGCGCTGGTGGCGTTTTACGCTGGAATGAAATCATGCGAACTTTAGTGGCAAGACACAACCGTCCTCCTTATCAAAATGAAGATGGAACCTATCCTGCACCATCAGCGGCGAATCCTTTTGCAAATCCGCAATTTCCATTTTCAAATCCACCTTATGCAGCAAGAGCTTATGCCTATGTAAGTGCAGCCCAATATGATGCAATGGTTGCCACTTGGTATTATAAAAAACTATACAATAGAGCAGCTCCGTTTACTGTTGATGCAACATTACAAGTTTTAATTCCAAAAAGTCCTATGCCTTCTTATCCTTCAGAAGACGGTGTATTATCTGGTGTAACTGTTGAATTATTAAAACTATTGTTCCCAACTGAAATCGCATACATTGACGGAAAAGCGGAAGAACAAAAACTATATCGTATTATTAGCGGTGCTAATGTTCGAAGTGACGTAGAAGCCGGTATTATTTTAGGCAGAAAAATTGCTGCAAAATTTATTGCACGTGCCAGTACAGATGGGGCTGGAGCTGCAATTGGAACCCCAGCAATTTGGGCTCAATTAGAAACACAAACTGCGGCTACAGGAGAAACACCATGGAAGTCTTTGGATTTACCGGCAAGACCTCCAATGTTGCCTTTATTTGGAAAAGTAAAATCATTTCTTATGACTCCTGAAATGGTTGTAGCGAGTCGTCCAGTGGCACCGCCTTCCACAAAATCAGAGCAATTTGCAAAAGAATTAGCTGAAATAAAAAATTATGGCAATAATCCATCAAGAAAAAACATGGAAATTGTTACTTTTTGGGCTGATGGTGTAGGAACTTATACACCACCTGGGCACTGGAATGCTATTGCATCAGCGTCATTTGTAGAACAAAATTATAGCGAAGTGCGATGGGCAAGAAATATGGCATTACTGAATATTGCCATGATGGATGCCGCCATTAGCTGTTGGGATGCTAAGTATACTTATTTTAATCCAAGACCATCACAAATGGATCCTTCTATAAAAACAATAACTGGAGTTCCTAATTTCCCTTCCTATGTATCGGGTCATTCTACTTTTAGTGGTGCTGCTTGTGTTGTTTTATCGCATTTTATTCCTGCAAAATCACAAATTTTTATAAATATGGCAAAAGAAGCATCTGATTCTAGAATGTTTGGCTGTATTCACTACAGAAGTGATTGTGAAAAAGGACTTGAATTAGGTGAAAAAGTAGGTGGCTTTGCCATTGCAAGAGCCGCTACAGACGGTGCTGAATAATTTAAATAAATAAGTTGATACTTTGTTTTAATGGTTTGTTTTAATATTTCATTTTATCAACCAAAGCCTAACAGACGTTGGAAATCTGTTAGGCTTTTATTCTTTAACTATTCAAAATACAACAACAATCTTTTCTGATTTTCGAAAAACAGGAAATGCATACAACTAATAATTTCATTATGAAACCAACATTCAACATCCTTTATTTTAGATTTAGCAAAAAAATGGAAAAACACAGTGTCAATATGATGCGAATATCTCTAGCCATTGTCTATGTCTGGTTTGGTGCATTGAAAATTTTTGGAATGAGTCCTGCTGGTGATTTAGTAGAACAAACAGTTTATTGGTTTAAACCAGAAATATTTATTCCAATTCTAGGTGTTTGCGAAGTAATTATAGGACTTGGTTTGCTCATAAAACGATTCATTCCTTATACAATTATATTGTTATTGATGCATATGGCCGTTACATTTTTTCCAATTTTTATACTAAAAACAGTCTGTTTTGACGCTTTCCCCTACTGCCCTACTTTAGTTGGTCAATACATAATTAAAAATCTTATTTTAATTTCAGGAGCTCTTGTAATTGCAGCAAAATACAATGAAAAGTATTATACTGAAATGAATTCGAAACTAATTATAAAATAAAAATTTGCTAAGCATAATCTAAGATTTCCTAATTTTATAATTACAGCTAAAACAAATCGTAATTAATAAACGTGTTAATCAATAGAATTGGATGAAACCTATAATTTATAAAAGAGCGTCAAGTCTAGACGAACTAGAACAAATTAGAACACTACAATTACAAAATAGTTCTCAAAACATAACTTCTGAAGAAAAACTTCAAGAAGGATTTGTTACCGTACAACACACCATTGCCTTATTAGAACAAATGAATTCAGCCTGTGCACATATCATTGCAAAAGACAATGATATCGTAGTAGGTTTTGCATTGGTAATGCTATCCAGCTTTAGAAACGAAATTGAGGTTCTTATACCCATGTTTGAAAGAATTGATGGATTAGTGCCCAAGGATAAAACATTCGTTGTAATGGGTCAAATTTGCGTAGATAAAAACTATAGAAAACAAGGAATATTTCGAGGTCTTTATCATTTTTACAGAAAGGAGCTGCAACATGAATTTGATTATTTAATCTCCGAAGTTGCCACTATAAACCTTCGCTCAATGCAAGCACACGAAGCCATTGGTTTCAAAACAATCGATAATTATGAAGAAGAGGATACAGTTTGGAATATAATTGCTTGGGATTGGACATAAAAAAAGCCTAACGATTAAGTTAGGCTTTAATTTTTTATAATCGAAATTACTTTAGTCCGCTAAAATAATAACTTTATTATCTTTCATTTCAATTGTTCCTGAAGTGATTGCTAGCGTATAATTTTGATCATCTAGCTTTGTGAATTTACTGGCTACTTCTTTTGCGAAAGCAAAATTAGAAGCTGTAATTTTCACAACACCTTTTCCTAAAATAGAAACGATTGGTGCGTGGTTATTCAAAATTTGAAAGCTTCCATCAACTCCTGGCAATGTAACCGAAGTCACTTCTGCTGAAAATAATTTTGCTTCTGGTGATACTATTTCTAAAATCATAGTTTTTAGTTTACAGTCTCAGTTTACAGTCACAGTACTGAATACTGCGACTGAATACTGAATCCTAATTTATGCTTCAGCCAACATTTTTTCTCCAGCTTCGATAGCTTCTTCAATGGTACCTTTAAGGTTAAAAGCTGATTCTGGCAAGTGATCTAATTCACCATCAATAATCATATTAAATCCTTTGATAGTATCTTTAATATCAACTAAAACTCCTTTTAATCCTGTAAATTGCTCAGCAACGTGGAAAGGTTGAGATAAGAAACGTTGAACACGACGCGCTCTTGAAACGGCTAATTTATCATCTTCTGATAATTCTTCCATACCAAGGATCGCGATGATATCTTGTAATTGTTTGTATTTTTGTAAAATTTCTTTTACTCTTTGAGCACAGTCATAATGCTCATCACCTAAAATTTGTGGTGTAAGGATTCTTGAAGTTGAATCCAATGGATCCACTGCAGGATAAATCCCTAACTCAGCAATTTTACGAGACAATACAGTAGTAGCATCAAGGTGAGCAAAAGTTGTAGCCGGAGCAGGGTCAGTTAAATCATCCGCAGGAACGTAAACCGCTTGTACAGATGTAATAGAACCTTTGTTTGTTGATGTAATACGCTCTTGCATCGCACCCATTTCAGTTGCCAATGTTGGTTGGTAACCTACCGCAGATGGCATACGACCTAAAAGTGCCGATACCTCAGAACCAGCTTGTGTAAAACGGAAGATATTGTCAACGAAGAACAATACGTCTTTTCCTTGATCAGTACCTGCTCCATCACGGAAATATTCAGCGATAGATAATCCTGAAAGTGCTACACGAGCACGAGCTCCAGGAGGCTCATTCATTTGTCCGAAAACGAAAGTAGCTTTAGACTCTCTCATTCCTGGCATATCAACTTTAGATAAATCCCATCCTCCATTTTCCATAGAGTGCATGAATTCATCCCCGTATTTTATAATTCCTGACTCTAACATCTCACGAAGTAAGTCATTTCCTTCACGTGTTCTTTCTCCTACTCCTGCGAATACTGAAAGTCCACCGTGACCTTTTGCGATATTGTTAATCAACTCCTGAATCAATACTGTTTTACCAACACCAGCACCACCGAACAATCCAATTTTACCCCCTTTTGAGTAAGGCTCAATTAAATCAATTACTTTAATACCTGTGAATAAAACTTCAGAAGAAGTAGATAAATCTTCGAATTTTGGTGCTTGTCTGTGAATAGACATTCCGTTTTCACCTGTTTTTGGCAAGTTTCCTAAACCATCAATGGCATCTCCAATTACGTTAAACAAACGACCGTAAACATCGGCACCGATTGGCATTTGGATAGGGTTTCCTGTTCCAACTACTTCATAACCTCTACTCAAACCATCTGTTGAGTCCATCGAAATGGTACGAACTGTGTTTTCACCAATGTGAGATTGTACTTCAAGTACTAATAATGTACCATCTTTTTTTGTGATTTCTAACGAATCATAAATTTTTGGAAGTTCAACATCCTTACCGTTGAAAACAACGTCAACTACTGGGCCAATGATTTGGGCAACTTTTCCTATTACTTTAGACATTACTTATGTATTTATTAAATAGCTATTTAGGTTTATGAAATAATACCAACCGAAACTTATCGATTAGACACTTTTTTCAGTGTGCAAAGATAATTTTTTAAAATATAAAATCAATATTTTTTTTTATAAAAAACAGCATAATTTTATCGCTTTGTTTTTAATGTCGTTTTAAAACACACAAAAACCTATTATTTAGATGAAAACAAAAAACCACCACGTCATAAAACGGGTGGTTTTTTTGGCTTGACCAAAATCACGATTATGGAATTATGGCCGGATATAATATTGGATAATGACTCAAATCAACAGGTTTTAATGTTGAAGAATATTTAGCATTAATGGCCGCCGTAAATGCATTTGCAATTAATGCATAACCTCTTGGTCCTGGATGAACACCATCAAGAGAAAACGCCCCACCAGTTACATAAGTAGAAGTAAGTGTAAAACTATTACTGACAATTCCTCCACTTGACAATTGAGTCATAATCACTTTCGTGTCAACAAAAGCCAATCCTTTAGCATCAGCAATTGCTTTTATGGTAACATTATAAGCATCAGTAGCAACTTTAACATCCGCAATTTCAGTTGGTATCAATACATGCTTGTCTTGAAGCGGATATGTAATTCCAAATTTATTTAATGGCGATGGTGGTGCCATCCCTATACCGGAATCAAGAGCTGTAGGAGCTGCACCTATTGCAGATTGAGTAGGCAAAAGTACTAAATCTGTAGCAGTAGCTTGTCTAGCTTGTCCAAAAACATTTCCATAAAAAGTCGCAGTAGCTAACCCCAAACTAGGAGTAAAAGCCGCGGTTAATTGAGCAGACAAATTTGTTAAAGACTCATCTTTAATCAACATTGGATTAGCCGCCGTTGTAGAAAGAAGGTTAATCCTCTCTCCTGCTCCAAATGCTGTTAAAGCTTGTTTTAACGGTCCGTACAACTGAGCATTTAAAGCCGTTATAGTAGCTTGACCAACAGCTACATCGCCTCCTCCAAGAACTTTAGCCGTCAATGGATTGTAAGGGACAGTCGTGAAATAAGGAAGCGTACTTACATAAGGAAGATTTGCAACCACTCCTTTTGCTCCATTTGCCGTTAAATTAGTAACCAAACTTGAATAAACACTTGCAAAAACATTAGGATCGGTTATATCATTTCCACCATAAGTAGCTGGATTTAAATTTCCTGTTTGGTTTACACCAATTCCACCAGAAGTTGCATAACCTAAAACATCATTACCCCCAATCCACAATGAAAAGAAAGTAGGTGTTTGAACTAAAGCATCTGCCAAAACGGTCGTCCCGGACGAAGTTGCAAATCTTGCAAAATAAGGATTTGCTTTACCCGTCGGAACTCCAGCAACATTTCCATATCCTGGCGCTACTAAATGATAACTTTTTGCCCCTGGAACTCCTAAATTATTAAATGGTCCAGTAATCTTAGTACTCACTTCAGTCGTAGGTGTTCCACTAACCGGCACAGGTCCCGTACCGTTAAAATATAAACGAACTCCAGCAATTACATTTCCTCCCAACAACAATCCACCAAAATTATCTGATGTAAAAGGCGTTTTGAAGTCTCCTCCTCCAGCAGTAGCAAATTGCTGAGACACTATATTCACATAAGAACCTTCTTGCCCTTTTTTGAAAAGCGCACCGTCACTATATCCTGCAGCAAAAGAATCTCCTAATGCTACATATTTTGTAAAACTAGCCGTCCCTGAACTCACTGGCTCTTCAACAACAGTTGTATTATCATCATTATTACATGCTACAAAGCTTAAAGAAACCAATAGTAGCCATTTGAAATTTTTTATCATGGTTGTATTTTTTTTTAAATTAAAGCCTTAATTATGGGTTGATTGTCCAAGAAGCAAAAAACTGCTGTCCAATTAATCCCGCACCTAATACTTGAGTATATTCTTTTCCACCAATGTTTGAAGCTCCTAACTTAAGAGTTGATTTTAGTTTTGGCATGTTATAATTTACTTGAGCATCGATTACTGTAGCTGAAGCGATCATACCATCCACCATTGTAGATTGCCATAAATACTCACTATTCCATCTTCCGCTAACGTTAAATCCAAAATTATCAAATAACTTTTCATTTCCAAATGATGCTTTTACTCTATGTTTTGGTGTATTAAAACCAGCTTCAAAACTTGGATCTTTCTCTTGATCGAAATTAAATTCAGCATAATTATAGTTCACCCCAACTTCGAAATTTCTATATACTTTTTTAGAAAGCCCAATACCAAAACCAAGGGATTTGATTTCTATATTAGTATTCGTATACAATTGATACGCTCTGTAATTACCATTTTGAAGCGCATGTAATGACTGTGCTCCAGAATCTGTTGGTCCTCCTAAAGGATTTGGAGAGTCTTGTGCTGTACCATAAAAAGGAGCTACAACATTTAAATTTCCAATAAAGTCATTGTAAATATTATAATATCCATTAATATCAATTGATACGTCTTTTATGAATGAACGATATCCTAACTCAAATGCTTTAACCTGCTCTGGTTTTACATAATTTACATTTGTTTTTCTCAACAAAGCTGACCCAGCAACAGGATTACTCGCTGCCAAGGCGCTGAACGCACCTACCGAAGATGCTGTATAGGAGTTATTATAAGCATTCAATCCCGTCATAACAACAGTTGATCCACCAGCAAAAGCTTGACCTACTGCAGTCGAAACCGGTAAAGTTTCACTATATCTTGTTAAGTTATCAGGAGCTGAACCAAGCAATATCGCACTTCCCACATTGAAACCAATGTATTGATCTTGTGTTGATGGATTTCTAAAACCGGTTTGAAAAGAAGCTCTAAAGTTGTGTTTCTTACTTTCTCCAGCAGAATATACTAGAGATACTCTAGGTGAAAAACTACCATCGAAATTTTTTGATTTATCATAACGAAGAGATCCTGTAAATTTCAATCTATCCTCTACAAATCTTTTTGTTAACTGTGTATAAGCACCGTATTCATTGTAATTAATAGGTCCGTTTGCATCTGTATAAATTCTACCATGAGAGTTTAATTCATATAATCTAAAAGATCCACCCACTTGAATTTCGGCAAATTTTATAACATCCTTAAAATTATAATTTGCATCCGAATGGTATATTTTAGAATTATCAACCAATTTTGAACCCGAAAGCACACTTGGATCAGCAATTACTTGATTGAAAGCATTTTTAAACTCTGGTGAACCTGGCAAAAATCTACCTGTATCAGCAGTAGCTCTAGCCGCTATATGCGCATTTTCAGGAGTCATACCTGCTAATGTAGACTGAATGTAAGCACCTGCGTACTGTCCAAACCATGTTTTATCATCCTTCCATTTTCTATTTACATTAATCCCTGTAAAAAGCATATCATAAGAATCTCCACCATCTTCAGTAGTAGTATACCCTCTTACAAAAAAGTTCTTCCCTTTAAATTCTAATTTATGTTGTTGCATAAAAAAGTTATTTAAATAATACCTATTAGCCCCTTGATATACTGCATTTCCAAAACCAAATTTACTTTGCCAAATAATTTCTAAATTCTCATTTCCAAAAGGTCTGTAATGAAGAGAGAAATCAATTTTAGTATTACTTGCTTTGTTATCTGTTAAATTAACCTCGTTATACCCAGTTCTACTTACATTATAATTAGGAAGTAAGTTTACGGCTCCTTGAGGTATTAATCCTAAAGTAGCTAATGATTGTCCAACTCCTTTTAAATTTGTAGTAACTTCATCCCCATATACATTTATACCATCGTAATTTACATTACTTCTGTCTATACCAGGATGAGTCTTGTCATCATAATTTGTCGCATGCCAATCTGTACCTCTCATATAAGTAAAGTTAACTTTACCTGCTAATTTTGAACTAAACGCATGTGCCATTCTCACTCCATAATCAATAAAATCATTTGACCCTGCAGCCTCTTGACTGGTTTGTCCATATTTTGCGTAAGCTGTAATTCCCTGACTTGTAAATGGACTTTTACTGTTCATAAACAAAATACCATTAAAAGCATTTGCCCCATATAAAGCAGACGATGCACCTGGCAATAACTCAACATTTTGAACGTCTATTTCTGAAACACCAATCAAATTCCCTAATACAAAATTCAACAACGGTGAAGAATTATCCATTCCGTCAACCAATTGCATAAAACGGGTATTCGCTACAGTGGCAAAACCACGAGTATTTATTGACTTAAAAGACAAACTACTAGTATTCATCTGAACTTCTTTCAAATTTTCTAAACCATCATAAAAAGTTGGAGATGCTGTTTTTTTAATATCCGCAATACTCATTCTTTCAATTGTAACCGGAGATTCTAATACTCTTTCTGGGGTTCTAGAAGCAGAAACGACAATCTCATTCAATTTTGTTTCTTCATCGGCAAGTTTAACCGTCACTTTTTGATTATTTGAAGAAACATTTACTCTTTGAGAACCATAACCTACACTTGTAACAGTAAGCACATAGGGTGGTTTTTTTGATGAATTTAAAGTAAATTTTCCATCAATGTCGGTAATGCTACCAGCGGTTTCTCCAACAATTTTGATGTTGGCTCCAGGAATAGGTTGATTGTTACTGTCTGTAACAATACCTGAAATTGTGTTTTGAGCAAAAGTTAGGCTACAAAAAAACAATGACAAAAAAAGTAAATACACTCTCATTGGGTTATAATTTGTTGGTTTATGAAGCCAAAATACAAATATTTTTGATATTAATAAAAAACAGCCTTTAAAATTTCATAATTATCAGTGATTTTAACCCATTTATGCTTATTCTTTATTTTTTGTTTTTTATTTTTTGTTAAAAATTAAGTAAAAATATCAAAATAACACTATGCACGCATATAATAAATGCATTAATCTTAATAATTTTATTAATTTTTAGCTATTTAATAAAAATGATTTCAAGAAGAAAAAAAATCGTTTTTCAAGATATTTTTTCTTCTTGGCAAAAAAACAAGCATAAAAAAACCTCGAAAGAAAAATCTTTCGAGGTTATATCTTAAAGCAAATAATATCTTATTATTCTACAGTAACTGATTTTGCTAAATTACGGGGTTGATCAACATTACAATCTCTCATCACAGCAATATGATATGACAAAAGCTGTAAAGGAATTGTTGTTATTAACGGTGACAAAGCATCTGAAGTTTCTGGAATTTCGATTACATAATCTGCCAATTCACGAACTTGGGTATCACCTTTGGTTACTACCGCAATAATTTTTCCGCTTCTGGATTTAATTTCCTGGATATTACTGACAATCTTATCGTAATGACCTTGCTTAGGCGCAATAACAACAACTGGCATATGCTCATCAATAAGCGCTATTGGACCATGTTTCATTTCAGCAGCCGGATACCCTTCCGCATGGATGTATGATATCTCCTTAAGTTTCAAAGCGCCTTCAAGAGCTACCGGGAAATTATATCCTCTTCCTAAATACAAACAGTTAGGAGCATCTTTAAATGTAGCAGCAATTTCTTTTGCTCTTTCATTTGTTTCTAAAGCCTCTTTTACTTTTTCAGGTATGATTTCTAATTCTTGCAAATACCTATGGAAATCTGTATTAGACATTGTTCCTTTGGCTTTAGCCAAACGCAACGCCATCATTGTCAATACTGTAATTTGAGTAGTAAATGCTTTTGTAGAAGCAACACCTATTTCAGGCCCTGCATGAGTATAGGCTCCTGCATGAGTTTCTCTTGAAATAGAAGAACCTACGACATTACAAACCCCAAATACAAAAGCTCCATTTTCTTTAGCCAATTTTATCGCTGCCATAGTATCAGCAGTTTCTCCTGATTGAGAAATTGCAATAACAACATCTTTACTGCTTATTATTGGATTTCTATATCTAAATTCAGAAGCATATTCCACTTCAACCGGAATACGAGCAAACTCTTCAAATATATATTCCGCTACTAAACCGGCATGCCAAGAAGTACCGCAAGCCACAATTATTATTCGGTCAGCATTTAGAAATTTTTCTAAATTATCCTCAACACCAGACATTTGAATAATTCCTTCATTTGCATGAAGTCTACCACGATACGTATCTTTAATTACGCTAGGTTGTTCGTAAATCTCTTTCAACATAAAGTGATCGTAACCTCCTTTCTCTATTTGCTCCAAATTCATTTGAAGTTCTTGAATATAAGGATCAACTAAAGAATCATCTTTAATTTTTCTTACTTTCATTGGTTTATGCAACCTGATGTTTGCCATCTCACCATCTTCTAAATAAATGGCGTTTGAAGTATATTCAATAAATGGAGAAGCATCAGAAGCAATAAAATACTCCCCTTCACCTACACCAATTGCTAACGGACTTCCTAAACGTGCCGCAACAATTTCATTTGGATTTTTTTTATCAAAAACGGCAATTGCATAAGCACCAACCACTTGGTTTAAAGCAACCTGAACTGCTTTACCAATTTTTAATTTTTCTTTTTTCTGAACTTCTTCGATAAGATTTACAAGAACTTCAGTATCTGTATCAGAATGAAAAACATATCCTCTTTTTATCAACTCCTTTTTCAATGGAGCATAATTTTCAATAATTCCATTGTGAATTATAGCCAAATCACCTGAATTAGAAAGATGTGGATGCGAATTTACATCGTTTGGAACACCATGTGTAGCCCAACGCGTATGTCCCATTCCTATAGTTCCATTAATAGAAATTTCTTTTACAGCTCTTTCTTCTAAATCTACAACTTTACCTTTAGTTTTAGAAATTTTCAAGTTCTCGCCATCATATAACATGACACCGGCACTATCATACCCTCTATATTCTAATCGTTTCAACCCTTTTATAACAATAGGGTAAGCTTCTCTATAACCGATATATCCAACAATTCCACACATAGCTTTACTTAATTAGGTTTTGTATAAAAAATTTCAAGTTTTAATCTTTTGTCATAATTAGGATCACCGAAAGGAATGTTGTTTCCAAATAAAATGGTCCCTAATGGATTCATTACACTGGCTTTTGGAGCTTGAGTAATAACTGTATTTGGTGTTCTCAATTTATACGAAGCAACAGTATTTATATCTTCAGTAACCACTAATCCTAATTTAACATTAGTTGAATCGACATTTTTAATAAGATTACGAATCTGATTTGTAATCCTGATTTTATAGGTCAATCCTCTTTTAGAAGTAGCATCTGTATTTATATTACCATCAAATACTAATTTTGATTTTTTAGCATCAGCACTTGTTGTAGCGTCATTGTAATAATCAACAACAGGCCTATGATTTGTAAAATCGTACAAATAAATCCTTCTTGGCTCATAGTTATTAGCCATTGTACTTGCATCAATATGGAAAACAAGATTCGCTTCATTGACTAACCACTTTTTACCATCAGCCGGATATCTTAAATCATCTAATTCATCTGAAACTCCATTAGGCCCAGTTAGATTCCCGTTAACATCATATCCTTTCAAATCTTTTTTATCAAACAGATCAATGATAGCCATAGAACCTTCACCACCTTTTAAATATAATTTCCCATCTCCAGCAGTTGTATTTCCAGTATTTGGCAACGCATTATAGGTAACACCCGCAGCTCCAAAGCTATTATTCAATAAACTTACAGAATTTCCGGTCATGTTAAGAACGATACTTTTTTTAACTCTTGTCACTGTCACAACACCACTTGTTGCTGTAGTAGATAAATCTTCATTATAATTAATGGTAATTTTTCCAGCTTTGAAATTTAACATCGCTACATTTCCTTCGCTACTTCCTGATTTCTCCATTTTAAAATAAAGCCCTCTAAAATACTCTTTGAAAACATCATTTGAGGCCAACTTACCAGCAATAGCACCGTCAATAATCTTTGTTTTAAAATAACCTTTATTCAAATTCAACTGCATTCCCGGAGGAGTTCGTGTTACAGTCTCTACTTTAGTAATAGAATCCGTTGTTTTAACAACATGTTCAGCCGGATCAAAGAAAAAATCATCGTTCTGAGCTAAATCACTATCATCATTCAAACGACTGGAAACTTTAGCATTTTCGAAATCAGTATTTTGGTTGGTATAATATTTTTGAGCTAGTTGAAATCCACCTGTAGGATCCGTATCTCTCATATAATATCCAGATTCGTAAACGCTTAATTTCATTGGTGCTTTATCAACACCATAAATCGAGTCTAATGTATAAACATGACTACCGTCAGTATTTGTAACTGTTTTCGAAGCATTATAATAATAAGGAATCGTCAAAACTACACTCGTAATAAAAGGCTTTGCACTAATACCTGTGGCAGTTACAGTGGAAGCTAAAGTCAATTGTGTGTTAAAATTGGCAGTCGTTTCTCCAAAATTAGGATTTTTATATATTCCTAATGGATTAATAGCAAGATTATCAGATTGAATAGGTCCAATTTTTTGGTTATAAGCCAACACATTTGATGTATATGTGCTAAGATCAAAATGGTTATCCCCAATTAAATCTCCACCAATCGCATTATAATCTTTATCACAGGAATACAAAAGAATGATACTTGATAAAACCAGTATTTTCTTGAAAAAAGAAATATTGTACATATTAAATAATAAAAGTTTAATTTAAAGAACCTCGTTTTTATAGAAATTAGTATACGCTTCCGCGAATTTATCTTTCGGGACGAAAGGTAAAAAAGGTTTACCCGAAGATTCTATAAATTTTGTTAAACTTGAAGACAGGTTTTCTGAAGCAATAATTACTGCATCAGAATGCATTACAGTTGCTTTTATAATGTTTTCATAATCTGGAACCGACAAATCAGCTATTGCTTCATCAGGAATACCATCAAATTTAACCTTATTTATCATCTCTACGTCTAAAGTCCCTTCAAAAGACTGACTGTAAACTGAGGTTACAATCTTTGTTTCTGAAAATAAAGCTTCATTTTTATAAAAATGTTTCATGTAAATAGGCAACATTGCCGCCATCCATCCATGAACATGAATAATATCAGGAACCCAATTTAATTTTTTCACGGTTTCTACCACTCCTTTTGCAAAGAAAATAGCGCGCTCATCATTATCTGGGTACATAACCCCTTCTTCATCTGCAAATGTGGCTTTCCTTTTGAAATATTCATCATTATCAATAAAGTAAACTTGTATCCTCTCTTTAGGAATTGAAGCTACTTTTATAATCAATGGCATATCTAAATCATTTACTACCAAATTCATCCCCGAAAGTCTAATTACTTCGTGTAATTGGTGTCTTCTCTCATTTATATTTCCATATCTAGGCATGAAAATTCTTATTTGTCCTCCCTGATCATTAATCATTTTCGGCACGTCATAAGACATTAAAGAAACCTCATTTTCAGCGAGATAAGGCACCACTTCAGATGATACATATAATATCCTCTTATCTTTCATATTGTAATTTACTTAGTTTATTGGTAATAAAAACCACGCAAAATTACAAAATTTTATGCAGTTATTAACTAAAATATTATGTTTGCATTTAATTTTAATAATACCACCATGCATATTTTCTATGGAAAAGCAGCTTTGAGAGACTATTTGAAATCTATCAAAACTTCAAATTCCACCATTGGATTCGTTCCAACTATGGGCGCTTTACATCAAGGTCATTTGGCTTTAATGCAAAAATCGCTATTGGAAAATGAAAATACTGTAGTGAGTATTTTTGTAAATCCTACTCAATTTAACAATCCGGAAGATTTAGCAAAATACCCAAGGACTTTAGAAGAAGATGTGAAAAAACTTACTGCTTTGAATCCAAAAATTATCTTGTATGCTCCAACTGTCGAAGATATTTATGATGGGCAGCCACTATCACAATCCTTTGATTTTGACGGATTAGAAAACCAAATGGAAGGAGAATTCAGACCCGGACATTTTAATGGTGTTGGCACTATTGTAAAACGTCTTTTTGAAATTGTAGCACCTACAAACGCCTATTTTGGCGAGAAAGATTTTCAACAATTGCAAATCGTCAAAAAAATGGTTGCTAAAGCCAACTTGAAAGTAAATGTAATTGGTTGTCCAATTTACAGGGAACCCAACCATCTGGCTATGAGCTCCCGAAATGAACGTTTATCCTCACATGAAAGAGAAGAAGCCGCAATAATCTACAAAACACTAACAATTGCGAAAGAAAAATTTCAAACAGAAAGTCCCGAATCAGTAACGGAATGGGTTAAAAAAGCTTTCGAAAACAACACCCTTTTCGCATTAGAATATTTTGTAATTGCCGATGAGGAAACACTATTGCCCAGCGCAATAAAAGAACCAAATAAGAAATACCGCGCTTTTATTGCCGTTTTTGTCAACAATATTCGTTTGATTGATACCATTTCATTAAATTAATTTACTTTTGTAGCATGCAAATTCAAGTCGTAAAATCAAAAATACACCGAGTAAAAGTAACTGGAGCCGATTTAAATTATATCGGAAGCATTACTATTGACGAAGCTTTACTAGATGCTTCTAACATTATTGAAGGTGAAAAAGTCTCCATCGTAAACATCAACAATGGGGAACGCTTTGATACTTATGCTATCAAAGGCGAGAAAAATTCAGGTATCATTACCCTAAATGGTCCGGCTGCTCGAAAAGTACAAAAAGACGATATCATCATTATCATTTCATATGCCACTTTAGAATTTGAAGAAGCCAAAACCTTCAAGCCGTGGATTATTTTTCCAAATGAAAATGACAATTCATTGACCTAGATTTTTAGAATAAAAACAAATTGTTTGCTTTTTTGAACTGTAGTGTTTTTTGCTATTTCTATTTTAATAAAAGTAGTATATTGCTACTCCATTTAGAATAAATTTAATTTCTAAAACACCCAAATCATGAAACAAGTAGTACTCTTTTTACTCTTTTCTATTTCAGTATTTTCTCAAAAAACAACACTCCCTTTCGATTCAAACAAATTAGGAAGCCGGGAAATCACAATTGGATTACCGCCGTCCTATGAGAAAAATCCAAACAAAAGATATCCAATACTCATTTTACTTGATGGTGACTACTTGTTTGACCCCTTTTATGGTGCTTTAAACTATGGTGCCTATTGGGATGATTTGCCGGAAACAATAGTTGTTGGTATCAACCAAAATAAAAAAGACGAACGAGTAGACGACAGTAATTATGATGCTGCAGATGGAGTTCCCTCAGGAAAAGGAGCTGATTTTTTTGAATTTATCGGTGGTGAATTACTTCCTTATCTCGAAAAAAAATACCGTACCGCACCCTTCCGAATTATTGCGGGACATGATACCACAGCAGGGTTTTTAAACTTTTTTCTATACAAAGACGCGCCATTATTTAACGCCTATATTTCTTTAAGTCCAGAACTGGCTCCTGAAATGGAAAACCGCATCCCAGAAAAACTTTCGAATACAAAACAAGCTATATTCTATTACCAATCCACAGGAGACGGTGATGTAAAACAACTTCAGGAGCCTATAAAAAGCCTCGACCAAAATATGAAGCTAGTTACAAATCCTTTAGTCAATTACAAATTTGATAATTTCAAAGGAGCGTCACATTATTCACTCGTACTTT
This sequence comes from Flavobacterium sp. AED, assembly GCF_000812945.1. GTDB lineage: Bacteria > Bacteroidota > Bacteroidia > Flavobacteriales > Flavobacteriaceae > Flavobacterium. The sequence goes on from NZ_JSYM01000001.1 coordinate 932,581, forward strand.
ATTCGATACCAAATGCTTTGTATCAGTTTTTCGACTCCTACAAACCAATTTCATCAACTGAATACGCCGATAAAATTGCTATACTTCAAGCTGGCTATGTAGATTATTTGACGAATAAATACGATGTTATGTCAAAAAATTTAGGCTTAAAAATCCCCATTCGAATCAATGATTTCAAAGCAATTGAAGCGGCAATTCTAAAAAACAAAGCCTATCAAGAATTAGATAAACTCTCTGATATTGCCAAGAAAAATTATCCAAAATCCATGCTTGCCAATTATGAATTAGGGCTTATGTATGAAAAAATGGGTGATGCTAAAAAAGCAGCAAAATTATATCAGTCCGCTTCACAATTAGAAGAAATTGGATCTTTGACCAAAGATATGATGTACCAAAAATATGACGATATGAAAAGTCTAACACCAAAAAAATAATGTCAAAAGTAAAAACTACTTTTTTTTGTCAGAACTGTGGAGCGCAATATGCCAAATGGCAAGGACAATGCAATTCCTGTAAAGAATGGAATACTATAGCGGAAGAAATCATTCAAAAACAAGAAAAAGTAGCTTGGAAAAGCGAACCAACTTCCAGTAATAAAGCACCAAAACCATTAAAAATAAACGAAATTGATTCCACTCAGGAAATCCGCATGGATACTACTGACGGCGAACTCAATCGCGTACTTGGTGGCGGAATAGTTCCCGGTTCTTTGATTCTTTTAGGCGGTGAACCCGGCATTGGAAAAAGTACCCTTTTACTTCAAATATCTTTAAAACTACCTTATAAAACCTTGTATGTTTCGGGCGAAGAAAGTCAGAAACAAATAAAAATGCGTGCCGAAAGAATCACGCCAAGCGGAGACAATTGTTATATACTTACTGAAACCAAAACCCAAAATATCTTTAAACAAATTGAAGCCATACAACCTGAAATCGTGATTATCGATTCCATTCAAACGCTTCATACGGATTATATCGAATCTACCCCGGGAAGTATTTCTCAAATACGCGAAACTACGGCCGAACTGATAAAATTTGCCAAAGAAACCAATATTCCCGTGATTCTAATTGGTCATATTACCAAAGACGGAAATATTGCAGGACCAAAAATTCTGGAACACATGGTCGACACGGTTTTGCAATTTGAAGGCGACAGAAATCATGTGTATCGTATTTTACGTTCGTTGAAAAACCGTTTCGGTTCCACTGCTGAAATTGGTATTTATGAAATGTTAGGCAACGGTTTGCGCGAAGTTTCGAATCCTTCGGAGATATTGATTTCACACAAAGACGAGGAATTATCAGGAACTGCAATTGCCTCCACTCTTGAAGGCATGCGTCCTTTAATGATCGAAATTCAATCCTTAGTAAGTACCGCAGTTTACGGAACTCCGCAACGCAGCACAACAGGTTATAACGCCAAAAGACTAAATATGATTCTGGCCGTTTTAGAGAAAAGAGCTGGTTTCAGGCTTGGCGCCAAAGATGTTTTCCTCAACGTAACCGGAGGAATATCTGTAGATGATCCTGCGATAGACTTAGCCGTTGTTGCTGCCATTTTATCTTCGAATGAAGACATTCCTGTAAATAAAGATTTTTGTTTTGCTGGCGAAGTGGGACTTTCCGGTGAAATTCGTCCTGTAAACCGCGTGGACCAACGCATTCAGGAAGCCGAAAAATTAGGATTTTCGACCATTTTCGTTTCGAAATATAATAAAATTGCCTTGAAAAACACGGGAATTAAAATTCGATTGGTTGCAAAGATTGAAGACATCGCTAGTGAATTATTTGGATAAGACTCGATTTACTCCCATAAAAACACTAAGCAAAGCATTTCACAATCAGCTATGTAAACACAAATTAGCTTCAGATTTATAACAGAATTCAGGAAATAAGTGAAATGAGTGTCTTATTTAGTTTTTACTTGTAACTATTTATCCTTTATGAAAACAAATAACATTACACGATAAAACACATAAATTATGAATCTAAAAATAAAATGCATTGGGTTTATGCTACTGGCAATTCCCTTCTTTTCACAAGCGCAGCATGCCGAAAATCAAAATGCTTTCCCTGTTCAGATAACCACTGCAAACGGAATTATAGAAGGCGAATTTGATGTAAAAACAAACATTCAAAGCTTCAAAGGAATTCCCTTTGCACAGCCACCAGTGGGTAATTTACGATGGAAAGCGCCTCAAGCTTTAACGAATTGGGTCGGAGTAAAACAAACGAAAAAATTTGGACCAAGAGCAATCCAGTCCAATGTATTTGGCGATATGGGTTTTAGAAGTGACGGGACGAGCGAAGATTGCTTATATCTTAATGTTTGGTCTCCAGCTAAATCTGCCAATGAAAAACTTCCTGTTTTAGTCTATTTCTACGGGGGTGGTTTTGCCGCTGGTGATGGTTCCGAAAATCGTTATGATGGCGAAAATATGGCCAAAAAAGGAATTGTAACGCTAACCGTAAACTATAGATTAGGGATTTGGGGATTTTTCTCCCACCCAGAATTGACTAAAGAATCTCCAAATCACGCTTCAGGAAACTACGGATTATTAGATCAAAATGCTGCCTTAAAGTGGGTGCAGGCCAATATTTCAAAATTTGGAGGTGACCCAAAACGCGTCACTATTGCAGGAGAATCAGCAGGTTCAATTGCCGTGAGCGCTCAAATGGCTTCTCCATTATCAAAAGGACTTATCGCAGGAGCTATTGGCGAAAGCGGCGGTTCCATTTTCCCTACTTTATCTCCAGTTCCTTTGGTCGAAGGCGAAAAAACAGGTCTCGATTTTGCCAAAAAAATTGGTGCTTCATCCTTAAAAGACCTTCGTGCTATGTCCACTTTTGAGCTGTATCAAAAATCAGTTGGAACAAGTTTAGGTGTTTTTAAAACAACCATTGACGGCTATTTTTTACCAAAATCGTTACCGGAAATTTTTGAAGCCAAACAACAAGCTATGGTTCCTTTATTATTGGGATGGAATTCAGAGGAAATGAACTACCGCGCTTTAACAATGGGAAAAGACTTAGACAATGACAGTTATATTCAAAAAATAAAGGAATTATATGGCAACAAAGCGGATGAAGTATTGAAATTATATCCTGCTGGAACTCCTGACGTAACGGAACAATCTGCCACCGATTTGGCAGGAGACCGTTTTATTGCCTACAGCACTTGGAAATGGTTTGATTTGCATCGAAAAAACAGTACACAGCCTGTATATCGTTATTATTATGCACACCCAAGACCCGAAATGCGCGACAATGAACTTGAAGCCGCTCTTGCAGGCGGTGTCATTAAAAAAGACAAAAACACTCCAAAAGCACCTATACCAAAAGGGGCGGTTCACTCTGCAGAAATAGAATATGCTATGGGGAATTTAGCATCTAATAAAAATTATGCTTGGACAGACGATGATTATAAAGTTTCGGATACAATGATGAACTTTTTTGCCAACTTCATTAAAACAGGAAATCCAAACGGTGATAAGCTTCCTATTTGGCCTATCGCAAAAAATGAAGAAAATCCAGAAATTATGGTTATTGATGTAAATTCAAAATCAAAAAAAGCAGAAAATGAAGCACGCTACTTATTTTTAGAAAAAGAATATTCGAAAAAATAATTTTACTGCTTTTGCAAAAAAGAGGATGTCATTAAAAACGGCATCCTTTTTTTTATGCCCACATAATTATAATTAGTACGATTTCTATTCATAAGAAAAAGCCATAATTACTCCGAGTCAATCTGAATGATTATTTTCATTTTATTTGAAAATCAAGCGATTATACACAATAAAATAAAAATACTACTTAATAAAAAATGAAAATCCAGAATGAGATTCATTATTTTGTTGTAAATTTATGTGTTGTTTTTTTATCTAAAGATTGAAAAATGAAACCATCACACCAAACTATGACTCACCTCTATGAACACTTAGGAAAAGTGTTTTATTGTATTGCGGCCATAGATAAAACTATTCGAAAAGAGGAAATCGCACAACTCAAAGAAATTGTAAAAACAGAATGGCTTCCGCTTGAAAATACTTTTAATGAATTTGGAGACGACACAGCCTATGAAATTGAAATTGTTTTTGACTGGCTTGTAGCCAATAAATGGGACACTGAACAAGTAATTCCTGATTTTAAAATTTTCAGAAAAGAGCATGACCATTTGTTTACCCCAGAGGTTATCACCTTGATTCTTAAAACTGCAAATGCCATTGCAAGTTCTTTTTTAGAAAAAAATAAATCAGAACATGTTTTCATAAGTCAACTAAGCGCTATTCTGATAAAATAATAGGTGATTAAATCTTTTTTGAATCAAAACAAAGCTGTTTTAAAACAATCTACTTTAACATAAAAAATCAAAGACATGAAAAAGCAAACTGGCATTTGGATAGACTCCTCAAAAGCAATAATTGTTGCTCTTGATGGTGATACAGAAAAAATTACCGAAATAGATTCTGATGTTGAAAACAGCGTTTATCACAACAAAGAAGGCAATAAAGGAACTTTTTCGGGAAGTCATCATGGCGATAGCGATAAAAAATTTGATACCCGAAAAAAACAAGAACTGGATTATTTTATAAAATCAGTACTATCTTATGTTAAAAAATCGGATGAACTTATTGTTTTTGGTCCGGCACAAACCAAAACAAAACTGGAACAAAAATTAATGGATGAAAACTTAATTGAACCCGGAAAACTAAAATCAGTGGAAACAGCAGATAAAATGACCTTAAATGAAATTGTGGAAAAAGTCAGACGATTCTATAACCCATTTGAATACAAAGAACCAAAGCCGAAAAGCTAATTTAAATACCCTAAAACAAATTTAGAAACTACAATACTTTTAGGTTGTAGTTTTTTCATGCTTTTTAAAGAAAATAAATCGTTTTTACGCATCAAAATTCTAAAGAAAACCATAAAAAAATTTCCTTTTGTATTATTTTCCTTTTCTTTATACGCTAGATTCTAAGTACTATCTATTTTAGAATTTTTATCAAATACGAAACTGTTTATGAAAACCGGAAAACAAAAAATAATTCTAGCGACAAAAATACTTTGTGTAGTATTTGTAGCTCTAATTGTTGCTTTTTACATCTTTCGTGATGCGGTTTTACAGCAAACCATTGCTAAGGTTTCTAATGAAATGGAAGTCGATTACAACAGTACTTTTTCAGTAAAAAAAGCTTCTTTTGACGGAATCTCAGGGGTAAATCTTTCTGATGTAGTATTAGCGCCAAAAAATGCCGATACCCTTTTTAAAATACAAAAACTGAAAACGAGTGTCAATATATGGCAATTATTAGTAGGCAATGTGCAACTGGGAACTTTAGAAATCAAGAATGGTTTTGTACAGCTCGTAAAGAAAGGAAAAGTGAGAAATTTTGATGCTTTTCTAAAAAAAGACAAACAAACAGAAATAGGGAACGAAAAAAGAGATTACGCTCAATTTGCCTACAGAATCATCTCGAAAGCGCTGAATTTAGTTCCAACCGATATGGTTTTGGACAATCTTTCGTTTCGACTGGATGACAACGGAAAAAAAGCGATGATTAATTTACAAAAATTGAGATTGGTCAACAAGCAGCTTGAAACTTCAATAAAAGTCCAAACCAATACCTTTACACAACGTTGGAAAATCAAGGGATTTGCAGATCCAAGAAATAAAAAAGCCGATATTCGTTTCGTAAATATTGATACTGGCGCCATTAAAGTTCCTTATTTTGACGAACGTTTCAATTTGAAATCGAGCTTTGAATCCATACGGTTGAATATTGAAAACATCGATAAAGATGGTGACGAACTTCATATCGATGGTTTTATGGCTATTGCCAATTTAAAAGTAAATCATCCAAAAATTGCCAGTAAAGATGTAGTAATCAAAAATGCTAAATTTGATTACCGATTCTTATTGGGTTCTGATTTCATTTCAATAGACAGTACTTCAACAGTTCAATTCAATAAAGTGAAATTCCATCCTTATGTGGCTTATGAAACCGAGGAAGATACTATCTTCAAGCTCAAAGTAGCCATCCCAAAAATGAAAGCACAGGACTTTATCTCTTCGCTTCCTGATGGCTTATTCACCCATTTTCAGGGAATGGAAGCCGAAGGCAATTTTGACTACAATTTGAATTTTATGTTCAATAAAAACAAACCCAACCAACTGGTTTTTGACAGTAAGTTGAATAAAGAAAATCTAAAAATTACAAAATACGGCGAAGCAGATCTTAATAAACTCAATGGAGAATTTATTTATCGGGCACTTATAAAAAATGTATTGCAACGCCCAATTTTAGTTGGCTCAGCAAACCCTAATTATACGCCTTTAGACCAAATTTCCCCTTATTTAAGAAAATGTGTTTTAACAACCGAAGACCCTTCGTTCTTTTCACATCATGGTTTTATTAACGAAGCATTCAAGCAATCCATTGTTAAAAATATAAAAACCAAAAAGTTTTCCCGTGGTGCCAGTACCATCAGCATGCAGTTGATAAAGAATGTTTTTCTTACCCGAGAAAAAACAGTCTCGCGAAAACTGGAAGAAATTTTATTGGTTTACATCCTGGAAAATAACAGAATCGTAAGCAAGGAACGCATGCTGGAAGTCTATTTTAATATTATCGAATGGGGGCCAAATGTATATGGAATTGGCGAAGCGAGTCGGTTTTACTTCCAGAAGAGTCCTTCAGAATTGAATTTAAATGAATGCCTTTATCTTGCCCGAATTATTCCGAGTCCAAGAAAATTCATGTACCAGTTTAATGACCAAGGGATGCTGAAAGATTTTGCCATGAAACAAGAGTCTTTTTTAACCAATATCATGTTTAGAAGAGGGCTTTTGAGTCCTGACGACACCATTTATAAAACGCAACCTATCCTAATTTCAGGGCCTGCAAAATCTTTTCTAAGGATAAAAGCTCAAGATACCACACAAATAAAAATCGATTCTTTGGCAGTTGACGAAGAATTTGATCTTTAATTAAAAAACCCTGTCAGGGTTCAAAACTCTGACAGGGTTTTTTATAAATTACTTTATCTTTTCAACAAATTATGGTGCCGGATCAGGAATTACCGCTTGAACTTCGTCAATTGCTTTTAAGATTTCATCAGAAAGTGAAATATGAATTGTATCAATATTTTCTTTTAATTGTTCCATTGTGGTGGCGCCAATAATCGTGCTGGTTACAAACGGCTGTTGCTCTATGAATGCCAAAGACAATTCAGTCAAGGTCAATCCGTTTTTCTTGGCAATTTCCTGGTACAATCGAGTAGCTTCATAACATTGTTCGCTGTTGTATCTTGAAAATTGTGGGAACAAATTGATTCTCGCATTTGGAAGACTTTCGCCAGTTAGAAATTTACCCGACAAAACACCAAAAGCCATTGGTGAATACGCCAATAATCCCACATTTTCTCGCATACAAATCTCAGCGGAACCCGCTTCAAAAAGTCTGTTGAGTAACGAATACGGATTTTGAATCGTTTTTATTTTTGGCAAATTATGGTATTTGCTTTCTTCCAGAAAACGCATAATTCCCCAAGGCGTTTCATTAGAAAGTCCAATGTGTTTGATTTTTCCTTCTTTGACAAAACCGTCTAAGGTTTCGAGAACATTGTGAATATTATCTTCCCAAGCATCTTCCTGCACTTTGAAACCGCGTTGCCCAAAAAAATTAGTTTTGCGTTCTGGCCAATGCAACTGATACACATCAAGATAATCGGTTTGCAAGCGTTGTAAACTTTGGTCTAATGCAAACTTGATACTGGCTGGCGAAAAATCATTTTTCTCCCGCATGTATGTGAAATTAGGATTTGGTCCCGCAATTTTTGAAGCCAAAACTACTTCTTCTCTTTTGCCTGATTTTTTGAACCAGGTTCCAAGAATTTTCTCTGTACTTCCGTAGGTTTCCTGACGTGCTGGAACAGAATACATTTCGGCGGTATCAAAGAAATTAACTCCGTTTTCTAAAGCATAATCCATTTGGGCATGACCGTCAGCTTCTGTATTTTGTTGTCCAAAAGTCATGGTTCCAAGGCAAATTTTGCTGACTTTTATATCGGTATTCGGTAAAGTAGTATATTTCATAATTAAGGGAATTGTATTTTAATTTTTCAAAAACAAAGATAAAATTAGTTTATTGTTTTGGTTTCCAGTTAACAGAAATTTTGGAAACGTTTATACATTTTGACAATAAAAAAGGTCCAAAGTAAAACTTTGAACCTTTGTATTTTTAAACCTTTACTTCTATTTAATTGATATCATTCAACATTTTAGAAATCTCATCTAATCTTGGTGTCAAAATAATTTCGATTCTGCGGTTTTTTGCTTTTCCTTCAGCGGTTGAATTGCTTGCCAAAGGAGAAAATTCTCCTCTACCTGCAGCGGTTAAGTTTTCCTTATTGATTTTCTTGTTTTCACTTAAAATGGCAACAATTGCGGTGGCCCTTTTAGTGGATAAATCCCAGTTGTCTGCAATTGGTCCTGAAGCTGTAAAAGCATCGTCATCCGTATGTCCTTCAATAAGAACCGAAATTTCCGGGTTATCACCCAAAACTTTTCCTAACTCTACTACTGCCTTTTTACCTTCGGAACCCACTGCCCAGCTTCCAGAATTGAAAAGCAGTTTGTTTTCCATGGAAACATATACTTTTCCATTTTTTTGTTGAACAGTCAACCCTTTTCCTTCAAAGCTATTCAAGGCTTTAGACAGCGTTTCTTTTAGTTTTTTCATGCTGGCTTCTTTGGCAGCAATCAAGGATTCCAACTCATCTAAACGTTGTGCGCTTTTGTTTAAACGCTCTTGTTCTAATGCTAACGCCTTTCCTTTCTCGTCTAATTGATCCAGCAAATCACGATTTTTCTTCATGTTGTTTTGCAAAGCGTCACTGCTATTTTTTTCTAAAGCTGCATAGGAATCCTGCAACACTTTAAATTTATTTTGGGCGGCTGCATAATCGGCTTTCAATTTTTCCAGTTCCGATTTTGATTTACTTAAATCTGATGTTAAAGCACTTCGGTCTAGTTCTAATTGATTTTTAGCCTTTAAAAGATCTTCATTCTCATCCATTAATCTTCTGTTTTCTTTTTTGGAATCGGTGTACTTGCTTTCTAAATCATTGTATATTTTCTTGGATACACAGGATGTTGAAAGTGCCAATACTAGTAATCCGATGGAAACTCTTTTTATCATTTTTATTGGTATTTATGTTGTTTCTACTGTTGTTTTGAAAGCAAAACGCAAATTATATTCGGATGCCCTAGCCCCGATAAAAGTGAAAATCCTTGTTGTTTTTTCTTTAAAAACAACAAGATTGCAACGGATAGCGGGAAATAGCTCCAGAAAATATTACTCCATTTCTACCAAAATAGGGCAATGGTCTGAATGCACTGCGTCTGATAAAATAACGGCTCTTTTTAATTTATGTTTTAAGGTGTCGCTAACTAAATTGTAATCAATGCGCCAACCCTTGTTGTTTCCTCTTGCTCCGGCGCGGTAACTCCACCACGAATATTGGTGTGGTTCACTGTTGAAATGGCGGAAACTATCCACAAATCCGGACTTCATGAATCCATCAAGCCAAGCTCTTTCTTGTGGCAAAAATCCCGAAACGGTTTTGTTTCTGATGGGATCGTGAATATCAATTGCTTCGTGACAAATGTTGTAATCCCCACAGATAATCAGGTTTGGCGTTTCTTTTTTGAGTTCGTCAATGTAAGTCTGAAAATCATCCATGAACATAAATTTATGGTCTAATCGCTCGATATTTGTCCCCGATGGCAAGTACAAACTCATCACAGAAAACCCATCAAAATCAGCCCGAAGGTTTCTTCCTTCAAAATCCATGTGGTGAATTCCGGTTCCATGAACGACATTATTGGGCTTGATCTTTGATAAAATGGCCACACCACTATACCCTTTTTTGGTAGCTGAATAATAATATTGGTATGGATAACCCGCCTTTGTGATATCATCTACCGGGATTCGGTCTTCGGTAGCTTTAATTTCCTGTAGACAAATAATATCCGGGTTTGCGTGCTGTAACCAGTCTATAAATCCTTTTGAAATGGCGGCTCTTATTCCGTTGACGTTGTATGAAATAATTCTCATTAAAGTATTTTTTTGAGTTTGATTCGATAAATTATTGTTAGCCTAAAGTTTTCAGGAACCCACTTTTTAATTTTATCGAAAGAAACATATTATTTTTTATGTGGGTTTCAAATGTAATAAAAAAGTATAAGTTTGGTTCAGAAAAAGAGAGAAAATGGAGTTTTTTGCTATCTTTGTTTCTTGCCTTAAAAATAAAAAATACATGGGTTTAGTTACCGCCAAAGAAGTTGCAAAAGCAATAAATGCTGATAAGTATGGAGTTCTGGGTACTTTTTCTGGATGGTTGCTTATGAAGGTGCTAAAAATTTCTACCTTAAACAAAGTATACGACAGAAACAAGCATTTGAAAGATGTTGATTTCCTCAATGGAATATTGGATGATTTACAAATAAAATTCGAAATTCCTGAAGAAGACTTAAAGCGCTTGCCAAAAGAAGGCGCTTACATCACGATTTCAAATCATCCTTTGGGAGGAATTGACGGTGTTTTATTATTGAAATTAATGCTTGACAAAGAACCTAATTTCAAAATTATCGCCAATTTTCTTTTGCATCGAATTGAGCCACTCAAGAAATACATCATGCCGGTTAATCCTTTTGAAAACCATAAGGATGCCAAATCTAGTGTTGTAGGAATAAAAGAAACCTTGCGCCATTTAAGCGACGGAAAGCCCTTAGGAATGTTTCCTGCAGGGGAAGTTTCTACGTATAAGGACGGAAAATTAATGGTTGACAAACCGTGGGAAGAAGGCGCCATAAAAGTTATCAGAAAAGCCCAAGTCCCTGTTGTTCCTATTTATTTTCATGCGAAAAACAGTCGGTTTTTCTATATGCTTTCAAAAATTGGCGGCACATTACGTACCGCTAAATTACCATCGGAAGTGTTTAGCCAGAAGAATCGTGTGATAAAAGTACGTATTGGAAAACCTATTTCGGTAAATGAACAAAACGAACATAAAACCATTGAAGAGTACACAGAGTTCTTGAGAAAGAAAACCTATATGCTTGCCAATCCATTTGAAAAAGAAAATAATTTTTTAAATACGTCCAGTTTAAAAAGTCCAAAAAGTCCAAAGCAAATCGTTACTCCTGCAAATGGAGAAAAAATGATTGCCGAAGTAAATGCATTGAGAAGTACGGATTGCAGGCTTTTGCAAAGTAAAAACTACGAAGTGTTTTTTGCCGAAGCCAATAAGATTCCAAATATCCTTCATGAGATTGGTCGATTGAGAGAAATTACTTTTAGAGAAGTAGGTGAAGGAACTAACGAATCGATTGACTTAGACAAATACGATCAATATTACCACCATCTTTTTTTGTGGGACGATGATACTAAAAAGATTGCCGGAGCCTATAGAATGGGCTTAGGGGCAGAAATATATCCTAAGTATGGAATAGATGGTTTTTATTTAAACAGTCTTTTTCGTTTTGAACCTGAATTACACGACATGATGCACAAATCCATTGAAATGGGAAGAGCATTCATCATTAAAGAATACCAACAAAGACCAATGCCATTGTTCTTGTTGTGGCGCGGAATTATTCATACCACCTTGCATTATCCGGAGCACAAATTTTTATTGGGTGGTGTAAGTATCAGCAATCAATTCTCAGATTTTTCAAAATCTTTGATGATTGAGTTTATGAAATCACACTATTATGATCCTTACATTGCGCAATATATTCATCCTAAAAAGGAATATAAAGTAAAACTAAAGGATGCCGACAAAGATTTTGTATTCAACGAAACAGATGCCGATTTGAATAAATTTGACAAAATCATTGACGAATTAGAACCTGGCGTACTTCGTTTGCCTGTTTTAATTAAAAAATACATCAAGCAAAATGCCCGTTTGGTCGCTTTTAATGTTGATCCGTTATTCAACAATGCTATTGATGGATTAATCTACTTGAGAATAGCGGATATTCCGGAAAGCACCATGAAACCGGTAATGGAAGAATACCAAGCCGAACTGGAAAGAAAACTGAACGATAAAGAAGATTGATTTCAGATTATATAAAAAAATCCCGATTTTAAATCGGGATTTTTTATGCTTTAAAACCAAGCTTTTTTACCAACCTGATAGGTTTGATAAAACTCTTCATCTGATTTTGTTAAATATATAATTCCCTCAATTAAACCTAATACACCTGTTACTGTTCCACAAGTACACAAACTAATTACCAACCATATAATACCTTCATTAGTATAACCTAAAAGGAACTTATGAATTCCTAAAGGTCCTAAAAGAATAGCAAGAAGTCCCGCTGCTATTTTTTTATTGTCTTGATAAACTGGTCTTGGATTATTCCATTCTTCATGCTTTGAATTTTCCATAAATTAATTGTTATAAGATTGTTTTTCAGTGATTAAAAGTATAAAAATTATTGGAATACTTTATCAATTGGCTCCCATAGTTCTATTTTATTCCCTTCGACATCCAGAATCCAACCAAATTTACCATACTCATAAGACTCCATATCACCCACAATTGTTACACCTTCCTCCGATAATTTTTTTAACAAATTTTCTAAATCATCCACTCTGAAATTTTGCATGAATTGTTTTTCGCTTGGCGCAAAATAAGTCGTGTCGTAAGCAAACGGTGACCATTGGGTAGAACAATCATTCCCGTCTTTATCTTTCCACCAAAAAGCAGCGCCATAATCATCCGTTTTTAAACCCAAGTGTTTTCCGTACCAAGCTATCAATTCTTTTGGATTCTTTGATTTAAAGAAAAAACCACCAATTCCCGTAACCCGTTTTTCCTTCTCATTAACTTTGGCTTGACCAAAATATTTTGCTTTAATCTTATCTACAATCACTTGCGCCAATCGTTCATGACTCTCGAATGTCCAACCGGCAATATGAGGAGAAAGAATTACATTCTTAGCTTGTAACAAATACTGGAAAGCCTCCGGTGTATTTTTATCTTGAAAAAGGGTTTCAAAAGACAATTTCTCATATTCTAAAACATCTAAACCGGCTCCAAGTATTTTACCTGATTCCATCGCCGAAACTAAATCGGCAGTGACAATATTCTTGCCACGAGAGGTATTTATAATCCAAAAGGATTTGGCAAACCCATTGATAAAATCAGCATCAACCATTTTATTAGTTTCAGGAGTCCACGGAATATGAAGGCTTACTACATCTGCTTTTTGTTGAAATTCTTCCAATGAAACTTGCTTGGCATTGCTGTCCCCAACATTTTCCTGAATGTCATAACACAACACTTCCACATCAAAACCACGGAGTTTTTTGGCAAATGATTTCCCCATATTTCCGTACCCAATAATCCCAACCGTTTTCCCATCAAGTTCATGACCGCGGTTGCTTTCCCTGTTCCAGTGACCGGATCTAATCTCGCTATCGGCTTCATTCAATTTATTGAAAAGTGACAAAATCATTCCTAAAGTATGCTCGGCTACTGCATTTTTATTTCCTTCGGGTGCTGCTATAAGTGTAATATTTTTTGACGATGCATACTCACAATCGATGCTTTCTAAACCTGCTCCTACGCGTGCTATAAATTGCAAATTAATGGCTTTATCCAAGAATGTTTTATCAATTTTGAATCGACTCCGAATAACAATCCCCTGATAATCTTGAATTTTAGCTTCAATTTCTTCTTTGGATGATGTGAAATCACTGTGATTTATAAAACCAGCATTTTGCAGTTGATCCCAAAGTAAGGGATTATTGCTATCGATATGAAGGATTTTAATATCCATAAAAAAAGTTTCTAAGTTTTTGTACCCCAAATTAACAAAAAAATAGCTCCCAAATGTGTAAATTAGCATTCTTTCTATTTTTGAGACACATCTCAAAAGTTCATTAGTAATAAAACTCAAAAAATGAAATTAACAAAAACATTCAAGGCATTCTTTGAAAGTGAAAAAGCCGGAGGATTACTTTTACTCTTTGTAACCATTCTTTCTCTTTGTCTTGCTAATTCTCCTTTTCAAACGGAATATATTGCATTTTGGGAAACCCAATTGGCGCATCATTCCATTACACATTGGATTAATGACGGACTGATGACTATCTTTTTCCTATTAATTGGTTTAGAGCTGGAACGTGAAATTTATCAGGGTGAATTGTCCAGTATCAAGAATGCTGCGTTGCCTATTTTTGGTGCTTTAGGTGGGATGGTTGTTCCTGCCGGAATCTTTTTAGCGCTAAATTTTGGAACAATTACACAAAATGGAGCCGGAATTCCTATGGCTACGGACATTGCTTTTGCTATTGGTATTTTATCCTTATTAGGAAATCGTGTTCCTACATCGCTTAAGGTATTTCTAACTGCCTTAGCGGTAATTGATGATTTGGGCTCCATAATTGTCATTGCCATATTCTACACGGCAACAATTGCTTTTGTAAATTTATTTATAGCCTTTGGTATTCTAGGCTGTTTGTTTATTCTGAATCGAATGAAGGTTCACAGTTTATTCCCGTACTTAATTGGCGGTGTTGCCATGTGGTATTTCATGCTTAATTCTGGAGTGCATGCCACTATAACTGGGGTTTTATTGGCTTTTGTAATTCCGTTTGGTGATGGCGGCAAAAAAACATCATCTTATAAAATTCAGCATTTTTTACACAAACCCGTAGCCTTTGTTATTCTGCCTTTGTTCGCTATAGCCAATACGTGTATTGCGATAGATTCTAATTGGCATGAAGGACTGAACCATCCTAACACGATAGGAATCATATTAGGACTTGTTATTGGAAAACCACTCGGAATTTGGCTTTTCTCTTTTTTAGGTGTCACTCTGGGGATTTGTGTTTTGCCCAAAGATTTACAATGGAAAACTATTATTGGCGCAGGAATGTTGGGCGGAATTGGTTTTACGATGTCCATATTTATAACACTCCTTGCTTTCAAAAATGACGGCGAAGAAGTAATTACCTATTCTAAAATTGCGATTCTGATTGCTTCCTTTATAGCCGGAACTGCTGGTTTTCTTTGGTTGAAATACAGCTTAAAAACCCCAATCAAAAAAAGGAAGATTAAACCAATCGTTTAATTGATTTATCCAATAAAAAAGGGTGTTTAGCTTTAAAACTAAACACCCTTTTTTATTTTTTTCAATCTGTATTCGATTGGTTCAATTCTTACTAAAAAATGTAGCCAATTCCCACATGCACATATGGAATGTATTGATTTCTATTATAAGCGCCATCTACATTTTGAACATTCCCGTTAACCGAATTCTCTTTCAAATACACCACGCGATACCCAAATCCTACAGCGGTTTCATACGTAAAATGAATCCCTATTTGACGTTTCACCCCCCAGGTAGGAACAATTGCTAAATCAGCTGTTTTAGTTACATTATCCGCTAAATTTATTACAAACCAATCTGGATGATAACTTGTTTTAATGGAGAAATAATTCCCGCTATTATTCGCAGTATTTTTACCTTTTGAATTCCTTTTTTCCAGATTGTAATAATATCTGGGCTCTACTGTTAATACCGGTTGCAAAATAAAACCGGCGCCGTCATAATGATCTCCAACAGTAAAATCTTTTTCAAGACCAATCTCGCTTCGTAATGCGATGCTATTTGATAATTTACTTTCATTATTGAACCAAATTCCTATGTGTACTCCAAATCCAGCATGTACTCCAAAAATTGATTTTTCAACGCTTACTTCTTGAGCGGTTGCATTTATATTGAATACCAGAATTAGGAATGCTATTACTTTTTTCATTTAAAGGATGCAAATTAATTATTTAGTAATTGTTTATTTTCTGTATTTTAAAATAGATTTCGCTTACTTATTAGCCCAATAATCAAACACCGTGACTTTCTCAGGAGCAGGATTTAAAAGCGCTACAAAAGCTTTGTGATCCGGATGAATGAGATAAGCATCTCTATCACTTTCGCTACTGAATGTAAGTATAAAGCAATGCGTTAAACCATTATTCAAATTTTCAGGACTGTTATTGGTTCCCCACTCAAATGATTTAATGGTTGGGATTTTATGCTTCAAATCACTCAAAGCTGTTACCACTTTATTGATGTAAGCAGCATCCGTTCCTTCTTTCCATCCAAACATCACTACGTGGCGCAACACCGGTTTGTGTTTCTCTTGTTGAGCGTTTACGGTATAAGTTGAAAGTAAAATAAGAGTAAATAACAATAGTTTTTTCATGGTAGTTTTTTTTGAAATATACGAATTATATTAGATTGGCAAGAGGCATGAAAACTATTTGAAAAGAATTAAGAATGTTATTATTGCAAATTCCCATTATCGCTAATTATTGTTTGACATATTCACTTTGATAACAATCATAACATTCATCGTTCAAAAATAATTTATCTCCTACTACACTAAATGATTGACTAGGCTTACCCAAAGCATACACCATCATTTGTCGCTGTCCCCCAAAAATTGACTCTTTTGTTTCAATAGCATAGGGGTTGTTTGATGATAAATTTCCATTCTCTAGAATTTTCACTTCCAAATTTGATATTTCTATCACAATCGATTTACCAGTAGAACTTGGTGTTAAGGTTTCGCCAGAAATTCCACCACTAGATTTTGTCCATTCCCATTTCCCAATAATTGACTTTTGCTTAATAATGGATTCACTGTTATTGGAACAACTAAAAAAAGTAAAAATTAGAGCACCGTAAATTAAAAGTTTTTTCATAATCCAAAGTTTTTAATAGAGATACCAAATAGTTCAATTGGTTGCGTTGATTTCTATTATACTTTCATTTTACAACCAATCCCAGTTTATACTTACTTATGCCATTTGTTTATTGTTGTGGGTGCAAAATCAGAGACGTTTGCGCAGCTACACGACGAACACTTTGCGGAGCAGGTTCATTTCTATTATACTTTCTAGCTGCTGTTTTTAAGCAATCTTAGCTTATAATTACTTATGTTATTTGCTTATTGTTATGGGCGCAAAGTCGAGACGTTTGCGCAGCATAAACGACGAACACTTTGCGGAGCTGGGGTATTTTTGGCTAAACGAAAATACGAATTAAAAACGATAAATTCCACTAAATTCCGCAATAGCTACAAACGTGTGTTGGCAGGCGTTTATTTCTTTTTAGCAATATTTCTTACTTCAGGATTAACAAATTTAGAATCTATTTCGTCAGTCTTTTTTATGTATTTTATTAAACTGTCTTTCTGCATTAAATAAGCGTATGAACTCGCTAATTGTCCTAATGCTCTTCCATTTTTAGGTTCAATTTTTACTGCTTTTTTTAAATTTTCAATTGTCAGATTTAAGTATTTAATGTCTTTCGTTTTAAAAAATATTTGTCCGTAACTTACAGAAATACATTCGTAAACTTTAGCATTGTTTGGATCTAAATCAATTGATTTTTTTAAGAATTTGACAGATTCATCAAATTTGTTTTTCTTACCTAATAAATTTCCAAAGCCCCAATAAGTTTGTGGATTTGATTTGTCTAAAAGCCAAGCTTGATTAAATCTTTTCATTGATGTGTCATTGTCATCTTTATAAAAATATTCCCAAGCTTTAGAAACATAATATTCAGATGCTTCTTTTCTATTTTTGAATTGTTTTTCAGATTCTATGATAAATTCATTGTCTAATTCAATTTGTTTTTCACACTTTTGAACTTCGCCATACATTGGTAACAAATTGATTCCTTCTGGACATTCAGTTTGTGATTTACAACTAATTTGACATAAAAAAATTAAAAATAATATTTTCTTCATTTATCTTGTTAAGTATTGATTTTGTTGAGTTTTTTCTTAAATGTCTGCCAGCTTGTGACTTTGCGCTATAAAGCAGCGTATATACACCCAATTTGTTGGCTTTGCGCTATAAATACAGTGTATTCATTCTCTACCAAAATTAATGATTTTACTTACATAAAACTAATTTCACAATAAAACGCATTTTAACAGCGTCAGATTTGAAGTAAAAACTAACTAGTATTTTTATAAAAAAATAGTCTCTATAACAAATCTATCAAGATGAAAACACATTACTTTACGGCTTTCCTCATTTGAGTAAAAAAAATAAAATGATTGTAGATTTTGATCAACGATTTTTGATTTTTAGCTATAGAGAACCACGTACAAAATCGCTTAAAGTTGCGTGAGGGATAGAAGCTAGCTACCGAAGTAGCGCGGATAGCCCGACGCCAATAAAAAAAAGGGTCCTCTCAACAGTTACGCTGAGAAGACCCTTTTTTTATTGGGGGCACGCCCTAATGACGTTTATCCCTTGATTTGTTTCAAAGAAGTTTTGATTCCTCGTATCAATGAGGAACTGAATCCGTGCATTTCCATTTCGTTCAATCCCGCAATGGTACAGCCTTGTGGTGTGGTTACACGGTCAATTAATTGTTCCGGGTGTATTTGTTCTTCCATGATCATTTCGGCAGCGCCTTTTACGGTTTGTGCCGAAATTGCTAGTGCGGTTTGCCAGTCAAATCCTATTTCGATTCCGGCTTGCATCGATGCACGAATGTAACGCAACGCAAATGCAGTTCCACTAGCCGCAAGAACGGTTGCTGCATCCATCAATTTTTCGTCTATAATAGGAGCAGTTCCTAAATCTTTAAAAAGAGCCACCGTATTTTGAGCTTTCTCTTTATTTTTTTCGTTAAAAGCAATACAGGTTGCCGAAGCGCCAAATTGTGAAGCGATATTGGGCATAATGCGGACGGCGCTATTCCCATCGCCTATCTTATTTTGTAAATTTTCTATGGACAATCCACTCACTGCCGAAGCGATTACTTTATTAGAAATTACAGGAAGAATTTCGGCCAAAACGGTATCTACCTGATACGGTTTTATAGTAAGAATGATAATATCTGCATCTTGAATTTGATGTTTGTTATCTGTTGAAACAGTTACGCCCAGTTGCTCCAAATAAAGAATGCTCGCTGTATTTCTTCGGGTGATGGTAATTTGATTTCCTTGCGAAAATTTTGATAATCCTTTTGCGATAGCTACGCCAAGGTTTCCTCCGCCAATTATATGTACTTTCATGCTGATTGTGGTTTTCCTCTCCCCTCCCGAAGCTTCGGGACCTCTCCGAAGAACTTATGATATGGGAAAGTGTTAATTATAATTTTTAGTTTTTTGGTTGGTTGTGTTGTTAGTATTAAAATCCTAAAATGAGATTGGCAATTCCGAAGTAAATCATAATTCCAAAAACATCATTTGTTGTTGTAATAAAAGGTCCTGTTGCAATGGCGGGGTCGATATTGTTTTTGTGCAGGAAAAGTGGCACCAAAGTTCCTAAAGTAGCAGCAAATAATATGACTACAACAATAGATATGGAAATTGCCATTCCCACCTGAAATTGTCCATACATAAACGTATGATAACCCAATACCAACAGTGCAATTATAGTCCCGGAAATCATGGCTACAGAAATTTCTTTACTAAAATAATTACGGCTAAATTCTTTCAAAGTACCATTTGCCAAACCTTGGACAATAATTGCCGAAGCTTGTACCCCAATATTTCCTGCTGTTGCCGAAAGCAAAGGCATAAAAATAATTAAGGTGTAAAATTTTTGGGAAGTGGCTTCATTTCCTTTAATAACATAAGATGCAATAAGTTCAATGAACATTCCGATTAACAACCAAGGCAAACGTGCTTTGGTATGCTCGTAAATACTGTCATTTGTTTCAACATCTTGGGTAATACCCGCAGCCATTTGGTAATCTTTGTCGGCTTCATCCTTGATTACATCTATAATATCATCAATGGTGATTCGGCCTACAAGTCGTCCCAATTCATCAATAACAGGAATGGCTTCTAAATCATATTTCTGCATGATTCTCGCCACCTCAACATCTTCAGTATCTACATTCACCGAATTCAATTTTCGGATGTACACATCACTTATCGCCGTTCTGGTTGAAGTCGTCAATAAATCCTTAAGCGACAATCGTCCTTTTAACCGGTCTTCATCATCCACCACATAAATAGAATGCACCCGAGAGATATTTTCGGCCTGGATTCGCATTTCTTTTACACAAGTAAGCACGTTCCAATTTTCATTGACCTTAACCAACTCTTTGTGCATAATTCCACCCGCTGTATCCTCATCATAACGCAATAAGTCAACGATATCCTTGGCATGCTCAACATCCTGAAGTTCTGATATTACCTCTGCTTTAATCTCTTGCGAAAGTTCGGCGATAATATCGGCGGCATCATTCGTCTCTAATTCATCTAATTCTTCGGCAATCTCTTTTGGCGAAAGCCTGCTTAATATATTCTCCCGCAAATCATCTTCTAATTCAAGAAGAATCTCAGCCGTTTTTTCACTGTCTAATACTTTAAAAATATAGGTTGCTTCGTCAAAATCAAGCTCGTCAAGAATCTCGGCAATATCAGCATGATGCATGTCATTGAGTAAGGATTCTAATTCCTTATCATTTTTATTAACAATGTGTTGCTCTAATTCCTGGATTAGCGCTTTGCTGATTTTAAACTCCATCGGCTTCTATTTTTTGAGTGAGTTCTATGAACTGTTCTACATTTAATTGCTCTGGTCGAAGATCAAAAACGGTATCTTCTCTTAAACTATCGGACAAATTTAAGGTTTTTAAACTGTTTCGCAAGGTCTTTCTGCGTTGTTGAAAAGCCGTTTTAACCACAGTGAAAAACAATTTTTCGCCGCAAGGCAAACTATAATCTTTTTTTCTACGCAAACGCAACACTCCCGATTTTACTTTTGGCGGCGGAATAAATACATTCTCGTCAACGGTAAATAGATATTCGGCATCATAAAAAGCCTGAACTAAAACCGACAGAATTCCATACGCTTTTGTTCCCTTTTTTTCACAAATACGCTGTGCCACTTCTTTTTGGAACATACCCGCAAATTCAGGAATCTGATTGCGATATTCTAATGCTCTAAAAACAATTTGAGTCGAAATATTATACGGGAAATTCCCAATTATAGCGAATTGCTTTCCTTCAAAAATTTCGTTAATGTTGTATTTCAGAAAATCTTTGGAGATAATCTTATCCTTTAATTTTGGATAATTTTCGTCTAAATACGTCACTGATTCGGTATCGATTTCTATCACATACGTATTGATTGGTTTGTCCAATAAATACTTTGTCAAAACACCCATTCCGGGACCTATTTCTAATACATCATCATATCCTTCTAAATTCAACGTGTCTGCAATGTCTTTTGCAATGCTTTCGTCTTTCAAGAAATGTTGTCCGAGGTGTTTTTTGGCTTTTACTTTTTCCATTTTGTTTTTTTCTCGCAAAGACGCAAAGGCGCAAAGCAATTATTTTATTTTTTGTATTCTATTTAAATTTACATAGAGCTCATGTAAACTGAATATCGATAACTATTTCTTGTATCCTATTTTTTCTCGTGTTGGATTTGTCTCCTTTTTTTCAATTAATTCATCGAGATATTGAAAAACGAGTTCAATATTTTTACCTTGATTCTCTATTTTCTTTTTAATTGTTTCCACATCCAAACGTATTTCGGTTGTATCTAGAAGCATTTGTCTGATTTTTGTAAATATCCTCATGATTTGAATATTAGTTTGTATTGCTTTTTCGCTATTTAATACACTTGAAAGCATCAATACACCATGTTCTGTAAAGACATAAGGCAATTTTCTAATCCCTCCCCAACTTGAAGTCGCAAATTGCGACTTCAAGTTTTGAAATTCAATTTCGTTAAGTTGAAACATAAAATCTTCAGGAAATCTAGTTAAATTCCTTTTAACTTGTTCATTCAGCCTTTTGGTTTCAACTCCGTAAAGCGTTGCCAAATCACGGTCCAGCATTACTTTTTGGTTTCTGATGAAATAAATTTTATTCATTACCACATCATCGGGAACTAAAGAAATTTCGTTACTCATAAATCTAAATGCTAATTGTTTTTAAATTGGAGGTCACAAATTGCGACCTCCAATTTTTATGCTTTATTATAAATTCAACTTGATATCGCTAATTGCGACTTCAAGATTTACTATTTCAAATTGAACACTAACAACTGAGTGTGATTGCTTCTTTCCTCGCAATGACAACTGAATACTGAACACTTTCCTCTAATGTTCCGAAATCAATTCCAACTCGGTTCTAAAAGCAAGCATTTTGTCTCCAAACAATTTCACTCCTTCTTCGCGAAAAGCGGGCGCATCTTCCTGATAATATTTCTCCAAAGTCTCTTTACTATCCGTAGTATATTGAACAGAATAAGTCACTCCTCCCATTTCTTCTTCAATTAAAACCCGCACCATTCTTGCTGAGGAAAATTTTCCAGTAGCCAAAATTTCGGGAATGTGTTTGTGCTGCATCCAAATCATCCATTGATCGTGAACGCTTTCATGTATGTTTGTGGTAACGTTGTATATTATCATTTCTTACTGTTTAATCGTTGATTTTTTAATCGGTTAACAATAACCGATTAAACATTAATTTAAAGATTCGTGTCGCCTCGCAATTGCCTGAATTTCTTTCTGGCTTCCACAAAATAGATACTGTCTTCGTGACTGAAAATTATCTTTTCGTATAATGGTTTTGCCTTTTCGGGCTGTTGTAACTTTTTGTTATAAATTTCCGCAGAAAAATATAAAGCTTCATCAATATAAATACCGTCGCTATGCTTGTCTATAATAGTTTGATATTGGCTTAAAGCCAAAGTAAAATCACCCAGTTTCTCATAAATTTTACCCAAACGCAACAATGTCACTGCCTCTATTTCCTGCCCTTTATAGTTCTTCAATATTGTTTGAAACTGCGTTATCGCTTCCTGATTTCTGTTTTGATATAAAAGGTAATCTCCTTTGGCAAACTGTTTCAAAGCTGTTTGTGTCGAATCGGCAACGGTATTGTCATTTATTAAAAGAAAATATTCCAAAGCATCATTGGCAATCAATTGTGTATTGGCTGATTTTAATTCCTTGAATTGTTTCAAAGCCCAAATAAAATCCGTTTTGAAATAACTCGTTTTAGCGGCTTTCAAACTCGCTTCATGTGCCACAATATCATTTTTCAAATCCAATTCTATCTGTGAATAATAGATTAAAGCCTGATTGAATTTTTCTTCGTAAAGCAAAATATCCGCCAATTCCATTTTGGCCTGAGCCACTTCGTAATCGTTCAACTGTAATTCGAGCAATTTTTTGATTATTGCCTTTCCTTCCTCCGGTTTTTTCAAATTAAAAGCTACAAAATGCGCCTGAATCAGCTGCAAAGATAAGGTAAAAGGACTTATTTCAAATTGTTTCAACAAACCCTCTAATTCTGTATTGATGGCAGCATACTCTTTTTCTTGCGCTTTTTCTATTTTCATTTTAATCAAATAGGAATTCGCCTGAATTAACAGTTCTAAATCTTTTGTGTTTTCCAATACAAAACCAAGGATTTCCTTTGCCGCTTCCTGATTGTCTTCTTCAATAGCCAATTGTCCTAAATTCACAATATTGGAAAGGGATTCCGGATCGCGTTTGTAAATGGCTTTTTCCTGAACGAATGCTTTTTCGAACTCTTTTTGTTGGGTATAAAACCAACTCAAATAATGATTCCAGAAAAGATCTTGATTTTTTTGAGCTCTTATAATTAATGCTTTTCGAAGTATTTCGCTAAAATTGGCATCACCCTCATCCACCATAAAACGAGACAGTTGATTTTGAATTTGTATCGAATTTTGGGGATTCACATAGGCTTCATTCAGAAAGGTATTAATCATCATTTCCTGATTGCCTAATTGTCCATAAAGCAATCCTATTTGGTAATTAAAATTAAAATTCGGTTCTAATTCTGTTGCAGTTTGATACGATTTCAAGGCATATTCCAACAACACTTTTCTCTCAAAAGAATTGGAAATACCGTATACTTCATTTGGATTTTTTTTGATTCTGTCTAATGCCTGCTCGTAGTAAATTTTGGCTTTGGCATCATTTTTTTGCAACTGGTAATTGTATCCCAATTCCACCAAAAGATTCCCTTGTTTGTATTTGTCTAATCGGTCCAGTATTGCTTTTTCGGCAACAGAAAATTGCTGTAATTGTTGGTAACAGTCAATGGTTCTTAAAAAATACTGTGTGTTTTGTGGCAGGTTTTCCAGTAACTCTTCATAACTGATTTTGGCTTTTTCAAAATCACCTTTGTCATAATAATACTGCGCCAATTGTTCGTTTTGAGAAAAACAAATCAATGAAAAAAACAGATTTATATATAGAAATATTTTTTTCATTTTTTAATTGCAATTTGTTTCGTCAAACATCAATTTTTATAAACCATATAAGGAATTTAAATACATTTAAGACTAGTGTTTTATTCCTTGTGTTTTAAAATCCAACGTTGTCCGTTGATTTTTTCACAGAACACTTATGTGATCTTAAATTACTTATATGGTTCAAATTTTTTGATTTTAGTCAATAATATCAAATCCGCAATACGGACGTAAAACTTCTGGAATTACGATTCCTTCCGGAGTTTGGTAATTTTCTAAAATTCCGGCCAAAACTCTTGGCAAAGCCAATGAACTTCCGTTTAAGGTATGTGCCAATTGGTTTTTTCCGTCTTTGTCTTTGAAACGCAATTTCAAACGATTCGCTTGAAAAGTCTCAAAGTTAGAAACTGAACTGATTTCTAACCAACGATCTTGCGCGGTAGAAAAAACTTCGAAATCATACGTCAAAGCTGATGTGAATCCCATGTCGCCGCCACAAAGACGCAATATTCTATATGGTAATTTCAACTCCTGTAATATATTTTTAACGTGTTCTACCATTCCGTCCAAAGCTTCGTATGATTTATCCGGATGTTCTACACGAACAATTTCCACTTTATCAAATTGATGCAAACGGTTCAATCCACGTACGTGCGCGCCATAAGAACCTGCTTCACGACGGAAACATGGCGTATAAGCTGTTGTTAAAACGGGCAATTCATTTTCGTTTAAAATCACATCACGAAACAAATTCGTCACCGGAACTTCAGCCGTTGGAATCAAGTATAAATCATCTGTTTTATCATGGTACATTTGCCCTTCTTTGTCCGGCAATTGTCCCGTTCCATAAGCAGATGCTTCGTTCACCATGTGCGGAACCTGAACTTCATTGTAACCCGCTGCCGTGTTTTTATCCAAGAAATAATTGATTAAGGCACGTTGTAATCGTGCCCCTTTTCCTTTGTAAACCGGAAATCCTGCTCCAGTGATTTTTACTCCAAGTTCAAAATCGATGATGTCGTATTTTTTTACCAATTCCCAATGCGGTTGTGCGCCTTCGTGCAAAACTGGAATTTCTCCTTCTTCAAAAACGTTTAGGTTTTCCTCTGGCGTTTTTCCAACAGGAACAATATCAGCAGGAAGATTGGGTAACGTATATAATTTCTCTAAAAGTTCTGCGGCAAGTGCATCAGCAGTTTCAGCTAATTTCTTGCTTTTCTCTTTATTTAAAACGGTTTTTTCTTTTAAGAAAGCGGCTTTCGCTTTCTCTCCGGCTTTCATCAATTCGCCAATGTCTTTGGATAATTTATTAGATTCGGATAAAATGTTGTCTAGCTCCACTTGCGTAGCGCGACGTTTTTCATCCAGTTGTACCACTTCTTCAACAACACTTGTAGCATCGATGTTTCTCTTTGCCAAAGCGGTGATTACTTTTTCTTGATTCTCTCTAATAAATGCGATTTGTAACATAGTTGATTTTTTTAACGCTAACTTATATAATAATGGAAGCAAATTTAAGGAAATGTTTTATAGAAACAGGACAAAGTTTCGATGAAAATTAGCTACGCTCTTTTAATCTCATGCCCTACAAATTCTTCTAAGGTCGCAAACATGTCGTCTACAGAAAGGACTTCGAAATCGGGGTGTGTTTTAAGGAAATCAGCATTCAAAGTAATCAGGTTTTCTTCTATTTCGAAAAAAGTGTCGTTGTTGAGCAAATCTCGGATAGGATTTACGCCTTCCAATTTCCCTTTCAGAAACTTATTGAGTTTTACACTGCTCATTAATTTTACTTTTTTGGATTGTTGTTGGAACAATGCCAAATGGTTGTAGGCCCCAATCAATGCCAAACCTTCTTCTATCAATTCATTCAGTTCTTTATCCCAACCCGAATTATATACAAACTGAGCAAAATTTCCTTCGGTATATTGCGACGTATAATAATCTAAATAATAACTCATTATAGCATCTTCGTGAATCAAATCATCGTTCACGCCTTCCTCCCGCATTAAGTTGATTACCGAAATATTAGAGTGAATTACATCTTGAAGGTTCTCACTATTAAAGGCTGTTTCTGAAATAATTATTCTACCGAATTCCATAGGTTTTGTCTTTGAATATTTGCTGCAAATTTCGGGTAAAATAGTGAAGAATCGAAATGTTTTTTTCTGCCACAGATTACACAGATTAACACAGATTGATTAGCGCGAACATTTAACTGACATCAGATTCATTATTATTTTTTTTCTGATTCATTTTTGTAACCAAAGCTTTCAAACGCATAGCTTTTTCTTTTTTTTCTTCTTGAAGTTTAGCCTTTTTCCGATTGAGCAATTTGGTATGTAAAGCCTTATTTTTGGTGTTTTTTTCGGGTCCTTTTGCCATAATGTAAAAGCTTCTTTAATTACGGGTACAAATATAAAGAAAGCCACATTAAAAATGCGGCTTTCCTTCCTCGAAGCATTGAATCGTTTTTTTACCACAGTTTTCACAGATTTTCACAGATTTTTTGTTTATGAAAATCTGTACTTAATTTTACTAATATGGTTTTAGTATATTTGGTAATAAAAATAAATGAAAAATAAGACCCTCTTCTTTTTGGCAAGTCTAATAATCTTGTCTCTATGGATATCAGAAACATTTTTTAAGATTCCTTACATGAACACAAACATCTTAAATACTTTGTTTACTGGGCTAGGTATAATTGGACTAATCACTACTTTATTCCTTCAACAAAATCAAATATCTGAAAATAAAAAAGATGCAGATGCTCAAGTTGAAAACTTAAAAATTCAAAATTTTGAAAATAGATTTTTTTCTTTAATTAATAATTATCAAAAAAGCATCAGTTTGAATTATTTTATTAATGATAAAAATATGTTTAGAACATTTTTCAATAACTACAAAAGCTGTATGGAAAATGGCAAATATGATGCAGACAGCCTTATTGATACATTTGATAAATTTAGAAAATCATATCAACATTTAATTGAATATTCATTTATAAATCAAATTACATTTCTAATAAATATAATTGAAGAGAATACATTAATTGACAAATCCATTTATTACAAAAATTTAAACTGCTTATTTTCAGATATTGAAAAGAAATGTCTTTTTATAATCATAAATTATGACACAACAATTAGCAGCGAGACTAAAGAATTATTTAAGATTAAATTTGAATTTATAACAGTTGATCCAGAAAAATTATTAAAAAGCAAGAATGAATTTTTTACTTTTTAATTTGATAGAACTTTAGCAAAATTAGCCTTTTCATTTAAAAAACGAAATCTCCTAGCCCCGATAGGAGTGAAAATCCTTTTACTTTTTTCTTTAAAAAGTAAAAGATTGCAACGGATAGCGGGAAATAGCTTCAAATAAAAATTCTATTGCTTATTTTTGCACTCAATAAAATTGAATCATGATACAGAATCCAAAAAGATATACGATTACAGCAGCATTGCCTTATACGAACGGGCCGATTCACATTGGCCATTTGGCGGGTGTTTACGTGCCTTCGGATATATATTCCAGATATTTAAGATTGCAGGGAAGAGATGTTTTGTTTGTTTGCGGAAGTGACGAACATGGCGTGGCGATTTCGATGAAAGCCAAAAAAGAAGGCATTACGCCACAGGAAGTAATCGATAAATATGATGGGATTATCCGTAAATCGTTCTCTGATTTTGGAATTTCGTTTGATAATTATTCCAGAACTTCGGCTAAAATTCATCATGATACCGCTTCGGAGTTTTTTAGAAAACTGTATGATAAAGGTGATTTTATCGAGGAAGTGACGGAGCAATTGTATGATGCAAAAGCGGATCAATTCTTGGCAGACCGTTTTGTGGTGGGAACTTGTCCAAAATGTGGCAACGAAGAAGCCTATGGCGATCAATGCGAAAAATGTGGTTCTACACTCAATGCTACGGATTTGATTAATCCAAAATCGACAATTACGGGTGAAACTCCTATTTTAAAATCTACGAAACACTGGTTTTTGCCTTTGGACCGTTATGAAGATTTCTTGAAAGAATGGATTCTCGTTGGACATAAAAACGACTGGAAACCGAATGTTTACGGGCAAGTAAAATCGTGGATTGATGGCGGTTTAGAACCTCGTGCGGTAACTCGTGACTTGGATTGGGGAATTGATGTTCCGGTTGAAGGTGCCGAAGGAAAAAAATTATACGTGTGGTTTGATGCGCCGATTGGCTACATTTCATCTACGAAAGAATGGGCTTTGCGCGAAGGAAAAGATTGGGAACCATACTGGAAAGATAAAGACACCAAACTGGTGCACTTTATTGGGAAAGATAATATTGTTTTCCATTGCATTATTTTTCCTGCGATGTTGAAAGCTGAAGGAAGTTATATTTTGCCGGACAATGTTCCTGCAAATGAGTTTTTGAATTTGGAAGGAAATAAATTATCTACTTCTAAAAATTGGGCAGTTTGGTTGCACGAATATTTGGAAGAATTTCCAAATCAGCAAGATGTTTTGCGTTATGCGTTGACATCGAATGCTCCGGAAACGAAGGATAATGATTTTACCTGGAAAGATTTTCAGGCTAGAAATAATAATGAATTAGTCGCGATTTACGGGAATTTCATCAATCGTGTGGTGGTTTTAACCAATAAATATTACAACGGAATAGTTCCTCAACCGAATGAACTTTCAGAAGTGGACGAAGCTACTTTAACCGAATTGAAAGCGTATCCAGCTGTGATTTCGAGTTCTGTGGAGCGTTATAGATTTCGTGAAGCCTTGAGTGAATTGATGAATGTAGCGCGTTTAGGAAATAAATATTTGGCAGATGAAGAGCCTTGGAAAGTTATCAAAGACAATCCGGAGCGCGTGCAAACGCAAATGTATGTGGCGTTGCAAATTGCGGCTGCTTTGAGTTCACTTTGCGAACCTTTCTTGCCATTTACAGCAAAGAAATTATCAAGAATTCTAAAAATAGAAAGTCCGTTGAACTGGAATACTATTGCTCAAAATTCTGATTTAATTCCGGCTGGACACCAAATTGGAGAAGCGGAATTGTTGTTTGCCAAAATTGAAGACGAGGAAATCCAAAAACAAATTGACAAACTGGAAGCAACTAAAACCGCCAATACCGCCGAAAATAAAAAAGCGGAACCACAGAAAGAAGCAATTCAATTTGAGGATTTTGCTAAAATGGATATCCGTACAGGAACGATTCTGGAAGCCGAAAAAATGCCGAAAGCGAACAAGCTTTTGATTTTGAAAGTAGACACCGGAATTGATGTTCGAACTATAGTTTCTGGAATTGCCGAGAGTTTTAAACCGGAAGATATTGTTGGAAAAAGAGTAACAGTTCTAGTGAATTTGGCTCCAAGAAACCTTCGTGGCGTAGAAAGTCAAGGAATGATTTTGATGACCACAAATGCCGAAGGAAAATTGGTATTTGTAAATCCGGATGCGGATGGGGTTGCGAATGGTGAGACGATAAATTAAACATTCATATATCCACGATTACGTAGAGACGTTGCAATGCAACGTCTCTATCTGTTTTAACCAAGAACCATTCAAAAATTATATAAAAAATTATTATATTCGTTACCATCAACATGCAGGAGACGTTGCAACACAAGAGACGTTGCAATGCAACGTCTCTACCCGATAAATCCGAACGAAAATAATATGAATAACAAATTCCAAAATAAATACCGCATACCCTCTGCTCGATTGAAAAATTGGGATTATGGAAATAACGGTGCCTATTTTATAACGATTTGTACTTCAAACCGGGAACATTTTTTTGGCGAAATCGTTCTGGTTAATGATGAAAATGAAATGCAGTTGAATGAAATCGGAAAATTAGCTGAGCGATTTTGGGCTGAAATACCAAACCATTTTCCATTTGTTGAATTGGGAAATTATGTTATTATGCCGAATCACATTCATGGAATATTGATAATTAATAAAAAGAATATCGTTGATGACATTGTAGAGACGTTGCAATGCAACGTCTCTACCGTGAATGCGACAGAAGCAATCAATAAAAAGGAACTGATGGCGGAGATTTCACCTAAATCGGGTACAATTTCAACCATTATTCGTTCCTACAAATCGGTGGTAACCAAAAACGCACATTTTATACACGCTGATTTTGAATGGCAAGAACGTTTTCACGATCATATTATCCGAAATTCAGAATCGTTTGAAAGAATGCAAAATTATATAGAAACCAATCCTGAACAGTGGAAAGAAGATAAATTTTACAACTAAACTAGTTGCAAAATTCTAACTTAGAAGTAGCTTTTGTAATTATACCAAAAAACATAACATAATATGAGCCTAAAAGTAGTTGCTTTCGACGCCGATGATACCTTATGGATCAACGAAACCTATTTTGATGAAACCGAGAAAAAATTCTGTGGTTTGATGGAAGATTATTTGTCGCATCAAGGAATTTCCAAAGAACTTTTCAAGGTCGAAATTGATAATCTGAAATTATACGGTTACGGAATAAAAGGCTATATTCTTTCGATGATTGAAGCAGCGATGTCTATTTCGAGTAATACACTTCCCATAGAAATAATTGAAAAAATCATTCAGTACGGAAAGGAATTACTGGAAAAACCGATTGTTTTATTGGATGGTGTGGAAGAAACTTTAGAAACTTTACACGGAAAATACAAATTGGTTGTTGCCACAAAAGGTGATTTATTAGACCAACGCCGCAAACTGCATAATTCCGGTTTAGGTCATTATTTTCATCATATCGAAGTGATGTCAGACAAGCAGGAAGTAGATTATTCTGATTTGATTAAACGTTTAGAGATAGAACCTTCCGAATTTTTCATGATTGGAAATTCTTTAAAATCGGATGTTTTGCCGGTTTTGGCCATTGGCGGACACGCCGTTCATATTCCGTTTCATACGACTTGGGCACACGAAAAAATCGACCATACAATAGAACATGAAAACTTTAGTGCTTTTGAAAAAATAACTGATGTTTTAAAACGATTAGAATAAAATAAAAATTGATGATTTATTAGGTCATTCATTAACTATTCTTGGCCTAATAAATCTTTAATTAAAGTCTTTTTCAACTGAAATACGACACGTATTTAGAAAAAAAACTCCCAAATCACCGTTAAAAAGCACATTTAGAGCTGTTCTTTACAGAATTAAAAGGAATGCTTTCATAATTCACTGTTTAAAATTTCATATCAAAATTTGTGCTGTAGTTTTGCCTTGAATTTAAATAATAAAATTATGAAAAAAATCATACTTACGTTAGTTTTTGCTTCTGCAATGACCACTATGAGTGCTCAAACTGAACCTGTAAAAAGCACAGAAGATGGCTTTAACAAATGGTCTATTGAATTAGCCGGTGGTGTTAACAAACCACAAAGACCAATGACTTCTGGTTATTTCACATCGACACCAAGTCCTTATGTTGTTGATCTAGGTGTTCGATACATGTTTAACAATAAATTTGGTTTGAAAGCTGATTTTGGCTACAACAGTTTTCAAGGAAAAAATAATTCTAAAGATTTTGACACTAAATATTACAGAGCAGACATTCAAGCTGTTGCTAACTTAGGAAGAATTATGAACTTTGAAACTTGGACCAAAACAATTGGTTTATTGGGTCATGCAGGTTTTGGTTTAGCACAATTAGAAGATCAAAATTCAGCTTTGAAAGATAGAATGGGTAATTTTATGGCTGGTGTAACTGGTCAAATCAGATTATCTGACAGAATCGCTTTAACAGGGGATTTCACAACAATCCTTAATGCTGCACAAGATGCTACTTTTGATGCTGCCAGTACTCGCGCCTCAAGAGGATTTTCAGGAATTCTTTTTAATGGTACTGTAGGTTTAGCAGTTTACTTAGGTAAAAATGCAAAACATGCTGACTGGGTAATCGATAATGAAGGTCGCTTTGATGCAATTGACGCCAGGTTTATGGCTATTGAAAATAAAATGCTAGACACTGATAAAGATGGTGTAGCTGATTATTTAGATGAAGAAGCTAATACACCAGCAGGCGCTATGGTTGACACTAAAGGAAGATCTATTGATAAAAACAATAATAATGTTCCTGATGAAACAGAAGCATATATCTTGAAAAATTATGGTAGCACTACTAATAATTCTCCGCTTTTAACAAACAACGAATTGATTAGAAGCTTAATCAACGGTGGTTATGTTGCAGTTTATTTTGACTTCAATAAATCTACTCCGACTAATGTTTCTACAGAAGGTACTGATTTTATCTTAACATATTTAAGAAACAATCCTACTGCTTCAGTTGATATTATAGGTCATGCTGACGAAATAGGAAGATCAGCTTACAATGACAAGTTATCTAATGCAAGAGCTAACAATGTAAAAAACACTTTAGTGAAAGCTAATGTTGATGCTTCAAGATTGAATGTAATTGCTGCTGGTGAAGATACTTCAGTAGATATCGATTCAGAAAATGCAAGAAGACTAGTTAGAAGAGTTACTTTCAGAGTAAAATAAACTTAGTTTTATATTTCCAAAAGGCCCTAAAGAAATTTCTTTTAGGGTCTTTTTTCATGTCTACTATTCTGGAGTTTTTATCAGAAAATATTTTTCAATAGCGCAGCATTACAAATATCAATTTTCGTATCATTTACACCAAAAGTTAAATAAAATGAATTTAAGGTTCAAAAGAATAGCTGTACTTTTGACAAATAAATAAAATTACAAAATCTTGAAAACACTTTTAGATATAGAGAACTGGAACAGAAAGGAACATTTTCATTTTTTTAGACAATTTGAAGAACCTTTTTTTGGTGCTACAGTCGAAATTGATTGTACCAAAGCTTATGCAACTGCAAAATCGCTGGATACTTCCTTTTTTATCTATTATTTACACAAAACATTAGTTGCAGTTAATGCAATCGAATCGTTTCGCTATAGAATTTCGGATGATAAAATATACGTTTGTGACCAAATTAATGCTTCAGCAACTATTGGTCGTAAAGATGGCAGTTTTGGATTTTCTTTAAATGAGTATAATGCTGATTTTACTGTTTTTACGGCTACTGCTTCGGCGGAGATTGAACGAATACAAAATACAACAGGACTTTTCACCCGAACATTTGAAGAGGATAACGTAATCCATTTTTCGGCAATTCCTTGGTTAAACTTCACTTCCTTATCCCATGCCAGGAGTTATACGTTTCCGGACAGTTGCCCAAAAATTTCCTTTGGAAAAATGATTGTTGCACAAAACGGAAAAAGAACCATGTCCATGTCTGTCCATGTGCATCACGGACTAATGGATGGTTTGCATGTAGGTCAATTTGTAGATTATTTTCAAGAGATTATGAATCAGTAAATTAAGTATTTTTTGTAACTTTACTTAAAACTTACTGCCATGCTATCAAAAAATATAGAACTCGCGTTGAATCATCAGATTCGCATTGAAGCTGAATCATCCCAAACCTATCTTTCTATGGCTTCTTGGTCAGAAACTCATGGTTTGGAAGGAATTTCAAAATTTATGTATGCCCAATCTGATGAAGAACGGGCACACATGCTTAAATTGGTCCGGTATATAAATGAAAGAGGCGGCCATGCAAGAGTAAGCGAATTAAAAGCTCCGAAAATTAGCTATGAAACATTCAAGGAAATGTTTGAAGAACTTTACAAACACGAAATTTTTGTTTCTGAATCAATTAACGAACTGGTTCATATTTCGTTTTCAGAAAAAGATTATGCCACACATAACTTTTTACAATGGTATGTAGCCGAGCAAATTGAAGAAGAAGCCCAAGCTAAACTTATTTTAGATAAGATAAATCTAATTGGGGATGACAAAGGTGGTTTGTATTTGTTTGACAGAGATATTCAACAAATGACTTTAAAAAGTACTACATCCAAAGATTCAAAATAGCTAAACACACTTTAGAATCTATAATATAACTTGATTTTAATGCTTTGAAAATTGAGTAAAAAGAAAAAAAATAAGGAAAAGAAAAAGGATAAAAAAGAGTCCCATAAAAAGGATGTTCCTAAGGGAAAACTCAAATCAAAATGTTGTGAAAGTTATAAAGAAGGTGAAAACAAGCGTTGCAAACGTTGCCCTAGATTTGATTTACGAAAAAAAGAAAAATAAAAGTACTCCGTCGCAGTTTACAGTCGCAGTCCACACATTTAATTTAAAAAAAACCACCGATGACTGTCGATGGTTTTTTTGTTTGGTTTTCAGTCACAGTTTGCAACATTCCAATATCTGTAAACTGAAACCGAAAACGGGGACTTATCACTAAAAAACTATTTCCCTAAAAGAAGCACATCGTTAACCACGACTTCCGTAATATAGCGTTTTTCTCCGTTTTTATCATCGTAGCTTCTGTGGGTCAATTTGCCTTCAATGGCTATTTCTTTTCCTTTGGTTACATATTTTTCTATGATTTCAGCAGTTTTTCCCCAAGCTACCAGTTTGTGCCATTGGGTTTCTTCTACTTTTTCTCCTTTGTCGTTTTTATAGCTTTCATTTGTCGCTAAAGTGAAATTGGCTAATTTTTTTCCTCCGTCAAAAGTTTTGATTTCCGGATCATTCCCTACGTGTCCAATTAACTGTACTTTGTTTCTTAATGCATTCATGGCGTGTAAAATTTAAATGTTAGTGTATATAAGTTATTTGTTGAATCATTGTTACAAATCAACATTGCAAAGATGCGGTGGGTTCCAAAAATTATTCGGTTACTAACTGTTTACTTTCGGTTGTAACTATTTGTAAACGTTTGTAAATGGAAATATTTGATTATATTTGATGGAAATCAACTTCTTATGCAAACGAAAATAAAAAAAGTAGAATTACGAAATCTAGCGTTTGACGACTATAAGCAGTTAAAAAAATCAATGGTGGAATCTTATCCAGAAATGGTTGATTCGTATTGGAAAGAACAAGATATTGAGCAATTACTGAGTCTGTTTTCTGAAGGGCAATTAGTAATTTTAGCCGATGGAAAAGTGGTTGGTGCAGCGCTTTCATTAATTGTAGACGAAGTTTTAGTGGACAAAAATCCTAATTATGCTAAAATAACCGGAAATTTTACTTTCTCGACACACAATCCAAAAGGAGAAATTCTGTATGGAATTGATGTTTTTATTCATCCTGATTATAGAGGCTTACGACTTGGCAGACGATTGTATGATGCCCGAAAAGAATTGTGTGAAAAATTAAACCTAAAGGCTATTGTTTTTGCCGGAAGGATTCCAAATTATAACAAACACGCTGAAAAGCTGACTCCAAAAAAATATATCGAAAAAGTAAAACTAAAAGAATTGCATGACCCTGTGCTTTCCTTTCAGTTGAGTAATGATTTTCATGTGATGAGAATTATGAAGAACTATTTGGCAGGAGACACCGATTCCAAAGAATTTGCAGTGCTATTAGAATGGAACAATATTTATTATGATGAAAGCCCTCAATTAATAAATACCCAAAAAAGCATCATCAGACTCGGATTAATTCAATGGCAAATGCGCCCTTTAATAAATTTAGACGCTTTATTTGAACAAGCTGAATTTTTCATTGACGCCATATCCGGTTATAAAAGTGATTTTGCCCTTTTTCCGGAGTTGTTCATTGCTCCTCTTATGGCAGATTACAATCATTTATCGGAACCAGATGCTATTAGAGAACTTGCAAAATACGCAGATCCCATTCGCAAAAAATTTCAGGAACTCGCCATCTCTTATAATATTAATATCATTTCAGGAAGCATGCCTTATTTAGAAAATGGCACTTTGTACAATGTTGGGTTTCTTTGTAAAAGAGATGGAACCTCTGAAATGTATTATAAGATTCACATCACTCCAAATGAAGTACTGCATTGGGGAATGAAAGGCGGCTCACAAATTAAAACTTTTGATACTGATTGTGGAAAAATAGGCATCATGATTTGTTATGATGTTGAATTTCCGGAAATGGCGCGATTAATGGCCGATGAAGAAATGAATATTTTATTTGTCCCATTTTTAACCGATACCCAAAGTGGTTACACCAGAGTAAAACACTGTGCACAAGCCCGAGCCATAGAAAATGAATGTTATGTTGCGATTGCAGGATGCGTGGGAAATCTTCCAAAAGTGAACAATATGGACATCCAATATGCACAAACCGCTGTATTTACACCTTCGGATTTTGCATTTCCCAGCACTGGAATAAAAGCGGAAACGACCCCTAATACTGAAATGACTTTGATTGTAGATGTCGATTTGAATTTACTAAAAGAGCTTCACGAACATGGAAGTGCCAGAATCCTAAAAGACCGTAGAACTGATTTATATGAAATTAGAAAAATAAATCCATGAATAAAACCTGCTTAGAATGTGGAGAAAAGATTGTAGGCCGCGAAGACAAAAAGTTTTGCAGCGACGGTTGTCGTAATGCTTACAATAACAAAATAAACAAAGACAGCACCAATTTTATGCGCAACATCAACAATAAGTTGCGCAAGAATTACCGCATTCTATCCGAACTCAACACCGAAGGAAAATCAAAAACCACTCGGGCGAAACTCCTCAGCAAAGGTTTTGATTTTGAGTTTTTTACCAATATTTTACAAACTAAAACAGGGAATACCTACTATTTTCTGTACGACCAAGGCTATATGCTTTTGGACAATGATTTTTATATGTTAGTCAAAAAAGATATTTAATACCACAACCCCAATCTACTTCCTAATCATGAAAAAAGATTATTCCTCCATTTTTGCCAGTTTATTTATCCTAGTCATTCTGGGATTGATTTACTTTACAATGATGCCACATTGGACTTCGGATGACGAAGGTTCACTTTCT
Source organism: Flavobacterium sp. AED (assembly GCF_000812945.1). GTDB lineage: Bacteria > Bacteroidota > Bacteroidia > Flavobacteriales > Flavobacteriaceae > Flavobacterium. Next base: position 969,706 of record NZ_JSYM01000001.1, read on the forward strand.
GAATTTTCGACCAAAAGGGCTTTGGCCCAAGTAAAAGCCATTTCAAAACAACCCCATTATGTAGGTTCCGAAAATCATGAAGTCGTGGCTAATTATCTCATAAAAGAGCTTAACAAACTTGGATTAGAAACAACTGTTCAAGAAGGATATACGTTGAGTGATTGGGGAAATCTGGTAAAATCTAAAAATATATTGGCTCGAATAAAAGGAACCAATAGTTCTAAAGCCTTACTGCTGCTTACCCATTATGACAGCGCACCGCATTCCTACTCTCACGGCGCTAGTGATGCCGGCTCCGGCGTAGCGACAATCTTAGAGAGTGTTCGTGCTTTCTTGTACAATAAAACACCGCATAAAAACGATATTATCATTCTGTTTTCGGATGCCGAGGAATTGGGATTGAATGGCGCAGCACTTTTTGTAACCCAACATCAATGGGCAAAAGAAGTAGGTTTAGCGCTCAATTTTGAAGCACGCGGTTCTTCTGGACCCAGTTATATGTTGATGGAAACTAACAAAGGAAATGCCGGATTGGTGAAAGAATTTGCTGCTGCAAAAGCTACTTTTCCGGTATCAAATTCCTTGATGTATAGCATTTATAAAATGTTGCCCAATGATACGGATTTGACCGTTTTTAGAGAGCAAGGCAATATTCAAGGATATAATTTCGCCTTTATAGATGACCATTTTAATTACCATACTGCTCAGGATGACATCAATCATTTAAACAAAAATACTCTAGCGCATCAAGGCACGTATTTAATGCCTTTGTTAAATTATTTTTCGAATGCTGATTTGAGCACCACACAAGCTACTGATGACGATGTTTATTTTACCATTCCGTATACTTTTATAAGTTATCCTTTCAGTTGGGTTTTGCCAATGGTGATAATCGCACTGGCATTGTTTATTTTCCTGTTGTTTTTAGGAAGAGCCAAACGCATTTTATCATTCCGGGAAATTGGCAGAGGATTTATTCCATTTTTGGGTTCCCTAATCCTTACTGGATTAATTACTTTTTTTGGATGGAAAGCGTTGCTGAAAGTGTACCCACAATACAATGATTTACTCAACGGATTTACGTATAATGGACACGCTTATATCGCTGCATTTGTACTTTTGGCCCTAGCAATAAGTTTGGCATTTTATACCCGATTTTCTGCCAAAAAGGTAACGATGAATCATTATGTAGCACCATTATTTTTATGGATCTTAATCAATGGAGGTCTTGCTTTTTCTTTACAAGGTGCAGGCTTTTTGATTATTCCGGTTTACTTTGGGCTATTTATATTTAGTGTTTTTATTGTTACCCAAAGATCTAATAAAACACTAAATCTTATTTGCAGCATTCCTGCTTTGATTATCATAGCGCCATTTATACAAATGTTTCCTATCGGTTTGGGATTAAAAGTGCTGTTTGGAAGTGCGATTCTTACCGTATTGACATTCAGTTTATTATTGCCCGTTTTTGGGGCTTTCGCCAAAAAGGGAATCTGGTCATTCGTGTTTTTTGTACTCGCTATCGGCTTTTTTGCGAAAGCGCATTCTGAATCAGGATACGAATTTGGAAAGGCCAAATCAAACAGCTTGTTGTACGTCTATAGTGCCGATACGAACCAAGCCAATTGGGTAACGTATGACACCAATCTTGATTCCTGGACCAAAGGCTATTTAGGCGAAAAACCCAAAGAAGCGACCGCCATGGAGGACACACCATTGCCAAGTAAATACAATACTACCTTTACATATCAAGCGGAAGCTCCCATAAAAGTATTGGAAAAACCAAGTATCGAATTTCTTGAGGACCGGATTGTGGGCAATCAAAGGTATTTAAAAATAAAAATTTCTCCGAACCGAAAAGTAAACCGTTATGATATTTTTGCCAATGAAAAAATGGCTTTTCATAATTTTAAAGCAAACGGCGTGACCTCTTTAGGTCAGAAAAATTCATTATACCAACGAAAAGGAAAGAAAATATTGAGTTACTATGTAGTTGACAATGCGCCTTTGGAAATACAATTCACTATAAATATTGCTACCGTTTTTGACATGGAATTAATGGAAAGTTCTTTTGACTTAATGACCAATCCTTTATTTGGAATTGCAAAAAGAGAAAACTGGATGATGCCAACGCCTTTCGTTTTGAATGATGCGGTAGTGATTAAAGAAAAAATAAAACCAAGTCCAGTAGTGGTTGTAAACACTTTGAATAATGACATTGTAACTCCTGTTGTAAAAGATAGTTTGACGATTGTAAAAGACAGTTTAAAAGTCAAATAATTTAAAAATAAAATGACAAAAATTAGCATTCTAGGTTGTGGTTGGTTGGGTTTGCCTTTGGCGAAAGCCTTATTAAGAAATGGATTTTCAGTAAATGGATCGACGACTTCAGTAGAAAAATTATCAGTGTTGGAAAATTCAGGAATCAATCCTTTTTTAATTGCGCTTTCAGAGCATAAAACGGATGGAAACATAACCGATTTTCTGGGGGATTCTAAAATTTTGATAGTTGATGTTCCACCAAAACTTCGTGGTTCAGAAAAAGAAAACTTCGTTTCAAAAATCAGAAATGTGATTCCGTTTATAGAGAAATCTTCTATCAACAAATTGATTTTCATCAGTTCTACTTCCGTTTATGGAGATACTCATACTGTCGTTTCAGAAGAAACAGCACCTCAACCGGATACCGAAAGTGGAAAACAATTATTGGAGACAGAACAGCTTTTGCAAAGCAATAAAAACTTCAAAACTACTGTTATTCGTTTTGGCGGTTTAATTGGTGAGGACCGACATCCTATAAAATTTCTGGCGGGGCGTGAAAATCTTGATAATCCTGAGGCGCCTATAAATCTAATCCATCAGGAAGATTGCATTGGTATTATTCTAAAGATTATCGAGACCAATTCTTGGGATGAAGCCTTCAATGCGGTAACACCATCACATCCTTCACGAGAAATGTATTATACCCAAAAAGCAATTAGTTTGAATTTGGCTTTGCCAAAATTTAATCATTCAGCACCATCAATAGGAAAAACTATTTTGAGTGATAAAGTAGAAACTATTTTAAATTATACTTTTACAAAACCAAATTTATAAAGTGAGAACTAAAATTAAAAACGCCTTTTCATCTAAAATAAACACCATTGGCTTACCCATATTAGCGTTATGCTGGGTTAGTTTTTTTTGGGGTACCACTTGGATCGCTTCAAAAGAAGGAGTAAAACACATGCCGGCTTTACAGCTCGCAGGCATCAGACAATTTATAGGTGGGTTTCTTTATATTTCCTTTTTTATGTTTAAAAAAACGCCTTGGCCAAAAGGAAAACAGTGGAAAACTATTATCATTCTCAGCATTCTTAATTTCGTTTTAAGCAACGGACTAAGCACTTGGGGCGTGAAATACATCAGTAGTGGTCTAGGTGCTATTATAGGCGCTCTTGTTCCGTTATGGGTTGTTATTATCAGTTTTTTTAGAGGCGAACGATTGGCACGATTAGCCGTTATTGGTCTGGTGGTCAGTTTTGGTGGTGTATGTGTTATTTTCTACGATCATTTAAGCGATTTTCTACTTCCTGATTTTAGATTTGGAATTTTTATTTCAATAATTTCTACGTTAACCTGGGCGTTTGGAACCTTATATACTAAGAAAAAAGCAGCCAGTTTCAATCCTTATTTTAGTTTAGGATTGCAGATGTTTTTATCCAGTATTTTACTTTTTGCTTTTACCGGCGCAACAGGAACATCCGTAAGTTTAAGTTCAATTCCTATGATTTCCTGGTTATCAATTGCTTATTTAGTGATTTTTGGCTCTGTTCTTACTTTCATTGCATTCATCTATGCACTTCAAAACCTACCTGCAGAAATAAATAGCATTTATGCTTATATCAACCCAATCGTGGCTGTTATTTTAGGCACTATTATTTTTGGTGAATCACTTACAACTGCAATAGCCATTGGAGGTGGGGTTACATTAACAGGATTGTATATGGTAAATTATTCTTTAAGAAAAGGGCGTAGTAAGATATTATAAACAAAAGTCCCGTCTGAATAATTACAAACGGGACTTTTATCTCTAATTAAGCTAAAACCATTACCAGATTTTTACTCGTTTTTCCGGTTCAATAAACATACCATCTCCTTTTTGAATTCCAAATGCTTTATAAAATGCATCTAAGTTTTGGATTGGCACATACGCACGGAACATTCCTGGAGAATGCGGATCTGTTTTCACCTGACTTTTTAAAGCTTCATCACGCATTTTAGTACGCCAAACGGTAGACCAAGAAATAAAGAAACGTTGTTCAGGCGTGAAACCGTCTATTAATCCAGGATTCCCATTCTCTTTTAAATACATCTGTAATCCATCATAAGCTGCATTTACCCCGCCTAAATCACCTATGTTTTCTCCTAAAGTGAATTTTCCGTCCACATGAATTCCAGGCAAAGGCTCTAAAGCACTGTATTGGTCAGCCAAAGCCGCTCCAAGAGTAGTAAATTGTTTTAAATCCTCTGCTGTCCACCAGTCTACAAGGTTTCCATCGGCATTGTATCGCGCTCCTGAATCATCAAATCCATGAGAAATTTCGTGTCCGATTACGGCGCCAATTCCACCATAATTTACTGCTTCATCTGCTTGATAATTGTAAAAAGGAGGTTGTAAAATAGCCGCTGGAAACACAATCTCATTATAAGAAGGATTGTAATATGCATTTACAGTTTGCGGTGACATACCCCATTCTGTCTTATCAACTGGTTTGTTGAGTTTATCTAACTCTTTTTGAAAACTCCAACGGGAAAGGTTTTTTACATTTTCAAAATAACTTCCTCCTTCAGATGGGCTAATTATCGTTAAAGCCGAATAATCTTTCCATTTGTCCGGATAACCAATTTTTACTGTGATTTTATTTAATTTTTCAATTGCTTTAATTTTTGTCTCGGCAGACATCCAAGTCAAATTATTTATTCTGTTTTGATACGCCAAAACAACATTTTTAATCATTTTCTCCGCTTTGAATTTGGCTTCAGCCGGAAACATTTTTTCAACGTATAATTTTCCTAGCGCCTCACCTATTGTGTTATTTACCGTTTGCAAGGCTTTTTCTTCACGAGGTCTTTGCTTTTTAGCTCCTGTTAAGGCTTTACCATAAAAGTCGAAATTAGCCGCTTCTATAGCCGCAGTCAATTGTCCTGAAGATTTACTGAGTAAAGACCATTTCAAATATTCTTTCCAATCTGCCACCTTATTTTCTTTGAAAACAGTTTGCATGGCTTTCATGTATCGTGGTTGGGTAACAATTATGGAATCCAATTTTGAAAAGCCAATCCCCGCAAAATAATTTTTCCAATTGATTATTGGTGTCATTTTTTGCAAATCGGCAATCGTCATCGGATTATACTGCAATCTACTGTCTCTTCTTTCAACACGGTCTAATCTAGGTTGTGACATTGCCGTTTCTAATGCTAAAATCTTGATTGCACTTGCTTTTGCCTGCGCTGGGTTTTCACCAATAAACTGGAGCATTCGCTCTACGTGAAGTACATATTTATCTCTTTTTTCTTTAGAATCTTTATCATCTGAAGTATAATAATCTTTGTCAGGCAAACCTAATCTTCCAACTTCCAAACTAACCGAATTCTTAGTACTATTTTTATCGTCAGCTCCTACGCCTACGCCAAAAAAACCAATACCACCAATCGGTTCCATTTCAATCAACAATTTTTGTAAATCCTGAATGTTTTTTACGGCATCAATTTTTGCCAAATATTTCTTTAATGGTTTTATTCCCTCTTTTTCTCTCGCTACTGTATCCAGAATTGATTTGTAAAGATTAACCGCTTTTCCTTGATCTGTATTTGACTTGTAAAGAGGGTTTAGAGAAGCCTCTTTCAAGATGGCTAACGCATCTTTATCGGTCTTTTTTAATAACTCATTAAAACTTCCCCATGAAGTTCTGTCATTTGGAATTTCTGTTTTATCAAGCCATGTTCCATTTACATATCTAAAAAAGTCATCATTAGATCTGACTTTTGTATCCATATTAGAAAGATTAATTCCGGGTTGCAAATGCACTGGAACATTCTGCGCATTACTAACATTGAGTCCAAAGATTGCAGGAATCACAAAAAGAAACTGTTTACTAAATTGTTTTTTCATTTTTTATAATGGTTAAGACGTATACACAAACTTATCAATAATATTTTTAATATTTGTTAAATTTCACACTTGAACAACATTTTGTTAAATACTTAGAATCAAGATCTTCTTTTCGTATTTTACATCAAATTACTTTGCTCTTCGTATTTTCAATTTTGCTGCTCTATATTTCTATTTTAATTGAGAGGTAATTTTTTTTAGCTGCTTTTTCATCTATTTTCACCAAAAAACAGCGACGCAAAACAAAAAATTCACTAACTTTAATACGCCAAAACCAAAAAAAGCTTCAATAGCAAAACCCATAAAACACTGAAGTGAAAGTCCGTTTGTCGTTTCTTTAAAAAAATGGATTTGGTCGTAGGTTTGAAACGGCAAGATAGCGCCTAACTTTAGGTGATTAGAACTTGCAAAATAAATTCGATAATAAAACATAAGAAGAAAGCACGACACTTCCATCTATAGAAGCAAGAACACAAATAGAAAAATTTAAACACTGGTTGCTATCCAACCGCTGTAGTCGCAATATTACAAAAAAGCATACTGTGGCATTAAAATCATTTTTGGTTTTCTTTAATGAAAAAACAGTTGCCGAAATCACCAAGGATGTGATACTTTACAATACTAACTTCATCCTTAAAACTATTTATCGGCATACTCTCAAAACCAAATTGTAAATACGATAAAACTATTTTTCAGGACAGTTGAATTCTAAAAAATGGAGATAAAACAAAGCCAGTGGTTATGTAAAAGGGAACAGAAAAAATGTTTTATGGAATTGATTGAGATTACTTAGTCCTACCTGAAGAGGCATTTTTTTTCCAACAAATTATCAATTATTAATAAAAAAAGAAATCATGAAAAAATCTTTATTTATTATATTGGTTCTCACAGTAAATATAGTTTTTGCACAACAAATAGTAACTGGGGTAATAACCGACAAAACAAACAGACCTATTGAAAGTGTAGAAATTAGTGTGAAAAACACAGACCTAAAAACTGTTACAGATGCGGCAGGAAGGTATTCCATTGAAGTACCGGCTGCTACAGGAACTCTTGAATTTACAAAAGAAAATTTCAAAGTGCAAGTGGTTGAAATCACCAGTGATACGGTAAATTTAAACATAACATTGATTGCCGGCGTTGATTTTTTTGAACTCAGTCTGGAAGAACTAATGAATGTTGAAGTCATAACTGCTTCTAAAAAATCAGAAAATCAGAAAATCGCACCAGCAACAATTTATGTTGTCACTGAAAAAGATATCATTGAAAACGGTTATACAGATTTAACAAATTTATTGGAAAACGTTCCGGGTATGGTGGCCATAAGAACCGACCATTTTACTTTTGGTGGACAACGTGGTTTTTTAAGTAATTTTTCGCAAACGTTACTGTTGGTAAACGGACGGGAAATGCAAAATTTATTTGCTTCCGAAACATTTATTTCAACACAATTTGCAACGCATAACATAAAACAGGTTGAAATTCTACAAGGACCTGCTTCTGCTCTTTATGGTGCAAATGCTTTAGTTGGTGTTATTAATATCATCACAAAAAATGATTCCCCTGATTTTAATAAAATAGAATATCATACTGAAATTGGAACTCAAGGAACTCAATCTCAAAGCATTGTTTTTGGACGAAATCTAAATGATTTTCGCATTAGCGGGAGTTTTAGATATTTCCGTAGCAATCTTTGGGATTATAAAGATTTTATAAAAGACACCATAAATTTCAGACAAGGAGTTCCTTCTAAAGCGTTTCCCGTAAACCAAGAATTTAGACAGACTAGCTGGTCGCTTCCCTATGCTGCAAAAATTTCTTATAAAGGCTTTTATGTGGGAATAGAGGGTTATGAGCTTAAAGGCAGTAAAGGGCTTGAAAACATTTCGCTAGATTACACTAATCAAAGTGATTTCCGTCAATTAGCCTTGTATTATGCCGGTTTAGAAAAAGAAATTACTGCCAAACTTAAAATTAATGCAGAACTTCAATTTTATAAAGAACGATTTTGGGGGGTAAACTACACTTTTGATAATGCTATCTATGACACTCTTGTGAAAAACGGGCATAATCCGGACTTATCCCTTACGGATCAAGAAATTAAAGACAATTTTATGATGGCATATTCACAGCAATCAAGTTCAGGTTCCAAACGATATAAAGGAAATATACAATTAAATTATGTTCCAAGTCAAACCTTATCGATTATTGGTGGGTATACTTTTGATATGTTTGATTTGTTAGGTTTAGCTCTTTCTACAGATAAATTAAATCCAAGTTTTGATGAAACACGCTCTATTGAAAATAGAATGCGCAAGCCATTTTTTCGTCAGTATAAAAATTCACTGTTCTTACAATTACAAAAGACACTTTTTGATAAACTATATATCACACTGGGCGGACGATTTGATTATCACAATATCTATAAATCCATTCTTACCTTTCGCAGTGGTTTAGTTTACACACCATTTCAAAAAACTTCGATACGATTTCTTTTTGGGCAAGCTTTCCGGGAGCCTAATATTTTTGAACTTGGTGCCTCATCCACAAAAAATGTGGTTAATGAACTTGATCCGGCACGTATGAATACTTTTGAGGTTGGAATTAATCAATCATTTACAAGTAATTTAATAGCAAATATTGTTGCCTACAAAAATATAGCAACAAATTTTATTGAACCTACCGAAACGGGAGGATTCATAAATTCAGATAATGTAATAAATGTCTTTGGTATTGAAAGCCAATTGTTTTATAAAATAGGGAACATTAGAACTGAAATTGGTTATTCGTATGTCAAAAAAGATGCTGATGATTACGCCGGTGTCAGTACCGTAAATCTGGGCGTTTATCCCCATAGAATAACCGGAGGTTTGACTTTTAATGCAACTGATAACTTTACAATCAATTCAAGAATCAATTATTATTCTCAAATTCAAGCAAAGCATGGTAATAAGGATGTTACACAAATAATTACCATTCCAGCTTTTGCTAAGGTTGATTTGACATTTTCTTATGTAAAAATAAAAGTGTACGATGCCGAAATTACTACACAATTACTAGTTACAAATGTGTTTGATTCCCAATTTTATCAACCCAATATAAGAATAGGTGGTCCAAAACAATTTTTACAGCATGGAAGACAACTATTTTGCAATTTAATCATTAAATTTTAAAAATGATAAAGGAATGCAATAGTATTTATCTTAAAAATACAGCTGTTTTCAATTTTTTTGCTATTGAAATTTGATAAAATTAAAAGAGATTCTTTTTTAAAATTACCTTTTCGTATTTTTGCTCCAAATTACTTTTATGAAATCTATTTTTTATAAATACCGAAAGTTCTTTGGTGTTTTATTAGTCTTTTCTATCATAACAATTTACTTGTTTTATGTGGCTCTAAAACCAAGTAAAACACTACCCATTTATAATCCTTCAGATGTAAACCCGGAATTAGTAGACAGTACCGTTCAATACATCAGTAAATACCATACCATTGCTGATTTTTCGTTTGTAAACCAAAATGGAAAAACCATTACTCAAAAGGATTATGAAGGCAAAGTATATGTGGCTGATTTTTTCTTTACTACTTGCGGTTCTATTTGTCCAAAAATGACAACTAATTTAGCTGAAGTTCAAAAAGCAATTATCAATAACCCAAAAGTAATGTTGCTTTCCCATACCGTATTTCCGGAAGTCGACAGCATACCAGTTTTGAAAGCATATGCACTAAAAAACGGAGTTGTTGACAGCAAATGGAACTTAGTAACCGGCGATAAAAAAGCCATTTACACGATGGCAAGAAAATCCTATTTGGCCGTAAAATTAGGGAGACCCGATCAGTTGTATGATATGGTTCATACCGAGAATTTTGTTTTGGTTGACACTAAAAAACGGGTTCGAGGTTTTTATGATGGAACTAAAAAAGAAGACATGAAACGCTTGATAGAGGATATTAATTTTTTGTGTACCGAATAAAATTCGATTAAAAAATTGGACTCCAGCCGTTTCCTTTCTTTATTAGTCCAGTAAACAGTCTCCATTTCTTAGCTTTTATTTATCCCAAAAGGTTACAAAAATGATAATTATCATTTGTTTTGGCATTATAATATGTACTTTTGCAATCTTAATTCAATCTAAATAAGTCTTGCGAACAACGATACAGTCCCTCAAAAAAGGCGAAAAAGCCATTATCAAAGATTTTGATATTGATATCGTTCCTTTAAAACTATTAGAAATGGGTTGTTTACCCGGAAATATGGTAGAATTACTTCAAATTGCTCCTTTTGGAGATCCTTTATATTTAAATATTAATGGTTCACATGTTGCTATTCGTATAGAAACGGCGAAAGAAATCGAAGTTGAAATCATGAAAACCAACTTATGGTAAGCAATCGAAACATTAATGTCGCTTTAATAGGAAATCCTAATGTAGGGAAAACTTCTGTTTTCAATCAATTGACAGGTTTAAACCAGCAAGTGGGCAATTATCCGGGAATTACGGTTGAGAAAAAGATTGGATTTTGCAAATTACCCAATAATGTAAAAGCCAATATTCTAGATTTACCAGGAACCTACAGCTTGAATGCCAGTTCTATTGATGAGAATGTAGTTATTGAATTGTTACTGAATAAAAATGACAAATTATATCCAGACGTAGCCCTTGTAGTTACTGATGTAGAAAATTTGAAACGTAATTTACTGCTTTTTACACAAATAAAAGATTTAGAAATCCCAACTATCTTAGTCATAAACATGGCTGATAGAATGGAATATAAAGGAATAACACTTGACATTCCTTATCTCGAAGAACATCTAAAAACCAAGATTGCGTTGATTAGTTCCCGAAAAGGTTTTGGAATTGATGAATTAAAAAAATTGATTGTCACCTACAAAACGATTTCTAGTGAACCGTGTTTGAATGCATCCAGTATTGATCCTGAATATTTCAATACGTTGCGCAAAACATTTCCTAACCAATTGTTGTATAAGTTGTGGCTGGTCATTACTCAGGATGTAAATTTCTTGAATTTAGATCGTAATGAAATCCGAAGCTCGTTAACCAAATCACACTCGGATTTAAAGCGTTTGCAACAAAAAGAAACCATAAAACGCTATCAGTTTATCAATGATGTGCTGAAAGTAGGACTAAAAGTAGATGAAACCGTCGCTAAAGATTTCCGAAGCAAACTGGATCGTGTCCTGACACATAAAGTGTGGGGTTATGTAATTTTCTTTTTAATCTTATTCGTCATTTTTCAATCTATTTTCGAATGGTCTAAAATTCCGATGGATTTTATCGATAGCACTTTTGCTTCGTTGAGTTCTCTCGCAGCTGACCATTTACCAGCTGGAGTTTTAACCAATTTAATTTCGCAAGGAATTATTCCCGGAATTGGCGGAATTTTGATATTTATACCCCAAATTGCCTTCTTGTTTATGTTCATTTCCATTCTCGAAGAAAGTGGTTATATGAGCCGAGTAGTTTTCCTAATGGATAAAATCATGCGAAAATTTGGTTTGTCCGGTAAAAGCGTCGTACCGCTTATTTCAGGAACAGCCTGTGCGATTCCTGCGATTATGGCAACCCGAAATATAGAGAACTGGAAAGAAAGACTCATCACCATATTAGTAACGCCTTTTACAACCTGTTCCGCAAGATTACCTGTTTACGCTATCATTATTGCACTGGTGATTCCTGACACGCGCGTTTTTGGAATTTTGAATATGCAAGGAATGACCTTAATGTTGTTGTATCTTCTAGGTTTTGGAATGGCTATTTTCTCCGCTTATATTTTAAATAAAATTCTGAAAATAAAAGGAAAAACCTACTTTGTTGTTGAAATGCCTAATTATAAATTACCGCTTTTCAAAAATGTGGGAATTAATGTAATCGAAAAAACAAAGGCATTTATTTTTGGGGCAGGAAAAATCATTTTGGCTATTTCGATTGTTTTATGGTTTTTGGCTTCCTACGGTCCAGGAGAGAAATTCAATAATGCAGAAACAATTGTAGTTGAAAAAACCAAAGACAAACCGCTGTCAAAAACAGAATTTGACAATGCAGTTGCCTCACAAAAATTAGAAAACTCTTATATAGGTTTAATGGGAAAAACCATCGAGCCTGCTATTTCTCCTTTGGGATATGACTGGAAAATTGGTATTGCCATTATCAGTTCTTTTGCGGCCAGAGAAGTATTTGTGGGAACATTAGCGACCATTTACAGTGTTGGCGGAAGCGATAATGAAGTCACCATAAAGAACAAAATGGCATCCGAAATCAACCCTGAAACCGGTCAGAAAATATTCAATTTTGCATCAGGGATATCGCTACTATTATTTTATGCTTTTGCGATGCAATGTGCCAGTACACTAGCTATTACCAAAAAAGAAACCAACAGCTGGAAATGGCCTTTAGGACAACTTATTTTCATGAGTGGCTTTGCCTATGTTATAGCATTGATTGCCTATCAAATTCTAAAATAAAGATTATGGATATTCAAGAAATCATAGCATTTGTTGCACTCGCAGTTGCAGTAGCTTTTTTAATCCGAAAATTCTTTTTCAAAAAGAAGAAATCAGATAAAAATTGCGGCAGTGATGATGATTGTGGTTGTCATTAAAATTTTTGTTTAAATTCATTTATTTTTAAACTTTAAGAAGGAAACGACAATAAAAATCTAAAATCTTGCCTGATTTAAAAAAATAAAAATCAACGCACTAATTTAAACTATTTGATTTAAATTAACTAAATTTACATAGTATAAAAATGTAGTTTTAGACTCAAAATCAGTCACTTCCATTTTTACTTTTCAAAAAAACGGATTCTGATTTGTACTTGAATCTAAGGTACCTTTTAAACATAATTTCAGGACTTTTAGCTTTACTCCTACCCGGCAATTGGAATTATAGAACTACTATGAATTGGTAATCGGTATCTTTTAATAATTTAAAGGAGAAAACTACAAGAAACCTCGATATAGCACCTATTCATTATGAAAAAAGCAAACTATCTTTTTTCATGATTATTAATTTCATTGGCTACTTTCTCACAAAAAATGTGTTAAGTGTCTAAATGAAATCTTCTTACAGTTATTATGTTGCAATTGATTTCAAATAAAAATGAGCCAATATCAACTAATCATGAAAACGTTTATTTTAATATTATTTATATTAAACTTCTCATTTCTTTTTGCCCAAAAAGAAATCTCTGGTTTTGTGATAGATAATGCTGGTAGTGCAATGTCAGGCGTTAACATTACAGAAAAAGGGACAAACAATAGCGTTTCCAGTGATATCAATGGAGCATACCAGATTAATGTTAAAGAAGGAGCTACTTTAATCTTTAGTTACTTTGGTTACTCTAAACAAGAATATGACACAACTGATCCTATTCTAAATGTTGTTTTATCTCAAGACGGGGGACAAAACCTTAACGAAGTTGTGGTTACCGGAACACGAGCAGCACCCAGAAGCAACACTACAACTACCCTTCCCATTGATGTAGTATCATTTGAAGAACTGACGGCAACCGGACAAGCAACTTTTGACAAGGCATTACAGTACAAAATACCCTCTTTTAATACCGTTCAAACTCCTGTAAATGATGCTACATCATTACTTGACCCTTATGAAATTAGAAATATGGGACCTAGTAGAACCTTAATACTTATCAATGGAAAACGAAAAAATTTAAGCGCTCTACTTTATGTTCAAACGGCTCCTGGACAAGGGGAAACAGCTGCTGATATTTCAGGAATACCTATCGATGCTATCGAAAGAGTGGAGATTCTTCGTGATGGCGCATCGCCTCAATATGGTTCTGATGCGATAGCCGGAGTAATAAATATTATTTTAAAAAAGAGAACCGAAGATGGCTCAGTAACGATGAAAACCGGTATTACTTCAAAAGGCGATGGAGAAATGTTAGGTGTGAGTTTAAATAATGGGGCTACAGTAGGCGACAAGGGTTTTGTAAATTATACTTTAGATTTTTCAAAGATAAGTTTAGCCAATAGACCCGGAAAAGTGGATGCAGAAGGAGATTTTAATGATTTCGTTAAAATAAATCCTGTTGCATATAGTAGTTATGTCAATACCGATAATACTCTTGGAGGCACTGATATTACTGGAATGACAGCTGCACAAATTAATACTGTTTTTGAAGCATACAAAGGATCAACCGACTATAACGCAAAACTAGCCACTATAAATCAAGGAAATATAACGGGAAGAAATGTTGTTGATACTTTTTTAAGGGAAAATCCTGAAGGAGGAAACAGCAATAGTTCTCCAGAAACTGCTGCCGTAAAATTCTTGGTAAACGGTGAATTTAATTTATCGCATGAAACACAATTGTATTATAATACTGCTTATGTTTACAAAAAAGTTAACTCATTTGCCAACTACCGAACCCCGTATTGGAGATCTATAAAAAATCCCTTTGAAAATAGCAGCATCCCAAATTGGAGCAACTCATCTGTTTATCCCACTTATTTAAAAGATTTCTTTGGTGATGGCACTATGGCTTCCTATAAAGGTTATCATCCCACATTTACTGGAGATTTGAACGATTACAATGCTACCTTAGGTTACAAAGCGATAAAGAATGGATGGAATGTTGATGCCAGCATAACTGCTGGTGGTAATTCACAAACCTATACGGTAGAAAACTCTCAAAACAAATCAGACATAAAAGATGCTAACGGAGTCAATATCTACCAAGAGAATAGTCCAATCTCTTTCAAACCCGGGGGGGCTTCGTTTAAGCATATTGTAGGTAATTTAGATATTTCAAAAGTATTATCTGACAAAATAAGTGTTGGTTTTGGTTCTGAGGTTAGAACAGAAACCTTTATAATTACTGAAGGAGACAAGGCTTCCTGGGATGGAGAAGGTGCCGATTCCTTTTCCGGTAACAGACCAGAAAATTCAGGCAAATGGAATCGTTACAATTTAGGTGGATACTTCGATTTAGCGTATGATTTCTCTAAAGATTTCTTAGTAAACGGCACGGTTCGTTATGAAGATTATAGTGATTTTGGGGCAGCAACGGTTTGGAAATTGAGTTCTAGATTTAAATTTTATAATGACAAAATTACCCTAAGGGGATCTGTTTCCACCGGATTTAGAGCACCGACATTACACCAAATTTACTCTCAAAAATCACAATATTCCTTCGTAGCTGGACAAGGAGTCCAAATTAGCGGATTAATTAATAATGTTTCTGCACAGGCACGCATTTTAGGCATCCCAAAATTAGATGCTGAAAAATCAACTAATATAACTGTAGGAATAGGTGCCAATCCTTTAAAAAAATTAAATTTCACAATAGATTATTACAACATCAAAGTAGCGAACAGAATCATCTTAGGAGATAAAGTAGCCACACAATTTGGCAGCGTTGCCTGGTTTGAAAATTCATTTGATTCGAGAACATCTGGCTTAGATTTTGTAATGAATTACAATACTATAGCATTAGGAATAGGAGAATTAGGATTTAATTTATCCGGAAACGTAACTTTTGAAAATAAAAGAATTTCACCAGTTGCAAGTAACAATTTTGGAGCAACACTTAACGCTTTAATGTTCACCTCAAGACCCGAAACAAAATGGATTTTGGGAACAACTTACAGAATTAAAAAATTTGACTTAACTATTAACAACACTTATTTTGGAAAAGCCACTTTCAAACAACAAGGTTTAGATTCAAACTTAAGAACTGAGTTTACGCCAAAAATAGTTACTGATTTAGGAATAGATTTCGCGGCAACTGATAAATTAACACTGGTATTTAATGTGAACAATTTATTTGATGTATTGCCTGAATGGAAATTTAAAGCCGAAAACGCAGTTGGAACTGCCATTTTGAATGATCCTGCTCAAGTAAAATCACAATTTAACTTGATTACATTCAATGGCCGTTATTCTCAAACGACCTATCAAGGATTTCACTTTAGTCAATTAGGAACCTTGTTTAGTTTGTCATTAAATTATAAATTCTAAAATCAGGATTTTTTAAAATAAAACAGCATTAATTTTTCCAAATCACGTCGAAACTTCGTTAAAAATAAAATGTCATGACACTTAAAAATCACATCTTTTTTTGGGGAGTAATCATCATACTGATGGGAGGAAATCCAATAGCTGCCCAAGAGAATGCCGGAGGAAAGGAATATGCTTTAAAAGCTGCTTTTCTATATCGTTTTATAGATTATGTTAATTGGAAAGATTATTCTAAAAATCAAACTTTTAAAATCGCCATTCTGGAAGAAAGTCCAATTACCGCTTCATTACAAGACATCCCTAAAACTAAAAAAATTGACATTAAGGAATATAAAAATTTGGACGATATCAGTTTTTGTAATATTCTGTTTGTTCCTTACAATAGTACCATACCAATTGAAACCATTCTTTCTAAATTTTCAGGAAAGCCAGTATTAATCGTAACAGAGCGAAATGGTTATGGAAAAAAAGGGGCGCAGATGAATTTTGTTATAGTCGAAAATAAATTAAAATTCGAAGTAAATCTAAAAGCAATAAATAAAGCCGGAATCGGAATCAGTTCATTCTTGCTGCAACATGCAATTATTGTACAATAACACTATCAAATTAGAAATTTGCATCGTTTCATTTGTGCATGAATTTAAGTAAAGAAAAAACTTAAGGAAAAGTAAAATCACAGCACCTTTAGTGTGCTAAGTACTATTTTTTAGCATTAAAACAATAAACAAATGATGAATCTACGTAACATCTCCATTAAAAATAAGCTGGTACTCATGCAGGTTTTCACCTCCGCATTTGTATTAGTGCTTTGTATTGCAGCTTTTGTTCTAATAGATATAAAAGGGTTCAAAGACCGGAAAATGGTAAGTTCTATAGCTATTGCGCAAGTGGTAGGTTTTAATAGTGTTTCCGCTCTTGAATTTTTGGATAATGCTGCCGCAAAGAAAATTCTATCCGAATTAGCTGTACAAAACGACATTTTAAATGCAAGTATACTGGACAAAAAAGGCCATGTTTTCGCATCCTATACGAAACAGGGCGCCAATCCTAAATTTCGATTTGTTGTGCCTGCAATGGATCAAAAAAGTTTTCTGTTTACCAATAAAAATCTTTTTGTTTACAGCAAAATCAAAAAGGATAATAAAACAATAGGATTAGTTTGTATCAACTTTGAACTATCGGAATTGAATAAAATAAAAATGGATGTGTTGCGTCTGGGAATCGTATTATTAATTGTAGGGATAGGACTTGCTTTTTTAATAGCCATGATTATTAAAAAATACATCTCAAAACCCTTGTTAAACTTGGTAACAGTAATACAACAGATAAAGGATACCGGTGATTATAAAACCCGCATGGTTGTTGAAGGAAAAGATGAAATCAGCATCCTTTCCTTGGGACTTAATAATATGCTGGAAAACATTGAGAAAAGAGACAATGAAGTAGCACAATCCAAAGAACAACTGAATAACCAAAATACACTTTTACAATCAGTTATACAAAACATGGGTGATGGATTAATCGTTGCCGATGAGAATAGAAAATTCATCCTTTGGAATGCTGCAGGTGAAAGAATAATTGGAATTGGTCCCATGGATATTCCTATAGAAAGATGGGCACAAACCTATGGTTTCTTTATGCCCGATACCAAAACCATTTTTAATACTGATGAACTTCCTTTAGTGAAAGCATTAAATGGTGAAGAAGTGGATAATATGGAAATATTCATCCAAAATTATAAAAAACCAGAAGGACTTTCTGTAGTTGTAACTGCCAGACCTTTAAAAAACCCAGCTGGTGGAATTACTGGCGGTGTTTTAGTTATTCATGACATCACAGAACGAAAAACATCAGAAAATGAGATTAAAAAACTAAATGAAGAACTGGAACAAAAAGTAACTGAACGTACCGCCCAATTAGCCGAAGCTATAGAAACCCTTCGCAAAAGCGAGGAAAAATACCGTGAAATCGTGGAGAATATCAGTGATGTAGTCCATACTTCGGATTACAAAGGGTATTTTACCTATATCAATCCTGCCTGCAAAAAACTAACGGGTTACACACAAAATGAAATTATCGGGAAACATTTTTCAGAAATCGTTGCTCCGGAGTGGAGAGATCGTGTGGCTGAATTCTATTTTAACCAATTTAAAAATAAAATAGATGAAACCTTATTCTCATTTCCCATCCTTACCAAATCCAGAGAAGAAAAATGGGTAGAACAAACGGTAATGCAGTTAAGAGAAGGAAATAGAATAACCGGACATAAATCTATTATGAGAGATATTACGGAACGAAAAGCTGCTGAACAAAAATTAAAAGAAAGTGAAGGTCAATTACAAACGATATTCAATGAGGCTCCTGATGCCTTAATTGTGATAAATGATGAGGGAATCATTATCAGATGGAATCCACAAGCCGAAAAAACATTTGGATGGTCATTAGTCGAGGCTATAGGAAAACCAATGCGAGATTTAATTATTCCCGAAAAGTATCGAGATGAACATACTAAAGGTTTCAAAAATTTCCTTATAACAGGTGAAGGACCTATTATCAATAAAACAATAGAAATCACAGCTCTTAATAAAAAAAATGAAGAATTTGATATTGAGCTAACAGTATCTCCGGCTACTATTCTAGGTAAGTATATTTTCATTGCTTTTATCAAAGATATATCGCTTAGAAAAAAAATGGAAAATGAAAAAAAAGAAGCCGACAAATTAGTGCATCTTAATGAACTAAAATTGAAATTAATTCTGGAAAATATTGGCGAGGGAATTATTGTAACCGATAACCAAAAAAGAATTGTTTTATCGAATCACATGGCGGAAGAAATTATAGGAATAAAACAAGATGCTACAGCCCCAACAACTCTAGATTGGTCCACTAAATATGAATTGTATTATCCTGACGAAAAAACCATTTTTCCTGCCCAGAATCTTCCACTGGAAAAAGCACTAAAAGGAGAATCAACGGATGATGTTGAAATAATAATCGAAGATTCTGAAACTAAAGCTAAAAAACGAGTTATCATTAGCGGCAGACCAATAATCGATGAAAACAACTATGTTATAGCTGCAGTTGCTAATATAAAAGACATTACCTATTACAAAGAACTTGAGGTCGCTCTAGAAGAAAGCGAGCAGAAATACCGAAAATTAATTGGTTTTAAAAAGGGATAAAAAATAGAATTTACTGAACTCTTTTTTAAACTTAAATTCCTTATATGGTTTATATTTTTCACCATATAAGGAATTTAAGTTCATTTAAGAAATAGTAAAACATCACTATAATTACTGTTGGCACAAGGCTTATTTTATATACCCAATTTTGATATAATAGTCTTTTTTAGCAACAGTTACTCCTTGTTTTGGATAAGGAAAAACATTGCTGTTTTTTATTTTCCTTTGTTTTTCCGGCAAATATTTAGCCAGCCATTGGTTGTTATCTTCTTCATTTTTCAAAGAAAAAACGATAGTTTTATCCTCAACTAATTTAGAATCTTTGTAAACGGAAATAACTGCTGAAGCTTCACCAGCCCATAAGCAAGTAACTCCTTCCGGACAACGGGAATCAGAGATAACTGCATTCAAAACCAATTGATACCCTGTTTTTTTAAGGCATATTTTTTGGGTGATCTTTACGTATTTTAGGTGTTCTTTTTGTGCGAATGCTGAAACCGTAAAAATTAATAAAAAGGCTAAGAAACTATTTTTCATTTGATTTTTCTTTTAATTATACCAAATATAGTCCTTTTGGTTACGTAGTTTTTACAAAAAGATTACTCGCAATTTTATTCGAAATGGTTAAATCCTTCTGATCAACTTTTATTTTCAGAGACAAATCAAAACTTTCCTTACTGATTATTTCAATTTTAGAACCTAATGCGATTCCTTGCTTGTCCAGATATTTAAGGAATTCAGATGATGTGTCTTTTACACCCACACATATTCCCGTTTGATTTTCATGCAACTCTGAAAGCAGTTGTTTTTCAATTTTAATCATGCGACCATTAGCATCCGGAATGGGGTCTCCATGCGGATCTTCGGTTGGGTTTCCTAGAAAATCATCAAGTTTGTTGATCAGTTTTTCGGACTTTATATGTTCTAATTGTTCTGCAATATCATGAACCTCATCCCAGGAAAAGTCTAATTTATCTACTAAGAAAACTTCCCAAAGACGGTGTTTCCTCACAATCATTTTGGCTGTTATTTTTCCGTGTTCTGTTAAAGAAACCCCTTGGTATTTCTTGTAATTAACCAAATCCTTTTCGGCTAATTTCTTGAGCATATCGGTTACCGATGATGCTTTGGTTTCCATCATTTCAGCAATGGCATTAGTGCTTATTTCTGAATCGGAAAGAATAGTTAGATGAAATATGGTTTTAAGATAATTTTCTTCTGAAAAAGTCATTTGATTTGAGATTGAAGATTATTTATTTTTGATTTCAGATTTTTTAGCCCCGATAGTAGTGGAAATCCTTTATTGTTTTTTCTTTAAAAACAATAAAGATTGCAACGTATAGCGGGAATAGCTCCTGATACTGAAACAAATTCAGCTTCAGCATTTAATTTTTTACGACAAGTAATGGGATCGTGATTTTATGTCGCAATTTGTCAACGGTAGTTCCAAAGATTAAATCTTTGAATCCAGTATGTCCGTGCGTTCCCATAACCAAGATATCAAAACTTCCCTCATTGATAATGGTAGGAATCACTTTATTTGGTTTTCCAAATCCCAGTTGTATTTCGACTTTAAATCCTTTTTCTGACAACATTTCTTTGTATTCGTTTAATAGTTTTTCGTCTATTAAAGTTTCATGGTCATCAATATTTTCGCCATAAACAAGTGCTCCAACGGTTTCCACCACGTGAATTAAGGTGTATTTTGCATCGATTCCGCCTAATTGAAAAGCGTTATTCAATGCTACTTCATCAGCGCTGGAAAAATCTACTGAAACAGCAATATTCTTTTTGCTATAGATTGCGGTTTTAGAAAATTGCAATTTTAAATTGTGTGGCGAATGGTTTAAAATCCTAGTTTTTGTTTTGGTAATAAATGGTTTGAATACAATATAAAGTAACAAAATCAAGAAGGCAAATGCTAAAGGAACTACAGTAAACCATAATACAATTGGATTATCAGAAGTTTCGAGCCAACCTTTAATTTCATCAAAAACCAATTTGGCATTCAGCGAAACGATAATAGTTGCAACAATCCAAGAAGCAATTTGGGTAACCTTACCAATGTGAAATCCTTTCATTTTTGATTTGTCGCTTACAAAATGTATCAACGGAATAATCGCAAAACCCAATTGCAAACTCAAAATTACCTGGCTTAAAATCAGTAATTTTCCTGTGACGCTTTCGCCAAAAATAGAGATTACAATTACGGCTGGAACAATGGCGATTAATCGGGTGATTATTCTTCGAACCCACGGTTGAATTCGTAAATTCAAATAGCCTTCCATAATAATTTGTCCGGCTAATGTTCCGGTAACGGTCGAACTTTGTCCTGCTGCAATCAAAGCCACGGCGAATAATATTGGCGCCCATTTGCTCCCTAAAAGCGGTGCTAAAAACCGGTGTGCATCTTGAATTTCAGCGACTTCAAACATGCCGTTTTTATAAAATGTGGCTGCAGCCAATATTAAAATAGCGGCATTTACAAAAAAGGCTAGATTTAATGCAATTGTGGAATCGATGAAATTATATTTTAAAGCCTGCTTAATCCCGGCAGTGCTCCTGTCGAAATTTCTGGTTTGCACCAATGAGGAATGCAGGTACAAATTATGTGGCATAACCGTTGCCCCAATGATCCCGATAGCGATATAAAGCGCTGCTTCATTAGGCATTGAAGGAATCAATCCATAAATAACTTTCCCCATTTCCGGCTGGGCAAAAATCATTTCAAAAATAAAGGATAGTCCAATAATAACAACCAACACAATAATGAAAGCTTCCATTTTCCGGATGCCTTTATTAATTAAAAACAGCAATAAAAAAGTGTCTAAAACGGTTATTATTACCCCTTCAATAAGCGGAATATCAAACAATAAATTGATCCCTATAGCCATTCCTAATACTTCGGCAAGATCACAGGCGGCAATAGCAATTTCCGCAAGAAAATATAGAATGTAATTGATAAACGGCGAATACGTTTCCCGTGAGGCTTGCGCCAAATCGCGTTGGGTTACAATTCCCAATCGTGCGCTTAAACTTTGCAACAAAAGCGCCATCATATTACTCATCAATAAAACCCAAAGCAAGGCATAACCAAACTGGCTTCCGCCGGCAATATCTGTAGCCCAATTTCCTGGATCCATATAACCAACACTGATTAAATAGGCAGGCCCAAAAAAGGCTAGTATTTTTCTAAAGACTGATTTTTTATTTTGAGTAGAAACCGATTGGTGTACTTCTTCTAAAGATTTTCCCATTTTTTTAATTTATAGGAGCAAATATAATAAATTTTTATATATAAAATATATTTTTTAGATTTGTCTAAATTTTTATTTAGAAATCATGAAAAAACATAATGTATTATTAGTTATAATGTTGTCACTTTCCAACATGCTATTTTCGCAAGATTACCCATCCATTCAAACCGACAGACCAGACCAGACGGAGTGTCCTTTCATTACACCCAAGAATTATTTTCAACTGGAAAATGGTTTCATTTATGAAAAAAGCAATACCAATTCAACCGAAATTGTTGTCCCTACAGTTTTAACCCGTTTTGGAATAAATGACCATTTTGAGTTGCGTTTAATCACGGAATATGTGATTGATAAAAATAATTTTGAAAAAATATCTGGATTTAACCCAATAATGATAGGATTCAAAACCCGACTTTTGAAAGAAAAGGGAATAATTCCAGTTACCTCTTTTATTGCTCACATATCAATTCCTAAAGTGGCTTCTAAAAATTTTAAAACCTCTTTTTATGCTCCTGAATTTAGATTCACAATGCAACACACCATCTCAGATAAACAATCATTAAGTTACAATCTTGGTGCCGAATGGAACGGAGAAACTGCAGAACCAACATTTGTCTATACATTAACAACAGGTTATTCCATCACTGAAAAAATAGGCGGTTATATTGAACTCTATGGTTTTGTACCGCAAATAGAGAAACCAGACCATCGGTTTGATGCTGGATTAACCTACTTATTCAATCCAAACCATCAATTGGATATTTCTGGCGGAATAGGATTGTCTAAATCTTCTCCAAAATATTTTGTAGCATTAGGTTATTCGTTTCGATTTAAAATCTGATTTCGTTCCTTTAAAATTGACTATTTTTGATAAAAATTGCCATCAATCTAAATGAAACACTTCGATTACATCTTTACCGGAACTGGATTATCTGCTTTGATGACCGTTTATAAAATGGTGCTTTCGGGAAAATTTAAAGATAAAAGCATTTTGCTTATTGATGAAAATACTAAAAAAACAAACGACAGAACTTGGTGTTTCTGGGAAGAACAAGAAATAATTTGGGAAGATTCAATTTCTAAGAAATGGGATTCAGCTTTGTTTGCTAATGAAGACTTTCGTAGGGATTTAGATTTAAAACCGTATCAATACAATATGGTGAAAGGCTTGGATTTTTACAACCAAGTGTTTGATTTGATTTCGAAACAAGAAAACATCACTTTCGTCAATCAAAAAGTATTGGAAATTGAAGAATCCGAAAATATAATTCTGATACAAACTGATGCTGAAAGTTTCTCCTGTTCTAAGCTTTTTAATAGCATTTACAATAAACAAAAAGCTGAAAATCAGTCCAAATATCCTGTATTACAACAGCATTTCATTGGTTGGTTTATAAAAAGCGAACAACCGGTTTTTAATCCGGAACAAGCCACATTCATGGATTTTTCGGTAGAACAAAGAGGAAATACACGCTTTATGTACGTATTGCCAACTTCCGAAACCGAAGCTTTACTGGAATACACTTTGTTTTCACACAATCATCTTGAAAAAGCGGAGTATGAAACTGAAATCAAAAAATACATTCAAAATCTGGGCATTACTAATTACGAAATCATAGAAAAAGAACAAGGAAGTATTCCTATGACCTGTTATCCTTTTTGGAAATTGAACACCAAAAATGTCATTAATATAGGTACTTCTGGTGGTTGGACCAAAGCCAGCACTGGGTATACTTTTAAAAATTCTGATAAAAAATCCACTGAATTGGTTTCATTTCTGCAAACAGAGACTGATTTCACGAAGTTCCATAAAAAGAGTAAATTCTGGTTTTATGATTTGTTGCTTTTGGATATTTTAGACCGAAAAAACGAATTGGGAAGCACAATTTTTTCTTCCATGTTCAAAAAAGGAAATCCTACGTTGATTTTTAAATTTCTGGACGAAGAAACTTCTTTTCAAGAGGACATTCAGGTGATATTAAAATGTCCTAAAATGCTATTTATTAAAGCACTATTTCGTGTTATATTCAAAAAAACAAAATAACAATCAAACTATAACAAAACTTTATAGTACAAATAAACCTGTTGGATTTAAACTTTGTAACTTTGCATAATTAAACTAAGAAAATTTTAAACTTTTTAAAATAAAAAATATGTATCCAGAAGAAATGGTAAAACCGATGCAAGCTGAATTAACAGCTG
Source organism: Flavobacterium sp. AED (assembly GCF_000812945.1). Taxonomy (GTDB): domain Bacteria; phylum Bacteroidota; class Bacteroidia; order Flavobacteriales; family Flavobacteriaceae; genus Flavobacterium. The sequence continues at coordinate 994,503 of NZ_JSYM01000001.1, forward strand.
CAGGTTTTCAAGATTTACATAGTGCTGAAGCAGTTGAAAACGCAATGAAAGCTGAAGGTACAACACTAGTGGTCGTAAACTCAGTTTGTGGTTGTGCTGCAAGAAACGCGCGTCCGGGAGCAAAAATGAGCTTAGATGGGGCAAAAAAACCAGACCATTTAATTACCGTTTTTGCAGGTGTTGACAAAGATGCAGTTGACGCTGCAAGACAACATATGTTCCCTTTTCCTCCGTCATCGCCAAGTATGGCTTTATTCAAAAACGGAGAATTAGTTCACATGTTAGAACGTCACCATATTGAAGGTCGTCCAGCAGAATTAATTGCTGAAAACCTAAAAGATGCTTTCAACGAGTATTGTTAATTCAATAAAAAGAAATAAAAAACCACGATTCGCTTTTGCTGAATCGTGGTTTTTTTATGACTATTTCTCAAAAGAAAACATTAAGTAACGGTGTCGCCCCCTTTTCTAAAACCGATTAACTTTCGGTATTTTAATTCCGTTTCTTTCAATTCCTCTTCCATCTGTTTGTATTTACTGATGTCTTTTATGGTTACAACGGCAGCAACCACGTTATTATCCTGATCCACTAATGGCCTGCCGCTAATAAGAACTCTTCTCTTTTGTTGCGCAACGGGGTTCCAAAGAACAACTTCAACATCGTTTGTTTCCTCTCCATCCAACGCCCGTTCCATGGGTAATTTTTGGGAAGGAAATACCGTTTTTTCATCAGGAAAATACAGCTCAAAATGATCCGTTAAATTAGACGATATTTTATCATCCTCTTCTATTCCAAAAATTTCATTGGCCATATAATTAGCCATTACTACTTTCCTGTCTGCATTGGCAACAATAACACCCTCACTAATATTCTCCAAAATCAATCGTAGCTTTTCTTCATTCTCATACAATTCATCCACTACTTTTTTACTTTCAGTAATATCTCTCACAAAACCAATAAAAAGATATTTTTCACCCATTTTAATAGGTGAAATACTAATAGACACCGGAAATTCAGCTCCATCTTTATTGAGCGCTTCTATATCATATGTTTTATTTAAAAATGGCCCAATTCCCGTCGTTAAAAAATGTTCCATCCCTTTCTTATGTTCTTCTCTGTAACGTTCAGGAATAATGAATTCATAAAGATGTTTTCCCAAAACTTCGGCAATTTTCCATCCAAAAATAGACTCTGCCTTTGGATTCCATCTCAAAACATTGCTTTCACTGTCAATAACGATAACCGGATCAGGGGCACCATCGAAAATGCTTTGTATTTGCTGTTCGTTCTCTTTTAATTTCTGGGTGTAATTATTTAACATTTCTTCATCAAGCCTTTTTTGGGTGATATCACGTAAAACTGCATATATCATTCCTGCTTTAATATCCGTTGCTATCACTGATTCAGTCCATTTATAGGAACCGTCTTTGCATAATAAAGGAAACATAACCTCTGCCTCTACCGGCTCTCCTTTCAAACGTTTTTCCCTTCTTTCACTGACAATTTTCACATAATCTGGATGAAGCAGATCTAAAAGTGATATTTTCTCTAAGTCACTTTGATTATACCCCAAAATTTTAGTGAATGAAGGGTTAATTTTTATGATTTTATTTCCTTTTTCAACAAAAAAAGCATCAAATGACATCTCAAAAAAACTGTTGACTATTTTTAAGGATTGTTCATCTTTAACTTTATCAGTAACATCACGCGCAACTGAATACACTATGCCTTGCTGTATATCGATAGTGCTATGCCAGTCCAGCCATTTGTAGGTTCCATCTTTACAACGAACACGGTATTCAAAATTTACAATTTCATTTCCTTTTAGAAGCTTAGCTAATACTTCATCGGCAATATTCTTATCATCAGGATGCGTTAATTCCGTAAATTTTATGCTATTCATATCGTCTTGGGTGTAACCCAGTGTTTTGGTAAACGCTGGATTTATTTTTATAAAATGCTCCCCTTTTGAAACGACAAGCAAGTTATTAGACATATTGAAAAATTTATCGGCAACGACCAAAGAGTCTTCAATTTCTTTTTTAGCGGTAATATCGCTGGCAATTGCATACAACAATCCGGTTGAGGGGTCTGGATAGGTTGACCAAGAAAGCCATTTTATTGACCCATCTTTACAGATATATCTATTTTCGAAATTTATTGTTGAAACACCGGTCTGAAGTTTAGCAACTTCTTTTTTTGTAACATCAATATCATCAGGGACCGTAAATTCCAGAAAGGGTTTACTCAATAACTCTTGCTCAGAATATCCTAAGATCTTACTGGCTGCCGGATTAACCTTTATAAATTTATCCTTTGAGGCTATAACCATAATATCTAATGACATGTTAAAGAACTTATCTGCCGCTTTAAATGAGTCTTCTAATTTCTTTCTTTCTGAGATATCCGTCGAAATTCCACCAATAGCATAAATCCTTCCTATTGAATCATACAAAGGAAATTTTACTGCAATATAAGTATGAGGACCGTCCGATTGTTGGATAGTTTCTTCTGTTTTAAGTTCTCTTAGTGCTTTTGCCACTTCAAGATCAGAATTTCGATAAACATCCGCCACTTCTTTTGGTAAAAAATCATGGTCTGTTTTCCCTATTATTTCTTCATTGGGGATTTGAAATAAAGATCCAAATTGTTTATTGACCAATAAATATTCTCCATTTATTTTTTTTATAAAGATGGGATTCGAAGTGTTATCAATGATAGATTGAAGCAGTTGTTTGTTTTCTAATAATAAGTTTTGGGAAATGTTTTTAGCCCGTAATTGAGCCATAATAATAAAATAGACTACGGTCAGTAAAACAATGGAAAGGACAAATAAAGAAAGTTCTATCCAGTTTAACATGGAATCCATTGTTTGGTCTCTTTGCTCATTAAGCCGCGAAATAAAAACCCATCCTGAAGCAATGACAACTAGTAAATTGACAATAAACCCCAGCAATATTTTTTTTTCAAAGGAAATTTTCATGGTAAAAATGGCGTTAAATTTAACATTTATTAACCGCAACAAACCGAACAATCATCTACATATATACATGAAAGTTAGTGAATTATATTCAATTAGCAAAAACGATTTTTACACATCCTCATCGCTAATTTTGTTTGGAGCAATTTTCCGCTATCCGTTGCAAATGAAATTCACTGAACTCCAATTAAAATAAAATTATAGTGAATTAATTTTTATCGTTTAAAAAACAATAAAGGATTTCCACTATTATCGGGGCCTGGCATTTGGGATTAGCAAATTATTTCATTTCCAAATTATTTGTTACTTTTGCACCGTTCAAGAAAATTGACTTGAATATTTTATCGAAAATAAATTTCTCAACTTAAAACTGTTTATAGCATGCAACTGTATAACACCTTAAGCGCAGAAGAAAGAGCCATCATGATTGATGATGCCGGAAAACAACGTCTTACGCTGTCTTTCTATGCTTATGCGCAAATCTCAGATCCAACACAATTTCGTAACGAATTATTCCTGGCCTGGAACACTCTTGAAGTCTTGGGTCGAATCTACGTAGCCAGTGAGGGAATCAACGCCCAATTATCACTTCCAGCTGATAATTTCTATGCTTTTAAAGATTCCATCGAAGTCTATGATTTCATGAAAGGCATTCGTTTGAATATTGCCGTAGAACAAGATGATCATTCGTTCTTGAAACTGACTGTAAAAGTCCGTGATAAAATTGTGGCTGATGGTTTAGTGGATGAAACTTTTGATGTAACTAATATAGGAATTCACCTAAAAGCCAAGGAATTCAATGAACTTCTCGAAGACCCAAACACCATTGTGGTCGATATGCGAAATCATTACGAAAGTGAAATTGGACATTTTACCAAAGCCATAAAGCCAGATGTTGATACATTCCGTGAAAGTTTACCAATCATAGAAGAGCAACTTTCTGAACACAAACAGGACAAAAAACTATTGATGTATTGCACCGGAGGAATCCGTTGCGAGAAAGCCAGTGCTTATTTCAAACACAAAGGTTTTGAAAATGTATACCAACTTGAAGGTGGAATTATTGAATACACACGCCAGGTAAAAGCCGAAGGATTAGAAAGTAAATTCATTGGTAAAAACTTTGTATTTGATCATCGCTTAGGCGAAAGAATTACGGACGATATCGTTTCTCAATGCCATCAATGTGGAAAACCTTGTGACGTTCATACCAACTGTGTGAATGAAGGATGCCATTTACTTTTCATCCAATGTGAGGAATGTGCAACGGCGATGGAAGGTTGTTGTTCAGCTGAATGTGTAAGTGTCATTCATTTGCCGGAAGAAGAACAAAAAGCCATTCGAAGAGGAATAAAAAACGGAAATAAGATCTTCAAAAAAGGAAAATCAGACGTTTTGACTTTCAAAAACAGTGAAGAAACGCACGGTGTTTTTATTGCTGACAAACCAAAAATTGCAATCAAAAAAGAACAAAAAGTTAAGAAAATTTATATTGGAAAAGGAACCCATTTCTTTCCAAAACCAAGTATTGGTCAATTTCTTATTGAAGAAAACGAAATCAAAATTGGCGATACCATTCTAATTAAAGGGACTACAACTGGAGAACAAAAATTAGTAATCGAAGAAATGCTCGTTAACGATTTAGCTCAAGAAAAAGCGGTCTCTGGAGATACTTGTACTTTTAAACTGCCATTCAGAATTAGATTATCAGATAAATTGTATAAGATTTTAGACTAATTTAAATACCTTTAACTCCCTATTCTACAATCACATAAAATAACTAAAAATTAAAAAAAAATGAATAACTTATTTTCAAAAACAGCGGTTTTAATTTTACTTTTATTAATGTCGATTGGAATAAATGCCCAATCAAAAAGAAATTTAAAACAGGAAGAAACCAATAAAAAAATTGTCTCTACTCTTTATCAATCTTTGTTTGGCGACAAAGACACGTCAGCAATTGACAAATATATTGTAGAAGATTACATTCAGCATAATCCTATGGTGGCAGATGGAAGAAAAGCACTAAAAGATGGAGTTGAAAAATGGTTTGTGGGTGCACCAAAGGAAAAAATTGACATTCAACATATAGCCGCTGATGGTGATTTGGTTTTTATACACTTAAAATCTAAAGGTCCTGATGGAAAATTTACTTCAGTTATTGATATTTTTAGACTTAAAAACAACAAAATTGTGGAACATTGGGATGTTATCCAGGCTGTTCCGGAAAAATCAGCAAATAACCATCCGATGTTTTAATTTGTTAAAACAATTAAATCCATCGGTTTTAATTCCTATTTCTTATCAAAGCTGCTTGAAATCAAATAATTTCAAGCAGCTTTTTTTTGTCAAAAACTCCTTTTTTTAGCGTCTAAAAATTTATGATTTTAGTAGTATTTTGACTTTGAAACATTCAATCAAAAAATACTATCTTTACACATTAAACGTTTTAAGAACTTAAGTTGTGCAAGTCACAACACTACATATAAGATTATGGCATGTACAAGTTGTTCAACTTCTGATGGTGGCGCACCTAAGGGTTGTAAAAATAATGGGACTTGCGGCACCGATAGCTGCAATAAATTAACGGTTTTCGATTGGCTTTCTAATATGAGTTTGCCTAATGGCGATGCTCCTTTTGACTGTGTTGAAGTACGTTTCAAAAACGGAAGAAAAGAATTTTACCGCAATACAGAGAAACTAACGTTAAGCATGGGTGACATTGTCGCTACTGTTGCTTCACCAGGACACGACATAGGGATTGTAACTTTGACAGGCGAATTAGTAAAAATTCAAATGAAGAAAAAAGGAGTCAATCATCTAAGCAATGATGTTCCTAAAATCTATAGAAAAGCATCCCAAAAAGACATCGACATTTGGTCAACCGCAAGAGACAGAGAAGAGCCTATGAAGGTTCGTGCCCGTGAATTAGCGATTGCTCAAAAACTGGAAATGAAAATTTCAGATATTGAATTTCAAGGTGACGGATCAAAAGCTACATTTTACTACACCGCAAATGATCGTATTGACTTTCGTGCATTAATTAAAGATTTTGCTAAAGAATTCAGTACCAGAATCGAAATGAAACAAGTAGGTTTCCGTCAAGAAGCAGCTCGTTTAGGAGGAATTGGTTCCTGCGGAAGAGAATTGTGTTGCTCAACTTGGTTAACGGATTTTAGAAGTGTAAACACCTCAGCAGCGCGTTACCAACAACTGTCTTTGAATCCACAAAAACTTGCCGGACAATGCGGAAAATTGAAATGCTGCTTGAACTATGAGTTAGATACATACATGGATGCCTTGAAAGATTTTCCAGATTTCGAAACAAAACTGGTGACCGAAAAAGGAGATGCTATTTGTCAGAAACAAGATATTTTCAAAGGGCTAATGTGGTTTGCTTACACCAATAATTTTGCCAATTGGCATGTCTTGAAAATAGACCAAGTCAAAGAAATTGTTGCCGAAAACAAATTAAAAAATAAAGTTTCTTCTCTTGAAGATTACGCCATAGAAATTGTGGTAGAACCAGAGAAAAACTTCAATAATGCGATGGGTCAAGAAAGTTTAACACGTTTTGACCAGCCAAAACCTAAGAAAAAACCAAATAAGAAACGCAAGCCAGCCGGAGAAAATGCTATTGTGGCAAACAATAATAAACCCGCAAACAATAACAACAACAATAACCGTCAGGCTCAAAATGAAAAAAAACCAGTAGCTGCAAAACCTACTGAACCTAGAAAACCTATAATTATTACTAAAAATGAGGCTAAAAAATAGCGCTTTACTTCTTTTGGTGGCAATCCTTTTTTTCTCTTGTGATAAAAAAAGAGTGTTTGATGAATACAAATCAGTTGGCAGCGGCTGGAATAAAGATAGCATTGTAACTTTCAATTTACCGGAATTGGACTCTACAAAGCATTATAATTTGTATATAAACCTGAGAGACAATAACAACTATCAATACAACAATATATTTTTAATCGTAGCCATGGAAAAACCAAATGGCTTTACGAAAGTAGATACATTAGAGTACCAAATGGCAAGTTCGGACGGAACATTGCTTGGTGATGGGTTTTCTGATATTAAAGAAAGTAAATTATTTTATAAGGAAAATGTAAACTTCAATGGAAAATACAAAATTCATATAAAACAAGCCGTAAGAGAAAATGGTAAAGTTCCTGGCGTGAAGCTTTTAGATGGAATTACAGACGTAGGTTTTAGAATAGAAAAAAAAGATTAAGAAAGTATTATGGCTATCAAAAAAAATAACAATCAGACAAAAAACATTGATAAAGATATCACCTACTACAAAAAGAAATTTTGGAAAATTTTCTTTTATGGAATGGGGATTATCGCTCTGTTTTTCTTATTTGCGTCATGGGGGCTTTTTGGTTCTATGCCTTCTTTTGAAGATTTAGAAAATCCAGATTCCAATTTAGCTACAGAAATTATCTCAGCTGATGGAGTCGTTTTGGGTAAATATTTTGAAAAAAACAGGTCTCAATTAAAGTATTCCGACTTACCAAAAAATCTTGTTCAAGCATTAGTAGCAACTGAAGATGCCCGTTTTTATGAGCATTCCGGGATTGACGGCAGAGGAACTTTGAGAGCCATTGCAAGTTTAGGAACAAGCGGTGGAGCCAGTACATTGACACAGCAATTAGCCAAACAATTATTTCACGGGGAAGGTTCTAAATTTTTACCTTTTAGAATTGTTCAAAAAGTCAAAGAATGGATCATTGCCATTCGACTAGAAAGACAATACACTAAAAATGAAATTATTGCCATGTATTGTAACGTATATGATTTTGGTAATAACTCAGTTGGGGTAAGTTCCGCTGCAAAAACCTATTTTTCAAAAGAGCCTAAAGACTTGACCATTGATGAGTCAGCAATATTAGTGGGTATGTTCAAAAATTCTGGATTATACAATCCGGTAAGAAATCCGCAAGGTGTCAAAAATCGTAGAAATGTAGTGCTTTTGCAAATGGAAAAAGCAGGCATTATCACTGACCCACAAAAATTAAATTTACAAAGTTTACCGATCACTTTACATTTCAAATTAGAAACACATAAAGATGGTACCGCGACTTATTTTAGAGAATATCTACGTGATTACATGAAAAAATGGGTTGAAGAAAATAAAAAACCGGACGGTTCTGATTATGACATCTACAAAGATGGATTAAAAATCTACACCACCATAGATTCAAGAATGCAGTTGCATGCTGAAGAAGCTGTTTCGGCTCACATGGCAAACCTACAAGAAGAGTTTTTCATTCAATCTAAGGGCAATAAAAACGCTCCTTTTGTTAATATTTCTGAAGTAGAAACCCAACGGATTTTAAATCAGGCAATGAAATCCTCTCACCGTTGGGAAGTTCTTAAATCAATGGATAAAAGTGACGAAGAAATTCTGGCTTCATTTAAGGAAAAAACAAAAATGAAAGTCTTTACCTGGAAAGGAGAAAGAGATACTATCATGACACCATTGGATTCCATTCGTTATTACAAACATTTTTTACAATCTGGATTAATGGCCATGGAGCCACAAACGGGTAATATCAAAGCTTGGGTTGGTGGTATCAACTATAAATATTTTCAATACGATCACGTAGGACAAGGGGCAAGACAAGTAGGTTCTACCTTCAAACCATTTGTTTACGCCACTGCCATAGAACAATTGAATATGTCTCCTTGTGACTCAATTATTGATGGTCCGTTTATGATTCACAAAGGACGCCATCACGTTACCGAAGACTGGGAACCAAAAAACTCTGACAACAGATACCGCGGAATGGTGACCTTAAAACAAGGTTTAGCAAACTCTATAAATACAGTATCTGCAAAACTAATGGACAAAGTAGGTCCTGAGGCTGTTGTTGATTTAGCCCACAAATTAGGTATAAAATCAGAAATTCCTGTACAACCTTCAATTGCTCTTGGAGCTGTAGAAATTACCGTTCAGGATATGGTTGCTGCTTACAGTACATTTGCCAATCAAGGTGTTTATATGAAACCGCAATTTATAACTAGAATTGAAGACAAAAGTGGCGTAGTAATCTATGAACCAATACCTGAATCACATGATGTCCTGAATAAAGATATTGCTTTTGCAGTAATTAAATTACTGGAAGGTGTAACCGAAGGTGGTTCTGGAGAGCGTTTACGTACTTCCGGTGGAGGTAACGGGGACAATCGCTGGACAGGTTATCCATACTCATTCAGAAACCCGATAGCAGGAAAAACAGGTACGACTCAAAATCAATCTGATGGTTGGTTCATGGGAATGGTCCCTAATCTTGTAACTGGAGTTTGGGTAGGATGTGAAGACCGTTCAGCAAGATTTAAAACCATAACTTATGGTCAAGGAGCGACTGCGGCATTACCGGTTTGGGGTTATTTTATGAAACTTTGCTATGATGACCCAGGTCTTCATGTATCCAAAAGTGATTTTGACAGACCCGCAAATCTTTCTATAAAAGTAGATTGTTACACGCCCCGAGCAGTTGTAAAAGACACTACAAATATCCAACAAGATACCGAAGAATTCGAATTGTAATAGTCATTGCGAGGGATGGACTAAAAAACACACTATGATCAACAAAAAAGTAAATACCGTTCAAGATGCACTTCAAGGAATTGAAAACGGAATGACAATAATGTTAGGCGGTTTTGGACTATGTGGAATCCCAGAAAACTCCATAGCCGAATTAGTAAAAAAAGAAAACAAGGACTTAACCTGTATTTCCAACAATGCGGGTGTAGATGATTTTGGTCTTGGATTGCTTTTACAAAAACGTCAAATCAAAAAAATGATTTCTTCCTATGTAGGAGAAAATGCCGAATTTGAACGTCAAATGCTTTCTGGAGAACTTGAAGTAGATCTTATTCCACAAGGAACACTTGCAGAACGCTGTCGTGCTGCACAAGCAGGAATTCCAGCTTTTTTCACTCCCGCAGGTTATGGAACTGAAGTGGCTGAAGGTAAAGAAACACGCGAATTCAATGGAAAAATGCACGTTATGGAACATGCTTTCAAAGCTGATTTTGCTATTGTAAAAGCGTGGAAAGGTGACGAAGCCGGAAACTTAATATTCAAAGGAACTGCAAGAAACTTCAATCCTTGTATGGCTGGAGCGGCAAAAATCACCATTGCTGAAGTAGAAGAATTATTGCCTGCAGGAAGTTTAGATCCAAATGAAATTCATATTCCAGGAATACTTGTAAATAGAATTTTTCAAGGTGTGAATTATGAAAAAAGAATTGAACAAAGAACCGTGAGAAAAATTTTCTAGTTATGGCTTTAGATAAAAATCAAATTGCAAAACGCATTGCCAAAGAATTAAAACACAACTATTACGTGAATCTCGGAATCGGAATTCCAACATTAGTGGCTAATTATATTCCAGAAGGAATTGACGTTGAATTTCAAAGTGAAAATGGCGTTCTCGGAATGGGTCCATTCCCTTTCGAAGGCGATGAAGATGCTGATTTAATCAACGCAGGAAAACAAACCATAACTACCTTGCCCGGAGCAAGTTTCTTTGACTCAGCATTCAGTTTTGGAATGATACGTGGACAACATGTTGATTTGACAATCCTAGGTGCCATGGAAGTTGCCGAGAATGGTGATATTGCCAATTGGAAGATTCCAGGTAAAATGGTCAAAGGAATGGGTGGTGCAATGGATTTAGTGGCTTCTGCCGAAAACATTATTGTTGCCATGATGCATGTCAACAAAGCAGGAGAATCAAAAATTCTTAAAAGATGTACCTTACCGCTAACTGGCGTGGGTTGTGTAAAAAAAATAGTTACTGAACTTGCCGTTCTTGAAATAACTCCAAAAGGTTTCAAACTATTGGAACGCGCACCAGGTGTAACAGTAGAACATATTATCGCTTCCACTGAAGCCGATTTGATTATTGAAGGTGATGTTCCTGAAATGGTAATTGATTAATATATCAAATTCTTTTTCCCTCCATTAATCTGTAATTTACAGCTACTATTTTTCTAATTTCTACTTTTTGCGAAGGCTTATTAAATAAGCCTTCGCAACGATTTTATGCACTAATTTCCTTTTATTTTAATGAAATTATATAAAATTTTATGTTTTTTATAACATATTCCATGTTTTTTGTTAATTTTGAACAACCCTAAAATTCTTTTTTAATACATAAAAAAGAAAATTAACAACTAACCAAATCACAAATGGAAAAAAAATTACTTGGAAAAATTGCGTTATTTATGACCGTTTCTTTATTAGCATTAGAAACAAACGCACAAGATGCATCAAAGAATGTAAAGCAAAAATTCAATGACGAAAGAGGAAAACCCTCTCTAATTGTATTTAATGAGAAATCAACTTATAAAAACACCGATTCTCAAAAAGCATTCAAAGAACAGTTAGAATTAAAAGACAATTCCAACTTTACTAAAACAAAAACTGAAACAGACAAATTAGGATTTTCGCATGAAAAATTCCAATTGTTTCACCAAGGAGTCAAAGTAGAATTCTCAACCTATACGCTGCACTCCAAATCTGGAAAATTAGAGTCCATGAGCGGTGAATTTTATCAATTAGACAACGTAAATACGCGTCCAGTTTTATCAAAAGAACAAGCGTTTAGTAGTGCATTAAGACAAATTGGCGCCTCTAAATACCTTTGGGAAACTCCCGCTGAAGCAAAAATCAATGAATATCAAAAACCAACAGGTGAGTTAGTTTTATTGCCTCTTGTTGATGAAGATAATAATGGTAAGAAAACGGAGCAACTTCGTTTAGCTTACAAATTTGACATCTATGCAACAAGTCCGGTAAGTCGTGGTGACATCTATATTGATGCAGTAACCGGTGTTACTTTATTTTACAATGCAACAATCAAACATTTAGGTGAATATAGCAATGGTAACCAAAATGCGGTAAACACAAAAGCTGAAAAACAAAATACAACAGCATCGTTTGTTATTGCTAATGCTGACACTCGTTATAGCGGTTCTCAATCGATCCAATCTACATTAAGTGGAACATCTTATATATTAGCTGACGCTACTCGTGGAAGTGGAATCATGACGTATAACATGAAAAAAGGAACAAGTTATACTGCAGCTGTCAATTTTACTGATGTAGACAATAACTGGACTGCTGCCGAATATGATAATGTAAATAAAGACAACGGAGCATTGGATGCACACTGGGGAGCTGAAAAAACTTATGATTACTGGTCTACCGTTCATGGAAGAAACAGTTACAATAATGCAGGAGCAGCCATTAAAAGCTACGTACATTACAGTAGTGCTTATAATAATGCCTATTGGAATGGAAGTATAATGACCTATGGTGATGGCTCAGGAACAGGTGGTTTTGATATATTAACCTCAATTGATGTAGCGGGACATGAAATAGGACATGCTGTTTGTTCAAGTACCTCAAATTTAGCGTACCAAAAAGAATCTGGAGCCATGAATGAAGGTCTTTCAGATATTTGGGGAGCATGTATCGAATATTATGCTGCACCAAACAAACAACGTTGGTTAATTGGAGAAGATATAGAAAGAAGAGCGGGACATTTGTCTTTACGTTCTATGAGCAATCCAAAAACAGAGGGACAACCTGATACTTATGGAGGAACAAATTGGGTAAACATTACAAAATGTCATCCAACCAGTAATAATGATCAATGTGGGGTTCACACAAATAGCGGAGTTTTAAACCATTGGTTTTATATTCTGACTGAAGGAAAAACAGGAACAAATGACAAAGGAAGTTCATACAGTGTAACAGGTATTGGAATTGATAAAGCAGCCAAAATTACCTACCGAATGGAAAGTATTTATATGACATCAAGCTCAACTTATGCTAATGCCAGAACATATGCAATACAAGCTGCTACTGACCTTTATGGAGCAGGTTCTCCTGAGGTAATAGCAACCACTAATGCGTTCTATGCTGTAGGCGTGGGAGCTGTTTATGCAAGTGGAACTGCTAAAACCAGCCTTACTAAAACAACTACTGTAGCTACTACAAGTGACGCTTTTGTATTATATCCAAATCCTGCGGTTGATGTCTTAACTGTTACCGTAAAAGAAAATAAAGAAGGTTCTTATAAAATTTACAACTCTCTTGGATTTGAAATTCAAAACGGAAAAACATCTGGAGGCCAAATTAATGTAAGCAGCCTAACCAAAGGAATCTATTTCTTCGAATTAAATAATGGTGAAAAAACTACCGTTAAAACATTCATCAAGAAGTAATCATTACAGATTAAGTCAAAAGAAAAGCCTCACAATATTGTGAGGCTTTTTTATTTTACATTTAAATTCCTATTCCTAAAAGAACCAGGTTGCTACAAAAATAGCCGTAATCACACAAATCAAATCGACTATAAGCATTGTTCCAAGGGCATAACGAGTGTTTTTAATATTTACAGAACCAAAATAAACTGCTATCACATAAAAAGTACTTTCGGCACTACATTGAAAAATACTACTCAATCTTGCCGTTAAGGAATCGGCACCAAAAGTATTCATCGAATCAATCAAAAAACCTCGTGATCCTGCAGAACTAAAAGGTCTTAGCAAGGCTACTGGTAAAGCGTCGGTAATTTGTTTACTTACTCCCATATTAGAAAAAATGAAAGCGATCCAATTGCTAATAATTTCAAACAAGCCACTGTTTCTAAACAAAGAAATCGCGACTAACATTCCCAAAACATAAGGAAAAATAGTCACTCCGGTTTTCACCCCATTATTGGCCCCTACTACAAAACTTTCAAAAACTGTAGTAGATGCTTCAGTAAATTTTTTCTCATGAATGAACGAAAAGATCAAGGTAAAAGCAATTATTCCAATTAATATTAAAGCCGAAAGATTAGAAGTGAAATAGTTTTTACCAATTAAATCCAAATGATTTACATACATCAACAAACCAACAATTCCAGCTATTAATGTCATCAATACGATAACCAAAGAAGCACTTTTGAAATTAATTTTTTGTTTGATTCCAACGATAAGAAAAGCAGCAATTGTACCAATAAAAGAAGTGATAATACAAGGCAACATGACATCAGCAGGATTGCTGGCATTAGCCGCAGCACGGTATCCTATAATAGAAGTAGCAATCAAAGTAAGACCCGAAGCATGCAAACACAGGAACATAATTTGTGCATCACTGGCCTTATCTTTATCTGGGTTTAATTCTTGTAAACTTTCCATGGCTTTCAAACCAAATGGTGTGGCAGCAGAATCTAACCCTAAGAAATTAGCAGCAAAATTCAAAGTCATGTATGAAATAGAAGGATGATTTTCAGGAATACTTGGAAACACTTTTACAAAAACAGGACTCAATGCTTTAGCTAATTTTCCTGAGGCTCCGGAAATGATTAAAAGTTCCATCAATCCACAGAAAAAAGCCAAATAAGCAATAAGCGGAAGGATTAAATCTAGCAAAGTACTTTTACACGTTGGCAATAAACCATCTGATTTTTGAACACCGCTGTAAATTTTTACAGTTTTATTTTTATAAACATAAGTCGTATCTGCATTTAGCGTATCACGATTGATAATCATGGTTTGTTCTGGTGCTTTTTTGATGCTGTCTTTAATAAAGGCAGGAAGTTGTTCTGCGAATTTCTCCGAAACCAGAATCGGATCATCTTTCTTTCCGTTCAAAACGTGGTCAATGGTATAACTGTCTCCAGAAAACAAACTAAACACTACAAATACAATTGAAGAAATAAAAATGACCAACCAAAATCTACTCAATACCATAATCTATAATTTTTGTAAATGTAATTATTTATTAACAAACCCAATCAGGATTGTAAACCCTGATTGGGTTGCGACAATTTAAACATGAATAATTTCCTCCTCAATCAACAAATCTTCCCTTCGCAATCGAAGAAAAATTTGCGCTACAGCTATCGTGTCTTTCTCGCAATAGGTTACAATTCGATCAATGTCTTTATCTACATAAAAAACATGTCCCACCTGACTGCCGTCGATATCACCTTTTGGAGAAGGGATCCCGAGTACTTTACACATTAATTTTAAAGAAGTGTAATGCTTATAATCTCCGAATTTCCATAACTCCAACGTATCCAAATGTGGAATTTCCCAAGGTTTTTTTCCAAATAGATTCAGTTTGTTGGGAATGGCAATTTGATTGATAATCATGCGTCGGGCAATGAAAGGAATATCAAATTCTTTGGCATTATGACCACACAAAACGTGTTGCGGTTGATTGAAATGATTGTTTAGCAGATTGATAAAATCGTGTAGAATTTTCTTCTCTTCACCAAAAAAAGAAGTTACCCTAAAATTCCGAATATCGCCTTTAATCGTAAAAAAACCAACTGAAATACAGATAATTTTGCCAAACTCTGCCCAGATTCCGGCACGGTCATAAAAATCTTCCGGTGTGTATTCGTCTTTACGCTGGTATTGGGTTTTGTGTTCCCAAAGATCTTTCATTTCAGCATCCAATTCATTGAAGTCCGCTGCTTCCGGAACAGTTTCAATATCAAGAAATAAAATATTATTAAGGTGAATTTTATCAATCATCAGCTAGATTTGTTAGATTTTTTGACTTCTTAGATTATTAACTTATTAGACCTCGTTGACCGTTTAAAGTCTAACTTGTCTACTCTTCTAAAAATCTAAGACGTCTATTTTTAAAATAAACTTTGTTGCGTTGTTGGATTCTCATGTTCCAATAGCCATTTCTTTCGCCACAATCCGCCTGCATAACCCGTTAATGAGCCATCAGTTCCAATAACTCTGTGGCACGGAACGACAATCCAAAGTGGATTTTTCCCGTTGGCGGAAGCCACCGCACGAATGGCTTTGACATCGCCTAACCTTTTCGATAAATCCATATAAGACATGGTTTTCCCAAATGGAATTTCGAGTAATCCTTTCCATACTTTTTGTTGGAATTCAGTTCCTTTTGGATTCAGTGCAAAATCAAAACCGGTTCTTTTTCCCTCAAAATAATCGTTGAGTTGCGAGACCGCCTCTTTTAAAACAGTTGGGATTACTACTGAAACAGTACCTTCATCAGCAACTGAAATTACCGAAATACCATTTTCATCGCCAATGATTGTTGCCATTCCTAAAGGAGTTTTGATATAAGCTGTTTCCATATTTTAAAGATAAAAAAATTAACCACAATGTTCATGAAGAAGAGACAAAGTTCGCAAAGAAATAAAAAATTGAATTGTATTAGAAATAAAAAAACCATTCGATTACACGAATGGTTCTTGTTTTATAGCCCCGATAGAAGGGAAAATCCTTTTATTTTTTTCTTTAAAAAATAAAAGATTGGAATGATAGCGGGATTAGCTCCTTATTTCGGTTATGCTAAGAGTAAAGATCTATTTCAGATTTGAATACACATACGCTTCTAATCCTTTTAACTCTTCGTCAGTCATTGTTTTTGTAAGGACAATATTTGGCTGCATTAATGCATATTGAGCTGGATCTACAATAGGTTTGCTTTCCCCTTTCAAGAAAGTGATGATATTGCCATTTTTCTCTTTGTACATTTTGGCAATGTCCTGTAAGCTTGGCCCTATTAGTTTTGAATCCGTTTTATGGCAAGAAACGCAAGTTCCTTTTCCCTTAAAAATCGATTCTCCTAATTGTTCCGGTGTTTGAACTTCTACTGGCATTCCTTCAGAAGGTGCAGCCTCTGTAGTAGTTGGTTCAGCTTGTTTTTCAGCTGGTACAGCTTCTTGCTTTTTACAAGAAAAAGCTAAAAATGCGGTTGCAATTATTAATACTCTTTTCATTTTAGTTTTTTTAGTTTTCTCAAAAATAAATTATTTTTTGAAATTAAAATCAAAAAAAAGAATTAAAATTATTAGAATCAAAAAAATCTAAATTTATTTGTTCAAAAGTATGGCTGCTTCTTTAGCAAAATAGGTCGAAATCAAGCTTGCTCCAGCTCTTTTGATGCACATTAATTGCTCCATCATAATTTTATCATGATCTAGCCAACCTCTTTCGGCGGCGGCTTTAATCATCGCATATTCGCCCGAAACATGATACACCGTTACGGGAACATTTACCGCATTTTTAACCTCGCGAACGATGTCTAAATAGGCAATTCCGGGTTTTACCATCACCATATCGGCACCTTCTTCTACATCCCACAACGCTTCTTTGATGGCTTCAATGCGATTGGCATAATCCATCTGGTATGTTTTTTTATCTTTTGGGATTTCAGTAGCATCAACAGGAGCGCTGTCTAATGCATCACGAAATGGTCCGTAAAAAGCTGAAGCATATTTTGCCGAATAACTCATGATGCCTACATTATGGAAACCCGCAGCGTCAAGACCTTCACGTAAACGCAGCACACGTCCATCCATCATGTCTGATGGCGCAACAAAATCGGCACCCGCTTGTGCGTGAGAAACAGCCATTTTGACTAAAGCATCAACAGTTGAATCATTTTCTACATCGCCATTTGCAATGATTCCGTCATGACCATAAATAGAATAGGGGTCTAAAGCCACATCAGGCATGACAATCATTTCCGGACAAGCTGTTTTAATGGCACGAATGGCATTTTGCATTAATCCGTTTGGGTTCCAAGCTTCGAGTCCCGTATTGTCTTTTAAATTTTCACTGACTTTTACATAAATATTTACCGCACGAATGCCTAAATCAAATAATTCACGGATTTCTTTTACTGTTAAATCGATAGAACGACGAAATATACCTGGCATGGACGCAATTTCCACTTGTACATTTTCGCCTTCAGCAACAAACATGGGAAACATAAAATCCGATGGACTTAAACTGGTTTCACGAACTAAACTTCTAATGGATTCATTCGTTCTTAATCTTCTGCCTCTGTGTAATGGGAACATATGATTTATGATTTTAGATTAGTGATTGCTAATTTATGATTTGAAACGAAATATTGATGACAGAAAATCCGAAATCAAAATTCGTTAATCATCAATCTGCAATCCAACTTTTTGGATTTTCTAATACGTTTACTAATTTTTCTTCTTCGCTTCCCGCTTCCGGATGATGATCGTATACCCATTGCACATGTGGCGGTAAACTCATCAGGATACTTTCGATTCTTCCGTTGGTTTTTAAACCAAATAAAGTGCCTTTATCGTGAACCAAATTGAACTCTACATAACGACCGCGACGGATTTCCTGCCACGTTCTCTGTTCTGGAGTATAGGATAAATCTTTTCTTTTTTCTACAATTGGAACATACGCTTCGAGGAAACTATTGCCAACTTCAGTTACAAAATTGAACCAGTTCTCCATAGTCATAGTCTCTGTTGCTTTGCAATAATCGAAAAACAATCCTCCAATTCCACGGGCTTCATTGCGATGTGCGTTCCAGAAATAAGCATCACATTGTTTCTTGTATTTTGGATAAAAATCCGGATTGTGTTTGTCACAAGCAGTTTTACTCGTTTGATGAAAATGAATGGCATCTTCTTCAAACAAATAATACGGTGTTAAATCCTGTCCTCCGCCAAACCATTGCTGAATCACATTTCCGTTATCATCGTACATTTCGAAATAACGCCAATTGGCATGAACCGTAGGAACCATTGGGCTTTTTGGGTGCAAAACCAAACTCAGTCCGCAGGCAAAAAAATCAGCTTCGCCCACATTGAACATCTTTTGCATGGCTTCCGGTAATTTCCCGTGAACTGCCGAAATGTTTACGCCACCTTTTTCGAAAACTGATCCGTTTTCAATCACACGGGTTCTTCCGCCACCACCTTCGGGGCGTTCCCAAAGATCTTCACGAAATTTGGCCTGACCTTCAACGGCCTCCAAACCTTTACAGATTTGGTCTTGAAGGGTTTGTATATAGGAGTAGAATTGTTGTTTCATCTTGTTAGTTCATATAATTCCATATCTAACGGAAGTTCATTAGTTGGGGTAAATTCATTTAGCAATGTTTTTTTCCAAGTAAATCCACAATTTTCAGCTACTTTGACACTTCCTAAATTCGTTTTATGAGCAATAATTTGTAGTGTTTTCAAATCTAATTCATTGTAAGCAAAATTTGAAATGCCTTTAACGGCTTTAGTAATCAACCCTTTCCCTTCAAAATTATTTCCGATGCAATACGCAAGTTCACCAATCCTTTTTACCCAATCAATCTTTTTAATAATAATCAATCCAACTATTTTTTGGGAATCTACTTCTCTAATTCCAAAGGTGAAATTTACTTTTTGTTGAATTTCTCTTTCTTTAATTTCAATATATTCAGCTGACTTTTCAATTGTTGCGTTACTGGAAAGCGTAACGGGGAAAAATTTTCGAAATCGTTCTGTATTATCAATTATGAAAAAATGCAACTCATTAGCATCTGTAGGTCTCAATTTATCAATAATAAAATTTTCTGATATTATCATTTATCTTATAAATTTGCTTTTGCAGCAGCTATTTTACTATTGATTCCAAACGAAAACATTTTGCTTTCCTGCTGAATATAATTGTAAATGGCAATCGCTTTTCCAGAAAAATCAAACGGATTTTCTTTCGAAGCAATCACTAAAAAATCAGCAAATTGCTCCAGCTGATTCCAATCCAAATGACAACGTAATAAATGTGTAATTAAATCCTTTTCATTACAATCAATCAGACTTTGAATGTTTAATCCAAAGTCTTTCAATTGATCTTCTATGTTAATTTTATCTTCTAAATCCCAAAATTTAGGTACAAAAACTATAGAAAGCAATGTCTTTAGCACATTGTCTATTCGAATACTTTCCTGGTCTCGTAATCCTTTGTTTAGCATTTTATTACCTTTATTTTTTGTTTTTGCTTTCCTGCAAGGTTTTTTTCGAACCTTGTAGGTATAAACTAGTAATGACAATTTTAATCAAAAAGAGCTTGAAGGATTGCCACAATATTACTCAAATGTATGTTTTTCAGTTAAAAAATCATTCCTTTGATTATGACAAAAAATCAAATTTTCTAGACCTCCAAACAGCATCAACACTTCTTCTTTCTCAATTTTTGTTTCCTTATTCGAAATAAAAGCCTGATATGACGAATGCTTATAATCCTGAAATTTTAAATCTAAATGATGCTTAGGATTCAAATCTACGTACACTATCAATTGCTTTAAGTAATCATCACCATTCAATCTTATTCTCTTGAAATGCTTTTCAAAAAGACTTCCTGTCCTATCCATTTCCTTATTAAAAGCTTTAGCATAAGAATTAAAAAAATTAGAAAATGCCTGTGTCACTATTTCTTCCTCTTCATTTAATCGAATAACCAAATGAAAATGATTATCCATTAAGCAATATCCAAATATTGAGATTTTATCCAATAAATATTTTGAAAGTTGTTTTAAAAAGAAATTTTTGTTTTCATCATTTTGAAAAATTAAACACCCGTTTATTCCTCTATTATAAATATGATAACAACCATTTTTTTCTAAAACTTCTAATTTCATATTTAGGCTTTTATATTTACAATCCTGCAAGGTTTTTTTCGAACCTTGTAGGCATCGCTTAGGCTTATATTATCAAACATACCTACAAGGTTCGAAAAAAACCTTGCAGGAGAGACCGCAAACAGAACACTAATTACTGAACAATGTTTACTATTGATTATATTCTTTAACTGCATCAATAAACGCTTTCGCGTGATCCACAGGAATATTTGGTAAAATACCGTGACCTAAATTCACGATGTATTTGTCTTTTCCGAATTCGTCAATCATTTCATGAACCATTTTCTTAATAACCGGAATTGGTGACAACAATCTTGACGGATCAAAATTTCCTTGCAACGTGATGTTTCCACCTGACAAGTATCTTGCATTTCGTGGAGAACAAGTCCAGTCTACACCTAATGCTGATGCCCTACTTTTTCCCATTTCGCCAAGCGCAAACCAACATCCTTTTCCGAAAACAATTACCGGTGCATCATCAGCTAAAGCTTCAATGATTTGATTAATGTATTTCCAAGAGAATTCCTGATAATCAACCGGTGAAAGCATTCCGCCCCAAGAGTCAAAAATTTGAACGGCGTTTACTCCTGCTTTTACTTTTTCTTTCAAATATAAAATAGTGGTGTCCGTGATTTTTTGCAATAAAACATGCGCTGCTTCTGGATGTTGGAAACAAAATCCTTTGGCCATATCAAAACTTTTAGAACCTTTCCCTTCCACGGCATAACACATAATTGTCCAAGGAGAACCCGCGAAACCTATTAGTGGCACCTCGTCATTCAACATTTCTTTGGTCAATTTGATAGCGTCAAAAACGTATCCTAATGTTTCATTAACATCCGGAACGATTACTTTCTCCACATCTTGAATCGTACGAATAGGATTTGGTAAAAACGGACCAAAATTTTCTTTCATCAACACTTCAATTCCCATAGCTTGTGGAATTACCAAAATATCCGAAAATAAAATCGCAGCATCCGGAGCAATTCTTCGTATTGGTTGTACGGTAATTTCAGCAGCTAATTCTGGAGTTTGACAACGGGTGAAGAAATCATATTTATCACGTAAAGCGATGAATTCCGGCAAATATCTTCCCGCTTGACGCATCATCCAAACTGGTGGTCGTTGTACTGTTTCTCCTTTTAGTGCTCTTAAAAATAGGTCGTTCTTAATCATGTATTTAAATTTTAGCAGAATGCTAGATGCTTTCCGTTTTATAATATTCAATAACTTCCTCAATCACATCTTCGATAGTTGGTGTTTCGGCAATTACTATGTTTTTAATTTTCTTTGTTTCTAATGCTGATGCTGTAGTAGTGCCTACGCAAAAACAAACTTCATTCTTGATTTTATTATTTGTCAAATAACTTTCAACGGCAGATGGGCTAAAAAACATAATCCCGTCAAAATTTTCTTGGTCTGATATTTTAAAAGGCGCAAGCGTTGTTTGATAAACTTCGATTTCGTTAAAAGTTATTCCTGCACTTTTTAATGCTTCAGGCAACGTTTCTTTACGCAAATTTCCGCTTAAAAAAGTATAGCTTTCCTTATTGTAAATTAAAGTGATTATTTCGGCTAATTCAGATGCGTAATCCAAATAAACATCCACTGTAAAGCCATGCGATTCCAGTAATTCCTTGGTTTTAATACCTACACAAAAGACAGGTTTAGTCTTTAAAACTTCCCAACCGTTTTGTTCTATCAAACTTAAAACAGCATTTTGGCTGCTAAAAATTAAGTTGTTGTTGATTGT
This sequence comes from Flavobacterium sp. AED, assembly GCF_000812945.1. GTDB lineage: Bacteria > Bacteroidota > Bacteroidia > Flavobacteriales > Flavobacteriaceae > Flavobacterium. The sequence goes on from NZ_JSYM01000001.1 coordinate 1,016,691, forward strand.
ATTCAGTTCAAAAAGGTTGTTTTTAATTTCGATGAAATCTTGTTCTAAAAGATCAAAATTAGCGTCAAGAAATACTTGTCTTTGTTCTGCCGACAATGTTTTGGTGGATAAAATGCTTGTTTGGCTCATTATTTCTTCAAATTAATTTTAATTTCTGTCATCAATTCTATCCCGCCATTTTCTAAAATTTCTTTGGCACAATAAAAACCTAATTTTTTCCATTCTTGCATCGGAACGGTTTTTTCGATTTCTATTTTTTGCTTTCCATCGATAGAAAAAAGGACTCCTTTAAACCAAATATCATCTTCAACAAAAGTAGCCAAAGCACCGATTGGGGCAGTACATCCACCTTCGAGTGTTTTTAGGAATTGTCTTTCGATATGCGTACAGACTTCGGTATCAATATCATTAAGTTCAGAAACGGCTTCTCTACAAAAATCATCATTTGCCATAGCAACAACAACCATAGCACCTTGAGCCGGCGCTGGAATCATCCAATCCAAATCGATATAATTTGACGGTTTCAAGTTGATTCTTTCCAATCCTGCAGCGGCAAAAACAGCTCCATTCCAATCACTTTCCTGTAATTTTTGCATTCTGGTGTTTACGTTTCCACGTAAATCAACTACGTTGTGATTTGGATATTTATTTAACCATTGTGCTTGACGGCGCAAACTTCCTGTTGCAATTGTTCCTTCTCCATTAAGAAAATCTAAGTTTCCTTTATGTACCAAAATATCCAAAGTATTCGCTCTTTCCAGAACAGCTGCTTGCACAATTCCTATTGGCAAAGCCGTAGGAACATCTTTCATGGAATGCACTGCAATATCTACCTGACCGTTAATCATGGCGATATCCAGCGTTTTGGTAAAAATTCCTGTGATTCCTAATTCGTAAAGTGGTTTGTCGAGAAGAATATCTCCTTGTGATTTTACCGCTACAATTTCGGTTTTATACCCTAAATCGTTTAGTTTTTTTTCGACTGTGTGGGCTTGCCAAAGCGCGAGTTCACTATCGCGGGTTCCTATTCGTATCGTTTTATTCATTATTTTGTATTCGCTCCAATTTTAAAAACTTTTTCAATCCATTCGATACTTTCATCTACCATGGTATCGTCATCTTTTAAATGGTTGGCAAAATGTGTGGTTATTTTTTGGATAATTCTGTTGCTGATAATCTCTGCTTGTTCTTCATTGAAATTTGAAATTTTCTTGCTTTGAAAATCCAATTCGGATGTTTTTATCGCATTTAATTTTGCCTTCAATGCATTGATTGTCGGAGCAAATTTTCTGCCTTTGGTCCAAGTAATAAATTCTTCTTTTATTTCTTCAATGATAGCTTCAGCAGCAGGAATGTGCTTTTTTCTATTTTCTAAAGTCTCGTCTGTAATTTGAGACAAATAATCCATATGAATTAGCGTAACGCCTTCCATTTCTTCCACATCTTCATTCACGTTTTTAGGAATGGATAAATCCAGAATCAATAACGGTTTCTTCAAATTCAGAATGGCTTTGTCAACCGTAGGATTTTGAGCGCCGGTAGCCACTACAACAACATCCGCTTTTTGAAGTTCAAGATGCAATTCAGAATAATCTTTTACGATTAAATTCAATTTTCCGGCTAGCTCCTCTGCTTTCGCTTTCGTTCTGTTGATTAAAGTGATGTGCTCATTTTTAGTATGTTTTACTAAATTTTCACAGGTGTTTCTACCAATTTTTCCTGTACCGAACAAGAGAATATTTTTATTTCCAATGTCTTCTACATTCTTAATAATATATTGAACAGCGGCAAAAGAAACCGAAGTAGCTCCAGAGCTAATCTCCGTATCGGTTTTTATCTTTTTACTGGCTTGTATAACAGCATTTACCAATCTTTCCATAAAAGTATTGGCTAAACCAAAAGCTTTTGATTGTGAAAAACTGGATTTTATTTGAGCTATAATTTCGAAATCTCCTAAAATTTGACTGTCCAAACCAGTTCCTACACGAAACAAATGACTTATCGCTTCTTGGTTTTTATAAACAAAACCAACTTTTTGAAATGCTTCGACTGAACCTTGACTGTTTTCGCAAATTAATTTGATTAATTGAAAAGGGTGTTCTGCGAAACCATAAATTTCTGTACGATTGCAGGTTGAAGTAACTATTAAACTCTCTATTCCTTCGGTTTTGGCTTGTTCCAGTAAACGCGTTTTTGCAGCGGTATCTAAACTAAACTTACCTCTAATCTCAGCATCTGCTTTTTTATAACTCAGTCCAACAGAGTAAAAATAGTGATGCTTTGATGTGTTATTGTTTTCCATATTTGCACTTTTCAAGAAAGTGAAACAAAATTATGACTATAGTATTTATAAAAGTAACGCTAGAAGTTCTTTTTGTATCGTTAAATGATTTTTTAATTCTATTTGCCTATTTTATTGTAAAAAATTCTATTTTTGTAGTGAAATCAAGTAGTTATAAATCACTTATTTAGAGTAGTTCTAAACAAATTATACTGATAAATATCATATTTTTAATTTAAAAATGTCGCTATGGGGTCACAAGAAATTATTAAAATTGAAGATGATTTCACGCTTATTCGTTTTCAAAATGACAGTGCTGAGGCTTTTAATGCTCAACGCGAAGTCAGTAGTGGGCTGATTCAGTTTCATTTTGGATTAAAGGGAAGTGCCAAGTTCATCTTCAATCAAGGGAACTATGCTTTGGAACTAAAAGAAGAAAAGTCGTTGCTTTTATACAATCCTCAGAAAGAATTGCCTTTGAATCTGGAGTTAGCGCCAAATTCCTGGGTGATTTCTGTGATTATTTCGATCAAAAAGTTCCACGCTTTGTTTTCGACAGAAGCTGATTATATCACCTTTTTAAGTGCGGATAATAAGGACAAAAAATATTATAACGAAGGAAATATCAGTCCGTCGATGGCAATTGTTTTATCTCAATTGTTCCATTACAGTTTGCATCCGTCCATAAAAAACCTGTATTACAAAGGGAAAGGATATGAATTATTGAGTTTGTATTTTAACCGAACTGAAGATCCAAACGCGGAACAATGTCCGTTTTTAATAGACGAGGATAATGTAATGAAAATTAAAAAAGCTAAGGAAATCATCATTGCTAATATGGCCGAACCACCCGGATTACAGGAATTGGCGGATGAAATAGGTTTGAATCTAAAGAAACTAAAAATGGGTTTCAAACAAATTTATGGCGATACCGTTTATGGTTTTCTATTTGATTACAAAATGGATTTTGCCCGAAAATTACTGGACAGTGGTTCCTATAATGTAAACGAAGTAGGATTGAAAATTGGCTACAGCACCGGAAGTCATTTTATAGCGGCGTTCAAAAAGAAATTTGCAACCACGCCCAAAAAATATTTGATGTCAATCAACCCAAATATGCAATAAAGAATTGATTTCTTATATTAAACAATAAATAAAAAATAGTTAATCCCAATTTATAAAAAAGTAAGTTTATTTACTTTTGTACCTAGATTCCTCATTCTTCGGAATGACAATAATGAAAAAAAATATAATTTATGAAAGGTGTATTATTAGTAAATCTTGGTTCTCCAGAAAGCCCAACTCCAAAAGATGTAAAACCCTATTTAGACGAATTTTTAATGGACAAATACGTAATTGACGTTCCGTTTTTGTTGCGAGCATTACTTGTTCGTGGAATAATTTTACAAACAAGACCTAAAAAATCTGCCGCCGCTTACGCAAAAATATGGTGGGACGAAGGTTCGCCGCTTGTGGTTATTTCCAAAAGAATGCACGCCAAAGTAAAACAATTAGTTGATGTTCCTGTTTCATTAGCGATGCGTTATGGAAATCCATCTTTATTATCTGGTTTACAAGAACTGCACGATAAAGGCGTAAATGAAGTATTGCTTTTTCCTTTGTATCCACAACATGCGATGGCATCCACGACTACCATTCTGGAATTAGCCGAAGACTTGCGTAAAAAGCACTTTCCGGAAATGAAATTTACCATCGTTCCTGCATTTTATAACAAACCGGATTATTTAAAAAACCTGGCTGATTCTATTAAAGATCACTTAGAAGGTTTTGAATACGATCATTTGTTATTCTCATACCACGGAATTCCAGAGCGTCACATTCGTAAGACGGACATCACTAAATCACATTGTAAAATTGACGGTTCCTGTTGTAACACGCCTTCACCGGCACATGAATTTTGCTACCGTCACCAATGTTACGAAACCACAAAACAAGTTGTAAAATTACTTGGAATTCCGGAAGGAAAATACAGCCAGACATTTCAATCTCGATTGGCAGGAGACAAATGGTTGACGCCTTACACTGATGTAGAAGTGAATAAAATGCCCGAAAAAGGGATTAAAAAACTTGCCGTTGTAACACCCGCATTCGTATCCGATTGTTTGGAGACTTTGGAAGAAATTGCCATGGAAGCCAATCATCAGTTTAAAGAGCACGGAGGTCAAGAATTTTTGGCAATTCCTTGTTTGAATGACAGCGACGATTGGTGTAAAACCGTGAGTAACTGGATTACAAATTGGTCCAATGCATCTACATCAGTCAAAGTTGACTCCGAAAAAATAAACGCTTAAATGGCTGTTACCGCCGATGAACTAGGAACACAAGACATCAAAAGACTCTTGATAAAACAAGCAGTTCCGTCCTCTATTGGAATTTTATTCATGTCGGTTAATATTTTAATCGACACCATTTTTGTTGGACAATGGATTGGTTCTTTAGCTATAGCGGCAGTAACTGTTGTATTACCAATTACCTTCTTGATTTCATCATTGGGAATGGCAATTGGCGTGGGAGGAGGCTCTGTTCTTTCGAGAGCTTTGGGATCCAATCACAAAGAAAAAGCATTGCACACTTTTGGCAATCAAATCATGATGACGTTTTTATTGTCCTCTATTTTTGTGCTTATTGGTGTGTTTTTTAGTGATGAAATGCTATTGCTTTTTGGGGCCAAAGGTGAAATAATGAAACCTGCCAAGGATTTTTTCTTTCCAATTATTCTTTCCGTTCCGTTTTTGGCACTTTGCATGATGGGTAACAATATTATCCGTGCAGAAGGCAAAGCTAAATTTGCCATGATTGCTATGATTATTCCTGCTTTTGTAAATATTGCACTGGATGTTCTTTTTATAAAAGTAATGAATTTAGGTATGTTCGGTTCTGCAATGGCTTCAGCAATTTCTTATTTCATGTGTTTTGCATTTGTGCTATGGTTTTTTATTTTTAAAAGTGAATTAAAGCTAAAAGCAAGACATTTTAAATTTAAAATTCCCATCGTAAAAGAAATCACAGAACTGAGTTTTGTAACTTTTTCGAGACAAGGTGTAGTCAGCATTTTGGCCATAATCCTGAATCATACTTTATACATTTACGGAGGTGAACAATCAATAGCAATCTATGGTATTGTTAGTAGAATGTTGATGTTTGCTTTGTTTCCAATTCTGGGAATCACGCAAGGTTTCCTTCCCATTGCCGGATTTAACTATGGCGCAATGAATTATGAAAGAGTCAAGGAAAGTGTCCTGCTTTCCATAAAATATGCTGCTTTTTTAGCCACGCTTATTTTTATTGTCATTTTGATTTTTGCCAGACCAATAGTAGCCATCTTTACCAAAGATTCATTAGTGATTGCTCAAACCCCTGAGGCGTTGCGCTGGGTTTTTGCGGCTTCACCAATCATATCGATCCAATTAATCGGGGCTGCTTATTTTCAAGCGGCGGGAAAGGCAAAAAAAGCATTGCTTTTGACGTTAAGCAAACAAGGATTTTTCCTAATTCCGTTAGTGCTGATTCTCCCAAATTTTTTAGGTATTTTTGGAGTGTGGATTGCATTCCCAATTGCTGATATTTTATCAACGATACTGACAGGCTATTTTCTAAAAAAAGAAATGAATACTAAATTTACAAAAACCACCGATGGATCAATACTATAATTATCTCAAATCATTACACCTCATCTTTGTAATCACATGGTTTGTAGGTCTATTTAATATTGTACGATTATTTGTTTACCAAATAGAAGCGGCAGATAAACCCTCGCCTGAAAAAGAAATTTTACAAAAACAATTTAAAATAATGACCTACCGCATGTGGTATATCATCACTTGGCCTTCGGCAGTTTTAGCGAGTATTTTTGCATTTTGGATGTTGTTATTTACTGAATTAGGTCACGCTTGGCTACAAATGCCTTGGATGCATATAAAACTTGGCTTTGTATTTGTATTGTATTTATACCATGCAAAATGTCATCAAATTTTCAAGCAATTGCAAAATAATCAAGTCAATTATACTTCGAACTTCATGCGTTTGTGGAATGAGGGTGCGACAATAATCCTTTTTGCAGTGGTTTTTTTAGTTATTCTAAAAAATGCTTTTAACTGGATTTATGGCGTAATAGGAATAATTTTGTTTTCTGTTTTGATAATGCTAGGTTTTAAATTTTATAAAAAAATCAGAGAAAGAAATCAATCTTAATATGCTAAAAAACTTCAAAATATCGATGCTTTCTTTACGAATCAGGATTTTCCTTTCGATGATTGTATTGATAGTTATGGCATCTATATTATTGGCATCTATTTCTATTATTCAATTTAAAAATGAAGCCAAAGAATACCATCAAGAACGTTTAGAACGTAAAGAAGATGCTATAAAAGAACACATCAATTATGTGCTTTCTACTACAACTTATCCGTTAACAACGAAGAATTTAGGCTTAATTTTCAAAGATAAAATTCACGAATTAGCACAAATCCACAATATTGAAATCAACATTTACAGTCTGGACGGAAAACTGTTGAAATCCTCAAAAGAATCATTTTCAGTAGATAAAGTATCTCCTCCTATACCAAAATACATTCTTAAACTAGTTCGTTCTTCCATTGAAAAAAGATACGTTGATATTAAAACAATCAATGGAGTCAAGAATCGTTCTTCATACAGCCAGATTAAGGACGATAAGTTTAAACCACTTGGTATTTTGAATTTGCCTTATGTAGAAGATGACGGCTTTTATGAAAACGAATTAAATAGTTTCCTCATCCGTTTGGGACAAGTATATTCATTTATGCTGATTGTTGCATTTGCATTGGCTTATTTCCTTTCCACTTACATCACTAAATCTTTAAAAACAATTTCAGATAAACTAAGCGAAACCAGCTTAAATCAAAAAAACGAAAAAATCCTGTTAGAAGCCAGCAGCAAAGAAATCAATTTATTGATAAAGGCATACAACGCGATGGTTGATGAATTGGAAAAAAGCGCCATAAAACTAGCCCAAAGCGAACGGGAAGAAGCTTGGCGCGAAATGGCAAAACAAGTAGCGCATGAAATCAAGAATCCGCTTACGCCAATGCGACTAACGGTACAGAGTTTTCAAAGAAAATTTAATCCAAATGATGCAGATATAAAACAAAAGATGAAGGATTATTCCGAAACTTTGATACAACAAATTGACACAATGAATGCAGTTGCTTCTGCATTCTCGAATTTTGCTTCGATGCCGGCACAACAAAATGAAACCTTAAATGTGGTAGAGGTTGTGGATCTGGCAATGGATATTTTCAATGAAGAGTATATCGTATTTGAAAGTGATTCCCCCGAAATTATTTCGAAAGTAGACCGAACCCAACTCATCCGTATTATTACAAATTTGGTTAAAAATGCGATTCAATCCATTCCTGAAAACCAAGAAAAAAAATCAATTATTGTAACGGTAAAAAAAGACTTAAACAACGTTCTTATTACTGTTATGGATAACGGAATAGGGATTCAACCGAAAGACATCAGCCGCATATTCGAACCTAAATTCACCACCAAAAGCAGTGGAATGGGTCTTGGTCTTGGTATTATCAAAAACATTATCGAAAATTATAAAGGAACGATTACCTTTGATACTGAATTTGGAAAAGGAACCACTTTTACGGTTTCACTTCCAATAATTAACTCCTAAAATTACAATCATGAATTACGAAAATATTTTAATTACAACAGAGAATAATACTGCAACAATTACCGTTAATCGTCCTACAAAACTAAATGCTTTAAACAAAGCTACCATTACTGATTTGTATAAAGCATTCAAAACATTGGGGAAAAACAATGAAATTCGTGCTATTATTCTAACTGGAAGTGGTGAAAAAGCTTTTGTTGCTGGTGCTGATATTGCTGAATTTGCTAATTTTTCTATCGAAGAAGGAATGCAATTAGCTGCTGAAGGACAGGAAAAATTATTTGATTTTATAGAAAATCTTAAAACTCCCGTTATCGCAGCAATCAATGGTTTTGCATTAGGTGGCGGGTTAGAATTAGCGATGGCATGTCATTTCAGAGTCGCTTCAGAAAATGCAAAAATGGGCTTGCCTGAAGTTTCCCTTGGACTTATTCCTGGCTATGGCGGAACGCAACGTTTACCACAATTGATAGGAAAAGGACGTGCCATGGAAATGATCATGACAGCAGGAATGGTAACTGCTCAAGATGCTTACAGAACTGGATTAGTAAATCACGTCGTACCTGAAGCAGAACTTTTAGATTACTGTAGTAATCTTGCACAAAGAATAATAAAAAACTCACCATACGCAATTGGTAAAGCTATAAAAGCAATCAATGCCAATTTCAAAGAAGGCAAAAATGGCTATGAAACCGAAATAAAAGCTTTTGGAAAATGTTTTGGAACCAAAGATTTTAAAGAAGGAACAACGGCATTTCTAGAAAAAAGAAAAGCTGCGTTTACTGGGAAATAATAACAAAAGAGAGCCATATTGGTTCTCTTTTTAGTTTACAAGTGATTGCATTTAAAATAATCTTTGCTCAAAAACGGATTGTTTGATTTACATAACTTAATTTTGCAAACCCGTTTCGGAATATAACACCATCTAAAATTTAATTATGTCCTTTCAACCAGTATTTGCTCAATTTTGGGAAAAAGTAAAAGAAAGCATTCAAAATGGCACTTACGCCAAATTAACGCTAGCCAAAACCATTGGTGATACGGAACTGAAAAATATTTATGTACGTCCGGTTTTATTAGAAAATGACGTTTTTAGTCTGTCAGTTACTGCACGTTATAAAACGGAAGAAGTAGAAAGTTTCCACACACTCGATGAAGCTTTTATTATATTGGCTCCCTATATGAACAATCCCTTTTTGACAGCTTTGCTGTTTACTACGGAGAATGATATCACCTTTAAACTCAATAAAAAAAGAGTAGGAAGCATTATTGAGCAAGCGCCAACTTTTAAAAATGCTTCGGATGTAATTATAGAAATGAAATCCAAAGGGATTTCGATTTAAGATATTTGATTAATCCCGATAGCTATCGGGACTGATTTTTGATTTAAAAAACCAGCAATCGAAAAAAGATATGAAATTTAAAATCGTTTATCCGCAATCAAAAATCCTATTTCTCCCCTTCCCATTCTGCATAAAACTGTGAAATGAAACCTTCCATATAACGGTGTCTTTCCTTTGCAATTTGTTTTCCGGTTTGGGTATTCATTTTATCTTTTAAGAGCAATAACTTTTCATAAAAATGATTGATAGTTGGAGAATCACTCTTCTTGTATTCTTCCTTTGTCATCCTTGTGTTTGGAGCTATTTTAGGGTCATAGAGCGTTCTGTTTTTAAATCCGCCATAATTGAATGCTCTTGCAATTCCAATGGCGCCAATGGCGTCTAATCGATCTGCGTCCTGAACAACATACAGTTCTATTGAAGAGAATTTCTTTTCGAAATTGCCTCCTCTGTACGAGATGTTTTCAATGATATTCACCACATGAACGATAATCTCTTCATCAACATTTTCTAATTCTAAAAATTCCCGAGCAATTTTAGGACCAATAGTTTCATCTCCATTATGGAATTTACTGTCAGCAATATCATGAAGCAAAGCACCAAGTTGCACAATTGTGGTGTCACAAGCTTCGTTTTTAGAAATCAAAATAGCATTTCGATATACTCTTTCGATATGAAACCAGTCATGCCCACCTTCTGCATTTTCTAGTTTTGTTTTTACAAAAAGAATTGTTTTACTAATTAAATCGGGGTTATTCATCGTTATGTTTTGTAAAAAAAATGTTGATTTTTTAAGTTCGAAAACTTCAAAAATCAACATTTGTTAATCAATTTTAAAACTTTATTGCAATTACAATGTCAACTATCAAATCTTGATACTTAATACTAAAATCTCAATACTTCAAATTACAATCTCGCTGGTTCTACCCATTTGAAAATATGTGACTCTTGAGGAATCACTAATCTTTCCGATATTTTTGCCATTCTTCCCGGTAATTTCATCAAATAATCACGCGCTTTCTCTGCTTCATCAGTCAAACCAACAATCTTGTCAATTTCCCATTTGTCGATTAATTTTTGCATGATATCTACATAATCTGCAGCTGTATAAACGCCAATTCTTTGCGCCGAATCAGAAAACTGTTCGAAAGCAGTGCTTATTTTTTCACCTGATTCTCTCAAGAAATGCGCTGGCATAACAATTTTTGCTTTCATCATATATTGAAACGCAAGCATCATTTCGCTAGGATCCACTTGAAAAATTCGAGTTACAAATTCGCTATAGGCATGATGATGACGCATTTCGTCACCAGCAATCATTTTGCACATTTTAGACAATTTGTTATCTCCATATTTCTTAGCCATTTGTGCCACTCTGTTGTGAGAAACATAAGTTGCCAACTCTTGAAAACTGGTATATACAAAGTTTTTATAAGGATCTCTTCCTGTTCCAATATCAAAACCATCGTTGATAAGGTGCTGCGTTGTCATTTCTACTTCGCGCATGTTTACACGACCTGACAAATACAAATATTTACTTAGTAAATCACCGTGACGATTTTCCTCTCCAGTCCACTGTCTGATCCATTTAGACCAACCGTTTCTCTCTACATTATCAATACCGTCTACGTCCATTAACCAGGATTCGTATGTTGGTAAAGCTTCCTCAGTAATCGTATCCCCTACTAAAGTCACCCAGAAATCATATGGTAATTCTTTTGCAATTTCACGTAATTCTTTGACCTCATCAAAAAAAGTATCGCTCTGAGAATTAGGCAAAAAATCTGTTGGTTGCCATATTTTTTCTACTGGAATTAGATACTGATCGACAAAGCTATCTACGTTTTTTTCTAAAAACTGCATTACTTCTAATCGAATGTTTTTTATTGACATTATATATAAATTAAATTTTTATTCCTTGAACAACTGCTGTTTCTGTTATTTCCATTAATTCAGCAAAACTATAATCTTTAACGGCTAATGGTTTGTGTACTACAAAGGTAAGATGATTTCCTAAACCTAAAGGAAAAAATCCGTATTTAACCATTTTCCAAGAATTGTTTATGCTTATTGGAACCACGTATGCCGATGGCGCGTATTTACACAAAATTTTCAATCCGCTTTGAGCAAACTCCTTCGGTCTCCCTGTTTTACTTCTCGTTCCTTCCGGAAAAATAACTGCCGTCCGATTGTATTTTTCAATATATTCCGATAATCCTTTGATGGCTGGAATGGCTTGTTTAGGGTCTTTTCTATCAATAAGAACAGAACCACCATGACGTAAATTAAAAGATACGCTTGGAATGCCGCTGCCCAGTTCTTTCTTGCTAACAAATTTACAATGAAATCGTCGGAAAAACCAAATCATCGCAATAATATCGTACATACTTTGATGATTAGAGACAAAAATCAAAGGAACATTTTTAGGAATACTTTCTATATTTTCAAATTTATAGGTTGTTCCTAAAAGATTCGTACATTTTAATAAGAAAAAATTCAGGTAATCAACACTTTTTTTATGGGCTTGATAGCCAAAAACATGGAAGCAAACCCACTGAATTGGGTGAAAAATAACCAAGGTAAGACCAAAACATAAATAATAAATTATGGATATGGGATACGAAATTAGTTTTTGCATGCTTTAAAAATTTGGCACAAAAGTAAGAAATATATTTTTAGCCCGATTTAAATCGGAAACAATATACAGGCTGAACGTTTAATCGTAACTTTGCCAATCAAAATCAATGTACTTTTTCTATTAAAATGAACTTCACTTACCCAAAAAACGAAAAGCTAAAAAGTAAAATTACCATTGGATTATTGTTTTCTGAAGGGAAATCAGTTTCTAAATATCCGTTGCGATTGGTTTATTATTCCGGTGCTTTGGGTAACCCTGAATCCCGAAGTTTCGGGACAGATGAAAAAATTAAAATGGGTGTTTCGGTTTCTAAAAAACACTTTAAAAAAGCCGTTGATCGCAATTATTTCAAACGGGTGTTACGAGAAACCTACCGTCTCAACAAACATTTATTGATTGATAATCTGGACCAACCTCATGCTTTTATGTTTTTTTACCAAAGCAAGGACCGATTGAGTTATGAAGAAATCAATACCAAAACCATTCAATTATTTGAGAAGTTTATTGCTCAAAACAGTAAAAAACCTTTGCCAGAAAGCGGCTTAAATTTAGAAAATAAATAAGTCCAATTTTACTAAATACCGTAGAATTGCGTTTACACTTTATCCCGTATAATTATTGGTGATTTATTCTTAATTTAGTACTCTCAAATTTAGTCCAAAAGCCATGAATTCTTTTTTCCAAAAAAAAATTATAATTCCTATTGTCGCTTCAGCGTTTCTTTATGTTGGTGTGAGTTTCAAAGACGATTTTTTTGAAATCGCTAAACAAATAGAGATTTTCACCACCCTTTTCAAGGAATTGAACAAGAACTATGTCGATGAAACAAATCCTGGTGACTTAATGGACAAAGCCATCAAAGGCATGCTAGCCAGTTTAGATCCGTACACTGTTTATTTTAATGAGCAAGATGTGGTCAGTTTTAAAATAAACAATACTGGGGAATATACTGGAATAGGCGCTTTATTAACTAGAAAAGACGGCAAACTCATCGTAAAAGAGCAATACAAAAACTTTCCGGCAGATAAAGCGGGACTTAAAGCCGGTGATGAAATCACTCAAGTAGGCGATATTCTTTTATCTGATTTTAAAGAGGATGCCTCCGAATTATTCAAAGGATCAAAAAACACTAAAATTGACATCAAATACATCCGTCAGGGAAAACCGTATACCACCCAAATTATTCGTGATGAAGTGGAAATAAAATCAGTTCCTTTCTTTGGCAAAATAGATGCAGAAACCGGTTATATCGTTTTGTCCCATTTCAACAACAAGGCTTCTGTAGAAACCAAAATGGCATTGGAACAATTAAAAAACGAAGGCGCTAAGAGAATTGTTTTGGACTTAAGGGGCAATCCTGGAGGACTTTTGAACGAAGCAGTAAATATTTGTAACCTTTTTGTTCCAAAAAATGAAATTATAGTCACTACAAAATCCAAGATTGAAAAATACAACAACACCTACAAAACAACTAAAGAACCCGTTGACACTGAAATTCCTTTGATCATTATTGTAAATGGAAAAAGTGCTTCGGCTTCAGAAATTGTTTCGGGAGCTTTGCAGGATTTAGATCGTGCGGTGGTTTTGGGAAGCAGAAGTTTTGGAAAAGGATTGGTGCAAAGACCGGTTGATTTAACGTACGGAACCCAACTAAAAGTGACTATTTCTCGCTATTATACACCTTCTGGCAGATGCATTCAAGCTTTGGATTATGCCCATAAAGACAAAAATGGTTTGGCTATAAAAACCGAAGAGAAGAATTACAATGCCTTTAAAACCCGAAAAGGAAGAACAGTTTATGACGGTGGAGGCATTCAGCCCGATGTGGAACTTGACGAAACAAAATTGAGTCCAATTACAAATGCATTGGTCAAAAATGATGGGATTTTTAATTATGTGACGAGTTATTATTACAAAAACCCAACTTTAGGCAATACCATCCCCACGATTTCTGATGCGGACTATTTAGACTTTAAACAGTTTTTAAAAGCACAAAAATTCTCTTTTGACACGGATACGGAGTTGGCATTGAAAAACACTTTGGCCGTAGCCAAAAAAGAAAAAATAGACGGATCCATCACTGTCGAATACCAACAATTACTTTCCGCTTTACAAAAAAGCGAAGATGCATTATTGGATAAAAATCAAAAAGAAATCAAGAATTTAATTTTAGAAGAAATCATTAAACGCTACCAATATCAAGAAGGTTTGTATCAATATTACATAAAAAATAATTCGGAAATTAAGAAAGCCGTAAGTATTTTGAACAATACCCCAGAATACAAATCTATTTTAAAATTGTAATGAAAAACTATTTTAAAATTGTTCTTTTTTTATTTTTCGGATACCTTTCAGCTCAAGAGAAACCAGTACAAACTGTCTATTTTGATTTTGACAAATATGCAATTGATAATGAACAAATTAAAACCATAATCGATTTTGCAAAAAAATCAGATACTACAAAAATTGAATCGATTCAAATTTATGGATATTGTGACGACAGAGGTGACAACGATTATAATTATGAATTATCAAAAAATCGTGTAAAAACGGTTCAGGATATCCTTACTGCAAATGGTTTCAGCAAAAATAAAATTGTAATTATCGAAGGGAAAGGACGCGTTATTTTGACCAAAGAGAATGAAGAAAACTTAACCGAAATACGTTCTAAAAACAGACGCGTCGATTTATTTATTGTTGCCAAAAATAGTTTTGAAAATGGCATTTACAATTCGTTTCAGGACAATCACAAAGTTGGCGATCGCATTTATCTAGAAAACATCTTGTTTGCATTAGGAAGCAGTGCCTTGCCATTAGAATCTAAAAAAGAACTAGACAAAATTGCAGCAATACTACAAAAAAATCAAAAGTTGGAATTTGAAATTAGAGGACACGTATGCTGTACTCCAAGTTATTATGAGGACGCAATAGACGAGTATACTCACGAAAGAAAACTTTCCTTTAATCGTGCCCGAAACGTCTATCGATACCTACTATCAAAAAAAATTAACCCGCAACGAATGTCTTACAAAGGTTGCGGGAATAGATTTCCTTTAGGAAAAGGCGATGCGCTGGACCGAAGGGTTGAGTTTCTTATTTTGAAAATATAATTATACTTTCTGCATCTCAATATGCGGAATATCATCTTCTAAATACATTTCGCTGGTTTGCACAAAACCTTGGCTTTCGTAAAATTTTTTCAAATATAATTGGGCTCCAATGGTAATCTTGCTTTCGCCAAAATGAGACAAAATCCCTGCAATAGCTTCCCGCATTAAGTCATGACCCCATTTCCTGTCGCGGTAATTTGCAGCAACGGTTACTCTTCCGATAGAAGCGTTATCAAAACTGATTCCTGCTTTAAAAAGTCGGGCATGAGCCACAATTGCACCTTCAAATTCTCCAAAGAGATGCAACGCGACTTTGTCTTTACCGTCAAGATCAAGATAAACACAGTTTTGTTCTACTACAAAGATCTCGCTTCTTAATTTGAGTATATCATATAGTTCATGTACCGTAAGCGCCTCAAAAGGCTTTATTTTCCATTCTAATGCCATGGATTATTTCGTTTTTATATTAATTTTTAATTTAAAGTAATTTAGACATTACCTTTTTTCAATTTCAACTGATTTTATAATGGATTCCAATTCATGCATCAAGTCTCGTTTTTCCTTTGATGGTGCATAACAAAAACCTTCCAAAACCAAGATTCTACTGTATTCCTTGTCTATAATCGCATAATTGATAAATGGACCCGCCATAAAATCATTTTTTAATTCCCAAGTTCCTTTGGTCTCGTAAGCATCTTTTCCGTCAAGAGTAATCTTTGAAAGATAAGGTGCATAGGCTTCTTCAGTAATCATATTAGTATTGGGTTCTGTCCCGCTAATATATAAATTACCTATTGAATCCCGCATTTTTATGATATTGGAAATCAGATTTGGATTTTTCTTGATGTAATTTAAAGGAACTTGATAAATTAACAAACTTGTATTTCCACCGTTAATTTCCTTTTTTAGCCACATAAAATTACTTTTGTGAAGTACATAGGTATAACCGGTAGGAATCTTTATTGAGATATGAAATTTATTGTCAATTACTTGGGGATTCAGTAATGATTGGTTGTTAATTTTCTGGCTTTCGGCAATTTCCGTCTGCTTGATTAATTGAATCATTTGTGGTGCATTTTTTTCCAGACTGGCTATAATATCGGCACCGGTCTTTCCTGAAATATGAAACACATTTTGAGGTGATGCGTATTGATTTTTCTTTATTTCAAATTTATTTTGCGGTTCTTTCTTTACCACAATAATTGCTCGGGTATCTGTCATGAAGCCTTCCAGAAGCTTGACCGGATATTGATTTATGTTAAAAAGCGGTTCTTCCTGTGGCAATCCTATGACTGGTGATGCAAACTTATTTCGAATGCTGTCCCCTATTTCACCATTCCACAACTGATCATCAATAATAACTGAAATAGTATTGATTTTTCCAGTCGTTTTACGATGCAGATCATCATTCTTCTTTGCACAAGAAAAAAACAACAGGGAAACAAGAAGCAATAAAAAATGGGTTTTATTCATTATAATTTAATTCTGAAATAAAACCCAAATTTATAGAAGTTTGTCGGATTATCCGTTTATTTTTAACTTCATTCCGGGTTTAATACCTTCACCGCGAATATCGTTCCATTTTTTTATATCTGAAATAGTTACTCCAGGATATTTTTTGGCAATACTAAATAAAGAGTCGCCTTTTTTTACATAATATTCCGCCGCCTCTTTTTTAGAAACTGAAGCTATATTTTTTTTCTTGAAAGAACTCGACGATGCTTTATCTGTAGTAATTGCAATTTCGTTTTTGGCAACAATCAAAGTAGCTCCTAGAGCAATATTATGGTCTGATAAATTATTCCATTGTTGTAAATCAGTTAAAGTTGCTCCAAACTTCTTAGCGATATTCCCTAGATTATCCCCTTTTTGAACGACATATTCTATGTCTTTTCGTTCTGGATTAGAAGCCAATTCTTCTTCTTTATTAACTTTAACTTCAGAAGCTGCTACTCTTTGATTTTCCGAAACAGTTTCAGTAGGAACCTCCTCTACTTTAGGTTCTTTCTTAACTGTTCTTACAATACTTTGTTCAGTAATAATTTTTAAACTTTTACCATATGGAACTGAATTGCTTCGGAGTTTATTCCATTTCTTCAAATCTGAAACGGCGACATCATATTTATCCGCAATTTCACTCAGATTATCTCCGCGTCGTACTTTGTAATAGGAAGTTTTAGGAAGTTTTATTTGTTGCAAAGCATAATTAACAGTATCCCTTTTAAAAATAGGTTTTGTAACCTGAAACGGCTTTTCCCTAAGATTTAATTCGTGTTCAGCGTAAGCATAAATTCGGTCTTCATTTGAAACAAAAACAGCTATTTTTTCCTGTGGTAATCTCAAGAAATGATTTTCATCATGATAAAACGGAATCACATTTAGCTTATACGATGGATTTAACAACTGCAATTGTGCCATTGGAACATCCAGCAAATCAGATATTTGTTTGAATGTCATTTGCTTTTTAATCAGGATTGTATCCGTAGCAAAATGCTTAATTATCGCTCTATCCGGTTTAATACCGTGTGCAGTATGATATTCATAAATATACATTGTTGCTAAAAAAGCAGGCACATATCCTTGCGTTTCTTTTGGAAGATTTTTTCTAATGTTCCAATAATTTTGTTGACCACCAGAACGTCTAATCGCTTTAGAAACATTTCCCGGTCCAGAATTATACGAGGCTAAAACCAAATCCCAATCGCCAAATATCTTGTACATGTTAGACATGTATTGTGCTGCAGATTCAGAAGCTTTCAATACATCACTTCGCTCATCAATATAGGAATCAATTTTCAAACCATATTGTTTTCCGGTTTGATACATAAATTGCCAAAGTCCTGTAGCACCAACTCTTGAAACTGCTTTTGGATTTAAGGCAGATTCGACAACTGCTAAATATTTTATTTCTAAAGGAACATTTTGTTTGGCAAGCGCTTCTTCAAAAAGCGGGAAATAATACTCCGAAATCGCCATCAATCGTTCAAAAGATTTCTTTCTGTATTTTAGGAATGATTTGATGATATTTTCCAGACCTTGATTGTATTCAATATTGAAAGGTGATTTTGCATCCATCGCCGCCAGTCTTTCTTTCAAAAGTGCTGTAGGCAATTCATAATCCACTTTTTCGTCAATATTGATATTTTTTATATCGTCGGTTATATTGTTGTATAAATCTAAGTTGGTCAATTCTTTCATCCACAAGCTATCAACACAAGTGGCCATGTCATCTTTCACGAAAGTTTTCTTGATAGAATCTAAATAGGATAATTTGGGTTCTATTTTTACAATGTCTTTATTTTCAACAAGTTCTTGTGAAAACACAGTTACTGACAGCAATAGAAAAAACGATAGGGTGGTATTTTTTATATTCATATTTTTATGATCAATGACCTATATTACAAATGATTACAAATCTAATTTTTACAAACTTAATAGGTTGAAACTAAAAATTTCTTTAAATATTGTTAAAAATGCAACATTTCGTTCAATTATGAAGAATTTTCCTTGATTCCATTGTGAAAACTTCTTTTAAAATACAATTCATCAAATTTTAAAACTAAAAAACCTTAGCGACAAATAGTTCTTCGCTAAGGTTTCTTATTATTATAGTTAGGTATTATTTCTTAATCTGAATTACAGTTTAAAATCAAACCTTTTTAAATCAATCAATTAGTCCAGTATCGCTGCAATTCCTGGCAACACTCTTCCTTCAAGCATTTCAAGCATAGCGCCTCCACCAGTTGAAACATAACTCATTTTGTCTTCTAGTCCAAATTGTTTTACAGCAGCTACTGAATCTCCACCACCTACAAGTGAGAAAGCTCCGTTTGCAGTTGATTCAGCAATGAAGTTACCAAGAGCGATTGTTCCGTTAGCAAAACTTTCCATTTCAAAAACTCCTAATGGACCATTCCAAAGAATAGTTTTAGAATCCATAATTACTTTTTTGAAGTTTTCCAATGATTTTGGTCCAGCATCAAGTCCTTGCCATCCATCAGGAATTGCCTCTACATCAACAATTTGAGTATCGGCAGTATTTGAAAATGCATTTGCTGCAACAACATCAACCGGAATATGAATTTGAACTCCTTTTTCTTTAGCCAATCTCAAGATTTCCAATGCCAATTCTTGTTTGTCATCTTCACAAATAGAATCTCCAATTTTACCTCCTAATGCTTTCACAAAAGTAAATGTCATTCCACCACCAATAATCATGTGATCCACTTTATCCAGAATATTCTCGATAACAGTAATTTTAGAAGAAACTTTAGATCCACCAAGAACTGCTGTTACTGGTTTTTCGCTGTTTTTCAAAACTTTGTTCAAGCTTTCGATTTCTTTAGCCAATAATAATCCGAAACATTTTTCAGTTGGGAAGAACTGAGCGATAATTGTAGTCGAAGCGTGTGCTCTGTGTGCTGTTCCAAAAGCATCATTTACATAAATATCACCAAGGGACGCTAATTCTTTTGCAAAAGCAACATCTCCAGCTTCTTCTTCACTATGAAAACGTAAATTTTCTAATAATAAAACCTCTCCAGCCTGTAATTTATCCGAAGCACTTTTAGCTTCCACACCAACACAGTTTGAAGCAAACTGAACCGGTACTCCTAACACTTCTGAAGTTGTTTTTAGGATGTGTTTCAATGAATATTTTTCTTCAACACCTGATGGTCTGCCTAAATGTGACATCAAAATTACGCTTCCACCTTGAGCAAGAATAGCATCAATTGTAGGTTTTGCCGCTTCGATACGAGTGGCATCTGTTACGTTGAAATTTTCATCCAAAGGCACATTAAAATCAACACGTATTATTGCTTTCTTATTTTTAAAATTAAAATCGTTTAAAGTTTTCATTAAGTATATTTTTAGTTTGTTTTTTTTGAAAGAATAACAAATATAGAACTTTTCAGGAACTAAAAAATAAGAATAGTTTGAAAATTAGGGAAATCCACTAACGAAAACGTTGTAATTCTCTCAAATTATTTATTTTTTGAAATTAATTTTAAGGAACCTACTTTTATTTTTTATACTTTTAAAAGTAATTTAGATATAAAAAACAGCTCCTTTCATTTTGATTTTTAAAATTATGAAACATTCTTTTTTGTTTGATTTAGATGCTCGTTATATTGTTATTTTTTTATTTTTTTCAATGCTTATAACGATAAGGATAGGGTACACAATTGGATTCAAAAAACCGAAAAAAGATTCCGATGATTTTGGAATTTTATCCTCTTTATTAGGATTATTGGCTTTGTTATTGGCTTTTACATTTGGAATGGCAGGTTCTCGTTATGAAAACAGAAGAACAAATGTAATTAACGAAGCCAATAGTATTGGAACGGCAATTTTACGTTCGGATATTTATCCGGATAGTTTAAAAAAAGTGTACAAAGCTGATTTTCAAACGTATTTAAACGCTAGAATTGACTATTTTGATTCGAATAGAGATGATGATAAAATCAATTCATCGCTAAAAAAATCAGAGGAGTACAGTAAAAAATTATGGAATCGAGCCAGTTTTTACGCAAAAAATAAAGATTATTTTATACAATCTAATATGATGTTGCCAGCCTTAAATGATATGTTTGATGCCGCATCTTCTACCAATACCGTATATAATTCAGCAGTTCCTGAATCCATCGTTTATTTATTATTGGTGTTTTCGATCATTATTTCCTTTTACATTGGCTATAGTTCCGGTTCTAAAAAAATAATGGACAAGTATTTCATCGTCGGTTTTTGCTTGCTTTCTTGTGTCGTGATTTTGGTTACTTTAGATTTAGACCGACCAAGACGCGGTTTAATTGATTTGGGAAATGAAATCAGTTTATTGAAAGAATTAAAGAGTAATTTTTAAGCATTTGGAATTTCTAAAACGATAAGAAGCGCATTTTCGGATAACGCTTCCCATTCTAAGGAGTCAATTCCGGATAAACTTAATCCGTCTTTTGATTCTAACAACCGATTTTCGATTTCAAAAGCACCATTAATTACAAAAACAAAAACGCCATTCGAATTGTTTTTTAGCGAATAAAACCCCTCCTTTCTTGCGTCATACATTCCTATAAAACCCAATGTATTTGAAATTTCAAATAATGTAATTAGTTGGTTTTTATCAGTTAAACCAAAATGAAACTGTTTGAAATTGCTTTCGAAATCTTGACTTTTGGCATTGAATCCTATTTGTAAATAACTGACATTTTCTTCCTCATAAGAATTAGTAAGCTCGAAAGACATTTCTTTTTCGACAGAAACAATTCGGATTTGCTCGACTCCAATAAAACTTTCATTTCCCAAACTGTCTTTGTAATCTACTCCGCCAAACAGCGGTAAAATAAGCACTGCAGTATTGGCTTTCAAAACCGTTTGGGTTGAATATTGAGGCGTCAGTATTGCTTCGTTTAAAACGTGTAAAGACCCGAATGGTTTTCTACTCTCTTCGAAATAATTTCCAAAATTGAATGTAGAAAAACAGTTATATCCATTTGATTTCAACTGCCCTCTCGATTCAGATTTGAATATTTGTGCCGGATTTTGTTGCATCATAAAAATAGCCTTTACAATTAAACTATAAACCTGCAAAATTTTAAAATCTTACAGGTTTTGGTATTGTTTTTTATTTACTAATTCAAAAAACTTAACCCGCAACATTTATGGTGTGTTCCAAGACAAATCCTTCGGCAATACTTCCAGTAATTGTTGATAATTCATTGGCAACGCCATCTGAAAATACATTATCACTGGCATTATAAGTATAGCCCGTCATTCCTTTAGAATATCCATTAGCAGTCGAGGAATTTACTAATACAACCGCACTGCTTGAACCTTCAGGAAATGCAATTTGAGTAACTAGCAGCGATGTCCCTGAAGCATTATAAACATGAACATGAATGTGCGTTGCTCTACCGCTGTACCAACCCGGAAAAATAGATTTAAAACTAACTATTCCATCAGCATTTGTAGTTTGTCTTCCTCTCAAAAAGTGAACTGCCGTAAAATCTGCTGATTGCATTCCGGTTCCGCCATATTCTGAATAATAACCGTCCTTATCGCAATGCCAAATATCTACAATGGCGCCCGCTAAAACAGCACAACTGGCATTGGTGTTTTTTATGGCAACATTAATGGTAAATGCTACTCCAGTTCTATCACTCACAATATTAGTCGTTACCAGTGAAGCAGGTGTTTTAGTAGGAAATGGTCCCGCTGTTTCTGAGGAAGTTACGGTGCAACTTCCTGATGTAGCAGTAGAACCTGTAGTTGTAGTTCCTGTTGAAGAAGTAGCATCATCACTGTTACAGGCCTTAATTATAGGAATGACCAAGGATCCTAATCCTATTAATCCCAATCCTTTTAAAAAATCTTTTCTTTCCATAGCAAATACCATTTTAATATTACAATGATAAAAGTATTTAAATGCAAATAAGTGCTAAAATTTATGAGGTAACCGAAAGATTTTATGCGGTAAACAAGTAAAAAACAGGTTAAATTTGTAATTTTTTAACAATAATACAACCAACTTATTCTTTATGGATTGCGGCAAAAAAAGCACTTTCATAACTCGCACTTACCGGAATTTCTTCTTGGTTAATATAAATTATTTTGTTCCGTACTTTTTCGATTTTAGAAATGGGAACAATAAAAGAACGGTGTACCCTTATAAATTCGGGAACAGGTAACTTTTGAAGGATTGCTTTCAAAGTCATTCTGGCGACAATAGTTTTCTGATTTTGTATGTGAATTTTAACGTAATCGTCTAACCCTTCAATATATAAAATATCTGAAAACAGGATTTTTATCAAACTATAATCGGCACGAATAAATAGATACAATTGCTCTGGATCTTGGTTTTGCAATTTCCATTGCGAAAAGGCTTTTTCTACCGCTTGTTGAAATCGGGAAAACGAGAATGGTTTCAAAATATAATCGGTGGCGCTCAATGTAAATCCTTCAACTGCATATTCAGAATACGCAGTGGTGAAAATTACCATCGTTTTGTGTGGCAAATTTTTAAAAAAATCAATTCCGGAAATGGATGGCATATTAATATCCAAAAACAATAAATCGACGGGATATTTCTTCAGGTATTTAAATGCCTCCTCCGATTTGGTAAATGTTTTTTGCAAATCTACATATTCGATTTTATCACAAAAACTTTGCAAAATATCCAATGCTGGCGGTTCATCATCAAGAGCAATCGCTTTTATCATCCTACTTTTATCGTTAAGGTTACGGTATAGTTTTCCTGATTATCATCAATTTTCAACACATGGTTGTTGGGATACAAAAGAGACAATCTCTCGATTGTATTTTGCAGTCCAATCCCACTATCCGATTGAATGGATTGCACTTTATAATTAGAAACAAATAAAGTTAAATAATCTCCAACAATTGTAATCCGAATAGCGATATCAGAATTCTGATTTGGATTTACACCGTGCTTGAATGCATTTTCGATAAATGAAATTAAAATAAGTGGCGTGATGCATTTGCCAAAAGCATTCCCTTCTACAACATAATCAACTTTTACGGTGTTGCCCAAACGGGTTTTTTGAAGCTGAACAAAATTGTTGATGTAATTAATTTCTTTATCCAAAGCAATTACATCATCATTGGCATTTGTTATGATATAGCGCATTAATTCGGATAATTGAACCACTGCATCTGCCGTTTTATCATCTTTTTTTATAGCTAAAGAATAAATACTATTCAAGGTATTGAACAAAAAATGAGGATTAATTTGTGCTTTCAAAAAGGACAATTCCGATTTCATTTTGTCCTTCTCTACTTTCTGTAACCGAATATTGATGGCAAATAATAAACTGGAAACAACTCCAATTAAATAGACCAAAGTAGTGTGACTATATTGCGTTGGTGGTCCACCTATAGGTCTTAAAACCATAGGTTTTGGCGGAAGCATTCTTCCCTTTGGTGGGTTTCCGTGTCCAAAATCCAGAAAATTACGCTCCGGATGATCAAAAACAGTTGAAATCCATAGAAAGAATAATAAAAACAGGACGATAACAATAAAGTACAGTATCAGTTTTTTTGAAAAATAAACCTTCGGAATTAGATAATAATAATTGAAGTAAAAGAAAAACAGCAACATGAAATAGATCAAAAAATAGATTCTATCATGACCATTAGTAGCTAAATTCGGCAAACTAAAAACACTTCCTGACGAAGTAAATGCATACGGCAAAAGCATAAATGCTAAACACAGGCATAAATGCAACGCGTAAAAGGAAATTTCTTTTTTCATAAATCAAACTTAACCATTCAAATTTAAGATTCTAAGCCGTAGCATTCAAATTATTACGGTGAAAACGTTAATTATTGAGGTAATTACAAATTATCTTAAACAAATACGGTAATTGATTATGAAATTCGATCCCTTTTTAAGAATCATTTTGCTAACTTCCTAACGTGAAACTTTGCATCCTAAAATTTTAGACTAAACCATTTTCTGCTATCTTTGCTTCATGCAATTTTCAGAAATTTTAGGACAAGAACACATTAAAAGTCATTTGACAAGAAGTGCTGATTTGGGTAGAATTCCCCATGCACAATTATTTGTTGGTCCAGAAGGATGTGGTACTTTGCCCATGGCAATTGCTTATGCACAATACATTATCTGCAGCAATCAAAACTCAGAAAACACGGGTTCAAACGAAGCTTGCAATATCAAATTTCAAAAAACATCCCATCCGGATTTGCATTTTATTTACCCAACCGTAAGTACCGAAGATGTAAAAACGAAACCAAAAAGTATCGATTTTATCACGGAATGGCGGGAGTTTTTAAACCAAAATCCGTACGGAAGTTTGTTTGATTGGTATCAAATGTTAGGCGTTAAAAACAAACAAGGAGAAATAAGGGTTGACGATGCGCAGGAAATCTTGAAATCGCTCGCGTTAAAATCCTACGAAGGAGGATACAAAATAATGATTATTTGGATGGCCGATAAATTGAATATTGCCGCTTCCAATAAATTATTGAAACTCCTGGAAGAACCAACCGATAAAACGGTTTTTATCTTGATTTCAGAAAATGAAGAAGATATAATTCAAACCATTCGTTCCCGATGCCAAGTTTTGCATTTTAATGGTTTGAGCGAAAAAGTCATCTCAGAAGCCTTAGTTTCAAGAGAAAATATAGAATCTAAAACGGCTATAAAAATAGCGCATCAAGCACAAGGGAATTATAACAAAGCACTGCAATTATTGCAACCGGACAGTGAATCTGTTTTTTTTGAAAAATGGTTTGTTGACTGGGTTCGAGCCGCTTTTAGAGCCAAAGGAAATGCAGCGGCCATTCAGGATTTGATTCAATGGAGCGAGCAAATTGCCAGTTTAGGAAGAGAAACCCAAAAGAAATTTTTACACTTTTGTATCGATATGTTTCGTCAAGCCTTGTTATTGAATTATCAAACCGCAAGTTTGGTTTACATGGAACCACAAGTGGAGAAATTCAAACTGGAGAATTTTGCGCCTTTTGTAAATGGCAACAATATAAATGATATTTTTAAAGAACTTTCGGATGCCATGTATCATATTGAACGCAACGGAAATGCAAAAATTATTTTAACCGATTTATCTATAAAACTTACCCGTTTAATTCACAAAAAATAAAAACATGAACAACATTACTTCTATTTTAATTTTGATTTTTCTGGCAATTACTTTTCTGCAATCCGGTTACGACAAACTGTTTTATTGGAAAGACAATGTAGACTGGTTAAAAGGTCATTTTGCTAAAACACCATTAAAAAATCAAGTGCCGTTGGCCTTACTGAATATTTTAATTTTAGAATTAATCTCAGGTATTCTATGCATTGTTGGTTGCATCGAATTATTGATAAACAATGGAAGAGTATTTGGCTTTTATGGAGCTGTTTTCTCTTGTATCACTTTATTGATGTTGCTTTTTGGACAACGATTAGCCAAAGATTATGATGGAGCCAGAACGATTGTTATCTATTTTATTCCTGCTATAATGGCCGTTTATTGGTTAAACTAAAACCACCACTATTTTAAAAAAAACACTTACTTTTTATACAAAAAAATGACTCCAAAACATCCTTCAGAATCCCTGACGATATTAACCGATTTAGTTTTACCGAGCGAAACTAATCCTTTGAATAATCTTTTTGGTGGCGAATTGTTAGCCAGAATGGATCGCGCTGCTAGTATTGCAGCCGGAAGACATTCCCGAAGAATAACCGTGACCGCATCCGTAAATCACGTAGCGTTTAACAGAGCCATTCCGCTGGGAAGTGTGGTAAATGTGGAGGCGAAAGTTTCCAGAGCTTTCAAAAGTTCAATGGAAATATATATTGACGTTTGGGTAGAAGACCGACAATCAGGAAACCGTACCAAAGCCAATGAAGCCATTTATACTTTTGTAGCTGTTGATGATACCGGAAGACCTGTAGAAGTGCCACAAATAGTTCCAGAAACAGAACTGGAAAAACAACGCTTTGATGCAGCATTACGACGCAAACAGCTCAGTTTAGTTTTAGCAGGAAAAATGAACCCTCATGACGCTACTGAATTGAAGGCATTGTTCGCGTAACAATCTTATATTAGCTTGCTATTTTTTATTGAAATTTAGATTTGAAAATATTCTTGAAAGAGAAAATTTACATCAAAAAAAGAAGTATTTTTACGAAAATAAATGTTCTTACATAAACGAAATTTTCAGGATAATTAGTCATTCTGTCAGTTTCTTACAGTTATAAAATAATACAAATAGATGAAAGAAAAGGTAAAAGAGAAGATGAGTACAGAGAAAGAATCCAAATTAAAAGCGCTACAGCTTACACTTGACAAACTAGACAAAACGTACGGAAAAGGAACCGTAATGAAAATGGGTGATAAAGCCATTGAGGAAGTAGAAACTATTTCTTCCGGGTCTTTAGGAATCGATTTAGCATTAGGGGTTGGAGGATATCCAAGAGGACGAATTATTGAAATATACGGACCGGAATCTTCTGGAAAAACAACTTTGACGCTTCATGCCATTGCTGAGGCTCAAAAAGCGGGAGGAATTGCTGCTTTTATTGATGCAGAACATGCTTTCGATAGAAATTATGCAGAGAAATTAGGTGTAGATATCGAAAACCTAATCATTTCTCAACCTGATAATGGGGAACAAGCACTAGAAATTGCTGAAAACTTGATACGTTCAGGAGCAATTGACATTGTTGTAATTGACTCCGTTGCCGCTTTGACTCCAAAAAGTGAAATCGAAGGTGAAATGGGAGATTCTAAAATGGGTCTTCACGCACGTTTGATGTCTCAAGCATTGCGTAAATTAACAGGAACCATCAGCAAAACGCATTGTACTGTTTTCTTTATTAACCAATTGAGAGAGAAAATTGGAGTAATGTTTGGTAATCCGGAAACTACAACGGGAGGAAATGCATTGAAGTTTTACGCTTCGGTTCGTTTAGACATCCGTCGTTCTACTCAAATAAAAGATGGTGATAACGTACTTGGAAACAGAACCAAAGTAAAAGTGGTGAAAAACAAAGTCGCTCCGCCATTTAAAATCGCTGAATTTGACATCATGTATGGTGAAGGAATTTCAAAAACAGGAGAAATTTTAGATCTTGCAGTAGAATTTGAAATCATCAAAAAAGCGGGATCTTGGTTCAGTTATGGTGAAACTAAATTAGGGCAAGGTCGTGATGCTGTTAAGTCTTTAATAAAAGACAATCCGGAATTAGCGGATGAATTAGAAGAAAAAATTAAAGCCAGAATAAAAGAATTAGCAGAAGCATAAAAACTAAAACCCGAAATTTATTCGGGTTTTTTTATTTTTACACGCAACCTTTTTCAAAAATTTATATCTATTAAAAAACAGCTTCCCCGTCATTTAAAGAAGCTGAATAGTATAAATTTAAAAAATGAAAAAAATGAAAAAATTTGCTCTGTTTATTCTGTTCATTACCACCCTGACAGGATGCTCTCTTGATAATGGCAATCAAGATACTTACACTTATGAAGTACTTCCTGTAGATAGTTATACCTTGCCTGAAAAATTTACATTGGGAAGCACTTACGAAATAAAACTAAAATATTCCAAACCTACTGAATGTCATTTTTTTCAAGGTATTTATTACAGTAAAGAACTAAATACACGAACTATAGCCATTCAAACTGCTGTAAAGAATGGTCAAGTTTGTACACAATCAATCCCAGCACCGTCAGAAGCGTCTTTTAATTTTTATGTAACTAATACTGGTTCGTACATTTTTAAGTTCTATAAAGGGAAAGATGCCACTGGTAAAGAACTTTTCGAAGAAGTAGAAGTTCCTGTAGTCAACTAACAAATAGAATAAATTCTGTGGGATTAGATCAAATAATTAATGACTGTAAAAAAAGTTGCTCCAAAGCTCAAGAACAATTGTATCAATTGTTCGCTAAAAAGTTTTTTGGGGTATGCCTGAAGTATTCCAATAATTATGCTGATGCCCAAGACAATTTACAAGATGGATTTATAATTATCTTCAAAAAAATAGAACAGTTTAGCGGCAAAGGCTCTTTTGAAGGCTGGGCCAAAAGAATAATCATAAACAATGCGCTCCAAAAATACAAAGGCGTCCGGTACATGGAGGTTATCAATGAAAATATTCCTGACGAGGAAATTGACGTTGACGACGAAAATATTCCAATTGAATATTTAATGCAAATCATCCAAGAATTACCTGATCAATATCGATTAGTCTTCAGCCTCTACGTTCTCGATGGTTATTCTCATAAAGAGGTCGCAGAAATGCTTAAAATAACAACAGGAACCACAAAATCAAATCTTGCCAGAGCACGGTTGATTTTAAAAGAGAAAATAGAAGCGTATACAAGAATTGAAATAAAGTCATTGGCAAAATGAACGACAAAAAAAACATAGACCGACTGTTTCAAGAAAAATTCAAGGATTTTGAAGCAGAACCAAACGATCAAGTTTGGATAAACATAGAGGCAGCTTTAAAGAAAAAGGAAAAAGAGCGAAAAATAATTCCATTTTGGATGCAGTTTTCAGGAATCGCAGCTGCTTTTATTTTAGGCTTATTTGTCTTGAACATGGCCTTCAAAACGAATACTGAACCTAAAAACAGTATCGTTTTAGACACAAAGACTTTAGATAAAAAATCGGAACAGAAGGAATCCATTCCAAATAAAATTGAAAAAAAGAGCAACCCATTCGAAATAAAAAACAGTCAACAAGTAGTAATAACTAACCCAAAAACCGTTAGAAACCATGAAAAAGAAATTACAACTTTTACTCCATCAAAATCCATTGCTGACAAAAAGAAAAATCAAAATAATACTAACCTTTATTTCTCAAAAAATAATTCACCGTTAAAACAAACGGCTACCGGTAATGGCATCATTAATTACAGCCCATTAATTGCGAATAAAAATAGAGCGCAAAATTCAAATTTGTTTGAGAACAATCAAAATCAAACCCAGGAAAATAAGGCACTTCAAGAAAAAGAGGAATCTAAAATTGCTGCTATAGAATCTAAAAAAGAACCCTCAATTACTCCGGAATCCCCGAACGAATTAGAGGAAATTCTAAAAAAGAAACAAGCCGAAAAACAAACTGTTGTTCTTAGTAACAAAAACAAATGGCAAATTATACCCAATGTTGCCGCGGTGTATCTGAATTCAAATTCGGGTGGATCTCCAATTGACCCTCAATTCTCGAAAAACGAAAAAACGGCTGATAACAGCCTAAGTTTTGGTATTGGGGTAAATTATGCCGTTTCTAAAAAAATAGCTATACGAACAGGAATTAACAAGCTCACGTTAGGGTACAACACCAATGGAGTTGTTTATTCCTCGGGGTTATCAAACAATAATTTAGCGAATATTAATTATAGTTCAAACCAATTAATTGAGATTAAAAACCAAGCTGCTCTTAATACGCTAATCACTTTTGAAAAAGACCTTCAAAAAACTAATACCGGCGCATTAAATCAAAAAATGGGTTATTATGAAGTGCCGTTGGAACTTTCATATGCCATTTTGAACAAGAAATTTGGCATTAACGTAATTGGCGGAATAAGCACATTATTTCTAAATCAGAATAAAATATCGTTAGTTTCCTCTGACACTAATGTAAAATTAGGAGAAGCAAAAAATTTAAATGATATCCATTTTAGTACTAATGTTGGATTGGGCTTTAAGTACCAATTAGTAAAATCATTTCAAATTAATTTTGAGCCTATGGTTAAGTATCAATTGAACACCTATTCTAAAAACTCCGGAGATTATAAACCTGTTTTTATTGGACTGTATTCGGGGATTATTTATAATTTTTAATGGAATCGAAAGCAATTAATTGGGTATAAATTATTTCTCGTACTTCTTCGCGAATTTCTTTTCTATCCAATCCGGTTTTGCCTAAAGTATCAATATGTGAATGGATTTTTACTCGCATAAGTCCTGGACTTCCACTAAAAAAGGAATATGAAAATCTTTTTTTATTGTCTGCAAAAGTAATAGGGACAATCGGAATTTCATGTTCTATTGCCAATCGGAAAGCACCATCTTTAAAAGAATCCAATAGAACCGACTCATCATCCGGAACGCCGCCTTCTGGGAAAATACAGATACTCAGTCCTTGATTTATTCTTTTTTGTGCCCTATTAAAAACTTCCATTTTACTTTTGGAACAACTTCTATCCACCAAAATACAGGTTCTTTTGTAGAAAAATCCAAACAAAGGAATTTTTGATAATTCTTTTTTGCCTACAAAAACAAATGGGTTTTTAATTGTGGCAAGCATCAGCATGATATCGGCCATTGAGGTATGATTAGCAACAATCATATAACTTTTATGCGACTCCAGTTCTTGGTTTTTATCTATTTTATAATAAAAACCCATTCCAAAAAGAATACATTTTGCCCAAATACGAGCCATCTTAAAAAAATACGGATAACCACTTTCCGTCAGGATTGATAATACTAGAAAAGGAAACATTACTAATATAGGAATGGCCATCAAAATATAAAACCATATACGCCATAACGCCCAAAAAATAATTTTTATTCCTCTCATGACGTCAAAAATAAGGAATCATATGTTAATATTATTAAAAGAATTAAATTTGAAAATTATTTATAACATAAAAACTAGAAAAACCTTGCGAACTTTGCGAAAAACTTTGCAACCTTTGCGGTAAATAAAATTATAATGGCAAAAATACTTACTGGTGTTCAAAGCACAGGAACACCACATTTAGGCAACTTACTTGGCGCAATCATTCCCGCAATAGCATTATCTGATAATCCTGAAAACGAATCGTTCCTTTTCATTGCCGATTTACATTCGATAACACAAATAAAAAACGGAGAAACTTTAAGAGCAAATACTTACAGTACAGCTGCCGCTTGGCTTGCCTGTGGATTAAATGTAGACAAAGTAGTTTTCTACAGACAATCTGATGTGCCACAAACAGCAGAATTATCTTGGTATTTAAGTTGTTTTTTCCCTTTTCAACGCTTGACATTAGCACATTCATTCAAAGACAAAGCAGACAGACTGGAAGATGTTAATGCCGGTTTGTTCTCCTATCCAATGTTGATGGCTGCCGATATTTTATTATACGATGCCGAGTTTGTTCCCGTAGGAAAAGACCAATTGCAACACCTTGAAATTACACGCGATGTAGCATCTCGTTTCAACCACCAAATGGGAGAAACTTTTGTACTTCCTGAAGCCAAAATTCAAGAAGACAGCATGCTTATTCCTGGTACCAATGGTGGGAAAATGAGTAAATCAGCCAATAATATTATCAATATTTTCCTAGATGACAAAGCCTTACGCAAACAAGTGATGAGTATTGAAACTGACAGCACGCCGCTTGAAGAACCTAAGAATCCAGATACGTGTAATGCTTTTGCTATTTATTCTTTATTAGCAAATGAAGAACAACTAGCCATTATGAGAGCCAATTATTTGGGTGGGAATTATGGTTACGGTCACGCCAAACAAGCCTTATTTGAATTGATAACAGAAACATTCAAAACCGAAAGAGAAAAATACAATTACTACATCAACAATCTTTCTGAAGTAGACGCTTTACTCAAAAAAGGAGCCGAAAAAGCGACCGTTGTTGCCAATGGTGTTTTGAATAGAGTGAGAGAAAAATTGGGGTTTGAAGCAATATAAAATCATTATTTATTAAAAAAAGTCCTAATGCAATTGCATTATATTTGTAATTCATCACTCTATTTGTCACGCTGAAAGCGTCTCAAGTAGAGTGTGTTTGTTGTTCATCAATATTGTACCAAGCTTTTTCTTAACTATTTGTCACGCTGGAAGCGTCTCTATATTGAACAATTAAAACAAATCGTTTAAAAAATTCCAATCTGAATTAATTGTGTTAATTAACATTTCTTTTTTATCCCGTTTCAAATCTTTAATTTCTTTCTCACGAGCAATAGCAAGCTGTATCCAAGTAAAATGTTCATAATAAAGCAAAAATTCAACATTATATCGTGCAGTAAAACTTTTTGGATTTATTTTTTCTTTATGCTCTTGTAAACGTCGTTTTAGGTCATTTGTGACACCTGTATATAGTACAGTTTTATTTTTGTTAGTCAGGATGTAAACATAAAAATTGTAAATGCCTTCTGTGTATTCTATCATAATGATTCTCTTAAAGTCTATTCTTATGCCCTCTCAAATAGAGACGCTTCCAGCGTGACAAACAGAGTAGAGCATTTTGGTTGCCCATACTATTTTCAACTTATTTTATCACGCTGGAAGCGTCTCTATTTTTTATTTTTTCCATGTTTATATCGCTTCAAACAATTTCCCCGGTAAAGGCCTAATCACACCTTTAAGTTCCATATTCAAAAGCATTCCTGATATTTTATAAATAGGAAAATCACAGCGCAAAGCGATAATATCCATTACTTCTTTTCCCGTTTTTAAAAGATAATCATAAACTTTTTGTTCCTCTTCTTCTAAAGTTACAAACAATTGTTTTTGTACTGGTTTTACTTCTTTCTCCAAGTCCCAATTCAAGATATAAATTAAATCGGCAGCACTGGTGAGCACATTTGCTTTTTGGGTTTTTATCAGGTTGTTACAACCTTGACTGTATTTATCAGTAACACGTCCCGGAACGGCAAAAACATCACGGTTGTAATCATTGGCCATATTTGCCGTAATTAACGAACCACCTCTATCCGCTGACTCAATCACAATAGTCGCTTCAGTCATACCTGCAACGATTCGGTTTCTGCGTACAAAATTTTCTTTATCGGGATTCGAGCTGCTCCAAAACTCGGTCATAAAACCACCGTTTTGTTCTACTTTGGAGACATATTTTTTATGGGGTTTAGGGTAAATTTGGTTCAAACCATGCGCTACAACGCCTATCGTTTGTAAATTATGTTCCATTGCCAGTTGATGTGCAACAATATCTACCCCATAAGCAAAACCACTTACAATTATTGGATCGAGCGGTGCTAAATCTTCAATCAGTTTTCTACAGAATTCGATTCCGTAAGACGTGATTTGACGTGTCCCCACAATACTGATTATTTTTTTATTTTTTAAATTGATATTACCCGAGGTAAATAACAAAAGTGGTCCATCGATACAATGTTTCAAACGTTCCGGATATCCTTCATCTTGAAAATAAACGGCATTAATGTCATTCGATTTTATGTATTGAAGCTCTTGATTGGCTTTATCAAAAACTGATTTATCCTTTAAATTTTTCAGCAACATAGAACCCACACCATCAATGGCGGCGAGTTGTCCCGTCTTTGTATGGAACACTTCTTCGGCGTTTCCGCAATGCGTAATAAGTTTTTTGGCCATTATATCACCCACCCCTTCTACTCTTTGCAATGCCAATAAATAAAATAAATCTTGTTCTTTCATGCTAATCATTTGTGAGTGAAATGTATAAAATATAAAGCGGATTGTTAATAAAAATTGTGAATAAAATTTTGATAACTATTTTCGTTGTATAACTTTGTAAGTATGAAAATCGAACTATACATCGCGCAGCTTTTATACCGTTATCAATGTGTAACCGTTCCGGGATTCGGAGCTTTTTTGACCGAAACTCAGTCGGCTCAGCTAAACGAAAGCACCAATTCATTTTCTCCGCCAAAAAAAATGATTTCTTTCAATGCTAATCTAAAGAATAATGATGGATTATTAGCCAATCATATTGCTCAAGCTGAAAAAACATCTTATGAATATGCCGTAAGCGCTATTCAGTATGAAGTTTTTACTTGGAAAAAAACATTAGAAGAAAACAACCTATTTTCTTTAAAAAACATAGGAGATCTTTGTTTGAATGCTGATAATAATTTGGTTTTTACGCCTTACGATCAAACCAATTATTTGGCAAGTTCTTTTGGTTTAGCTCCTTTTGTTTCTCCACTTGTAAAAAGAGAAATCTTCGAAAAACAAGTAGAAGCAATTGAAGAAAAAGAAACAATTCAATTTATTCCTGAAACAAGAACAGCAAGTCCATATTTAAAATATGCAGCGATTTTTGTACTAGGATTAGGTCTTACTGGAAGTGTTGGTTATTCTATTTACCAAAACCAAATCGCCTCAGAAACAATGCTTGTTGAAACTGCTGTTCAAAAACAAGTACAAAATAAAATTCAGGAAGCTACTTTCTTTATCAAAAGTCCAGTTCCAGCTGTAACCTTATCAGTTAAATCAGCCGTTAAGGAAGTAAAAATGCCGTATCATATTATGGCTGGCGTTTATAGAGAAGAAAAAAATGCAGATAAGACCTTTAATCAATTAATTCATTTAGGATACAAAGCCCGTCGAATTGCCCCGAATAAACATGGGTTGTTTCCTGTACTTTACGGAAGCTACTCTACTTTTGCAGAAGCACAAAAAGCACAATCTGAAATTCAGAAAAAACATAATCCAGAAGCTTGGATATTAATTGAGTCACTATAATAAAAAAACCTATTCGAACTGAATAGGTTTTTTTGGAGCTATTTCCTTTTTATCCACTACAATCTTGTGGCGCCAAAAGCAAAGCCATCACAAGGATTTACGTTTCTACCAGAACAGGGCATTTGTCTTCAAAAGAAAACTAATTATTTTGAAATTAGAAGTCTTGATTGATCCGTTTCTGTTAAAATTAAAATCACTAAAACGGATTTGTTCCGATATAATTCCTATATTTCCTTTGTATTAAATTCATTATTATGAAAAAATCATCTTTTAATGAAATTAGCGTTATGTGGAAACCTATAACAAGAGCTAAAAAGTCATTGGATGAACTGGTCATCGATTTAAAAGTACATAAAAAACTGTTCAACATATTTCAAGTTGGCGATTTTTATTATATGCTCATAAATGTTCCCGAAGCAAATTTCGATTTTGTAAGTGACCAAATTGAAAAAGTACTGGGTGTTAGTGCAAAAGACTTTTCGCTTTCCGATTTTTTTGACAGAATTCATCCCGAAGACCAACCCATTGTATTGAGTTTTGAAAATTTTATTGGCACTTTTTATGCTAATTTGCCAACTACAAAAATCCCTTGTTATAAAACCAGATACGATTATAGAGTAAGAAAATCCAATGGCGAATACCTGCGTATTTTACAACAAGTAGTGGTGGTTGATTATGATGATGATGGCTTTTTCTATAAAACTTTATGCGTTCATACCGACATTTCGGATCTCAAGGTTGATGGCAAACCTTTACTTTCCATAATAGGCATTGATGGAGAACCGTCGTATATAAACATTAATGTAGAGCAAAAATATATTGCTACTTCCTTTTTGTCGAAACGGGAAAAACAAATTATCAATTTGATGATTGCAGGAAAAATAAGCAAGGAAATTGCTTGTGAATTATGTTTATCACAACACACTATTGATACCTACAGAAAAAAATTGCTCAAAAAAACTGCAACCTCGACTACTGCCGAACTAATTGCAAAAGTGATACGAGAAGGTTGGGTTTAAGCAAAATTATAATTACTTTAAAAATAAAAAAGGGGTTCGACTGTATAAGTGAACCCCTTTTATTCAATTAACCCAATCAGGGCTTGGAATCTCTGATTACGTTATTTAGACTTCTTATTTTTAATTCAAACTCGCTTTAAACATTTTCAGTTCGTCCCAAGTAAACTTCTCACCTACTTGTTCCTTCAAATTATTCAAAGATTCTTCTTTGTAGCCTCTAAAAGCTTCTGCAAGTTCCCGTAGCTTATCTTCCGGTAAAACATCCGTAATAGCAATAGCTCCTGCTTGAATAAGCCGCACTAAATGCCCGTCGATGGTTTGTATAGTCAGTTTTCTGATAGCAGCGATTTCGGCAACCGAATTCTTCTCTAGCCACAATTCATAGGTTTCCTGTACGGTAGATTTCTTAGGTTCTTTATTATCTGGTTTCTTTTTTGAAGTATAACGCTCAATATCTTTATCATCATCAATCAACGTGATATTTAATTTCTTGAATTGATTTTGAATCGCTTCCGTTTTTCGGCTGATGTAATTTTTAATTTCTGATGAAGTCAATTTTTCTTTCGAGATGGTTTCACCTGCAACAACGGTTTCTATCAATAATTTGGCTTTCATCAATCGCAAAACGGCTTTGGACTGCAATTCTTCTAAAACGATTAATTCATCATAAAAGGCTTTTACTTTCTTGATGCGCTTTACTTCTTCCAGTTTCCAAAGGATTTCAAAAACCAAATCATCCATTGGCTCCAGAAAATAACCAAATGCCGCTTGGATTCTTTCTGAAATATGGTTTAAATCGGCAGTTTCCTGACTAAACAATTTATTCAATTGTGATATGAATTTTTTGGATGGATCCAAAAGTTGTTCGATGACTTCCGTTTGCTTTTTTGCCCAAACCGCATGTTTGGATTTCTCTGAACTTTCTGATTTTTCCGTATAGCTGAACCTATGATTGCGCCATTCCTGAGCCAAATCGCCCCAATCGAAGGTATTAATCAGATAATTATGGATAAAGTTTTTGGTTTCAAAGTGCAGTGCATTTTCTAAAAATGAATCCGAAGCTTTGTTGAGTGAATAATCCATCACATCCTGATCATTAGAAATTCCATTCATTCGTAACGGAGAAAGCAAAATAAGCCCTTCTAACGAGCGCAAACGCGACAATGCTACATATGCCTGTCCAGGAAGAAAAACTTGCGAAACATCGAGTGCAGCTTTGTCAAATGTTAATCCCTGGCTTTTATGAACCGTAATTGCCCAAGCTAATTTTATTGGATAATGAACAAACGTTCCCAAAACCTCTTCTTCAATTTCTTTGGTCATTTCGTCTACTTTGTAACGAATGTTTTGCCATTCGTACTTTTCGACTTCTATCGTTTTGTTTTCTTCTGGAAAATGAACCAAAATTTCATGACTGGAAAGCGATTTGATAACGCCCATTTTTCCGTTGAAATAATTTTTATCAAAGGATAAATCGTTTTTGACAAACATGATTTGTGCGCCCACTTTCAACTGCAACTGTTCTTCCACCGGAAAAATTTTCTCTGGAAAGTCACCCACAATTTCCGGTTTATAAACCACCAATTTTCCCTCTAAATCTTCCAAAGCCTGCGCATTCATGGAATCCGCTTTATTATTATGTGTAGTTAAAGTAATATATCCTTTATTCGCTTTTAAATCAAAATCCGGTTTTACGTATTGATTTAAAGTTTGAATATCTTCTTGAGAAATTTGGTTGTTTCGCAGGTTGTTTAAAACCGCAATAAAAGTATCATCGGTCTGGCGAAAAATCTTGGATAATTCAATGTATAACGGTGGATTTTGCTGCACGACATGCGAATGGAAAAAGAATTTTCCTTTGTAATATGTTTTTAGCGTTCTCCATTCTTCATCCCGAATTACCGGTGGCAATTGTAATAAATCACCAATAAACAATACTTGAACGCCACCGAAAGGGGTACTTTTTTTACGGACGGTTTGCATCATATAATCCATTGCGTCCAGTAAATCAGCGCGAAGCATACTGACTTCATCAATTATCAACAATTCCATATTGCGGATTACGGATTTCTTCAAACCACTCATTTTGAAATGCCTGCGCAAAGTGGCTTTAGTTTCAAATTTGGTGCTTTCAGAAAATTGAGGGGAAGAATTATCAGGAATAAATCCTCCAAACGGCAACTGAAACATAGAATGTATCGTTACACCGCCCGCATTTAACGCGGCAATTCCCGTAGGAGCAACAACAACGGTATTCTTGTGCGTAGTTTGGATAATTTCGCGTAAAAGGGTGGTTTTTCCAGTTCCTGCTTTTCCGGTAAGGAAAACGGATCGATGGGTTTGATTGATGAATCGTAAGGTGTAGGCGGCGGCTTCAGAAATTGTTTGCATTAGGCGTATATATATATAAAGCTAAAGTATTGAAAATAGGATTCATATTTTAATTTTTGGAAGACAATTTATATCTTGATTCCACTATTTTTTAGCCCCTATAGCAGCGGAAATCCTTGAGATTTAGAAAGTGAATTTTTCTAGCCGGAAAAGAGCGACCGCAGGAAGCTCCTTTTATGGGTAAGAAAAAACGCTTTCTAAACGAGAGATTGAAGCGAATAGCGGGAAATTGCTTCAAAAAAAATGCCTTCAATCTAAATTTTAGACGAAGGCATTGATTTGAATTAATATAAAAAATTATTTTTTAGCTTCTTCTTTTGGAGTTGCAGATTTGTATTTGTCGTTCAATTCTTTAATGATTTCTTTTGTGATATCATATTTGTCTTCAGCATACAAAATTGAAGCAGCATCCCCTGTTCCGTAGATATAAGAGTATCCTTTTTCTTTACCGTAGGTTTTGATGAATTTTTTTACACCGCTAACCAACGAATCCATTTCTTTTCCGCTTTCTTGTTGCAACTCTTGTGCTAATTGTTGTTGTGCAGCACCTAATTGTTGCTCTCTTTTTTGCAATTCAGCTCCTTTTTGTTGTGCCCAAGCTTGACCGTTAGCCTGCGCTTGTGCTTGAAAACCTGCTGCTTCTTGCTTGAAACGATTAATTTCAGCTTCTAGCTGTCTTCCTTTCTCTTCTGATTTAGCTTTATATTTTGCTTCTAGATCTTTTGCTTCTGTATATTCTTTCATCAACACTGAAGTATCTACGTAAGCGGTTTTTACTTCCTTAACTTCCGCTGCTGGTTTGTTACAAGATACAATTGAAATTGAAAGTGCGATAATTACTAATGCTATTTTACTCATATTTTTAAAATTTCTTTTTTGGTATTCGTGAATCTTCGATTTCATTTTGGTGAATTTCTAGTTTTAAGTATTGGTGACAAAAATATAAAAAAATAGATAGCATTGACATAAAGTTTGAAAAATGCAAAATATTTATGATATAAGATTTTATTATTATAATTGATAAATGTATAATTTGAGACTATCAAAAACGGACTTCATATCTTTTAAATAAACAAATTAGTTTAAAAATCCAACAAAGACTTCGAATCACTTGAAAAACGTCGCTTAAATGTGTTTAAAATGCTTTTTAGTTGTTTTTTAGGATGTAAATGTGCGAAGAATACTCAAAATCACTCTTCGCCTCCCAATTGGATTGTAACCCAACAAAAAAGGCTTTTATGAAATTCATTTTCCCTGTTTTATATTTTTCTGAAAGCAGGCTCACATAAAAAGAATCAAATTTCATAGGAAGCACTTTTACCAATTTCATTTCCTCTTTTTCGAAAAGCATTTTTATTGCCTTTTTCGAAAAATGCCAAAAATGAATTGGCACATCATAAGCCGCCCAAAACTTCCCGTAATATTTTGCGTCGAAAGATTTGAAGTTTGGAACCGCTATTATTAAAGATCCGTTTGGTTTTAATAATCTTTTTAATTCTTTTAGTTGCTCGTCTAAATCAGGAACGTGTTCTAGAACATGCCACATCGAAATGACGTCAAAAGAATGACTTTCTAATTCGCTCGTTTCACCAACGAATGAAACACCTTTCTGTTTTGCAATCGCTTTAGCTTTATCACTTGGCTCCACTCCTATGGTATGCCAACCGTTTTCTTTGGCCACCGATAAAAAATCTCCTGTTCCTGCGCCAATATCTAAAATACTTCCTTTACTGGGTTGTAGTGAATTAATTAAATTCAGTTTGTTTTTTAACGCTATGCTTTTTACAAAATGATATGCTTTTTCAAACAAGGAACGTTTACTATCCGTATGGGAAATATAATCCACACTTTCGTAATACTTTCCTAAATTTTCTAAACTGGGTTGCGGATACGTGATTAACATATCCAACTCTTCGTCCTGATATAAATCAAATGTTTCTTGAGAAACGGAATAATCTTTAACGGTTAAAAAATGCTTTTTGTTTGAAATATCCATCAATTAATACTGCTTTTAAATTTTATTTTTAAACTAAACCCTGAAAGTATACTTTGATACTTTCAGGGTTGAAATTATTTATTTTGTGATTCTTCAAGTATAGCAAGACTTTACACCATAGTTTCACGTGGAACAAATTAATTTAAGATTATAGATCTTATCGTCCCATATAAATCAACAGCACCGAAACATCACTTGGTGAAACACCACTAATCCTTGATGCTTGAGAAATGGTTACCGGGCGAATCTTGCTTAATTTTTGTTTCGCTTCAATTGACATTGATTTGATTTTATTGTAATCAAAATTCTCAGGAATTTTCACATCTTCCAAACGAGTCAATTTATCTGCGTTGTTTCTTTCCTTTTCAATATAACCGGAATACTTCACTTGAATTTCGGCTTGTTCTAAAATTTCCTGATCCAAATCGTTCTCCGCAACATAATCAGCTACTTTCTCAAACTTCATGATGTCTTCCAAATCAATTTGTGGACGGGAAAAAACTTTGAACATCTTATCACCCTGAGTAATCAAAGCAGTGCCTTTTGATTCTAAAATTGGATTTGCTTCTGCAATCGAAACACTCGTTTCTTTGAAGAAAGCCACCATTTTTTCTGATTCATTTAGTTTGTGTTCCATTCTGCGCAAACGTGCTTCAGAAGCCAAACCAATTTCATGCGACATTGGTGTTAATCTAAAATCAGCATTGTCTTGACGAAGCAATGTTCTGTATTCTGCACGAGAAGTGAACATTCTATAAGGCTCTTCTGTTCCTTTAGTAATTAAGTCATCAATTAAAACTCCAATATACGCTTCGTCTCTTTTTAAAATTAACGGTGCTTTTTCATGTACTTTTAAATGCGCATTTATTCCAGCCATCAATCCTTGAGAAGCTGCTTCTTCATAACCTGTTGTTCCGTTTATTTGTCCGGCGAAATATAATCCTTCAACAAGCTTTGTTTCCAAAGTATGTTTCAATTGTGTCGGCGGGAAATAATCGTATTCGATTGCATATCCCGGACGAAAGAATTTCACTTTTTCAAAACCTACAACAGAACGCAACGCTTTAAATTGAATATCCTCAGGCAGCGAAGTTGAAAAACCATTTACATAAACCTCACACGTATTCCATCCTTCCGGCTCTACAAATAATTGGTGTCTTTCTTTATCAGCAAAACGATTAATTTTATCTTCAATTGACGGACAATATCTTGGTCCAAGACTTTTTATTCTACCGTTAAACATCGGAGAACGATCAAAACCTTCTCTCAAAATATCGTGAACTTCAAGAGACGTATACGTCATGTGACATGATTTTTGAACAACCAACGGTGATGTTACATCTGAATATGAAAATTTATCTGGTTTAGCATCTCCTTTTTCCTCGTTCATTTTCGAATAATCCAAAGAACGTCCATCCACTCTTGGAGGCGTTCCTGTTTTCATTCTTCCTGCTTGAAAACCGGCATTCACTAAATCTTCGGTAATTCCATAAGCAGCACTCTCGCCTGCTCTTCCACCACCAAATTGTTTTTCGCCAATATGAATCAAACCGTTCAAGAAAGTTCCATTTGTCAAAACAACCGATTTAGATCGAATCTCAACTCCTAAAGAAGTGCGAATCCCTTTAATTTTTCCGTTTTCAATAATCAAACCTTTCACCATCTCCT
The DNA here is from genome assembly GCF_000812945.1 of Flavobacterium sp. AED. GTDB lineage: Bacteria > Bacteroidota > Bacteroidia > Flavobacteriales > Flavobacteriaceae > Flavobacterium. The sequence continues at coordinate 1,058,788 of NZ_JSYM01000001.1, forward strand.
GGTAAAAATCAAGATTTGGAGTTCCTTCCAACATCATTCTCCACTCCTCAGCAAAACGCATACGGTCACTTTGAACACGCGGTGACCACATCGCAGGTCCTTTGGACTTGTTCAGCATCTTGAACTGAATAGCAGTTCTGTCTGAAACAATTCCGGAGTACCCTCCCAATGCATCAATCTCGCGCACAATTTGTCCTTTGGCAATTCCACCCATCGCAGGGTTGCATGACATCTGGGCTATATTCTGCAAGCTCATTGTTACCAATAAGGTTTTCGAACCCAAATTTGCAGCAGCGGCAGCAGCCTCAGAACCGGCATGTCCCGCGCCAACAACTATCACATCATATTCATCTAGAAACATCTTCTTGTATGATTTAATCCTTCAATTATATTCCGGATTGTAATTTTGAAATCTATTTTTTGTATTGTTCCACGTGAAACATTGCATTATCAATCCTGCCAACTATAAAAATGTTCCACGTGAAACACTTGGGCTTTCGACATCAAAACAAGACTACTGTTCCACGTGGAACAGCGCTAATTTTTCATCTTCTTTACTGCGCATTAAAAGTTCATCAGCTTCACCTTTGTCTTTGTATCCACAGTAGTGTAAAACACCGTGAACTAAAACACGCTTCAATTCATCTTCAAAAGGAACGTTGAAATCGACAGCATTGTCTTTTACTCTTTCGATAGAAACAAAAACATCGCCACTTAACTCATTCCCCATCGTGTAGTCAAAACTAATAATATCAGTTAATGTGTCGTGATTAAGATATTCCAGATTGATTTTATGCAAATACTCATCGTCGCAAAAGATGTAGTTTATCTCTCCCTCTTTCTTGTTTTCTGAAGTAATAACATTAGACAACCACAAAGCAACAGCTTCTTCGTTGTCTAAATTAAAGTCGGTTTCGTAATTAAAATTGATCATTTTTTATTAAAATATTCTTGAACCTTTTGATTAAAATTCGAGCGCAAAGGTAAGGATTGTCTATTTAATATTTCTATGCTATTCAAATAATCTAATAAAGCAGCTGGCAGTGCATTAGATTGATTATTAAACTCCTTTTTATTCGTTTCTGATTGGCGTTTATTTTCTTCCCCTTGTTGCTGTAAAGCAGTATTCAATTTTAATAATTCCTGCTTCACATTTAGAATCTTCTGAAGCGTTTCGTTTTTAAATCCCTTGTTTAATAATTGCTTTTCGATTTGCTTCATTTGTTCCAAAGCACTTTGTCCATTACCGCCCAACCCATGTTTATTAAGTTCGTTTTGCAAAGACTCTCGCAACTGTTTTTGCTCTTTGTAAATTTCCATTATGGATTGTGCATCACCTTCACCGTCGCCATCCTGACTTTCCCCTTTACCAGATTTCCCTTCTTTACCGCTTTCCCCTTTTGGACCATCACCCGGTTTTGGACCTTTTTTAATTCCCTCTTTCATCTTCTCTCCCAATCCTTCTTGTTTTTTTATAATGTCCGGCAATTGCATTCCCTGTCCTTGACCAGGTTTTGGCTTCCCAGAACCCATTCCAGACAATGACATTTGCATCGTGTTAAGCATATCGCTAAGCATGTCTGCCAATTTATTGGCGGCAGCTATCGAATATTGTTGATGAGATAATCCTTTAGGAACTAAAGCATCGGACAAACTCTCTAACGATTTATCAATATTGTAATGTACGTTGCCAATTTCTTTAGTTACGTCTTCGGCAATTATAGGGTTTCGTAAAGACATGGCAAACAAACTATCATCAACATGTTTGAACTGCTGTTTTAAATCCTGCTGGATTTTTATGTTTTTATTATAGCCTGGAGAACCGGCTTTATGTCCTTTGAACTGATTCATTAAATCTTCTTGTGATAAAGAAAAGGCTAACAAATTATCCAAAATTTGTCGCAACATAACCACATCCTCTTGCAATTGCTCCTTCTCATTTCCTTCCAAAGTTTGTGCCATTTTTGCCGCCATCTCCTTCATCTTTTTGGCGGCACTTTTTTGATTTGGTTTAGCCTTCGCTTTATTGTCTTTCTTCAATTCTTCAGAAGCTTTCTTTAAATCTTCGTCGATACTTTTTTCTTTAGCGGTATCTTTAGGAAGATCTATTGGCGATTTTAATTCTTTATTTTCCTTTTCTAAATCTTTTAAATCTTCTTGAATCTTGTCAAAATCTGAATTGATATTTTCTTGTTTATCCAATTTGTTTTCCTTTTCATCATCGGATAATTTAACTTGCTTTTCAGAAAGCTTGTCCAGTTTATCACCTAATTGTTCCGCTTTCTTTTCTACATAATACTTCTTGGTCAACTCAACTAATTTTTCTAAATTTTTAATTTGATTTTTACTATTTTGTTTAAATTTATCTAACTTAGAAAGTAGTTCTTCGTTTTTAATTTTATCGTTCAATTCTTTTAATTCATCCAATAATTTTTGATTTTTATCCAAATCCTTATCCGCTTTATCCATTCGCTTTTGCAACTCTTCTTTTAGTTCGTCCTTTTTATCGGTTTTGAATTTATCTAAATTATCTTTCATTTTCTCCGCAAACTGTTTCATCATTTCATCTTGTTGCTTTTGGCGTTTGATGAAATCATTTACTTTTTGTTGGTCTTTAAATTCAAGGTTGTCTTTTTCTTTTCCCGTTTTTTGTATTTTTTCAATTTCGGCTATTTGCTTGTCTTGATTTTTTAAGGACTTCTCTAAACCATTAATATTATCATTTTGCTGTTGTAAAACTTCATCTTCTTTCTCTTCGTCCGTAGAAACACGATTCGAGAAAACAGAAGATTTTGTACTTTTAAAATGATGAATCATATCGTTGTCATACACTTCAAAATAATAATCATAGGACACTCCTTGTTCTACCGGAAGATTACTCGGGAAGGAAAATACAAATTGATCGACAGCTGCTTTTTTAACGGCGATTGTTCCACGTTTAGCAGTTTGTGGTTTGTTTCTTTCGTAATAGACAATCTGGAGTTTTGACAATCCATAATCATCGGAAATTTGTCCTAAAACATAGTTCCTTCCCACCTTCAAACTGTCTGGCGCATTGTTTACGGCAATCGCTGGAAACTGATCTTTGACAATGGTAAGCTGATAATTCAGTTTTTCGTAGTTTTTTATCTTATCATTCGAAGTAAGAATTTGATAATCTGTGTTTTGAAGTATATTTTTAGATAAAGTGAAGCTGTTTTCAGTTTTCGAAAAGGGAATATTAGACATTCCGTCAATCCAATCCACTTTTTGTGTCGCTTGTGTATCCATTTTCCAAGTTACACGCGTTCCTTCGGGAATGATGGCGTTACCAGTACCTTTGATTGTTTCCTGTTTTTTATTCAAGTAAGACGGAAAGTTCAATTGCATTTCAAAATTAGCTATCGACGGAACTGTAATCACTTTCAATTCATAATCCGATGAAGAAACAGCATTGCCCTCCACGTGGAACAAAACAGCTTCAGAAGGTTTTAAAATTTTAAATTCAAACTCCCCTGCTTTTGTGTTTTCCATAAAATAACTTTCATCCCCAATGAAAATCATGGCATTCTCAGGAACAACTTTACCTACTGTTTTAACTCGAAGTATAAAATCTTTTCCTTGTTCGGTTTGCAGGTTCGAATTCAAAACCACAAACTTAAAAGGAGCTGGCGGTAAAAAAGCCGAATTGAAATGCACCACTCTATTCAAACTTTGCGAAATCACATTACTGTTACCGGAGAAATAAAAGACGGCAAAAAACAAAATAGGAATTAGTGCTAACGGTAAATATTTCTGATTTGTATTGAAATTTATAGCATTGCCAAAAGGGATTGGTTGCAACGAATTGGCTTTTTGTTCAATCGATGCGAGTAATAATTCAGATTTATTCTGATTATTATCCGAATCAACCAATTGCAGAAAATTCGTCAGCTTATCACTCACTTCTGTGAAATGATTACCAATAATAGCCGAAGCCTGATTGTAATCAATTCCTTTTTGGAGTTTGAATAATTTAAAAAGTGGGAATAAAATAAATCGGGACAACAAGTACACTTCTACACCTACAAAAACCCAAAACAAAATCGTTCTTCCCATTGGCTTAAGCCAAAGAAAATATTCGACAAAAAGCGTAAATAGAAAATACAACAATCCTAAACCAATAAAGAAAATGATTCCTCGTATCAATTCATTGGTGTAAAACTTTCGGATAAAAGCTTCCAGTTTCTGATAAATAAAATTTTGATTTTTCAAAACGTAAACTTTGTTTTTTGTAACCAATAAAAGTAATAATTTATATGAATAAAGAAATGTTAAAAATCATCAAACTGATTAATCTTACATTAACTCATTTTCAAATAATCCAATTGAGAAATCGAATTTGTATCTTTGCAAAAAATTTACAGCAATGTCTAAACAAGTTCGTGTGCGTTTTGCACCAAGTCCAACTGGACCTTTACATATTGGCGGAGTACGTACCGCATTATTTAATTATTTATTTGCCAAAAAAAACAATGGTGTTTTCTTCTTACGAATTGAAGACACTGACCAAAATCGTTATGTTCCCGGAGCCGAAGAATATATCATGGAAGCACTGGAATGGTTAGGAATAGCACCAGATGAAACCATTGAAAAAAACGAAAAATTTGGACCATACCGTCAAAGCGAAAGAAAAGATTTATACCAACAATATGCTGATGAATTAATCAATTCCGGTAATGCCTACTATGCTTTTGATACCGCAGAAGCGTTGGACGCAGCAAGAAAATTAGAAGAAGAACAAGGAAAAACATTTATATACAATCACCATAACAGAGAAAAACTAGACACTTCTTTGGTTATTTCTGCATCAGAAACTGCCAAAAGAATTGCTGATGGTGCTGCTTATGTGATCCGTTTTAAAACTCCGGTTAATGAAACTTTATATTTACATGACATCATTCGTGGTGACGTAAAGTTTGAAACAAGTCTTTTAGATGATAAAGTATTGTTTAAAAGCGATGGTATGCCAACCTATCATTTGGCTAATATTGTAGATGATCATTTAATGGAGACTTCTCATGTAATTCGTGGTGAAGAATGGTTGCCATCGATGCCTTTACACGTTTTATTATACAGAGCCTTTGGTTGGGAAGCACCGGAATTTGCACATTTGCCATTGATTATGAAACCTATTGGAAACGGAAAATTATCCAAACGTGATGGTGACAAAATGGGATTTCCAGTATTTCCATTGGATTGGAAAACCGAAGAAGGTGTTTCGTCAGGGTACAGAGAAAAAGGATTTTTCCCGGAAGCAGTTGTTAACTTTTTAGCTTTATTAGGTTGGAATGATGGAACTGAAAAAGAATTATTCACGCTGGAAGAATTGGTTGCATCATTTGATTTAAACAGAGTTCACAAAGCTGGAGCTAAATTTGATCCTGAAAAAAACAAATGGTTCAATCATCAATATTTGGTCAAACAAGAAAATATTAATTTAGCAAAATCCTTCGCTCCTATTGTAGAATCTAAGGATGTTAACCGATATTATTCTTTAGTAGAACTGACAAAGATTGTTTCTTTAATAAAAGAACGCGCGCATTTTGTTTCTGAATTTTGGGAATTAAGTGATTTCTTTTTTATGGTACCAACAACCTATGATGAAAAAGCAAGGAAAAATTGGAAGGAAGAAACGCCAACATTGATGGAAGAATTAATTTCTGTTATAGAAGAAATAACCGATTTTACTTCCCTGAATATTGAAACCATTGTAAAAGATTGGATGACGAAAAACGAAATTGGAATGGGTAAAGTAATGCAACCGTTTCGTTTGAGTTTGGTTGGAGCACTGAAAGGTCCTCACCTATTTGATATCGTTGAAGTAATTGGAAAAGACGAAACGATTAATAGACTTCAAAAAGCAATAGCTACTTTATAAATAAAAATCCTATCAGAATTTAAAACTCTGATAGGGCTTAATGATAAAAAGCTTCTAATCCAGATTCCGGATTAGAAGCTTTTCTTTTATAAATAAAGAATCAAATCTCCATTGATAATTCCTGGATTTCCTTTAAAATTCACTCCTAAATTTTTAGTATTCAAATTTCCCAGCATATTGTTTATTCCATATTGATAGGAAACATTAAGTCGGAAATGACGAACTCCGGCTGTTATTCCTACCGTAGGATAGAAATTAAATTTAGAAATATCCTCAATGTCTTTTGCCAATAAAGTAGTTCCTGAAATGATGTTATTTTCGTTTTGGTTATCCACTTTCAATTTTCCGTTTACTTGAACCAAAGGACCAAACTCAACACTCAAATGATTTTCGATAAATTTATAACTCAACTGTAACGATATTTGAGCAGAAGGCAATTTATAATTCACGTCTTCATTTGCTAAAAAAAGCGTTTTTGTGGCTACTGAAAAATTATTTTCACTAAACTGCATTGCGTAAACCATGTCCCAATTATCATAGAAATTTCCTCGCATAGAAAGTCCGGCATTCCAACCTGTTCCTGGTTTAGTCTTGAAATTAGTAGTGTTCAACGTAAATTGATTGATACCTAAACTGATTCCGATTCTGTTAGAATCCCTGTATCCATATTGGGCAAAAGCAGTTATGGTAATTAAAATAAAAACCGAAGTAAGATATATCCTTTTCATAAAATTAAATTAAACAAAGACAAACCTAAAGTTTTTTTGTAATTTAACAGTAATTTTTTAAACTAAATTATTCATACTATGGACATTCCGTTGATTATTTTTCTTGTATTTGCATTATTTATTTTTCTTTCCTCCTTCTTCACCGTAAAACAACAATCCTCGATTATTATTGAACGCTTTGGAAAATTCTTAAGTGTTCGAAATTCTGGGTTGCAACTAAAAATTCCATTGATTGATCGAATTGCAGGACGTGTCAATCTAAAAATTCAACAGTTAGACGTTATCATTGAAACCAAAACCAAAGACAATGTGTTTGTAAAAATGAAAGTTTCTGTTCAATTCAAAGTGATTCAAGAAAAAGTCTACGATGCCTTTTATAAACTGGAATATCCACACGATCAGATTACGGCGTATGTTTTTGATGTGGTTCGTGCCGAAGTTCCAAAACTGAAATTAGATGATGTTTTCGAAAGAAAAGATGATATTGCAATAGCCGTAAAACGGGAATTGAACGAAGCTATGACTACTTATGGGTATGATATCATCAATACTCTGGTAACCGATATTGATCCGGATATTCAAGTGAAAAATGCCATGAATAGAATTAATGCTGCTGACAGAGAGAAAACTGCAGCTGAATTTGAAGGAGAAAGTACAAGGATAAGAATTGTGGCCAAAGCCAAGGCAGAAGCTGAAAGCAAACGTTTACAAGGACAAGGAATTGCTGATCAAAGACGTGAAATCGCTCGTGGACTTGTAGAAAGTGTAGAGGTTTTAAATCGTGTGGGAATCAATTCGCAAGAAGCTTCGGCTTTAATTGTGGTTACGCAACATTACGATACGCTACAAGCCATTGGCGCAGACGCAAACTCTAATTTGATTTTATTGCCTAATTCTCCTCAAGCCGGAAGCGATATGTTGAATAATATGGTGGCCTCTTTTACAGCCTCAAACCAAATGGGGGAACTGATGAAGAAAAACAATAAAAAGGTGAAACCAAAAACAGAGGAACATCAAACAGGTCATCAAGCGCCACAACCTCCAGAAAATCCTGAAATAGAAATATAATATTTGGATTTTTTAAATAAAAAAAGAGGCTTAATTGCCTCTTTTTCTTTTTGATAACCAACTTTTTACAAACGGAACCGCTTTATTTAGAATAAAAGGAATCGCCGTTGATACGATAGTTCCGTAAGGAATAGCGGAACTATAAGTTCCTATTAAGTCACTTACAATATTTTGTGGCGTAAAGCTCTCTTTAGTTTTTTTAACACCATAAATCAATTTTTGATAACTGATTTCCTTTTCAATCTTTAAGATTTCCAGTTCCCTTTCTATTTGAGCATAAGAAGAGTATTTTTTAGTTTCCATAATTTTTAGTCGTTAAAAAATATTTCTGAAAATTTCTCTAATATTGGACCTTCAACTATTTTGTCTTTAACTAAAAACAAAAGACCTGTTGCAACAAGATATACTCCCCCTATGATTAGAAAACCAAGCGGATAGCTATTTAAAGAATTCCCTATTGCCATAGCGGCCGCTACAGAACAAAATAATAAAACCATACCGAAACATAAAAAAATCAATGAGAACTTAAGAATCATGGTAGTAGACTTCATTGCTACTTTGAAACCCCATAATTTATAATAAGCCTTATTGCTTTTTAAATAGGCCTGGATTTGTTCTTGAATATCTTCTGTATTTTCTTTTAATTCTTCAAAAGCCATATTTATTTGTTTTTAATATCAATTAGAAAATAACCAATATCATTTTTGAAGTTTAGCATTTTGTTCTTTTAAATCTGCCAACTTTGATTCTAAAAAAGAAATCACATCTTCCGTTTTATGGCTCACATTAGAAATCAATTCTTCATAGGTATCTTGAAGCTCTCTTTTTTTATTGTGAACAAATTTACTTTTCAACTCTTCCGATGCATTTTCAAATTTATGTTTTAAATCTTTTATGGCATCATCATAACCATCTTTAAATTTTTCTCTTGTTTTTGTACCTTTATCTGGCGCAAACAAAATTCCTATTCCAGCTCCAATTGCTGCACCAGTTAATAAAGCCAATAATGTATTTCCTGCGTTATTCGACATGATATTCCATTTTTGATTGTTAATTATTAAAATTACGGATTTTATTAACATATCGTTGTTAATAAGCAGTTAATTTATTTTAAACAAGGCTAAAAATCGAAATAAAACGCGCTATTAAAACAAATATTCAACAAGTATATTAGAACTCGTAAAACTTAAAAAAAGGCTTTAAATCCAATTTATTCAAGCCATTTTTAATTAATAAATCTTATGGAAAATTAAATTTCTATATCAATTTACTATAATAAAAAAGCGCCTTATAAAAGACGCTTTTAATCATTAAAATCTATATTATAAATTTAGTCCTAAAATTTCAGTTCATTTAATAATTCCAAAACTTTTTCTGTTTTTTCGTTCTTCTTTAATTCTGAAAGTTGCGTTTCAAAAAGACTGAAATTATTCAAATCATTTTGTAAATTTTGAATAGCCAAAATTCTAACCGCAGCCATTTGACTTTTTAACGACATCGTATATAATTTTGTCAAAGATTCTTCTTCGATATCTTTGACTTGTACTTTATCTGAATAATGCAAAATCAAATTAGAAAACAATAAGGAGTTATTGTCATTCTTAATATTTTTGACAATCGTCTGAATAATTAAACTGTAATTATCAATACTTTTTATGTTTTCAATGACAGAATTTAAAATCAAAACAGCATTATTCTCGTCCTTTTCTTTCACATATTTATTGATTTCTTTTTGGGTATTCATCAATAAATTTTCTTCTTTCTTGCCTTTCTCTTCCCAAGCATCTTTTAATCCAACGGTTTTATTAAAGACAATTTTACCTTCGGTTGTATCTTTATCAACATTGAAATAACCCAAACGTTGAAACTGAAATTTCTCATCTGATTTTACCGTTGCTAAACTTGGTTCTACAAATCCTTTTACAATTTGTAACGAATTAGGATTCATAAATTCTAAGAAATTTTTCTCCTTATGACTGTCTGGTGCTTCATCAATAAACAAACGATCGTACAAACGAACTTCAGCTTCTAAAGCATGTTCTATGGAAACCCAATGCAAGGTTCCGGCCACTTTTCTTTGACTCGCTTCACTCCCACTTCCGCTGCGACTGTCTTCATCATAAGTCACGTGAATTTCAGTAATAGCTCCTGCAGCATCTTTTACAACGCTTTCTCCTTTAATGATATAGGCATTTTTAAGACGCACTTCTCTACCTAAACTCAATCGGAAAAATTTAGCTGGAGCTTCTTCTAAAAAGTCTTCTCTTTCAATGTATAATTCTCTTGAAAAAGGAACTTTTCTAAATCCTGCACTTTCATCTTCCTGATTATTTTCGGCTTCTAACCATTCTTCTTTATCTTCGGGATAATTTGTAATCACCAATTTTATCGGATCTAAAACCGCCATAACTCTTGGAGCCGTTTTGTTTAAATCTTCACGCAAGCAAAATTCCAAAAGTGAAAAATCAATTATATTTTCTCTTTTGGCAACACCAATTATATCACAAAACTTACGAATTGAAGCAGCTGTATATCCTCTTCTTCTTAATCCTGAAATAGTTGGCATTCTAGGATCATCCCAACCATTTACTATATTTTCCTGAACCAATTGCAATAGTTTTCGCTTGCTCATTACGGTGTAATTCAAGTTCAAACGAGCAAATTCATATTGATGTGGTCTTACTGTATTTGGATCATAAATTTGGTCTAAAAACCAATCGTATAATTCGCGGTGCATCACAAATTCAAGTGTACAAATAGAATGCGAAATTTGCTCTAAATAATCACTTTCTCCGTGTGCATAATCATACATTGGATAAATATTCCAATCATTTCCTGTTCTGTGATGATGACGAAGTAAAATACGGTACATCAATGGATCGCGCATCAACATGTTTTTTGAAGTCATATCAATTTTGGCACGTAAAACATGACTTCCTTCCGGGAAATCACCATTTTTCATTCCTTCGAATAAAGTAAGATTTTCTTCAATAGAACGGTTTCTATAAGGTCCATCAACTCCGGGTTGTGTTGGCGTTCCTTTTTGAATTGCCATGTCTTCAGAAGATTGACTGTCTATATACGCTTTACCGTTTTTAATCATGGCAACCGCCCATTCGTATAACTGCTGAAAATAATCAGAAGAGTATAATTCTTCGGTCCAATTAAAACCCAACCATTTCAAATCTTCTTTGATTGCATCTACATATTCCTGCTCTTCTTTGGCTGGATTGGTATCATCAAAACGCAAATTAACTGGCGCATTGTACTTTAATCCTAAACCAAAATTTAAGCAAATAGATTTGGCATGACCTATGTGTAAATACCCATTAGGTTCCGGCGGAAAACGAAAACGTAATTTATCTTGTGGAAAACCATTGGATAAACTGTCTTCAATGATTTGTTCTATAAAATGGAGTGATTTTTCTTCGGTTGACATTTTTTTGTTTAATTTTAGCAAAGATAAATAAATGGTTTAAAGTTTACTGTTTAAAGTTACAGAGATAGCTTTAAACCTAAAAAAACTTTGAACAAAAAATTAAAAAATGGGATTTATAAAATTAAAAAATATCAGAACCTTCTCCTATCATGGTTGTTTGATTGAAGAAGGAAAAATTGGTTCTGATTATTCAGTTGATTTAAAAGTAAAAACAGATTTGAGGAAATCATCTATTACAGATAACTTGATTGACACGGTTGATTATGTGTTGTTAAACCAAATTGTGGTGGAAGAAATGGCTATCAGAGCCAACTTATTAGAACATGTTGCACAACGTATCATTGCCAGAATTATGAAAGAAGTTCCAGCTATTTCAAGAGTTATTCTGGGTGTTTCAAAATTAAATCCTCCTATTGGTGGTGACGTTGAAGCGGTTACAATAGAAATGGAAGAATATAGAAGTTAAATTAAAAATATTTCAAAGGGTTTAATAAATATTTTTTGAAATTTTTAAACTTTAAACTTTTAAACTTTAAAGTTTTTAGTTACTTTTGCCATCCGTTCAACTACGGCGTCGTGGCCGAGCGGCTAGGCTGGGCTCTGCAAAAGCTCCTACTCCGGTTCGAATCCGGACGATGCCTCTAAAACCTTCAAAGCAATTTGGAGGTTTTTTTATGCCTAATTTTTAAGAAAAATTAATTAAAGTTATAGTTCGAATCCGAACGATGCCTCTAAAATCTTCAAAGCAATTTGAAAGTTTTTTTATGGCTAATTTTTAAGGAAAATTAATTAAAGTTATAGTTCGAATCCATACTAAAAATCTAATCCTTCAAAGTAATTTGGAGGTTTTTATATGGCTAATTTTTAAGAAAAATATAAAATTTAATACTATTCTTTTAAAACTTAAATAAACTTATATTCCTTAAATGGTTTGTAATTTTCAACATATAAGAAATATAAGTTCACATAAGAAATGCTGTAATTATTCAATTTTTTAGAATAAAAAAAGTCTAAATCCGACAGAAATATTCAGATTTAGACTTTTATGTATTTTGAAATAAAAATGTATTTACTTATTTATCAATCTTTTCAAATGCTTTTTTAACCATTTCTTTTTCTTTTGGAAACCATCCTTGAGTGATTAAAACTATTCCGAAAATCATCAAAACAACACTAATTCCTTTTTTAATTTTAAGGATATTTGTTGGGGTCATTTTAGTTTTTAACTGTTTCGCTAATATTATTTTAATACAGTCAATAAATAAATAGGATAGTATTACTGTGATAAAAAAAGTTACCATTCTGGATGTTTGCATTTCAAGTTTTGGTCCTATTGAAATAATAATGGCTAACCAAAATCCTAAAACACCAATATTAATGATATTCAGAAAAAATCCTTTTATAAAAAGACTTAAATAATTCTTTTTTATAATCTCTTTATCTATTGCTTCTGTATTTACTTTTTCTTCTTTTTTTAATCTTACAAAAGAAATTATACCATAAACTAACATCAATATTCCACCAAAAATAAAAAGGGCAGGTTTATCTTTTAAACTTTGAATTAATCTATAACTGCCTAAATACGCTATTCCGATGAATACAATATCACCTAAAACAACCCCTAAATCAAAAACTAAAGCAGCTCTAAATCCCTTTATAATACTCGTTTCAAGTAATATAAAAAACACAGGACCAACCATAAAACTCAAAAAAATTCCCCAAGGAATACCGGATAAAATATCGTTTATCATTAAAAATTAAAATTTATCAGAATAGAATGCAAAACTATTATTTTTCTATGATAGTACCACCTAACAATGTTTCTTTATTAATTTGTTTTGGTTTTCCATGAATATAAATAGAACCACCAGCTTTTACTTTTGCATCAACCAATGTAGTAGCATAGATTTCTGCTTTTCCTCCTGCAGCGACGCTTATTGATGTTTGTGAAGTATTTAAATCACTTGCTTTTAGAATTCCACCAGACGTAATGACAACATCTTGATTTAATGCTTTTCCTGAAATATCAATTATTCCTCCTGAATTTGCCTTAACATTTACTTTTTCTACGTCTAAATCAATGTTTATTTCTGATCCGGCTTTTGAATTTAAATCAATACTGGTTTGTTTAAAAGTATTTTCACTTGAAACATAACTTCCCTCGCTTGCACTGATACTTTCAATTCTTTTAAAATATAATTTAATCGTTATATCATCACCTGATAATAATTTTGGAAAAGGCATTCTTATCTTTAATTCTCCATTTTTATTAACTATTTCAACTTCTTCAGCTCTATTTCCTGTTATAATAATTTTATTTTCTGAGCCTGAGATTAATTTAACATTGATTTTATCAAATACTTTAACTGCATCAAAATCTCCTAAGTTTCTGGTTACCTGTGCATTTGTTAGTTGACTTAAAAATACAAAGGCAATAATCACTAATTTTTTCATTTTTTTTATTTTATTGGTTCTTCAATTCTTCTTAAAAAATTAAAATCCAGTTGTTTTTTAACTAAATCGGCATTTTTTACTTTAACGTAAATTTCATCTCCTAATTGTAATAATTTACCCGAAGTTGCGCCAGTTAGTGCATATTGTTTTTCATCAAAAGTGTAATAATCATCTTTTATATCTCTGATTCTACACATTCCTTCACATTTATTCTCTATAATTTCTACATAAATTCCCCATTCAGTCACACCAGAAATTACTCCTAAAAATTCTTGATCCTGATGATCTTGCATGTATTTTACCTGCATATATTTGATAGAATCCCGTTCTGCATTAGTTGCCAACCCTTCCATTGTAGAAGAATGAACACATTTCGTTTCATATGTTTCTTCATCAACTGATTTTCCACCATCAAGATAATGCTGTAATAATCGATGTACCATTACATCGGGATAACGACGAATTGGTGATGTAAAATGCGAATAATAATCAAAAGCTAAACCGTAATGTCCTATGTTATCCGTAGAATATTTAGCTTTACTCATACTTCTAATCGCAAGAGTATCAATTAAATTCTGTTCTTTTTTACCATTTACTTCTTCCATCAAAGCATTCAATGATTTAGAAATATCACCTTTATTACGGAAATCAATTTTGTAACCAAACTTTGCAATTACCGTTTGCATAGCAATTAATTTATCTTCATTTGGCTCATCATGAATCCTGTAAATGAAGGTTTTCTTTTGTTTACCAATGAATTCTGCTACTTTTTTATTAGCTAAAAGCATGAATTCTTCAATCAGATGATTGGCATCTTTGGAAACTTTAAAATAAACTCCTTGAGGTTCACCAGCTTCATCTAAATTGAATTTCACTTCAACTTTATCAAAAGAAATTGCTCCATCAGCCATTCTTCTTTTTCTGAAAATTTTAGCTAATTCATCCAGTTTTAAAGTCGCTGAGACAATTTCTTCCGAAACTTGATATGAACTTCCAGTTATTGAAATTTCTTCGGGAATAACGTCATCCTTGGTTTCTATGATATATTGTGCTTCCTCGTAAGAAAATCGTTGATCAGAATAAATTACAGTTCTACCAAACCATTGATTGACTACCTGAGATTTTTCAGTGATTTCAAAAATAGCTGAAAACGTATATTTTTCTTCATTTGGACGCAATGAACAGGCAAAATTTGATAATACTTCGGGTAACATTGGCACTACTCTATCCACTAAATAAACAGAAGTTGCTCTTTGATACGCTTCATCATCCAGAATTGTTCCTTCTTCAAGATAATACGAAACATCGGCAATGTGAATACCAATTTCGTAATTGCCATTCTCTAATTTTTTAAATGATAAAGCATCATCAAAATCTTTGGCATCTTTTGGATCAATCGTAAAAGTCAACGTATCGCGCATATCACGACGTTTAGCAATTTCACTTGCTTCTATCGACGTATCTATTTTCTGGGCATAGGTTTCCACCTCAATAGGAAATTCTGATGGTAAACCGTATTCAGCAAGAATAGCGTGAATTTCCGTATCATGTTCTCCTGGTTTACCTAAAACTTTAATTACTTTTCCAAAAGGACTATCGGCTCTATCTGGCCAATCTTCGATATGAACTAAAACTACATCTCCTTGCTCGGCCTCTCCTATTTTATCTTTTGGAATAAAAATATCAGTGTACATTTTTGGATTGGCAGTAGAAACAAAAGAGAAGTTTTTCTGGATATCAATAACACCCACAAAGTCCGTTTTATTTCTTTCAATCACTTCAATTACTTCACCTTCAGGTCTTTTCCCTTTTCTTCGATTGTAAACATAAACTTTTACAATATCTTTATCTAAAGCGTGATTTAAATTATTGGTGGGAATGAAGACATCTTCTTCTAAATCTGGACAAACAAAATAAGCAGTTTTACGACCAGTCATATCAATCTTACCTTCGTAATAGTCTTTGCTTATTGCTTTTATTAAATATTTACCAGGTTCTGATTCTATAATTTTATTTTGAGAAGCCAGAATCTTCAAATCTTTTATAATTTGATTTCTGCTTTGGGTATCATCGAGTTCCAGCTTTGCTCCTATTTGTTTATAATTGAATGCTTTATTAGCACTTTGCGACAATATTTTTACTATTTTATCTGAGAAATCTTTCTCTTTTTTGATCGGCTTTCTTAATCTTTTACTCATACATCTTTTCTTATTGCGCATAAAATTACGAAATAGTTAATCGTTATCAATAAACGGTTAGCAGTTTTAAAGAAAATATAACTTTACAGAATAGTTGTACCTTTATAAAAACAATTAAAATGGAAGATTTTCAAACTATTGCTATTTTTAATTATTCACATGAAATTGTTGTTCTGAAGCACATTTTAGATCAAGAAGAAATTCCTTATTTTTTTGAAAATGAAACAACATTAGCTGTTGTTCCATTCTACTCAAATGCATTAGGCGGAATTAAATTAAAAGTACACGTTAACGATTTTGAAAAGGTTCAGGAAATTTTAGATCATTTGAACAACAATCTAACCATCGTTTAATTCAATTTTAATTTTTTATTTTTTCAAAGTTGTCAACATATATTTAAATAAACAAAAAGAAAAATTAAATTTAAATTCTTTCTTGGTTGTTATTATAGCATGTTAATAGCCGCAATAAATTTATTTTAAAAGGTATTGAAATGAAGTTTAAAGTTGTTATACCGACTTATCAACAATGTTATTTTAAGGTAAAGGATTAGTTTTAAAGTGTTTTTAAATTTTAATTAACAATGGTTAATAATTCAAATCGAATTGATTTTGTAAATAACTACTTTTTGAGTTTTTGTTAATAAACTGTTTTTTTATAATGATAACTATTCTAAAAATTCACCAAACAATATTTGGATTTCTAATGTGGGTTTTGGATTACTTCTTTTTAAGTTAGAACCAAAAAAAACTTCTAATATTCTATCCAAAGTTATGAACAGGTTGCGTTAATTTAAAGTTAACTGAATATCAAGCTATTGCGTTTTGCTATTAACAATGTAAAAAATTAACATTTTAAATATAAAATATACATTGATTCACAGTTATTTATAGATTTATTAAAATTATTAATAAGCCTTAATCAAATAGTAATCTGATAGTTACAGCATCTATAATTTACTTTAATTTTTAAGGACTAATTTGGATTGAAATACTCAATTAAAGAAAGCGAGATTTAAATTCGACAAAACTAAATTTCTTTATTTAAATTTGCACCACACAACTTAATATAGTAAAAATGAAAATATCAATAGGAAACGATCACGCTGGTCCAGAATACAAAAAAGCAATTGTTGAAATGCTTAAAGCAAAAGGGCATGAAATAACTAATTACGGAACGGATTCAGCAGATAGCGTAGATTATCCTGATTTTGGACATCCAGTTGCTATTGATGTTTCTGAAGGAAAAGCTGATTTTGGAATCGTTATTTGCGGAAGCGGAAATGGAATTTCAATGTCGGTTAATAAACATGCAAAAGTACGTGCCGCTTTATGTTGGATAAAAGAAATTGCAGTTTTAGCCCGTCAACACAATGATGCTAATATAATTAGTATTCCAGCTCGTTATACTTCAATTCCGCAAGCTGTAGAAATGGTAGATGCTTTCTTAAATACGGATTTTGAAGGTGGAAGACACCAAACAAGAGTAGATAAAATTAGCTGTTAGTAATTATTTTATATGAATATCTTTTCATAAAAATAAAATAATCCAACAGCAATTATAATTTGAATAAATACAATTCTGTAGAATTTAAAAAGATAGTATTTCTTAGCAGTTTTATGTCTAAAAATGTACATGGCTAACGCCGAACCAATTGTGCCGCCAACAGCAGCAAATGATAAAAGGGTTTCTTCGGAAATCCTTTTTTTATGAGTAATAGCTAATCGTTTATCATAAGCGGTAATTATAAAAGCTAAAATATTCAAGATTAAAAAAGTATATAATAAAGTCATAAATGATATAAATTTCAAGTTTAAAGCTATTATTTTAGCTAAAAAAATTAATTAGCAGATTTCATTTTTTTCTGATTAAACAATTTTTGGATTAACACATTTAAAATTATCTAATTACATAATGACTAATATACAATTTATAAATAAAACTGTTGTAACAGCAGCGGTTAATATTCAAAAAACCGTTCAATTATTACAGGAAGATTGTTCCATTCCGTTTATTTCCCGGTATCGAAAAGATACAACAGGAAATCTGGATGAAGTACAAATAGAACAAATTGCAAAGCTTCAAAAAGAATACGAAGTGATTGTAAAACGCAAAGAAGCAATTTTAAAATCCATTGCCGAACAAAATTCACTTTCGCCGGAATTAGAGAAAAAAATCCAACAAAGTTTTGATTTACAGGAACTAGAAGATTTTTATCTGCCTTTTAAAAAGAAGAAAAAAACCAAAGCTGATGTCGCTCGTGAAAATGGATTAGAGCCTTTGGCAAAAATTATCATGGCACAAAATAATGATGCTGTTGATTTTATTTCTTCCAAATATTTGAATGAAAATGTGATTAATGAAGATGCCGCTTTACAAGGCGCCAGAGATATTATTGCCGAATGGATTAATGAAAATATTTATGTTCGAAAACAACTCCGAAGATTGTACGAACGTAAAGCAATCATTACCACCAAAGTTGTGAAAACAAAAAAAGACGAAGAAGCGGCACAAAAATTCAATCAATATTTTGAATGGTCAGAACCGTTAACTAAAGCGCCATCACATCGATTATTAGCGATGCTTCGTGCCGAAAATGAAGGTTTTATCAAGTTTAAAGTAGAAGTTGATATTGATGAAGCGTATGATATTATTGATGCATTAATCCTAAAAAGCCAAAATAGCACCACACCTCACGTACAATTAGCCATCGAAGACAGTTACAAACGATTGTTGAATCCGGCAATTTCAAATGAAGCTTTGCAAGAGGCAAAAGCTAAGGCTGATGCTAATTCTATTCAGGTTTTTGCGAATAATCTTGGACAGTTATTATTAGCGCCGCCTTTGGGTGAAAAACGAATTTTGGCGATTGATCCAGGATTTAGAAGTGGTTGTAAAATAGTTTGTCTGGATGAAAAAGGCGATTTGTTGTACAATGAAACCATTTATCCGCACGCGCCTCAAAAAGAGGAAGCGATGGCTATGAAAAAAATCCGTTCGATGGTGAATTCCTATAAAATTGATGCAATTTCCATAGGAAACGGAACGGCTTCGAGAGAAACGGAATTCTTTATCAAGAAAATAGCGTTTGATAAACCGGTTCAAGTTTTTATCGTTTCCGAAGCTGGAGCATCCGTTTATTCCGCATCAAAAATTGCCAGAGAGGAGTTCCCAGATTATGATGTTACGGTTCGTGGTTCGGTTTCTATCGGGAGACGATTGAGTGATCCATTGGCTGAATTAGTGAAAATTGACCCGAAAGCCATTGGCGTAGGCCAATACCAACATGATGTGGATCAAAACAAGTTAAAAGAAGAATTAGATAATACAGTGATTCGTTGCGTGAATTCCGTTGGGATAAATATCAACACGGCGAGTAAACATTTGTTGAGTTATGTGAGTGGAATAGGAGAGAAGCTAGCTGAAAATATTGTACAATATCGCTCGGAAAATGGTCCTTTTCAAGATAGAAAACAACTCAAAAAAGTGCCGCGATTAGGTGAAAAAGCGTATCAGCAAGGAGTTGCTTTTATTCGAATTTCGAATGCCAAGAATCCATTAGATAATTCAGCAGTGCATCCCGAAGCCTACGGAATTGTGGAAAAAATGGCTAAAGATTTGAAATTGACGGTAAATGATTTGATTGCCAACAAAGAAAAAACGGCTTTAATAAAACCAGAAAATTATATTACGCCGGAAATAGGGTTACTAGGTTTAAAAGATATTATCAAAGAATTGGAAAAACCTGGATTAGATCCTAGAAAATCAGCCAAAGTATTTGAATTTGACCCCAATGTAAAAACCATAAAAGATGTAAAATCTGGAATGATTTTGCCTGGAATTGTGAATAACATTACCAATTTTGGGTGTTTTGTGGATATTGGAGTAAAAGAAAGTGGATTGGTTCACATCTCGCAACTCAAAGCAGGTTTTGTGAGTGATGTGAATGAAGTGGTAAAATTACACCAACACGTTCAGGTAAAAGTAACCGAAGTAGATGAAGACAGAAAGAGAATACAGTTGACCATGATTATTTAAACCATAAAAAAAAGGCTTTTCAAATTATGAAAAGCCTTTTTTTTATTTTGTTTCTTCTTCTTTTTTATCAGCTGGCTGACTGTCATCTTTGGCTGCGTTTTTGAATTCTTTAATTCCGCTTCCTAAACCTTTCATTAATTCCGGGATTTTTTTACCTCCAAAAAGTAATAAAACAACGGCCAATATAACAAGGATTTCTGTAACACCTAATCTTCCCATGATTGAATAATTTATTGCCGAAGCAAATTTGTGATAAATCTAACCACAAAGATAATTAGAATAACTTAACAGAAACTCTTTTTAAGGCAATTATTTGGTTTCAATAACGTTAAAAATTTATTAAAACAAATTTACCATCTTTAAAAAGGGGTAAATGGAACGGAATACTATCCATACTATAAATTGATTATATTTGTTCAATAATCAAATTGTATGTCCGGAAAAAGACAAAAAAGAAAAAAACTAAAGGAAAATCTGTTCAATAAAAGACGTTTAATAATTTTAAACGAAGATACTTTTGAAGAAACATTTTCTTTAAAACTTACTTTGATGAATGTTTTTGTATTTGTCACTTTGAGTACCATTATTATTATAACGGTGACCACTTTTATCATTGCCTTTACACCTTTGCGAGAATTCATTCCGGGATATTCCTCTTCAAAACTTAAAAAAGATGCTACCCAATTGGCTTTAAAAGCAGATTCTTTGTCTTTTGCTTTAAAGAAAAATGAAGCTTATATTAAATCCATTCAAAAAGTATTAACAGGTGAATTAGAGTATGCAAAATTCAACAAAGATTCCATCCTAGCGGCTACCGAAGAAGTTCCATCGCCGGTGAATTTAGCTGCTTCAAAAAAAGAAATGGAATTAAGAGAACAAGTTGCGAAAGAAGAAAAAGAAACGATTTCTAAAAAATCAAAGTAAAATTCACATATCTTTTATCTTTAATAAAGAATAAACCCAAAAAATGTCAATAAAATCAGTTGCTGCGAAACTATTTGCACTTAAAATTTATAAAAAAACTCAGGCTTGGGCCAATAATCCTGTTGCGACCCAAAATAAAGTTTTACTAGAATTAATCAAAGAAGCCAAGGAAACTCAATTTGGATTGGACCATCATTTTGATACTATAAAATCAAGTGCCGATTTTGCGAATCAGGTTCCAGTTCGGGATTATGAAGCGTTGAAACCCTATGTTGATAAGGTGGTAAAAGGTGCTGAAAATATTCTTTGGAAAGGGAAACCGTTGTATTTTGCCAAAACATCGGGAACAACTTCTGGAGCTAAATATATTCCATTAACGGCGGCATCGATGCCTTTTCATATTGAAGCGGCTCGAAATGCGATTCTGCATTATATTCACGAAACCGGAAAAGCGGATTTTATTGACGGAAAAATGATTTTCCTGCAAGGAAGCCCAATTCTTGAAGAAAAGTACGGGATTAAGCTGGGCAGATTATCAGGAATTGTAGCTCATTTTGTTCCAAAATATCTGCAAAAAAACCGAATGCCTTCTTGGGAAACTAATTGTATTGAAGATTGGGAAACCAAAGTAAATGCGATTGTCGAAGAGACATTCAACGAAAACATGACTGTGATTTCAGGAATTCCATCCTGGGTGCAAATGTATTTTGAAAAATTGCAGCAAAAAGGAGGGAAGCCAGTAGGAGAAATCTTCAAAAACTTCAATTTATTTATTTACGGCGGGGTAAATTATGAGCCGTATCGCGCTAAATTTGAAAATTTAATTGGTCGAAAAGTAGATAGCATCGAATTATTTCCAGCTTCGGAAGGGTTTTTTGCGTACCAAGATTCTCAAAAAGAGCGAGGCATGCTACTGCTTTTGAATTCGGGGATTTTCTATGAATTTATAAAAAGTGACGAATTTTACACGGAGAAACCAAGACGGTATACTATTGGAGAAGTAGCATTAGATGTAAATTATGTGTTGATTATCTCTACCAATGCAGGACTTTGGGGTTATAATATTGGTGATACCGTTCAGTTTACGTCATTAAAACCGTATCGCGTTATCGTTTCGGGGAGAATCAAGCATTATATTTCCGCTTTTGGAGAACATGTCATTGGAAAAGAAGTGGAAAGTGCGTTGCAGGAAGCGATAATCGGAACGAATATTCGAATAAATGAATTTACCGTTGCACCACAAATCAACCCAATGGTAGGATTACCGTATCACGAATGGTTCATTGAATTTGAGAACGAACCGGAAGACAGCGTAACTTTTGCGGAAGCGATAGACAATGCCATGAGAAAGCAAAACGTATATTACGACGATTTGATTGTGGGACACGTATTGCGAAAAGTTGTGATCACAAAAGTCACTAAAAATGGTTTTCAGGAGTATATGAAATCAATAGGCAAGCTGGGCGGACAAAATAAAATCCCCAGACTTTCTAATGACAGAGCCATTGTGGATTTATTAAACAAAAAATAAAAGGGTTACATTTGAGTTTTAGAAAATAGAATAAATGAAAGATACGAAACATATATCACGCTCCAGAGCACAGGAATCATCAGCAGCCATTGAAAAAATGTACATTACGATGCGTCATTTGTTCAATAGAGGATTTTATAAACCAATGGGCGTTTCAGGAGATACTTTGAGGGAAGCTTTATTGGCTTTGCGACCAGAAATTTACGGTAATATTGGTGAAGAAAAAGTAGAATTGAATGGGCTTTTATACGTTATTGAGCGTTTGCCGGTAGGAATTGAAGAATGTAGATTCATCAATTTAACTTCGGATGAAGGGTATTCTAAATCCCACTTTCAAGCGATTGTTCCACCAAAAAGACGCCGTAATTGTTATCGAATTGACGAAGAACAAATGAATGTGGAGATTACGCGTGGACGTTCGGATATTTATGATATTTTGACGCATTTGACGTTCATTTTTATCGAATCCCATAAAATAAGAAACAGGGTTTTACTAGATGATGCAGGCGAAGTTTCGCGGGATTGGTTCAAACTGGAACAAGCAGTTTCACAAAACAAAAAACTGACTCTTGTAGAAAAAGAGAAAGCAATTTCGCATGCTTCAAATATTCTGGGAAGAACATTTGAGGAAGTTTTAGAGATATATGATGCATTTGGATCTGTAACTTCGCCAGATCGTTTCTTACATGTAATTTTTTGGTTGGGTAAATTAGCGATTGAGGAAGTGGTTGACAATAATAAAAGAACCATAACATTCAGCCCAATTTTGAGAGAACGATTGGGACATCATATTCATGGTGAAATTTGGGCTACGAACATCAAGGAAGTTTTGAAAGAGAATCAGCTTCTGGACCGTCCAATTCATGTGATTAGTGCCAATATGCACAGTGTAATGAACTCTATTTTTGCAACGCCAGTTTTAAAAACAAAGTTTAAAGACAAATCAGATTTCTTTATTTATGAAGAATTGAGTAAGTCTGGTGCCAATGAAGTTCGGAATTTAGTGGAAGAATCAGCCTTAAAATACGGAATGATTTCGTTGCCGGATACTTCAGGAACCAATATTGATGTGCAAATTTTTGATACAGCCAAGATAGATTGGGCTAAAACATCATTTCCAAAAGCAAATACAGGAGATAAAAAACCGGTTATAATCGTGATGGATTATGCTTTTGGCGAGCAAGCGTATGAAACGATTGATGAATTATTGAAACCGTATAAAAAAGAGACCTTATTGAATGTGGAATCAGTTTCCATAATGGGGAAAGCGGGAATCTTGGAAGGCGGAAAAGGAGATATTATGATTCCGAATGCGCACATCAATGAGGGAACGGCAGACAATTATTTTTTCCATAATGAATTGTCGGCTGAGATGTTTGAAGGCAATGATATTGCGGTTTTTGCAGGACCAATGGTTACTGTATTGGGAACATCATTGCAAAACAGGGATTTATTAAAGTTCTTTCATGAATCAACCTGGGGTGTAATTGGATTGGAAATGGAAGGTTCTTATTATCAAAAAGCCATTCAATCGGCATCCAAAATCAGAAAAAGCGTTCCTTTGGATATCAAAGTAAGATATGCGTATTACGCGTCGGATAATCCGTTGGAAACAGGAAGCACATTAGCTTCTGGCGGACTGGGAACAACGGGTGTAAAACCAACGTATTTGATTACCATTAAAATATTGGAACAAATTTTCAACGTAAAATAAAAGAACAGCATGAATAAAAACGAATCCAATAACCAAGAGGATCAGGAGATTGATTTAACACAAATTTCTAAAAAGATAAAAAGTTTTTTTGAAGGAATTAATACTTTGATATTCAAATGCATTCAGTTTTTTGTAAAAAGAGTGATTGTGATTTCAATTTTGATACTAGTTGGAGTCGGTTTGGGAATGTTTTTAGACGAAACACAAAAAACCTATGATCATCAAATTATAGTTACCCCAAATTTTGGGAGCACGGACTATTTATATTCTAAAATTAATTTGCTTGAATCTAAAATAAAAGAAAGGGATACTGTTTTTCTTAAAGAAATTGTAGGGATAAAAAAACCGATAGAAATACTAAAAATTGAGATCAAACCCATAACGGATGTTTACAAGTTTATTGAAAATAAAACCGAAAACTTTGAATTAATCAAGTTGATGGCGGAAGGCGGGGATATAAAAAAAATCCTGGAAGATAATTTGACCAGTAAAAATTATCCTTTACATACCATTACTTTCAAAACTAAAAAGACAACAAACGATATTGAAACGGTTCAGCCTATTTTAAACTATCTAAACGAAACGGATTACTATAAAAAAATCCAAAAAGAAACGGTAAATAATGTCCAAATAAAGATGATTCAAAATGACACTATTATTTCACAAATAAATAGTGTTTTAAATGGATTTTCTAACATGGTAAATGGAGCTCAAAAAAGTGATAAACTGGTTTATTATAATGAAAATACGCAACTAAATGATGTTATTAAAACTAAAGAGGCTTTGATTAATGAACAAGGAAATCATAGAGTAGAATTAGTTGGATTAAATAAAATTATAAAGGATAACAGTTCAACATTAAATATTGAAAACACTAACTCGGTCAATGGAAAGTTAAAATTGGTTTTGCCTGTTTTGTTTCTGTTTTTATTTATTTTAATACATTTATTTATGGCTTATTATAAAAGCCAAATGAGAAAATCAAAATTGATATAATTACTTTTAACCTTGTTTTAAAACGAAACAGAATCGAACAGAAATTTAATTAATTCAACCAATACAATTTCCTAAAATTTTGAAAAAAATCAATGTGGATTTCAATAAAATAAAAAAAAATCCATTTGTTTTACAGAGTTTAAAAACGATGTTTTTAAGAATCATAGGGGTAGTTACCCTTTTTGGATTTTCATTGTTTTTAACGCACAATTACGACCCAAGAATCATTGGTCAATTTGACTTTATAAGAATGATTTTATTAGTCCTAAGCAGTATTTGCGTTCTGGGTACGGATCAATCCATATTATATTTTACAGGCATTTTAAAAAGCACAAATGAAACGGAAAAATTAAAGGCTATTTATAAAAAAATTGTAACGCTTATTTTTATATTGTGTTTGCTGGTATTGATTGTATTTTTTATCATTGGTCAAAATAGTATTGCTATTTTCTTTAATGATAAAAGCACTTATTTGCTGATGGCTAAGGCAATTATTACATTGTTTTTCTATTCGATAACTTTATTTAATACAGAAACTATTCGGGCACTGGACAAAATTTATATTGCCGAATTATTTAGAAATACATTTAAGTATGTTTCCGTTATTATTGGTGCGGTCGTCTTGTTTTATTATCATCAGGAAACCTATTTGGTAGATACTTTTTTGATAGGATTTGTTGTACTTGCAATTATAACTACGATTATTATTTTTCGCCTTTTCAAAAAGCAAAAAAACGATTCAATACTACCAAATGATACTAATCCTTTTACCTATTCCTTTATTGCTCATAAATCATATCCCATGGCTATAAGCAATTTAGCTATTTTCTTGATGATGACATTTGACGTGGTATTTTTGAAAAAATTTAAAGGTGATGAAACCGTTGCCTATTATGCTGTCGCAATGAAGTTGGTTTCTGTTTTGTTCATGATTAATAACTCGGTGTATATTTCTGTTTCTTTAAAAATTGCTCAACTTTATACGGACAAGAATCGTGCAGAACTATTAAGAGCATTGAAACACAGTGCCAGAATAATCTTCTTATTTACATTACCGGTGGTTTTATTTGTTTGTTTGTTTTCCGAAAATATTTTATATTTCTTTGGTGAAAATTACATACAAGGGAAACAAGCGCTTTTGATATTGATGACGGGTCAATTGTTAGCTTCATTTTTTGGAGTATCAGCGATATATTTGAATATGACGGGAAGACAAAGTATTTTTCAAATTGTCTTAATTTTTGCAGTACTGGTCAACTTAATTCTAAATATTATATTAATCCCAATATATTCCATTACTGGAGCAGCAATAGCTTTTGTTTCGAGTTTACTTTTTTGGAATATAGTTACAGCAATAATTATTTATAAAAAAGATAAGTTATTAGTTGTATTTCATTAAAATAAGGGGACAATTAATACCAATTTTTAATATAATTATTCACAAATAAAGTAAGGTTTTTCTATAAACAGCAAAGATGCAAAAACTAGTAAAAAAAAATAAGGCAGTATTTATAGGGTTGTTTTTTTGTAATTTAATAGTAGCCTTTTTGACGCCTTATATTTTACCGGAAAGATATTTTAATGATACTGTAATAATCGTATTTGATAAAGGTCACGAAATAGGCTGGTTTGGCAGTTACCCGTTTGTGATTATGTTTTATAAACTTACAGGCTTGCGGCATCTTCCTTTTTTTCTTATTGCCCTGATTCAATTTCCTATAGTCACTTACATATTATATAAAATAGGGGTGCCTTCTAACTTCCATAAGCTAAATGTAAAAAATATTTTGGTCTATATTGGGCTACTACTTTCGGGTATATACATGTCTATGCCCACTAAGGAATTTATCACTTTTTTATTGTTTTGCACCATTCCTTTTATATTTCAATCCAAGAGAAAACCAAGATTTAAAATTGTTTTTTCACTGGTTTTAATCGCTTGTTTTTCGTTTTTCAGGCCGTATTATCTATTGATGCCAATATTCGCGGTTGGGATGTATTTAGTATCGTTTATTAAATTTGAGAATAAAACATTTTCCACTATTTTTTATGGATTGCTGATTGCCATTTTTTTATCACTGAGTCATGGCGTTTTAAGAGGAGAGTACATTTCGAAACAAACAAGGGAAAATTATGTCACTAATGCAAATAAAAACAGTATAAATACGGCAATAGTATCGCCTATTTCGCAAGACACGTGGTACGGTGAGGCATTTGGTATTGTCTATGGTTTTATGGCTGTAAATGTACCTGTAGTTGAGGCAATAAAGCACATTTTATCTCCTCAAGTACTCGCTTTTGTAATCTGGCAATTATTGATTTTTTATATTTTATTTGTCCGCTTTTCCAGATGTTTAAAAAATAGAAAGCAATATCAATTTGAGTTGTGGACCTTATTAATTTTATTTGCTTATTTTATCGTTCAAGGTATTTTTGAGCCCGATTTAGGCACTTCTATCCGACATAAAATAGGCCTTTTTCCTTTAATATATTTTGCATTGTATTATGAAGATTTCAGAAAAGACATTCGACAAAGTATTTAATTTTTTTTTATTTTTAATTGCTATTACATTAATTTTCAGAAAACTTTGTACTGTTTTTTTGATCGTTTTTGTGATTTTCAATTTATTGTTTTTAAAGAAAATAAAAATTTCAAAAAACCAACTACCGATTATGTTGTTGATAGCATCCCCATTTTTGATGGAAATGCTGTTTTTTGGAAATAATGATTCTTACGCTCTCGGTTTAAAATCATTGGAGAAGAGTCTTTCACTGCTCTTTTTTCCACTGTTTATAATTGGAAATTACCAGCGGATTCAGTTTATTAAAATTTTGAAAGCCTATTGCATGGGTACAACACTTATTATGGCATTCTTCTTTATGCGTTTTATAGTGTTGTATCCGGAGCATTTTTTTAAATACCTCAATGGAATTCATCTTTGGGAAATGGGTTATGTGTTTTCCGATAGTATTGGCATTCATGCCCCGGCGCTCAATATGCACTTGGCTTTTGTCGCTTTTTCTAATCTTTATTTTTTGTTTGAAACTTCAAAAATAAAGTATAGTAAATGGTCTAAAATTAGAGATTTAGCGCTTTTTATTCTTTCATTCTTTTTTGTTTTATATGTGAATACCAGAATGGCATTATTAGCTACATTTTTTGGTTTTATCACGGTTGGTTATTTCCAAATTTCCAAAAGTTATAGTTCTAAAATTATCTTCAAAAGGGCGATAATTACACTGGTTTTGATTGGTTCCGTTTTATTTTTGTTTATACAAAAGAATCCTTACATGAAAGAAAAGTATTCGACCCAGATTTTTTCGAATATGGACAAAGTAGGGAAATTAGATGAGATAGATCATCCGGAAATAGCCGTTTATAGCTCGTTTGTAACCCGATTATCCATTTGGAAATCGGCATGGGAATTGTCTCTTAAAAACCTTCCTTTTGGGGTGGGAGCATCAGATGGGAAGATAGAATTAGTGAAGTATTTTAAAGAAACGAATCAAATATTTTTGGCGAAATATGAGTTTCCAACACACAATCAATTTTTAGATTATTTATTAAAATTTGGAATATTGGGACCAATTGTAGCCTTATTTTATATTGGATTTATTGCTTATTTAGGAATTAAGACAAAAAATACAGTTATAATTTCTTTCTTTTTTTTGTTTTTCACTTCAAACCTTACGGATGATTTCCTTCTTCGTTTTGATGGAATTGTTTTCAGCGGATTATGGATTTCTATATTTGCCAGTTATTGGCTTCAACAAAAAAATAAGCTGATTGTTGTATAATATTTTTTAGTAAGACACAAAAAAACCGCTTATTTAGCGGTTTTAATTACATCTTTTTTAAATTCTAAATGTGGGTATATTTCTCCAACTTCAGGAAACTGTTTCAGTGTTTCTATTGGCACATTTTCAACTACATAATCAGGACCAGCAGGCAGTGTTTTAAGATAATCATCAGTCGCAGGAATTGAATTTGTTCTCCAACGGGCAGCTTCTTTTATTAAATACCATTGCCCTGTTGAGGCGTGAACTATTTTTCCTTCGTATCGATCAAAGTCAGTTAGCTCAACTTTTACTTCATTAGACGCTTTAGGGGCAACCTCTTGAATGGCATCTTGTTGTTTTGTTTCCTCTTTCTTGTTTCCACAAGACAATGAAAATAAAGCAACTAGAGTCGCAATCATAAACGTTTTTTTCATTTGAATTTATTTTAAATAATAGAAATTAAAATTTCAGTAAATATCGTTATTTTTTCTAATCAAAGAAACTTAATAGAAGTTATATATAGTTGGATTTTTTTTAAATAGATCCTAAAGAGATAATTCAAATCAATACTTTGTAATTATTAAATTTGTGATACATTTGAGTTTTTAACAATAATTACGCAAGTAATAAAGAACGATTATTATTTACATCAGAGAAATGGCAAAACTAAAGATCGTTCATTTATTACATTCCATAGGCGGAGTTGATGTGTATTTGAGACTTGTTTTAGAAAATATGAATACTGATTCGTTTGAAAACATAGTTATTCATGGAGCCAAAGACACAATTAAACCTTTTTTTGATAAAAATGGGAATAAAGTAAAAGAATATAAAGTTTCTATTTTTAGAGATATTTCAATAATCAATGATATTAAATCACTTGTTCAAACCTATAAAATTCTAAAAAAAGAAAAGCCAAATCTAATACACGCACACAGCGCTAAAGGGGGTATTGTAGGTCGAATTACGGGTAAATTATTAGGAATAAAAGTAATTTATACGCCACATGCTTTCTCCTATTTAAGTACGCAAAATAGTCTAAAAAGAAATCTTTTTTTGAGTATTGAAAAGTTTCTTTCCAATGGAAATAGTCAGCTTTTAGCAACATCACAATCCGAAAAAAAACGTGCTATTGAGGAGGTTGGTTATAAACCAGAAAATGCAATAGTATTCAATAATTGCATTGAACCAATAACTGCAATTCATCCTTTAACAATAAAAAAAACGTGGCCCGAAGATTATATTTGTACAGTTGGACGTCCATCGTATCAAAAAAATATTGAGCAAATGATACGGGTGCTTCATGAAGTCAATAAAGAAGCTAAAATTCATTTAATTGTAATGGGAGTTGGTCCAGTATCAGGTCAGTTAGAATCAGTTAAAAATTTGATTCAAGAGTTAGACATGAGCAATGACGTAACGCTTTTAAATTGGACAGAAAGAACCGATGTTTTTCATATAATTGATCAATCTAAGTTTTATCTTTCAACTTCCAGATATGAAGGAATGCCTTATTCTATTATTGAAAGTTTAGCATTATCTAAACCTTGTATAGTTAGTAATTGTGATGGAAATAAAGATTTGATTATTGATAATTATAATGGATTTGTTGTTGATAACGAAGATATAAAGGGTTTTAAAAGTAAAATTTTAAAGTTATTAATCGATAAAGAATTATTGGATAAATTGTCAAAAAATGCTTTCAATTCGTATTCTGAAAAATACAACATCAAAAAAAATATTTCTGAACTGGAATCTATTTATTTGAATTAATATTGAAAAAAAGAATTTTAATGTATAAAGAGTACATCAAACAAAAGATTAAGAAAGAAAAATTTCATCCCGGGATTATTGGGCTTTTCATTAATTATAATTTTCTAATCCGAAAATCAATTCGAAGCGCTATAAAAAATAATGCGCATAAACTTGATGGCTCTTTGTTGGATTTTGGTTGTGGAACGAAACCCTATAAAAAACTATTTGTAAACGTAAAGGAATATATTGGTGTAGATTATAAAATTGAAGGAAGGGAACAAAATTATAATGAAGTAGATGAATTTTATGATGGTAAAAAAATTCCATTTGAAAGTGAACGGTTTGATTCTCTTTTGTGCACCGAGGTTTTAGAACATGTTTTTAATATAGACGAATTATTAAAGGAATTTAATAGAGTATTAAAGAAAAATGGGAAGGCACTAATTACAACTCCTTTTATGTGGGAAGAACATGAAATGCCCTATGATTTTGCAAGATACACAACACCTGCTTTAAAACATTTGTATCAAAAAAATGGTTTTAAGGTGGTTGAGAACTTTAAAACAGGAAATTATATAGAAGTTATTTTTCAATTTAATTTAAATTACATAAAGAATATACTCCCAAATAATAAAAATGTAAGACAGGTTTTTCTAATTCCTTTTATCGTCTTTTTTAACTTTTTTGGAGTTCTGTTCAGTCTATTATTGCCAATTGATACAACAGCTTATTTCAACAATGTATTTGTTTTAGAAAAGATAGAATAATTTGAATAGCTTCGTCAATAATTGAAAATAAACGGTTGTGAAAAAAGATTTTGCTGATATTTCTTTCACAATCCTAATGATAAGTTTATTTTTGACAGAATCCTCTTTATGACGACAAAGAGCGTTGTGTTATTTGAAGTAATCTATTACTTTTTAATAAATTATTTCATAATACCCAAACTATAAAAATCTATATGAAAAGAATACTTATCACCGGAGCAGCTGGATTTTTAGGATCACATCTTTGTGACCGTTTTATTAAAGAAGGCTATTTTGTCATTGGAATGGATAATCTCATTACTGGAGATTTAAAAAATATAGAACATTTGTTCAAATTGGAAAATTTCGAATTTTATCACCATGATATCACCAAATTTGTTCACGTTCCGGGTCAATTAGATTATATTTTGCATTTTGCTTCACCGGCAAGTCCAATCGATTATTTGAAAATTCCAATACAAACATTAAAAGTAGGCTCTCTAGGGACGCACAACCTTTTAGGTTTGGCACGAGTAAAAAATGCCAGAATTCTTATTGCATCCACTTCTGAAGTCTATGGAGATCCATTGGTTCATCCACAAACTGAAGAATATTACGGAAATGTAAACACAATAGGACCAAGAGGTGTTTATGATGAAGCCAAACGTTTTCAGGAATCAATAACAATGGCGTACCATACTTTTCATGGTGTAGAAACCAGAATCGTTCGAATTTTCAATACGTACGGTCCAAGAATGAGACTCAATGACGGTAGAGTTATTCCAGCATTTATAGGTCAGGCGCTTCGTGGTGAAGACTTAACTATTTTTGGTGATGGAATGCAGACGCGTTCTTTTTGTTATGTTGATGATCAGGTGGAAGGTATTTTTAGATTATTGCATTCTGATTATGTTTTACCGGTAAATATTGGTAATCCGGATGAAATCACCATTAAAGATTTTGCTGAAGAAATCATAAAACTGACAGGAACCAATCAGAAAGTGGTTTATTTTCCTTTGCCAATAAATGATCCTTTGCAACGACAGCCTGATATTACTAAAGCAAAACAATTGCTGGGTTGGGAAGCAAAGGTAGATCGTGCCGAGGGAATGAAAATCACTTACGACTATTTTAAATCATTGTCCAAAGAAGAACTTTCTAAAGAAGAACACAAGGATTTTTCGGGTTATATTAAATAGCAGAAGGATAGTATTTTTGAATTTATCTTTAAATTAATAGTTAGAATACATTCACTAATTATGACAGCATCACAAATAGGAAGATATTCAAAATACATAAGGCCTATTAGTGTTTCAATTGATCTAATAGTTATTTCAATACTAGGTTTGTTCTTCCTCGAAGACCTCAATTTAAATATTGAACATTATCTTATTTATCAAACAATTGGATGGATTGCAGCTGCTTTTTCTATCAAGTTTTATGATGTCTATCGTTTTACAAAACCAATTGAAATTATTTCGAAAATAGTCAAACAGGGGATTTTATTTCTTTTAATAATCATTGCTTTTTTTCCGTTTTCTAAACAAGTTTTTTTTAGCGGAACAGTGATTGCCCTGTTTATTTCATCAGTTATAGGATTGATTACTGTTTCAAAATTTTTACTGTTTTATTATTTAAAGGAATACAGAATAATAACAGGAAGCAATTACCGAAGCGCGGTGATTATTGGATATACACCCGAAGCAATTCGATTGAAAGATCTTTTCGAAACAAGAAATGATTATGGGTATCGTTTTTTAGGGTATTTTTCAGATAAGAAATCAAATCAAAATATTAAAGGGAAATTGGCAGATTTGAAACCTTTCGTAATTGAAAATTTTGTTGATGAAATTTATTGTTCATTGAACGAAATCTCCAACGAGCATTTGAAAGATTTAATAGATTTTGCCGATGAAAATAATAAAACAATAAAATTCATTCCGGATACTAAAGAAATTTTTTCAAAAAAATTAAAAATAGATTATTACGAATTTTTCCCTGTACTATCTTTAAAAAAAACAATTCTGCATGATCCGGCGACTAAAGTATTTAAAAGGACATTTGATATAGTTTTCTCCATTATAATCATTGTATTTCTTCTATCTTGGTTGATTCCTTTATTAGCTATTCTGATAAAATTAGAATCTTCAGGCCCCGTTTTTTTTAAACAAGGAAGACCCGGAATTGATGAGAATGAATTTTATTGCTATAAACTTCGTTCTATGAGAATCAATAAAACAACCGAAAAAGAAGCCTCAAAAAATGATCCTCGTGTTACTAGAATAGGTAAATTTATGAGAAAAACAAGTTTAGACGAAATGCCTCAATTTATAAATGTTCTACTTGGTGAAATGTCAGTTGTAGGTCCGCGGCCTCATCTTTGGGCACAAAATAAAATTTATGGAAATAAGGTAAAAAAATATATGGTACGTCATTCTGTTAAACCGGGAATTACAGGATTAGCTCAAGTGAGTGGTTTTCGTGGTGAAATAGAAACAGATGACGATATGATTAATAGAATAAAATTTGATGTTTTTTACATTGAAAATTGGTCTCTTATATTAGATTTAAAAATAATTTCTCAAACAATAGTTAACATTTTCAAGGGCGAAGAAAAA
This sequence comes from Flavobacterium sp. AED, assembly GCF_000812945.1. Classification (GTDB taxonomy): domain Bacteria; phylum Bacteroidota; class Bacteroidia; order Flavobacteriales; family Flavobacteriaceae; genus Flavobacterium. Next base: position 1,092,676 of record NZ_JSYM01000001.1, read on the forward strand.
GCATATTAAAATGGAAATACCATTAGTTTCAATTATAACACCATCCTTTAATTCTGAAAAGTTCATTGCAGAAACGATTCAATCTGTTCAGAATCAAACCTACCAAAATTGGGAAATGATTATTGTGGATGATTGTTCTTCAGATGAAACGGTGTCCATTGTTACAAAAATGACTCTTTTAGATAATCGAATCCAACTTTTTCAATCCGAAAAAAACTCAGGAACCGGAATTGCACGAAACACAGCGTTGACTAAATGTAAGGGAAGGTATATTTCTTTTTTGGATGCCGATGATTTGTGGAAACCACAAAAACTGGAGAAACAAATAGATTTTCTTAAAACCAATAATTTACCGTTTACTTTCACTTTCTATGATTGCATCGATGAAGAGGGGAAATCATTAAATAAAACAGTGGAAGCACCGAGAAATCTTTCTTATAGACAACTGTTTTTTTGTAATTATGTTGGGAATCTTACCGGTATTTATGATGTAAATTATTTCGGAAAAATTGCTATTTCTTCCATCCGTAAACGCCAAGACTGGATGTTATGGCTCACGATTCTAAAAAAAATAAAAACGGCGCAACCTATTACTGAAAGTTTAGCTTTTTATAGGATTAGAGAAAATTCAATTTCAGCTTCTAAATTGGACTTATTAAAGCATAATTTTGCGGTTTACAGAACGTTTCATGGGTTTAACGTAGTTGTTTCATTACTTTGCATGACGGGTTTTTTATTCACGCAATTAGTCATAAAACCGCGTTATATAAAAACGATCAAATCATAGATTTAAATTGCTTTAACTTTCCACGATTGCTTCTTTCTAAAGCTTTTTTTCTAATAAAACTAAAGTTTAAATCCGGTTCCAAATACAAAGCAATAGCGGTTTCTATTTTTTTAATTTGTTTCAAATTTAATTCGGTTTCACTGACATATTCAATTTCAAAAGTATCGATTTTTGTCTGCTTGATTATGAATTCTTTTACGTTTCCATCGTCTTCAATAAAGCTTTTGGTTACATAATAAAATGTCAATCCAGGTGATTTTTTCCCGCTTGGCAAAAGGGCAATATCATTTGTTCTTCCAATTAATTTCTTAAGAATAGGTTTCTTTAACGTACTTTTTTCATCCAGAATCCCAATATCGCCAATATCATAACGTATAAACGGATGTGCTTTATTGAATAAGGAAGTAATTACAATTCGGCCCGAAGTCCCGTTTGGAACCGCTTGATTATTTTCGTCCAAAATCTCTACAAATAACGTTTCCGAATTCACTTGCCATTCATCTTTAGGATTTTGAAAAGCGATTAAATCTAGTTCCGAAGCACCGTATTCATTGACAATTGGAATTCCAAATTGTTGCTCCAAAAGAATTTTATCATCTTCAAAAAGCATTTCTGAAGTCACCATGCACACTTTTAAAGTGGGACAAATTTCCTTTAAAATGATGTTTTTTTTCTTTAAATATTTGGCAAAGAGAACAATTGAACTCGTGTAACCATTGATGTAATCGAATTTTTTATTCTGAAATTTTTTCAGAATTTTTTCTAATACCACATCTGACAAATCAAAAATGGAGAATCGAAACCGATGGCTCAATAAATCTTTAAAGCGTTCTTTTTTGTTACCAATAAAATCCATTGGAATCCCATAAAAACGGGCTTGAAAGGAGCTGTTGAAATCAATTCCGTACCAACCAAAACGATACATATTGGAAGCCCAAGTCAAAGCGTGACTGTATTTATCTTTGGCAAAAATAAAGGGATCACCGCTGGAACCAGATGTTTTATTAACGTAACTATTTTTTGGAGAATACCCGTTTGAAAGCCTTTCCAGCAATGGTTGTTGTAAGTTTCTTTTATTTAAAATGGGTAAATCGTCCCAATTGGTAGTATTTGAACCAACTAACTCCTGATAAAATGGATTATTCTGTAAATGAAAATTAACGATTTCTAATTTTTTATTTTCAAGAAAAGCTTCATGTTCTTTTTCGGATAAAGCGACTATTTTTTGCAATTCAGCTTTGGCTTCCTTCATTGGGAATCCATTTAGTTGTAGTGATAAGTCGAAAAGTGGAAACATTTTAAAGGTATATTTCATCAAAAATAATATTTACGTACAACTAATGACCAAGAACCAACAACTTTTTGAAAATTAATTATTTTTTAAGTTCAAAAGCAATTATTTTTGCACCACAACTAAATAAAACAACATCATGACTATTTTACTATTGGGTTCAGGCGGAAGAGAGCATGCATTTGCATGGAAAATGATTCAAAGTCCGCTTTGCGACACACTTTTTGTAGCACCAGGAAATGCTGGAACTGCAGCAATAGCTAACAATATTGATATAAGCCCAACTGATTTTGACGCTATCAAAGCTTTTGTTCTTCAGGAAAAAGTAGAAATGGTTGTTGTTGGACCTGAAGATCCATTAGTAAAAGGGATCTACGATTTCTTTTTAAATGATGGAGAGTTAAAACATATTCCAGTTATTGGACCATCAAAAATTGGGGCTCAATTAGAAGGAAGTAAAGAATTTGCCAAAGAATTTTTGATTAAACATAATATCCCAACTGCTGCTTACGATAGTTTTACTGCCGAAACAGTGGAGAAAGGATGCGAATTTTTGGAAACATTGCAACCGCCTTATGTTTTAAAAGCAGACGGATTGGCAGCTGGAAAAGGTGTTTTGATTATTCAAGATTTGGCGGAAGCCAAAGAAGAATTAAGAAACATGTTAGTGCACCAAAAATTTGGTGACGCCAGTTCTAAAGTTGTGATTGAAGAATTTCTTGACGGAATAGAATTAAGCTGTTTTGTCCTTACTGACGGAAAAAATTATAAAATCCTGCCAACTGCTAAAGATTACAAACGCATTGGCGATGGCGACACGGGATTAAATACGGGCGGAATGGGAGCAGTTTCTCCAGTTCCTTATGTTGACGCTGTTTTGATGGAGAAAATCGAAACACGCATTGTAAAACCTACCATTGATGGTTTTCAGAAAGATGGAATTCCGTACAAAGGATTCGTTTTTATTGGATTGATTAATGTGAATAACGAACCAATCGTAATTGAATACAATGTGAGAATGGGTGATCCGGAAACGGAAGTGGTTGTTCCAAGATTGAAAACAGATTTAGTGGAATTATTTTTGGCAGTAGCCAATGAAAAACTAGATGAAATCACACTGGAAATTGACGAAAGAAGCGCTACTACAATTATGGTAGTTTCTGGCGGATATCCTGAAGATTTCGAAAAAGGAAAAGTGATTTCAGGATTAGAAAATATTCAAGATTCTATTGTTTTTCACGCAGGTACAAAATTAGAAAATGGAAATGTTGTTTCTAATGGGGGAAGAGTTTTAACTGTAACTTCTTATGGAAATGATTTCGAAGAGGCCATAAAAAAATCTTACCAAAACATAGATAAACTAAATTTTGATAAGATGTATTTTAGAAAAGATATTGGAAACGATTTAAAATAGTTTCCAATTATCGTTCACTTTTTTTTAAATATTACTTTAAAAAAGAGTGAGCGGTAGTATCTTGATTTTCTGTTCCGTTTGCTTCAAAAATTTTCAATTGTTTGATCCAATATACCATTGCAGACGCACAAATAATCATGAAAATCCAGTTGATAGTATTAGCAGCAAACCAAGATTTAAGTTCCAATGAACGTAAAAAATCTAGAGGAGCAAATAAAATATTTACAAATAAGTATTGTATTCCTTCGAAAAATGCTTTCATAATGTATAAAATTAATTTTATTAGTTGTTTTTAAAGGGCTCTGGAAAGTAGAAAGGTCTTATTTAGTAAGAATCTTTTTGAACTTGCAGGGTTTCCTTTTTAAACAAGTATTATATTTACAATCACAAAAGTATAAAATATCCTTATGATAACAAGTGTTTTTAAAAAATCTACACCATTAAATTTTTCATTGGTAGTAATTTTAATGCTGGTTTTCTTTTTAATATATCAATTTCAAGATTTATCTTGGACTAATTCCATTTTTTTGATTTTAAAAAAAGTGGCATTGTTCTGTGTTTTATTGGCTTCTGTTTTTATTACAAATTTCGTTGTAAAGAAAAACGGACTCAGTAAAGACAGTACATACACCATTTTTTTCTATTTTTTATTGTTGCTTTTTTTTCCTTCGGTATTAGACAACACGAACCTAATTGTTTCAAATTTCTTTATACTATTAGCCCTTCGCCGATTGATTTCATTGCAATCACTTAAAGCTTCCAAAGAAAAAATATTTGATGCTTCATTGTGGATTTTTTTAGCCTCATTATTTCATTTTTGGAGTATTATTTTTATTGTATTGGTTTTCATATCAATAATTTTCCATGTTTCCAGAGATTATAGAAACTGGTTCTTGCCGTTTATTGCCTTTTTTACAGCGGCAATTCTTTTCCTGTTATATGCGGCAGTATTCAATGTAAACGTAATCGAATATACAACAAGGAGTGTAACGACGGATTTTAGTATTGATTATTTTACTAATAATTACCAAAACGCTGCTTTTTCGATCTATGCTACTATTGCATTATTTTTCGTTATTTCCATGTTTGCAACATTGTCTAACAGACCACAACTTTTACATGTTTCTTTCAAAAAAATAATAGCTTCCTTCTTTATTGGAATCGTAATTTTCTTGATTTCCTCCAATAAAAGCAATGATTTATTGCTGTTTACCTTTGCGCCATTAGCAGTGATGGCAACAAGTCATATTGAAATTGTGCAACTAAAATTGAAACAGGAAATTGTATTGTTTGTTTTTATTCTATGCAGTCTTTTTGCATTTTTCTCTCAATTATAGTTTATTCCCAAAAGCTAAATCTCCCGCATCGCCAAGTCCGGGAATAATGTAACTGTGTTCATTTAGTTTTTCGTCTAATGCAGCAATCCAAAGATGACACGTATCGGGTAAATGTTGTTTAAGGTGTTCAATTCCTTCTGGGGCGGCAATTACAACTGCAATGTGAATTTCCTTTGGAGTTCCTCTTTCCATTAATTTATTAAAAACAGCAACTATAGATTGTCCGGTAGCAAGCATGGGATCAATCAATAACACATTTTTGTTGTTTATATCAGCGATTGCTTGGTATTGAACAACAATGTCAAAATAATCATCATTATTAGGATGGTGCCTAAAGGCCGAAATAAAACCGTTTTCTGCATTGTCAAAATAATTTAAAAAACCCAAATGCAAAGGCAATCCTGCGCGTAAAATGGAGCACAGCACCAATTGATCTTCAATTTCGGTAGTTTTCTTGATGCCAAGAGGCGTTTGAATTTCGATGTTTTTATAATGCAATTCTTTACTCAATTCATAAGCCATGATTTCACCAATACGTTCAATATTTCTTCTAAAACGCATGCTGTCGTTATGAACATTGACATTTCGAATTTGTCCTAAAAAATGGTTCAGAACACTATTGTTTTCTGATAAAATATGGATTTGCATGGTTTTAATTTTGGAATTAAACTTCTAAAGTTTTTTTTATCTATAAAAGTATAAAAAAGTATCTTTGCCTTTTAATATATAAAGATATGTTTTCAAAATTAGCTTATTCCGTTTTCGAACAAAGTATTAAAGATTATCACCAATTTGATAATGTTGATCAGCCTATAAATAATCCGTTTCCTAAGGACAAATTTGAACATTTATTGTATCATAAAAACTGGATTGACACAGTGCAATGGCATTTTGAAGATATTATCCGTGACCCAAATATTGACCCGGTTGCTGCTTTGACTTTGAAAAGAAGAATCGATGCTTCTAATCAAGAGCGTACAGATATGGTGGAATATATTGACAGTTATTTTCTTCAAAAATACAGCCATGTAGTAGTAAAAGAAAGTGCTAAAATCAATTCAGAAAGTCCTGCTTGGGCTTTTGACAGATTATCAATTTTAGCCTTGAAAATTTATCACATGAATGAAGAAGCGACTCGTGCAGCAGCTTCACAAGATCACAGAGATAAATGTCAGGCAAAATTAAATATTCTTTTAGAGCAAAGAACTGATTTGTCAACCGCAATTGATGACTTAATAAAAGACATTGAAAATGGTGATAAATTCATGAAAGTGTACAAGCAGATGAAAATGTACAATGATGATGATTTGAATCCTGTTTTGTACCAAAACAAGAAGTAATTGTTATTTTAAATTGTCCCAAAAAATCAAACATATAGCCGTCATGAGACTTTCCGCAATGGGAGATGTCGCCATGACGGTTCCTGTTTTACGCGCTTTTGTAAACCAGCATCCAGAAGTTAAAATTACGGTCGTTTCCAGACCGTTTTTCAAACCTTTTTTTGATTCCATCCCCAACGTTTCTTTTTTTGCTTTCGATGAAAAAGAACGGCACAAAGGGTTTCTGGGATTGTTGCGTTTGTTCCATGATTTAAAAGCACTTCATATTGATGCTTTCGCCGATTTGCATAATGTTTTGCGGTCTAAAATCGTCAGAAATCTTTTTGCTTTAAGCGGAAAAAAAGTGGCCTCGGTTGATAAAGGAAGAGCAGAGAAAAAAGCATTAACCCAACCCGAAAATAAAGTTTTCAAACAACTTCCAACGATGTTTGAAAGACACTGCAAAGTATTTGAACAACTTGGTTTTACAGTTGATTTATCTCATCCGATTTTCCCCAAAAAACAAACTTTAGATATTGAAATCATTAGTTTGACTGGAGAAAAAAACCAGAAATGGATAGGAATTGCTCCTTTTGCACAATATGACTCTAAAGTGTATCCTTTGGATTTGATGCAAGAAGTCATCAACCAATTAGCCAAAAATGCGGACTGTAAAATACTGCTTTTTGGTGGTGGAAAAAAGGAAATAGAACTCTTAAATTCGCTTTCTTCCAACAAAGAAAATGTCATTACTATGGCAGGGCAACTCAAATTTCAACAAGAATTGCAACTCATCAGTAATCTTGATGTGATGCTTTCTATGGATTCCGGAAATGCGCATATTGCTGCTATGCTTGGTGTGAAAGTCATTACGCTTTGGGGTGCAACACATCCTTATGCGGGATTTTCACCGTTTAATCAACCTTTAGAAAATGCGTTGGTTTCGGATAGAAATTTGTTTCCTAAATTACCGACTTCGGTGTATGGAAATAAAAAAGTCGAAGGGTATGAAGATGCCATGCGAACGATTGCTGTGGAGAAAATAGTCCTCAGTGTTCAGTAAACAGACTCCGTTTATTATGTTGTGTTTAATAGGCAACAGTTAGTTGAAATTCTAAGACGTGAATACAAGTATCAAACAAGAAAATAGCAGGTGAAAACAACCGGAAAAGTAAAAACGTACAGTCCACAGGGTTTTCGGGATAGATTTCTTGAAAATGATAACTCCAAAGACTATCTTTTTAAATCAAACTCAGAACATTTCTTTTGCCTGAAATTGGAAGAAATTAATCAACTTAAATTTCCTGTACCACCATCCAAACACATTTGTCACACGTTACTATTCATTACCTCTGGAACCCACAAAATAAAGATTGGGTTCGAGGAATATACGACACAATCCAATGAAATTATAGTAATTCCGGCGGGACAGATTTTTTCAATAGACTCCATAATTACGGAAATAGAGGGGTTTATTTGTCAGTTCCATCCCAATATTCTAATAGGAAAATACGGGAATCCAGAAATGGTAAATGATTTTGATTTTTTAAAAATTTGGGGCAACCCTGACCTTTATTTTCCAAATAAGGAACCTCAGTTTATCATACAGCTGTTAAATCGTTTACAGGTTGAATATACGGAATCAGGTGTCACAAATTTGGATATTATACAGCCTTATTTGATTGCTTTACTTTGTGAAATCAATAAAAACGGATTAAAAACAGATAAAAATGGAACAGCTGCCACTGTGCTCACAACTAAGTTTAAAGAACTTATTTATGCTCACATCAATCAACAGCATCAGGTTAATTATTATGCTTCAATACTTAATGTCACTCCAAATCATCTCAACAAATCTATAAAATCCGCTACAGGAAAGTCACCTACCAAATGGATTGAAGAATCCATTTTACTGGAAGCTAAATATTTATTATATCAAACCAATCTGAGTGTCAGTGAAATTGCAATGCAGGTAGGTCATTATGACCAGTCTTATTTCAGTCGCATATTCAAAAAAAACGAAGGTGTATCACCAATGCAGTATCGAAAAATGATTGATAAATCCTAACTATTGATTATGGAATCCTACTATCCTCCTGGGTAATGAATGAAATTTGCATGCTATAAAAAAAGCAAAAATGATTTATATTTTTAAAACATCAGTAGATACAAAATTGAAATTTGAGTTAGCAACAGTCTTATTAAATGGGTTGTTACCAACTGCCAGCTGGAATTTTGATCTTGAAGACTGCGATAATATTTTAAGAATAGATAGCGAAACTGAAATAATGGAATCGATATTAAATAATGGAACTTTTGACTGTATAGAATTAGAAGAATAATCGCATTAGCAAAATAAACTTTACTCCCACACTTTATGGATACGGTACTTCACCAAAACAAAACATTTGAAAACATTGATTATTCAGAACAAAAAATAACGGACAGTGAATTTTTTAAATGTGAATTTGTAAACTGTAACTTTTCAAAAAGTGATTTAAGCCATAATGATTTTATGGAGTGTAGTTTTAAAAACTGTAATTTTTCTTTAGCTGTACTTTATAACACAGGATTGAAAAATATTCAATTTATTGGGTGTAAATTAATGGGTTTGGATTTTACAATATGTAATAACTTCTTATTTTCTATGAACTTTCAGGATTGCATTCTGGACTATTCAACTTTTCTGCAAAAGAAAATGAAAAAGACCAATTTTGTGGATTGCTCCTTACAAGATGTAGATTTTTCAAATGCTGATTTAACGATGGCTTTGTTTAAAAATTCCGACCTCTCGAACGCTACTTTTGCAGGGACAATTCTTGAGAAAGCAGATTTTCGTACTGCGAAAAACTATTCTTTTGACCCAGCAGATAATAAAATGAAGAGAGCAAAATTTTCACAGGGACAGCTTGCGGGGCTATTAGATAAATTTGACCTTGATATTGAATAAATATACAAATGAATCTACCAATAGAAAAATACTTTGGTTTCCGATAGAAATCAGTTTCCAAAATTGCCTACTTCGATTTATGGAAATAAAAAGGTGTTGGATTATTAAGATGTCATGTGAACGATTGCTGTTGATTCTATCGTAAAGGCTTTAAATGTCTGTAAAAGAATAAATTAAAAAATTATACATAAATATGGTGTTTTAATTTTTTCAAGATTCTATTATTTTATGTAAGAATAATTTTAACTTTTTTATAACTAAAAAATTTGAAATTTTTAGTGAGAATAATACTATTTTTGGTTTAAGTGCGTTAAGTTTTACACTCAAAACTAACCTGATGTGAAAGAGGATTGCTTTTTTCGGTGAAGTTGCTTTTATAAAGCTTGAATGCTAATCCAATAAAAATAGAAACTATTTATGCCAAAAATTACAGCAACAATTGCAATTTTGTTCTTATTTTCTTTTTCAGCGTTTTCTCAAAAAGCAAACCTTTCGGGTGTTTTAACGGATGGTAGCGAAAAAAAACCTGTTTACAATTCAGTTATTGCTTTATTAACTCCCATAGACTCTATTTTATACAAGTTTACCCGATCGGATAAAGAGGGAAACTTTAATCTCAAAAATGTAAAAGCAGGAAACTATATATTGATGACAGCGCATAGCCAATATGCCGATTATGTAGATGCCATAATCGTTAATGAAAATGAGAAAAACTTAGGAACAATTGCTTTGATAAGCAAAATAAAACTGCTGCGAGAAGTAATTATAAAGACGGGTTCCATTAGAATTAAAGGAGATACTACCAGTTATAGAGCGGGTGATTTTAAGGTTGATGCCAATGCCAATGTAGAAGAATTACTAAAAAAACTACCAGGGATACAAGTAGATAAAAATGGTGTCATAAAAGCCATGGGGGAAACTGTAGAAAAGGTATTGGTTGATGGCGAAGAATTTTTTGGCGATGATCCTGGCATGGCGGTAAAAAACTTACGAGCAGATGCGGTAAAAGAAGTACAAGTTTTTGATAAGAAAAGTGATCAAGCCGAGTTTACAGGAATTGATGATGGCAACACAAAAAAAACAATTAACCTAAAATTAAAGGAGGATAAGAAGAAAGGGTATTTTGGCAAAATAGACGCTGCAAACGGACCATTAACAAATGTAGATTCTAGATACAATACGAATCTTATGTTTAGTGATTTTAAAGGCAAAAGAAAACTATCTGCTTTTTTATTAAATGGTAATACGGGTCAAGATGGACTTGGTTGGCAAGATAGCGAAAAATTTGGTGGACGAGAGAATGATATAAGTATGAGTATGGATGATGATGGAAATGTAAATTATGAATGGACAGGTGGCAATACTGATGATGAACCTTATGTTGACACTCAAAATGGTTTTATCAAAAACACCAATGCAGGATTGCAGTACAGCAACAAGTGGAATGATAAACAAACATTGAATTTATCGCCAAAATATAATAAGCAAATTTACACCAACAATAATAGCAGGATTACCCAAACACAAGTAGGAGAAACCCAATTAAACGAAAACACATCAACGATAAGTAATGTAAACAGAAGTAATTTTAAACTAAATGCTACTTACGACGTAAAATTAGATTCTATAAATTCCATAAAATTTACCGCGAAAACCAATTTTTATACTACCGATAGCGATGAATTTACAAACGGACAGACTACGGGAAATGATGGATTGTTAAAAAACAAACAGGAAAAAACATTTACTACAAATTCGGATAAGGAATCATTGTTTGCCAGTATTTTGTATAAACATAAATTCGCCAAAGCCCGTCGAACATTTTCTGTAAATAGTAGTTGGAATATTTTGAATACGAATGTAAATAATTTTTTGAAGTCTTTTAATGAAAGTTATGATGGAGGTGTTTTTTCCTCTAGGGATGATGTGGATCAAAACAAAATTGGAGAGAAAACAAGTCAAAACCTTACTGTAAACGTTGCCTATACGGAGCCTATTGGTAAGAAATTTGCATTGCAATTCGCCCATCAAGTAACTTATAATAGTGGCGAAAGCAATTATTTAACGTATGGTTATTCAGATGTTACAGGCAAGTATGATTTGATTGTAAATTCTTTATCAAACCAGTTTAAACAAACAATAACAACAAACAAACCCAATATAAAATTGAGTTACAATGCCAAAAAAATAAATTATAGTTTTGGAAGTGGTTTCGGTTTTACTTCGTTTGATTTGCAAGATCAAACTTTAAACAAAGAATACAAGCGCAGCTATACTAACTTTTTTCCAGCTGCAAATTTCTCTTATAAATACAAAAGCAATAGTAACCTGCGTTTCAATTATCAAGGTGCAACCAAACAGCCTACCATCGATCAATTACAGCCTTTGAGGAACAATCAAGATTTTTTTAATCAAATTGTAGGTAATCCAGATTTAAAGCAATCCTTTACCAATAGTATAAACCTATCAAACAGTAGTTATAGTATTTTGACAGAATCGCAATTTTACCAGAGTATTTCTTTTAGAACTACTTCTAATTTAATTTCTTACAACAAAGATATAGATCCAGAAAGTGCTAAAACAATTACCAAACCCATAAACACAAACGGTAATTTTTCTGGAAATTTTTATTTTGGATATGGATTTAAGATAAAAAAAATAGATTTACAAGTTAATCTTAATCCATCTGTTAACTATAACAAATCAGTACTTAGTATTAATAACAAAACTAGTAATTCTAATACTTTAAATTCAGGATTTTCAATTTATTTATATAAATCAAAAGAAAAGAAATACGAATTTAGTTTAAGTAATAATTTTTCAAATAGCAGAAACAGTACTTCTCAAAACGAGGAAATAAAATCATTTAATACCAATAATTTGGGCTTGGATATAGGGGTTTATTTCAGAGAAAAATGGAAACTATCCACAGACTACAATTTATATTCTAGGCAAAAAACAATCGATTTTCAAACCAATCTTACCAATCAATTGTGGAATGCAAGGCTGCAACGTACTTTCAAAAATGATGAGTTTACGGCTTATATCATGGTACGAGATATTTTGAATCAAAATATAGGCATAAATAGATATGTTCATGAAAATGTAATAGGTGAGGAACGAAATGATAGGCTCAAAAGATATGCTATGATAGGCTTTACCTGGAATTTTAAAAACAAAGGCGAAACAGCAAAAAAATAAATTTGTAACTGTTCTGAAATAAAACATACAAATTTGACAACGTCATTTTGCTTTTTTTAACGCAGAATAAAAGCAAAGAACGAGACAAAACGAGTTCACGGAATAACAATAAATAGTAACATATGAAATCAATACTTTTTTTTATTACTGTACTAATTTTTACAACTACATCAAAAGCACAACAATTTATAGATAAAGCTGTAATTGAATATGAAGTAAATACCAATCTCAAAAAAACGATGAGCAATGATAGTTGGGATGAGATGATGAAAGACAACCTGTCGGACCTAAAAATATCCTATTTCACCTATACTTTTGCTGACAACAAAAGTATTTACAAATTTGATAGATGGAGCCCAAAAACAAGAATACCAAAACATGAAAAAGATGCAGATGAAGAAAACACTTGGTATTTTGATTTTAAAACAGGAAAAATGAATATGCAAAAACAAATAGTAGGAACTAATTTTGTAATAGCAGATAGCATACCAAATATACAATGGAAAATCACAAATGAACATAGAGAAATAGCCGGTTATAATTGCCGAAAAGCCGTAGGCAAAATAATGGATGACGTATATGTATTTGCTTTTTACACAGACGATATTACCATTTCTGGCGGTCCATGTTCTATAAGCGGTTTACCGGGTATGATTTTGGGACTTTCAATACCAAGATTATACACCTCATTTATCGCGACCAAAATAGATTTAAATAGCAGCACCACATCTGACATAAAACCCATTACAGCCAAAAAAACCTATGACTTAATGGGGCTAAAATCGTTGATAGAAGAAAAAACAAAGGATTGGTACACCTATGGCGAGGATAAAGAAGAAAACAAAAGACAAAAAAATCTTTTTTTGTGGAATGCTTTTCTATAATTGGGTAACAACTTGATTTTGAATAGTGTTACGGAAACAGAATTTTTTTCAGTTGTAGCTTTTGTTTGGTCCTTTAGTTTGTGGGCACAGAATGCGCTATCGAGGTGGCGACATATCCAAACAGGTCGGGTGAAATTACATATTAGTTTTTTTAGCAGAACCAATTAGAGTTACATCTATTAATTCTAAAGATTTTACCATGTCTTTCACAGTCTCTTTATATTTCTTAAAATGATTTGTTTCAATGTGTGCTTTGTAGGCATCTGTATCGGCATAAATTTCAAGTATTGTGATTTCTGAAGGATTACTTTTATTCGCAACAGCATAATATGTTAACACACCAGGTTCTAGATTAACTGCTTTAGTCATCTGTTCTTTTAGTGCAGTGTTATATTTTTCCAATTGTAATGGGTCAACTTTAATTTTTGCTAATCTAACCATTTGAATTTTTTCTTGCATCATAGTGTTTTTGCTAAATGAAAGGGTTAATATAAATAGGGCAACCAAAACAGTTAGCAATTTAACTCGATTTAATTGTATTTTACTAATAAGTTTAATGGTTTTCATGTTTACTATTTTTAGTTTAAATTATTATTTTCAACGCATCAATTTAGGTTTCTTGTAGCTTGTTTATATGTGTGACTCTATAACACAAATCTATCCTAAATCTTATAGATTATAATCTGCTAATATACTAAAAATCAAAACCTCCCTAAAATTAAAACCTTCCCTTTTCAGAGAAGTTTTCGTTATAATTGAAACGTTTTCTAAACGTCATCATAATCTACATAAATAGTTTCTGACGTTGGGTGCGCTTGACAGGTTAAGATTAAACCATCGGCGATTTCTTTATCGGTAAGAATAGAGTTTTTAGTCATTTCGGCAGTTCCTGAGGTAACACGAGCCAAACAAAGCGTGAATGAAACTAACACCAAAACGGTTGCTACTACATATTTCATAAGATTAAGTTTTAGGTAATAACAACCTACTTTAAGTGCTGTTTGAAAAACGTTTCCAGCTTGTCAAATGGAATAATATTCACTTTATCATACAAATCCACATGAACAGCGTTAGGGATAATCAATAACTCCTTTGGTTCGGAAGCCATTTCATATACATCTTCGCTCATATATCGTGAATGTGCATTTTCTCCAGCAATTAACAGGATTGGTCTTGGAGAGATTTCTTTTAGATAAGTTAGAATTGGCATATTCATCAACGAAATTGCAGAAGTATTTGCCCAAGCACCGTTTGAATTAATTGAACGAGGATGAAAGCCACGTGGCGTTTTATAATAATCGAAATACTCTTTTACAAACTGTGGCTCGTCTCCTGCTAAAGTATCCTTATTAGGTTTTGCACCATATTTAGGTGCTCCGGTTTCAGCATCTTTCCATCGTTGTATGCTCAACAATTCCAACATTTTAGTGCGTTCTTCAAGTGTCGTTTTATCATAATAACCTTTTGAGGAAACTCTAGGAATATCATACATACTTGTTGTGGCTACAGCTTTTACTCGTTTGTCTACAGCTACAGCGTTTAACGCAAAACCACCAAAACCACAAATTCCAATGATGCCAATTTTATTTCTATCCACGTTTTTCTGTAGCCCTAAAAAATCCACCGCTGCACTAAAATCTTCAGTATTGATTTCTGGGGATGCAATATTACGAGGTTCTCCACTACTTTCTCCAGTGTAAGAAGGGTCAAAAGCCAAGGTAATAAAACCACGTTCAGCCATTTGGTTGGCATACAAACCTGATGATTGTTCTTTTACGGCACCAAAAGGTCCACTGATTGCTAATGCTGATAAAGTCTTAGTTCCCATATTTTTTGGTAAATATAAATCGCCCGAAAGTCTGATACCGTATCGATTTTTGAAACTCACTTTTTGACGTGTTACTTTATCACCCAATTGAAAAGTATAGTGTTCTACCGTTTCTGTTGTATTCATTTTTGCTGTATTTTCTGTTTTTAATTTTTGACCAAAAGCCTGTCCAGCTATCATAAGAATAGAAAGGGCTAAAATTGATAATGTTCTCATATTTATTTTATTATTTAGAAATTGATTTGATGAATTTAGCAGGCACACCACCTACAATAGAATTGTCAGGAACATCTTTTGAAACTACTGCACCTGCTGCCACAATTGCGTTTTCACCAATGGTTACTCCTGGTAAAATAGTTGCATTAGCTCCAATCCACGCATTTTTTTTGATGTGAATTGGTTGCGGAATGAGTGAATGTCTGTCTTCGTGCGAAATGGGATGTCCTTCTGATAATAAACTGACTTTGGGAGCAATAAGTACATTATCTTCTATAGTAATACCACCCAAATCCAAGAAAACACAGTCAAAGTTGATAAATACATTTTTACCAATTTTGGTGTGTTTTCCGTAATTGATGTGAAAGGGAGTAAACACAGTTGTGCTTTCATCGATTTCGGTGTCTGTAATTTGGCTCAACAAATCCCTTATTTCTTTTGGATTTGAAGAGTTGTTCATTTGAACGAGTACTTTATTTGTTTCAAATGAGGCTTCTATCAGTTTATAAGCTTGCGGATCGTTAGGTGATATAGTTTTACCTGCTTTTAACTTACTGAATATGTTTTCTGTTGTTGTTACTTCCATTAGTTCTTAAACTATTTGTTTATGAAGCAAAATTAAAAATAAAGCCTCGCAGTAACTTTACTGCGAGGCTCAAATAATCTTTCTGAGAAGCTCAATTTTTAATTAAAAATCAAATATCTGTTGGTGATATTCCGTATTGTTTTTTGAATGCGGTAGAAAAATGCGAAGGGTTTTTAAAACCTACTTCCACATAAACATCCTGAACTTTTTTGCCTTCGTCTTTTAGTTTAATGTATGCAGCTTCAAGCCGTCTTTTTATCAGCCATTTTTGAGGTGTATGATTGCTGATTTTCTTAAAATCTCTTTTGAATGTCGCCAAACTTCTCCCAGTAAAAGACGCAATCTGTTCCATTGTAAGTTCATCTGTATAATTTTCATTCAAAAACTCTAATATGTCCACTTTCCAAGGTTCTGCAAAGTCAAATAAGATGGGATAAAGTTGTTTATTGCTGTTCAACAAAGCATAAATTCCTTCCAATAATTTCAAATGTGTAACACCTTCCGTTGGTTTTATGTTACTATCAAAATAGGGTGTAAGCGATTGAAACAAACTTTCTATAGCTGGCGAAGGTTGTAATTTAAAAACATAATCATCTGAAACAGCTATGTTTTTCGGGATTTCTGCTTTATCCATTTTACTGTAAAATTCACGCAATATACTTCGTTTAAACGTAAGCGAAATGCCTTTGTATAACGCTTCGTCTTTGCTGTTTTTGTACATTTTCAAACGGTGGTCTCTTCTGATAAATGCACAATCACCTGCCTGTAACGTTATTTTCCTATTTCTATCTTCAATAACTTGTTCTCCCGAATATAGATAGACCAAAACGTGTTCTGGAGTTGCGTGAATACATTTTTCGCTGTAATCTGAAAAGCAGGATAAAAATATACCAGAATAAGATATGGTTTTTAAACTATCGTCTTGTTGCACATTCATAATTTGCTGATGTTAGATTATTAACGAACAAATTTAAGGTTTTTGCTTTAGTCTGACTTTATTGTAAGGTTCATTTTGTCTTTCTGTAAGGCTCACTTTAAAATTGTGTCTGGTCAAGTTGTAATGGTTTGCGGTGTCGCTTTACAAAACCTCCCTAAAATAAAAAAACTTCCCTTTTCAGAGAAGTTTTCGTTATAATTTTTTTTACGTTTTCTAAACGTCATCATAATCTACATAAATAGTTTCTGACGTTGGGTGCGCTTGACAGGTTAAGATTAAACCATCGGCGATTTCTTTATCAGTAAGAATAGAGTTTTTAGTCATTTCGGCAGTTCCTGAAGTAACACGAGCTAGACAACTGCTGCATATTCCGCCTTGGCAAGAATAAGGAGCATCAAGACCTTGTTTTAAAGCTGCTTCAAGAATCGTTTGTTTTTGTGACATTTCAAAAGTCGTTTCATCATCATCTACCATAACAGTAATTTTCGAATGACCTTCTAATGATTTTTCGATTTTATGTTCTTTAGAAGAAGTTGTAAACAATTCGAATTTTATGGCTGATTCTTTGATGTTTTTTTCTTTTAATACACCAGAAACGGTATTAATCATTTCCTCCGGGCCACATAAATAGAACTTATCAAATTCCAGTTCCTTGTGTTTGTTATTCAAAACAAAATTTACCGCCGATTTATCTATTCGACCAAATAATGCATTTTCTGCTTTGGCTTGACTGAAAACATAATGCACAAAAAGACGGCCTACATATTGCAATTGCAAATCGTGTAATTCTTGATGAAAGATTGTTTCCTCAGGAGATTTGTTACCATAAACAAGGACAAAAGAACTTTTAGGTTCACTTTTCAATACTGATTTCAGGATAGAAAGTACGGGTGTGATTCCGCTTCCGGCTACAAAAGCCACATAATTTTTTTGTCGGTCAGCTTGTGGTTCAAAAGTAAATTTCCCTTCTGGTTTTCCTACTTCCAGTGCATCACCTGCCTTCAATTTTGTATTGGCAAACTGAGAAAAAGCACCGTTTTTTACTGCTTTTACAGCAATTCGCAATTCCCCGCTTTCTGGAGCGGAACAAAGAGAATACGCACGGCGAATTTCCTGATTGTCTAAGGTAAGTCGAAGATTAATATATTGACCAGCAACAAAAGTATAGTTTGGTTTTAATTCCTCGGGAACATTAAAAAGTATGGAAACCGCATCTTTGGTTTCACGTTTTACTTCTTTTATAATAAGTTTTAAAAAGGATGGCATGTGATTAATTTTTTACAAAAGTAGGAAACGACAAATAAATGGGGATTATAATTGCCGATTTTTTTATATTAGATGTAACATTTCAAGAATTTTACTACCAATTACGAAACCAAACTATAAACCATGTTCAAAAAATTTATCTATCTCGAATGGAAGGCTTTCACGAGATCAGCTTCCTTCGCAACAAATTTAGGTTTAAAAATCTTGATGCTTTTTGTGGCGATTTATTTTGCTTTAGTTTTTTTGGCTTTGGGAATTGGAGCCTTTTATATTATTAAGAAAATGAATCTGGAACCATTGGTAACCGTTAATAAATTCCTGATTTACTACTTTTTATTTGATTTAATTATTCGTTTGCTCTTGCAAAAAATTCCGGTAATGAACATTCGTCCTTTATTGGTTTTACCGTTTATGAAACCTACAATTGTTCATTTTTCGTTAGGCAAAACCATGTTGTCTTTTTTTAATTATGCACATGCTTTTTTCTTTTTGCCTTTTTCGGTCGTATTAATCATGGAAGGATATGATGTGGTGAGCGTATTGCTTTGGCATTTAGCCATGATTTCGTTGATTTACATCAACAATTTTCTAAATATTGTATTGAATAATAAAGACAATTTGTTTGCCATTTTCGTGGGAATTATTCTTGTTTTGGGTGGCTGTCAGTATTATCATGTTTTTGATATTACTACTTATACCACGGTTTTCTTTGAGGGTTTATTTCACACAAAATGGATGTTTTTACTGCCAATTTTCGCTTTGATGGGGTTGTATTCTGTTACGTTCACCTATTTCAAAAACAACTTGTACCTTGATTCGGGACTTTCAAACAAACACCAAATCGCCAAAACGGAAGATTTAACCTGGTTGAATCAGTTTGGAACTTTAGGAACATTCTTGAAAAATGATATTAAACTCATCAAAAGAAATAAACGATCTAAAACTACAGTGATTATGAGTGTGGTGTTTTTATTCTATGGTTTTTTATTCTTTACCAATGGAATCAAAGCCTACAACAATCCCATAATGCACATTTTCGCAGGTATTTTTGTTTCAGGTGGCTTTTTATTCACTTTCGGACAATTTGTACCTAGTTGGGACAGTTCGTATTATCAATTAATGATGACGCAAAATATTCCGTATCGAGGATATTTGAGTTCAAAATGGTGGTTGATAGTTATAGCAACCGTTATTTCTACGATTTTAGCATCATTCTATTTGTATTTTGGATGGCAAGTGTATCTGACAATTGTTGTGGGCGCCATTTATAATATTGGAGTCAATTCCCATTTGGTGCTTCTAGCGGGTGTTTATACAAAAACGCCAATAGATTTGGATTCCAGTAAAGGCGCTTTTGGAGATAAAAAAGCCTTTAACGTAAATACCATGTTGATTTCGTTGCCAAAATTGCTATTGCCATTGGGACTTTATTGGATTGGTTCCACATTAATGAGCCCTAATTTAGGATTAGCAATGGTTGCCATTGCCGGAATAATAGGTTTTGCTTTGAGAGATAAAGTTTTCACACAAATTGAGAAAATTTACAAAACCGAGAAGTACAAAACCATAGCGGCATACAAACAAAAGAGTTAACAGTCAATTTTCATAAAGCGATTAACCAAATCAACAAATAACCGATTAAACTTTTTTAAAAATGATACAAGTAAACGATCTTTCAAAAATATATAACCGCACAACGGTTCTTAAAATCGAAAATCTGGAAATCCCAAAAGGGCAAAGTTTTGGATTGG
The DNA here is from genome assembly GCF_000812945.1 of Flavobacterium sp. AED. GTDB lineage: Bacteria > Bacteroidota > Bacteroidia > Flavobacteriales > Flavobacteriaceae > Flavobacterium. The sequence goes on from NZ_JSYM01000001.1 coordinate 1,112,443, forward strand.
TAGGAAATAATGGCGCCGGAAAAACCACATTTTTCAGTTTGCTATTGGATTTAATCCAGCCTTCAACCGGGCACATTATCAATAATGAAATTCAAGTGAATGCTAGCGAAAACTGGAAACCTTTCACCGCTTCTTTTCTGGACGAAAGCTTTTTAATTGGCTACTTAACCCCCGAAGAATATTTTTATTTCATAGGCGATTTACGCGGACAAAACAAAGCGGATATTGATGCCTTGCTGGTCAAACACGAGGAGTTTTTTAATGGTGAAATCCTGAAAAACAAAAAGTATTTGCGGGATTTATCCAAAGGAAATCAGAAGAAAGTGGGAATTATTGCCACGCTTATAGGAAACCCTGAAGTGGTAATTCTTGACGAACCCTTTGCTAATTTAGACCCAACAACAGTCAATAGATTGAAAAAAATCATCAAAGAATTAGCCGAAAATCCGGATGTCACAGTGCTGGTTTCCAGTCATGATTTAATGCATACGGTGGAGGTTTGTAACAGAATTGTGGCGTTAAACAAAGGCGAAATCGTGAAAGATATTCAAACATCTGCTGAAACGTTGCAAGAACTGGAACTGTTTTTTGCAGTTTAAAATTTAATTTGGGCGTGACCCGGAAAGAAAAATTCCGGGTCGGGCTTTTCGCTCTCAATCTTTTTTATTCTTGAAAAAAGAATAAAAAAGGATTTCCGCTACTATCCCTCACGCAAAAGCAAAACCGGCAATCAAAAAGAAACCTAATAATTTCCTCGATATCAAAAAGAAACGTATTTTTACAAGTCATTATACTAAATAGTATTTTTAGAAGTTAATTGATAAAAAACGTTTACCATTGAAAACCAACACATTCAAACATATATTTTCGCTAGGATTTTTATTGTTTTTGGTAGCGTGTTCTACTAAAAAGGACACTTTTTTGGCGAGAAAATCCCATGCTTTGAGCACGAAATATAATATTTTATATAACGGGCAAATAGGTTTAGACAAAGGTGTTAATGGTATAAAAGCAAATAGTAAAGATAATTTTTGGAAGCGTTTGCCTATCGAAAGAATGCAAATGGAGGAGGATATTTCACCAGATGGAAAATCTAAAAATGCCGATTTTGAATTGGCCGAGACCAAAGCCACAAAGGCAATTCAAAAACACTCCATGAACATTGGAGGAAGAGAAAGAAACAGTCAGATTGATGAAGCGTATTTACTGCTTGGTAAATCCCGTTATTACGACCAAAGATTCGTTCCGGCACTAGATGCATTCAATTATATTTTATACAAGTATCCCAATAGCAGCAGAATTTATGAAGCCAAAATTTGGCGTGAAAAAACCAATATGCGGCTTGGAAACGATGCTTTGGTAATAAAAAACATGACTAAAATGCTGAAGGAAAAAAAGCTAAAAAAACAAGTTTTTGCTGATGCGAATGCTCTTTTATCAGAGGCTTTTTTAAACTTAGAAGAAAAAGACAGTGCTTTAGCAAAATTAAAAATAGCTCAGAAATACACGAAAGTAAATTCCGAAAGAGCGAGATATCGCTTTATTCTTGGGCAATTGTACGAGGAATTAGGCAAAAAAGACAGCGCCATTTACAGCTATGAATCCGTTATAGCTATGAATAGAAAATCCGAAAGAAAATATGTTATTCAGGCTTACGCCAAAAAAGCGCAATTATTCGATTATAAAACGGGAGATACCACTGCGTTTTTAAAAACATACAATAAACTAATTGCCGACAGGGAAAATAGACCGTTTCTAGATGTAATTTATAGAGAAAAGGCGGTGTTTTATGATAAAAACAACAAACAAAAAACAGCTTTAAATTTTTACAATGCTTCGCTGAAAAAAGCAACAACAGACCAATATTTGATTGCTTCAAATTATAGGGATTTAGGGAATATGTATTTCAAAAATGCCGATTATCCGGTTGCCGCTAAATATTATGACAGTACTTTAGTAAAGCTGGATGTTAAAACCAGAGAATTCATTCACATTCAAAAAACCAGAAAAGATTTAGACGAAGTAATACAACTCGAAGCTATTGCTAAAACGAACGACAGTATTTTGCATGTGGTTGCTCTGTCAGAAACAGACCGGGTTTTATATTTCGAAAATTATATCGACAAGTTAAAAAAGGAGGATGAAGCCAAAAGAATTTTAGACGAAAAACTCAAAAAGAAACAAGAAAATATAGAAAGAAATGCAAAAACGGCTTCTATTGATGCGGCTTCTCCTAATCAGGAACCAGGAAAACCAGCGAAGAAATCATCATTAGCGCCACCTACTATGGCCAGTATTTCGGGACAACAGTCAGCGAGTGTTTTCTATTTTTATAATCCTACGACCATTGCTTTTGGAAAATTAGAGTTTAAAAAAATATGGGGGGACCGCTCTGCAAATGGGAATTGGAGATTGTCCGCTAACAAAACTGATTTTGCTGTGAATGATTCCATAGGTGGGGACAAAGCAAAATTGGAAGACAAATTAGCAACAGATAAACCGGTTGAAAAATACACCACCGATTATTACCTAAAACAGCTTCCCACAAAGCAAACCGCGATTGACAGCATTGCAAAAGAGCGTAATTTTGCCTATTACCAACTTGGGATTATTTATAAAGAAAAATTCAAAGAATATCAATTGGCCAGCGCTAAATTGGAACAGTTATTAAAAAACAATCCAGAAGAAAAATTCATTCTTCCGACACTCTATAATTTATATAAAATTTATCAAATTACGGATGCTGCCAAAGCGGAGGAAATCAAAAATAGAATTTCGGCCCAGTATCCAAATTCTCGTTATGCACAAATAATAAACAATACAAATTCGGTAGCTGTAGATAATGAATCACCGGAGAAAGTCTATAATAAATGGTATAAACTGTATCAAGAGGAACAATATACTGTAGTGTTAGCAAAAATTGACGATTTGATTAATCAGTTTTCCGGAGATGAAATTGCTCCTAAATTTGAACTGTTAAAAGCAACTACTCTTGGAAAACTTAGAGGGTTAACAGCATATAAAAATGCGCTACAGCAATTAGCGGATAATTATCCTAACAGTGAAGAAGGCAAAAAAGCAGTAGAAATCCTGACCACTCAAATTCCGTTTTTGGAAGAGAAGAACTTTAGTACAGTTGATGCCAAGAATTGGAAAATTATTTATAAAGCAGCAGCAAGAGATGATAAAACTACAAAAGCAATCGAAGAAAAAATCAAGCTGTTTATTGCTAGTGAAAACATTCAAAAACTAACGTATTCCTTTGATATTTATACTGAAAAAGAAAATTTCATTACCATTCACGGAATTAATTCGGAGGTTTATGCAAAAGATATTGCACAAACAATGAAAGAGAATATTAAATATAAAATTGATGAACCTGCAATAGTTGTTTCTGCTGAAAACTATAAAGTAATTCAAATCAAGAAAAACTTGGATGCGTATTTAGCACCTAAAAATCAATAATCATGTTTGATAAAAAGCCAAAATCATACACAGATCTTTTGGGTAAAACCAATAGAATAGTGGAGGGAACCACCATAAAAGGTGATATTATTTCTCAGGCTGATTTTAGATTGGATGGAGAATTAATTGGTAATTTTCAATCCAGTGGAAAAATAGTTATAGGACCAGCAGGAAGTGTTACCGGTGATATAGTTTGCAAAAATGCTGATATAGAAGGAAAGTTCAACGGTAAAATTCATGTCACCGAAATATTAAACGTGAAATCGAAAGCAAGTATTCATGGCGAAGTTTCAGTAGGGAAGCTATCGGTGGAGCCGGGTGCTGATTTTAGTGCTTCTTGTACAATGAAGACCAATATAAAAAATCTAATGCCGCACGATGGACAACAAACCCAACAAAAAACAAGCTAGTAAGTGGCTCGCCTTGATTAATATCCCGATTCAAATGGGAGCAATCATCTTTCTGTTTTCCTATCTGGGAAATTGGTTAGACGAAAATCATCCCAGCCCTAAAGTGTATTACAATAAAATTTTAGTGATGGTTGGTGTTGCGTTAGCGTTATATAATGTGATCAGACAAGTTAACGAAATCAATAAATCGCAATGATTTTTTTTTAATATAAAGATCAGTACGAATCAATAGTAGACCAAATAGGTTTGTGATAAATTAAATTTAAAATAACTTTGCCCCTAGTGCCTTCTCGGCAAAAACCGAACCCAATGAATTTAAAAAATTACAAACCGCTCTTAAACCTATTGTTACTTGCCGGATTAGCTTACATCCTTCACAAAGTTGTTTTTTATGCTTTTGACATAAATGACAAAGCTTTTCACTATTCGATAGAAACCCTTTATTTACTGTTTTTAGGTTTATCAATACTAGTCTTTATTGTTTTGTTGAAAGTCAAAGAGCGTAGTTTTGACAACATAGGAATGTCGTTTCTATTAAGTACAAGCGTTAAGATGATTTTTTGCTACTTGATTCTAAGACCTTTATTACAGGTTTCAAACCAAAATAGCACAATAGAGAGAAAGAATTTTTTTGCGATGTTTATTCTCTTTTTAGCAATTGAAACCGTTCTAACGATACGCATACTAAACGAAAAGCAATAAATATGATGTTTATGTATCAAATGCTTCAAAAAATAAATTTTTATATGCTTTTGAATATTAATAAAAAATGTACATTTGCACCAAATTTCAGAAACGTAATAAATTAAGATAATTAACTGTTATGGTGATTTCAAACAAACCACTTAGATTTATATTAGTAGCTTTAGTAGCATGTCTTCCATTAATTAGTTTTGCAAATCCTGAAGTGGATACTGTGAAAGTAAAAACAGAAGTTGCTCATGAAGTGTCAGAAGAAGCTCATGCTGAACCAACAGATGTAAAATCTAAAATCAAGGAATTTATCAATCATCACCTTTTGGATGCTCATGATTTTACATTTTCTGTAAATGAAGAAACTGGTGAGCATTATGGTTTTTCATTACCAATTATTCTTTGGGATAATGGATTGCAAGTTTTTTCTTCTTCAAAATTCCATCATGGTGAAGAAACGGCTGAGCACAATGGTAATTATTATGTGTTACACCACGAAAAAATATATAAAACAGATGCTTCTGGAGAATTAACAGAAGGAGAAAATGGTCATCCTACAAATGCTAGACCGATAGATTTCTCAATCACTAAAAGTGTTATTGGTATAATGTTGGTTTCCTTGTTTATGTTTTTGTTGTTTTCAAGTTTGGCAAAATCATACGCTAAAAATAACGGAATCGCTTCAGGATTAGGACGTATTTTTGAACCTCTTGTTTTGTATGTACGTGATGAAATTGCAATTCCAAATATTGGAGAAAAAAACTATAAAAAATACATGAGCTATTTGCTTACTATATTTTTCTTTATTCTTTTTCTTAATATTTTAGGATTGATGCCACTTGGATTTAATGTAACTGGAAATATTGCTATTACAGTATCGTTGGCAATTTTAACGTATATCATTACAACCTTAACAGCTAATAAAAATTATTGGGGACACATTTTCTGGATGCCAGGTGTGCCAACTCCAATGAAATTTATCTTGGCACCTATAGAATTGTTAGGAACAATAATCAAACCATTTTCATTAATGATACGTTTGTACGCTAATATGTTAGCTGGACACGTAGTTTTAATGAGTATCATTGGTTTAATGTTTATCTTTAAAAGCTGGATTGGTAGTACGTTATCTTTTGGATTGGCGTTTGCGCTTTCTATCCTTGAAATATTGGTTGCGTTTTTACAAGCTTATATTTTCACAATGTTATCTGCACTTTATTTTGGAGCAGGAAACGAAGAGCATCATCACGACGAGGCTCATTAAAAAAGTTTAATCGTTTTTTGTTTAACCGTTTCAACGAAAAAACAAATCATAGATTAAACCATAAAAAAGAATGTTTAATTTTTAATATATATATTATGCAAATTCCAACTATTGTAGGAGCAGGATTAATTGTAATCGGAGCAGGTTTAGGTATTGGTAGAATTGGTGGTTCAGCAATGGACGCTATTGCTCGTCAACCAGAAGCTTCAGGAAAAATCCAAACAGCTATGCTTATCGCAGCTGCACTTATTGAAGGTATTGGTTTCGCTGCGTTATTCGCATCTTAATTAAAACTAAAAAAAGCAATAGTTGCAACGGTTGGTTGTGACTATTGTTTTTAAAATTAAAACATAAAAAATTTATAATTATATATAATGGATAAGTTAATAAATGATTTTTCGTTTGGTTTGTTTATTTGGCAAGTTTTAATATTTGTTGGATTAATATTCTTATTAAAAAAATTCGCTTGGAAACCAATTCTTGATGCAGTAAATGATAGAGAAGAAGGAATTAAAAATGCATTACTTTCTGCTGAAAACGCTAGAAAAGAAATGCAAAATCTTCAAGCAGACAACCAACGTATTTTACAAGAAGCAAGATTAGAGCGTGACAACATGCTTAAAGATGCTCGTGAAATGAAAGAGAAAATGGTTGCTGATGCTAAAAACGAAGCACAAGCTCAAGGTTTAAAAATGATTGAGCAAGCGAAAGCAGCAATTGAAAGTGAAAAAAATGCAGCAATGGCTGAATTGAAATTACAAGTTTCAACTTTATCATTGAGTATCGCAGAAAAAATATTGAAAGACGAATTATCTAACAAAGAAGCTCAAACTAAATTAGTTGAGAAAATGTTAGGTGACGTAAAGTTAAACTAACAATTATGGCAAGTACAAGAGCAGCAATTCGTTATGCAAAAGCAATTCTAGACTTAGCAAACTCAAAAGGTGTTGCCGAAGTTGTAAATAACGATATGAAATCTATTGCTTCGACAATTAATGGTAATTTGGAATTGAGTACTTTTATTCAAAATCCTACCATGAAAGTGGAAGTTAAAGAAAAAGCACTGTTAGAAGTTTTTGCAGGTATCAATGGTGTAACTCAAGGGTTATTTCATTTATTATTTGAAAACAAAAGATTCGAAATTCTAGAAGCGATTGCTTTAGAATACAGTAAATTATCTGATATCATGAATGGTGTTGAAGTGGCGCAAGTGACTACAGCTATTACAATGGATGCAGCATTAGAAGCTAAAGTTTTGGCTAAAATTGCAACATTATCAGATAAAAAAATTACAATAGAAAATATAGTAGATGCTTCAATCATTGGAGGATTTATTCTAAGAATAGGCGACAAGCAGTACAATGCTTCAGTAGCCAACAGATTACAAGTATTAAAGAGAGAGTTAAGTAATTAGTTTTATTACACATTTAAGTGTCTAAATTATAAATTAAGATGGCGGAAATCAAACCTGCTGAAATTTCAGCAATATTAAGAAAGCAAGTAGAAGGTTTTGAATCTGGTGCTACACTAGAAGAAGTAGGAACAGTACTTCAAGTTGGAGATGGTATTGCTCGTGTTTACGGGCTTTCGAATGTTCAATATGGAGAGTTAGTTGAATTTGACAATGGATTAGAAGCTATTGTTTTGAATCTTGAAGAAGACAATGTGGGTGTGGTACTTTTAGGACCATCTACAGGAATCAAAGAAGGTTCAACTGCAAAAAGAACACAACGTATTGCTTCTCTTAAAGTAGGAGAACAAATGGTAGGTCGTGTAGTTAACACTCTTGGTTTTCCAATTGATGGAAAAGGACCAATTGGTGGAGATTTATACGAGATGCCTTTGGAAAGAAAAGCTCCTGGAGTTATCTTCCGTCAACCAGTTACTGAACCATTACAAACAGGTATTAAAGCAGTAGATGCTATGATCCCAGTTGGTCGTGGACAACGTGAGCTAGTTATTGGTGACCGTCAAACAGGTAAATCAACTGTTTGTATCGATACTATCTTAAATCAAAAAGAATTTTATGATGCTGGGAAACCAGTATTCTGTATATATGTTGCAATTGGACAAAAAGCGTCAACTGTAGCAGGAATTGCTAAAATGTTAGAAGAAAAAGGAGCAATGGCGTATACCATTATTGTTGCTGCTAATGCTTCTGATCCTGCTCCAATGCAAGTTTATGCTCCTTTCGCAGGTGCTGCAATTGGAGAATATTTTAGAGATTCAGGTCGCCCGGCTTTAATTGTTTATGATGATTTATCTAAACAAGCTGTTGCGTATCGTGAGGTTTCTCTTTTATTAAGAAGACCACCGGGACGTGAAGCATATCCTGGAGACGTTTTCTACTTACACAGTAGATTATTAGAACGTGCTTGTAAAGTAATTGCAGATGATGGAATTGCTAAAGACATGAACGATTTACCAGATTCATTGAAATCAATTGTAAAAGGTGGTGGTTCATTGACTGCTTTACCAATTATTGAAACTCAAGCGGGTGACGTTTCTGCTTATATCCCAACAAACGTAATTTCGATTACAGATGGTCAAATTTTCCTTGATGGAGATTTGTTTAACTCTGGGGTTCGTCCAGCGATTAACGTAGGTATTTCAGTATCTCGTGTTGGAGGAAATGCACAAATTAAATCAATGAAAAAAGTAGCAGGTACTTTGAAACTGGATCAAGCACAATTCCGTGAATTGGAAGCGTTTGCTAAATTTGGTTCTGATTTAGATGCCGTTACTTTAAACGTAATTGAAAAAGGAAAAAGAAACGTTGAGATCTTGAAACAAGGTTTGAATGATCCTTATACTGTTGAAGATCAAGTTGCGATTATCTATGCTGGTTCTAAAAACTTATTGAGAAATGTTCCTGTAAATAAAGTAAGAGAATTTGAGAAAGATTTCTTGGAATTCTTGAACAATAAACACAGAGGTACTCTTGATGCTTTGAAAGCAGGAAAATTAACAGACGAAATTACAGATGTAATCGAAACTGTAGCAAAAGAATTATCAGCAAAATATAACTAAAAAAGTTTTAAATTTTAAGTAGTAAGTAGTAAGGTTTTCTTTATTACTTATTACTTAACAATTACTACTTAATACTTACAAAAACAATGGCAAATTTAAAGGAAATCCGTAATAGAATTACTTCCGTTTCATCTACGATGCAAATTACATCGGCAATGAAAATGGTTTCTGCAGCAAAGCTAAAGAAAGCACAAGATGCAATCACAGCAATGCGCCCTTATGCCGAAAAATTAACGGAATTATTGCAAAATCTTTCTGCGACACTTGAAGGGGATGCAGGTGGAGAGTTTACAACACAACGTGAGATTAAAAAAGTATTGGTTGTAGCCATAACTTCAAATAGAGGTTTGTGTGGTGCATTTAATACGAATGTTATCAAGGAAGCAAAAAGCCGTTCTGAGTTTTATGCCGGAAAACAAGTTGATATTTTTGCTATCGGTAAAAAAGGAAATGATGTTTTGAGCAAAACATTGTCAGTAGTAGATAATCAAAGCACTGTCTTTGACGATTTAACTTTTGATAATGTAGCTAAAATTGCGGACCTATTAACGGAGAAATTCGTTTCTGGAGAATACGATAAAATTGAGTTGATTTACAACCAATTTAAAAATGCTGCAACACAAATCGTTCAAACAGAACAATTTTTGCCATTAGCACCAATAAAATCTGATCTTACAGCTTCAACTGGCGATTATATATTTGAACCTTCAAAAGAAGAAATCGTGTTGACCTTGATTCCAAAATCATTGAAAACGCAATTGTATAAAGGAATTCGCGATTCATTTGCTTCAGAACACGGAGCGCGTATGACAGCCATGCACAAAGCAACTGATAACGCAACTGAATTGAGAAATCAATTGAAATTGACTTATAATAAAGCACGTCAAGCTTCTATTACTAATGAGATCTTAGAGATTGTTGGTGGTGCGGAAGCATTGAATGGATAATAAATTATTGATTCAAAATATATTCTAAGAGCCAACCATGTGTTGGCTCTTTTTTTGTTTAATTTTATAGTTTAAAACACAATAGGAAGAATGCAATTAGAAATTAGAGAACTGACCACGTTAGACGAAATGCTTAGCAATATAGAAGTAATGCGATTTTTATATCCCACATTTACTTTAGAAAAATATGGAACCTATCTGGTTGAGATGATTCCACATAATTACAAGCAAGTAGCTGTTTTTGAAAATGAGGTTTGTGTGGCTGTTTCAGGATTTTGGTCGGGAACAAAACTTTGGTCGGGAAAATACATCGAGATAGACAATTTTATTGTTCATCCCGAACATCGCTCTAAAGGTTTGGGGAAAATGATGACCGATTATATAGATGCAAAAGCCAAAGAGACAGGCTGTACCATGATTGTTTTGGATGCTTTTACGGGAAATTTTACGGCTCACCGCTTTTATTACAACCAAGGATATGTGCCAAAAGGATTTCATTTTCTTAAAATTTTAAACGAAGACGGATTAAGTTAAATCCCAAAAGATGAAACGATGTAAAAGAATTTTGCTCTTTTTTATACTTGTAATCAGCTTAACTTTTTGTGCTATGAAACAAGAACTTCAAACTGAATTTCCACAAGAAATCAAATCAGTTTATTTACAGAAATGGATTGGTGGACAGAAAGAAACCGATAGCGGAACTGATTTTTACATTGAATTCAAAAAACGGCTTTCTAAGGAAATTAAGCTAGAGAAAATCTATTTTAGAAATCAGGAATCAAACCTTGAAGGAGTTGCTGAAAATACTTTTGTAGCACATTTTCACCAACAAAATAGCATTCCAGATTTAATCTTGGATAGTGATTCCTTAAAAGAATATGGGAACAAAGCACCTGTTATACTAAAACCCAAATTTGATTTAAAACCTAACGAAGCAGTATTGGAATATAAGAAAATGGATCACCCCCTTTTTTTTTAAATAGTAAATCCCAAAGAAAAGCCAATGATTGCGTATCCATCGATAAATAAACCAAAGAATTAGTTATTTTTGTTTTATAAATATAAACAGATAAATCATTTTGGGATTATATAAAAGCCTTTTCAAACAAACAGCAATTTATGGACTAGCTACGGTTATACCTAGAATGTTCAGTTTTTTACTAGTTCCGCTTTACACTGATTTATTGCCAAAAGCCGAGTATGGAAAAGTCTCCATAATTTTCGCTTGGATGATTTTTTTCAATGTTATTCTTGCTTACGGAATGGAAACCGCTTTTTTTAGGTTTTATAATAATGAAACGAACAAGAAGTCCGTTGTAGAAACTACTATGGTTTCGATTTTTTGGACCTCCATTTCTTTTCTATTTGTTGGGCTTTTATATCGAAATACCTTGTCTCAATGGTCAGGAATAGATGCACAATATATCACCTATACCATTTGGATTTTAGCATTGGATGCTTTGGTGATTATTCCGTTTTCAAAATTGAGAGCCTATCAAAAACCGATGGTTTATGCTGCAATCAAAATTGGTAATGTTTTAATTAATCTTTCTTTAAGCGTTTTCTTTTTACTCTTTTTACCCAAAATTGCGGAATCACATCCTAATGGATTTTTAGGTTCTTTTTATATAGAAAATTTCCAGATTGGCTATATCTTTTTAGCTAATATCATTGCCAGTTTATTAACATTTGTAGTCTTGTCACCGGATTACATCTTGCTTAAATGGAAGTTTGATGCTGCTCTTTGGAAACGAATGATGCGTTACGGATTGCCTATAATGGTTGCCGGAATTGCATTTGCCATCAACGAGCAATTTGATAAAATTCTATTAGGGAAATTATTACCGGCAAATATTGCCGAAGCTGAAGTTGGAGTATATTCTGCCTGTTATAAATTAGGGTTATTTATGGTTTTGTATCGAACCGCTTATACATTAGGAATTGAACCATTCTTTTTCAGCCATGCTTCTAATGCGAATGCACCGCAAACGTATGCCACAGTGACTAAATATTTTGTCATTTTTGGCTCTTTTATTTTATTGGGAGTAATTGTCTTTGCCGATGTTTTAAAACAGCTTATGATTCGGGATACTTCCTATTGGGAAGCCATGAAAGTTGTTCCGCTGATTATTTTAGCCAATTTTTTCCTCGGAATTTACACGAATCTTTCCGTTTGGTACAAACTCATCGACAAAACCTATATTGGGGCTTATATCTCCATTGTTGGCGCAATTGTCACATTGCTGTTGAATTACCTGCTTATTCCAACGATGAGTTATTATGGATCGGCAATCGCAACAATAGCTGCTTATGGGAGCATGATGTTTATCTCCTATTATTTAGGGAATAAATACTACCCAATACCGTATGATGCTAAGAAAATAGGCGGATATCTTGGTCTTTCAATAGGATTTTCGGCCATTTCATTCTATGGTTTTAGAGAAAATTATTTTGTTGGAATCCCATTACTACTCGCATTCATGTATTTCATATATTACAACGAAAAAGAAATGTTAACCAGAATTTTGAACCGAAAAAATAACTAGAATTTAATTTAAATTTTTAGGAGCTATTTCCTGCTTTTTGCTATATCTTTTCTTTTTTAAAGAAAAAAAGAAAAGGATGCCGCTTCAATCAGGGCTATAATCCAAAATAATATGTACGGACAAGTCGCGACTTGTCCTTTCCTTTCTAAATAAATAACAATGACAATAAAAATTATCAATAAATCAGAACATGCTTTGCCAAACTATGAAACCATAGCTTCGGCAGGAATGGATTTAAGAGCAAACCTAACAGAATCAATAACCCTAAAACCATTGGAAAGAGCCATTGTAAAAACAGGTCTTTTCATAGAATTACCAATAGGGTACGAAGCACAGGTTCGCCCAAGAAGTGGTTTGGCTGCCAAAAAAGGAATCACCGTTCTCAATTCTCCTGGAACAGTTGATGCTGATTATCGAGGAGAAATAGGAGTGATTTTAGTAAATTTATCCAATGAAGCTTTTGTGGTCGAAAATGGGGAACGCATCGCACAACTAATCATCGCACAACACGAACGTGCTGAATGGATTGAAGTTCCGGAATTAAGTGAAACTTCGAGAGGTGAAGGCGGTTTTGGAAGTACAGGAGTGAAGTAATAATCAGTGTTCAGTCGCAGTTAGCAGTTGTGAAACGAGATGATATTTTGCAACAAATTTCAAATAAAAATTGGTTTAATCTGTGGCCAAATAATATAAAAAAAATCTTCGCAAAGTTTGCAGCGTTTTCTGCAAACTTTGCGGTAAAAAAATAACAAATGAAAATAATAGTACCAATGGCTGGGCGAGGTTCCAGATTAAGACCACATACATTAACTATTCCTAAACCATTAATTCCTATTGCAGGCAAACCGATTGTACACCGCTTGGTCGAAGATATTGCAGCTGTTTTAAATCAAGATATTGAAGAAATTGCCTTTATTATTCATGAAAGTTTTGGAACAAAAGTGGAAGAGGATTTAATCGCAATTGCTCAAAAATTAGGAGCCAAAGGGATAATTTACTATCAAAACGAAGCACTTGGAACAGGTCATGCCATTATGTGTGCTAAAGATTCTTTGAGTGGACCAGCTGTTATTGCTTATGCCGATACTTTAATTCGTGCTGATTTCGATTTAGATCAAAATGCGGACAGTGTTATTTGGGTAAAACAAGTAGATCACCCGGAAGCTTTTGGTGTGATAAACCTAAACGATGCGAATGAAATAGTCGAACTGGTTGAGAAACCCAAGGAGTTTGTTTCGGATCTTGCGGTTATTGGAATTTACTATTTTAAAGATGTTGCTGTTTTAAAAAATGAACTTCAATTAGTATTAGATAATAATATTATTCACGGTGGAGAATATCAAATTAACGATGGAATAAAACAAATGATGGCAAAAGGCATGATATTTGTTCCCGGTAAAGTAGCGGAGTGGATGGATTGTGGAAACAAAGACGTTACTGTGGAAACGAATTCCAGAATGCTAGGGTTCTTGCATAACGATGGAATACATTTAGTGGACTTTGATGTTAAGTTAGAAAATTCAACCATCATTCCGCCCTGTTATATTGGTGAAGATGTGGTTTTGATCAATGCAACTGTTGGACCTAATGTATCATTGGGAAAAGGATGTCATGTGTCAAACAGTACCATAAAAAACAGTTTGGTACAAACCCATTCCCATATTAAAAATGCAAATCTGGATAATGCCATGATAGGGAATCATGCCAGTTTTGACGGTAATTTCACAAACATAAGTATTGGAGATTATTCGGTGTTAGAATAATTGCATCCAGTGATGAAATGGCAAGAAACATTCAATGAAAAAAGGAGCTTTCATAATTCTATTTTTGGTTTTGCAATGCAATTCAACTTTGTTATTGGCGCAAACTGAACCGGAAGAAATTAAGCAGGAGAAAGATCAGTTTCAGGAATTTTTTTATGAAGCGTTGCTTCAAAAGGGGATTGAAAATTATGATAAAGCGATTAAAGCTTTGGAACAATGTGTAAAACTTCAACCCAATAATGCCACAGTCTATTTCGAATTAGGGAAAAACTATCTGGTATCAAAGGATTATGGAAATGCGTACAATTCATTTGAACACGCCACACAAATTGACCCCAAAAACAAATGGTTTTGGGTGGGAATGTATGATGTGAGTTATGAAACCAGCAATTACAATCAAGCGCTGATTGCCATAAATAAATTAATACCATTTGACGAAAAATATAAAGAGGATTTAACATCGCTTTATATGGGGACCAAGCAATTTGATAAAGCGCTTGATCTCATTAATGAATTGAATGCCACTTTTGGAAAATCGGAAAGAAGGGAATTATATAAAATGCAGATTTTATCGGAAGGGAAATTTCAAAATGTTGAAGAGTCCAATTTAATAGCGCAAATCGATAAAAACCCAAAAGAAGAATCCAACTATATCGCATTGATTAATTTGTATTCCAAGAATAATGAAACTGAGAAAGCATTTGAAATAACCAAAAAGTTAGCGGTGGCAATTCCAAATTCTGAATGGGCGCAAGTGAGTTTATTCAAAGTTTATTTGGATAATAATGAAGCTCCAAAAGCTATAAATGCGATGAATATTTCCTTGGCCAGTGCTAAAATAGATTTAAAGATAAAGCATAGGATGCTGAATGAGTTTTTGATATTTGTGGATAAAAATCCTCAATATTCTCCTGATTTAGAAAAAGCAATTGCCTATTTCGATACTGATGCAACAGTTGATGTAGCTAAAGAAATTGGAAAATATTATCATAGTAAAAAGCAATGGGACAAAGCCATTACGTTTTATGAACGTGCTTTAAAGAATGGTTCGGCTGAAGATATCGAAACGAATTTGCTTTTGCTTCAAGCGTATACTGAAGTAAAGCAGTTTGATTTGGTTGCCAAAAAAGCCATGACAATGATTGAAACATTTCCTACGCAACCGCAGTTTTATTATTATGCAGGTTTAGCGAACAATCAATTGCAGCAATATAAAAAAGCGGCAGCAATACTCGAAATGGGTTTGGATTATTTGGTAGACGACATAACATTAGAAACAAATTTCAATATCCAGCTTGGAGAAGCGTATAACGGTTTGGGAGATTTCAAGAAAAAAGAAGTGTATTTCTCCAAAGCCAACGAATTATTAAAACAAAAAAAATAATGAAAAAAATTTCAATATTACTGGTACTTGCAGTCTTTATGGCTTCGTGTAAATCGAAAGCTATTGTGGCAGAGGCTAGTGTAAAATCAAACTATTTGACCGCTGATAAAATAATAGAAAATCATTACAACAATAAAAACAATTTTTCTACATTATATATTAAGTCTAACGCAAGATATGCTGATGATAAACAAACTCAAAATGTTACTGCAGAAATAAAAATAAAGAAAGACCAACAAATTTTGATTAGTATTCGATTTTTGGGAATTACAATGGCAAAAGCATTGATTACGCCAACTGCAGTAAACTATTATGAAAAAATAAATGGCAGTTATTTTGAAGGCGATTTCAGAGGATTGAGTCAATGGCTGGGAACTGATTTAGATTTTAATAAAATCCAAAATATGTTGCTTGGTGATGCTATTGATGATTTGAATAAAGGAAAATATACCGAATCATTAGTGGAACAAACCTATAGACTGGATGATGTTTCGAATGACAATACAAAAAAATCGTTCTTTTTTGATACTGAGAAATTTTTGGTCAAAAGACAGGAAATAAAACAAACTGCCGAAGATAGAATGATTCAGGTAGCTTATTCAGATAACAAGGTGTACAATGAAGCGACATTGCCTTCAAATGTTTCTATAAATACGTTTCAAAAGAAAGGTAAAACAGAAATTAATTTAGATTATAACACAATAACATTCAATGAGGAACTTTCTTTTCCTTATAGTGTTCCAAATGGGTACAAAAGAATTATAATTAAGTAAATTTGCAAAAAATATTTTTTTAATATGCCAAAATTTCTCCTAAGCCTAATTTTTATAAGCATGACTTCATTACTATGGAGCCAGGAAACACAACAAGAAAAATTAGAAGAACGAAAAGCCCAGATTCAAAAAGAAATTCGCGAAAATGAAAAGCTATTACAAACCGTAAAGAAAAAAGAAAAAACGGCTGTAAATGTAATTGTTATTCAAAGCAATAAGATTAAGCTTAAAGAAAAACTGATCAATACTACTGAAAAGCAAACTAAGCTTTTGGGGAATGACATGTATATTAATCAGGTAAAAATTAATAAACTCAAGAAAGAACTGGTAATTCTAAAGGAAGATTACGCTGAGATGATTGTAAAGTCGTATAAAAGCCGTTCTGAGGAAAGTAGAGCGATGTTCTTATTGTCTTCCGAGAATTTCTTGCAAGCGTATAAAAGAGCGCAGTATATGAAGCAGTATACGAATTACAGAAAGATGCAAGGGGAAGAAATAAAAACGAAAACAGGAGACCTTGTCGTGTATAACGGAAAGCTGAATGTACAAAAAACGGCGAAACAAAAACTTATTGCTGAAAATGAAAAAGAGCGCTTATCATTAGAAAAAGAAAGACAAGAGCAAGAAAAATTAGTCAAATCCATTAAGAAAGATAAAAGCAAGATTCTTGCTGAAATCAAGAAAAAACAACAAGAGTCGAGACAAATCGATAAACAAATTGACCGATTAATTCGTCAAGCAATTGCTGAAGCCAATAGAAAAGCGGCGATGGAAAGAGCGATGGAAAAAGCAAAAGCGGAATCAAAAGCGGATGCAAAAACAGAAACAAAAGCTGAAATAAAAACACGAGCTAAAGAAATTGCAGCTACGTCTTCAGTATCTTCATCAAAAATTGAACTAACTGCAGAAACGAAGTTAATCGCTGATAACTTTAGAGCCAATAGAGGGAAGTTACCATGGCCGGTAGAAAAAGGTTTTGTGTCATTAGGATATGGAGATCAGGCGCATCCTGTATACAAAACATTGGTAATTCACAATAGTGGAGTGGAAATTACAACTGATGCTGGCGCTAGTGCAAGAGCCGTTTTTGGAGGGGAAGTAACCAGTGTAATTGTTTTATCACCTATAAATAAAGCGGTAATGGTACAACATGGAGATTTCTTTACAGTGTATCAAAATTTAAGTTCTGTGTTTGTCAACAAAGGCGATAAAGTAAGTACCAAACAGAGTTTAGGAAAAGTTAGAACGAATAGTGAAGGTAAAACGATAATCAAATTTTTAATTCTTCAAAACACTACCTACAATAATCCTCAAAGTTGGTTGTATAATATGTAATAATTGATTGGAATCGAAGTAGTTTCAGTTCTTATATTTAACTAAAAAAGCGAATCAAATTATTATTTTGATTCGCTTTTTTTGTGCCAAATAACTTGATTATTGTTGTTGCTGTTGCTTTTGTTGCTGCTGCAGTAACTCTATGTAATCCAATTGTTCCTGAAGTTCTATGGAAACTTCCTCGAGTTGCACATCGTTTATATCTTCAAATTGTCTTCCGTCTTCGTAGCCTATTGAAACGCATACAGAAAGTGTTTGTCTGGAAAGTCCCTTGAAAGTCCCTTTTACCGGAGTACAATCATAGAAATTACGACCTACTGACAGTTTCACGTGATTGTCCATTGTCCAGATATTATTTGTAGGATCAAGACCAAGCCAGCCCTGTTTTGGAGTATAAATTTCTACCCAAGCATGCGTGGCACCTTCACCTCTGAGTCCGCTTTCGTTCGGGCAGATGTAACCGCTTACATAGCGCGATGGGATTCCTGCCGTACGTAAAAGTTGTAATAGTACATGCGCAAAGTCCTGGCAAACGCCTTTTCTAATTTCTAAAATCTCGTCGACTGTGGTTTCTATATTAGTGATTCCTTTGGTGTACTTGAAATTTGTAAAAATGTATTGATTGCACTGCTGGGCAATTTCTATAATGGGTTTATCAGTACAGTTTATTTCGTCCAGAATTGCATTGATTTCGTTTTGTTTTTTGATGGTTTCGGGATAACAAAGGCGCAGTAAAAGAATACTTTTTTCTTTTTCTTTTACCAAATCCTTTACAGTAGTATGATCTATTTCTGGTATTTTAAGCGAATGATTGACACGAACTAACATTCTCGATTCGATAGTCATTTCAGTATGCGCTTCCAATGTATTGAAATTACCCACTCGATTACCGAAGTAATCCTGAGAAATTTCCACCTCGGGATTATTCGTTATTAAAAGCTGATATTGAAGTACATCTTGGTTATCAAAATGGTGTGGGAATAAACGAATCTCATTTATGCTTTCTTTTATGGGCCAGTTGTATTGGTATTTTGTGATGTGAACTATTTTGAAAATTGCCATTTTATATTACGTATAAGAGAAAAATAATTTAGAAAAATCTGTCGAAAACTGTATCAATTGTGTTCTGGTATTGTTAAGTACATCTTCTAATTCTTTGTTAGTCAGATGATGATAATCCGTAAATTCTACTGAACTTTTAAGTCTTCCAAATTGATTGTGCAATGTTCTTGCTTCGCTCAGATTGTTATCTTTAAACAAGTTGTTCAAATAGGTGTCTATTAATTCTAAAGTGTAAATCACTGAATGTGCAAAATCTCTATTGAAGATGACTTGTTGCACCACTTTACGATTGTGCGGAATATTACTGTAACTTTTTAAATACAATTCGTATCCAGAAAGAGAAAGTAATAATCTTCTCCAATACAATAAATCTTCATTTCCATCGAGATTATACTGAATAGGAGCGTAGTACGCTTGAGTTAGCGAAATAGTTTGCAGACATCTTTCTATATGTTTACCAATACTTGAAAAACACCAACCCAATCCTCTGGGCATTGTAACCTGAAGAATTCCATTGTACAGCAAGAAATCTTTGTTGAGTTTTGAGATAATATTACTCGCATCAGAAGTTTCTAATTTTTTTGGCAAGTCAGGTGAATTCATGAAGTGATACAAAGAATTGATGTGCTCCCAAAGTTCTTTTGTAATTTTATCTTGGGATCCTCTCGCATTTTCCCGTGCTTTGATAACGAGATTCTTTACTGAATTATGGTTTGGACTATCACAAATAATATACTTTAGAACAAAATTTGTGTCGTATTGCATTTGATTTATTTGTTCCATGGGCAAATCAGTGTAGTATTCCAATAACGGTTTGTACCCTTGAGAATCATTTGTTTCTTTATCAAAAGATAAGATATAAAAGGTATTTAGAGTAAGTAACATTCCATCTGTTCTTTCCATATATCGGTTGAGCCAAAACATTCCGTCTGCAACTCGGCTGAGCATATTTACTTTCATTTTGTTTATTTTTTAAAAAGGTTTCGCACTGTTAGACCTTTAATTTATTTTACTATCCAAGTATCTTTACTTCCTCCGCCTTGTGAAGAATTAACGACTAATGAGCCTTCGGTAAGAGCGACTCGGGTTAGTCCACCAGGGACTATTTTTACGCCATTGGGGCCACACAAAGCATAGGGTCTTAAATCAACATGACGTAGTTTTAGTTCTCCGTCGATAAGGCAAGGAACGGTGCTAAGTTGAATGATGGGTTGTGCAATGAAATTACGTGGATTACCAACAATGGCAATTTTTGCGTTATCTAATTCCTCTTGTGTAGCCTTATTTCCCATAATCATTCCATAGCCACCACTCTGATTAGTTTCCTTGATAACCATGTTTTCCATATTGGCAAAAACCATTTCTCTTTCATCCAGATTTTCCATTCGGTACGTTGGAACATTTTTTAGGATTGGTTCTTCGTTCATGTAATATTTTATCATGTCCGGGACATACGCATATACCGCTTTATCATCGGCGACACCGTTTCCTACTGCATTTACCAAAGCTACATTTCCTTGTTTGTAAGCGCTAATAAGTCCTGGAACGCCCAGCGTACTATCTGGTTTGAAAACTAAAGGGTCAAGATATTCGTCATCCAAGCGTCTGTAAATAACATCTACTTGATGAAGTCCTGAAGTAGTTTTCATATAAACTTTATTGTTGTTTACCACTAGATCCCTTCCTTCCACCAAAGGAATTCCCATTTGTCGGGCTAAAAAAGTATGCTCATAATACGCCGAGTTGTAAACTCCGGGGGTTAATAAGACTACGTTTGGGTTAGCAATATTTCTTGGAGACAGCGAAACCAAAATATTATGAAAAATCATCGGATAATTACTGACCATACTCACATGATTGGAGGTGAGCATTTCCGGAAAAATACGTTTGGTTATTTCTCTATTTTCGAGCATGTAACTCACGCCACTTGGGCAACGCAGATTATCTTCCAATACATAAAACTCTCCTTTTGCTCCCCGAATTAAATCTATCCCTGCAATATGCACATGAATGTTGTGAGGTACTTTAATGCCATGAACTTCTTGGATATAATGCGGACAAGAGGCTATTAATGAAGCTGGAATTATGCCTTCTTTTATAATAAGCTGTTCGTTATAAATGTCTTCCAAGAATAAATTGAGTGCTTTTAGCCTTTGTTTTATTCCGGATTCTACTTCGTTCCAGTCTTGTTGGGTAATGATTCTTGGGATGATATCAAAAGGGAAAATCCTTTCAATGCCTTGATTGTCGTCACTATAAACGGTAAAAGTAATCCCTTGATTCATAAAAAAATCGGAAGCCTGCCTATGCTTATCATTCAGTTTTTCGTGATTTAAACTTTGTAATGTTTGCAATACTTGACGGTAAGATTCCCGAACTCCTTCATTAGAAAACATTTCGTCCCAACCATTTGGGTTTAAATTAGGCATCAATTTCATCATAACACATATTGTTAAAAAATTAAATTTTTTTGCATTTTATTATAAAAAATGCATCTTTAAAGCTAAAATACCAATTTAATTTTTATGTAAATAAGGATTACGTGACTATTTAATAATTTTTATAGCATTCTTTTTTTGGCAATTGTTTTTTGACAATTATTTTGTTTTACAATGTTGTTTTTTTTGATTTCGCAGTAGAATAAATATTTTTTGATTGACAAACCCCTTTAAATATAGCACTTGAGAATTTATTATTTAAAAAATAACAATAAATAGTTTATAAAAAGGAGGGGTGTTAAAAATAAAAAACAGAAAAAGGTAATTTTTGTTGATGAAAAAGAGGCGTCAATTTTAGGGTGTAAATTGTACGGCTGTTTTTAATTCGAAGAAAAAGAAAAATCCCAGTTATTAATTAGATTTAATAACTGGGATTAGGGTTTATTTTTATGTGAATAATCGTGTTTCGATTATTTATTAAAAGAAGATTTTATAGCTTTCATTACACTTGGAGTTGACCATTGACCAGCCACAATAATACGTCTGATGGTGTATAGGGGGTCAATTGAATCTCTTTTGGTGGACAAGATAAATGCCATTTGGTATCCGCTCTTTTTTATTTCTGGGATTGCTTCCTTGTTCCACAGGCCAAAAGGATAAGCAAAATAAGTTACCGGTTTACCAATGATGTCTTCCAATTTCTTTTTGGGTTTTACCAATTGAGTCTCCCAGTCTTTTCCAGCGTATTTAGTCACCATGTGGTGATCCCAAGTATGTGCTGCAACTGTATTCCCGCTGTCAGATAAACTTTTAATTTGCTCTTTTGTCAAATAGTTAGGACGGTTAATGGAAACGGTCATTACAAAGAATACTCCTTTGAAACCGTATTTTTTCATTTCGGCAGCACCTAAGCTGTATTGTTCTCCGCGTGTATCATCAAATGTAATCATTACTGGATTTGTCGGTAACGGGGCATCATGAACTAAATATTCATATAATTGATCGGGTAAAATGCTATGATATCCTTCGTCTGACAACGCTTTCATTTGTTGTGCAAAATTAGCTGGAGATACGGTATAGGTTTTTGTCATTTCACCGGCATTGGCGCTAAGCTCCTTAATATTATGATAACATAATATAGGTACTTCCTTTTTGGAAAGAATGGTTGCCAAATCAGCCATTTCTTTCTTGGGAGCAACTTTTTGAACAGGTACATTAACTTCGGTTGTCTCCTTTTCTATCTTAGTTGGTTTAGAGTTGCAACCAGCTAATAAAAATAGGCCTATAGAAACTAAAAATAAGATATTTTTCATAATTGAAAAGCGAATTATTGGTATTGAATGTAGATAGGTTTAGGAGTAAATTTCATCAGCTCTTCTGGTGTGTACATTACCCAATTTTTTTTAATGTCATTTTTATAAAACAATTTAAAACCAGTAAATTGAACAGGTTCTCTATAAATATAACTTAGATAAGTAGATCTTTTCAAGATTCTGTCGCCAAAACCATCCATATCCATTACAATCTGTACTTCAGGTACTTTTTTTATATTCTTATAGTTAGTTACCATCCCTTGTGTAAAACGATGTACTACGAGTATTTTTGGAGTCAGCTTGTTTTTACGAACTAGGTTTGCCAGAATATCAACCGCATCATTGATATCAGCAGCATCGAAAGTGCCTATTTTTGAGCCGGGACGATGCCCACCCTTCATCGAAAATTCAGGGTCAATTCCTAAATGGACATTGGGCATTGACAGGTATTTTTCTAATGTTGTCACTTCATCTTTTACATTACTATGACCTACTTGGATGTCTAGAAATACCAAGGCATCTATAGGCTTAGCCCAACTTAAAATGGTGTCAATTTGTTTAAAAGGCATACGCATTCTGTGTTTATTGTCTTTTCCAGGTGCACCTTGGGCAGTGATGGCAATATAATGCAAAGCAGGAATTGTTTTCACTGAAGGATCTACTGCCTGCCATTTGGCTACTTCTCCTTGTAATTTTTTAATCATTTCGTTTCTGGGAAGTTCACCTAAAATCCCCATTCTTTTGGAATATAGATTTCCGTAATAGGCAATGATTCTATTGTATGGCAAAAGTGCTCCAGGCAAAGGATAAGGTGTTTTTACCGGCCATTTTCCTGTAGTATCATTATTGCTTAACGCTAGCATTCTCTTGTTATAGTCAGTAGTGTCAATAGTCAGAGCCATCTTTTTGACTAAGGTATCAGGCTGTTTTGTTACTGTTTTTTCTTCTCCGTTTACTGTATCAGCGGCTTTACCGCGATTACAACTGGATACAAAAAATAAAAAGGGAAGTATAAGTAATGCGAGAGCTGGCTTTTTCATAAATAAACAGTGTTTAGTTTTCAATGCAAATATAAAGTATTTTGTTTGTGGCTTGTCAATTATAATACCGCCTAAAGGCTATATTTTTTACATAATTCACGGATTCAGATTTAGAATTTGAGTTGTTTTGATTTTAATGATAATTAGATTGTAAAGAAGATTTATTTTAGGCTAAAACGAGTAAAATTCTTTTTTATGCGAATACCCAACATAAATTAAATTAAAACGATTAAAAAATAGTTTATTAATAATTGCCTAACGGGATTTTTACAGAATAATTAGTTGTTTTTAAACCGTATTTATATAAATTGCGAATTGCAAATACAATTAATTAAAGTGGTATGTCAGAAATAGATGCAGAACGAGCGCGGTTAAAATTAAGGCACGATAATAAAGGCTGGAAAAAGTGGGGACCTTATTTAACAGAAAGACAATGGGGAACGGTTAGGGAAGATTATTCACAAAACGGTGATGCCTGGAATAATATTACCCATGATATGGCACGCTCCAAAGCATATCGATGGGGAGAAGAGGGTATTGGTGGAATTTCCGACAATAAACAACATATTTGTTTTGCTTTCGCTTTTTGGAACCACAAAGACCATATTTTAAAAGAACGGTTTTTTGGTCTGACCGGAAATGAATCAAATCATGGTGAAGATGTTAAAGAATTATATTTCTATCAAGATGCTACGCCTACGCATTCGTATCAAAAGATGCTTTACAAGTATCCTCAAGCTGCTTTTCCTTATGAAAAACTGGTTAACGAAAGCAAAAAACGAACACGGCTTCAACCGGAATATGAATTACTGGACACTGGGATTTTTGATAAAGATGCCTATTTTGATATTTCTATTGAATACGCAAAAGCTGATGAACAGGATATACTAATTAAAGTTACAGTAGAAAATAGATCAAATGTTGCTGCTCCCATGACGGTTTTGCCAACACTTTGGTTTAGGAATACGTGGTGTTGGGGGTATGAAAAATATAGTCATAAACCAATATTAACGGGTATTGGAAACTCTATTATTGAAGTAAGTCATCGTTTAGTAGGGCATTTTAAATTATACGCTGAAAAAGCAAAGGAAGTTTTATTCTGTGATAATGAAACAAATTTTGAGCGGTTATATAATTCTCCCAATCCGACGCAATACACCAAAGATGGTATAAATGACTATATTGTCAATAAACGCAAAGAGGCTGTAAATCCGAATCATATAGGTACTAAAGCTTCGGTAAAATATGACGATGTAATTCCTGCGAATGGCAAAAAGGTCTATCGCATGCGATTTACGAATCAAACTCCAAGTGATGCTTTTGCCGATTTTGATACTATTTTTGAAAAACGACTTGTAGAAGCCGATGAATTTTATGCCAGTCTTCAAAAAGGAATTGAAGAAGAAAAATTAAGGTCTGTGCAACGCCAAGCGTATGCTGGAATGCTTTGGACGAAACAATGGTATTATTATAATGTGTTTGAATGGATAAAAGGTGATCCATCCATGCCAAAACCTGATTTGAATAGGAAGAATGGACGAAACAGTTCTTGGAAACATTTGTATACGTCCAATATCCTATCGATGCCAGATAAATGGGAATATCCTTGGTTTGCCGCATGGGATTTAGCATTTCATACGTTGCCTTTAGCTCGTCTTGATCCTGATTTTGCAAAAAGACAATTGTCAGTTATCTTGAGGGAATATTACATGCATCCAAATGGTCAAATACCGGCTTACGAATGGTCATTTTCTGATGTAAATCCACCAGTACATGCTTGGGCAACTTGGAAGGTTTATGAAATTGACAAAGAAATGAATGGCGGAAAGGGAGACATTGTTTTCTTGGAACGCATTTTCCATAAACTGCTATTAAATTTCACTTGGTGGGTGAATTTGAAAGATGAAGGCGGGAATAATATTTTTGGGGGTGGATTCCTTGGAATGGATAATATTGGAGTTTTTGACCGTTCAGCAGCCTTGCCAACCGGTGGGCATTTAGAGCAAGCAGATGGAACAGGTTGGATGGCTATGTATAGTTTAAATATGTTGCGTATAGCTTGTGAAATCTCTCTTGAAAACCCTGTTTATCAGGATATGGCTTCTAAATTCTTTGAGCACTTTTTACATATTGCAGGCGCCATGCAATCCATTGGCGGTGATAAATTAAATCTTTGGGATGAAGATGACCAGTTTTATTACGACATGCTTCACAAAGAAAATGGAGATGCTGAGCTTTTAAAAGTACGTTCCATGGTGGGGTTAATTCCTTTATTTGCGGTCGAAGTTTTAAATGCAGATTTGCTGGAAAAATTACCGGATTTTAAACGTCGTGTCGAATGGGTATTGAACAACCGTCCTGATTTAGCCAGTTTAATCTCCAGTTGGTATCATCCCGGAAAAGGCGAAACCCGTTTGCTTTCCATTCTTCGTGGTCACCGAATGAAAATGATTATGAAGCGAATGTTTGATGAAACAGAGTTTTTATCCGATTTTGGAATTCGTTCGTTGTCCAAATATCATAAAGAGCATCCTTATAAATTTAATTATGAAGGAGGAACGGTGCAAGTAGATTATACACCAGCCGAGGCTACTGGGGATATGTTTGGTGGAAATTCAAATTGGAGAGGTCCTATTTGGTTTCCAATGAATTATTTGATTTTAGACTCTTTAGAAAAATTCTCGAGTTATTACGGAAACGACTATGAAGTTGAATTCCCTACAAACTCAGGGCAAATGATGAATATAAAACAAGCAGCGGAAGGAGTTTCTAAGCGATTATTATCTCTTTTTATTCCGGATGAGAATAAGAAAATTCCAATGTATGGTGAATACGAGAAGTTTCAAAACGACCCTGTTTTCAATAAAAATCACTTGTTTTTT
The DNA here is from genome assembly GCF_000812945.1 of Flavobacterium sp. AED. Taxonomy (GTDB): domain Bacteria; phylum Bacteroidota; class Bacteroidia; order Flavobacteriales; family Flavobacteriaceae; genus Flavobacterium. The sequence goes on from NZ_JSYM01000001.1 coordinate 1,138,788, forward strand.
GAATACTTTGACGGAGATACCGGTAAAGGGTTAGGTGCCAATCACCAAACAGGGTGGACTGGACTAATCTCAGAAATTATCCGACAGTTATATGTGAAATAAAAACGAATCTATTTATTAAAAACAAAAAGACCATCAGCAATGATGGTCTTTTTTATATTCGGTTTAATTAATTACTTCTTAACGCTGTATTTTTCAGTTCTGGCATCTTTGATTACCCCTTTCCAGTTTAATCCGAAACCAAAATCATACACATTCCCGTTAGCATCTATATAAGGAGTCATGTCGTGAGGAACGTCTTCCATTTGTTTTTCAACGGTAGTCATGTTCAATGGCATTTGTAAAGGCAACAATCCAGAAGGCTCCGTTTTTCCAGAAATAATATCCATTAAAGCTTCTACTTGTACACCAAATTCTCCCACTATTGCATCAACTTCTTTTTCAAATTCACCAAAAACCATTGGGTTTGAAATATTTACAGATACCAATACCGGCTTTCCATTCATCGCTTTTTTAGTTTCCAGAATCGTATTTAAATCCGGATAGGAATTTGATTTAGACGTTTTATTCAAATACGATCTGTTTGTAATCGTTGGATCAACCACTGGATCTCCGGCAGCAATACTTTGCGCTCTGGCATCGACTGCTGTATAGTCTTTTAATTGTAAACTGATTGGAACGTATCCATTTCCTCCGGCTTCTCTATCGGCTTTACTATATCCGCCGCTTATTGGACTTTTGATAAATACGATGGCAAAATCAGCTTTAGCAGGATCATCCGTTACGGTATAATATTTTTTAATCAATTCTAAATTAATAGGGTACTCGATTTTTTCAGGAGATGGTTGACCAAAAAAGTTGATACTCGCAGGAGTAACTCTTTTCGGGATATATACGGTCTTTCCTTTTGCGATTGGCAAGGTCTTGTTTTGATTTTTAATCATCACAATAGATTTCAATTGTGTGTCATAACCTGCTTTCATAAATTCAGGTTGACCTACAATTGCTTTGGTCTCATTAGCATCTAAATAAGAATTTTCAAATAATCCCACTCTAAAAATATTCAAAAGTAAACGAACCGCTGATTGCTCAAAACGCTTGCGCATAAAAGTTTCGCCATGTTCTTTAATGCCTATTTGGTACGCTTCAAGTACTGGCTTGATGTCGTTATTTCCACCAAATTGATCCACCCCGGCCATCATAACTTTGTAATGTCTTTCGGCAATACTTAATTTTTCAACACCCCATGATTTACCAGCAAAGACATCAGGTGTAGGTCCTTCATTGGCTGTAATTAACCAATCCGTACAGACCACCCCGTCATAACCGTATTTATTTCTCAATAAATCAGTAACGATGTATTTACTAAATCCGTTTCCAACATTCTCACCGTATTTTTTATCCTGATTATAGGAGATAGTGTAATAAGGCATAACCGCCGATGCTTTTTTAGTTTTTCCTTTCAATTTAAAAGCGCCTTCTAAAAAGGTTTTTAAATGGGTTTCAAAGTTATTACCTGGATACACGGCAAATTTTCCATAAGCAAAATGTCCATCACGACCTCCTTCTTCCGGACCTCCACTTGGCCAATGTTTTACCATTGCGTTGACACTTTGATTTCCCCATCCATCATAAACAGCAATTGATTTAGGTGAGGTTTGAAATCCATCTACATAGGCTCTTGCCATGTCTGTGGCTAATTTTGGGTCTTCGCCAAAGGTGCCTACAAAACGATTCCATCTTGGTTCTGTCGCTAAATCAATTTGTGGAGATAAGGCTGTAGTAATTCCTAAGGCTCTGTATTCCTTGGCTGCAATAGATCCAAATTTCTCTGTAATAGCGGGGTCAAATGTTGCTGCCAATCCTAATTCCTCAGGCCATTGTGATATGGAACCACCCGATCCTGCATTGTATTCAGAATCTTTATTGGCACCATTTCTTGGGTCAGAACTGTTATTGGATGGAATTCCCATCCCAATCCCTTCCACTAATGCTTGTATGTTGTTATTCCATTCTGCCGCAATTACCGGGCTTTGAACCGAAGTCATTAGCACATGGCGTAAATTGTCATTGGTTAAAAATGCAATTTGTTGATCGGATAAATCCGAAGGTTTTGCGCCACTTTTAGAAAATGGTTTTTCATTATACGTTCCGGTAAACATTCCTGCTTCCTGTGCCGGCACAGATTGATGTCGGCTATATAACATTAATCCGGCCATTTGATCCACTGTCATTTTGGTGGCAAGATCTTTGGCACGTTCCGCTACCGGTTTTCTCCAATCTTCATAAATATCTAACTTCCCGTTTTTATTCAAGTCTTTAAAAGCTAAACCATCTACTTGTATGATTTTAACTCCTGATTTGGGTGAATAGCCTAATGTTTGGCCTCCTTTATTTTGAACAATAGAGTAAGAACCTTTAGGCGTTTCCGTCCATTTTTTTTGGGCATAAGTTTGCGTTCCAACAAGTAAAATTAACGCAGGTAGTACAATTCCTTTTTTCATATTTTTGGGTTGTTTTTTAGATAAATGAACAGCTAAATTGTATTCGCAGGCTAATCTGTCTTCTTGTTTTTAATTGGTAATATTTCACCCAATTATTATTCAGATTTCTATATGAGCTTTACGAAAACGATTTCAAATATAATAAATAATGCGTCACATCAACACAATGAAATAAAAATATTTTAAAAAAAATAGTTTCTGAATACGCTATAAATGCGTCATTTAACACTCTTTTGTATCCTTAATAAATAGTTGACAAGGACAAAAGCCTGACATTATCGTCAAGCTTTTTCATTTTTTCTACTTTTGGTAATACTATTGATTTACAAGTTGTATCTAGCCCCTAATGTCCAATTGAATTTACCGTCAGATATAGTCTTATTAGCAAATCCTCTAACATCAAATTTTTTATTTATTTTATAAGTAATGGTTTCGGAAATACCGTAAGTATTATCCAGATCAAGACCGTAAAGTTGAGATACAAAACTAAAATCACCTTTGGTTATAGTTGTATTAAAAGCTAAAAAATTAGCTTCAAAATCATTGTTCTTGCCTTTACCATGTAAATAAAAAGTACCTATCGAAACGCTTTTGGATAACTCATAACTCGCGATTAATTCTTGGGCAAAGAAAGTGTCAACGACATAATCTTTACTGATTTGTAATGCTGGTAAATGGACTCCTATATTTACTTTTAATTTTTTGTCAACTAATTTATATCGGGAGATAAAAACAATTCCTCTGGGAGTTAGATTACTTAATCGTATCGTAGACAATAAGTGAAACGAAAGTCGTTTGTTTTCATTTGTTCCTGCGTTAATTATTAAATGAGGATCTTTAGAGGTAAAGGTCGGGATAAAAGAGAATCCACCTGTACTCGCCTCAAAATTGGCGTATTGAGCATGCAAAAATGTGCTAAAAAAAAGAGATGTAATGATTACAAGTAAAGTTTTGTTCATAAAATAAAATTAGATGTATTTTTTTTTTCGAAATAAATTACAAATGTATAACAATGTGTCAATCAAACACAATGAAATAAAAATGTTTTAAAAAAAACGTTCAGAACTAACTAAAAATAAACATTTTAAGAATATTTTGTGAAAAAAAAGTACTGTTTTAAAGCATGCTACAAACAAAAATTCTAGTATTACAAAAAGTGGTTACTAAAAGGAGTATTTGAAAACTGCTATTCCGTTAAACTGGTTTTTTAGTTATTTTTACACGATTCTAATCAACCTAAAATGAATAAATTTTCAGCTTTACTTATCGCATTGATTTTTCCCGTTTTTCTTTTCGGTCAAGTTAAAAACGATTCATTATTAAAAGAACTGGATAATAGCGTCAATGAATATGGGTTGTATTTAAATAGAAAAGAGGCCGATATAAATAAACTTAAAGGGCTTTTAAACTATACTGCTACAGACCTGCAAAAATTAGATATTTATGGCAAATTGTATGTTCAATATAAAGCATACCAGTCGGATTCAGCATTAATTTACGCTAGGAAGAGTTTATTAATTTCCCAGAAATTAAAAAATACAAACAAAGTATACGAAGCAAAATTAAACGTTGCCTCCATAATGGGAACTTTAGGAATGTATAAGGAATCCCTTGATATATTGGAAACAATAAACATCCATTTGACACCAAATTTAAAGGGAACCTATTATTGGACGAATCGGATTATCTATGGTTATTTGAATGATTATGGGGCTTCCAGTCAAGAAAAAAAGGAATACGGTGCGCTGACAAAAAAATATAGAGATTCAGCAATGCTTTATTTTCCGCCAAAATCCATAGAATTTGGTATTGCCAAATCAGACCAATTATTGGAACATGGGCATGCGGATAAAGCGATAGCATTGCTGCAGGTATTCTTTTCAAAAACAGCAAAACAAGATCTGGACAGAGCTGTTATCGCCTATATTATTTCAGAAGGGTATCGATTGAAAAAAGACAAAGAACAGGAAGAAAAGTGGTTGATTGTCTCTGCAATATCGGATTTACAATTGGTAAAAAAAGAAAATATTTCTTTGCGTAAATTGGCTTTCATCCTATATGAACAAGGAGATATAGACCGGGCCTATAAATACACTAAAAGATCATTAGAAGATGCTCTTTTTTGTAATGCCAAATTGAGAACCTACGAAATATCAAAAATGTTGCCCATTATCAATGAGGCTTATGAGAATAAAAATGAAACCAACAGAACGCAGCTAATCATTTTTTTAATTTGTGCCAGCATCTTATCCTTGTTCTTATTAGTTGTTTTGATGCTGCTTTTTAAACAAATGAAAAAATCAGCAAATGCCCAAAAAGAAATAAGTTTAGCCAATACAAAACTGTCAATATTGAACAAAGAATTAAATGAAATCAATGAAAAGTTGAATCAAACCAATGCAACACTTGCCGAAGCGAGTTTGTTGAAAGAAATTTATATTGGCCGCTACATGGATCAATGTTCGGATTATATTGCAAAACAGGAGGAATACAGACGAAAATTGAATGTAATGGCTACCTCGGGGAAAATGAATGAACTCGTAAAAGCAGTGAAGTCAAATACTCCTATTGAGAAAGAATTAAAAGAATTTTATGCCAATTTTGACCAAACCTTTTTACAATTATTTCCGAGTTTTATTGATGAGTTTTCGAAATTGTTAGTAGACAAAGAGGTACTTCATTTGAAACAAGGTGAGTTTTTAAACACGGAGTTAAGAATCTTTGCGCTGATCCGTTTGGGTATTAAAGACAGTACAAAAATTGCAGAATTTTTAAGGTATTCCGTATCGACGATTTACAATTATCGTTCCCAAATAAAAAATAAATCGGTAGGGCCTAGGGAAGAATTTGAATCCAAAGTCCTTTTGATTGGGTCATCTGGCAAAAACTAAAACGGTTTACCTCGCGATTACTTGTTGAAAACAATTCTTTATTGCATTTTTATTTTATAAATCTACCACTTTTTCTGCATATAAATTAATTTTAAATTATTGATTTACAATTAATTATAAAAAATATAATTTACTTTTTTTCTGCCTGTAAAATTTTAAGCAGGGAAAGAATCTACTTTTACTATATCGAAATTTTTGAAATATAAGGCAATGTTCCAACGTGTTTAATAAATCGATTTCGTCCAAAAAACCACTAACTAAAAAAATTAAAATGAAAGTAGTATTATCAAAGGGAATGGCCATTGCATTGTTTTGCTTTGGACTAGTATCAACAAACCCATCTGCAGCGCAGGAAAAAAAACCGACAGTTGAGCGCAAATGGTGGAAGGAAGCCGTTGTATATCAAATTTATCCAAGAAGTTTCAAAGATACTGATGGAGATGGCGTAGGAGATTTGAAAGGGATTATTCAAAAATTAGATTATATCAAAAGTTTAGGAATAGATGTGGTTTGGTTGAATCCAATTTACGGTTCACCAAATGCGGATAACGGATACGATATTTCTGACTATCAATCTATTATGAAAGAATTTGGAACCATGGAAGATTTTGATGCATTATTAAAAGGAATGCACGAAAGAGGTTTGAAATTAGTAATGGATTTAGTTGTCAATCACAGTTCAGATGAGCATAAATGGTTTCAGGAAAGCAGAAAATCCCGAGACAATCCATATAGAGATTATTACCATTGGTGGCCAGCCGAAAAAGGAAAACCCGCTTTCCGCCCAGGTGCTTTTGAAGCAGATGGCAGCGGTTGGAGATATGATAAACAAACGGATTCGTATTATTTACATTACTTCAGCTATAAACAGCCTGATTTGAATTGGGAAAATCCAAAATTGCGTCAGGAAATTTATAGTATGATGAATTGGTGGTTTCAAAAAGGGATTGATGGATTCCGTATGGACGTGATTCCATTTATCGCAAAAGACACTACTTTTCCGGTAATCACTCAAGCTGATTTAGATAAAAACTACCAAGGACGTTGGGATGTTTTTATGGCTAGCGGACCTCATTTGCACGATTATTTGAAAGAAATGAATAAAGAAGTTTTGAGTAAATATGATGTAATGGCATTAGCAGAAGGTGCTGGAATGACACTGAAATCAGCTCACGATTTTGTGGATGCCGATAGAAAAGAATTGGATATGGGGTATCATTTTGAAGGAACTAACTTAGGGTACATTCCGGGTTATTTCAAAAAAATGAATCCAAATTGGAGTTTAGTTGATTTCAAAAAGATTTATTCTGACTGGGATGCAGTTTATGATCAAAAAGGATGGGGAACTATTTATTTAGGGAACCACGATCAACCTAGAATGACTTCTCGTTGGGGAAATGACGCACCAGAATTTAGAGCTGTTTCATCAAAAATGTTGACCACTTTTTTACTTTCAATGAAAGGAACGCCTTATTATTATAATGGAGATGAAATAGGAATGGTGAATGCCAAATTCAATAAAATTGAAGATTATAGAGATATTGAAACGATTGCAGAATATGAAAAAGTAAAAATTGCCGGAGGTGATTTAAAACAATTCATCGAAGATCAAAAAACTGGTGGAGCAAGAGACAACGGAAGAACTCCTTTTCAATGGGATAGCTCTAAAAATGGAGGTTTTTCAACAGCGGAACCTTGGTTAAAAGTAAATGACAATCACGCTACTTTGAACGCAGCAGCTCAAGAAAAAGATCCAAATTCAGTCTTGAATTACTTTAGAAAAATGACCAAACTTCGCAAATCGAATCCCGTTTTAGTTTATGGGAAATACACTCTTTTAGACAAAAATAATCCTAATGTGTATGCTTACACCAGAGAATTAGATGGTAAAAAAGTATTGGTGTTATTAAATTTTTCTACTAAAAATGCAGTGGCAAATACTGGAATTAATTTAAAAAATGCAAAAGTGCTGATTAATAATTATGCAACGGTATCAAAAAAAGCAACACTAAGACCTTATGAGGCTCTTGTTTTAGAGTTGAAATAAGCGACTGTAATTTTTCTAATAATTTACTATGTTGTCTAAGTTTTAAAAAAGGACGATATAGTAAATTATTTTTTAATAAAAAACTTCCTTTATGTTAAGAGGAAGTAAATCCAAAGCTTTGCTCAAATCTTGCGCATAGAAAAGGTTTCAAGATTTATTTCCTGAAACCATAATTTTAATGACTTTGGATTGATTACACCAACTCCTATACATCTATAGCATCATAAACAACTACTTTTTCCCATAAATGAGAACAGTTTTTTATAAAAGCCAGATGAAGTGGGTGGTCCTGGTATGTTTTTTGTCCGGCTTCATCATCAAAAAACATGAGTTCTGAAACACTCCAAGAGGTGTCTACTACCTCACGTTTTTCCGTTGAGGCTAAAACGCCTACATGAATTTGACGAATAGTTGGAATTGCCGCTAAGGTTTTCAAACCGGAAATCAATTGCTGTTTATCAGCCTCTGATTGGGGGTTCTTTAACCAAAAAAATACATGATGCAATAAGGGTTTCTTCTTTGGACGCATTGCAAAGCCCATAATACCAGCAACTCCAAATAAAGCTGCAGAACCAATAAATCTTCTACGTATCATCAATTTATTTATTTTAAAAGGTAAATATCGAAATTTAAAAAATAAAAAAGGACAAAATGACTCCTTAATATTTTATTCCTAAAATTTTTAAAACAATTAATTCCCCAATTCTTTTTCGTCGTTCCAGTCAAATATTGATTTGCGTTTAGTAATCAGTTCAAGAATGCTTTCAGCTGTTCCGTTTTATGAGAGTTAGGATTTAAATGAACCATGCCATTTCACACCTATTTTCAAACAGAAAGAAGGTTACGCCCTAAATGAATATACAATAATGAATTAATTAGACCTTCTGGGGAATAGTTGTAGCCAGCCTTCCTTTTTTTAATTATTTTTATACGGTTTTAACAAAGAAGTAATGGAAGCAATTTTAAGAAGACAAATTGAGAAAATAGTAAAATTAACGGATGATGAATTTCAATTGGTACTCTCGTACTTTTCGGTGGGTAAATATAAAAAACATCAATACATTGTGCAACAGGGAAATTCCGTTCCGGATGTACATTTCGTAGTAAAGGGTCTCTTAAAATCTTTTTATATAGACAAATCAGGTAAGAATCATATTCTGCAATTTGCCATGGAAGATTGGTGGATAACGGATAACCAGGGTTTTTATAATAAACAGAATGCCACGCTCAATATTGATTGCTTAGAAGATGCACAAACCTATTCTATCACTCTTGATAACAGAGAAAAGCTATGTGTCGAGTCACAGAAAATGGAATTCTTCTTTTTGCAGAAAATGACAGCCGGTAATATTGCGCTTCAAAACCGTATTCTCTCGCTTATGAGCAAGAATTCAGAGGAACGATACACGCAATTTATCCAATTATATCCGGATTTGATTCACCGCATTCCTAAAACTTTGATAGCATCCTATCTGGGTATTTCAAGAGAAACATTGAGTCGTCTATCACATTGACGTGATATAGGTCACAAATTTTATGTGAGGTATGTCCTTTATAATCCATGGAATGTTTTCGAATTTTGTACTTCATAAAATTTTAAAATAGAATTATGGAAAATATAGCGTTAGTAGTTGGAGCGACCGGAATAACAGGCAGTAATCTCGCAGAAAGACTTATTGCTAAAGGCTGGATAACTTTTGGTTTAGCCAGAAACCCTCGAAAAGATATAGAAAACCTTCAGCCTGTTGCTGCAGACCTTTTGGATTTGGAGAATTTAAAAACAGCTTTAAAAGACATTTCTCCCACACACATTTACATTACAAGTTGGATGCGCCAGGACTCTGAAGCTGAAAACATACGAGTAAACAGCTTGATGGTTAAAAATCTTCTGGAGGTATTATCTCCTAAAAAATCAGTGCAACATGTAGCGCTTGTTACGGGACTGAAACATTATCTTGGGCCGTTTGAGGCTTACGCCAAAGACGGATTTTTGCCCGAAACGCCACTTAGGGAAGAGCAACCCCGTCTGGAGATAGAAAATTTTTATTATGCTCAAGAAGATGAAGTTTATGCCGCTGCCATGCGAGATGGTTTTACATGGAGTATCCATCGACCGCATACGGTTATAGGTAAAGCGGTAGGTAATTTAATGAATCTTGGCACTACGCTCGCGGTATATGCCAGCATTTGTAAAGAAACAGGAAAGCCGTTTCAGTGGCCGGGTTCAGCAGCACAATGGAATGGACTTTCAGATGTTACGGATGCCAGAGTATTAGCGGAACATTTAATATGGGCTTCCACTACAGAAGCGGCTCGTAACGAAGCATTCAACGTGGTAAATGGAGACTTTTTTCGCTGGAAATGGCTGTGGAAAAAATTAGCAGAATCGTTCGGAATTGATGCAATAGGCTTTGATGGTACGATACATACTCTTGAGGAACAAATGGTAAATGAAGCTCCGGTTTGGAAAAATATTGCCGTTCAACATGCTCTTGCAGAGTCTGATTTAAGCAGATTGGCATCTCCCTGGCATACTGATCTTGACTTGGGACGGCCAATAGAAGTGATGACTGATATGTCTAAAAGCCGTAGACTTGGCTTCACTATTTTTCAAAGAACTGAAGACTCGTTTTACGATTTGTTTGAACAGCTTCGGGTGGAACGATTAATCCCCTAAAGGAAGTTTTCTTTTAGCTATTTATAAAATCTTACTAGAAAAGGTTTCAAGAGAGTATCTTGAAACCTTTTCTAGTGTTGCTCCACTTACTATTGTCTTATTTCATTGCAGGCATACCTCCCTGATTGTTTTGATCTCCTTCTTTAAGGTCATCATTACTAACTCCTTTCTTTTTGGCTCCGGTGAACTTCATTGAACCAAAATTATAGCTGAATGTAACTCCAAAAGAACGTATTGGAAATTTAAAGGTACTGGTTTGGCTGAATCCCTGTCCACTTGAATTCTGTTTAAATTCTAAATCTTTTTTGAATGGCGAGACCATGTTAACTCCCAATGATGCCGTTTTGTTCCAAAACTGTTTTTTGACTCCAAACACCATTAAATTAAAAGCGGGACTGGTGCCTTGCAACGTTTTCTTAGAAGAATTTTGGATTACAAAAGCTTCAGCCGAAATGTCGTTTTTTAATTGAAGTGTCCCACTCACAAACGCAGAATATTGAATTGATGTGCCATTTGTGGATTGTTCTAAATTATATACTCCGGTTGGATCTGGTTTGTAAGTAAAGGCATTAAAGTTTCCACGTAAAGTCAATATCTTAAACGGATTTACGGAACCAAAAAGACTCATTCCAAAAGATTTATTGCTCCCAATGTTTTGATAATTGGTGATTGTCCCTGTCTCGTCTGATAAAGGTGTTGCAATACCTTCAATTAGGTCTGATGTATATTTATAATAGGCCGAAATATTCAGAGTACGCTTTTGTGAAAATGTGGAGTATCCAAATTCTACGGTTTGTGATACTTCAGGATCCAGGGTAGGGTTTCCTTGTGTTTGTGCTTGAATATTTGATTTATTGATAAATGGGTTGAGGTAGGTAAAGCTTGGTCTTGAAATACGTTTGCTGTACGTCAATTTTAAAGAAGAAGACTGTGACAATGCTTTCTGTAATGTAAAGCTTGGAATAAAGGTCCCATAGTCAATTTTGAATGGGCTTAAATCGGTTTGAAGCGCATTCGTAGGATCACCTTTGATGGCTGTATTTTCGAAACGAGCACCTGCCATTACGGTAAAACCTTTGGGTAAAGTTAGCGTTCCTACTGTATAAAGGGATGCAACATCTTGATCGTAATTGTATAAATTAGAACTGATAGGGTCATAAACAAATGCATTTTGTGCATCAGGAACGTAATTTTGGAAATCGCTCGAAATCTTTCTGATGATTGTTTTACCTCCTGCTTCCAGTTTGAATTTTTCGGTTACTGGTAGCGTATAATCCAATTGTAGCGTGTATTCATTATTTGTTCCGTCATTATTTGCTTTTTGATTGGTATAAAAACTGGAATATATATTTTGATAATCTGTATTGACTAAACTATGGCTCCATTGCGATGAAAATGTAAGTTCGTGTCCCTCTTTTGCAAATTTATGGCTATAGTTAAGATTCCAGTCAAATCCTCCAAAAGAGTTTTTCGCACTACTTTGTCCGGTATAAATGCTACTGTTCGCGTTATTTAGGTAATCAGTAAAGGTGTTTTCACTCGTGCCAGTTCGCTCAAATCCTCCGTCGTTATATCTAAAGGTGGTGCTTAAACTGTTGAAAGTATTAAAATCATATCCAGCAGTTACTGATGCTACTACGCCACTACGTTTTACTTCGTTAGTACCTTTACTCGTTTGCAAACTGTTGGCGTTACTATTGTTCAAAATTTGATTGGACTCAGAAGCGGACTCTTGTGGCCAGCCATTGTTGAATCCAACATTTGCCGAAAGGCTGAAACGGTTTTTATTATAATTAACGTTGGCATTAAAGTTGTTTTGTCTCGTGCCAATACCACCACTTACGGAGCCACTCACTCCGGAAACACTTTTCTGTTTGGTGATAATGTTTATTATTCCGGCAGATCCTTCGGCATCATATTTTGCGGATGGTGAAGTAACCACTTCGATGTTTTTGATTTGGTCAGCAGGTATTGTTTTCAACACATCCGAAAGGTTTGCGGAAGTTGCCCCCGATGGTTTTCCATTGATAAGTACTCGCACATTTCCATCTCCACGAATGGATACTTTTCCGTCAATATCTACATTTACCATAGGAACTTTCTGCAATACGTCTGTAGCATTACCGCCGCTTGCTGTCAAGTCTTTCTCTACGTTGTAAACAATTTTATCAATCTTGTTCGTCACTTGTTGTGTTTTCCCTACGACTACAACTTCTTTCAATGTATTTGTTTCAGGACTTAAAACTACCTTCCCAATTTCAAGATCCAACTTTGCATCTGTTGTAATTATTGATTTAATAGTTTTGTCATTGTAACCAATAAATGAAATGGTAACGGTATAGGTCCCGGCTTGAATTTCATTCAATTTGAAATTTCCGGTAGCATCGGTCAAAACGCCCGTTATGGGTTTAGTAGAGTTGATTTTGTAAAGGCTTACCGAAGCATAATCTACGGGTACCTTAGTTATCGAATCGATTACGGTACCAGAAATTTTTCCTTTTAAACTATTCGTTCCGGTAAAAGTTTGAGATTTTACAGATACAACAGCAAAAAACAACACGGTTAGAAGGATGATTTTTTTCATTTTAAGATATTTTAAGTTCCAAATCCATTTGAATTATTTCAATAAATTCGTTTGGATTACGGTACAAAGCAACATCTTAATAGGAACTTATGCCAACACATTCGACAGAGAGGGGGAGAACGTCGACGGAATTTTAACAATTCAATTTTTTGGGTCTACTGAATTTTGTTCGAAAATAATAAATAGGTTCATTTAAGTTTAGCTGATACAATTTGGGCATTCGCTTTTAAAAAAATCTACGTAAAAATATTGGCACGCAGATTCTGAAGTCGATTATATATTCTTATTTGGTAAAAATGACTGTTTCACAACATTTTCTGTTGAATCAAAATTTAAGACCAGCCTTGAAAAAATTTTATAAAATTGTCTTTGTATTGATCAGTGACAACAATGGTAATTTTATCAATTTGGACTGAATTTTTTGTAGCGGATTTTATTTTATCCAATGACACAATATAAGACCTGTGAATTCGCATAAATTTATTTTCAGGAAGCTTTTCTTCAAGTGATTTCATACTTGTCAGCGACAGCAGGGGTTTGTCTTCGCTGAGGCGGAATACTTTCACATAATCTTTCATGCTTTCTACATAAATGATGTCATCGACTGCGATTCTAACGAGTTGGTATTCAAATTTCAGATAAATATAAGCTACTTCAGTTTCGGGAATTGGCGGACTAAATTTTCGTATTTCCTGTTCCGGGTTTCGGATGAGTTCGAAATAACCCAGTGCCTTTGCCACCGATTTACTGAAATCAACAAAGCTAAAAGGTTTAAGGAGGTAATCAAGCGCATCTACCTTGTAACCATCAAGCGCATACTGATCAAAAGCTGTTGTAAATATGATTCTTAAATTCCCTTTTACACGGTACTGTTCTACAATTTTTGCGAGTTCAATTCCATTTATGTCGGGCATTCGAATATCAAGAAAAATTAGGTCAATATCCTGCTCATGGATTGCTTTTAATGCTTCGATGGCATTCGAAAACTGTCCCACTAATGATAAGGATGGTGTTTGTTCTATATAAGAAACTAGAATCTGTAACGCCAGCGGCTCGTCATCAACCGCGATACATTTTAATATCATGAGATTTGTAATTTTAAGATTACCGAGTATTCCATTTGAACGGTGTCTTCATTAGTTGTCAATTCGTACTTGCCGGGATAAATCAAATCGAGTCTTCGGCGGGTATTGATTAAACCAATTCCGTTGCTTTCTTCTTTACTTAGGGTTTGATTTTCAAATATAGAATTGCGGACTTCAATTTGCAGCAATTTTTCGGACTGTTCAATTCCGATGTAAATATAACTTGGATAAATACCGCTAATTCCATGTTTATAGGCATTTTCGATAAAAGGTAAAAACAACATTGGGGCTATAGCTACATCCTTGATATTAGTAGGCTTTTCAAATATTACCTGGACCTTATCCGTTATTCTGAGTTCCATAAGTTTAAGATAATCTTCTACAAAACCTATTTCTTTACCTAGTGATGTTAGATTGTTTCTGGTATCATAAAGTACATAGCGCATCATGTGTGACAAGGTGTATATGGCTTCCCGTGCCGGTTGGTTTTCTGTACCTGCCAAGGCATAAATGCTATTCAGAATATTGAAAAAGAAGTGAGGGTTGATTTGCGATTTAAGGAATGATAATTCCGAAGTGATTTTTTCTTTTTCAAGATTTTGACGCACTTGGGTTTCTGCTTGCAGTTTTTTGGCAACGCTTATCACTGTGCTTGCGCCCACCATTAATAAGGTTATTATGATTTCGCTTAAATTTGAAATCAAAGCACCATGCATATTGTCTTTTTTAGAAATTTTAAAATGTTGATTTAAAATAGCATCAAGGTTTATGAGTGAGTTGAAAGTATCACTAATGTACAGAACCGATAGTGTCAGAAGGCATATCGAAATAAAGAAGAAACCGTTCTTGCCTTGAAATAAAAGGGTAGGAATAATTATTTTATAAGTAAGATAAAACACTATAATCCATATAACATACATGAATATTTGCTTTATCCAAAATTCTATCGGGAAGCTAATATTCATATATAGTGGCATACTTTGGACAATAAGCAGTCCAAAAAAGAGTATAGCTTTTGAAAAAATCGAAATATCTTTAACTGAAAATGGTTTCATCATATGCAATTTAAAAATAAATGTACGGAATATATTATGTCCTAAAATCGAAATCGACAGTTTCCTATAGAATGTCGATAGATAGACCTAGTTTATCTCAGAAAAATTAAATACATCTTATTAATTCCTGGATTGTGATGAATGTGTAAAAAAACATTTGTAAGCTGTGATAAAGAATTTTATCCGTTTTAATTGAGTCAGCAACTTTGTTGAAAACATAAAAGCAATTGAAGATTTTTAGGCATAAAAAAGCCTGACATTGTTGTCAGGCTTTTAAAATTTCCCTTATTGGCGAAAGATGCAGAACAAATCATCTCGTTTCAATAAAAGGGTTATGCTTACTGTAAAATGGAAGGAACCTTAGTTTTCTTTTATGAACGGAGCTATACTAGCCCAAGCGGAATTAAAATTCACAATAAAAGCAGGATGACCAGCATTAGGGATAATCGCTAACTGATGATTGGGAATTAACAATGCGGCATTTAAAACATTTTGTACGGAGTTCCCCTCGTCTCGGTCGCCTGCCATCACTAAAACCGGGCATTTAATGGATCCTAATAAATCCTTGCCCACTGTTAGTTTATTGTAACAATTGGAAACCTGTTTAAACACTTCTTCTAAGCGATTCGGTTCTGGCATTAAGGCCCGCTGTTGGATCCAAAATTCCGCATCCAACTCCATCGCATTATTGAAGTTAAAATTAAAATCTCTTAATCCCGGATATAAAATACCCGCGCCTATTACGATCATTTTTTTTACTTTATCAGGATACATCGAGCCGAATTTATAAGCGGTAAATCCTCCATCACTAAATCCGAGAATCATTACTTTTTCTTTGGTTACTTCATTGATTACTGCCAGTACATCATTGGCTCTTTGTTCTAATGTCAAAGGTTCGACTCCGATTTCAGATTTACCGTGCCCACGGGTAGAAACAGCTATTACCTGAAAATCAGTTGAAAGACTATCTATAATTCTTCCCATTTCGATAGTTGACCCAAACAGCCCGCCATGTAAGACTACAATGGGTTGCCCTTTGCCGTATACTTCATAATAAATTTTGGCATCTTTTGATTTTACATACTGCCCTGCTTGCGGATTATTTCCATAGGGAACTTTATAAATTACATTTGCAGGCTGCATAAATCCTCGGATGGGCTGTTGGGCTTGTAGCTGTATTGCACATAAGATACAGACCCAGAATAGATTGAAAAAACGTACCATTTTTTTATTAAAGTTAAAGTTTTTTATAATTAGCGTTTTATAATTTTCAAATCCTTGAAATAACCAATAGTTCCTATATCAACCCATAAAGCGATAGCTCCTTTAGTGGTGCTTCCCTTCATCGTATCAACAATAAAATTAGAATACTTTGCATCATTTACAAACAATTCAGCTCTTTGTCCTTTTATTTCTATTCTCAGTTTTATCCATTCATTGATAGCAACGGGAGCTGATGTCTCGTACATATCAGGAGAGAGTTTTCTTAATGTTTCAAATTTAAATTTTGGATAAGCATAATATTGAACGGTATGATTTCTGTAGGATTGATTGTCTGATCTTCCTACTTTTGGTCTTAAATAGATGTTCTCAAAAGCCTTATCGGTATCATCTATTCGGAAAGCAACTCCTATAAAACCTTGAGCAGATTGAAATGGTGAAGGATTCTGAATTTGGCTATACATTTTTACTTCAATCGTTCCGTTTTCAAATTCTAAATCGGTGAGTTTTGCATAAGTAGGTTCATCAACAGTAGATTCCAATCTGTTTACATCAAAAGCTAAGGCATTAAGATCTCGTTCTATTTTCAATACTTTTTGACCCTGAAAAGTAATAATTGATCCTGTAACATTTTTTAATTCAAATGTTTGCTTTCCCAGTGTCAGTTTCTGTCCATAAGAAACCACACATAAGAGCAAAAACGGAATTGTAATTTTTAATAACTTTATCATAATTGGTTTGTTTCAAGAAATTAATTAAAATAATTTTTCTGCTGGAGGAGTTGCACCTACTAATCGTAAATAAACGGTTGTTTGCGCTCTATGATGAGTTTGATGTTCGAAACATTTGTTTAACACCTGTTCTCTACTCATATCAAATTTGCCAAAAAGTTTAATCTGTTCCCCTAATTTATTATTAGGATATTTTTTAATGGAATTGATGGCAAAATCATAAGCAGCCATTACTTTGCTGGTAACACTTGCTTTGTTCTCATCACCGGATTTTTCTAAATCCCCAAAACCTACTGGTGGTTTTTCATCGGTAGCAGCGCCTACGAAACCATATATGGCATCGCTCAAGTGTAAAACTTGACCTGAGAAAGAACGCATTTCTTTTGTTGGTTTAAATGAATACCCACTTTCTGGCATTGCATCCAGATACTCTTTAGTATATGCTTTGGCTCTTTCCCAGTCTTTAATAATATCAGATGTTGTTGTTTGTGCATTCAAATTTCCCACAGATAAAATGAATGTCAGAAGTAATACAATTTTTTTCATGTTTTCTTGTTTTTATAGTTTTTTACAAATTTACGACCATTAGTGTATATTTGTAACCAATAAATTAAATACCAGTAACCAATAGGTAACTACAAATTGTATGAGATATATAGAAAACCCTTATGATTGTCCTGTAACAAGAGCCATGTCAATTTTTGGCGGAAAATGGAAACCTATAATATTAAATTGCATTGGCGAAAGCTCGTTGCGGTTTGGGAAGCTAAACCAATTAATGCCGGCTATTTCAAACAAGGTGCTTTCTAATGAATTAAAAGAATTAGAAACATTAGGATTAATTGAGAGAACAGCGTTTAAGGAAAGCTCCCAAAGAGTAGAATATACGTTATCAGATTCGGGGAAAAGTTTGATGCCTGTTTTACATGAAATTGCAAACTGGGGTAATTCAAATCAGGCAAAAAAGATTGTTACGGAAATGGTAAAGTAGAAAACCCGTTTCTTGTAATTACGGCTAATCATTTTTTTTAGATTCAATCCCAGAAAAACCAGGAATCACTACTTTTTAGACATAAAAAAAGCCCGACATTGCTGTCAGGCTTTTAAAGCTCCCTCTCTTGGGCTCGAACCAAGGACCCTCTGATTAACAGTCAGATGCTCTAACCAACTGAGCTAAGAAGGAAACTGTATATTTTTATTCTGATAATGAATGAACGTTTTTGTGTGCTTATTAGTGAAGTGTGTTTCACTTGTAAAGCGGTGCAAAGATAGGGCTTAATTTGATTTCTGCAAGCAAAAATAAAATTTTTTTTAATTTTTTTTACTTCCCAAGAATTGCCTTGTAAATGTCGTTTCCATTAGCAAATAGTAACAGTGTTATAAGTAATACGAAACCAACCATTTGTGCATTCTCTAGGAATTTATCACTTGGTTTTTTACCACTAACAATTTCATATAATAAAAACATTACATGACCACCATCAAGTGCCGGAATAGGCAATAAGTTCATTACACCAAGCATAATTGATAACAAAGCAGTGATTGTCCAGAAAACTTCCCAGCTCCAAGTATTAGGAAAAATGTCAAATATGGCTTTAAAACCACCTACTTGTTTGTAGGCACCCGTACTTGGACTGAAAATCATTTTCAGCTGTTTTCCGTATCCTACTAACTGGTCTTTTCCTTTTGCTAATCCTACAGGGATAGATTCTAATAGGCCAAATTCCTGCTTGCTAATTTTATAATAGCCTAGTTTCTCTAAAGATTCCATTCCTAAACCTCCAATTTGTACCCCTAGTTTTCCCTCTTTAGAAACGGTAACAGGAACTTGTACTTCTTTTTGATCTCTTAAAACAGTAGCATTAATGGTTTTGTTTTTATTGTTTTCCAAAACTGTTTTGGCTTCATCAAAATATTTTGTTTTTTGACCGTTAAGGGCAATAACGATATCTTTTGGTTGTAAAGCAGTATTTTTAGAATCCGCAGCAACAGCACCAATGACAAACGGCATTCTGATAGATACTAATGGTCCTTTTTCAAATTTTGATAATTGATCCACAAAATCATTTGGCATTGTGATAGACTGCTCAGTTCCATTTCTTTCAATAAGGACTTGTTTCCCCATTACCACTTTAGCATTGATTCCATTATCAAAACGTTCTACTTTTTCACCATCAATAGAAATGATTCTGTCACCCGTTTTGAAACCTGCATTTTGCATGGCTTTATTTTCGATCGAAAGACCGTCTTTCAAATCGGAGTTAGCAATATAGGTATCGCCATAAGCAAATGCCATTCCGATATAAATAATGAATGCCAAAATGAAATTCACGGTAACACCACCAAGCATGATAATCAAACGTTGCCAAGCCGGTTTAGAACGAAATTCCCATGGTTGAGGTGGTAAAGCCATTTGCTCTTTGTCCATGCTTTCGTCAATCATTCCTGAAATTTTTACATAACCACCCAAAGGCAACCAACCGATACCGTATTCAGTTTCGCCAATTTTCTTTTTTAGAAGGGAATATTTAACATCAAAAAACAAGTAAAATTTTTCGACTCTGGTTTTAAACAATTTAGCAGGAATAAAATGTCCTAATTCGTGAAGTATAATAAGTAATGATAAGCTCAATAAAAATTGAGAAAGCTTGATAACTATGTCCATTTTTTAATTTTAGTTCTTTTACAACTTACAAAAGTAAGGTTTTCTATTTGTTTAATTTACAATAATTGTTCCATACCGTTTTAAATGTTTGTTAATTAATTAAATTTCAATTTTTACTTTCGGTTATGTCCCTTAACTTTACTTTTTTTCAGGAAATGTTGTGAAACAGTAAAGTATAATTTTGACCATATAAGAAATAGAAGTTCACATAAGCTATAATTTAAGCTAAAACTTAAATGAACTGCTATTTCTTATATGGTTAAAAATAAGTAGTATATGCTTTTTTCGAAAGTATGCTCTTTATTATTTCCAAACAAATCCTGTCGAACTACTTTTTTAGAAAATCATTTTTAATTTTTAAATTAAACTTCATACAAATGGCATCACAGTTATTTTCACCACTTCAAATAAAAAACACCACCCTTAAAAATAGAATTGTTATTTCACCCATGTGCCAATATTCGGCAACAGATGGTTTTGCCAATGATTGGCATCTCGTTCATTTGGGTAGTCGTGCCAGTGGTGGAGCAGGATTAATTATTCAGGAAGCGACTGCAGTTTCTCCCGAAGGTAGAATTTCCCCTAGTGATTTGGGACTTTGGAAAGACGAACAAATTGAAAAAATGCAAGCGATTAATCGTTTTATTGTGAGTCAAAATTCAATTCCCGGAATTCAATTGGCGCATGCCGGAAGAAAAGCAAGTGCAGCTGCACCTTGGGAAGGGGGCAGAAAATTAGACGAAAGCCAAGGAGGTTGGGATACAGTGGCGCCAAGTGCTGTCGCTTATCATGACAATGAAAAAACACCTATTGCATTAGACAAAACGGGAATTGAAAAAGTAATTTCCGATTTTAAAGCGACTACTAAAAGAGCGGTTCAAGCCGGTTTTCAAGTCTTGGAAATTCATGCGGCTCATGGCTATTTATTGCATCAGTTTCTCTCGCCTTTGTCTAATTTTCGAACGGACGAATACGGAGGAAGTTTCGAAAACCGAATCCGTTTTACTTTGGATATTGTGGAAGCAGTACAATCGGAATGGCCAGAAAACTTGCCTTTATTTGTTAGAATTTCTGCTACGGATTGGGCGGAAGGCGGTTGGGACATCGAAGAATCAGTTCAACTTTCGAAAATACTAAAAGAAAAAGGGGTGGATTTAATTGATGTTTCTTCGGGTGGATTGGTGTCACACCAACAAATTCCGGTTGGACCCAATTATCAGGTTCCTTTTGCAGAAAGAATAAAAAAAGAAACTGCAATAATGACAGGTGCCGTAGGATTAATCACAGCATCCGGTCAAGCGGAAGAAATAATTGCAACTGGAAAAGCCGATTTGGTTTTGTTCGCAAGAGAATCCCTTAGAAACCCCAATTTAGGCTTGACATTCGCTCAAGAATTACAGGCAGATATTCAATGGCCTAAACAATACGAAAGAGCAAAAATTAAATAAAATGTAAACACGAATTAACGCGAATTATTTTTTACCGAATTCCCGGAGCAAAAATTAAATAATTTATTAGATAAATCTTCTGAATCGATTAATACGTCAGTTCGTCCCGACGCTTCGGGATTTTGAGCAGTGAAACGGGACAAAAAAGTATCGAGGACCAATTCTTCAACGAACTTATATTCCTATATGGTTCAAAATTTAACCACATAAGGAATATGAGTTCCTGTAAATTTTAAAATTAAAAGTTATAAATTCGTGTTCGACTAAAAAAAAACAGCACATGCAAAAAATAAGAACTGCTTTACTTTCCTACGGAATGTCTGGAAAAGTATTCCATGCTCCGTTTATATCATTCCATGAAGGATTTGAACTGATTGGTTCATGGGAAAGAAGCAAAAAACTGATACGCGAGGATTACCCTTTGGTTAAAAGTTATGCCACTATGGAGGCTTTACTCGAAGATGATGTCGATTTGGTGATTGTAAATACGCCAGTGGACACGCATTATGAATATGCCAAAAAAGTATTGCTTGCGGGAAAACATGCCATTGTCGAAAAAGCATTTACCACAACCGTTGCCCAAGCGCAGGAATTAGCTGCTTTGGCAAAAGAAAGGGGAGTTAAGCTCGCCGTTTTCCAAAACAGAAGATGGGACAGCGATTTCAAAACCGTGCAAAAAATTATTTCAGATAAAATGCTGGGTGACATTGTGGAAGCCGAATTCCATTTTGACCGCTACAATCCGCTTTTGAGCCCAAAATCACACAAAGAAACTGCTAATTCCGGTGCTGGAATTCTAAAGGATTTAGGTCCGCATTTAATTGATCAGGCCTTGTGTTTATTTGGTTTACCTGAATCTGTTTTTGCTGATATCAGAATTACGCGGGAACATTCTTTGGTAGATGATTATATAGACATCTTGTTGTATTATCCTGATTTCCGTGTCCGATTAAAAGCGGGATTTTTTGTTCGAGAAGCAATTCCGGCGTTTGTTGTTCATGGTAAAAAAGGGTCTTTCTTGAAACCACGTGGCGATGTACAGGAAGATGATTTAAAACTGGGGAAAAAACCGAATCTCGACACTTGGGGGAAAGAGCAAAAAGACAAAGAAGGTTTGCTTCATACGGAGTTCCATACCGATATATTAAAGGAAAATGTACCAACACTTCAAGGCAATTACTACGATTTTTTTGATGGAGTTTACAATTCTATTTCAAATGATGTTCAAGAGCCGGTAACGGCGCAGGATGGGGTTCATGTCATGCAAATTATCGAAGCGGCAATACAAAGTAGCGTCCAAAAGAAAGCAATTAATTTGTAGATTTCATCCAATGAATGTAATAACTAACCGCAAATTTGCCAATTTAAAACATGCAGATGAATGGGTAAATTTGCGGTTATCACTTTTTAAGTTGTACTAAATCCCCTCCTTTTTTATAAACAATAACGATATATTTTTGACGGGATGCGTTGTTTAGAGGTAATGAACGATTGCTTTTTGTACTTTTGACGGTATAAAACTCTAAAATCAAATCCTTTTGATAGATTTAAACTTTTTAGGCAGGTTCAGAACCAAAGCAAAATTCAAAAAAACGTATAAAGATGCCAAGATTTCTTATTTAAATAGAATTCGATGGGCAGTATCTATGTTTTATTTTGGAATGGGATTGTGTTTTGCCACTTGGGCAAGTAGAATCCCGGATATTAAAACAGCATTGCATTTAAGTTCAGGAGAATTAGGGTCAATATTATTTGCAGTTCCATTAGGACAATTGGTGGTTATGCCTTTTTCCGGAAAATTAGTCACCCGTTTCGGGAGTCATCGCATCCTTATACTATCACTATTATTTTACGTTTTTAGTTTAACAAATCTTGGACTGGCTGCTCAGGCTTGGCAATTATCACTTGGATTATTTGTATTTGGGATATTTGGAAATTTGGCAAACATAGCAGTAAATACACAAGGTGTTTATACCGAAGAACTTTTCAAGAAAACCATTATGTCTTCTTTTCACGGGATGTGGAGTTTTGCAGGATTTACTGGCGCATTAGTTGGTTTAGGAATGTTAGCACTGGAACTAACGCCGTATGAACATTTTTTAATAGTAGCCGGTATTGTACTTTTGATGATTGCTTTTAATTATAAATTCCTGATAAAAGCCAAAGAAATCATCAAAACCGAAAAGAAAAAATTATTTACAAAACCGGACAGTGCCTTAATTTGGCTGGGTATAATTGGTTTTTGCTGCATGGCCAGCGAAGGGGTTATGTTTGACTGGAGCGGTGTTTATTTCAAAGATGTCATCAAAGCACCCGGACCATTGGTTATTTTAGGCTATACTTCTTTTATGATAATGATGGCTGGAGGACGATTTTTTGGTGATGGCCTGATACATAAATTTGGAAGAAAACCAGTAATGCAAATCAGCGGAATTATTATTTCACTGGGATTATTTACCTCAGTATTTTTTCCATATATAATACCGTCAACTATTGCATTTATGTTTGTTGGACTTGGGGTTTCCACCATTGTTCCTACCTTATACAGCATTGCAGGGAAAAACCCAACGGTACCTCCTGGTGAAGCTTTAACAATCGTTTCAAGCGTAAGTTTTCTTGGATTTTTAATGGGTCCTCCCGTTATAGGATATATTGCAGAATTGTCCAGCTTGCGATTTTCATTTGCCTTTATAGGTGTTTTTGGTTTTTTAATTGCATTCATGGTTTCCAGAATCAAGGCAATTCAATAGATTTTTAGGAGCACAACTTCTCGTTTTTCATAAGCGTTCACACCCGCTGTACACAGTATCTTTTGTCTCGTAAAAAACGAGAAAAAAGGATACTTGCTCCCATCGGGGCTACTAATCCCGTTTTTAATTTCTTAGGACTTTTGCAAGGAGATAAGTATGTAAAATAGTTTTTTAAAAACATAAGATTTATTTTATTAAAAAATATATTTTTATAGTTTTTTTCTTATATTTACAATTAGAAATTCTAAACACCACGCCTTTCAGCAGAATTTCATTCGGTATCAAATTCTAATTTCCAAAAACATTTTACCATTATTTTATTCTTTATCTCTTTTTGGGATAAAGAATCTTTATTCATTGGCGTATTCTCATTCGCTTATAAAAGACATAATGTGCTTATGAAAAAAATTACCCTAATTCTCTTCTTTTTTGTTGTAATACCTTTTGCTTTTGCACAGCAAGAAACAGGCATTTCTGGAAAAATTATCGATTCCAAAACCCAGCAACCATTAGCATCTGTTGTAGTTACCATTCAAAACACAAATTTAATGCAGCTGACAACAGTTGACGGAAAGTTTAGGTTTAGCACTGTTCCCGCAGGAGAACAATTAGTTTTATTTCACAGTCAGGGGTATAAAGACGCCTTATTTCCAGTTGAAATCATAGCGGGACAACTACTCGATTTAGACACCATATTATTAGAAGATGACCAAAGTTCAGAACAACAAACCGGTTTAATTGCACTTTCCGAAAGTGATTTAAGTGATGACAACAGTGGCTCCGAAAGCACTTCAGGGCTTTTGCAATCCTCCAAAGATGCTTTTCAGCAAGCGGCGGCTTTCAATTGGGGACAAGCTCGTTTTAGGATTCGAGGGTTGGATAGCGAGCATTCCACGATGATGATTAATGGTGTTTCCATGAATAAATTGTACGATAGTAGACCGCAATGGGGCGATTGGGGCGGACTGAACGATGCGCTCCGAAATCAGGAATTTTCCATAGGAACTGCTCCTTCTGATTATACTTTTGGCGGAATATTAGGGACTCAGGAAATCAATACCCGTGCTTCCATTTACAGACCCGGCACCCGAATTTCATTTTCTGGCACCAATACTAATTACAGTTGGCGCATGATGGGAACGTATGCTTCCGGTATGAATGCACGAGGCTGGGCATTTGTAGTTTCGGCTGGAAAGCGATGGGCACAGGAAGGCTATTTTGAAGGAACAAATTACGATGCCAGTTCCGCCTTTATAAGTGTGGAGAAAAAACTGAACGAGAATCATTCCTTAAACTTTACGGCTTTTTATACTCCAAATTCACGAGGGAAAAATTCCCCAAATACCACCGAAGTTTCCCAATTAACAAACGGAAAATACAATTCCTATTGGGGTTTTCAAGATGGGAATAAGAGAAATTCAAGAATGAAAACCATCGAAGAACCGATTGTGATGCTAACCCATTTTTTTAAAATAAACGATCATACAAATTTGAATTCCAGTTTGATGTATCAATTTGGAAAAATTGGGAACAGCAACATCGATTATCAAAATGCCAATAGCCCAGATCCGACTTACTATAGAAAACTGCCAAGTTATTACAGTTCGCATTACGATTCAGATAACGGGGAATTTTCAGGAGAATTCACACCAGATTTAGAGAATGCGAAGAAAAGCAAAGAACAGTTTTTAGCCAATCAGCAAATGGATTGGAATGGGATGTACCAAGCGAATCAAAATCCGATTGTAGATGCAAATGGAACAATTTCAGGTTACGAACCTTCTAAAAGCAAGTATGTTTTGTATGAAGATCGAACCGATGATAAAACAATCGTGGCGACTTCTACTTTCAATACACAACTCACGGAAAATGTTATTTTGAATGCTGGAGCTTCTTTCAAAAACTTGAAATCACACAATTATCAAAAGCTTTTGGATTTATTGGGTGGTGCTTATTTTGAAGATATTGATGGCTTTTATAACGGAAACCAATCTCAATCAGACTTGAATAATCCAAACCGTCAAGTGGTTGTTGGTGACGAATACGGATACAATTATAATTATGTTGCCCATACGCTCGATGCGTTCACCCAATTCAAATTCTCGTATAACAAAGTCGATTTTTATCTGGCTCAAAGTTTCTCAAGCACCAATTATCAAAGGGAAGGTTTGTACAGAAACGGGATTTACGAAACCAATTCCTTTGGAAAAAGTGAGAAAGCAACATTCGAAAATTTCGGGTTTAAAGGAGGATTAACCTACAAAATATCTGGAAAACAATTGTTGATTTTTAACGGAGCGCACTTGACGAAAGCCCCAACAATCAGAAATACTTTCCCTAATTCCCGATTAAATAATAGGATTGTTGATGATTTAAAAAACGAGAACATAAGCAGTCTGGATGTCAGTTATGTGTATCGTTCTCCAAAATTAAAAGCCCGACTTACCGCTTTTTATACGTTGATAAAAGATGCCACACAAACTTCTTTCTTTTATGCCGAAGGAATTTTTGATGATGGTGCGGGGTATAATAACACGAGTGCTTTTGTGAGCCAGACGCTGACGCATTTGAACAAGAAAAATCTAGGTACGGAATTAAGTTTAGAATATCAGATAAACCCAACATTGAAAACCACTTTTTCCGCGGCTTTTGGAGAATATACCTACGACAGCAATCCAAATGTAATGGTGACTAATGATGCCGAAGCGTCAATAGAAAATACGAACCCTGTTTTTGATTTTGGAACCGCAGCATTAAAAAACTACAAACAACCGGGTTCGCCGCAACAAGCGTATTCGTTGGGAATTGAATATCGAGATCCTAAGTTTTGGTGGATTGGTGTTAATATTAATTATTTAACAAACAGTTATATTGATGTCTCTCCCATTGCCAGAACAGATCACTTTTTTATCAATCCTGCCAGTGGATTTTCCTTTCCGGAAGCCACCGAAGAAAGAGGCAAGGAATTATTGCAACAGGAAAAATTTGCTCCAACAACATTATTAAATATAGTTGGCGGTAAATCATGGCGAGTTTTCAGTAAGTATGTAGGTCTTTTTGCCAGCATCAATAATGTGCTCGATGTTACTTACAAAACAGGCGGTTATGAACAGGCAAGAAATGCCAATTTCAGGCAACGCAATCAGGATGTTTCCAGTGGAACACCATCTTTTGGCAACAAATATTTTTACGGGTACGGGAGGACTTATTTCGTCAATCTTTCCATCAATTTATAAATTTGAAAACAGAAACATAATGAAAACAACTTTCAATAATCTATTTTTTTCTATAGTAATAGCAATTGCTTTTACCAGTTGCGTAAACGATGAAGTAGCTATTCCAAAACTAATGTGTGCCCAACCTGATTTAACTGTAAACCGGACTGTTGCAGAAGTTCGGGAAAATGCCAATGCAATTGTAAGCCAATACAAGTACGACGATATCATAGAAGCGTACGTTGTTTCCAGCGATGAATCGGGTAATTTTTTTAAGTCCATTTCCTTTCAAACTTTGGCAACAGCCACAACGCCAGCTATAGGGTTTAGTGTTCCAGTAGATGCTACAAACTTGTATATTGATTACAGATTAGGCAATAAAGTATATTTAAAACTAAAAGACCAATACACTGATATTTCGTTTGGAGGCCTGCGCATAGGAAGCATTTTTGTTAATTCTTACAATGAAGGAGGAGTGGGGCGACTTTCCCAAAATGAGTATAAAAAAGTGTTGAATGCCTCTTGCACAACCGTAAAGGAGGAACTTCTAGTAAAGACAATTTCGATGGAGGATCTATTGAATGATTCTAATTTGAATATGTTGGTCGAATTATCGGATGTTCAGTTTACAGCGGATGCTATTGGTCGCCATTATTTTGAGGAAACCAATAATGTGGGTGGCGCAACCAATTGGGGTTTGATGGATAAATTAGGGAATCAAGTGTATTTTAGAACCAGTAGTTTCGCTGATTTTTCGAGTAGTATAGTTCCAAATGGAAGTGGAAAAGTAAGAGGGGTTTTAACAAAATATGGAACGGACTATCAACTATTACCGCGCTCCGAGAAAGATGTTGTGATGACTGGAACTAGAGCAGCTCCTTTTTTCTCTCAAGATTTTGAAACGGTTATTGATAAATCAAATTTGAGTCTTCCGGGATGGGCAAATATTGTTCAAAAGGGAGCGATTTCCTGGAAAGGGACAGTATATTCCGGAAATGGTTATGCCGAATTTAATATTTCAGGCGCAAAGGTAGTTTCGAATGTAGCTTGGTTGATTTCCCCAAAAATAGATATGGACAAGCACACTAATGAAATCTTAACTTTCAGGGCTGCCCAACATCATTTAGATGTTGATTCCCAATTGAATTCTTTGGAAGTTTATGTTTCCACTAATTTTGACGGATTGAATGTGGCTACCGCAACTTGGGTTCCCATTTTGGCGAAATTACCAAAACAAGCCACGCCTTGGTATCAATTTGTAGGAAGTGGAGGAATAGATTTATCCTCCTATAAAGGCAAAATAAATATTGCTTTCAAATATACAGGTTCCGGAAAAAATCTGGCTTTGGACGGTGCTTTTCAAGTGGATGATGTGCAGATCTTTGGAAATTAATATTGGCCACATAGCAGAGAAAAACACAATTTATGTAGCGTGTGTTTTATATATTTGCAATCTTAAAAATTAAATTAAAATTTATGAAATCTATTTTATTAGCATTAGTTTCTATACTATTTGTTTCTTGCTTATCAGATGCTGGAACATCTAAACCTGTTGATTATACAGTTCAAAATGAAAAAGAAATTGTTGATTATGTCGCCAAAAATCATTTAACTGCTACAAGAACCGATTCAGGATTGTATTATGTGGTTAATGAAGCCGGTACTGGAACTCAACCTACCGCAACGTCTAATGTAACAGTGGCTTATAAAGGTTATTTTACAAACGGAAATGTATTTGATGAAAGTAAAGCCGAAGGAATTTCATTTGGATTGAATCAAGTGATAAAAGGTTGGACAGAAGGAATCCCTTACTTTAAAGCAGAAGGAAGTGGTATCCTTTTAATTCCGGCTCACTTAGGTTATGGAAGTAATGATAGTGGTCCTATTCCTGGTGGTTCTGTACTTGTTTTTGAAGTTAAATTAATTTCAGTGAATTAGGCCATTTGTTTTTCTTTCCTAAATAACACCAAAATAAAAAGGCTGTCTTTTCGGACAGCCTTTTATACTTAATTATTTTTTGATTTCAACTATACTTATCGCATAACCTCCACCCGGAGCACTCAACTGCGCCAGTTTTGATTTGTTGGTCACCGTCATTTTACGAATTGTATAAGCTTGCGGATTTGTTTTATAATGTGCGTCTTTAGCATCTGCATAAATGGTGGCTACATACGTTTTTCCTTTTTCCAAGAAATCAAATTTGATAGCTGAAGTACGAGGCGTTTCTCCGTTTACATTACCAATGAACCAATTGTTGGTCACTTTTGCTTTACGCGCAACAGTAACATATTGACCTGGTTCCGCTTCTAGGTATTTACTGTCTGTCCAATCTACCGCTACATCTTTAATAAACTGGAATGCATCAGCAAATCGGTCATAATTTTCAGGTAAATCGGCTGCCATCTGCAACGGACTGTACATAGTTACATACAAAGCCAGCTGATTTGCTAATGTGCTGTTCACATGGGAATGATTATCAGGATTGATTTTGCTTAAATCCATTTCAAAGATACCCGGAGTATAATCCATAGGTCCGCCTACTAAACGGGTAAAAGGCAATACCGTTACGTGGTTTGGTTTAGAACCACCAAAAGCTTGATATTCGGTTCCTCTTGCGGCTTCGTTACCAATTAAATTTGGATACGTTCTGCAAATACCTGTTGGACGAATAGCTTCGTGAGCATTGACCATGATTTTATACTCAGCTGCTTTTTCGACAGCATATTGATAATGATTGACAATCCATTGGCTGTAATGATTTTCACCTCTTGGCAAAATATCACCTACATAACCACTTTTCACGGCATCATACCCATTGTCTTTCATAAACTGATAGGCTTTGTCCATATGACGCTCATAGTTACGAACAGATCCAGAAGTTTCATGGTGCATAATCATCTTAATTCCTTTTGATTTTGCATATTCATGTAAGCCTTTAACATCAAAATCCGGATACGGAGTTAGAAAATCAAAAACATAATCTTTTGAATGTCCAAACCAGTCTTCCCAACCTTCATTCCAACCTTCGACCAAAACCGCATCAAAACCGTTTTTGGCTGCAAAATCGATATATTTTTTCACATTGGTGTTATTCGCTCCGTGTTTGCCATTTGGTTTTGCTTTTGCAAAATCAGTAACGCCAAGTTGTACCGTTGGAAATTCATCAGTGTACGCCCATGAGCTTTTTCCAGTAATCATTTCCCACCAAACACCCACATATTTAACTGGTTTTATCCATGAAGTATCTTCGATTTTACTAGGGTCATTCAGGTTTAATGTCATTTTTGAAGCCAGAATTTCTCTTGCGTCATCACTAACGATTATCGTACGCCAAGGCGAATGACTTGGAGCTTGCATATATCCTTTGTCTCCTTTTGCATCTGGTGTTAACCAAGATTCGAATACCATATTTTTATCATCCAGATTCAAATGCATACAAGAATAATTAATTAAGGCTGCTTCGTGTAAATTGATATATAAACCGTCCCCAGTTTTTAGCATAAGCGAAGTCTGAACTCCTGTTGTAGAAAAAGACCTTTGAGAAACATTTGCAGTAGTTGCTTTTTCTGACAAGCCTCTAATTTCAGATAATTTTGAGGTGGTGTAATCATATTCTTGTGTGTCATAATCACCAGGAATCCAAAAAGCGGTATGATCTCCTGTCATTGCAAATTGGGTTCTTTCTTCTTTGATTACAAAATAAGTAAGGTTCTTTTGCGAAGGAAACTCATAACGGAATCCTAGACCATCGTCAAACAAACGAAAACGAATAACAATTTGTCTGTCGGTTTCTTTTTGATTTAAGGTAACGGCCAATTCGTTATAATGATTGCGAATTGAGGCAACTTCTCCCCAAACTGGTTTCCAGTTTTCATCAAAAGTGGATGTTTTAGTATCGATAACAGTAAAATCATTTAACAATGATTTTTTATCATTTTTTAGCTCAAGACCTAATTTACTTGGTTTTACAACTGCTTTGCCTTTGTAATTTAAACTGTAACTAGGTGTTCCGTCATTTTGTAATGAAAAGGTCATTACAAATTTTTCATTCGGTGATTTTAACTGCTGTGCATTTGCAGTGTTAAAAAAAGCGAGCCAAAGTAAGGCTGTAAAAAGAAATTGCTTCATTTTTTAAATAGAATTTAATAATTAATTTTTCAGGTTCGGTAATAGAATGTGATTTTCACGAAATCGATTTATTGAAAAAGACAAAGTTTTAATCCCAATTCCGAATTTCGAGAAAGTAAAAGTAAACGCTTTATGCGCTACATATTTTCATCATTCTAAAAAAGTAGATTGTGTTTCTATTTTTAAAATGCAATATACTGAATAACTGACTATTAAATAAATTTATTGTTTAAAAAAAGTAGTGTATTTATAATAAAAAAGAGGTCTTCCAGATTGTTTTAACCTGGAAGACCTCCTTAAAAAACAGATTTTTTCTATTTTAAATTGGTACCTATACGCATTACTTTTGCTTCAAATTCTTCCCGTGGACCTGCTGCTTTGTTTTTGAGTTGTGAACGGTAATTGTAAATAGTGGATACAGAATAGCGAAGAAATATTGAAATTTTTGCGCTATCCTTGATGCCCAAACGAATCAGGGCAAAGATTCTCAATTCCGTATTCAGCAGTTCACCGTCCTTTAATTGTGTTGCTTCATCATCAATCAATAAAGCTTTAAACTCTTCGATAAAATCAGGAAAGAGTTGCAAGAATGTTTTGTCGAAATTAGTATAAAATGCTGCGAGCTCATTTTCGATAAACTGTTTCGATTTTACGGCACTGATCAAGTCGTTCATTTTCCCCGTAGTCGCCATAACATTCAATTTTCGGCGGTATTCGTCTAATTTGCCAATGTAATCAGAACACTGGTCCATGTAACGGCCAATGTATATTTCTTTCAAAAGATTGGCTTCGGTCAGCGTATAATTGGTCTCATTCAATTTCTCAATAAATGTATTTAATTCGGCATTCAGTTCAGAAAGCTTGGTGTTGGCCAAACTTAAATCCTGTTTTGCTTTGGACAATTTTTTCATTTGCTTAAAAAGTAAAAAAAGCACCGCCAACAAGAACACCGATAGTATACTGGCACTTATCAAAAATAGCATTAATTGGAGTCGGTTGGTTTCATTTTGTTTTTGATACGCCTCGTTAATGATGGGCAGCATCTTAGAGATTTCATACGTCCTTAAACGCGCATTGCAAAAAAGGGCATCTTCGAGGGAACGTTTTATATATTTATAAGCGCGGTCAATATCTCCATTTTCATACATTAGAAAAGCCAAAGAACGCAACGAAATATATTCCTTTTTGGCCAACTGCAAATCAGAAATAGCAGAAATTGTCAACCATTTTTTCTCCTGTACATGGTCCTTTTTTTCGCGATATGCCTGCGAAATAATATAGGCAATGACAGCTTTATCAGGACTATTAGGAGCAATATTCGGAAAATAGTTCAGCAATAAATGCAGTGTCTCATTGAGTTTTCCAGCGTCAATAAGCGTGCTGGACTTCGCCATAATATAAGCACTTGATTGCGTTGGATAAAAATTTAAGGAGGAATCACGGTACTTTTTGGTTAACAGAATATATCTTTCTTTTTCCTGAGGTGAAGCCGCATAATCAGACATATATCCATAAACCACACTGTTTACGGTAAAATAATATCCTTTTAGGTCGGGAGTTGTATTGATGTTGATGGTATTAAGGATGTCAGTCGCTTCTTTGTACATTCCTAATGTTCCCATGATGGAAGCCAGATTTAATTGGGCATCATTTAGCTTTCGGGCATCATTCAGCTTTTCGGCTATTTGAAAACTTTTTCGGGCGTAAATCAATGCCGAGTCCGACTGATATAATTTATATTCCGAATACAATTTTCCGTAAATGGCATATTTTTGAAGATCAGCGACAGTGTATTGTAGCAGTCCTTTGAGTTTGTTTATTTCAGTCTCTTTTTTATTCGAATACAATTGGTAATCAGTTACAGTTTTATCCAATTCATCCAACAGTGAATCAAAATTATTTTGCCCAAAAAGAAGAACAGGAAATAGCGATGCAATAAGTAATGTCAAAAATCGATTCATTCAAATGGGATTAAATTCATGTAAAAATAATTAAAAATCCAAATTAACTCCTAAAGTGCGCAGTGCAAAAGCGTGAGAGTTATTTTTTAGCTACGAATTTTCCCTAATTTTTTTAAATTAAAGACTAATTTGTGGTGATTTGTATAATTCTATCTAACTCTTTTCAAATGGTTGGTATTAAGAATTCGAAATAGTACTACGGCACTATAAAATCTGCTGAATCTGCGTGCTAAAATTTTTCACGTAGATTTTGCAGATTCAGCAGATTAGTTTTGTAGAAAATTTGTTTTTTATCAGTATTTCGCTTTAGCGAACCTATTTCATCTGCTTACGGTTGACAATGCTTTTTTCTTTAGTCTAATTTCCAGCTCGACCAAAAAACTATCATTATTCACACCTTCTGACTTTTTTATAAACCCATAATTACATAAGTCCCTGACAAATCATTAAATTTGTAGCTTATTCAAAGACATGTTAGAAAAAGAAGTAATAAATTTCGAAAAAACGGCTATAGTTGGTATTGTAACTCAAAATCAAAGTGAAGAGAAACTAAACGAATATCTTGACGAATTAGAATTTTTGACCTTTACCGCTGGGGGCCAAGTGGTAAAACGTTTTTCGCAAAAAATGGAACGCCCAAATCCCAAGACTTTTGTTGGAACTGGAAAAATCGAAGAGATTCATCAATTTGTAAAAGAAAATGATATCTCGACTTTGGTATTTGATGATGAATTATCGCCTTCACAACAAAAAAATATTTCTAAAATAATTGAGGAATGTAAAATCCTCGATAGAACGCACCTTATCCTTGATATTTTTGCGCAACGTGCCGAAACTTCGTATGCAAGAACGCAAGTGGAATTAGCGCAATGCCAGTATTTATTACCAAGACTTTCCGGAATGTGGACGCACCTTGAACGTCAAAAAGGGGGAATTGGAATGCGTGGACCTGGGGAAACCGAGATTGAAACCGACAGACGTATTGTTCGTGACCGAATTGCTTTATTGAAGGAGAAAATAAAAACCATCGACAAGCAAATGGGCGTGCAACGTGGCAATCGTGGCGCTATGGTTCGTGTGGCTTTGGTAGGATATACTAATGTGGGAAAATCAACCTTGATGAATGCCGTTGGGAAAAGTGATGTTTTTGTAGAAAATAAACTTTTTGCGACTTTGGATACCACCGTTCGAAAAGTAGTGATTAAAAACTTGCCTTTCTTGCTTTCGGATACCGTAGGTTTTATTCGAAAATTACCAACACAATTGGTTGATTCTTTCAAAAGTACGCTGGATGAGGTTCGTGAAGCCGATTTGTTATTGCATGTGGTGGATATTTCGCATCCTGAATTTGAAGATCATATCGCATCGGTAAATCAAACTTTATTGGACATCAAAGCAAATGACAAACCGGTAATTATGGTTTTCAATAAAATTGATGCCTACAAACCGCTGACTATTGATGAAGACGATTTAATGACCGAAAAAACACCAAGACATTTCACTTTGGAAGAATGGAAATCGACTTGGATGAGCCGAGTAGGCGAGCAAAATGCCTTGTTTATTTCGGCAACAAACAAAGAAAATTTCGAGGAATTTAGAGAACGCGTTTACGAAGCCGTAAGACAAATTCACATCACCCGTTTTCCATACAATAAGTTTTTATATCCCGATTATAAAGATGCTGTGGAGAAAGAAGAAAAAGAAGAAATCGATTAATTTCTCCAAAAATATAAAGCTTACCATCCCTTTTGATATTTTCAAGAGGGATTTTTTTTGGGCATGTCTCAGCTTCCTCTGTGTTACAGCTACGTCAGGCTCTGCGCTAAAATCTTTTATTTCGCTATGCTACATAAAAGGATTTCCGCTACCGTCCTTCATGCGGGCTCTGGGGATATAATTGCTATTCTGGGTTTTAGACTATTTGTAAGAAAAAATCAATATATTTGATAATAAATAAAGTCTTACGTTTATCAGACATATTTACTCAATTTAGGGGTGATATGTCTGATGTCGTCAGTACTATATACTAGTTGGCGGTTAGTTGAATAAAAACTGCATAAAAAATAGAAAAATGAAAGAATATAATTTTGAATACTCTAATCAAAAATACGCAACTAAATTATTTTTAATTTGCTTTGGAATTGGTTTTGGTTTATTTTTTGGAATAATTGGTCTTTCAAAAATAGTCAAACTATCAGGAACATATTTTTTACTAGTATTTATTATGTTTATTATTGGAATTCCTTTTTTAATTTTTTGGCTAAACCGAAAGAATATCAAAAAAATAGGTTCTGCGAAATTAGATGAAAATAAAGTCCAATTTATTTATGAAAACAGCATTAAAGAAATTGATTTTAGCAACATTCAAAATTATTTAGTCCAAACTTATAATGGAACATTATTGCAAATGAAACTTTTAAATGGAGAAAAATTTAAAATGTTCTCAAATTCTAATTATTGTAATACTTTAGAATTTGATAAGTTCAGCTATGATTTAGAAATCAAACTCGAGAATTTTAAAAAACTAAATAATACAAGCATAATTAGAAAAAAATCATTTTTTGAAAGAGTTTGGATTTATCCATTCTTAATAATAATGACCATATTTGTAGCAATAATTGTTGTTTATGGTTTCTATGTTGGAAAAGGATTTTCTTTAAAATTTATTACTGCTATTTTTCCATTAATTTCTCTTTGGGCTGGTTATTATAGCGCAAAAAACAGGAATAAATAAGCGCTAAAGGAACTAAACAACCAACCACCAACACACGCTACAAGCAATTTGGGTATTAGGCTTAATTTGAAATTGGCTTTGTATTTGGAAGATTTGGAAAATCTGAATATAGGGCTTGATTTAGTCCAAAACCATCTGTAGTCCAAAGTTTTAACGGCAATTCCAAAACTAAATAGACAATTCAATGAACTCAAATATTAAAATAAAAGCTTTAGATATCGACGAAAATGATTTTACAAAATTTAGAATATTTTTCGATAATGGATTAATTTCGTCCCCATTTGAATTCTATCATTACATTGATTGTTTTACTGAATTTGCTTTAAAACTTGAGTCTTTTCCAATAGATGTTAATGATACTATTACGTTCGAGGTTGGAGAAGATTCTGAAAAATGGGCTTATTACTTGGCTTTAAAAATTAGTTGTGAATCTGATGGCAGATCAATTATACATATAAAACTCGACAACCATTTAGGTGACTCAGATTTAATTAAAGCAGAGTTTTTTATAAAAACACTTCCTGCTTCTTTAAATAAATTTGGGCAACTCCTTAAAAGTTGGAATCCAAAAGAAAGTACAGAAGTGTCTTGGGAAACAACATACTAAAGGCACAGCCGTTAACAGATGTTTCGGCTTATAGCGGTTCTTTAGTAGCTTGAAGATTTTCGTCATGGAAAATCGTTCTCTGGTGCTCGTTTGCAACGAGTACCTACTTAAATTAAGAGGTAAATTATAGCGTTTGCAACGCGGATCGCTAAAACAGAGCTATTCCTGGACGAGACAAATAAAAACAAAAAGGACCTTTAGAAAATTTCTAAAGGTCCTTTTTTATGAAAAATGCGTTTTTTTAGAAACCGTAATTAACCCCTAAGCCAAATACTTCTCTTACTTGAACGGCTTGAATCGAATTGTCATCGTAAATTGCTTGTACGGCCACATTTGCTGACAAGTATTTGTTTATTCTCATGATTACATTCATTTGATAATCGACATCAATGTTTTGCGGTTTGTCTAAATAATTGGAATATAAATTCAATCTGTTTTCAATACCAACATTTGTCATGATGTTGAATTTATAATATCCCGAAATACTGGCTCCAAATTCAAATCGGGAAGAATCACCTTGTAATACTCCAAAAGAAGGACCAAATTCAGTAAAATGAGGATGAACTATAATTAGTTTTGCTGTTGCAGGAGAAAAATTGACGCTTAAATGATTGTTTTTTTTCCACCACATTCCAGGTCCAACTTGAAAATAAGCCGGAGAAAAGAGATGAGAAATTTTGATGTTATTTTTATCAAAACCAGAGTCCATTTGGCTTTTGAAATTAAAAAACATGGAATAGTACCATTCTCCTTGGGCATTTTTACCCCAAAGTGAATTCAGTTCTAAACGATCATCGGTTTTGGCTATTTTTTCAGCTCCTTTTATTTTACTCAGACCATAAGCCAGAATGAATTTATTATCCCAAACTACATCTCCATTTTTATAGTTGAAATCATAATTCAACCCAAAATTCCCCGCAACGTTTGAAGTTCCGCCTCCCAGCCATTGTTTGTTATAAGCGGATTGATTAAGAAGCAAAGAGATATTTCCTTTTTTGGTCCAAAGTTTTGTGGTGTCTTTTGTAGTTTCTTCTTGCGCATTAACTGAAATTATGGCAAAAAGGAACAGTAAAGAAAATGCTGTTTTTTTCATGTCTATATCTTTTAAATTCTACTATTAAAGTATAAAATAAACGGAATACTACTACTCTTTTTTACTCGCTTTATATAATGGAACGGCAGAGCAAGCTTCGCCATACATAATACTTCGTGCATAAGGCTGTAGGTAGTGTGCTGCTAATACGTAAGCCCGCATTGGAACCGGTTTTCTGGAGCATCCTTTTATAATAACAGGTTTGTTTTCATACACCGAATAATCAATTTTAGGCAACAATTCTTCATAAAGAGAAGCGTCTAAATCTTCTAATGTCCCATTGATGATTTTCTTTGCAAATGGCGCTAATTGAATAGCAACCAAAATAGAAGCCCAAGCAGGAACAATAGCATCGGTACTGCAATTAATAGCAACATATTGATCTTGATATTGTGACCAATCGTGATTTTTCAGCTGCTCTCTAAAGTCTTTTTCTTTTAATAAAAAACCTTCCAAAAGCCATTGCGAAATATCTATTTGCGCACGAATCCCCTTTGGATAATAATCTTCAAGATCGAAGACTTCCAATACGCTATTCGCAACTTTATTTATTATTTCTTCCATTTTGAAAAGTTTAAAGGTTTAAAGTTTAAAGTTGCTCAACCTTAGACTTTAAACCTTGAACAAATTTTACAACATTCCCAATTCTAATTTTGCTTCTTCGCTCATTAAATCTTTGCTCCAAGGCGGATCAAAAGTAATTTCTACTTCAGCATCTTTTACATTGGTAATCGATTTTACTTTTTCTTCTACTTCTCTTGGTAAGCTTTCTGCAACAGGGCAGTTTGGGGAAGTAAGTGTCATCAGTATTTTTACTTCGTAATCCGTATTGACCATAACATCATAAATCAATCCTAATTCGTAAATATCTACAGGAATCTCCGGATCGTAAATAGTCTTTAATATTTTTACGATTGATTCTCCTAATTCGGCAGTGTCTATAATTGTTTCTTCCATTTTTATTTAGTTTTGCGTGTTGAATGCCAAAGCATACATTTTTATATTTTTTATCATGGATACTAATCCATTGGCGCGTGTAGGCGATAAATGTTCTTTCAAGCCGATTTCGTCGATAAAATTCATGTCGGCTTCCAGAATATCGGAGGCTTTTTGATTCGAAAAAGTACGAATTAATATAGCGATAATTCCTTTTGTCAAAATGGCATCACTATCAGCCGTGAAAACAATTTTATCGTCGTTTTTTTCTCCCTGCAACCACACTTTCGATTGGCAACCTTTAATCAAATTGTTTTCTGTTTTGAATTCTTCTTTTATCAAAGGAAGATTTTTTCCTAATTCGATGATGTATTCATAACGTTCCATCCAGTCGTCAAACATAGAAAACTCATCAACGATTTCTTCTTGTATGTCTTTAATTTTCATAGTATGCTGAATTTATTTCAGTATTATTCTTTTTTAGCGAATGAAGTTATTTTATTTACGAATTTCTTAATTTCTTTTGGTGGAAAACCATGATCAAAACCAGTCGTTTCATACGTTTTGTCTTTGTAGGTAATTTTCAAATTGGCAATAGGCGCACCGTCATAAAAACGTTTTTCAGTTGGTGCTTTTAATTTTGCCAAACTGTCTAATTCCACTGTTTTAAAACATTCCACTAGTTCTTTCCAGTCGGCATCAGCTATTTTTGTTGGTACCGGTTTGTCGTTTCCACTTCTATCTTTTGAAACAGTGACCATCTGATTCTTCACCGTTATTTTTTGATAAGAACCTCTGGTATTGGCAACATATTCAATTACAGCAGTTTCAATATCTTGTTTTTTTTGGGCTTCACACCCTTTTCCAAGAAAAATTGTCAAGAACAAAATAGATAGTATTTTCATGTGTAGCTAATTTTAAATTTTTAAGACAACATAAGTTGCGCTTTTTTAATGGCTTCAACCATAACGTCAATTTCTTCTTTGGTATTATAAAAAGCAAATGATGCTCGTATCGTTCCCGGAATACAAAAGAAATTCATGATTGGTTGCGCACAATGATGCCCTGTTCTTACGGCTATACCTAATTTGTCAATTATCGTACCAATATCATACGGATGAATTCCTTCAATATTAAAGGAAACTACAGAAGTTTTTGCTGCCGATGTACCAAAAATCTTCAAACCTTCAATTTCCAGTAAACGTTGCGTTGCATGTTCCAGTAATTCTTTTTCTTGTTGTTGAATGTTTTCAAAACCAACTTCGTTCATATAATCAACAGCAGTTCCCAGAACAATTCCTCCTGCAATATTTGGTGTTCCGGCTTCGAATTTATGAGGCAATTCAGCATAAGTAGTTTTCTCGAAAGTCACTTCCTTAATCATTTCGCCCCCACCTTGATACGGAGGTAATTTATTCAACCACGCTTCTTTTCCGTATAAAATTCCAGTTCCTGTTGGACCACACATTTTATGTCCAGAAAAAGCATAAAAATCACAATCCAATTCTTGAACATCTGGTTTCAAATGCGGAACCGCTTGTGCGCCGTCAATGAAAACAGCTGCTCCAACTTCATGTGCTTTGTCAATCATGTATTTAATTGGATTGACAGTTCCAAGAGCATTCGAAATATGATTTACGGTTACGATCTTTGTTTTATCCGAAAGTAATGTGTCATATTCGGACATAATCAATTCGCCATCCTCATTCATTGGAATTACGCGTAAAGTCGCTCCTGTTTTCTCACATAACATTTGCCAAGGCACAATATTGCTGTGGTGTTCCAATGCCGAAACTAAAATTTCATCACCCGGTTTTAAAATCGAAGCAAATCCATTGGCAACCAAATTAATTCCATGCGTTGTTCCCGATGTGAAAAGCACTTCGTGAGCAAATTTTGCATTGATATGATTTTGAAGTTTACCACGTGAAATTTCATAGGCATCGGTCGCCAGTTGACTCAAAGTGTGAACACCACGATGAATATTAGCATTAATCTCCTGATAATATTTTGAGATTGCATCAATCACAACTTGTGGTTTTTGCGAAGTAGCTCCGTTGTCGAAATAAACCAATGGTTTTCCGTTTACTTTCTGAGAGAGAATCGGGAAGTCGGCTCTAATTTTATTTATATCTAACATTTGTTTATTTAGAATTTTTCTAAATACAAAAGTAATAAAAACTAAATTGTTTTAGCCATGAATTAACCAATTTACTTCTATTAATTTCGGTGTTTTATTAAAATTAATTTCGAGAATTCGTGACTAAAAAATAATTATATTGCATTGTTTTACAATTAGCTACTATGAAAAAACTCTTCAAGTTCGTTGGTTTTGCCTCTTTTATCGGAATCTTTTATTTTGGATTCACCACCTATCCAAAACTGGATTTAATTTCTGGCTTTTCAGCCAAAAGTATCGCTTCGGGACATTTTATTGATAATCGTTCCCAACAAATGATTGAGAAAGGGGACAATGATATCGATATGATTGATTTGGCGAAAAACAAAATCGATGATGCCGGAAAATTTGCGGATGCTTCAGTTTATGGTTTGAAAGAACGAAAAGCAATTTACCGTGAAGGTTTGGGAGCCACTTTAATCAACGATGATTTTGATGTCACAAAACCGTATGAAGTTCCAAAAAGAACGAAATCGAACAACAATTTGCCTTTTCCGTATGGAAATAATGAGCCAAAAGATACCGTTTTTAGTACTATTGATTATACTAAATTGAATGCGGCAGTCGCCAATGCTTTTGATAAAACTACCGAAATCAAAAAAAGAACCCGTTCCATTTTAGTGATTTATAAAGATAAAATCATTGCCGAAAAATATGACTCGGGTTTCGATAAAAACAGTAAAATATTGGGTTGGTCCATGACTAAAAGTATCACGAGCGCATTATTTGGAATCCTTCAAAAACAGGGGAAATACGATATTGATGATTCTGCTCCAATTCCAGAATGGGCGAATGACAAACGGAAATTGATTACAACAAGCGATTTGCTGCACATGAATTCCGGTTTACAATGGGTAGAGGATTACAAGACTATTTGTGATGCTACCAAAATGCTTTTTCAAGCCGAAGATATGACTCGGGTGCAACTAGAGAAACCGGCGGAAATTAAACCCAATATGCGGTGGAATTATTCTTCGGGAACTACTAATTTACTTTCAGGGATTTTGCGGAAGCAGTTCAAAACGCATCAGGAATATTTAGATTTCTGGTATTCCGCTTTAATTGATAAAATAGGAATGAACTCGATGGTTGTCGAAACGGATATGGCGGGAAATTACGTAGGATCGTCCTACGGTTGGGCTACAACACGCGATTGGTCAAAATTTGGGTTGTTGTATTTGCACAAAGGCAATTGGAACGGCGAACAAATTTTGGACGAGAGTTGGATAAAATACACCACAACTCCTACGAATACTTCCAACGGAAGATACGGCGGACACTTTTGGCTCAATGCCAGCGGACACTTTCCTGATGTTCCAAGAGATATGTATTACTGTAGTGGTTTTCAAGGTCAAATGGTAGCGATTATCCCATCATTGGATTTAGTAATCGTAAGAATGGGTTTGACTGAAGAACCTGAATTTGATTTCAATGGAATGTTGAAAGGGATTGTGGGGAGTTTGGAGAAAAATTAACCACAAAGGACACAAAGCAAAAAAATACAAAGGGCACAAAGTTTAGTAAAAAACCTTGTGCCCTTTGTGCGTAAATCTTTGCGAACTTTGTGTTTAAAAACTACAAATCAAATCCTAATTTCACGCCCAATTTATTGGCGATAATAGTGGTAATTCGTTTTTTAAGTTCCGGTATTTTGATATTTTCGATAACGGCATTCGAGAACGCGTACATCAATAACGCTTTAGCTTCTTTTTTAGGAATTCCGCGTGCTTGCATGTAGAACATAGCCGTTTCGTCTAATTGTCCAACCGTACAACCGTGAGAACATTTTACGTCATCAGCAAAAATTTCCAATTGTGGTTTAGCATTTATTGTCGCTTTGTCGCTTAATAGAATGTTGTTGCTTTTTTGGAACGCATTCGTTTTTTGAGCGTCTTTCTCCACGTACACTTTTCCGTTGAAAACTCCTGTAGAACGATCAGAATAAATTCCTTTATAATCTTGGAAACTTTCGCAATTTGGAGCCGAATGTTTCACTAGAGTATAATGATCTACGTGTTGTTTTTCACCAATAATTGTGATTCCATTTAAGGTACTTGTCAATCGTTCCCCAAAGTGATAAAAATTCAAGTTGTTTCTCGTTAAGTTTCCTCCAAAAGAAAAGGTATGTACTGAAACGTGACTTTCTTTCTGTTGAGAAACAAATGTATTATCGATTAGATTCGCTTCAAGCGCATCGTTTTGAATTTTGTAATAATCTACGATAGCACGTTTTTGAGCAAAAATCTCGGTAACGGAATTCGTTAACACGGGATTTTCGGTCAAACTTTGGTGGCGTTCGATAATTTGAACATGTGAATTTTCACCCACAATTACCAAGTTTCTCGGTTGAACCAAAAGTGCCGCTTCGTTTCCTGTTGAGAAATACATAATCTCAATAGGCTTATCCGCCACTTTACTTTTAGGAATGTGGATATACGCTCCTTCATTGGCGAAAGCCGTATTCAAAGAAGTCAAACTTTCATCTTTACTCGCTATTTTATTAAAATAGGTGTCGATAATCATTTTGTATTTCGGTTTTGTCAATGCCGATGACATCAAACAAGCATCAATTCCGTCGTGTGTTGTTGACGATAAATGAGAACTGAAAACGCCGTCAATAAACACTACTTTATAGGTGTCTATTTCGTGTAAAAAGTATTTTTTTACTTGGTTAAATTCAATTGCACTTTCTTGCTTTGGAAAAACGGTAAAGTCATTTTTTAGGATGGCATTTAGCGAAGTATATTTCCAAGCTTCGTCTTTTTTGGTTGGGAAACCTTTATCTTCAAAGTTTTTTATGGCTGAAGTTCTCACATCATGAAGTTCAGAGTGAACATCGACACGCTCTTCGAAAGCCATAAAAGACGATAGTAATTTTTCTTTTAATTCCATTTTTGGTAGTTATAAGTTGGTAGTTGTAAGTTGGAGTTTTGCAAACTGCAAACTGTAAACTGCAAACTAATTTTACGCTTCTTGTTCTTGTTTAATCCAGTCGTATCCTTTTTCTTCCAGTTCGTGTGCTAGTTCTTTTCCACCGGATTTTACAATTTTTCCGTTGTATAGTACGTGAACAAAATCAGGGACGATATAGTCTAATAATCTTTGGTAGTGCGTAATAACTACGATTGCATTTTTGTCGCTTTTTAGTTTGTTAACCCCATTAGCAACAATACGCAAGGCATCAATATCAAGTCCAGAATCAGTTTCATCAAGAATAGCCAATTTTGGTTCCAACATTGCCATTTGGAAAATTTCGTTACGTTTTTTCTCTCCACCAGAAAAACCTTCGTTTAGAGAACGAGACAAAAATTTACGGTCGATTTCTAATAATTCTGATTTCTCACGAATCACTTTTAGCATTTCGTTAGAAGGCATTTCTTCCAGACCTTTAGCTTTACGAGTTTCGTTAATAGCGGTTCTCATGAAGTTCGTTACTGAAACTCCTGGAATTTCTACTGGATATTGGAACGACAAGAACACGCCTTTGTGCGCTCTTTCTTCTGGTGCCAATTCAGAAAGGTCTTCACCATCTAAAGAGATTTCACCTTCGGTTACTTCGTAGTTTTCGTTTCCTGCAATAATGGAAGCAAGGGTACTTTTCCCAGCACCGT
Organism: Flavobacterium sp. AED; assembly: GCF_000812945.1. GTDB lineage: Bacteria > Bacteroidota > Bacteroidia > Flavobacteriales > Flavobacteriaceae > Flavobacterium. The sequence goes on from NZ_JSYM01000001.1 coordinate 1,182,910, forward strand.
TTGGTCCCATAATCGCGTGAATTTCTCCAGCTTTTACTTCAAGGTTGATTCCTTTTAATATTTCTTTGTCCCCAATGGAGGCGTGTAAATTTTTTATTGATAACATAAACGTCTTGTTTTTATAAAGTCTTAAAAAGGTTATCCTACAGATCCCTCAAGAGAAATTTCTAATAATTTTTGTGCTTCTACTGCGAATTCCATTGGTAACTTATTCAATACATCTTTACTGAAACCGTTTACGATTAAGGCTATAGCTTTTTCGGTTGGAATTCCACGTTGGTTGCAATAAAAAACTTGGTCTTCACCAATTTTACTTGTCGTAGCCTCATGTTCGATTTTTGCCGATGGATTTTTACTTTCGATATAAGGGAAAGTATGTGCTCCGCAATTGTTCCCCATTAATAAGGAATCACATTGTGAAAAGTTTCTGGCGTTATCCGCTCTAGCGCTAATTTGCACTAAACCACGGTAACTATTTTGTGATCTTCCTGCAGAAATTCCTTTAGAAATAATGGTCGATTTAGTGTTTTTACCTAAATGAATCATTTTGGTTCCTGTGTCGGCTTGTTGAAAATTATTGGTTACAGCAATCGAATAAAATTCTCCTGTTGAATTATCTCCTTTTAAAATAACGGAAGGATATTTCCAAGTTATAGCTGAACCAGTTTCTACTTGTGTCCAAGAAATTTTTGCGTTTTTCTCGCAGATTCCTCTTTTGGTCACAAAATTGAAAACACCACCTTTTCCTTCTTTGTTTCCAGGATACCAGTTTTGTACGGTTGAATATTTTATTTCGGCATCGTCTAGTGCGATTAGTTCTACTACAGCTGCGTGCAATTGATTTTCATCACGGCTTGGAGCCGTACAACCTTCTAAGTAGGAAACATAACTGCCTTCGTCAGCAACTAATAATGTTCTTTCGAATTGCCCTGTTCCTGCTTGATTGATTCTAAAATAAGTCGAAAGTTCCATTGGGCAACGAACGCCTTTTGGAATATAACAGAAAGAACCATCAGAGAAAACTGCCGAATTTAGCGCCGCATAAAAATTATCTTTTTGTGGCACAACCGTTCCTAAATATTTACGAACTAATTCTGGATGTTCTTTGATGGCTTCAGAAATACTCATGAAGATAATTCCTTTTTCTCCTAATGTTTTCTTGAAAGTAGTCGCTACTGAAACCGAATCAACAACGATATCCATGGCCACATTATTCATCATCTTTTGCTCATCTACAGAGATACCTAACTTTTTATACATTTCTAAAAGTTCCGGATCTACATCGTCCAATGTTTTATTAGGATCAACGACTTTTGGAGCAGAATAATAAGAAATCGCCTGAAAATCAGGTTTGGTATAATGCACATTAGCCCATTCCGGCTCTGTCATTAGCTCCCAAGCACGAAAAGCCTCAAGACGCCAATCAGTCATCCATTGAGGTTCTCCTTTTTTGTGTGAAATAGCCCTAACGATATCTTCATTTAAACCAATAGGAAACGTTTCTGATTCTAATTCGGTATAAAATCCGTATTCGTATTCTTTGTTTTCGAGTTCGATTTTTAAGTCGTCTTCGGTATATTTTGACATATTTTTTTATTTAATGTTTTACAAAGAGAAACTCTCTCCACATCCACAAGTTCTATTGGCATTTGGATTATTAAAAACAAATCCTTTACCATTTATTCCTCCTGAAAATTCTAATATTGTTCCGGCTAAGTATAGAAAAGATTTTTTCTCAACAGCGATAGTGATATCGTTGTCTACAAAAATTTTATCGTCCTCGCTTTTTGTTTTATCAAATTTTAAATCATAAGACAATCCAGAACATCCGCCGCTTTTTACACCAACTCTTACGTAGTCGATTGCAGCATCAAAACCATCATCTTTCATTAGATCGATGATTTTTTTTCTTGCAGTGTCAGAAACTTTTATCATAGCTTATATTGATTTTGTCTAAATTAAGGACAAAGATAGTGTATAAAAATCTTTTTCCATAATTGATGTCATTTTTATAGCCAATGCAAAAATAGAAAAAACCTATTTGAACCGAGTAAAAGCGTTTGAATTCCTTAACTTTGGTTCCTCTCGAAAAAAAGAAAAATCATGAAATTATATCCTATAGAAACTGGAAATTTTAAATTAGATGGTGGTGCGATGTTTGGGGTTGTACCCAAAACTATTTGGAATAAAACCAATCCAGCCGATGAAAACAACTTAATTGACATTGCTGCGCGTTGTCTATTAATTGAAGATGATAATAAATTGATTTTGATTGATACCGGAATGGGAAACAAACAATCCGAGAAATTTTTCGGGTATTATTCGCTTTGGGGAACGCATTCTATGGATAAATCTTTGGCTAAATTTGGTTTCCATCGGGATGATATTACTGATGTTTTTATGACGCATTTACACTTTGACCATTGCGGGGGAAGTGTGCAATGGAATACCGACAAAACGGGCTACGAACCAGCATTTAAAAATGCTAAATTTTGGAGTAATGACAGCCATTGGGAATGGGCAACAAAACCAAATCCCAGAGAAAAAGCGTCGTTTCTTTCTGAAAATATTTTGCCGATGCAAGAGAGCGGTCAGCTGCATTTTATCCAAAGACCGGAAGGTGATTTCCTTGAAAAATCGGAACTGGGTTTTGGTATTTTCTTTGCCGATGGTCATACGGAGAAACAAATGATTCCTTATATTCAATATCAGGATAAAACCATTGTTTTTTGTGCGGATTTATTGGCAACAGCCGGACACGTTCCTATTCCGTATGTAATGGGATATGACACGAGACCTTTATTGACCATGCCAGAAAAAGCAAAATTTCTAAACGCTGCTGCTGAGAATAATCATTATTTATTTTTGGAACACGATGCCCATAACGAAATTATAACGGTCGAAAAAACAGAAAAAGGAGTTCGGTTGAAAGAGCGATTTACGTGTGAACAAATCCTAACATAATGTTAACCCTAAATATTTTTGTAACAAAATAATTTATTTTAGACAAATATTTAAAACTTAACATAACAAATAATGAATAGTATTAAACCAATTTATTTATCAGCATTTGCACTATTAGTTCTGGCAGGATGTGGCGCTTCAAAACAAGTTTCTAATTCTAATGCAACGCTGACTGCAATAAGCGCACCTTTAAACATTACAAAAAAGGCACCAATAACTGAAAATGACTTGAAACGTTGGAGTCATTTAGATATCGTAAAAGATACGATTCCCGGAATGAGTGTTGATAGAGCGTATTCTGAATTATTGAAAAATAAAAAAGGGGTAAAAGTTATCGTGGGTATTGTAGATTCAGGAGTTGATATTGAGCATCAAGATTTAAAATCGGTGGTTTGGACCAATACAAAAGAGATAGCAGGAAATGGAATTGATGATGATAAAAATGGATATATTGATGATATTCACGGTTGGAATTTCCTTGGAGATATCACCAAAGAAAATTACGAATATGAGCGAATCATCAAAAACAAAAACATAGTTGATGAAGTAACGTATCAAGCAGCAAAAGCGACAAATGATACTAAAATTGCCGATGCAACTAAAGGGAAAACACGCTTGGAGCAAATGTTAGTTACCCTAAACGAAGGGGATGCTAGATTGATTAAGCATTTTGGAAAGCCGGTTTATACAATTGAAGAAGTTAAAGCAATTGTTTCACAAGAACCGGAAGTACAAAAAAGTAAGGCTGCTATGGAGCAAATGCTTTCTTATGGCATGCCTTTAACGGACTTAAAAGCAGCTGTTCAAAAACAATTAGATGGTTTTAATGCTGTTTTAAATGGAGAAAATCTAAAAACAGATTACAGAAAAGTTGTTGGAGATAACCCAGAAGATATTACAGATACAAAATATGGTAACAATAACGTTATGGGTCCGGATAAGAATGCAATTCTTCATGGAACTCACGTTGCGGGAATTGTTGCTCAAGTTAGAAACAATCAATTAGGTGGTGATGGAATTGCAAATAATGTTGAAATCCTAACTGTTCGTGCAGTGCCAGATGGTGATGAATACGATAAAGATATCGCTCTTGGGATTCGTTATGCGGTTGATAATGGTGCTAAAGTAATTAATGGAAGTTTTGGAAAAAGCTTTTCACCACACAAACAATGGGTTTATGATGCAATCAAATATGCAGAGAAAAAGGATGTATTAATTGTTCATGCTGCCGGAAATGATGCAAAAAACCTCGATACCGAAAATAATTTCCCTAATGATTCGGATGATAAAGTAACTGAATTTGCTGATAATGTAATCACAATTGGTGCGTTAAATTTTGAATACGGAAATAAAGTAGTAGCACGATTTTCAAATTTTGGAAAAACCAATGTTGACGTTTTTGCGCCGGGTGTAAAAATTTATGCAACTACACCAAATGATTCTTATAAATATTTACAAGGGACGTCAATGGCTTCACCAAATGTTGCCGGAGTTGCAGCAATAATCCGTTCGTATTACCCAAAATTATCGGCACAACAGGTGAAACATATTTTGATGGATTCAGGAGTAGCAATTACAACAGATGTTATTGTTGGTGGAAAACCTGCTGACACACGATCTTTTACTACTTTATCTAAATCAGGAAAAATAGTAAATGCTTACAATGCTTTATTGATGGCTGAAAAAATGTCTAAAAAATAATAAATCAGTTTGTTTACAAATGGAAGGGCATATTGTCCTTCCATTTTTATTTAGAACAAGATGAAAATACCTTTTAATATTCATTTCTTTGCTTTCGAACAAATCTTAATGGAGTGTTAATCCATTTAAATTCTGAGACAAAAAAACATAATTTAGACCCCACATTTAATTTTAAAAATTTATAAATGAACCATATTAAACCAATTTACTATTCAGCGGTTGCTTTTTTTGCAATAGTGGGATGTAATGCTCAAAAACAAGTTTCTAAAACTACTGCGCCTACAATAGTAAGTGCGCCGTTAATTATTAAGAAAGTTGCTCCTATAAGTGAAACTGATTTAAAACGTTGGAGTCATTTAGATTTAGTGAAAGATACGATTCCTGGAATGAGCGTTGATAAAGCGTATGCCGAATTATTGAAAGATAAAAAAGGAGTAAAAGTTATCGTGGGGATTGTAGATTCAGGAGTTGATATTGATCACGAAGATTTAAAATCAGTGATTTGGACCAATACGAAAGAAATTCCCGGAAACGGAATTGACGATGATAAAAACGGGTTTGTAGATGACATTCACGGTTGGAATTTTCTTGGCGATTCAGGATTTGAAAATTTAGAGATGACCCGTATTCTAAAAAAAGCAGATGATGGATCAGTAACGTATAAGAATGCTAAAGCAGATTATCAAAAAAAATATGATGAAGCTTTAGAAGGGAAACAGCAAGTGGATTTTCTTTTGAATACGAATAAAGCAATTCAAACGTATTTAAAGAAAGACGATTACACACTCGAAGAATTGAATGCAATCGTTAGTACTGATGAAAATTTGAATAGAAGTAAAATGATTATGACTCGCGTTATTGGGCAGTCAGGACCAAAATTTGCCGCTGATATCGAAGAGTATAGAAAGTACATTTACGACCAGTTGAATTACAATTTAAATAAAGAATTTGACGGAAGAAAATCAGTTGGTGATAATCCGGATGACATAAAAGACAACAAATACGGAAACAATGTTGTTTACGGACCGGATAAAGAAGAAGCGTTGCACGGAACTCACGTTGCCGGAATTATTGCTCAAGTGAGAAATAACAATTTGGGGGGAGATGGAGTAGCAAATAATGTTGAAATTATGGCCGTAAGAGCCGTTCCTAATGGTGATGAATACGATAAAGATATTGCTTTAGCGATTCGTTACGCAGTTGATAATGGGGCTAAAGTAATCAACGGAAGTTTTGGAAAAAACTATTCTCCTCACAAACAATGGGTTTTTGATGCTATAAAATATGCTGAAAAGAAAGATGTTTTGTTCGTACATGCATCAGGAAATGAGGGAAATGATATTGATTTAGAAAAAAACATCAGTTTTCCAAATGATTCGGAAGACAACAAAATAGAGTTTGCTAAAAACGTACTTACTGTTGGAGCCTTGAATAATGTATATGGTGAAGCAGTAGTTGCGCCATTTTCTAATTATGGAAAAATTAATGTAGATGTGTATGCACCGGGAATGGAAATTTATGCATCAGTGCCAAATAATAAATACAAATACGAACAAGGAACTTCAATGGCTTCACCAAATGCGGCTGGTGTTGCGGCATTAGTTCGCTCGTATTATCCTAAATTATCTGCTGCTCAGGTTAAACAAATCTTGATGGATTCAGGAACGCCACTTCCAGAAACGATAGAATTGGGAGAGACTCAAGAGAAAAAATTAAATGCTGAAACTTCAAAATCAGGAAAAATGATCAATGCTTATAATGCTTTGATTATGGCTGAAAGAATATCTAAAAATTAAATTCAAATAGGTATTAATCTAATGGGAGAGCTTTTGCTCTTCCATTTTTTATTATAAAAAATGATGCGAAAACTCTTTTTACTATCTTTTATCACACTTAATTGTAGTGCTTTATTGGCTCAAAGTTCCACGTATTGGCAACAACATGTTGATTATAAAATGGACGTCACGATGGATGTGAAAAATTATCAATACAAAGGAAAACAGGAATTGGTGTATACTAATAATTCTCCTGATACTTTGAAAAAAGTATATTACCATTTGTTCAATAATGCTTTCCAACCCGGAAGTGAAATGGATGCCAGAATTCAAAGTATCAAAGATCCGGATGCCAGAATGGTCAACAAAATAAAAGTTGACGGAAAAGATGTCAAAGAAAGCCGAATCAAAACTTTGAAGCCTAATGAAATTGGGTATTTAAAAATCACTAATTTCAAACAAGATGGAATTGTCGCTTCCGCAAAAACGGTAGGGACGATTCTCGAAGTAACTTTGGCAAAGCCAATACTACCCAATTCAAAAACTACTTTTACGTTGGATTTTGATGGCCAAGTTCCAGTTCAAATTCGTCGTTCCGGAAGAAATAATGTGGAAGGAATAGAATTGTCAATGGCGCAATGGTATCCAAAAATAGCCGAATTCGATTTTGAAGGCTGGCATGCGGATCCTTATATTGCAAGAGAGTTTCACGGTGTTTGGGGAAATTTTGATGTAAACATTACGATTGACAAGGATTACATTTTGGGTGGTTCCGGTTATTTGCAAAACCAAAACCAAATTGGACACGGATACCAAGAGACAGGAGTTACAGTGGTCTATCCAAAGAAAACAAAAACATTGACGTGGCATTTTATAGCGCCAATGGTTCATGATTTTACTTGGGCTGCCGATAAAAATTACATGCATGATGTAGTCAAAGGACCTAATAATGTTGACTTGCATTTTTTGTATAAAAATAGTCCAAAGACAATGGAAAATTGGAAACAATTAGAGCCATTAATGGTCAATGTAATGGATTTCTATAACAAACACATTGGAGATTATCCATACAAACAATATTCCTTTATTCAAGGTGGCGATGGCGGAATGGAATATGCAATGTGTACGTTGATGTTAGGTGACGGAACTTTGAAAGGAATTTTAGGAACAGCAACGCATGAGTTGGGACATTCGTGGTTTCAACATATCCTAGCTTCAAATGAATCGAAACATCCTTGGATGGATGAAGGTTTTACCACTTACGTTGAGGATTTTGCATTAAATGAAATAGCAGTCAAAAAAGAAGAAAATCCATTCAAAGATAATTACGAAGGGTATTATAAATTAGTAGAATCGGGTAAAGAGCAATCCCAATCTACGCATGGCGATCGTTATGATGAAAATAGAACTTACAGCACGCAATCGTACAGAAAAGGTAGTATTTTCTTGTCGCAATTGGGTTATGTGATTGGACAGGATAATTTAGCGAAAACAATAAAAAAATACTACCAAGATTTCAAGTTCAAACATCCTACGCCAAATGATATCAAGAGAACAGCTGAACGTGTTTCAGGGGCAAATTTAGATTGGTATTTGGTGGATTGGACACAAACCACAAATACTGTAGATTATGGAATTAAGGAAGTTAGAGTTGATCTTGGTTATACCGGAAAAAACACGGTAATCACTTTGGAAAGAATTGGGAGAATGCCAATGCCAATAGATTTATTGGTCGAATATACGGATGGTACGAAAGAGAGTTTTTACATTCCGTTGCGCATGATGAGTTTCGAGAAAGAAAACCCAAATCCAAATATTGAAAGAACGGTTTTGAATGATTGGGCTTGGGCTTATCCTACATACACTTACTGGGTACATACCGACAAAACCGTAAAGAAAATTACCATTGACCCAAGTGGGTTAATGGCCGATGTGAAACAAGTGAATAATACGTATGAAATAAAGTAATTTTTCATTAAACCAAAAAGAGTCTAGTTTACGCTAGACTCTTTTTGGTTTTAAAGAATAAATTTTATTTTTCGGCGCTCAAATTTTTCAACATATCCACGGTCATGGATTCCAAATCAAATTTGTGTTTCCAATTCCAATCTTTTCTAGCTTCAGTATCATCAATACTTGCAGGCCAGCTATCGGCTATTTTTTGACGGAAGTCAGGTTTGTATGTAACAGTAAATTCAGGGATGTGTTTTTTGATTTCGGCAGCAATCTCCGTTGGTGTAAAACTCATTGCGGCCAGATTATAGGAAGAATGAATTTTTATTTGTTCGACTGGCGCCTGCATAATTTGTATCGTTGCAGCAATCGCATCATCCATATACATCATTGGCATTTTAGTTTCGGAGGATAAAAAGCATTCGTATGTTTTGTCTGAAAGTGCTTTATGGAAAATATCCACGGCATAATCTGTAGTTCCACCTCCCGGAGGTGTAGACCAGCTAATCAAGCCAGGATAACGGATGCTTCGCACATCAACGCCAAAAATATTGTGGTAGTATTCACACCATCTTTCGCCAGCTTGTTTGCTGATTCCATAAACCGTTGAAGGTTCCATGATGGTGTATTGTGGTGTGTTTTCTTTAGGCGTTGTTGGTCCAAAAACAGCAATACTGGAAGGCCAGAATATCTTTTTTATTTTTTTGGCTTTCGCCAAATTCAAAACGTGAAACAAAGAATTCATATTCAAATCCCAAGCAAAAGCAGGATTTTTCTCGGCTGTAGCTGATAGTAATGCTGCCATTAAATAGATTTCATCGATTTGATGAATTTCTACAAGATGCTCAATTTGATTAAAATCCAGCGCATTTACCACTTCAAAAGGACCTGAATTAACAACATCATTATTCAGTTTTCGAATATCGGAAGCTATTACGTTTTCTGTTCCATATATTTTTCGCAACTTATGGGTAAGTTCAGTTCCAATTTGTCCGCAAGCGCCGATAATCAATATTTTAGTACTCATTTTGTCTGTTTTGAAATACAAAGATAACGTTTTCGTAAATAACACAAATTTGATTAAAACAGTTATAAATTTACTAAAATGGTATTTAAAATGGGTGTAAAATTCTTAATTTTTGTTCTTTTAAATATAAAAAGAGCTTCAAGAATATTAGATTGTTATTCCTATGTTGTAATTCGTAATTGTAAATTTACTTTGTAACTTTGTACTTTAATTCAAATTCAAATGATAAACAAAATAATAGTCTTCTTTTCTCTGATTTTCATCTTGTTTTCGTGTCAAGATGATAGTCAAAAACGGATTGCCGAAAATAAGAAAGAGATCAAAAAAAAAGAAGTCATATTTAAAAATATAGAGAAAGGCTGGGTTTTTTATGATACACCTATAACAGAGGCTTCTGAAAAAAGCATCGCTACCTGGAATGAATTGCGTATGTTTTTGGCTGAATTAGCTCAAAAGCCTAAAAAAACCATTGGTGCTTTTCAACAAAAATCCAAAGCACTTTCTAAAAAAGCAATGGCTTTGAACGATAATGTTCCTTATAATTTTAGTAAACCTCAGATAAAAAGTAGAATTTCGACGGTAATCACTAAGGTCCGAATGCTGGATTTATTCATTCACCTGGATAATATTCCCGATAAAAAAGTGACGCAGTTAGTTGCGGAAATTAATTTGGAATTGGTTTCCTTACAAAGACAAATGGATAAAATCGTAGAAAAAAGTAAAATTCCAGTCGAAGAAGGAGAATCCGACTTATTGAAAATGATGGATGCTTCAAGAGCAATTCCTAATACGCCAGCACCTAATACACCAATCGACCCAAATCTGCCACGCGTTGAGTAAAAAAGCCTTATATAATACATACGATAATGCACCAAAAACGCAGCAAATTGTTGCTCGTTTATTGGAAAATAATCAAGTAAAAATGCACCTTTCTGGATTACTCGGATCAGCGCTTTCCTTTGTAATTCGTGCGATTTTTAAGAAATCCGAACTTCCTTTTTTGGTTATTTTAAACAATAAAGAAGAAGCCGCTTATTATTTGAACGACCTCGAACAGATGGTTGGTGACCAGGATGTTTTGTTTTATCCCGGTTCATACCGTCGTCCATACCAAATTGAAGAAACGGATAATGCGAATGTTTTGCTTCGCGCCGAAGTCCTGAACAGAATCAATTCCCGTAAAAAACCGGCAGTTATTGTCACGTATCCCGAAGCATTATTCGAGAAAGTGGTGACCCGAAAAGAATTGGATAAAAACACGTTGAAAGTAGCTGTCGGAGACAAGATTTCTATCGATTTTATCAACGAAGTATTGTTCGAATACGAATTCAAAAGAGTTGATTTCATTACGGAACCCGGAGAATTTTCGGTTCGTGGAGGAATTGTGGATGTGTTTTCTTTTTCGAATGATAATCCGTACCGAATTGAGTTTTTTGGGGACGAAGTGGAGAGCATCCGTAGTTTTGATGTAGCGACCCAATTATCAATTTTACAACAGAAGAAAATCACGATAATCCCAAATGTAGAAAATAAAGTTTTTCAGGAAAACCGGGAAAGTTTCTTGGATTATATCTCGGAGAAAACGGTAATTTTTATCCAAAATACCGAAGATTTTTTATCGCAATTAGACAAACAATTTGGCAAAGCCGAAGAAGCTTTCGCAAAATTGTCACAGGAAATAAAACGTTCGACGCCGGAACAATTGTTCTTGAATCAAACGGAGTTTATAAAAAGAGCGTTGGATTTCTCCATTGTGGAATTGAGTCCGAAAGCTATTTTTAGAACCACCAAAAAATTCGAATACCACATTCAGCCGCAACCGTCGTTCAATAAACAATTTGATTTGTTGTTGAATAATCTGAATGAAAATCATTTCAATGGTTACAAAAATTATTTATTTTGTTCCAATGATGCTCAGGCCAAACGTTTTCATGATATTTTCGAAACCTTGGATGAGGCGAATTCGGAGAACATCAGAAAACAATACCATACCGTTGTTTTGCCTTTGTACCAAGGATTTATAGACGAGGAAAACCAAATAACCTGTTACACCGACCATCAGATTTTTGAGCGCTACCATAAATTCAGCATCAAAAATGGCTATTCGAAAAAACAGAATATTACTTTAAAAGAACTGACGACCTTATCCGTTGGGGATTACGTGACGCACATTGATCACGGAATTGGAAGGTTTGGAGGTTTGCAAAAAATACAGGTTGAAGGCAAAACGCAAGAAGCAATCAAACTCGTTTATGCCGATAATGATATTGTGTATGTAAGTATTCATTCGCTTCACAAAATTTCAAAATACAACGGAAAAGACGGAACGCCACCCAAAATTTACAAATTGGGTTCGAATGCCTGGAAGGTTTTAAAACAAAAAACCAAGGCGCGCGTTAAACATATTGCATTCAATTTGATTCAGTTGTATGCCAAGCGACGATTGGAAAAAGGATTCCAGTTTGCTCCCGACAGTTATTTGCAAAATGAACTGGAAAGCTCGTTCATTTACGAAGATACGCCGGATCAAACCAAATCGACAGCAGAAGTAAAAGCTGATATGGAGAGCGACCGTCCGATGGATCGCTTGGTTTGTGGGGATGTAGGTTTTGGTAAAACCGAAGTAGCCATTCGTGCCGCTTTCAAAGCAGTCGATAACAGCAAACAAGTTGCGATATTGGTTCCTACAACCATTTTAGCGTACCAACATTATAGAACTTTTACCGAACGATTGAAAGATATGCCGGTTTCTGTTGGCTATTTAAACCGTTTCAGAACTGCCAAACAAAAAGCGGAAACCTTAAAGTTATTAGCCGAAGGAAAACTCGATATTGTGATTGGAACGCATCAATTGGTCAACAAAAATGTAGTTTTCAAAGATTTGGGATTGTTGATTGTGGATGAGGAACAAAAATTTGGTGTCAACGTAAAAGACAAACTCAAAACTATTGCTGCGAATGTTGATACGCTGACTTTGACGGCAACGCCTATACCGAGAACGTTGCAGTTTTCATTGATGGCAGCGCGTGATTTATCCGTAATTACAACACCTCCGCCAAACAGATATCCAATTGAAACGAATGTAGTTGGTTTTAGTGAAGAATTGATTCGGGATGCGATTTCGTATGAAATTCAGCGCAACGGACAGGTTTTCTTTATCAATAACAGAATAGAAAATATCAAGGAAGTTGCCGGAATGATTCAGCGTTTGGTGCCCAATGCCAGAGTTGGAATTGGTCATGGACAGATGGAAGGAAAAAAACTGGAAGAATTGATGTTGGCTTTCATGAATGGAGAATTTGATGTTTTGGTAGCCACCACTATTATCGAAAGCGGTTTGGACGTTCCCAATGCGAATACGATTTTCATCAATAATGCGAATAATTTTGGATTATCTGATTTGCATCAAATGCGTGGTCGAGTAGGGCGTAGCAATAAGAAAGCGTTTTGCTATTTTATTTGTCCTCCGTATTCTGCAATGACGGATGATGCCCGAAAACGAATTCAGGCTTTGGAACAATTTAGTGAATTGGGAAGCGGATTCAATATCGCAATGAAAGATTTAGAGATTCGTGGTGCCGGAGATTTATTGGGAGGCGAACAAAGCGGTTTCATTAATGAAATTGGTTTTGATACGTATCAAAAAATTATGAATGAAGCCATCGATGAATTGAAAGAAAATGAATTCAAGGATTTGTATCCGGAGGAAAATAATTTGGAAACCAAAGAATATGTCAAAGACCTGCAAATCGATACGGATTTTGAGTTGTTATTCTCTGACGAATATATCAATAATGTTTCGGAACGATTGAGTTTGTACAATGAATTGGGCGGTGTAAAAAATGAAGAAGAACTCATTATTTTCCAGAATAAATTGATTGACCGTTTTGGTCCTTTGCCTCCACGAGCCAATGCATTAATGAATAGCATTCGAATCAAATGGATTGCTACCCGTATTGGAATCGAGAAACTGGTGATGAAACAAGGCAAGATGATTGGGTATTTTGTGTCGGATCAACAATCGGATTATTATCAATCCAATCGTTTTCATCAGGTGTTGCAATTTGTACAAACACACAGTTCTATTTGTAAAATGAAAGAAAAACAAACGCCAGCTGGTTTGCGATTACTGTTGACTTTTGACAATGTGAAGAATACTAGAACAGCTTTGGAATTTATGGAAATGTTGGGGAAGTAGCTTTTGAAATAAAAGCTTCCGGTATCAAAATTCAGAAAGTTTCATAAAATTTGTATATTTGATTTTTACAAATTCATTAGCAATGAAATTAAAATCAATAGACGAGTTTTACCAGGAAATCTCTGGAGACTCCAGTACGGAACCGAGTACATTATTGCCCAATGGAATCCAAAAAGAAATTGGTCATTTCAATGTTTTCAATATCAAAGAACTTTATGAAAGGCTAAAGGATAAGTCTTTTATGCCTTATGACCGGAGAGCGTATTATAAAATAAGCTTGATACGGGGTAAAAATAGAGTGGAATATGCAGACAAAGTAATTGATATTGAAAAGAATGCTCTTTTATTTGCCACACCCAAAATCCCATATCATTATGTTCCACAAGACACGCAACAGTCGGGACATTTTTGTGTCTTTACCAGTGAGTTTTTAACCAAGGACAAAAGTGGAATAGAATTAGATAAACTGCCTATTTTTCAAACGGATGGGTATCCTGTTTTCCAACTTACGGATGAAGAAACAATAGAGATTGATTTATTATTCAAAAAGATACACAAAGAAATCAATTCGGATTATGTGTATAAATACGATTTGATTCGGAATTATGTTGCGGAGTTGATACACTTTGGACAAAAGTTACAACCCATAACTGCCTTATATTCAAAACACAATTCGGCAGCCAGAGTTTCTTCCTTATTTATGGAATTACTCGAACGACAATTCCCAATTGAATCACCGCGGCAACGGTTAGAATTGAAATCGGCTAAAGATTTTGCGGCCCGTTTGGCTATTCATGTCAATCATCTGAATAAAGTTTTAAAAGAGAATTCCGGTAAAACTACCACCGAGTTAATCAGTGACCGATTGATTCATGAAGCGAAAATTTTATTAAAAGAAACCGACTGGAACATTTCGGAAATTGCCTATTCACTGGGTTTTGAAGAGTTGGCGCATTTTTCTAATTTTTTCAAAAAACAAACGGCTTTGTCTCCATTATCTTTTAGGGTTTAAATAAATTGAATCCTTTTAAATCTGCATGATCTGCTTGCCAATTTATTGTTTCACGCAGATTATGCAGATTTCTATTTTGCCTTTTTAAGAATTACGTATTGAATAACAAGATATTTAAGCACATAAAATAGGCAACCTTAAATGAACTTACATTGCTTATATGGTTAAAAAATCATGATTTGAATTTCGCAAACTCTGGATTGATATTTACAATTGGCTAGCGTTGCTTCTACACTAATTTTGCTGTATTAATTTAAAACAACTATTTAAGATGGAATCAAAGAAAAACAAAATAGCATTAGTAACCGGCGGAAGCCGTGGATTAGGGAAAGATATGGCTTTGAGCCTTGCCAAAAAAGGACTTGACGTAGTGCTGACCTACAACAGTAAGAAAGAAGAAGCGGAAGCTGTTGTAAAAGAAATTGAAAATTTGGGACAGAAAGCTGCGGCTATTCAACTGAATGTTGCCGAAGTGAATAGTTTTGAGGCGTTTTTTCAAAATGTAGCAATTGCATTAAAAAACACTTTCGATACAGAAAAATTTGATTTTTTAGTTAATAATGCAGGCGTAGGTGTTCACGAAAGTTTATTGAAAACAACTACAGCTCAATTTGATGATTTGGTAAACATTCAATTCAAAGGGCCCTTTTTTCTAACTCAAAAAGCTTTGGAAATAATGAACGATGGCGGTGGAATTGTAAATATTTCATCTGGATTGACTCGTTTTTCATTTCCGGGATATGGTGCTTATGCGAGTATGAAAGGTGCGATGGAAACATTGACAAAATACCAAGCTAAAGAATTGGGTGAAAGAAAAATCAGAGTAAATATAGTGGCACCAGGTGCTATAGCAACCGATTTTGGTGGCGGCGTGGTTCGCGATAACGAGCAATTAAATCAATTTATAGCTTCGGTAACGGCATTAGGACGAGTAGGTTTACCAGAAGATATTGGAAGCGTAGTGGCCTTTTTATGTACTGAGGATGCAAAATGGGTGAATGCGCAACGCATTGAAGTTTCAGGAGGAATGAACTTGTAATACTAAATTATAAGTTTAAACGTTTAGGGGATTTTTTAAACCATATAAGAGATGTAAGTTCATTTAAGTTGGACCATTTTGAATTTATAAATGGTATAATTGTGTCTTTACTTTTTTTAATTTATAATTAAAAAAGGGTGTATGAAATCAATTCATACGCCCTTTTGTGTTTTTAAAGTAATTGTTTTTATTTCCTTATTTTATAATCACTTTTTTGGTAACGTCAAGATGATTCGTGTTAACATTAACCAAATACAAACCTGTTGCTAAATTGTGGTCGATTTTTGTAGAGACACTAATTTGTTTTACGAAAACAATTTTCCCATTCAAATCAGTAACTGTAACTGTAGCAATGTCATTAGCTTCCAATTCAGGTAAAATTATATTAAACTGATTGTTGGTTGCTGGATTAGGATAGATAGTAATCAAAGTAGTTTCGCCTTCTTCATTCGAAAAGCTTTTTGCATTTGATAAGCGAGAAGTTGCTGTTCCAGCTGCGACTGCATTCAACTGCCATTGTGCACTATAAAAACTATCTTGCGCGCCTGAATATTGGGCAGCTCCAGTTTGTCCTTCTACATTTACAATACTCGCTGGTTGCCATTTATTTCTAATTCTAATCCAAGTGCCATCAATATATTCGGGAGTCCATTGCGCACTTGACCAACCTGCCGTAATCGCTCCACATTGAACAGAACCCGTTTGATTTTCGATGTGCATAAATTCTCCAGTACCTAGGTTTTTGAATTGCATGTAGCGACCATCGACCATTACTTTTTCCCAACGATAATTATTGTTTGCCACGGTTGCACCATAACCTACATTAGCGCCAGCATCGTAGAGATAGGTTCCTTTCCATCTATTTTGAATTGTATAATAATAGAGGTTTGTAACGACAAGATATTGATAAGGGTTCAAGGTCATCGTTGCACCTGAAGTTAAGTTAATAGTTGCACCGGTATATACTTCTTTGAAAGAACCTGCCATGGCTGCTGGAACAACAAAAGTTGAGGATGATCCTCTGAGGTTTGTGATGACAATAACCTTTTCGCTTCCAGATGTTTTGGTAAAAGCACAAACGTTCGTGTTTGAATAATTGGTCATTGTGCCACGTCTTATGGCTACGCTTGAGTTTCTAAAATTTAGTATTTTAGTAAAATCTGTTTTTGCGGTAGTATTACTCCAATTAATTTTTACAGAAGTATATGGCCATGGAATTATTTGATTAAAATCGGCTTCTTGCCCGCTGGTTAAGAACGGAACACCTCGCATGTAAGCAGATACAAGAAAATTTGCGATTACGCCATCGTGACCTCCAAAAACATTCATGGCTGTTTCAGTAGTTTCTGAGTCATGGTTAGCGGTATATCTGGCAATTTGTTGTGAGGCATTTGCCGAAGTATATTCAGTATTGGTAACCGTTTGAAGTTGGGCTACAGAAGTCCACGAGTGAACCGATTTAAGTGCATCACCATACCATTTAAACCCAAAATTCATATCAAAACCGGAAGTGAAATTTTGAGCAAAAGTACCTTCTGCAAATAGTATTAATTTATGCGAAGTAATACCTCTTAAATTACTGATGGCTTGCGTCCAGAAAGTGGCAGGAGCACTATCAGCAAAGTCACAACGATACCCGTCAATATTGGCAGCAAAAACCCAATAACGCATGGCATCAATCATTGCCGTTTTCATTGCTGTGCTATTGAAATTTAAAGCGGCTACATCAGGATACGTACTTAATTGCTGTATCACGCCATTACTTTGAACATAGTAATCGGGATGTTGGGTAATCCAGGGATGATCCCAGGAAGTTTGATTGGCAACCCAGTCTAAAATAACGGACATTCCTCTGCTATGAGCGGCATCAGAAAGGTTTCGTAAATCAGTCAGAGAACCATATTCTGAACCTACTGCTTTGAAATCTTTGATACAATAAGGAGAATTAGAACTTCTGGAATCAGTTCCGTAAGGGTAAATAGGCATCAGGTATAATACATTAATACCGAGTGCCTTGATTCGGTCTAAATCTGCTGTTACAGCTGCCAGATTACCGGCTGCACTATGCGGACGAATATGCACCTGATAAATGTTTGCATCTCTGGGATCTGATACTCCTGTATATGGGGTTCCGTACTGAGCAGGATCTTGTGCATAAATGGAACTCGCAAATAAAAGCATCAAGATCAAACAAAGCAGGAGTACTTTTGATTGACTGGAACAGCTATTTAATAGTTTAGAAGTGGTTTTTTTCTTCATTGGTTTTTTGGTTTATTATATTGGTTAATTTTTTACATAAACTTTAATAAAGGGCAGTTGTAATGAGGATTTGTTTTTCTGTTTTCAAAATATTATTGTAATTAAAACTATAGAGTTACTAGTATTAATAATTGTTTCGCTCCTTTTTTGAAGTTGTAATTATTATGAAGTTCCGGTTTGATGAAAAATTAGTTTTAAAAAGATAAAAAAAACACCTCGTGAGAGGTGTTTAAAACAAAACCCAAATTATATTTAAAACTTATATTGTAGTAAAATCTCATTTGTATTTTTAGCACTGGCCATCGTTGAAATAGTACTCATTTCATAAGCATATCCAATGATGAATTTCTTGTTAAGAATAAAATTAGCCATTGCTGCATAGGCTTTATCTGTTCGATACAATGCACCAACTTCAAAATTATTCTGTATTTGCAACATGGTACTGAAATCAACAGAAAATGGAGCAGCAGTAACATATCTAGCCAACACAGATGGTTTTAATACTAATGTACCTGCTGGATTAAGATTAAAATCATAACCACCGCTTAGATAAACTCTAGGTTTGTTGGTCTCTACTGTTGCATATCCATTATCATTTTTTGCATTTTGGATATTTAATAATTTTGGAACCGAAAGCGATACATAGAATTTTTCGCTTTTTAATAAGGCACCTGCACCAAAGTTGGGATTAAAGGTGTGAATGGAACCAAAAGCAGGATCTGCTTCAACTGAATACAGTTCTAATCCCGCTGTATTTAGATTAAAATTAGTACCGCCAGCGTTGATACCCAGATACAAATCAGTGCTTTGAGTCATTTTTACTTTATAAGATAAATTAATATCTACTGCCGTTTGTTTTTCTATAAAAGTAGAAGAATTGACTACAGCGATACCAAACCCAAGATTATTTGCTATTGGCATCCCAAAAGAAACTGCCTGAGTTTTTGGTGCATTTGCAATTCCGCTCCACTGATTTCTAAGGGAACTTGTAATTACGGTTTGCTCATCAACACCTGCATAAGCAGGATTGATAACATTCATGTGGTATTTGTAAAAAGCGAAAGAGCCTTCTTGTTGGGCAAAAACCGAACTACCAATTAAGAGTAGTACGGCTGCCAATATATTATGTATTTTTTTCATGTTACTTTTTTATTTATAAATTATTTAGCAATGTAAATCCAGCCTTGTTTGTCAATAGAACCATCATTACCTAAATCAATTTGATAGAAATAAGAACCTACAGCTACAATTGAACCGGTGTTTTTGTATTCTCCATTCCAATCATTTTGGTAATCTTTAGAAAAATACACTTCTGCTCCTGTACTGTTTAATACGCGAACGGAGGAATTAGGATGATTTATTAAATTATTTATAAACCAAGTGTCATTTTTACCATCTCCATTTGGAGAAAATCCTTCGGCTACATTTATTTCAACTAAATCACATGCGTCACCAATACCATCATGATCAATATCTGCCTGATCTTGATTATACGTTGTAGGACAGTTGTCATTTACGTCCAAAATACCATCAAAATCATGGTCTTCATTATACACTTCGATTGTGAAATTTTTAGTTGTAGAGCCAATAGAATTCGAAGCAGTAACAGTATAGCTGATTGCAGTTGTCTCTACAGTTGGTCTACCGCTTATTGCTCCAGTGCTGGTGTTAAAACTCATTCCGGTGGATAAAGAAGGATTGATGCTAAAAGTCGATACCGGATTTGAAGTTACAGTTGGTACTACAGTTTCCATTACTATGTTTATTGGTAACCTTAGGTTGCCGGCATATGCTAAAGCTGTTGGTATTCCTTGTATTTCAATACTAATTGTTTTTGAAGAAAAACCATAGCTATTGGTTGCAGATACTGTGTATACTGTTGCAGATTGAATGCTTGTTGGCGTTCCACTGATAATACCAGTAGCAGAGTCCAATTGAAGTCCTCCAGGTAATGCAGGATTTACAGTATATACAAGATTGCCTAAACCTTCATCTACTGAAGGAACTAAGCTTGCAATAGCTGTATTTGTGACAAAAATATTAGGGGTACTATAGTTTAATTTACTTGGTGCAGAAGGGATTAAAATACTATATTCTGCGGTCGTTTTATTAAAAATAATGTTATAAACACCGGCTGTTGGAACGGTTATAGGATTAGCATCAACAACTGCTGTTCCTGAAGGAAAGTCAGTTCCTCCCCAATTGTAAGGTAAGGTCCAAGCGTGGTCACCTCTAAATTTTAATGCACCTGGTATTAAAGAAACTCCATCAAGTGTATAAACAATACCATTTGAAGTCGTCATATCCGTATCGGTTACCCAAGCTCCCGGGGTTGCATCTCCAAATATACTTATGGTTTGAAATGTAAAACTGTAAACTCCAGTTGTTTTATTAAAAGTGATGTTGTAAATACCTGCTGTTGGTATTGTGATACCATTTGCATCAACAACTGCTGTTCCTGAAGGAAAGTCAGTTCCTCCCCAATTGTAAGGTAACGTCCAAGCATGATCCCCTCTGAATTTTAATGCACCTTGTACGAGAGAAACTCCGTTAATTGTGTAGTGAATACCATCTATAGTTGCCATGTCAGTATCCGTATTCCATCCGCCAGGAGTCGCATCACCAATTAAACCTACTATAGCATATACTATTTGTGGGGTGGCAAATGAATAAGCTCCAGTCGTTTTATTAAAAGTGATATTATAAATACCTGTAGTTGGTATAGTTATAGGGTTAGCATCAACAACTGCTGTTCCTGAAGGAAAGGCTGTCCCTCCCCAATTGTAAGGTAATGTCCAAGCGTGATCCCCTCTAAATTTTAATGCTCCCTGTACTAAGGAAGCTCCATTAAGAGTATAAATGGTACCGTCAGTAGTTGTCATGTCAGTATCGGTTACCCAAGCTCCCGGAGTCGCATCTCCAAATATACTGATCACTTGATAGTTTACTGGTGGAATTGTAATTGAATAAACTCCAGTTGTTTTATTAAAAGTAATATTATAAATACCTGCTGTTGGTACTGGTATAGGATTGGCATCAACTACCGCTGTTCCTGCTGGAAAGTCAGTTCCTCCCCAATTGTAAGGTAATGTCCAAGCATGATTCCCTCTAAATTTTAGAGCACCAGGAATCAAAGAAACTCCATTAAGGGTATAAATAGTCCCGTCTGTAGTTGTCATATCAGTATCAGTTACCCAAGCTCCTGGAGTGGCATCACCAAATATGCTTATGGTTTGAAATGTAAAACTATAAACACCCGTAGTTTTATTAAAAGTAATATTATAATTACCCGCTGTTGGTACGGTTATACCACTACCATCGACTGTTGCAGTTCCTGAAGGAAAACTTGTTCCTCCCCAATTGTAAGGTAATGTCCAAGCATGATCTCCTCTAAATTTTAATGCGCCAGGAATCAAAGAAACTCCATTAAGAGTATAAATAGTCCCATCTGTAGTGGTCATGTCAGTATCAGTTACCCAAGCTCCCGGAGTTGCATCACCAAATATGCTTATTACTTGAAAACTTACTTGCGAAACGACAAATGAATAAACTCCAGTTGTGATATTGAAAGTAATATCATAATTACCAGCGGTTGGTATTGTAATACCATTGGCATCAACTACTGCTGTACCTGAAGGAAAAGCGGTGCCTCCCCAATTGTAGGGTAATGTCCATTCGTGATTTCCTCTAAATTTTAATGCTCCTGGAATCAAAGCAACTCCTTTAAGAGTATAAGTTGTTCCATCAGTAGTGGTCATATCAGTATCCGTTGTCCAGCTTCCTGGAGTCGCATCACCGAATATACTGATCGTTAGAAAAGCTGAATTCTGTTTTTCTTCCGAAATAAGCGGTGGCTTTTTTGCATTTGCAAAAGAAATTGTCAAAAGACAAATAATAAAAAAGAGTAATTTCTTTTTCATAGTTTTTTGGTTTTTAAGTTAGTATTAGTATTTATTTTTTTGGTAATTCTGTTTAATAAACCATATTACAAAACAGGTGTGTTTGCAATATGGTTTGTGTTTTATTCTTCAAATTAGATTTTTTTTAAACCCTTCATTTCTGAAACATTCCCTTCTTTGATACTGATGGCAGTACCTCCACCGGGAGCGATGTATTGTTTCAAAACACTTTTTGAAGTCACTATGATTTTTTGAATCGTATAATTTTGTGGTTTTTCGTTCCAACTGGCGTCTTTAGCATCCGAATAAACTGTTGCGATGTATTTTTTACCTTTTGGAAGATAATCAAAAGCAATAGTTGCCGTTCTTGCATTTTCATCAGTTATACCACCCACGAACCATTCGTTTTTACCTTTTGCTTTACGGGCAATAGTGATGTAATCTCCCGGCTCAGCTTCTAGGATATAGCTATTGTCCCAGTCTACTGCAACATCTTTGATAAACTGAAAAGCATCTGGAAAACGATTGTAATTGTCCGGAATGTCAGCTGCCATTTGCAACGGGCTGTACATGGTCACATAATAAGCTAGTTGTTTTACCAAAGTAGTATTGACACGTTGGTTTCCACCAGTTTTGTAGTAGGTAAGATCGGTTTGAAAAATACCGGGTGTATAATCCATTGGTCCACCCATCAAGCGGGTAAATGGTAAAATAGTGGTGTGTTCCGGAGCTAATCCTCCCATGGCTTCAAACTCTGTTCCCCTAGCTGATTCTTGTGCAACCCAGTTCGGATAGGTACGGTTTAACCCCGTAGGACGAACCGCTTCGTGGCTGTCAATCATGATTTTATAATCGGCAGCGCGCTCCGCTACGTGTATGTAATGATTGACCATCCATTGTCCGTCATGGTGTTCACCACGAGGAATAATCTTCCCTACATAACCTGTTTTTACAGCATCATATCCATTGGCATTCATAAACTCAAAAGCACGGTCCAAACGACGTTCGTAGTTTGTTGCGGCTCCAGAAGTTTCGTGGTGCATGATAATCTTTACGCCTTTTGCGGCAGCGTATTCATGTACTGCTTTTACATCAAAATCAGGATAAGCAGTTGTGAAATCAAAAACTTCTTCTTTCCAATTGTTAATCCAATCTTCCCAACCTACATTCCAACCTTCGATAAGGATGGCGTCAAAACCATTTTTTGCTGCAAAATCAATGTACTCTTTGGCATGTTCCGTAGTCGCTCCGTGTTTTCCATTTGGCGTAAGCTTAGTAAAATCTTGATTTAGTTTCACATTATTCTCTTTTCCGTAAGCCCAAGTGCTTTTTCCAGCCACGAAATATTCCCACCAAATTCCAATGTATTTTACTGGTTTTATCCAAGAAACATCTTTGTAACTTGTAGGTTCGTTGAGGTTTAAGATTAGTTTTGAAGCCAAAATATCAGTGGCCTTATCACTTACCACAATAGTTCTCCAAGGCGTTTGAGCATCCGTTTGCATGTATCCTTTATTCCCAACAGCGTCCGGAGTAAGATGACTGCTCATTTTGAAAGTTGTTGCATCCACGTTTAAAGACATGGCGGGATAATTAATCAATGCCGCTTCATGAATATTGATGTATAAACCATCTGAAGATTTCATCATAGAAGGTGTTTGTACCGCCAAATTTTTTATTGGCCATTGGGAATTGATTTCAACGGTAGCTTTTTTCATCAAGGAAGGAATCTCCGAAATCTTTGATGTGGTATAAGCATATTCATTTGTGTCATAATCTCCCGGAATCCAGAAAATTTTATGATCTCCTGCCAATTGAAATTCGGTACGTTCTTCTTTGATTACAAAATAATTCAAATCATTTTGTTTTGGAAATTCATATCTAAAACCCAATCCATCGTTGAATAAACGAAACCTAATTCGGATGTAGCGATTGTTGTTTTTGGCTTGCGCCAAAGTAACTAGCAGTTCGTTGTAATTATTACGAATCGTTTTTTGTTCGCCCATAACAGGATCCCAATTAACATCAACAGCCGTTTGGGTTGTGTTTGTAATAGAAAATCCATCAATGAATGATGCTACATCTTTTGTTTCTACTCCTAAAGTACTGGATTTGATAACCGGTTTTCCCTTGTACGTTAATTGGTAAGAAGGCACTCCATTTTCTCTCAATTCAAATTTTAGAACAAGGTTTTTGTTAGGCGAATTGATTTCTTGTGCGAGCATCCATAATGGGCTTGCACAAACGAATAGAAATAACGCATGAAGACGTATTTTTTTAAGTCTAAAGTTCATGTTTTTTATTTTTTAATTAATTAATAAAGGATGCTATTCTGGTTTAATATGGTACTTTAATTTAGATTAGGACCGTTTTTTGAATGCGCTGAATAGGTATGAATCGTTCTCGTGGAACTTTCACAGCGTTGTAGGAATGAACATTAGTCCATCCTTAATAAATTGACGCAAAGGCACAAAGACACATAGGTTCGAAGCATTTAAAAATTTTAAATAAACTATCAAATTGCTTAAAAACAAGAAAGTGATATGAATTAAATCTTTTGTGCCTTTGTGTTTTGCGGCAATAAATGGAATAGTGTTTTGGCTAACGAATGTTACCTAAAATTAATTTTGAGCATTAATTTTTCAATACTTTATATTCAAATGGCAATAAACTTATTTGAGTACTTGCTGTTATTGCTGCACCAGTAAATCCATCTTTCCAAGTCAATTTTGACAATGAAACGGGAATAGTATAATTGACTGTTGCAGTAGTTAAGTTAGATAACACAAAGACTTTTTCAGTAGCGGTTTCCATAGTGAATGCACTTATAGCGTCACTACTATATCCTTTGTAAGTCCCTTTTTTTAGGGCATTGCTAGAATTTCTGAAAGCAATGATTTTCTTATATTCGGCTAGCATATCTAAATCGGCAGTACTCCAGTCAATAGGGGTACGGTTAAAATAATCGATTCTTTTATTGTATCCTACTTCTTGTCCGTTATAAATCATAGGTACTGAATTCATGTACGCAGTAACGACAAATGCTGCAATAGAACCTTTTTTTCCACCAAATAACTCTAACGGTGTACCATCAGAAAGGTTGACATCATGATTGGTTGTATACCTAACAATTCTATTTTCAGGATTATAATTATTAGCATATTCGGTAGCATTCGAATCTTGTAAAGTAGTAGCAGATTTATTCTCTTTGAAAACTTTTTCCAAAGCACTGAAGAAGTTAAAACCAAAAGTGTAATCAAAACCAGCAGCAAATTGACTCACTTTTGATCCTTCTGCAAGCATTAATATATTCTGGGTTTTCTTGATTTTTCTTAAAGCGGTAATGGCTTCTGACCAAAAATTCTGAGGAACAAAATCAGCATAATCACATCTGAAACCATCTATGTTTGCACTGTATACCCAATAGGACATTGCATCAATCATCCCACTTCGCATTTCAGTATTAGTAAAATCTAACTGTGCGACATCATTATAATTAGTTCCGGGAGGGATAATAATATTTCCATTAGCATCTTTTTGATACCAATCCGGGTGAGCAGTAATCCAGGCATTATCCCATGAAGTATGGTTCGCAACCCAGTCCAATATAACTGCCATGTTTTTTTTGTGGGCTTCTTCTACCAAAACACGTAAATCTTCCAAAGTTCCAAAATCTGTATTTACAGCTTTATAATCTTTAACAGAATATGGAGATCCTAATCCACCTGCAGATCGAACTACTCCAACAGGATAAATAGGCATTAAATAAATAACATTAACCCCAAGCTCTTGAATAGAAGTTAGTTTTTCCTGAACCCCTTTTATAGTTCCTGCCTGACTAAAAGCACGAATGTTTACTTGATAAATGACGGCATCTTCTTTTTTAGGCATTTTTTCAAACCGTGTTCCATATTGTGGATAAGCCGGAGCTGGAGTTGACTCATTATCCGAAGAACTGCAGGAAGCTAGTACCGAAGAAAAGATAAGTATAAAAACGATGTTGATATATAATTTCATTTTTTTTGATTTTTAATAATAACCGTTAAGAACTTAGAAATGGTTGCATCCCTTCCTCTTTTTCAATAAAAAGGGATGCTTTTTAAAATTACTAACTAAACCATTTTTATGCTAAACGAGTATTCTGTTTATTAGATTTTTGTAACTGTATAAGTAGCAGTAGCAGGATAAAGACCGGTTGTTACATCTTTTTCTTGTATAGAAAACGTTACTTCATAAGTACCGGCTTCACTAACATCGTAAGCTCCTTGATTGTCTATGTACATTATGTCATCAGTATTGTTTTTTGGGCCATAATTTACAGTCCAGGTGTTATTAAGCCTGAATTTTAAAGCACCTGCGCTTAAAGTCCCTTTAAATTTCCACACTTTTAGTTGATGATCATACGTCATATTAGTAGAGTTATCCCAGCCACCTGCAGTTGCGGTACCAATTATTCCCCAAGAAAAAGGAGTAGCTGTCCATTTTGCAGTGTTTAGGTTTACAGTCATTTGATAGGAACCTGCTTTTTCAATTTGAAAATCGGTATCACTGCCATTAACTATATTTCCATTGGCGTCAGCTCCGTAAAATTGACTCCAGCTTCTTTCATTGGTGAATTTAAATCCTAAACCTTGTGTTTCTGGAAAAGTCACATATCCTTGAAATATACCACTATCAATAGCTTTTAGTTCAGCTGCAGTATTTACATCCCATCCTTGGTAACTTCCCGGCATATATATTGCACCAAACACCACTTTTTTAGCAAAAGGGGTTACACTTAATTCTATAGGATTTGAATATATTTTTCTGTCCAAAGTTGATTCTACACGAACTACTATTTTTCCTGCAACATCAACTGGAAGACCTAATTTAATAGCCATTTTATTAAGGTCACTTCCTGAAAAAGCTTTGCTTAATACATCTACTCCAACTTCAACACGAACTGCTTTGGACCAAGCTGTAGCTCCAACTGCATCTGCTGGGATATCAAATTCCAAAGCATACGTTACAGGTGCATTCACAGGAAATATTACTGCAGACCATGATAGGGTTAGTACAGATAAATTTTCGTTTTCTGTAGAAATTACTATAGCATTTGACGAAGCCTCAATTGGACCCGAAAAATTCACTTCTTTTAGAGAGGTAAGTATGGCGTCATTTTCACAGGATACACCAAGGAAAAGTAACGCGCAAATTACGAATAACTTGTTTATATATTTTTTCATAATAGTTCTATGTTTAGTAACCTGGATTTTGTTTTATTCCTTTGTTTGCATCCAATGCCGCTGTTGGGATTGGGAACAATTTTCTGTAGTTAGCAGAAACACCTCTGAAATCATTTGCTAATAAGAATTTATCAAAACGAATCATATCTTGTCTTCTGTGTCCTTCCCAGTTTAACTCAAATCCTCTCTCATTATAAACATCGTCTAATGTTGGATTTGCAGCTAATATTCCAAGTCCGGCACGTTGTCTGACAGGATCTATGAATGGTTTTGCAGCAGCAGCATTACCTAGTCTAACATTACATTCTGCTTTCATTAATAATACATCAGCATAACGATAGATAGGAAAATCATTTGATGCTCCACCACCATCCATAGGTGTAACAGGATAAAATTTAGTATTACGAACACCCGCTTGTGGTGCAGCACCAGGATTGTCTAATGACGCTACATCAATAGAATAATTTACTCCTCCGCCTTGGTCTCCATAACGGAATTGTTTTTTACGAATGTCATTGTCATTGTATTTCGAAAAGAAATCTTTAGGCACAATAGTACCATTCCATCCGCTATAGCCAAACAAGTTTTTGGCGTCTGGTCCGTTTAGACTTCGAACTGTAAAAATATTACGGGATACTACATTTGCAGTAACAAACATGGCTAATATGGTTTCATCATCCGGGAGTACATCACCAAATAATTCATAGTATTTGTTCCCCATTGGACTAGAAGCATTAGCAGCACCAGAATGAAGTGAGAATCCTCCGCCACTCACTTTATCACAAGCGGCTAAACATTTTTCCCATTCAGGAGTACCAGTATATACTCCGGCATTCAAATATACTTTAGCCAATAAAGTGTAACCGGCCCATTTGTTGAATCTTCCGTAATAATTTCCTCCTTTGGTAGCCGAAAGAGTTTCTACATTTTCGGTTAACTCTTTTACGATGAAATTATAAACCTCTTTACGAGTTGATTGTGGAATTTGATCTACAGTTATATTATTATCCGTGTAGAAAGGAACATCTCCAAAATCATCTATCAATAAATAGTAGAAAAAGGCTCTCAATACTTTAGCTTCGGCAATTTTTGAAGGTTCAGCATTTGATTTTTCTAATTGGTTAACGGCTAAATTGGCATTGAAAATAGATTTGTACAACCATCTCCAAGTGTTGTTTATAAAAGAATCTGTTGGCAACCAATCGTGTTTGTATAAACGAGCAAAATCCAATTCCCAGTCACCGGTTGTTCTATGAGGAATAACTTGTTCATCCGAACTAAAGCAGTTTAAGTCATACCAACCTCTGTCTGCTCCAGCATATCCTACACCATCCCAATTCCCGCCAACTTGGGCGTAAACACTTGCCAATGCAACATCAGCTCCTTGCGCAGATCCGTAAAAGTCGTCTGCTGTATATTTATCATATACTTTTTCATCAACATTGGTACAACCAACAAGTAATAAGAAACTTAAGCTTCCTATTAACAATATATTTTTGATTTTCATTTTTCTTTTACTATTTAAATTTTACATTCAAACCAAAGGCAAAACTTCGGGTACGGGGATAAATACCATTATCGCCTCCAAAGCCATTACTACCACTCATATTTAATTCGGGATCAATTCCAGAATAGGGTGTAATCAACAGTAAATTATTTCCGGTAAGAGAAAGGCGAACAGATTCAATGTATTTGATCTTTTCAAAATGAAAATTGTAGCCAACAGTTACATTTTCTAATCGTAGAAAAGAACCATCTTCAAGCCATAAATCAGAACCATATTTAGAAGTGAATAATCCTAATGGAATGGCACTGTCTAAAATATTTGCTTTACCGATATTTTCTAAATAACTTAAGCTTGATCGCAGGCCATTGTATATTTTGTTTCCTCCTGATCCTCTCCATAACATTGAGACATCTAAATTTTTATATTGGAAAGTGGGGTTAAATGCATACGTATAAGTTGGTAAAGCAGAACCTTTTATCAAACGATCCGGGCTTGTATTTCCTTGATCTATGATTCCATTTTTGTCAACATCAAGTACAGTTTCAGAATTTGCATTGTCTTTTCCGGTATGATGTAAGATGTTGAAAGTCCCAATAGGTTGTCCAGCTATCAAAAAGGAACTTGGTCCCCAAGACACATTATCAGTATTTAACGGAACTCCGTTGATACTGCCGCTTAAGTTTAATACTTTGTTTCTCAATAAGGATACATTACCGGCAAGTGTAAGTGTTGTGTTTTCTGTTTTTATCAAATCATACCCTAAGGCAACTTCCAGTCCTTTATTTAATAGACTTCCTACGTTAGCTTTTATTGTATTGTAAGGAAATGGAGGTTGTGGAACAGTATAATCAAATAAAAGATTATCAGTAGTTGCTGTAAAAACATCGACAGTTCCTCTGATTCTGTTATTTAAAAGAGCAAAATCTACTCCGATATTGGTTTGTTTTTTTGTTTCCCAACGTAAATCTGCATTAGCATTTTGAGTTACATTGAAATTGGTAATTTGTTGACCTCCAAAATAAGTTACTCCTGATCCACCCACTAATGAAATAGAGTTTTGTGGATATAACCCTTGTTGGTTACCTGTAACACCATATCCTCCGCGTAATTTTAACTCGCTGAAAATAGTTTGATTAGCCATAAAAGGCTCTTTGTCTATTTGCCAAGCTACCGAAGCTGAAGGGAAATCTCCCCATTTATTATTTACACCAAAAACGGAAGAACCATCTCTTCTGATACTGGCAGTAAATAAATATCGGTTTAAAAACGAGTAATTTATACGTCCTAAAAATGAAACTAAGGTTCTGTCGTTTTTATATGAACTAATGTCTCCAGGTTGTACTTTGGACAAATCACCCAATTGCAACGCGTTATAAGTGGCAATATCATTGATAAAACCTTTGGCTTGGGCGAAATTACCTTGATAGGTTTGGTTTTGCCATTCGTATAATGCCAAAGCGTTGATGCTGTGGTCTCCAAATACTTTTTTATACGAAAGACTAATATTCATTAATCTTTCATTTTGTTTGTTGTTACTAATGTTAGCGTACCCTTTTTGGTCCATTGCATACGCATTAGTCGATTCGGCAGGGAGATAATATCCATTAGTACTATTCGTTTTTCTCCAGCTTCCAAACCAACCAGCTGTTAAACCTTTGTATAAATCTAAATCAGCTTTAAGGCTTCCAAATAAATTATCATATTGTCCTTGATTAGTAACAGTTTGTGCAGCTGCATAAGGATTTAGGTATTGAAAAACATTTGGATCTGTAAAATAACTTCCATCAGTATTGTAAACAGGATCCGTAGGGCGCATTACATAAGCATTTGTAATTAAATTAGATGTAAAAGCGGCTCTTCCGATGCTTCCAATACTATTAGTTGCATTGGTAATTCCACTGTTAAGATTGAAAGTTAATTTTAATTTATCATCTATCGCAGATTGAGTGGCTTGAATTCTACCGATATATTTTTGATTACTGGTGTTGATAACAACTCCATCTTGCAAAATAGCACTTATCGAAGCTCTATAACTAAATTTATCTGTTCCTCCACCAAAAGATAACGTATGGGTTTGCGTAGCGCCACTTTTAGTAAGAATACCATACCAATCGGTATCTGAGCCATGATTAGCCGAGGCAGGAACGCCAACTAATTGCGCTTGTTGCCACCATTGATCAGCATTCAGCATGTCTAGTTTTCTAGGTATATAATCGACAGCCATTGAACTAGAATATTCTACAGATGTTTTTCCTGCTTTATTTTTCTTGGTACTAACAATAATTACACCAGCAGCACCTCTAGAACCATAAACGGCAGTGGCAGAAGCATCTTTTAATATGTCCATCGAGGCTATTTCACTTGGAGGAATTTGGTTTAACAAATCCATATTTCCTTGAACACCGTCCACAACGACTAAAGGATCATTTCCACCAATTAAAGAAGATATTCCACGAATTCTTACACTTGGTGCCGTACCTGGCTCACTACCCGTTTGAGTAATATTTACCCCAGCCATTTTACCGGAAATTAATTGCAGTGGATTGACAACTGCACCTTGATTCATGTCTTTTGCAGCGATTGAAGAAACTGCACCTGTAACATCTTTTCTGGTAGAAGATCCATAACCTATCAATACAACTTCTTGTAAAGTAGTTGTTTCTGGGAAAAGTTGAATAACGCTATTGTCTTGATTTGCAGAAACTCTTCTTTGTTTATATCCTATATATGATATCAGAAGCATGGCATCACTGTCTTCAACGGTTATTTCAAAATTTCCGTTAGCATCAGTGATAACTCCTTTTTTTGTTTTTTCTTCAATAATGGATGCACCGGGAAGTGGCATTCCGTTTTCATCAGATACTTTACCTTTGATAGTCTTTTTTAAATAAAACTTCTCATCTGTTTTTTCAATAAGAGGTTTTTTTAAAATAATTTGAGTATCCCTAACTTTAAAATCCGTACCAGTTCCTTTGAATAGTTTATCTAAAACGACATCAATTGTTTGGTCCTTTACACGGATAGAAATGATACGATTTAAATCAATATCATTCATTTTATAAATAAATCGAAAATCTGTTTTTTGCTCAATGGTTTCGATAACCGTTTCCACGGTTGTGTTGTTTAATTCTAAACTTACTTTTGTTTTTTGTGCATAAGTATTGGCTCGAATATTAAACATAGCCACCAAAAGAAGGAGAGTAGTTAGTTTCAATTTTAGGTTATTTTGGAACAATGGGAATTGTATCCCACTATTCTTTGGTTTTTTTTTCATAATTTTGTAAATAGATTGTATTTAATCAGTTAGGTTCAATCACTTATTCAATCGGAAATTGTTCGCAGCTCTTTCCGATTTTTTTATGCTTCAATAGTTAACTCGTCATTTTTCATTGGTTTTTAAGGGTTATTTAATTAGTATCTCATTGTTTTTTATGGTGTAATTAATGCCGTGAACATCATTAAAGTAACTCAGTACTTTCTCTATTGGTTCATCGCCAAAACTGGCATAAAATTTTTCATTAGCCAATTTCTTGTTTTGGTTAACAATGGTAACATTGTAGTGTCTTTCCAGTTTTTTGGTTATATCGTTAAAACTCATGTTCTTAAATGTCAATCGCCCTTCCATCCATGAAGTATAAACATCAGTAATAACAGGTTTTGTTTCAATATGATTGTCTTTTCTATTAAAACTACCTTTATATCCGGGTTTAAGAACGGTATTTTTATTGGCGTCAAATTTCTCATTTGCAGTATATAAACCTACTGAACCTTCTACTAAAACTACATCAGTTACATTATCTTCAGGATAGCTGGAAACATTAAAATGAGTTCCTAAAACACGAATGTTCAAATTATCTGCATTGACTATAAAAGGGTGTTTTTTATCTTTTGTCACATCAAAAAAAGCTTCTCCGTCCAGAAAAACCTGTCTGTTTTCACCAGCAATAAATCGTACCGGATATTTAAGTGTGGTTCCGGAGTTCAGATGTACAATTGTTCCGTCAGATAATTCCAATTCAAATCGTTTTCCGTATGGAATTTTAATGGTATTGTAAACTAGTTTTTCTAAAGGGGTTTCAGTATCGTAGGCAATTTTATTTCCATTATGGTTTGCTACAACATTTCCTTCGGAGTCGGTTACTTGAGATTTTTTACCGGCTGAAATAATTTGAACATCACCGTTTGCTAATTGCAAAGTGATTTCATTGCTATTTATAATTGCATCATTTTTTTGTTTGAAAAAACCGTGTTGATAAGACCATCCAATGGATAACAAAACAATAATCGATGCTGCAACAGAAATGTATTTGAACATTGGAAACTTTTTGGTTTCAATCGCTGTTGATTCCGTTTCTTTTGCGCTAATTAATATTTTAGAAAATATTTTATCTGCAGTCGCTACATCCATTTCTGGAATTTCGTCTACTAGTATTTTTATGTCTTCAACTGTTGGGAAATCAGTAGTGAGTTTGTTTTTTCTGTAATAGTCAACAACTTCATTACTTTCTTCCACATTACATTGGTTTAAAATAAATTTATGAAGTAATTTTTGTATTCCTGAATTTTCATTCATCTCGAATTGGGTTTTTTGATCCTGTACTATATAATACAGTTCAAGTGGAGTTGACTACTACTCAAACGTTGTAATTTTTTTAATTTTAAGATAAAATAATTTCAAAAAGTAATTATTTCGTTTGTAACTCATTGTTTTTTAATTCTTTATTCGATTTACTTCGTAATAAAAAAAATAAAAAAAATCACCCATAAAGAGTGATTGAGGTGCTGATATTTTTTTATTGATTTATAAGATGCCATCATGGTCTTTAAAAAAAAGACGTATTGATTCCAGTGCTTTGCTCATTTGGCTTTTTACGGTATTTATAGAAATGCCTAATTCATGGCTGATTTCTTCATAGGTTTTACCTTGTTTACGCGACATTTTGAAAATTAGTTTGCGTTTGGGAGGCAGTTGTTTTATGGCTTGCTTTTTTAGTCTTTTGCAATCGGCTTCTCGAATGGAATAATCACCCTGATCATGAGATTTCTCACTTTTATAGAAAATCTCTTCTTTTAGAAGTACATCATTGGCGGCTTTATTCAAAAAATTAAAGGCTTGGTTTCTGGCAATGGTGAACAAGTAGGATTTAAAGGATTGCTCTAAATTCAAGTTTTCTCGATGTAACCAAATTTTCAAAAATACTTCTTGTACATTTTCTTCGGCTAATTCTTTTGACTTCAGAAGACTAATGCTATAGCCATAAATATCTTGGTAATAGAAATCAAAAAGGGAACGAAATGCTTTTTCGTTGTGATTTTTGAGTTCACTAACCAATAATTGTTCGCTATAGTTTTTTGTTTCTGACATTAATTTGGGTACCCTTTATTTTTTTGGCATTATAATAAGACACTCTCAATTCTAGCCTCTTAATTGTCTGATGAATTAGCAAATATATAAAAATATTATTCGCATCGATTTCTTTAAATCAAAAATGGTTTTTAATTTATACGCAAAACTTTGTAGATAAGTAACGTGGTTTGAATAAAAAACGGAATTCCGTTTAACTCAAAAATAAAATTTGTAATAAAAAAGCTTCCAGTCTTTTTTGAAGACAGGAAGCTTAAAATATAAAATAAGAAATATTAATTCTTTAAATCTTTAATTACTTTAAAAGCAACATCTACTTCATTTTCACTTACTAAAATTGTAAATTCATTTGAAGTCGAAATTACTTCGTTGATGATAATTCCTTCCCAAGCCAAACGTTGGAAAATGAAATAGTAAATTCCTGGAACTACGATATTTTCTTTAGGTAATTTCACGGTTATCGAAGCCAGATTATCCAGTTTTTGAATTAATTTTTCGTTGGCAAAATGTTTGTCAACCAAATGGTTTATTGTATTACTTACCACGATATTAGTTTCATTTACGCCTCTTGACGAGGTATAAAAAATATCTGGAAAAGCATTCAAATCGGTGATTAATTCAGCTTGCTTGTTTAAAACGGTATCTGATGCTGCAAAAGTATAATCGGTTAGTTCAGAGCGAACTGTGATTTCCCCAATGTTTTTTATTACTTTATTTATTTTATGATTTAATCTGAAATCCAACTCTTCCGTAAGTCTTTTTAGAGACATAACTACCGCTCCTTGTTTTACTTCTTTACCAAATTCAGATTCTAATTCAGTCATTATATTCCGTGATAAGGAAGTCAAATTAATGATTCCAAGAGATAAAGCATTTAATAGAAAAGGCTTTGTTTTGATGTAATTTTCTACAATGGATGAAACAGTTTTCATAATTGGTTAGGTGTTTTTACGTAGTTTTTACTTAGTTAGAGTGTCAAAAATCTCTGCAAAGATAGATAAAAAACAATTTGTTACAAATATAACATTGATTTTTTTTGTTAAAAATGATAAAAAGCATCTATAAGGTGTTCAATTACAAAAGATTTGCCTTCTTTGTGGATAGCAATAATGTCAAAACGGACTTCAATGTCCAAATCATTTTTACTTACGTAAGCATCTACAGCCTTTACCAGTAGCTGTATTTTTTTTGGTTTTACAAAATCTTGGGGTAAACCAAACTCTAGGGACGAACGGGTTTTTACTTCAACAACAGCAAGTGTGTTTTCTTTTTGGGCAAGAATATCAATTTCGGCTTTTTGAAAAGTCCAATTGGTTTCCAGGATAGTATAGCCGTCTTTTTGTAGGTATTCTACCGCCATTTCTTCTCCAATTTTTCCCAGTTCGTTGTGTTCAGCCATAAAAAAGTGTTCAGTTTTCAGTTCGTAAAAAAATCTGCAATCAAAAATCAATTTTTTACTCAAAAACTACGCTACTGGAATTTTTGTCTAAATGCAGAGTCACTTTACTTCCTAAAATTAATGCTCGGTTATCATGAATATGTCCCGCCGGGAAATTATAAATAACAGGAATGTTGTACTTTTTAGTAACATCCTCTATGATTTCAAGGGCGTTTTTGCCCCATGGAATATCATTGTCTTTCATTTTTGACATCGAACCAACAATAATTCCCTTAATACTTTCCAAACAACCATTGCGTTTTAAGTTCATCATCATACGATCGATGTGATATAAATATTCATCTAAGTCTTCTATAAACAATATTTTATCCGTGCAATCTATCGCTGATTGAGAACCAAATAAACTGTATAAAATAGATAAATTCCCACCGACTAATTCCCCGGAAGCATAACCAAATCGGTTCATGCCAAAAGGTTCAATAGTATATTTCAATGGTTCCCCAAACATGGCAATTCGTAAACTTTCAATAGCTTCAGGAGTTGCTTTTGGAATACTGATAGGCATAATACCATGAATAGATTTGAAACCCATTGTATTCAAATGATTGTGCAAAACGGTGACATCGCTAAAACCAATAATCCATTTTGGATGCTGCTTAAATTTGGTGAAATCCAATAAATCAATCATTCTTACCGTGCCATAACCACCACGAACACACCAAATTGCTTTGATGTTTGGATTGTCTAATTGAGTCTGGAAATCAGCGGCACGTTGTTCATCAGTACCAGCCAGTTGATTGTCATCTAGGCCAATACTTTTCCCAATAACAACTTCCAGTCCCCAGCTATGCAATAAATCTATTGCTGGTTTCAGGTTGTCGTCTATGTTTTTTCGAGCTGTTGCCAATATGGCTATGGTATCTCCTTTTTGTAAAATAGGTGGTGTAATCATTAGTGTGCTGGCTTGAGAATTGAAAGATTGTAAAACAAAAATAAGAAATAGGAATTTATATAAAACAACATTTCTTTTTAAAGTAAATCGAGAGGCATACATATTCGTTTTTTTTTCTAAAACAAATATAGACAATTACAAAATAATTCTAAGTTACATCTTCAAATGACTATTTTTACAATAAACGAAACCATTAGGATTTCTATTATGACTAAAGATATATTTAAACGTATGAGAATTACCAACTTGATTTTATTCTTGTTTCTTTTTTTTTCAATGATGAAATCGAGTGCTCAACAAAAGAATTATGTGATTCATACTGTTGCATTCTATAACTTCGAAAATTGTTTCGACACGATAAATGATCCAAAAACGAATGATGACGAATGGACACCAACAGGAACGCAGCGATGGACATCAAAAAAATATTATCATAAACTCGAAAATTTGGCTAGGGTTTTATCCGAAATCGGTTCTGCCGAAAATCCGGATTCACCAACTTTTATAGCCGGTTCCGAAATTGAAAATAGAGGAGTCCTGGAAGATTTAGTCAAACAGCCCAAACTGATAAACAAAAATTACGGTATTATTCACTTTGATTCACCGGACAAAAGAGGTATAGATGTAGCTTTATTGTATCAAAAAAAACAGTTCCAGCCCACTAGTTATCTCAATATTCCGCTGTATGTTTATAAAAATAACCTAAAAACTACAGCAGCTTTAAAAACTGAATCCGACGAGAAAACCGATGATGTTTTGCAAGTAAGTGCACAAAATAATAGGGTATATACAAGAGACCAACTCTTGGTTACCGGATTTCTTGATGGTGAAGAAATAAACATAATTGTCAATCACTGGCCGTCACGTTCCGGAGGAGAAAAAAAATCAAGCCCTTTTAGGGAAGCTGCCGGTATTTTAAACAGAAAAATCATTGATTCCCTGCAAAGGATAAACCCAAATGCGAAAGTCATTACATTGGGTGATTTGAATGACGGACCCTATAATAAAAGTGTAAAAGTAGCGCTTGGCGCAAAAGCAAAAAAGACCGAAGTTCCACCACTCGGAATTTATAATCCATTCGAAGAAATGGCCAAAAACGGGATGGGAACTATTGCAAATCGAGATGCTTGGGATATTTTTGACCAAATCATGGTTTCACAATCTTTATTAAAACCAGATTATTCCTCTTTTCGGTATTGGAAAGCGGGTATTTACAACAAATCATTTCTAATACAAACCAGTGGTCAGTACAAGGGATATCCGCTACGGCATTCGGCAACTGAGGTAGGATTTAGCGATCATTTTCCAGTTTATATTTATTTAATCAAAGAAAAACAATAGCGTTTTTTATTTCATAACTTTACATTTAAAATTCATAACAATGGCAATAGCAAAACCTTTCAACCTCAATAAATGGATTGACGAAAACCGACATCTGCTGAAACCGCCCGTTGGCAATAGAAATTTATACAGAGAATCCGGTGATTACATTGTGATGATTGTTGCGGGTCCAAACGCCCGAAAAGACTATCATTATAATGAAACCGAAGAATTATTTTACCAACTGGAAGGCTCAATAAAAGTGATTATTCAGGAAGATGGCGAGCGCAAGGAAATGGAACTTCATGCCGGCGATATGTATCTTCATCCTGCCAAAGTTCCGCATTCTCCGGTTCGTTCTGAGGGTTCGATAGGATTGGTGATTGAAAGAAAACGCGCCGGAAAAGGATATACGGATGGTCTATTGTGGTTTTGTGATAATTGCAATCATAAATTACACGAAGTCTATTTTGAACTGCATAATATCGAAAAAGATTTTCTACCTCATTTCGAGCATTTCTATAATTCAGAAGCACTGAGAACCTGCGAAAAATGCGGTACCGTTATGGAAACCGATCCAAGGTTTGTAGCCCAAAAATAGTTTTTTTTTGAAGCTATTCCCGTCATCCGCTCTATCTTTTGTGGCTTAAAGAAAGCCACAAAAGGATGCCGCTACTACCGGGGCTAGGGCTGATTAGTGTGAATTAATAATAAATCAATATTGGAACAAATTTTAGCTTACAGTTCAAATCGCTTCCCTTGTTCGGGAAAAATAAATTGCACATCTAAATCATTTTGTTTTTTTAACTGCGCCTTAATTTTTGCGTAATTTTCAACAGGAGGTTTCATATGGGTAATGATAATTTTAAAACCTTTCAAGGCATTTTTTCCTGTAAGTTCACTTAAAGCACGAAGCTCTTTCAGGAGATAATTAGGAGTTAAATGCCCAAATAAAAGAGAGTCAGGTTGCTCGTTTGGGAAGGAAACCTCAATAAAAATACCTTTTAATTGCTTATTTTTAATTAGTGGAGCAATTTCAGTCCATAGCAAACTTAATTTATCACTTTTTTCAACAGCATCAGACCCCGTGTCACCTAAATACAAAGCATAAGCTTCTCCGTTTTTAATTAAAAATGCGGTACTTTCAAAAGGATTTACATGACTTAGCGGAAATGCTTTTACGGTCATTGTGGTACTTGTAATATGCGTTTCTTCTTTTGGATTTAAGGTTTTAAAATGATATTTTTTTATGAGATAACCATTTCCTTCGTCTCCAAAATTGGCCCAGGTTTGCCCGTTGAAATAATGTTGTTTCATCATTTCCATACAACTATTGGTTGCGTAAACGGTTTTTGAAGAATCGGCAGGTGAATTAATAATTAAACCAGAAACATGATCTAAATGGGCATGGGATATTAAATAGCCTTTTATGTATTTTTTCAAAACAACTTCCGATGGGACTTTGAAAACTTTATTTTCTAAGGCTTTTTCAATTCCTGCATGTATGGTTCCCGCATCAAGACAAATAAAATCAGTAGTGTTTGAAGGTGCCAGTAAATAAGCCGAAAGGTTTTTTTCGTCAATACCGCCTTTTACTCCCAAAGGTACAACTTGGAAAGCTGTTTTTTGTCCCTTTTGTGCAAATGCACTTACTGATATTAAAACGAAACAAATCCAAATTTTTTTTAATATTACCATGTTTTAAAATGTGTATAGATAAATTAAATTTATGTCTGTAAAATTAGTTGGTTCTTTTGTATTGGACGCTTTTTTTTGCAAAATCAATTGCAACTCATCAAATTGATTTAATTTTACTTCGATTTTAACAAATTAATTCGATTGAAATTCAACTCTAAATAATATCTTTACAAAAAAATATAACAATTTTAACTAAAAAAGTTACAATGATAACAATAGCAGATCAATTCGGAATGAAAGAGGCATTGGCGCAATTGGGTGTAAAAGCCATAAATGAAGGAACATCAACAGGAATAAACCATTTTTCAAATGGAGAAATTCTGGAGAGTTATTCACCAGTGGATGGTCAATTAATAGCATCAGTAAAAACTTCAACTGCTGCCGATTACGAAAAAGTAATGCAAACCGCTACCGAAGCTTTTAAAACATTTAAATTGATGCCAGCGCCACAACGTGGTGAAATCGTGCGTCAGTTTGGAGATAAATTGCGAAAAAACAAAGAAGCTTTAGGTAAATTAGTTTCCTATGAAATGGGGAAATCATTGCAAGAAGGATACGGAGAGGTTCAGGAAATGATTGATATCTGTGATTTTGCAGTGGGTCTTTCTCGCCAATTGCACGGATTAACGATGCATTCAGAACGTCCAGGACATAGAATGTATGAGCAATACCACCCAATGGGCGTTGTTGGAATCATTTC
Source organism: Flavobacterium sp. AED (assembly GCF_000812945.1). Taxonomy (GTDB): domain Bacteria; phylum Bacteroidota; class Bacteroidia; order Flavobacteriales; family Flavobacteriaceae; genus Flavobacterium. Next base: position 1,222,903 of record NZ_JSYM01000001.1, read on the forward strand.
GGCATTTAATTTTCCAGTGGCAGTTTGGGCTTGGAACACAGCACTGGCTTGGATTTGTGGAGATGTTTGCGTTTGGAAACCTTCAGAAAAAACACCACTTTGTGGAATTGCCTGTCAAAACATTATTGCTGAAGTAATCAAAGAAAATAACCTTCCAGAGGGAATTTCTTGTCTGATAAACGGAGATTACAAAGTAGGGGAAATGATGACTAATGATAGACGTGTACCATTAATTTCTGCAACGGGTTCCACTCGTATGGGGAAAATCGTAGCACAAGCAGTTGCGGGTCGCCTTGGAAAATCATTATTGGAATTAGGCGGAAACAACGCGATAATCGTAACGCCGGATGCTGATATTAAAATGACTGTTATCGGGTCAGTTTTTGGAGCAGTTGGAACGGCAGGACAACGTTGTACTTCAACACGTCGTTTAATCATTCACGAAAGTATTTATGAAAAAGTAAAAGATGCCATTGTTTCGGCTTACAAACAATTACGCATCGGAAATCCATTAGACGAAAACAATCATGTTGGTCCGGTAATTGACAATCATGCTGTGGAAATGTACAACAAAGCATTAGAAAAAGTAGTTGCCGAAGGTGGGGAAATCCTAGTTGAAGGTGGCGTACTTTCTGGTGAAGGATACGAGAGCGGCTGTTATGTAAAACCAGCAATTGCTGAAGCTGACAATACTTTTGAAATCGTTCAACACGAAACTTTTGCTCCGGTATTATACTTATTAAAATATTCTGGAACGGTGGAGAATGCTATTGCGATTCAAAACGGAGTAGCACAAGGATTATCATCAGCCATTATGACTAATAATTTGCGTGAAGCTGAACTTTTCTTATCCGTTACCGGTTCTGATTGTGGAATTGCAAACGTAAACATAGGAACTTCAGGAGCCGAAATTGGAGGTGCTTTTGGTGGAGAAAAAGAAACAGGCGGTGGACGTGAGTCAGGATCTGATGCATGGAAAGTATACATGAGAAGACAAACGAATACCATCAATTATACCACAAGTTTGCCATTGGCACAAGGAATAAAATTTGATTTGTAATACGCATTCATTTTAAACAAAAAGGCAATTTGAAAATTTCAAATTGCCTTTTTTTATAATTAAAATTTGGGTATTCTTTGCTTTTAAAAAGTATTACAAATTGAAAGAAGCACCAATATTAAAAACAAACTGGTTGTTTAAATTATCAAAACCAGTAATAGTGTTGTCATATTTTGCTATTGGAATTCCAGCTTCTGTAAAAATACCAAAACCTTCCGTAAAGAAATAACGAAATCCAAGGTGTGCACCAAAATTTCTTAAACCTAAATCAAGTCCCGGATAAACATCCATTTTTGGATCTAATTTAAGGACGTTTCCTAAATTAGCATTGAATCTCACTTTTGCATCAAATCGATCTCCAAATTTAGGTTTGTTCCCTAAATCATCATTAGAAACAGATAACAAATAAGAAGTTACAAATCCATAAGACATATTTTCACCAAGGCCAAAATCAGTAGAAAGACGAATTCCGGAACCTCCGTTTTGAATGTTTGCTCCAACATCAAATTTAGTATCTCCTTTTCCTTTGTATGCTTGTGCATTAACAAAACCAACTAACAATAATAATGATAGTGTAATAATTTTTTTCATGATTTTTGGGTATTAAAATTTTGCGCAAAAGTAGTTTATTTAAACTAATTCCTACCTTTTTCATTAGAGTATAAAAGATCTAACGGTTCACTTTGCCAGAATTCTTTGGTATCAACATCCATAATAGTCAACGGGCCTTTGAAAGCGGCACCGGTATCTACATTCCAAATACAAGCCATTTGTACGGGAGTTGTTTTGCCAATTCGAGAAACAGGCGTGTGACCAATATAAATTTCATTGTATAGGGTCAATCGCTTGGGATAAAATAAATTACCGGGTTTCATGTTTTTGTCTAATGCCAAAGCGGTTTCCCACAAAGTTCTGTCCCAATAAAAAAGCTTTGGAAAATATTCAAAATCAACACCATTCATATTGGTGAAACCAGCGTGAATAAATAACCGATTTTGGTCGTCAAGATAGAAATTTTCCAATGATTGCAGGAATTCAACATGTCTTTGTTTGGTTTCCGGATTAACCGTCTCATAAGCATTGACGGTTGCTTCACCCCCGTGTTTGTACCACAAAAGATTGTCTTTGCTGTCCTTAAGCCAGTGCAGGAGTAATTCATCGTGATTGCCACGAATAAAAACACAATTATTTTTAATATTCAATTCAATCAAATAATCAATTACTTGTGGTGATTGGCTCCAGCCATCTACATAATCCCCCAGAAAGATTAAAGTGTCTTCAGTAGTTACTTTGGCTCTTTCCATAATTTGGTGTAGCGCATGCAAACCACCATGTATATCGCCTATGACGAGTGTTCTCATTTCTAGTTGTCTCAATTTGTTCTTTTACAAAAATAGCAGAAAAGCATTTTTTGAACTCATAAAAATAGGTAAAAGAGTTAGGAAGAAAGCATTTTTAGGTAATTTTTTTGATTTCAACAAAAGAACTTAAAATTAATGAAGTAAACTTCATTTTTAATCACTTGAAATATACCCACTTTTAGTGATGTTCTACTAATAATAATAAGAGTAGTTTTACAAAAAAATCAATTGTTAAGATATTTCTGATTAGGATTATGCGGAAATGTGTCTAAGTCGCTTAAAATAAATTAGATGCCTAAAAATAACTCAAAGAGGGTAATTTAAATAAATAATTAAAATCAAAAGAATGAAAAAAGCATTCAAAATTATGACAGTTGCTTTTGCAATGTCAATTATGTTAACATCTTGTTTTTCTTATACTAGTGTTGTTGGTAAAGGGGCTCAAGGAAATGCACAAGTTACAAAATGGAATCACTATGTGATTGGAGGATTAGCACCAGTTGGAGTTTCAGATTCTAAACAAATGGCTGACGGAGCTGAAAATTATACCGTCTTCACTAGACAATCATTTGTTAATGGTTTAATTGCTGCTATTACATTCAGTATTTATACGCCAACAACAACTACTGTTACAAAATAACATAACATATGGCGGTGATGATTTCATCATCGCCAAATTTTTTAAACATGAAAAAGATTCTTTTTTACATATCATTGATAATTACTATTTATATAGTTTATATTATTTCAAATATTTTTATTTATCATTTTGATAAACTAAATAATTTTGGATTAGGTTTTTTAATTGGGGAATTAGTACTTTTAGTAATATTCAGTTTTTTAACTTATAAAATAAGACCAGAAAAAAAGAAAAATCAGTACTTTCAATCATAAAACATCTTTTAAGTTATTCACGTTTTTTTAATATGGGTTTTTCAAAAGTTGTATTGTACGTATTCTATTTGAAGTCTTTCATATGATTTCTCAAACGTCACAGTAGAAAAAACGGTTTTATTTTATAATTTTTGGTTTAAACCCGAGCGACCGAAATTGAAAATAAAAGAGGCCGATTTCCTAAAAATATTTTTTGAACTCGTTAGGTATTTCGTTAATAGGTTTTATCATTACCTCTTTGTAGTACACTTCGCTAGCTTCACTTTGTAATTGTATTTTTCCTTCAATTAGCGGCTTGAATTTCGTACCATCCCAAAAGCGAGAATTTGCCAGTACCATTACCACATGGCCATTTACAATATGAAGACTTTTTCCTTCAAAACATACCAGTTCTACTTCGGTCCAACTACCCATCGGACTTTCATAATTATCTTTTCGGGTACAATAACCGGTTCTTTCAGTATGGGTTCCAAAGGGTAAAAAAGATTGATTTTCATCGGCAATTGAACTCATCACGCCTTCTGATGCGAACGCTTTTATATCGATGGCAGCATTGGCAATATTCCAATAATCACCAAAATGTCCTTCCATGAATTGAAATTCTTGTGACAGCATCCACGCTCTCCAATAATCCACACCAGCTGGACCTTGTGAGTGATACAATACTCCGGCGTCGAATAATTTATCTGTTCTGGGTTCCCATTTTTTAGTTCCCCATTTTACTTTAAGTTTTAGGCGGTAATTTTTATAACTATTTTTGGTAAAAACACAACCGTAATATTCTCCGGAAACTCTTAAAACGGGAACATTATTTTCTTGGATTACAGTAAAAACACCAGCTTCATTTTTGTTATAGCCAATGGGTTCAATAACTTTTCCTTCACTATCGACAGGAACTTGACCATTGTAATTATTTTTATGTTTATAACTCAAATACGTCTCCCACTGACTGAGATTTGAATCTATAAGGCTAGTCCAATCCTTATTTTTAGAAGTCTGTGCGTGCAGTTCAAAGGTTGTGGAAAAAAGGAGCATTGAACAAAGGAATAATTTAATTATGGTTTTCATTTTACGGTTAATTTTTTATAATTTCATAGATTATGGCAAATATTCTGATTCAATAAATTGATACAATTTGGAAAATTTATTGAATTCAAATATATTGTTTAATAACAACATAAAAATGTTTTAGGATTTTCCCATCGATACAATTTTTTTAAGGAATTAGGGCTTTAATGGAGTAAATAATCGTCTTAATTGTTTGAAATTAAAGTAATTAATGTAAATTTGAGAGCTGAAATCATTATTTCAGTGCTACAAAAAAATCACTGTTTTTGGTGATAGTTTGATAAAATATTTTAGGTTATTTTTACAAAAACTTAAAACACATATAAGATGAATGCAGTTCTCGCTTTGTTGTTTCTTTTGACCAGTTTTGTATGTCAAGTGATAAATGATATTATAGTTTGGTTTGCGGCATTGTGGTCGTAATACAATCGAAAGGAATCAATAGTTCACTTAATTTTTAACTACACATTCTATTTCATCTTCCTCAGAATTTCCGAGCCATCCTAGTATGGCTTTTAGATTTGTCTTTTTTATAAAAGATAAAATTTCAAAATAAATATGAAAATATACCTGCAGATACTATTTTACTTTCTTCTTATTAGTTGTAATTCAAGTAAAAAAACGACTAACGTAAAAATTCCCAATCAAAATTTCGAAGTTAAATTAGACAGTGCAAATTGGTATGACACTTCAAGAAAACGATTAATTCCCGTTGCATTTTATTTGCCAAAGACAAACGGAAAAATTATAAATCAAAAAGTGGTACTTGTCAGTCATGGTTATGCAGAAAATACCCCCGGAGCTAATAAAGGCTATTCTTATTTGACGAAAAATTTAGCTTCAAAAGGATATTTTGTAGTTAGCATTCAGCATGAATTACCAACAGATGATTTAATTCCTAAAACAGGAATTCCTCAAGTTGTGCGGCGACCAAATTGGGAAAGAGGAGCGGAGAATATTTTATTTGTTCTTAATGAATTGAAAAAGATAAATCCCGATTTAGACTATAAACATTTAATCCTAATTGGGCATTCGAATGGAGGTGATATGTCTGTTTTATTTGCTCATAAATACCCTGATTTAGTAGATAAAATAATTTCGTTAGACAATCGCAGAATGGAATTACCCAGAACCTCTAAGCCTAAAATTTATTCATTACGATCCAGTGACCAACCTGCTGATGAAGGCGTTTTGCCAACTGTTGCAGAGCAGGAAAAATTTGGTATAACAATCATTAAACTGCCTAATACGATTCATAATGTCATGAGTGATAGAGGAAATAAAAGGCAGAAAAGAGAAATTAATAGATATGTGATGCGTTTTTTATTTGAATAAAATAGCCGAATAATTATAATAACTAAACGTCACTGCACATCATATTTCATTTTTCTCAAAATCCGTAACGCTTCTTTAAACGACAAATACACTTGAGTAAAAGGTTTCAAAAGCAGTTTGGCATCAATCAGTTTTTGTTTGGCTTCTTCAAAACCGTTGAGGTAACAAATCATGAAGGTCGAGGGTAAATTTTCTAAATCTTTGCGTTCCCTTTCGGATAGCGAAAGCCCTTTTTGGAGCTTATTCAGCAAAGTAATATTGGCATTGTAAATATGAAATAATAGTTTTTTATTGAATTCCGGCGGCTGAAAAAGCATTTCTCTTTCAATTTTGTAATAACCATTATCATGAAAATGAATGGTTTGTTTTTCTAAAGGATAGTAACTCGTTTTATCATTCAAACCCAATGGAACATACTCAATAATCGTAAAAGTATCTTCATCATAAATGATTTCGACAACATCCTGAGCCGAGTAAAACAACTTAATTTGTTCGTTTATCAGTTCAATGTCTACGCGTGATAAATAGGTTTTGTCTCGGGATTTTTTGGCGATTCCAGCCCAGCAAATCACAAATAATTCTTTGAAAACTTTATATTTTGGAGACATGTCTTTGTGACGAAAATTCATAAAATCAATCACGCCGTCCAATGTATATTCGATGCTGTTTCTTGAATTATTTTCGATGCCAATTACGGTTTCCGTGTTCTGGTAATTTTTTTCTATTTCGCCTTCAACCGGCATGGTATTGCTGCCTCGCCTTATAAAAACGCTGTTGGCAGGAATGGTGTGGATTCCTTTTTTGAAATGGGACGTTTTGCTTTTGGGTTTGATGGTTACTAATCCAATCACTTTATCCTTTGGCAGATTTGGGAAAGGGACATTTTCGTATTGAATTTTTGGTGGATTTTCAAGATACGCATTCACTAAATTCTGAATTCGGCTATCGTCAAAGAAATCATCACCAACAATAGTATTGTCTTGGTCTTCAACACCTACGACAATATAGGAATTATTAGTGGGATTTGAATTGGATAAGGCGCAAATGTGTTTCAAAAACTTAGCTTTTCCCTCTCGGGTATGTAAATTCAACTGACGCTTTTTATCATAAAAACTGCTCTCATCATTGTGAGCGAGAAGGTTTTTAATTAAAATTCGTTTGTTGATCATTACTATTAGATTTTTAGATTTCTTAGATTGTTGGATTTTAGATTGTCTAAATAATCTAAAATCCAACAATCTAAAATTCAATTTTAAATATTTCTTTTTAAAATAGTTGCTGAAGCCTGTGCAGTTGGAAATACAATCAAATCAGCAATATTCACATGATAGGGTCTTGAAACTACAAAATGAATGATATCAGCAATATCTTCTGGTTGTAAGGCTTCGATACCTTTATAAACATTGGCAGCTCGGTCATTATCACCTTTGAAACGCACTTCGCTAAACTCCGTTTCCACCATTCCGGGATGAATGGCACCAACCCTGATTCCATAAGGATTCAAATCCATACGCATGGCTTGGTTCAGGGCATCAACGGCATGTTTTGAAGCGCAATATACGTTTCCGTTTGGATAGACTTCTTTTCCGGCAATAGAACCAATGTTGATAATATGACCTGATTTTTGTTCAATCATTCGCGGAATGATAGCTTTGGAAACATACAACAACCCTTTTACATTGATGTCAATCATCGCATCCCAATCGTCTAAATCTCCATTTTGGATAGCATCTAACCCGTGTGCATTTCCGGCATTATTAATTAAAACATCAATTTTAGAAAATGCTTCCGGCAAGGAATTGATATTTTCAAAAACGGCCTTTTTATCGCGAACATCAAATGATAACGTATGGATTTCAGTGAATTCAGAAAGCTCTTTCGCAAGTGCTGTCAATCGGTCTTCACGTCTTCCACAAAGAATAATTTTATAATTATTTTTGGCTAATATTTGTGCTGTTGCTTTACCAATTCCGCTGGTTGCACCAGTTACTAAGGCTATTTTACTCATGGTTTTTTTTATGTTTTTCAATCATCTTTTTTCTGTTTTTTGCAATTTTCGACCTCATTATGGAACATTTTTTCCCATACTTTCTGCCCAAATGGCAAACCAATCTTCTTTTTCTAATTCTAATTCGACGGCTTTCATCAATGCCTGAATTCTTGCGACATTAACCGTTCCAGCAATAGGAATGACTTGGGCTGGATGTTTTAAAATCCAGGAAAGTAAAATCGTATCAGAACCCAAATGGTATTTTGAAACTAATGTTGCCAATAATTTTTTTAGTCGGTGAGTTTGTGGAATATCTTCTCTGAAAACGCATCCTAACGGATTCCATGACATAGGACGAATGTGGTTCGTTTGCATATAATCAAAGCTTCCGTCAAGCATAGGTTCAAAGTTGGTAGCCGAAAATTGCACTTGATTGTAGCTGATTTCTGTTTTCTGACGAATCAATTCTGTCTGCGAAGAAGTAAAATTAGAAAGACCAAAATCTATAATTTTCCCATCTGATTTTAGTTTCAAAACCGCTTCGGCAATTTCATCCGCTTGCATCAAAGGACTTGGTCTGTGCAATAAAAACACATCTAGATAATCCGTGTGTAAATTTTTTAAGGAATTTTCAACGGACCAAATAATATGGTTTTTCGAATAATCATAATGTTTTATGGTGTTTTTACGGTTTTCCGTCACCATTTGGATACCACATTTGGATATCAGTTGTATTTTTTCTCTGGCTATTTTGCTGGAAGCAAATGCTTTTCCAAAATCAGATTCAGTGGTATAATCACCGTATATATCAGCATGATCAAAGGTGGTGATTTTGTTTTCTAAACACACCTTAATCATGTTTTCCATTTCTTTGGTATTTAGATTTTTATCCCAAATTCCCCAATTCATGACACCAGCAACGATAGGTGATAATTTTGTTTTACTCATGGTTTTTATTTTTTATTGAAATGCGTAATTCTTCGAATTCAAAGCATATTTTTCAAAGTTCTTAAAAATATGAAAATTGTATCATAATTCGTCCTTAAAATTAAGGGTTTGGTCGAAGTTTTAACCATTTTTTAACATCTTACGTCTAAAAAAAAATTCAATTTGCACCATCAAAACGAAGGCATTAAATTCAAGGTTTTAAAAATAATAAAATGGAAGAAAATACAGCGACTTTAGACATTAGAGCAATCAATGAAAAAATTGAAAGAGAGAGTGCTTTTATAGACCTTCTCACAATGGAAATGAACAAGGTTATTGTGGGTCAAAAGCACATGGTGGAGCGTTTATTAATTGGACTTTTGGGTCAGGGACACATTTTGCTGGAAGGAGTTCCCGGATTAGCAAAGACATTGGCGATAAATACCCTTTCACAAGCTGTTCAAGGATCTTTCAGCAGAATACAATTTACTCCTGATTTATTGCCTGCCGATGTTGTTGGGACAATGATTTACAACATCAAACAAAATGAATTTTCGATAAAAAAAGGACCTATTTTCGCTAATTTCGTCCTTGCCGATGAGATTAATCGTGCGCCAGCCAAAGTGCAATCAGCATTGTTAGAAGCCATGCAAGAAAAGCAAGTGACTATTGGTGATACTACTTTCAAATTAGACAGACCTTTTTTAGTTTTAGCTACGCAAAATCCAATTGAGCAAGAAGGAACATACCAATTGCCTGAAGCTCAAGTCGATCGTTTCATGTTGAAAACGGTTATTGATTATCCAAAAATGGAAGACGAGCGTTTAGTAATTCGTCAAAACTTAAAAGGGAGTTACGAAAAAGTAAATGCTGTAGTTTCGGTGGAGCAAATTTTACGTGCTCAAGAAGCAGTTCGTGAGGTTTACATGGATGAAAAAATAGAAAAATACATTCTTGATATTATTTTCGCCACACGTTACCCAGAGAAATATAAATTAGCTGATTTGAAACCATTAATCAGTTTTGGAGCTTCGCCTCGTGGAAGTATCAATTTGGCGAATGCCGCAAAATGCTATGCCTTTATCAAACGTCGCGGATATGTAATTCCAGAAGATGTTCGTGCTGTAGTTCATGATGTATTGCGTCACAGAATTGGAGTTACCTATGAAGCTGAAGCCGAAAATATTACTTCAGTGGATATCATTAACAAAATCGTAAACGAAGTAGAAGTACCTTAAAATCAGATTGAAGTTTACAGTATTCAGAAAACAGTCTTTATTAGACGGCTTTTTTATCTGAAATCTGAAATCTAAAATCTGAAATCTGAAAAAATGGATACAAAAGAGCTTTTAAAAAAAGTACGAAAAATAGAAATCAAAACCCGAAGATTGAGCGATCACATCTTTTCGGGAGAATATCATACCTCTTTCAAAGGACGCGGAATGACGTTTAGTGAAGTGCGCCAATACCAGTACGGAGATGATATTCGTGCTATTGATTGGAATGTAACCGCACGTTATAACGAAGCGCACGTGAAGGTTTTTGAAGAAGAACGTGAATTGACCATGATGTTAATGGTTGACATTTCGGGTTCGGAAAGTTTTGGTTCTAAAAACCAATTCAAAAAGGATATTGTTACTGAGATTGCCGCAACAATGGCTTTTTCGGCGACTCAAAACAATGATAAAATAGGGTTGATTTTATTTTCAGATGAAATCGAATTGTATATACCACCTAAAAAAGGAAGATCGCACGTATTGCGTATCATCAGGGAATTGATAGAATTTCAACCTAAAAGCCGTAAAACTGATATTGCCCAAGCCTTGAAATTTTTATCGGGAACCCAAAAAAAGAAAGCCATCGTGTTTGTGATTTCGGATTTCATGTCGGAAGATTATGAACAAACATTGAAAATAGCTTCTAAGAAACACGATATAACAGGTATTCGTGTGTACGATATTCGAGAAGAAAAAATGCCAAATTTAGGTATGGTTTCCATGCTTGATGCTGAAACTGGAGCAATCGAATTGATTGATACTAGTTCAAAATCAGTACGAATGAATTATGAGAAACAGTATCACGATAAAGTAAACTATTTTAAAGAAACATTCAGCAAATCAGGTTCAGGGGTTGTAAACACTAGAGTTGACGAAAGTTATGTCACTAAATTATTAGGCTATTTTAAATCGAGATAAGACAAAAACCAGTTTGGTTTAAATAACAATTAAATGAAAATTAGACTTTACCTACTTTTTTTACTGGTTACAACGTTTGTTTTTGCACAACAAAAACAAGTAGTCACAAGTATTGACACGATTAAAAATAAAATTGGTGCGGAATTTAAACTGTCCATAAAAACTACTGTAGACACATCGTCTAAAGTAATTTTTCCAAAGCTAAAAAACTTGGGTGCTTTAGAGGTAATTCAGTCCTATCCTATTGATACCATCAAAACAGATGGTCGTTATGAATTGGTGAAAAAATACGGATTAACCCAATTTGATTCCGGTAGATATGTTATTCCAAGTATAAAAATCTTCATCAATAGCAAGCCGTTTCTAACAGACTCGCTTTTAGTTGAAGTTGCGAATGTTAAAGTGGATACTTTGAAACAAAAAATGTTCGATATCAAGGGCATTGCCCAAGCGGATAATTCGATTGGAGATTGGTGGAAATATCTTTTGATAATCGCATTGATTCTTGGAATTGGAGTTTTGATTTATTGGTATATTAAAAAGCACCAAAAGAAAAAGTTAGAAGCCGAAATATTCAAAACACCAATAGAAAAAGCGACCAGTTTGCTTGATACTTTAGAGAAAAAAGAACTTTGGCAAAAAGGAGAAGTAAAAGCTTATTACAGTGAATTAACTGATATTACCAGAAATTATATTGAAGAAGCAATAGAAATTCCAGCAATGGAAAGCACTACATCAGAGCTGATTCAAGGACTTAGGGCCGCTTCTGTCAAAAAGAAAATGACGCTTTCGCAGGAAATAATCGAAAATCTGGAGCGTGTTTTAAAACAAGCCGATTTAGTGAAATTTGCGAAATCAAAACCATTGGATTTTGAAATTACCGAAGACCGAAATAAGATTCAAAAAGCAATTCTGACATTAGACAATTCTATTCCTGTTGAGGTTCCTGCAGAAGAAGATATTTTATTGAATGAGGCACAAAGACAAAAACAGATACAAATTCAATTATTAAAAAAGAGAAAAAAACGTATCGTTACTGCAGTCGTTTCAGTTGTTTTTTTACTGGTGGCTACGACTACTTTTTTCATTGTTCTCAAAGGATTTGATTATGTAAAAGATAATATTCTAGGGAACCCTACTAAAGAATTATTGGAGGGCGAATGGGTGAAAAGTGATTACGGAAATCCAGGTGTTATAATAGAAACGCCAAAAGTGCTGAAGAGAGTTGATTTGACTAAAACGCTGCCAAAAGACGGAATGGCGTTGATTAAAGAAATGCAATCTTTTGTTTATGGAAGTGTTTCGGATCATTTTTATCTGATGGTTTCTACTTTGAAATATAAAAAAGAGACCGAAATAGATTTGAAAAAATCAATGGACGGAGCATTGCAATCACTAGAAGTTCAAGGTGCTAAAAACATGATTGTGAAACAAGAAGATTTTGAAACCAAAGAAGGAATTAAAGGACTTAAAGCCTACGGTACATTTCAGAAAATAGATGGCGATAAACAAAACAGCGTGAAAATTTATTATGAAGCATTATTGTTTAGTCAAGAAGGTGGATTACAACAAATTTTACTCTTCCATGAAGAAGGTGACACGTATGCAAATGAAATATCAGAACGCGTTTTGAGTTCTGTCGAATTAAAACAAGCAAGTAAATAATGGCTAAAATAACTTTTTTAAACCCAGAATTTTTTTGGTTGTTTCTTCTGATTCCAGTTGCGATTGTCTGGCTATTTTGGAAAAAGAACCAACAATCAGCAACGTTAAAAATAAGTTCATTACAAGGATTTAAAGGCTCCAGTTCGTATTTAACAAAGTTGAAACCAATATTGAACGTGTTTCGTGTATTGGCTTTGTGTTCCTTAATTATTGCGATGGCAAGGCCCAGAACGGTTGATGTAAGCAATAAAACAAAAACGACTAAGGGAGTTGATATTGTCATGGCGGTAGACGTTTCCGGAAGTATGCTGGCCAAAGATTTGAAACCAAACAGAATGGAAGCGCTGAAAAGAGTAGCTGCTGATTTTGTTGAAGAACGGCCAAATGATAGAATCGGATTGGTAGTTTATGCTTCTGAAGCCTATACAAAATCTCCGGTTACTAGCGATAAAGCAGTTGTTCTGGATGCTATCAATAGTATAAAATACGATACTGTTTTACAAGATGGAACTGGAATAGGAATGGGATTGGCCACAGCCGTAAACAGATTGAAAGACAGTAAAGCGAAGAGTAAAGTGATTATTCTTTTGACAGACGGGGTAAACAATGCCGGATTTATTGAGCCTGAAACCGCTGCTGATATTGCAAAACAATACGGAATTAAAGTATATACCATAGGAATTGGAACAAACGGAATGGCAATGTTCCCTTATGCGGTGGCACCAAATGGTCAGTTTTTATTCCAAATGATGAAAGTGGAAATTGACGAGCAATTGATGAAAAGTATTGCCCAAAAAACGGATGGAAAATATTTTAGAGCAACAAGCAATAGCAAATTAGCGGAGATTTATGCGGCTATCAACAAACTGGAAACTACTGAAATCGAAGAACTAAAATTCTATGATTATGATGAAAAATTCAGACCATTTATTTGGTTTGCAGGTTTTCTACTGTTACTGGAAATAGGATTGCGAAATACGGTTTTTAAAAGCTTTATATAATGAGAGTCGCAAACTGAAAATTGTGACTAAAAGATAAAAAATGGAATTAGACGAAAAAAAATATTTATACCTGCTACTTATACTCCCAATTGTGGTGTTGGTTTTTCTAGTTAATTTATATTGGAAAAGAAAAAAACAACGCGAATTTGGAGATTTAGAAATGGTTAAAAAACTAAGCCCTGAAAGCTCTGTTTTTAAACCAGTTTTGAAGTTGGTATTGTTGTTGCTAGCATTACTTGGACTTATTCTTGGATTGGTAAATCCAAAGATTGGTACTAAAATGGAAACCGTAAAACGAGAAGGAATTGACATTGTTTTTGCAATGGATGTATCCAAAAGTATGCTGGCCGAGGATGTCGCACCCAATCGTTTGGACAAAAGCAAGCAAATTGTTTCGCAAATTATCAATCAGTTAGGAAGTGACAGAATAGGAATTGTGGCTTACGCCGGAAGTGCTTTTCCAGTATTGCCTATCACAACTGATTATGGAGTAGCAAAAATGTTTTTGCAAAGCATGAATCCGGGAATGGTTTCTTCTCAGGGAACATCGTTGGATGAAGCCATAAAATTATCAGCTACTTATTTTGATGATAAAAGTAAAACAAGCAAATTATTGATTCTGATTTCTGATGGAGAAGATCATTCTGAAGGTGCCGAAAGTGCTGCTGAAGAAGCCAATAAATTAGGAATGAAAATTATTACGATTGGAGTTGGAACTGAAAAAGGAGGAACGATTCCATTGAAAAGAAACGGAATTGTAGAAAGTTTTCAAAGAGACAATAACAATGAAGTGGTTATTACTAAATTGAATCGAGCAGGATTAGAAGCTATTGCAAAAGCTACAAAAGGCGGTTATGTCAATGGGAATAATACCAAAGAAGTGCTGGAATATATCAAAAATGCTTTGGATAAAATCCAAAAAACAGAATTTGAAGCTACTGAAATGGCTGATTTTCAATCTCAATTTCAATGGTTTTTAGGTTTTGCTTTTGTTTTCCTGTTTCTGGATATTTTCCTTTTGGAAAGAAAAACAAGTTGGGTAAATAAATTGAATTTATTTAACGAGAATAAATAAAATATAAAGAACAAAGTATTTAGAACCAAAACAAAAAAAATACTTTGACGCTTACATTTAAAAAATAAAATGAAGAACTTAATCTTACATCTTTTATTGCTTATTTCTTTTGTTGTAAATGCACAACAGAAAGACAGAATATTGCCTAAAGCAAATGAGGAATATGCTGAAAATAATTTTGTGGATGCGGAAGCTAATTATAGAATTTCGGATTCAAAATTTCCGAATAAAACGATTGCACCTTACAATTTAGGGAATGCAATTTATAAGCAAAACCAAGTGGCAGAAGCAAAATTCGCTTATGCAAAAGCATTAAAAAACGCTAAAACAAGACCGGATAAACACCAAGCCTTTCATAATTTAGGTAATGTTTTCATGAAAGAAAAGGATTATACACAAGCGGTAGAAGCCTATAAAAATGCATTACGAAATGGTCCTACAGATGAAGAAACCCGTTATAATTATGCTTTGGCAAAGAAAAAGCTAAAAGAAAATCCGCCAAAGGATGACAATAAGAAAAACGACAAGAAGAGCGATAAGGATAAAGACAAAGACAAGAAAAACGACGATAAGAAAAAGGACGGCGACAAAGATAAAAAGGACGATAAAGATAAAGACAAGAAAGACGACAAAGGAGACAAAGGAGACAAGGATAAAGACAATAAAGGTCCTAAACCTGATGATAAAGGGGAGCCAAAACCAGCGCCGGGAGGAATCTCTAAACAACGTTTAGAAAATCTTTTGGATGCGGTAAATAAGGAAGAAAAGAAAGTTCAGGATAAAGTGAATGCCCAAAAAGTAAAAGGAAAACCAGTCAAAACTGAGAAAGATTGGTAATTCAATTAGATAATTTGAAAATGAAAAGATTTATAGCAGTACTAGTTTTAATGGTGTGTAGCTCACTTAGCGCTCAAGTACAGTTTGAGGCGAGAGTAAGTAAAACCACGCTAGGCTTAAACGAAAGACTTCGTATCGATTTTATAATGAATGTAGACGGGGATAACTTTAATCAACCGTCTTTTGAAGGCTTTAGGATTATTGCAGGCCCAAGTCAGCAAGTGAGTCAATCATGGGTAAATGGTAAGAGTTCTTTTGAGAAAATATATTCTTATTTTCTTCTGCCAAATCAAAAAGGATCGTTAGTTATCAAGCAAGCCGCTATAGAGTACAATGGACAAATTTATAAAACATCGCCCATAAGAATTAATGTCACTGCGGCAACGGAACAGCCTAGAGATCCAAACGATACCAGTGTTTCAGCAGATGATAATATTTATCTTGTTGCTGATATTTCTAAAACAAATCCGTATATAAACGAACCAATTACAGTAGTTTATAAACTGTATTTCAGTTATAATATAGGAATCACTAATTGGCGGGAACTCAACAAACCAAAGTACAATGATTTCTGGAGTCAGAACATCGATATCAAACAGCTTGTTGCCGAAGAAGGGATGTTTAAAGGGCAAAAATACCGTTATGTGGTATTGAGAAAAACAGTTTTATATCCGCAAAAATCAGGAAAACTGGCAATAGAGCCTTTGTCATTAGATATTGATGTGCAATTGCCTACAAACCGTCGCGATATGTTTGGACGTGTAATTGTTACTGACGGTAGTAAAAGGGTTTCTGCAGGAACAAAAACGATTGCTGTCAAAGCACTTCCTGAGGCAGGAAAACCGGAAGATTTTTCTGGAGCTGTAGGTAATTTTGATTTTAAAGTAACACCAACAAAGACCGATTTAAAAAATGGAGAAAGCCTTGATTTAGTTGTAAGTGTAACTGGTAAAGGGAATATGAAATTGTTCAGTTTGCCAAAACCAGTAGTGCCAAATGCTTTGGAAATGTATGATGCCGTTCATAATGAACAAGTAGATACTCCACTTTCAGGAATGTCAGGAAAAATTTCGGATAGTTATACTATTATCCCGCAATACAAAGGAAATTACCCGATAAAACCATTACAGTTTTCTTATTTTGATTTGAGTTCAGGGACGTATAAGACTATTAGTTCAAAAGAAATAATGATTAATGTGTTGGACGGTCCTTCAGCTTCGGATGCAACGACTGCTTCTAATTCAGGGGAGAATAAAAATAAAATAGGGAGCGTAGAGCAATTCAAATTCATCAAGTTGAAAAGTAAACTTTTGAATAGGAATAAGAAAGACTTCTTCGGGTCTAATTTGTTTTATGGATTGCTATTTTTCCCGTTTCTATTATTGCCTTTGATTGTGTTATTCAAAAAGAAAAAAGAAGCTATTGACGGCGATATTACCGGAAACAGAATCCGAATGAATAATAGATTGGCAAAGAAATATTTATCGGAAGCCAAAAAGCAAATCAACAACAAAGAACTGTTTTATATTGCACTTGAAAAAGCGATGCATAATTTCCTGAAAGCTAAATTACATATTGAGACTTCAGAAATGAGCAAAGATAATATTCAGGAATTCTTGTTGTCCAGAAATGCTAATCCAGAAGCGGTGAATGATTTTATTGCGCTTACGGAGAACTGTGAAGTAGCTAGATATGCTCCATCATCAAGCGTTACGATACAACAGGATTTTGATAAAGCGGTAGCGATAATCTCCGAATTAGAAAAACAGATTACTTAACCACAAAGGGCTCAAAGAAGGCACTATGTACACTAAGTTTTAAAAATAAATAAATGACTGAAAACGAAATATCAAAAATTGTATTTGAAAGTGCGCTAAAAGTTCACAAGGTTTTAGGTCCCGGATTATTGGAGAGTGCTTATGAAGAATGCTTGTTTTATGAACTTAAAAAGTTTAATTTAAAAGTAGAAAAGCAAAAAGCACTTCCGTTGATTTATGAAGAGGTTAAACTGGATGTTGGTTACAGAATAGACATATGTATTGAGGATAAGTTTATTGTTGAGGTAAAATCTGTTGAAGCCTTGACAGATGTTCACTTGGCTCAATTACTAACGTATTTGAGATTGTCCGATTACAGATTAGGATTACTAATCAATTTTAATGTGAAATTGCTAAAAGAAGGAGTGAAAAGAGTTATAAATGGAGCGCTTTAAATAGTGATCATTGTGACTTCTCTGTGACCTTCGTGTTTAAATTTTTATGAAAAATATATTATACATACTCTTACTTTCAACCCAAATTTTCTTTGCCCAAAATGGCTTTGAAAAAGGGAATGCCTTTTACGAAAAAGGGAAATACAATGAAGCTGTTGCTGCTTATGAAAGCGTTTTGAAAGACAACAAATATTCGTCAGAATTGTATTTTAATTTAGGAAATGCCTATTATAAATTAAATAAAGTTGCGCCTTCCATTTACAATTATGAAAAAGCCTTGGTGCTTAATCCAAATGATAGCGAAAGTAGCAACAACTTAAAATTTGCTCAAAAAAGAACTATTGATGAAATTAAAGTAATCCCAAAAGTTGGTTTTGGAAAACTAGTACGTGATTTCACGGGAATTTATCATTACAATACCTGGGCTTGGATTTCAGTAGGTCTTGCAACCGCATTCTTGTTGTTTTTTATTGGATATTATTTTTCACAGATTACGGTTTACAAGCGGATTTTCTTTTTTGGAATGTTTGCCCTTATTTTTCTGATGCTAATCAGTATTTCATCAGCAATTTTCGAAAAAAGCCATTTTGATAATGAGAAACCGGCTATTGTTTTTGCTGAAATTACTGAAGTAAAAAGTGAGCCGCAAAAAGCGGGTTCCGCTATTTTTGTACTGCACGAAGGAACAAAAGTTTTTGTACAGGAAACATTAGAAAATTGGAAAAAAGTACAATTAACTGATGGAACTGAAGGCTGGATTGAGAGTAGTGCTATAAAGGAAGTGAAATAATAGTATTTAGTTCAGTCGCAGTATTATTCCATTTTGAATGCAATAAATAGGCTTAGCATGTATTTATGGGCTGCCTATCAATGCTATTCTCTGAAAACTGAGACCTGAAATCTGCCTACTGCTTTTTCTTCAAACCATCGTACCATTTCTCTATTGAAGGATACATAAACCGAGCTGTTTTTTGGATGGGATTATAAAATAAAGATTTATCCAAGGTCTCTTTTTTGGCTATAAAATTGTGATAATTTATTTTTTCGAAAACAGCGAATACAATACCTAATATCAAAACAGTTTTCAATACCCTAAAAAAACCACCGCCTAATTTGTTAATCCAGCCTAAAAAAGCTAAATCTGCTATTCCGGTAAGGAATTTCCCCAATAATGATATTCCAATCACAACGAGGATAAAAGTAAGTACAAAAGCAATCACTTGAATGGTATATGGATTCCAATGAACAAAACCTGCCAACATTCCTTTTATAAGTGAGGAAAATTTTATGGCAAAATAAATTCCGACTATTAATGATACTAAAGAAGCTAATTCAACAAAAAGCCCGTTTCTAATGCCTTTATAAAATGTATAGGCTAGTAATCCACTCAAAATGATATCCAAAAATCCCATGCTAATTAATTTAGTGAAAATAAAAGTGCAAATATAAAAGAATAGTTCAGTATCAATTGCCAAATTTCAAGTTCTTATCTTTGTCAAAATAATTCGATTGCTATTTTTGAAAATTTATAATCAAAAATCGGAAATCAACAATAAAAAATAAAAATGTCAAGAGACACACAACTTAAAGAACGCTGGGAACAGCTTGTAAATATACTTTCTAATCAATTTTCTCAAGGAGAGGATTTAGATCTCGATGCTATTATTTATCTAATTGGAGTACAAGAACTCGGAAAAGTACATAGCGAATACAAGAAAGACGAAAAACTAAACCTGATGCACATCGCGATTTGCAGGTTATTAGAGCCTTATGGATTCTATGAATTTGAGTTTTTTGATGAAGAAGGATGGCCGCATTACAAAGTAAAAGAGGAGTTGCCACCTCTAAAAGCGGGGGAACAATCGGTTTTGATGAAAGAAGCTATTGTAAATTATTTTATTGAAAGAGAGCTGATAGAGTAAACCATATAAGAAATTTAAGGAAATATAATTTTTTTCATAAAAACGGTTAGCTCAATAAAGCTCAGGCTTAAATGTTCTTACATTTCTTAAATGGTTAAAAAATGATGTTTTAGTTTTTGTTATTGAACTAAGTAAGCAATCTAACAATTTAGAATGGAAACTTTAAACTTTAAACGGGAAACCTAAAACAAATTTTGTAATTTTGCACTCTCAATTATTGGATGAAAATGATAGACAAGATAAAAGAATATATTGGTGAAGCACAAGCTTTCTCAACGCAAAATACAGCAGATTTAGAAGCATTCCGAATTAAATTTCTTGGAACTAAAGGGCTTTTGAAAGATCTTTTTGCTGAATTCAAAAATGTTCCTAACGAACAAAAGAAAGAATTTGGGCAAGTAATCAATTTGCTTAAAACTTCTGCCGAAGAAAAAGTAAAAACGATACAGGAAGCTTTAGAAAGTAAAGAAGAAATCAAAGGCTTTTATGGGGATTTGACGCGCTCGGCTGAACCAATAACTATTGGCTCTCGTCACCCTATTTCATTGGTAAAAAATCAAATTATTGACATCTTTTCAAACATTGGTTTCAATGTTTCTGAAGGTCCGGAAATTGAAGATGACTGGCATAATTTTACCGCATTAAACCTACCGGAATACCATCCGGCACGTGATATGCAAGACACCTTTTTCATTCAAACGAATCCTGATATTTTGTTGCGCACGCACACATCATCCGTTCAGGTGCGTTATATGGAAGATAATAAACCGCCAATTCGTACTATTTCTCCGGGAAGAGTTTTCCGTAATGAGGCAGTTTCGTCCCGTTCTCACTGTATTTTTCATCAAGTGGAAGGATTGTACATTGACAAAGACGTTTCTTTTGCCGACTTAAAACAAACACTTTTATATTTCACCAAAGAGATGTTCGGAAAATCAAAAATCCGTTTACGTCCGTCTTATTTCCCTTTTACCGAGCCAAGCGCTGAGGTTGATATTTATTGGGGTCTGAAAACAGAAACCGATTATAGAATCACTAAAGGAACCGGTTGGTTAGAAATCATGGGTTGTGGAATGGTTGATCCAAACGTTTTGAAAAACTGTGGCATTAATCCTGATGAATACAACGGTTTTGCATTTGGAATGGGAATCGAAAGAATCGCCATGTTGTTGTATCAAATCGGCGATATCCGTATGTTTTATGAAAACGACGTTCGTTTCTTGGAGCAATTCAAATCAAGCATTTAAATATTTAAGAATGTTGATTAACGATTTCTGAAGGATTTAAAATCTGAATTCAGAAATCGTTAATCTTATATCTAAAATCAAAAATATGAAATCCGACATCATCATCCCCGAAGTAGAAAACGTATTCCTTGCTGCAGTTCAGGAATGGAGTGACGATTTCATGGAAAAAGTATGGTATGCCTACTTAATAAACGATAGTGATTACCTTATAGAAAGTGTTATGGTCGTTTCCAAAGCTTTTGGAACCATAGACGGCGAAATGAAAAAAACATCACTTTTGCGTCATGCTTTTGTAGAAGTGCCGCCAGTTTCAGTGATCAAAATAGAAATGATAGAAAAAAGTGTTCTGGCTCTTAACAATGAGTTTATGTTGACTTATTTCATCGGAGATAAATTGCACGACAAAAAATTCATTTTCAAAGCGCATTCCATCCATGAGGATTTTGTGGAAGAAGTACCTATTTTATTCGTTGACGGAGTTATTGTGAAATAAATTTATTTCGGTTTCAAGCCGAATCAAAAATAATTATAAAAACAAAGGCACTATCTTTATATAGATTAGTGCCTTTGTTTTTTGTTAGACCTGAAGAAATTCTTCTATTTTACTAATCTAATTTATCAGTCAAAGCTTTAAAAACAGTTTTAGCATCTTTTCCTCCGTACAGAATTTCATAAACGGCATCTATAATTGGAGTTTTCGCTCCATACGCTTGATTGAGTTTATAAGCGCTTTTTGCAGCGTAATAACCTTCGGCAACCATGCTCATTTCCATCATTGCTGATTTTACCGTGTAGCCTTTACCAATCATATTTCCGAACATTCTGTTTCTGGAGAATACAGAATACCCAGTAACCAATAAATCGCCTAAATAAGCCGAATCATTAATGTTACGTTTCATTTTGTGAACCTTTTTAATGAATTTTTTCATCTCCCGAATCCCATTGCTCATCAATACTGACTGGAAATTGTCGCCATAACCTAATCCGTGTGCCATTCCGGCTGCAATTGCATAGATATTTTTTAGCATGGCAGCATATTCAGTTCCTATAATGTCATCTGTAATCTTCGTTTTAATGTAATTTCCGGATAGATTTTTAGCAACAATTTTAGCTTTTTCATCATCGCCACAGGCAATAGTCAGATACGACAATCGTTCCATAGCCACTTCTTCTGCGTGGCAAGGCCCCGTAATTACACCGATATTATAATAAGGAATATCATATTTAACATGGAAGTGTTCGCCAACAATTAAACTCGTTTCAGGAACAATGCCTTTTATTGCCGAAAAAATGATTTTGTCTTTCAGTGAAACCGTCAATTTTTCTAATTCAGCATCCAAAAAAGCAGATGGAATTGCAAAAATGATATAATCAGCATACCCCACAGCTTCGTTGATATCACTGGTAAGTTTCAGTTTTTTGACATCAAATTCAACAGAACTTAGATAATTTGGATTGTGTTTGTAAGTTTTAATGTGTTCTATAGCAGCTTCATTACGCATATACCACGAAACCTCCGAAAGATTTACACATAGCATCTTTGCAATCGCTGTTGCCCAACTTCCTCCGCCAATCACTGCAAATTTTATGTTTTCGGTCATTTTCTTATTAAATTTAATCAAAAGTACTTAAAAAAGTAGTGATTATACAAATAAAAATGGAACAAGAAATGGGTATTCTATGAGTTTTCAAAAAGGGATGATTCTAAGAAATAAAAAATAATTTTTTATTTTTTATTTTTTAACACAATATGTATATTCGATTTGCGTTCTATATGATTATAAATTAATCATTTAACAAATATAATGCAAATTGAATTAGTTGGTTTTGTTTTAGTATTTTAAAAGGCGTCCCCATTATAAACATGAGAACGCCTTTTTATTTGTGCCAATGTCAATCAGCATCAGTATTATTTGAATTAATAACCCATTTCTACAATAGACTGTATTTTCTCTAAAGTAATGTTTTGTTTTTCACCCAAGGCTTTCCAACCTCTCTCTTCAAAGCGGGTTACGATAAAATCAGCCGTTTTTTCAAAGTCTTTTGTATAATCAGATAATTTCGTTTGCATTCCCATTGTGTGAAAGAATTCAACCGTCTTGTTGATGGCTTCATTGGCAATTTCATCATCACTTCCTGTCAAATTAAAAATACGTTTTCCGTATTGTGCTAATTTTCCTTTTTTGGTTTCAAACATTACTCGGTACAAATTTGGACCTACAACCGCCAAAGTTCTGGCGTGATCGATTCCATACAAAGCGGTCAATTCATGTCCAATCATATGCGTTGCCCAATCTGAAGGAACACCTTTTTGGATTAATCCGTTTAGAGCCATCGTACAACTCCACATAAAGTTAGAGGCTAACGCATAATCCGTAGGATTTTCAACTACGTCTGGACCAACTTGAATCAAAGTTTGCAGAATACTCTCTGCTATTCGGTCTTGAAGATACCCTTCGTGCGGATAGGTTAAATATTGTTCTAAAACGTGGACGTAAGCATCAACAACACCATTTTGCAATTGTCTTTTTGGTAAAGAGGCGATTACAGTTGGATCACAAATGGAGAATTTTGGAAACATAGCAGAACCACCAAAGTCTAATTTTTCCTGAGTGGCTTCAATCGTAATTACAGCACCAGAATTCATTTCGGTTCCCGTTGCGGGTAAAGTCAATACAGTACCAAAAGGAATTACTTTAGTAACATCTTTAAAAAGAATTCTTTTCTTAAGAATATCAATTGGATTTCCTTCAAAATTTGCTGCTGCTGAAATGAATTTTACTCCGTCAATTACCGATCCGCCACCTACGGCAAGAATAAAATCGATGTTTTGGTCCTTAATAATCGCAACAGCTTTCATTAAAGTTTCAAAATGTGGATTGGCTTCTATTCCACCAAATTCAACTATGTCAAAACCTTTTAGATTGTTGATTACTTGCTCGTGAATCCCATTTTTAAAGATACTTCCACCACCATAAGCCAATAATATTTTAGCATCTTTTGGAACTAGTGTAGCTAGTTTTTCTATTTGTCCTTTACCAAAAATTAAGTTGGTAGGATTGTATAATTCGAAATTTAACATGTTTATTTTTTTGCGTTTAATTGATCTAATATTTTCTCAGCCACAAGTTTAGAAGAAGCTGGGTTTTGTCCTGTAATTAATAATCCATCTTCAACGGCATATGGATGCCAGTCAGCAACTTTGCTATAAGTAGCGCCGTTATTTTGTAAAACATCTTCTAATAGAAAAGGAACAACTTTAGTTAAATCTACCGCTTCCTCTTCTGTATTAGAGAATCCGGTCACTTTTTTGCCTTTCACTAAAAATTCCCCATTTACTTTTACATTTTTCAAAGCTCCAGGAGCATGACAAACAAAACCAACTGGTTTATTGTGTGTGTAAAATGATTCAATCAATGCGATTGAAGTTTTGTCTTCGGCTAAATCCCAAAGTGGACCGTGACCTCCTGGATAAAAAACCGCATCATAGTCTGCTTGATTTACATCCGATAATTTTTTTGTGTTTTTTAGTTTAGCAAGAAGCACAGTGTCGTTATCAAATCTTTTGGTGTCCTCTGTTGCTGCCGATGGATCTTCACTTTTTGGGTCAATAGGCGGTTGTCCTCCTAGCGGTGTTGCAATATCAATCTGTACTCCTTTATCTGCCAAAGCATAATAGGGTGCCGCTAATTCTTCTGTCCAAAATCCTGTTTTTTCTCCTGTGTTACCCAATTTATCGTGACTGGTAACCACAAATAATACTTTTTTCATACCTTTTTTATTTATTTTTTGTGCAGTGGCAGTGATGCAACTTGCGGTTAATGCTACAATGGCAAATAATGCAATTTTCTTCATGACTGATTTTGTTTGTACAAATTTAGGACGAATATGCTATTAGTAAAAATAATTTAAATTATGTTTGTGATAAATATATTTATATCATGGTCAATCTCGAATGGTACAGAACCTTCAAATCGGTTTACAAAAACGGGAATTTTTCTTTGGCGGCCAAAGAATTGTTTATCAGTCAACCTGCAGTTAGTCAGCAAATATCAATGTTGGAAGCCCATGTAGGGTATAAACTTTTCAATCGAAAGTCAAAAGGCGTGGAGCCAACAGAATACGCCAAGTTACTGAATAATCTAATCATTGAGGCTTTAGACCGATTGGAAAATGTGGAGAATGGTTTTCGTGCCAAAGCATTTAATGCGAATCGCTTAATTTCAATTGGAATTTCGAAACACTTGATGAGCAGCTTGGGAAGTTGTTTGATTTCAAAATTTGACTTTATTGATTTTAGCTTTCATGAAAATGATGCGCTTTTTGAATTGGTAGATTCTAAAAAACTTGATTTTGCGATTGTAACCAAAAAATACGATACGTTTGACACGATTCAGAAAAAGGTGGGTGAAATCAAACAGGTTATTGTAGGTTCAAACACTATTGATGCCTCCGAATTAAAATCAAATATTAAAATTAAAGATTTCACGGCAATCGAGCATTGGTTAAATGATCAAAAATGGTTCAGTCACAATGCACAAATTCCACACATCAAATTATTTTGGTTGTATGTTTTCAACAAAAAAAGACCTTCGATGGTTCCCAATTATATCATTCCATCCGAATATGAAATGTTGGAAATACTTTCCAGAAATACTGGAATAGGAGTAGTTTGGGATATAAATGCAAAGAATTTTATTGCAGAAAAAAGAGCACAATTACTATGGAACAGTAAGCAAATGCCAAGTACAGAAGTGTTTTTATTATCGGGTAAAAATGATAATTTGAGTGCTGTTTTCGAAAATATTGAAACAGAATTGAAAAAGGTTTTGGATTAATTACTTCCTGTAAAAGTTATTATGATCAATATATTCCCAAACTTTTGGTGGTAACAAAGGCTGCACATTTTTTCCTTTTTTGATGTTATCCCGAATAAATGTTGAAGATATTTCAACAACCGGTGCATCAATCATGTGGATTTTTGGATGGTCCTTAAACATTAGGTTCTCTGCTTCATTTGAAATTCTAGGATAGACATAAATTTCATGATGTGACAGAATAGCTTCGTAGTTTTTCCATTTATGCAAAGATTTTAAATTGTCTTCACCCATGATTAAGGAGAAATCGTAATTCGGAAATTTTTCTTGTAAATGAACTAAAGTGTTCACTGTATAATTAGGTTGTGACAGCTTGAATTCAATATCCGAAGGTTTGATTTTAGGAAAATCTTCGGTAGCAAGATGTACCATTTGCAAACGATGGTAATCGTCTAGTAAAGTGCTTTTTTTCTTCAAAGGATTGTGTGGTGTAACCACCATCCAAACTTGGTCTAAATCGGCATGTTCCGCCATGTGATTGGCAATGATGAGATGCCCAACATGAATGGGGTTAAACGTTCCGAAATAAAGACCTATTTTCATTTACTAGGGTTTTAGGTTTGGATTTTAGATGTTGATTATAACTAAAAGCCAACACCTAAAACCTAAAGCCAATATTTTTATTTTACAAAATTCTTTACCAATTGATATGCTTCTTCAAGAGCAATATCCAAATCGTAGTTTTTTATAATAACATCAAATTGTGGTGCTGTGGCTAGTTCAACCGAAGCTTTAGCAATACGCATATTGATTTTGTCTTCACTTTCGGTAGAACGTTCTTTCAGTCTTCTTTTTAGTTCATCCACGCTTGGCGGTTTTACAAAAACAGCTAAAGTTTCTTCTGGGAATTTATGTTTGATACGCAATCCGCCAGATACATCAATATCGAAAATTACATTTTTTCCTTTGGACCAAATGCGTTCCACTTCACTTTTTAAAGTTCCGTAGAAATTATCGCGATAGACTTCTTCCCATTCCAGAAAGTCTTCGTTTTTGATGTGTTTTTTAAATTCTTCGGTAGACATGAAATAATAATCTTTTCCATTTACTTCTTCGCCTCTTGGTGCGCGGGAAGCGGCCGAAATAGAAAATTCAAGATTTAAATCTTCTTTGCTTAATAAATGCCTAACTATGGTAGTTTTCCCAGATCCTGATGGTGCCGAAAAAACAATTAATTTTCCTCCTGTACTCATTTTATGCTGAATTTATTTCAGTATCTATTTATGTTTTTCCTGCAAGGTTTTTTTAATCTTGTAGGTCTATTTATTGTAGAAACCTACAAGGTTAAAAAAACCTTACAGGTTGGGACTTATTATAGAACGTTCAATACCTGTTCTTTGATTTTTTCTAATTCGTCTTTCATCTGAACGACTAATTTTTGCATTTGTGCGTGATTGGATTTAGAACCCATCGTGTTAATTTCACGTCCCATTTCTTGGGTAATGAACCCTAGTTTTCTACCATTGGCTTCGGTACCGTTGATGGTTTCAAGGAAATAATCAAGGTGATTGGTCAAGCGCACTTTTTCTTCCGTGATGTCTAATTTCTCTAAATAATAAATCAGTTCCTGCTCAAAACGATTTTCATCAACGTTAACTTTTAGTTCTGAAATTGCAGTTTGCAAACGGTCTTTTATCGCCTGAACGCGTTCTGGATCAAGTGCCAAAGCTTCGGTCATGTATTGACGAATATTGCCAATTCGCAACTGAAATTCTTTCTCAAGAGACATTCCTTCATCTCTTCTAAAGGTCAAGATGTTTTGTAACGCTTCCTCAATAACGGTTTGGATTTGTACCCAGTCGTTTTCATCGATTTCATCACGTTCTATTTTCATGGTATCAGGCATGCGAATAGCCATTTTCATTAGTTCAGTTTCATCAGCGTCAGCATAGACTTCTCTCAATTGATTAATATAGCCTTTTACAATTGGCACGTTAACTTTCGTCGAAGTTTGTTCCGCTGTACTTTCGATAAAAATAGAAAAATCTACTTTTCCTCTTTCCAGTTTTAGGGCAATTTGGTTGCGTAAACCCAATTCCATTTCGCGGTAAAGAGAAGGCATTCTCACATTCAAGTCCAAACCTTTACTGTTTAAGGATTTTACTTCTACCGTGATTTTTTTGGTTGGTAACTGCAAAGTCGCTTTACCAAAACCCGTCATTGATTGTATCATATAATTTTCTAAAAGAGGTCAAAGATAAGGAAAAGCCACCGAACACCCAAAGAGGTGAATTACTGATGGTTTTGTTGTTATTTTAATGGTTTTTGGTCTATGCCAAAGCAAGCATTACTTGATGCATGTTTTGTTGTGTATTGCCAATGTAAATGGTGTCGTTGATAATAAAAACGGGACGACTCAAGAATGTATAATGTTCCAGAATGTATTTCTTGTAATCATCTTCGGTTAAAGATTTATTCTTCAAATCCATTGATTTGTACAACTGTGCTTTTTTGCTGAAAAGTGCTTCATAGCTTCCGGAAAGTTCGCGCATTTGTTCCAATTCCTCCACTGTAATTGGGTCTTGTTTGATGTCGTGAAACTTAAAATCATGGTCTTTCGGTAATGATTTTATAATTTTTCTGCAGGTATCGCAAGAAGCGAGATAATATATTTTGTCCATGTAAATAGCGATTTCTTTGTGCAAAGAAAAATCATTTGATATGGAAAATGATTATTTTTATCAAAAAATTCAAAAAATGCATCAAACATTAAGTATTACAGAAAACAGTAGAAATACCTTGTCAAAGTTTTTACAAGGATATACATTAGAGCAACTCAATGCAATTCCGGTGGGTTATAGCAATAATTTGATATGGAATATTGGGCATATTGTTGTGGTTCAGCAGATGTTGGTTTACAAATTGTCGGGTTTGCCTATGATGATTTCGGATGAAATGGTCGAGAAATATAAAAGAGGAACCAAGCCGGAACAAGATGCAACACAAGCTGATATAGATGAAATCCAATCATTTCTTTTTGAAACCATCAATCAAACAAAATTTGATTTAGAGAATAAAGTATTCCAACATTTTCAGGAATTCACCACCATGAACGGGTTTACGATAAAAACTGCCGAAGATGCTATGTCTTTCAACGTCTATCATGAGGCTGTTCACACCGGAATGATGATGAGCATCCGAAAGTTTATTTAGGAGCTATTTCCCGCTATTCGTTTCAATCTTTTACTTTTTTAAAGAAAAAAGTAAAAGGATTTTCACTGCTATCGGGGCTAGGTTATTATGGGGACATGATAATTTAGGATTTTAAAAACGCTAAATTATATGACCTTAAATTTCTTATATGGTTTAATTTTTTGAGGACCATTTATTATTTAACCATTAAATATTCATTCACTTCTTTGTAAGGCAATAGCAATTCTTTTGGTCCATCCGCATACGATGCCGCTTCATAGGAATTGTAATAAAGAAGCAATCCTTTATCGGTATAGAAAATATTTTGTGGCAGATAAAATTTCTCGTCCTCAAACATCAGTCCTGTTGCGTTTATAGATTTGTTTTCCGGAATTTTATATTTGGCTCTGAATTTTTTTTCGGCGAAAGCCATAAAAGCATTCTTGTTTTTAAACAATTTATTGTTCGGAATATATTTTCCGGTTTCCGGGTCAAATAGTAGCGAACGCAATCCTTCATAGCCATGAGCTCCTCCGGTAAAGGTGTAATGTTTGATTTCGATGTTCAAAATACTATCCGATTGGTATTTTACACTTCCTTCAATTTTGCCTTCCCAACCAAAAGTATCTTTCGGAAATTCTTTCTGAAGTTTTTCATAGGAATCAATAAACGAAGTCAACAATCCATTATAATTAGTAGAAGTATATGGCTTTTCGCCAAAATAAATAATCTCCTTCAATACTGAAAACACTTTTTTATTGATGCTGTCCGCAACAACGGGAACATCCTTTGCAACCGGAATTTTTACAGTTATCTGAGGACAATTTTCCTTGCAAGGCAAAGTCGTTTTTTTCTGAAAAGATTGCTCTTCAAAAGCTAATTCGTTAGAACAACGCGCAATAGAAAGAAGTAATACCGAAAAAAGGATAAAGTGTTTCATTTCAAAATTGTTAATTATATACAAAGGTATCAACTTGCGGCTTGGTTAGAATAAATTAAAAGGTAAATTTGTAAAACAATTCAGCATTTGAAAATTAAACGATAGGAAATCGTCAGGATTCAAAATCACAAAATATGAAGAATGGCGTTATCAGATTCCATTAAAAAAACAAATATTATCTAGATATGAAATTTAATACTAAAGTTATTCACGGTGGTCAGCACCATGATCCAAGTACGGGAGCAGTTATGCCTCCAGTGTATCAAACGTCAACATTTGTGCAGACAAGTCCCGGACACCCGATAAATCCGGATTATGAATACAGTAGAGCTGCAAATCCTACCAGATCAGCACTCGAAAATGCATTGGCAAGTATTGAAAACGGAACACGAGGATTGGCTTTTTCGTCAGGATTAGCAGCCACGGATTGTATTTTACGTTCTTTCAAAGCAGGTGACGAAATCATTGCGATGGACGATTTGTATGGTGGAACGTATCGAATGTTTACCCGTATTTATAAAGATTCAGGCATAAAATTCCATTTTGTGGATATGAATGACATGGAGAAATTCAAGTCATTAATCAATGAAAATACAAAATTGGTTTGGGTAGAAACGCCGACCAATCCATTAATGAAATTAGCCGATATTCAGGAGATTGCTAAAATCACCAAAGAGAAGAAAATCCTTTTTGCGGTTGATAATACTTTTGCAACACCCTATTTGCAAAAACCATTAGACTTAGGCGCTGATATTGTAATGCATTCAGCAACTAAATATCTTGGTGGGCATTCTGATGTTATTGCTGGTGCATTGATTGTAAAAGATGAAGCTCTTGGAGAACAACTACATTTTCAACAATTTGCGACTGGAGCCACACTTGGGCCAATGGACAGTTTCTTGGTTCTTAGAGGAATAAAAACGTTGCATTTACGTGTGGAAAGACATTGTGAAAATGGTGGAAAAGTAGTGGAGTTTTTAAGCAACCATCCAAAAATTAAAAGGGTTTATTATCCAGGATTACCGAGTCATCCATATCATGAAATTGCTAAAAAGCAAATGAGCGGTTTTGGAGGAATGGTTTCTTTTACTTTTGTTTCAGGCAAAAAAGAGGATGCGATTGACTTTCTTGAAAGGCTAAAAGTTTTTACATTGGCCGAATCTTTAGGCGGAGTAGAATCATTGGCAAATCATCCTGCTTTGATGACACACGCATCGATTCCGGAAGATAAACGGGCAGCAATTGGAATTACGGATGATTTGGTTCGATTGAGTGTAGGTATTGAAGATGCCGAAGATTTGATTGAAGATTTGAAACAAGCGTTAGCGTAAATATATAAAAAACAAAAACCCCAATTCTGAAACTTCAGAATTGGGGTTTTTGTTTTTTATAAAGGATTGTAATTGCTATTGTAAGTAATAAATATAACCTACATTGAACCAAACCAACCAATCATTTGCTTTGTTCTCTTTGTAAAGTGCCGGATTTGGATTTAAACCATCTACCCAATTAGAGAAATAATATTGGAATCTTAAATCAACCATCAAATCTCGTAAAGGAGTCAGTTTATAACGGGTTCCTACGCTTGATACGACTGACCAAACAGATCCTCCTTCGGTAGAAAAACCATAAGGGCGACCATCAGTAGGGGTTAAATATTTAGGAAAAGTGGTTAAGGGCGTCCCTAAAGGTCCCATTGTTGAATAAGCTTTGGCATTATAATAACTAAATTGTCCTCCAAGGCTTATGAATGGACCTAAACTACCAATTCGTGAGGTAAAATCCCGGATGCTTAATGGAAAATATTCCAATTGCATTCCTATATTAGTTACA
Source organism: Flavobacterium sp. AED (assembly GCF_000812945.1). Classification (GTDB taxonomy): domain Bacteria; phylum Bacteroidota; class Bacteroidia; order Flavobacteriales; family Flavobacteriaceae; genus Flavobacterium. The sequence continues at coordinate 1,254,474 of NZ_JSYM01000001.1, forward strand.
GCGGTACTTCCTCGCATGGCTCGTAATTGATCTGCACCAAGTGAAGTTTTACTTGGATCTACCCATTCTCCAAAATGTTTCAATTCGGTTTTGTTATACGAAAGTTCCGATCTTAATTTAAAATGGTCGTTAAAATAAGTTTCGGGAGTATAACAGTTACATTCGGCTTTATAAGAAAAATTTAAATAATGAATGATTCCAATTCCAATTCCCGTATTTCCAGAGTTTGTGTTTAAATCGTGACGTTCTCCATAATCAGATTGAAAGGCTACAGGACCAAATATAACTCCTACTTCATGCGAAAAACCAAATTGCGCATTTGTATTATTTGAAAAGCCAAATAAAATAAATAAAGTAAGTATGGTTTGCTTGATCATCAGATGTAAATTTCAAATCTTGACAAATATATAAAAACATCAAGCATTAATTAAAATAAACTAAAAATTAAATATAAGTAATCAAATTCTTGTTTAGTTACGAAAACTACAACGTTTTCGTAACAAATAGGAGTTCAAAAGTAGATTTCTTTATAATTGCTTAATAAAAAGATAATTCTGTTGACAAAGTTAAAAAAAAAGCTGCAATATTCGTTTAAGATGTATCTTTGTAGACACTAACGAAAACGTTTTCTTAAACGTTAATAATCTAATTATTATGTCACAAAGTATTACTACTTTTATCGAAGCGGTTGCTAAAAAGAACCCTAACGAGCCTGAATTCATGCAGGCAGTTTTAGAAGTTGCTGAAACAGTAATTCCTTTTATCGAAGAAAATAAAAAATACCAGAACAAAATGCTTTTGGAAAGAATGGTCGAGTCGGATCGAATCATTACGTTTCGTGTAACTTGGATTGATGACAAAGGAGAAATTCAAGTGAATAGAGGATATCGTATTCAGATGAATTCTGCAATTGGACCATATAAAGGAGGACTTCGTTTTCATCCTTCAGTAAATCTTAGTATTTTGAAGTTTTTGGCTTTCGAACAAACTTTCAAAAATAGCTTAACTACATTACCTATGGGTGGTGGAAAAGGAGGAGCTGATTTTGATCCAAAAGGGAAATCAGATAATGAAGTGATGCGTTTTTGTCAAAGTTTTATGACTGAATTGTGTAAACATATTGGTGCTGATACGGATGTTCCTGCTGGAGATATAGGAGTTGGAGGAAGAGAAGTAGGATATATGTTTGGTCAATATAAAAGAATCAGAAATGAATTTACTGGTGTTTTAACCGGGAAAGGAATTTCTTTTGGAGGTTCATTGATTAGACCAGAAGCTACAGGTTATGGAGCAGTTTATTTTGCACAAAGCATGTTAGCTACAAAAGGAGATAGTTTTACAGGAAAAACTGTTGTTGTTTCTGGTTCAGGAAATGTAGCGCAATATGCTACTGAAAAAGCAACGCAATTAGGTGGGAAAGTAGTGACCATGTCAGATTCTGCAGGGTATATCTACGATGCTGATGGAATAGATGCGGAGAAACTTGCTCATGTAATGGTAATCAAAAATGAGTTAAGAGGTAGAATTAGTGATTATGTGACTAAATATCCAAATGCAAAATATGTTGCAGGAAAACGTCCTTGGGATGTAAAATGTGATATTGCATTGCCATGTGCTACTCAAAATGAATTGAATGAGGACGAAGCAAAAGCTTTGGTGGCACACGGATGTATCTGTGTTGCTGAAGGAGCTAATATGCCTACAATGCCAGATGCAGTTATTGTTTTTCAAAAAGCAAAATTATTATTTGCTCCGGGGAAAGCATCTAATGCTGGTGGAGTTGCAACTTCAGGTCTGGAAATGTCTCAAAATTCACTAAGATTAAGTTGGAGTTCTGAAGAAGTTGACGAAAGATTGAAAGGTATTATGTTGAATATTCATGCTTCTTGTGTGAAATATGGTTCTGATGCTAACGGTTATGTTGATTATGTAAAAGGAGCCAATATAGCAGGATTTGTAAAAGTAGCTGATGCTATGCTAGCTCAAGGAGTGGTATAAATCAGGTTTAATTATAATTTAAAATGCCTTCTGCCGATATTAAGGATAGAAGGCATTTTTTTTGTGTAACAAAATTCTAATACTTTCGTTTGTTCTATATTTGTAAACCAATATTCCTGCAAATAATGAAAAAGAGCGTTTTATGTTTTTTGCTTTTACTTTTTATCCAAATGGGTTTTGCCCAAAGTAATCTGTTGTGGCAAGGATATTTCTCTTACAATGAAATTAAAGATGTATCAGAATCTACAACTGCAGTTTTTGCCGCTTCAGAAAATGCCTTATTTTCTAAAAATATAGCAACAAGCCAAATTAAAACCACCAATACTATTGACGGACTTTCCGGAGAAACCATTTCGGCATTATACCATAGTGTAACATTCAATAAAACAATTGTAGGATACGAAAACGGATTGATAATAGTTATCAATGAAGCTGATGGAACGATGCTCAATGTGGTCGACATTATCAATAAACAACTTCCTTCAAACATAAAAAAAATCAATCACTTCATGGAATTTGAAGGCATTGCGTATGTTTCCTGTGATTTTGGAATTGTTCAATTCAATTTGGCTACCATGCAATTTGGTGACACCTATTTTATTGGTACAAATGGCGCTGAAATAATAGTGAACCAAACAACATTATTTAATGGATTTATTTATGCAGCTACTAATAACGGTATAAAAAGAGCCGATATCAGCAATAAGAACTTAGTTGATTTCAGCCAGTGGGAAACAATTGCTGCTGGAAATTGGTCTGGCGTGGCGACCTTAGGTTCTGATTTGTTTGCTGTTAATACTTCAGGGTACATTCATAAATACGATGCGAGTGCTAACCTGTTTATGGAATATTTAGCGCTTTCATCATCAGTTTTGGATATGAGAGCAACTGCGGGTTATTTGATACTAACAACTCTAAACAGTATCTATATTTACAACAGTCAGATGGTTTTGGTACGCCAAATAAACACAAACCAAATTACAGAAAGCACTCCGAGTTTTAATTGTGCTACAATAATAGGCGATACTATTTTTATTGGAACAAAAGAGGATGGATTGATTACCACTTCCATTTCTTCAGTTACGACTTTCGAAAATACGACTCCAATTGGGCCTTCACGCAATAATATATTTGCACTTCAAGCTACATCAAATTCGCTTTGGACCGTTTATGGAGATTATACAGTAGATTACAATCCGTATGATTTAGATAGTTATGGCGTGAGTAAATTTAGCGCAACAGGATGGTTGAATATTCCGTATGAGAAAGTTTTGGGTGCTAAATCTATGACCAGAATCACGGTTAATCCCAGTAATGAAAACGAAGTGTATGTGAGTTCTTTTTTTTCAGGATTGTTGAAAATTGAAAATGATGAACCAAAAATTTTATACAATCAAACCAATAGTGGTTTAGAATCATTAACATTTGTGGGTCCAAATTATATTGATGTTCGAATAAACGGAGCTGCATTTGATAAATCCGGGAATCTTTGGGTGACCAATAGCAGAATAAAAAATGGATTGAAAGTATTGAAATCTAGCGGTCAATGGCAAAGTTACGCGATGGATAATATTCTTGATTTAGCGATTGACAATAGTTTTGGAAGAATGGCAATCGATAAAAACGGAACGAAATGGCTAACCACCAATAGAGATGGGATTATTGGTTTTAACGAAAGTAATAATAAATTTAAAAAAATAACAACAGGTACAGACACTGGGAATCTGCCTATTGCTGACGTAAGAGCCGTTGCTGTAGATACCAGAAACCAACTTTGGATAGGAACCGCAAAAGGATTGCGAATTTTATCAAATGTTGGAAGTTTCTTGTCTGAAGATAAATTAACAACCAATTCCATAATTATTTTAGAAGATAACTTGGCACAAGAATTATTATACGAACAATTTATTACTGATATTGTTGTAGATGGGGCAAATAACAAATGGATTGGTACAGCAGATTCAGGTATTTTTTTAGTATCACCTAACGGTCAGCAAACCAAATATCATTTTACGACCAGTAATTCACCTTTGCCCAGTAATGTTATAAATGACATTGATATCAATAGCGTAACAGGAGAAGTTTTTATCGCTACCACCAAAGGTTTGGTTTCTTTCAAAGGAGTTTCGACTGCTGCCAATGATGATTTAAGTAATGCGTATGTGTACCCAAATCCAGTGCGACCTGAATATCAAGGAACCGTTAAAATTGCTGGGTTGCTGGATAAAGCCAATATTAAAATCACCGATATTGAGGGGAATCTGGTTTATGAAACCACTTCCGAAGGCGGAACAATAGAATGGGATACCACCGCTTTTGGGAAATACAAAGTCGCTTCGGGTGTGTACATGATTTTTATTTCGGCACAAGACGGAGTAGAAACAAAAGTTAAAAAAGTAATGATAATTAGATAACTCTGGGTTTTAGAAGATTTAAAACCAACACCTAAAATGCTTGTAAAAACCAAAGCCATCGTTCTTTCATCCATAAAATTTCAAGAAAAAAGCTTGATTGTGAAATGCTTCACGCTGTCTCATGGTTTGAAGTCCTATTTTGTTCGGGATGCTTTTTCGAGTCGAAAAGCCAATCAGAAAATTGCTTATTTTCAGCCGTTGACTATTCTCGAAATTGAAGCAGTTCATAAAAACAAAGGCACTTTAGAAAATTTCAAGGAAATAAAAATAGCTACCCCTTTTCATTCCATTCATTCGGATATTTATAAAAGTACGATTGTGATGTTCATTTCGGAAATGCTGCATCATTCGATTCATGAAGAAGAAAAAAACGAGCATTTATTTACCTTTTTAGAAACAGCCTTGCATTGGTTGGACAATCACGATGAAATTGCTAATTTTCATTTAATTTTATTATTGGAAACTACAAAATATTTGGGCTTTTATCCCGATATTTCTGATATGGACATGCCTTTTTTCGAAATGAACGAAGGAGTTTTTACGCCCTTTCATGCCATCAGTTCGCTTACGGAGCATGAAAGTAATTTGTTTAAAAAACTGATTGATTTAAAATTCGATAACAATCAAAAAATATTCCATGTCATTGAAAGACAAATAGTTTTAAGAATACTGATTGATTATTACAGTTTTCACTTGGACGGCTTTAAAAAACCAAAATCATTAGACGTTTTAAAAGAAGTTTTCTCTTAGAAAGCAATAAAAGGATATTTTGATTCCATTTTATCGAATTATCGATCCAATTTCGTCTATTTTCCCTCTTCTTTTCTTTCTTTTATTCAAAATTCCTTACTTTCGCACCTCGATTTAGAAAAGGATAAAATGAGCACAAAATTTACTGAATACAAAGGACTTGACTTACCAACTGTAGCGTCAGAAGTACTTGATTTTTGGAAGAAAGAAAATATATTTGAGAAAAGTGTAACCACTCGTGAAGGAAACCCACCATTCGTGTTTTTTGAAGGTCCGCCTTCGGCAAATGGATTGCCTGGAATTCACCACGTAATGGCACGTGCAATTAAAGATATTTTTTGCAGATATAAAACTCAAAAAGGGTTCCAAGTGAAGCGTAAAGCGGGCTGGGATACGCATGGTTTACCAGTGGAATTGGGTACCGAAAAAGAATTAGGGATTACCAAAGAAGATATTGGAAAGACCATTTCCATCGAAGAATACAACGAAGCGTGTAAAAAAACCGTGATGCGTTATACGGATGTATGGAATGATTTGACCGAAAAAATGGGATATTGGGTTGATATGGAAGATCCATATGTGACGTACAAATCCAAATATATGGAAACGGTTTGGTGGATTTTGAAACAAATCTACAACAAGGATTTGATGTACAAAGGGTACACAATCCAGCCGTATTCTCCAAAAGCAGGAACTGGATTGTCTTCTCATGAAGTAAACCAGCCGGGAAGTTACCGTGATGTAACGGATACGACTGTTGTAGCGCAATTTAAAGTAATTGACGCACACAAAGAATTGTTGTTTTCTAAGTTTTACGATTATATCACTTCAAAAAACTTACAGCATTACAAATTAGAAGCTTTGGATTTAGAGGATATCTATTTCTTGGCTTGGACGACAACGCCTTGGACATTGCCTAGTAATACGGCTTTGACTGTAGGTCCAAGAATTGAATATGCTTTAGTAAAAACATTTAACCAATATACGTTTCGTCCGGCAACATTGATTTTGGCTAAGAATTTAGTTGGAAAACAATTCGGGAAAGGGTTCTTCGAAAGTTCAGAACCAGCTGATTTTGAAAATTTCAAAGAAGGCGATAAGAAAATTCCATATCAAATCCTTGCTGAATGTAAAGGAGCTGATTTGGTTGATATTCGTTATGAACAATTGCTGTCGTTTACTTTGCCATACCAAAATCCAGAAAATGCTTTTAGAGTAATTTCAGGGGATTTCGTTACTACAGAAGATGGAACGGGAATTGTACATACTGCGCCAACATTTGGTGCTGATGATGCAAAAGTAGCTAAAGAAGCGACGCCAGAAGTTCCACCAATGTTGGTTCTTGACGAAAATGGAACTCCAGTTCCTTTAGTAGATTTACAAGGGAAATTCACTTCGCACATGGGTGAATATGCTGGTAAATATGTGAAAAACGAATATTATAATGATGGTGAAGCGCCGGAGCGTTCTATAGATGTTGAAATCGCTATTCGATTAAAAGAAGAAAATAAAGCCTTCAAGGTGGAGAAATACGTGCACAGTTACCCACATTGTTGGAGAACGGACAAGCCTATTTTATATTACCCTTTGGATTCTTGGTTCATAAAAATCTCTGAAGTTAAAGACAGAATGTTCGACTTGAACGAAACTATTAACTGGAAGCCAAAAGCTACTGGAGAAGGACGTTTTGGGAATTGGTTGAAAAATGCCAATGACTGGAATTTATCACGTTCAAGATTTTGGGGAATTCCGTTACCAATTTGGAGAACCGAAGAAGGAACCGAAGAAATCTTAATAGGTTCTGTTGAAGAATTATATAATGAAATTGAAAAATCAATCGCTGCAGGTTTCCAAAAAGAAAATCCTTTCAAAGGGTTCGAAATTGGAAATATGGCGGAAACAAATTATGATTTAGTTGATTTGCATAAAAATGTAGTCGATAAAATTACGTTGGTTTCTGCTTCTGGAAAAGCAATGACGCGTGAAGCGGATTTGATTGATGTTTGGTTTGATTCGGGTTCCATGCCTTATGCACAATGGCATTATCCTTTTGAAAACAAAGATAAAATAGACGAAAATAAAGATTTTCCTGCAGATTTTATTGCCGAAGGAGTCGATCAAACGCGTGGTTGGTTTTATACCTTGCACGCTATTGGAACATTAGTTTTCGATAAAGTAGCCTATAAAAATGTAGTTTCAAACGGATTGGTTTTGGACAAAAACGGACAAAAAATGTCCAAACGTTTAGGCAATGCCGCAGATCCATTCGAAACATTAAAAGAATACGGTCCTGATGCCACACGCTGGTATATGATTTCCAATGCGAATCCTTGGGACAATTTGAAATTTGACTTAGAAGGAATCGCTGAGGTACGCAGAAAATTCTTCGGAACATTGTACAATACATATTCGTTCTTTAGTTTGTATGCCAATATTGATGGTTTCAAATTTGAAGAAGCGGAGATTCCACTAAATGAAAGACCGGAAATTGATCAATGGATTATCTCGGAATTGAATACCTTGATAAAAGATGTTGACAGTTATTATGCGGATTATGAACCAACAAAAGCGGCTCGTGCAATCTCTGAATTTGTACAGGAAAACTTGAGTAACTGGTATGTACGTTTGTGCAGAAGACGCTTCTGGAAAGGGGAATATGCACAGGACAAAATCGCTGCTTATCAAACCTTATATACGTGTTTGTTAACCATAAGTAAACTGGGTGCGCCAATCGCTCCATTCTTTATGGACAAACTTTACAGAGACTTAACTTTAGCAACACAGTCGGAAAAGTACGACAGTGTACATTTGGCGGAGTTTCCAAAACACGTTGAAAACTTTGTTAATAAAATGTTAGAGAGTAAAATGCAGAAGGCACAGACCATTTCATCATTGGTTTTATCACTCCGAAAAAAGGAAATGATAAAGGTGCGTCAACCATTGCAAAAGGTAATGATACCAGTACTTGACGAGAATCAGAGAGCTGAAATTGAAGCCATTTCTGACCTTATAAAAGCAGAGGTAAACGTAAAAGAAATCGTACTTTTAGATGATGCTTCGGGTGTTTTGGTGAAACAAATTAAACCGAATTTTAAAGCGCTCGGACCGCGTTTTGGAAAGGATATGGGCTTGATTTCTAAGGCAATACAAGGGTTTTCTAAAGAGCAGATCAGTCAATTGGACAAGGAAGGAAGCCTGAATATTGTTATTGCAGGAAATAACGTAACTTTAACATTAGAAGATGTAGAAATTACGTCACAAGATATTGAAGGCTGGCTGGTAGCCAATTCAAACGGAATAACGGTTGCGCTTGACATTACAATTTCTGAAGCATTAAAACAAGAAGGAATTGCCAGAGAATTAGTAAACAGAATTCAGAATATCCGTAAAGATTCAGGATTTGAAGTTACTGATAAAATTAAAGTTCAACTGAAAAGAAATGGACTTTTAGAAGAGGCAATTCTTAAAAATGAAGCGTATATAAAATCAGAAACATTAACCAGCGATTTGGTTTTTGTTGATGAAATAGAAAACGGTACGGAAATTGAATTTGACGAAATAAAAACAATGATATTAATTTCAAAATAATATAAAAATGGTAGACGAAATAGCAAGATACTCTGACGCAGATTTAGCAGAGTTCAAAGAGATAATCCTTAACAAAATTCAAAAAGCACAAGCAGATTTAGATTTGATAAAAAGTGCTTATATGAATGATTTGAATAATGGGACTGATGATACTTCGCCTACGTTTAAAGCCTTTGAAGAGGGAAGCGAAACGATGTCTAAAGAAGCAAACTCACAATTGGCAATCCGTCAGGAAAAGTTTATTCGTGATTTGAAAAATGCACTTTTCCGTGTAGAAAATAAAACGTACGGAATTTGCAAAGTAACTGGCAAATTAATCGGGAAGGAAAGATTGAAAATCGTTCCTCACGCTACAATGAGTATCGAAGCAAAAAACTTACAACGATAAACCTCTTGTTGAACAATATTTAACGCTCCATTGGGAGCGTTTTTTTTGATTAAATTGTTACTTTTGCGCCATTAAAATTTATAAAATGTCATTACGAAAAGCGTATCTCCTTATTTTTATCATATTACTTGTTGATCAAGTGTCAAAAATATACATCAAAACTAATTTTATTTTAGGCGAAGAAGTTGAAGTATTCAAATGGTTCAAAATTCTTTTTATCGAAAATGAAGGAATGGCTTGGGGAACTAAAATCCCTGGAGCGTATGGAAAATTATTCCTGACACTTTTTAGATTGGTTGCCGTTGGCGGAATTGGGTATTGGTTGTGGGATTCTGTTGAAAGAAAACACAGTTCAAATTACTTAATTGTTGCCATTGCATTAATTCTTGCAGGTGCTTTTGGGAACATCATAGATTCTGTTTTCTACGGAGTGATTTTTGATGATAGTCATCAGCAATTAGCTACTTTGTTTACAGACAAACCTTATGGGACTTGGTTTCACGGTCAAGTTGTCGATTTGTTTTATTTCCCTTTTTGGCATGGAATTTTACCAAGTTGGATACCCGTTTGGGGCGGAAAAGAATTTACTTTTTTTAATGCTATTTTCAACGTTGCCGATATGGCCATTTCTACAGGAGTTGGAATCTTGATTTTTTTCAATAAAAAGGCATTTCATCATAAAATCGCATAAATTTTTAAATCACTATTTCACAAAATAAAAAAGACCTATTTCATAATTTGAATAGGTCTTTTTCTGTTGTTGGATTTATTTGTTTTGCCCCGGGGCATAACGCTTAGCGCTTCGGTCTCCATTCATTTTTTTGGCTTGCCCCGGTGGTATCCTTTTAGTTTTATAATAGGTTCTGTTCGAGTTTGTCCCTACTCTAACCGCACAGTTAGATAGTGAAATGGCAAATACAGCAATTAAAATAATTGTTGTAAATCTTGAGGGCTGAATTTTTTTCATAGCTTTAATTGGGCTTTGTTTACGAAAGTACGCTTTCAAAATTAAAAAGAGTGAATTAAATTTGGTGTCACGCAATAATCCAGTTTTACATCACCTTCAAAAACATCTGTAATCAATTCTTCAGGGTCAAAGAAAGAAAGGCCAATTTTGATTACATCGGGTTTACATTCCGATAAGAATTTGTCATAAAATCCTTTTCCATAACCCACCCGATTTCCTTTTTTGTCGAATGCTAAAAGCGGCACAAAAACAACATCAATTTTATGCGCAGGAACTTCAATTCCATCAACAGGTTCGGGGATATCGTATTCGTTTTTCTTGATTTTGGTATTGTCAGTCAACAGGAAATGAGTCATGTTTCTGGTTTCAAAATCAGCTTTAGAAATAATAATCTCCTTGTCTTTTCCGGATAATAAGTGCAGAATAAATTCAGTATTAACTTCTTTTTGTTCTATGATAGGAAGAAAAATATGGAAATAGGCTTTCTCCCAAATAGGAAGTGTCAGTACTTTATTGGCAATAGCCAAACTCATTTCTTCCAATTCATTTTCAGAAAGTGAATTTCGCAAAGCTTTGTATTTTATTCTTAGTTCTTTTTTATTCTTCATCTTCTTCGTTAGTATTTGACATGTGATAAATAGCATCGCCTTCGTAAACAATAGGCGAATGATTAGCATTGATTACATAGCCGTCATTAGGTGCTTTTACTTTTCGTTCAAATTTCCCAAAAGGATCTGTTATGGTGGCAAGAATGGTTCCTTTTTTTACAAATTTCCCAATCGTATCGTAATCGTGTAATAACCCGGAACATTTGGCTCGTATCCAACCCGATTTTTCAATATAAATGGTTGGTGTTTTTTGTTTAGTAACAAAATGTTTTGGATCCAACATATCGAGGTGAGCTAATAATCGCTTCACTCCATTTACGCCTTCATCAGCAACAGCGTTATTGATATCAAGAGATTTTCCGCCTTCAAAAAGCAGCATTTTAACATTCAATTTTTCACTGGAACTCCTGAAAGATCCCGAAATATTTTTAGAATATAAAGTAAATGGCGCATTGAATACATCGGCCAGTATTTTTAATGCTTCATTGTTTTGGGTAAGACGAATTTGAGGGGCATTGAAACGACTGGCGCCACCTGCGTGAAAATCGACGGCATATTGTACAATTGGCATAATCTCCGTTAAAATATGAAAAGCGAATCTACTGGCTAGAGAACCAGTTTTACTTCCAGGAAAAACCCGATTTAAATCTCTGCCATCAGGAAATTCTCTTGATTTATTGACAAATCCATATACATTAATTATAGGAATACAGATGATTGTGCCTCTTTTTGGTTTGTTTATTTTTTTGCTGATAAGTTGCCGTACAATTTCGACACCATTAATTTCATCACCATGTATTCCTGCAGAAAAAAGGACTACAGGACCGTCAATTTTAGACCTTCTTATTATGACTGGGATATTTAGTTTTGTTGTAGTATGAAGTCGCGCAATTTCCACATTGATGGTTTTACTTTCGCCGGGAATAATGCTTTCGCCAAAAATGACTATTGGTGCGGAATTATTTTTTATCATAAGTTCTTGAAAAGATAAAAATAAGGATAATAACGAATTAGAAAGTAAAATTCTGATAAAACTTTCATCAGAAAGATTTCAAGGGTATTGATTTGTATTTCGGGATTTTTGAGATTAACTTTGTTACATGAATCCAACAAGTTTAGCCCTACAAATACAGACTTTGCCTGATAATCCCGGTGTATATCAATATTATGATAAGGAAGGGAAAATTTTGTATGTAGGCAAAGCCAAAAATTTGAAAAAAAGGGTTTCTTCCTATTTTAATAAAATTCATGATACGGCTAAAACGAATGTATTGGTTAAGAAAATTGTGACCATAAAACACATTGTAGTCCCTACGGAAACCGATGCGCTTTTATTGGAAAATAATCTTATAAAAACTTTGCAGCCTCGTTACAATGTACTGTTACGAGATGACAAAAGTTACCCGTGGCTGTGTATTAAAAAAGAACCTTTTTCGCGCATATTTGCTACTAGAAGAATGGTCAAAGATGGCTCGGAATATTTTGGTCCCTATACGAGTTTCAAAACGGTGAATACTATTTTAGAACTGATTAAAGAGTTGTATCCACTTCGTACTTGCAACTATGATTTGAGTAAAAGCAATATTGATAGCGGAAAATTCAAGGTTTGTCTCGAATATCATATTGGGAATTGTATGGGACCTTGTGAAGGTTTTGAAACTTTAGAAAATTATCAAAAGCAAGTTGATGCAATTCGCGAAATCCTGAAAGGGAATTTCAAGGAAAGCATGAAAGATTTCAAACGGGTTATGACGAATCTTGCAGCGGACATGCATTTTGAAGAAGCACAAAAAATCAAAGAAAAAATAGAAGTTCTTGAAAATTACCAATCACGTTCTACGATTGTAAATCCAAAGATTACCAATATCGATGTGTTTTCGATAGTTTCGGATGAAAGTGCGGCTTATGTGAACTTTTTGCAAATTTCTCACGGCTCGATTATTCGTTCGCATACGATGGAAATCAAAAAGAAACTGGACGAACCTGATGAGGAATTACTGGAATTGGCGATTATCGAAATGAGAGAGCGTTTTCAATTGTTGTCCAAGGAAGTAATTGTTCCGTTTCATGTTGACTTGGGTGAAAACATAAAAATTACGGTCCCACAATTGGGAGACAAAAAGCAAATTTTGGATTTATCCATTCGAAATGCTAAGTTTTACCGCATCGAACAATTAAAACAACTGCAAATTGTAGATCCGGATCGCCACACGAAAAGAATTATGGCGCAAATGCAAAAAGATTTGCGATTGCCGGTGGAGCCAAGACATATCGAATGTTTTGATAACTCGAATATTCAAGGAACGAATCCCGTTGCGGCTTGTGTGGTTTTCAAAGATGGAAAGCCCAGTAAAAAGGATTACCGTCATTTTAATATAAAAACGGTCGAAGGACCGGATGATTTTGCGTCAATGACCGAAGTAGTTTACAGAAGATACAAACGATTGCTGGATGAAAATGAACCTTTGCCTAATTTAATAATTATTGATGGAGGGAAAGGACAATTGTCATCGGCATTGAAAAGTATTGATGAATTAGGTTTACGAGGGAAAATAGCCATAATTGGAATAGCCAAAAGACTGGAAGAGCTTTTTTATCCGGGAGATTCTATTCCGTTATATTTAGATAAAAAATCAGAAACCTTGAAAGTAATCCAGCAATTGCGCAACGAAGCACACCGTTTTGGCATTACGCATCACAGAGATAAAAGGAGTAAAGCGGCACTAAATTCGTCGATAGAAAGCATTCCTGGTATTGGAGAAAAAACGATGCTGACTTTGATTCAGCACTTTAAAAGTGTTAAAAGATTGAAATTAGCTTCAGAAAAAGAAATTTCTGACGTTATAGGTGTATCAAAAGCCAAAAAAATTACCGAATTTTACAAGGCGTCAAATGAATGATTAATTTAGATTGTTGAATTTTAGGCAAATGATAATTGATATCGTCAAATTCGATTGCACACCAAATTGCTACTTATGAAGAAAATTGCGCTGTTATTCATTGTTTTTTGTACTAGTTTAACTGTGTTTTCGCAAGAGCAGCGCAGACCAAAAATAGGGTTGGTCTTAAGCGGTGGTGGAGCAAAAGGATTTGCTCATATTGGCGTTTTGAAAGTGCTTGAAGAGGCAGGAGTCAAAATTGATTACATTGGCGGAACCAGTATGGGAGCAGTTATTGGCGGACTCTATGCTTCGGGATATAATGCAAGCCAGATTGATTCTATTTTTCAATCCACTAATTTTGATGAATTATTAAACGACTTCATTCCCAGATCTTCTAAAAATTTTTATGAAAAACGAAATGACGAATTATACGCGTTAGTCTTACCTTTTAATAATCTAAAAATAGGGATTCCCGAAGCGTTGTCAAAAGGAATGTACAATTATAACCTGTTGAGTAGAATTACCAGAAATGTTAGACACATCAAGGATTTTAATAAATTACCAATTCCCTTCTTATGTATTGGTACCAATATAGAAACAGGAGAACAAGTTTTGTTGAATAAAGGGAATTTGGCTCAGGCTATGATTGCCAGTTCTGCTTTTCCATCGTTATTTTCACCGGTAGAAATTGATGGAAAATTATTGGTAGATGGTGGTGTTGCTAATAATTATCCTATTGAAGAGGTGCGAAAATTAGGAGCAGATATTATAATAGGTGTTGATGTTCAAAATGATTTATTAGATAGAACACAATTAAAAAATGCAACAAGAATTCTGGTTCAAATCACCAATCTTCAATCTATAGAAAGAATGAAGAAAAATGTTAAAGAAACGGACATCTATATAAAGCCGGATATAAAAAACTACGGAGTAATTTCTTTTGATAAAGGACAAGAAATCATTAGAAAAGGAGAAGAAGCGACATTCTCTGTTTTTGAAAAACTAAAACTATTAGTTGATGAATCAAATCCATATAAGAAACCAGCATTAAAAATAGTTACGGATAGCTTACAAATTGAAAACATAAATTGCAATGAACTGGACAATTACACGCAAGATTATGTTGTTGGAAAATTAAGATTTAAGCCGGGTGTTAAAACGACTTACAATGGTTTGTTGAAGGGAATAAACAACATCAATGCAACTCAAAATTTTAGCACCATATCGTATTCGTTAGATGCGAATAATGGACGAGACGACTTAAATATGACGTTGAAAGAAAATCCTACAAAGACCTATTTGAAATTTGGTTTGCATTATGATGGTCTGTTTAAGAGTGGTGTTTTAGTTAATCTAACCCGTAAAAAAACACTCTTTAAAAATGATATTGCATCAGTTGATATTGTTTTAGGAGACAATATTCGATACAATTTAGATTATTATGTAGAAAATGGGTTTAATTTGAGTTTTGGTTTTAAATCCCAATTCAATCAGTTTAATAGAAATGTAGCTAAAGAAATTAGTAATTTGAATTTAAGTAATGTGAATTCAATTAATGTTGACTTCTCTGACTTGACTAATCAAGCCTATTTCCAATCTTTATTTGTTCAAAAATTTTTGGTTGGAGCTGGTGTCGAGCTTAAATTTTTAAAAATAAAATCAGAAACCTTAGCTAATGTAGATCCAATAATTGATAGAAGTAATTATTTAAGTGTTTTTGGATATGCAAAATACGATTCGTTTGACAATAAATATTTTCCTAAAAAAGGATGGTATTTCTCAGGGGATGTTCAATCCTATTTGCTTTCCTCAAATTACACAGGAGATTTTAAACCGTTCTCTATTGCTAAAGCTGATTTTGGTATAGCTACAACAATTTTTAAGAATGTAACGATTAAAATTCAAACGGATGCTGGTTTCTCATTTGGAAACGAAAGCGTCTCCTTTTTTAATTTTATTTTAGGAGGGTATGGGTATACACCGATAGATAATTTTAAGTATTTCTATGGGTATGATTTTTTAAGTGTAGCTGCCAATAGTTATATAAAATCAACAGGAACTATTGACTATGAATTTTACAAAAATAACCATTTTAACTTTTCGGCAAATTTTGCCAATATTGGAGATAAAATTTTTGAATCAGTAGATTGGGTTTCGGTTCCCAAGTATTCAGGATATGCAGTGGGGTATGGTCTGGAAACGGTAATTGGTCCTATAGAAATAAAACATTCCTGGTCTCCTGAAAACACAAAAGGATATACTTGGTTTAGTATTGGATTTTTGTTTTAATTATAATTTATTTCAATAATAATTCCGATATTTGTTATAATGAAAACAAAATGGCTAGGTTTATTAGATTATCTTCAATTCCTCATCAAGAGAAATCCTGAGTGAGCACCCTTTTTTTGATTTAACATAGCACATTATAAAGTAATCTCAACTTTAAATTGTTACACTTTTAAACAAAAAAATTATGCCTTTATATCATAAATTGGGAAGTTTTCCCCAAAAAAGACACACACAATTCGAAAAACCAAACGGGGGTTTGTACTACGAACAACTTTTTGGAACCGAGGGTTTTCATGGCCATTCATCATTATTATATCATGTTCACAGACCAACACAAGTAAAGGAAATTCTTAATTCCTACTCCGTTGAACCAAAAATTGCCATTGGAAAAAACATAAAATCGTTACTCTTAAAAGGGTTTGAGTTGAAACCCGAAGATGATTTTCTGGATAGCCGCAAAGCTATGCTGGTCAATAAAGATTGCACGATAGGATTAGCAGCGCCAAAACAATCCTTGCGTACGTATTTCTATAAAAATGCCGATGCCGATGAAATGATTTTTATTCACAAAGGCAAAGGGAAGTTGCGTACCATGATGGGAAATATTCCTTTTAAATACGGGGATTACCTGATTATTCCACGCGGAATGATTTATCAAATCGATTTCGATACTTTAGAAAATCGATTGTTTTACGTCGAATCATTTGCGCCATTTTATACTCCAAAACGCTATAAAAACGAATCGGGTCAGCATCTGGAACATGCTCCGTTTTGCGAACGCGATTTCATTTTGCCAAACGAGTTAGAAACACATGATGAAAAAGGAGACTTCCTTATCAAAATCAAAAAAGAAGGCATGATGCATGAAATTGTATATGCAACACATCCTTTTGACGTTGTAGGTTGGGACGGTTACAATTTTCCTTATGGATTCAGTATTCATAATTTCGAACCTATAACAGGTCGCGTACACCAACCGCCTCCAGTGCATCAAACTTTTGAAACAGCGACTTTTGTAGTTTGCTCTTTTGTGCCAAGATTGTACGATTACCACCCAAAAGCAATTCCGGCACCTTATAATCACAGTAACATCGACAGCGATGAGGTTTTGTATTATGTAGATGGCGATTTTATGAGCCGTAATAATATTGAGCAAGGCCATATTACGTTACATCCAAAAGGAATTCCTCACGGACCGGCACCAGGAGCAATGGAGCGCAGCATTGGTCAAACCATAACGCACGAATTAGCGGTTATGGTCGATACGTTCCGCCCATTAATGGTAACCGAAGAAGCGATGGGACTTGACGATGGACAGTATTACAAATCTTGGGTAGAATAAGTCATTGCGAGGAACGAAGCAATCGCACTTAATTATATAATAATAAGGAGCTATTTCCTGCTATCCGTTACAATCTTTCTAGTCCTGAACTTGTTTCAGGATCCTGAAACAAGTTCAGGACTAGAAAGGATTTTCACTATTATCAGGGCTAGGGCTTTAGTATAAATAACAACATCTTTTTAAATTAATAAAATCCGTGTAAATCTATTTTGGCAGCGTCATCTGCGTTCCAAAATTAGATTTGCCGAATCAAAAAATAAATCACAATGAGCAAAGAAGTAAAATCAGTAGAATACGGACTAGAAAAAATATTTGAAGGAGCGCAAGATTTCCTTCCTTTATTAGGAACCGATTATGTAGAATTCTACGTAGGAAATGCAAAACAATCCGCACATTATTATAAAACAGCTTTCGGATATCAATCATTGGCTTATGCAGGCTTGGAAACTGGAGTAAGAGACAGGACGTCCTATGTGCTAAAACAAGATAAGATCCGCATCGTATTGACCACGCCATTAACGCAAGATTCTCCCATACACGAACATTTGAGAAAACATGGAGATGGGGTAAAAGTTGCGGCACTTTGGGTAGAAGATGCCACTAGTGCTTACGAGGAAACAATGAAACGTGGTGCGCGCTCTTTTATGGAACCTACAGTTGAGAAAGATGAATTTGGAGAAGTAGTGCGTTCGGGAATTTATACGTACGGGGAAACCGTTCATATTTTTGTGGAACGCAAAAACTATAACGGTGTTTTTCTTCCGGGATATAAGGAATGGAAATCTGATTACAATCCGGAACCAACAGGATTAAAATACATAGACCATATGGTGGGTAATGTAGGTTGGAACGAGATGAATACCTGGGTTAAGTTCTATGAAGAAGTAATGGGATTTGTAAATTTCCTTTCCTTTGATGACAAACAAATTAATACCGAATATTCGGCCTTGATGAGTAAGGTAATGTCCAATGGAAACGGAAGAATTAAATTCCCAATCAATGAACCTGCCGAGGGAAAGAAAAAATCACAAATTGAGGAATATTTAGATTTTTATGGCGGACCTGGAATTCAGCATATCGCTATTGCAACGGATGATATTATCAAAACAGTATCTCAGTTGAAAGCAAGAGGGATAGAATTCTTGTCAGCTCCTCCGCATACTTATTATGAGGCAATTCCGGAGCGATTGGGAGAGCATATGAAAATGATGAAAGAAGATTTAAATGAAATCGAAAAGCTAGCCATTATGGTCGATGCGGATGAAGAAGGGTATTTATTACAAATATTTACAAAACCGGTACAGGACAGACCGACGTTGTTTTTTGAAATTATTCAAAGAATGGGAGCCAAAGGTTTTGGAGCAGGTAATTTTAAGGCCCTTTTTGAATCAATCGAAAGAGAACAGCAATTGCGAGGAACGCTATAAAAGAGTGTTATTTTTATGTTATGTTAAAAAATAATCAGTGAATAGTCTGTTTTTTTGCAAATGTTGTGTTAAACTTTATTTTTTGACTTTATAAACTAGTTTTATTAATTAGCTTTGCACTCTCAAAACAGGAAGGGGTGGTTTCCTTCCTAAATTGATATAAATTTCATAATTTATAGTTTTTTGGTTAGTTAATAGCATAAAAACTCAGTCATTATTTGACTGAGTTTTTTTGTTTTAATATATTTGGAACAAAATTTGCAGTTACGGTCAATAAATTGACAAAAAGTAATGAAAAAAATAATACTATTCATCCTATTTATAACCACAGTAAGTTTTGATTCTCAAAAAGAAGATGCTTACGATGTGGGCGAGTATTTTAAATTCCGTATCCATTATGGTATAGTAAATGCCGGATATGCTACGCTTGAAGTCAAAGATGCAGTTGTTAATAATAAGAAGACTTTCCATGTAGTAGGGAAAGGATACACAACAGGTATGTCTCGTTTTTTCTTTAAGGTTGACGATTTGTATGAAAGCTATATTGATAAGGAAACCAGAAATCCATATCAATTTGTAAGAAAAATTAATGAAGGCGGTTACACTAAAAATCAAGAAGGGTTTTTCAATCAGACTACAAATAAAATCCTTGTAAAAGATTACAAACACAAAAACGAGAAGACAATTGTCATTCCTAAAAACACACAAGACATTTTGTCTACTTTTTATTATTTGAGAAATTATCCAAGTATTGATAAAATTAAAGTAGGAGAATCAATAGCTATAGACATGTTCTTTGACGATGAATCTACAAAATTTAAGATGAAATTTATAGGTCATGAGGATATTACAACTAAATTTGGGGTTGTTTCAACGATGGTGTTTAGACCTTTAGTACAATCAGGGCGTGTTTTTAAAGAACAGGAAAGCTTAACCGTTTGGATTTCAGATGATGATAATAAAATACCCTTGCGAATTAAAGCAAGTTTGGCTGTAGGATCAATCAAAGCAGATTTAGATGAATTTAGAGGATTGAAGAATCAGTTTAAAATAAAAAATAATAATGGACAATAATAATTCTGAAGCAATTTTAAAAGAAATTGAGCTTAAATACCAAGCAATAGACCAGAAAACCGAAACGCAACTTGAAGGATTACTTTGGTCTAAGCCAATTACTTATTGGGATTATATACAAACAGATGCGTTATTAAATCTCCAGATTCAAAGAACAGTACTACCGGATGAAATGGTTTTTATCATGTATCATCAAGTCAATGAATTGATATTCAAGATGATTTTATGGGAAATGCATCAAATTTCTTATTGTAAAGAGATCAAGACGGATTTTTTTACTGAAAGATTAATGAGAATCAGTCGTTATTTTGATATGCTGACAACTTCTTTCGGAATCATGGAAGACGGAATGGAAGTAGATCAATACATGAAATTTAGAAACACACTTACTCCGGCAAGTGGTTTTCAAAGTGCACAATATAGATTAATAGAGTTTTGTTCTACGGACTTAATAAATCTTGTGGATTACCGGTATAGAAGTTCAATTGATAGAGATGCTCCATTTGAGTTTACTTTCGAACATTTGTATTGGCAAGCTGCAGGAAAAGATTACCAAACAGGGAAAAAATCATTTCTTTTAGAGGAATTTGAAAGGAAATACAAAGGAATGTTTTTAAAACACATGGAGGAATACAATACCATAAACATATGGCAAAAATTCAAGCAGCTTCCTGATGTAGATCAAAAAAATCCAGAGTTAATTCAAGCGATGCGCCATTATGATTATACTGTAAATATTACTTGGGTAATGCAGCATTTAAATGTAGCGATAAAATATATTGATCATAGCGGAAAAGGGGATGGCGAGGCTACCGGTGGAAGTGACTGGAGAAAATACATGCATCCAAAATACCAACGCAGAATATTTTTTCCTGAATTATGGACGAAGGATGAGTTGGCGAATTGGGGGGAATAAAAATAATTAGAATAAAAAAAAGATAGTTTGAAACAAGTATTAATAGCAATTATAGTGTTGTTTTCTTTAGTTTCTTGTAATAAATCTAATGATATATTAGACAAAGAAATTGTAAAACCAGTAGTTAAAAAAATAGAGTTTGGGTTTAAATACTCTGATTTTAATGTGATTCACGATACCATTAAAAAAGGAGATACTTTTGGTACTATTATCGAAAATCAAAATATTGGCACAAAGAAAGTATATGATATTATTGAAAAAGTAAGGGATACATTTGATGTTAGAATAATTAGAATCAACAAACCGTATACGCTGCTTAGATCCAAAAATAAAACAAACAATTTACAAGTTTTTATTTATCAGCCGGATGCATTAACCTACTATGTTGTTGATTTACGTGATACAGCTGTGGTTGTTTATAAAAAAACCAGACCCGTTACTATTAAGACCAGAACGATAGGTGGATTATTGAAAGGTTCTTTGTCAGAAACTCTCGAAAGCGCGAAAGTAGAGGGTTCATTGGCGAGTAAAATTTCTAAAATTTATGCCTGGTCTATTGATTTTTTTAAACTTAAAAAAGGTGATCGATTTGCCATTACTTTTACGGAAAGATATATAAATGACACTGTTTATGATGGTGTTGATAGTCTTAAAGCTGCCTTTTTTGAATACAAAGGGAAAATAATCTATGCATTTCCTTATGCTCAAAATCCATCGTCCAATAAAATTGAATATTACGACGAAGAAGGAAAAACATTGAAAAATTTCTTTCTTAAAACACCTATTAAATTTAGTAGAATTTCCTCGCGATTTTCAACTAATCGCTTTCATCCTGTACAGCAAATCTGGAAAGCCCACAAAGGAACTGATTATGCAGCACCATACGGAACGCCCATTACAACTACTGCTGCTGGAATTATTGAGCAAACTGGTTTTACAGCTGGAAACGGTAATTTTGTAAAAGTAAAACATAATGGAACCTATTCTACTCAATATTTACATATGTCAAGAATTTTAGTTCGTCGAGGACAACATGTAAATCAGGGACAGGTTATCGGTTTAGTGGGAAGTACAGGTCTTGCTACAGGTCCTCACGTTTGTTATCGATTTTGGAAAAATGGAGTTCAGGTAGACGCATTAAAACTCAAATTGCCTACTGGCGAACCTATGAGCGGCAGAAATAAAGACCGATTCATTAAAATAATAACTCCTTTGAAATGGGAATTAGACAGTGTTGCAAATTTATAGTTTGATTATTGAAACCATTTCATTCGAATTCAGAATTGTTTTATACCAATTCTGAATTTCACTATTTTGGCAATTTACCCATAAATTGTTATATAATTGTAAACACATTTACGGTTAAAACTAATTTCAGTATTTTTGTCAAAAATTAAACAAAACTACAATCCAAAAATAAATGGCTTTAAATACAATAAACCCAACCGAAACAGTAGCTTGGAAGAAACTTCAACAGCATTACAGTGAAATGCAAAAAGCTTCCATGAAAGAAATGTTTCAAGCAGATGATTCAAGAACAGAAAAGTTTAACCTGAGATGGAATGATTTTTTAATTGATTATTCAAAAAACATTATTAATCAGGAAACTCTTGATTTATTACTTGAGTTGGTAGAAGAATCTGGACTTAAAAGTGCTATCTCAGACTATTTTGATGGTGGTATTATTAATCAAACTGAAAGCAGAGCGGTATTGCATACAGCTTTGAGAGCTAAGGAATCAGCAGTTATAAATGTAGAAGGACAAAATGTGGTTCCTGAAGTTTATGAAGTAAAAAATAAAATAAAAGCATTTACTAATGAAGTAACATCCGGGCAAAGAACGGGTTTTACAGGTAAACCTTTTACGGATATTGTAAATATAGGTATTGGTGGTTCAGATTTGGGACCTGCAATGGCTGTTGAAGCATTACAATTTTATAAGAATCACTTGAACGTTCATTTTGTATCGAATGTTGATGGAGATCATGTAAACGAAATCATTAAAAAATTAAATCCAGAAACAACGCTTTTTGTTATTGTTTCTAAAACATTTACGACACAGGAAACATTGACTAATTCTGAAACTATCAGAAAATGGTTTTTGCAATCAGCAAAACAAGAAGATGTAGCCAAACATTTTGTTGCGGTTTCCACAAATATTGCCAAAGTAACAGAATTTGGAATAAATCCTGATAATGTATTCCCTATGTGGGACTGGGTTGGAGGTCGTTTTTCTTTATGGAGTGCTGTGGGGCTTTCAATAAGCTTAGCGGTAGGATTCGAAAATTTTGACGAATTATTAGGCGGTGCAAATGAAATGGATGATCATTTCAAAACGACTGATTTTGATAAAAATATCCCTGTTATTTTAGCTTTGTTGAGTGTTTGGTACAATAATTTCTTTGGAGCTGAGAGTGAAGCCTTGATTCCGTACACACAATATTTACAAAAATTGGCGCCTTATTTACAGCAAGGAACAATGGAAAGTAACGGAAAAAGTGTTGGACGTGATGGAAAACCGGTGAATTATGAAACGGGAACGATCATTTGGGGTGAACCGGGAACCAATTCGCAACATGCTTTTTTTCAATTGATACACCAAGGTACTAAATTGATTCCTACTGATTTTATTGGATTTATAAAACCATTATATGGTGATGAAGATCATCATGATAAATTGATGTCAAACTTTTTTGCACAAACGGAAGCTTTGTTGCACGGAAAAACAAAAGACCAAGTTCAAGCTGAATTTGATAAACAAGGGCTTGCCGCTGATAAAGCAGCTTTTCTTTTGCCGTTTAAAGTTTTTACGGGAAATAAGCCTACGAATACTATTTTGATACAAAAACTGACGCCAAGAACGCTAGGTTCATTAATTGCAATGTATGAACACAAGATTTTTGTTCAAGGAATCATTTGGAACATATTCAGTTATGATCAATGGGGAGTTGAGCTTGGAAAACAATTAGCGAATTCAATTTTAGAAGAGATAAACACTAAAAAAGTAAAAAATCACGATTCTTCAACTTCATTTTTATTAAATCATTTTCTTTCGAATAAATAAAATTTTGTTTTAATCCAGACTATATAACAAGGTTTAAAAACAATTTTCATTGAATTTTGAACTTATGGACTTCAAAAAGCCCCGATTTTTTATAAAATCGGGGCTTTTTTATGTAAGTAATTCAGCGATAGTGGGTTTTTGATAATAATTTCCATTTTTCAACAAATTAGTTTTTGTAATATTTTTATCAAATGAATATTTATAATTGTTAAAAAATAATAATCAAATTATTTTTTAACAATTATGTTGCAATAATCACTTTAAAGCAAAAAAATGTGATTTAGATGGATTTTCTTAACGTTTCCATAACAGTATGAGGCTTAAATGTTATAATTTTGCTAAAAATTAATAAATTAAACAAAAAACAAAAATGAAAAAAATTATTTTTATTTTGATTATTTTTTTATCAGCTGTTGGTCATGCGCAGGTTACTAGTTCTGCAATGTCTGGTTCTGTTAAAACAAGCACTGGCGAATTGCTTCCAGGTGCATCAGTTGAGGTTATACATAAACCAACTGGAACAAAATATTTTTCAACTACAGGTTCTAAAGGTGGATATGCTGTACAAGGAATCAGACCAGGTGGTCCTTACACAGTTAGAGTAACTTTTATAGGTTACAAAACAACTGAAATTACTGAAATCAACGCACCATTAGGTAATAATATTACAGTTAATGTTGTTGTAGATGAGGAATCCAATGCCCTAAAAGAAGTTGTGATTGTATCTACAAAATCAAAAGGAACTTTCAATAAAGGAAGAACTGGAGCTTCTCAACAATTTTCTAACAGAGAATTAACTGCCGTTCCAGTTACAGGAGCACGTTCAATAAACGCGGTTACTAAATATAATGCTAACGCAGGAAGTAATGGTAGTTTTGGAGGTCAAGATTCAAGATTGAATAACTTTACTATCGATGGATCTGCATTTAACAATGGTTTTGGACTTGGGACTGATTCACAAGCAGGAGGTAGAACAGGTTCTACTGCGATTTCTTTAGATGCTATTGAACAATTACAAGTTAATATTGCACCATATGATGTACGTCAATCAGGGTTTTTAGGTTCTGGAATTAATGCAGTAACTAAAAGTGGTACAAATGAAATTGAAGGTTCTGTATATAACTCTTTCCGTAATAACAGAAAAGATTTTATTGGAACTAAAGCAGGGAACACAGTAATCGTTCCTGGGAAATTTGATGAAACAGTTTGGGGAGCTAGAATAGGAGCACCTATTATTAAAGACAAATTATTCTTCTTTGGAAATTTTGAGACAATAGAAAATACAAGCCCAGCTACAACTTGGACTTCTACAGGTTCACCTCAGCCTAGTGCTCAGGTTTCTTTGCCAACATTTGCAGAAATGCAAACATTATCAAATTTTGTTAAAGATAAATTTAATTACACAACTGGTCCTTGGGAGAATTATGATGCTTCAAAAGTTTCAAAGAAATTCCTTGCTAGAATTGACTGGAATATTAATGACAATCATAAACTTACAGCTCGTTATGTTTTTCATAACTCAAATTCTGACGAGTTGACTTCTAATTCAAATTCATTAGGATTTGGTAACAGAAGAACTAGTAATCTTGCAATGTCATTCCAAAATAGTGGTTATGTTATTCAAGATAATACGAGATCTATTGTTGTAGAATTGAACAGTAAATTAAGTAATTCATGGTACAATAACTTCATCGCAGGTTATGATAAACAAATTGAAGATAGAGGATTACAAGGTGGAGGTTTGTTTCCTACAATTGATATAAAAAATGGATCAAATACGTTTATTTCATTAGGTTTAGATCCATTTACGCAAGGAAATAAACTGTCTTATTCTACACTACACTTTACGGATAATTTGACAAAAACAATAGGAAATCATTCGTTATTGTTTGGTGCTAATTTTGAGCATTTTAAATCAAGTAACTTGTTTTTCTCAGGATCTAATGGAGTATATGTCTTTAACTCTTTAACTGATTTTTACGCTGCTGCTAATCAATCTGCAAATACGGGTGGTGCTCCATCAACTACTGCTTTACCGGCACGTTTCCAATTCAGATATTCTGCTTTGCCAGGAGCTGAAGAGCCGTTACAGATTTTGAAATCTAATAAAATAGATGTGTACACTCAAGATGAAATCAAAGTGAGTGATAATTTAAGAGTGACATTAGGTCTTCGTGCTTCAGCGGTTTGGTTTGCTGATACGGCACTTGAAAATACTAAAGTTACAGCAATGACTTTTGGAAATGGTGAAAAGTTCAATACTGGTGAAATGCCAAATACACAATATTTATTTGAACCTAGAGTAGGTTTCAATTTAGATGTTGCTGGAGATGCTACAACACAAGTTCGTGGAGGTAGTGGTGTGTTTACAGGAAGAGCTCCATCAGTGTTTTTATCTAATGCAATTGGTAATAACGGTGTTCTTACTGGTTTTGTTGATGTTAGTGGCGCAGCTGTGGGAACAGGTGGATATGGTTTTACTCCTAATCCTAATGATTATTTCATTCCTGCAACACCTACGCTTCCTTCTACATTTGAATTGGCGTTTACAGCTAAAAAATTTAAATTTCCACAAGTTTGGAAAACTAATATAGCGGTTGATCAAAAACTTCCTTTTGGTTTCATAGGAACCATTGAAGGTATCTTCCAACAAAATATTAACGCTATTCATTATTACAATGCTAATTTTGATGCTCCAGTTGGAAATTTCAGCGGACCAGATACAAGACCTAGATATGCTAGAACTGATAATGGAGTTCGTATAAATGACAATGTTTCAAGTGCTGTTGTATTAACGAATACAGATAAAGGATATTTTTATTCAACAACATTCAAATTAGAGTATCCATATAAAAAAGGACTTTGGGGTTCAGTAGCTTACACGCATTCAAGTGCTAATGATTTATTATCTGCAGGTTCTATTGCTTCTGGTTCATGGACTGGTGCAAGATCTGTAAATGGTAACAACGATTTACCTTTGTCATTATCTTCTAACAATACACCACATAGAATTGTTGGTATATTAGGTTATAAAATTGAATATGGAAATAATTTAGGTGCTGCAACTTCAGTAAATCTTGGATATATTGGAGAACAAGCAGGAGCTTATTCTTATGCTTATGGTGGAGATATGAATGGAGATCAAGTTAATGGAAATGATTTAATGTATGTTCCAAATAATGGAAATGAAATCCGTTTTCAATCTTTATCTGTTACAAATATTGTAAATGGAGCAAATGTTGTAACTGTTTATACTGAAGCGCAACAACAACAGGCGTTTGAAGCTTACATCAAACAAGATTCATATCTTTCTTCAAGAAGAGGTCAGTACACTGAAAGAAATGGTGGTGTTTTACCAATGTTACATAGATTAGATTTATCTGTAACTCAAGATTTTTTCATTAAAATTGCAGGTAAAAAGAATAGCTTCCAATTTAGAGCTGACGTCTTAAACTTTACCAACTTGTTAAACAGAGATTGGGGAGTAACTCAAAGAATTACAGCAACAAACGGGAATGTTTTAAGTTATAAAACGACAACTGCGAATGTGCCTTTTTATACATTGGCAACTCAAACAGATGTTGCTGGAACAAAAACTTTAATTAAAGATACATTCCAAAAAAATGCTTCTACTTTCGATGTTTGGCAAGCACAATTTACACTTAGATATATTTTTGGTAAATAATACCTGAAAAAAATATCAAAAAATCAAAACCACGCTTTAAAGCGTGGTTTTTTTATGCCTTTTTTTATTATATTTGTTAAAACAAAAACACAATTTATGTACGAATTCATTCAAAAATTTCATTCTGGCTGGGCTTATATAGCACTTTTATTATTAGTGGTTGCGGTTATTAATTCCTTTATTGGGATGGCTTCCAAAAAAGAATTTACTTCAAAAGATAGAAAAATTGCATTATTTGGACTTATAGGAACACATACACAATTATTAATTGGTTTGATTTTATATTTCGTTTCGCCATTAGGTTTTGCTTCATTAGGACAAATGTCAGATAAAGCATTACGATTAACTTCTCTGGAGCATCCATTAATTAATATTATTGCGATTACTTTGATTACTATAGGATGGTCAAAACATAAAAAGTTAACGACTAGTGAGTCAAAATTCAAAACTTTTTCTATTTTTTATGGTTTAGGATTGTTGCTTATTTTAAGTAGAATTCCATGGTCAATGTGGTTTTAAAAAATCAATTAAAGCTCTAGAAATAGAGCTTTTTTTATCTGGGTATGGTTTTTGTAAAATAGATTAACTTAAAAAAGTATAAATGAAAAAATTAATAACATTATTTTTTTTGCTTGCAATTATAGGATTAGTTAGCAGCCAAAGTTCAATTGTTGATAAGCAAAAGAACGCCATACAAAAAGATACTATTAAAAAAAACAAGCCAGGGATTGTACGTCAAGAAATTATTTCAGACACCTTGACAATCGAAAACGGAAAATTTAAAATTTATAAAAAAGAAGCGCACGCCTCTTATTATGCGGATAAGTTCAATGGAAAAAGAACGACCAGCGGTAAAAAATTTGATAATAATAAATATACAGCTGCACATAAAAAACTGCCTTTTGGAACAAAAGTAAAAGTGACTAATGAATCCAACGGAAAATCAGTAATCGTAGAGATTACAGATAGAGGCCCATTTGTAAGATCAAGAGAAATAGATTTGTCAAAACGAGCTTTTAGAGATATCGCTTCACGTAATGACGATGGAGGAATGATTGTAACAATAGCAGTATTGAATAATTAAATCACCAGCTTTTATAAGGATTATTGCTTAAATAAGAATTATAATAATGCTTGTCATTTGTCACTTCATTGCTTAGCCAATTTGGTTTTTCGAAAGTTTCATTTTCAGAGCCAAGTTCAATTTCAGCAATGATTAATCCGTCGTTTTGGCCATGAAATACATCAATCTCATAAACATGGTTGCCTAATTTAACTTCAAAGCGGGTTTTATCAATCACGCCTTTTTCACATAAAAGCAACAAGTTTTTAGCTTCTTCAACTGGAATTTCCTTTTCCCACTCAAAACGAGATAAGCCAGATTCATTAGAAATTCCTTTTATGGTTAGAAATCCCTTTTTACCTTTTATGCGAACACGAACCGTACGTTCAGGAACCGAACTTAAATAACCCTGTGCAATATGATTCTCAGTAAAAGCATCTCTTTTAAACGAATCATCTTTAACCAAAAATTTCCGTTCTATTTCAATCATAATGACTTTAGTGTTATTTAGTTTTTGGAGTTATTTCCGGTTATTTGTTTCAATTTCTCTTTCATAAAGCTTTTTTTCTATTTAAAAAAAAGGAGCTTCTTGGGTCGCTCTTTTCTTAAAAGAAAAAATAGTTTTTTTCAATCGAAGATTTCCACTGCTATCCGGACTAATTCGATTCGTCAAATATATTGAATATTTTCACTATAATTAATTTATATCCTTCAAGAAGATTTCATTATCTCTTCCTCCCAATTAATTTATTATTCTGAGTTAAGTAGAATGGTATCACCGAAGATTTAAATCAAGTTTTTAGATGACTTTAAGTTTTATAAACATTTTTACAAGCGGTTATTTTATGATTAAGTTAATGAAAGTTGGCAGGTCAATTTGTATTTTTACAAAAATTGAACTAAAATAATGAAATCCCTTTTTAAAGCGAAACCAAAGAAAACTCCAGCAGAATTAATCACTAAATTTTTTGACGAAAGTCAGTATTGGCGTTATAAAGAAGATGATTTAGAACCATTAGTGGAGTTAATTAGATTGATTCGGCCTTTGAAAACTAAAAATTTAGAAATTGTTGATTTACAGGAAATCATATCTTTTTTAAAGGAAAATTATTTACTCCGAGAACAGTTTTCAATTTATATCAAAGAAATTTTAAACGATAAAAAGTTCAATAAAATCATTTCCGATGCGGCTATTTTGCAAGATGTAGATTTTATTTTTGAAGTCAAAAAAAGAATTTTTGCTAAATTGTTACCCTATCAGCCACAAAAAAATACATTAGAATACATCCTCAATCAAGTTTTTTATCTTGCTAATGATGCGATTTGGATTAATAAAATACCATCAAATCAATTAGAAGAATTATACGTTCTTTTAGAATTTAAGTCTATTTATGAAAGCACGGAGCCTAATTCGGTTTTATCTGAATTATTGTTTGGAATGTACTTAATTACACAGCGAATTAGCGGTCGTGCCATGGAAACGGATGTTATTAAAATGGTACCGGAATTTGATGATTATGAAAGCCCTTTCTCCGCTTTTGAAAAGGAATTGTTTCAAATTGAAGACAAAATTAGAAATTCTG
Source organism: Flavobacterium sp. AED (assembly GCF_000812945.1). Classification (GTDB taxonomy): domain Bacteria; phylum Bacteroidota; class Bacteroidia; order Flavobacteriales; family Flavobacteriaceae; genus Flavobacterium. Next base: position 1,284,512 of record NZ_JSYM01000001.1, read on the forward strand.
AAAGTCATTATATCAAGTCGGATGATTTATCGTATGCGCAGCTGTTGGTTTTGCATAAACAATGTGAAGAATTCGTTGATAAAGCATTTCACAACAGTTCAAAATATGGGATTTCGCTTCGGGTAAACCAGAATTTATTAAAAATTAGACAACAATTAGAACGGTTGAAATTTTTAATTCCGTTATTGATTGTAGATGAAGAGAGTTATAAAAAAAGTAACGGTATCGCATTGGCGTTACACTTAATTAAATACAATTGCTACAAGAATAATGTTCGGAAATTTATTGGCGAAAGCACTCAATTGATTTCCTATGAAATAACGCAACATACTGCTAAAACAGGCGAACATTACATTACTGAAAACCGAAAGGAATATTTTAAAATGTTTCGAACTGCATTAGGAGGAGGATTTATTGTTGGAATAATGTGTGTCATTAAAGTCTTGCTTTCTAAAGCTGATACGAGTTTTTTTGGACATGCTTTTCTTTACAGCATGAACTATGCTTTTGGATTTATTGTGATTTATTTGTTGGGTTTTACATTGGCTACAAAGCAACCCGCAATGACTGCTTCGGCTTTGATAAAAGCTTTGGAGGAAGGTGTGATAAAACAAGGTAGAGATGCTGAGAAATATAAAGCTTTTGCCATTCTTTTTGCACGTGTTTTTCGCTCGCAGTTTATAGCATTTGTTGGGAATGTTATTATGGCTTTTCCGGTTTCATTACTTGGTATTTGGCTTATTGATTATACTTTAGATTATAATATTGCCGCTACTAAATGGGAGTCGTTGCTCATTGATATAAGTCCAATACATTCGTTGGCTATTTTTCATGCTGCCATTGCCGGAGTATTTTTGTTTTTATCCGGAATTATTTCGGGAAGTATAGCTAATAGGGATAAACATAATCAGGTTTTTTTCCGGATAACTGAACATCCCTTGCTTAAAAGAAGTTTAGGAAAAGATAGGACGCTTAAATTAGCAAAACTGTATGAGAAAAGATGGGCGGGAATTGTTTCCAATTTTTGGTTTGGTATATTCATGGGAAGTACAGCATCTATTGGTTTGTTTTTAGGACTGAATCTGGATATTCGACATATCACTTTTGCCAGCGGGAATTTGGCTTTAGCATTATACGGAGCAAATTATGAAGTCAGTGAGTCAATGTTATTTTGGGGTGTTTTTGGAATTGGTATTATAGGTTTGGTTAACTTTATGGTAAGTTTTAGTTTGTCATTGGGATTGGCCTTTCGCTCAAGAGCCATTTCATTATTTGAGTTGCGATTTGTCACGGTTTCCATTTGGAATCATTTCAAATCCCGCCCATTTAGCTTTTTCTTCCCTACAGAAAAGAAACTCAAATCAGAAGTGGTAGAAAATTATTTAAGTTCTGAAGCTAAAATATAATCTTTAGAAAAGAAAACCATTAGAAAATAGTTCTGGATATATAAGTATTAAAATATGCAGGAGGAGTCAGTGCTAAATAGAAAAATCATACACGTTGACATGGATGCATTTTATGCTTCGGTGGAGCAAATGGACAATCCATTATTACGAGGAAAGCCTATTGCCGTAGGAGGTTCTGAAAATCGTGGTGTGGTTGCGGCGGCGAGTTATGAAGCTAGGAAGTTTGGTGTTCGCAGTGCCATAAGTGGTGTTATGGCTAAGAAAAATTGTCCTGAACTCATTTTTGTAAGACCGCGATTTGATAGATACAAGGAGATTTCTACTAAGATCCATAAAATTTTTCATGAGTACACGGATTTGGTGGAGCCTTTGTCGCTCGATGAGGCCTATTTAGATGTAACTAATAACAAAAAAGGGAACCCTAGTGCTACTTTATTGGCACAGGAAATAAGACAGCGTATTTTCAATGAAGTAGGTTTAACGGCGTCGGCAGGGATATCGGTCAATAAGTTTGTGGCTAAAATTGCCAGTGATTATAATAAACCTAACGGACAAAAAACGGTAAACCCTGACGAAGTTATTTCATTTCTGGAAGAATTACCCATTCGCAAATTTTATGGTGTTGGAAAAGTCACCACTGAAAAAATGTACCAACTCGGAATTTTCACCGGAGTAGAATTAAAAAGTAAATCATTGGAATTTTTGGAGAAACATTTCGGGAAATCGGGGAGTTTCTATTATCATGTCGTGAGAGGGATTCATAATAGCGAAGTGAAATCAAATCGAATTACAAAATCAGTTGCGGCAGAACACACTTTTGATGTGAATCTCTCTTCTGAAATTTACATGTTAGAACAGCTTGAAACTATTGCCGGTGCATTAGAAAGAAGATTGAAAAAATACAATGTTGCAGGAAAAACAATTACTTTAAAAATTAAATACAGCGATTTCACACAGCAAACCCGTAGCAAAACGTTGCCTTATTTTATTTCTGATAAAGCATTGATAGTTGAAGTTGTAAAAGAACTATTGTATCAAGAGCGGATGAAAGATTCCGTACGGCTACTTGGAATTTCTTTAAGTAATTTAAATACCGAAGAGAAGAAATTTGTTGTTGTACAGTTAAAATTTGATTTTTAATTAATAATGGACACGTTCAACAATGGTTAAAATCAGCTATTTGCTATTTTGTTTTTATAAATAAAATTACATTTGACTTCAAAATCAAATAGCATGAGTAGTTTTGAACAATATGATGTAGCCATTGCAGAATATCACATGGGTCTAAGTGTAAAGAGACTGCCCGTTTTTTCTTGGGATTTTAATCATGAATTTATAGTAGAACTTAAAAACTCGTTTCTGGATTTAAATAAACTTAAATCAATTGCGTTAAAAAACAAATGGACTAGTGATAATTTAGATTTAAAATCAAGGCTAACCGAGGAAGTAATAATCGTTACTGATGCTAACTTAAGTATTGTTTTTGCTTCTCATAATATGTTGAAAATGAATGGTTATGTTGAAGCAGAAGTTTTGGGTAAAAGCCCTAAAATGTTCCAAGGTCATGCTACTGATTTAACAACTTCAAATGAGATTCGTGATGCAATTCAACTTAAACAACCTTTTGAAAAAACGGTTATGAATTATAAAAAAAATGGGGATATCTATGCGTGCTTGATAAAAGGATTTCCGGTCTTTAATTTGAAAGGAGATTTAAGTCATTATATTGCTTTTGAGAAAGCGGCATAAAATAAGAAACCCTTTCTGATTCAGAAAGGGTTTCTTATTATTGAATATTACAATAGACTTAGTTTTTACTGTTTAGCTTAGAAAGTAATCGTAAAAATTCTATGTATAACCAAACTAGCGTTATCATTAATCCCATAGCACCATACCATTCCATGTATTTAGGCATTTTTTGTTCGGCTCCTTTTTCGATTCTGTCAAAATCCAAAAATAGATTTAAAGCAGCAATAACTATTACAAAAATACTGATTCCAATGCTCATCATCGAGTTGCCATAATGAACGGGCACAAAGCTGGTAAACATAGAAAACAACCAAGATATTAGGTAGTAAGTTGCAATAGCAAGTGTAGCGGCTACAACAACAGATTTGAACTGCTCTGTTACTTTTACAATTTTATATTTATACAATCCTAAACAAACTGCAAAAGTTACAAACGTAGCTCCAACTGCCTGAATCACAATCCCGGGATACATGGCTTCAAATATTGCCGAAATCCCACCGATAAATAATCCTTCGAACAAAGCATAGCCCGGAGCCAGATACGGAGAATATTGTGGTTTGAAAGCTGAAATTACGACTAGAATAAGCCCTACAATAGCACCGCCAATTGCCGGAACCATTGGATTCATACCATTAAATGCCAGCCACCAAATTACCATTGCAGAAGCCGTAAGAAGTAAAAATAGAATTAAACTCTTATTGATTGTTCCTGACAAAGTCATTTCTTGGTTGAAATCAATTAGAGTTGCTTGGTGAACTTCGTCTTTTCTTGAAACTGCTGTTGACGAAAAAGTTTTATTATTTAAAAATGGATTTTTCGAATTGAAACTCATAATTAGTAAGATTTTTTGTTCCTCAAATATAAATTTTATTTTATAGAAGAATGTTTAATTGTTCTTAATTTTTTTCGAATGAAAATTTAAATGTTTTTTAGGTTAAAAAAGCTAGTCCAAAAAAAATCCGTCTCGTTATTAAACAAGACGGATTTTATAGTAATTCAAATAGCTTAGATCTATTCTATTTCAGAAACTCTTAAGGTGTTTACCATTCCTTTATCTTTAATAGGCATTGCTGCTAAATTGATAAGGAAATCACCTTTTTGTACAAAACCTTTTTGTTTTACGATTTCGTTAATGTCAGTTACAGTATCATCTGTGCTTACATCCTTAGAGTACATGAAAGATTTTACTCCCCATAATAAATTAAGTTGTGTAAGGATTCTTTTATTAGATGTAAAAACTAAAATATGTGCATTTGGTCTCCAAGCCGAAATTTGGAAAGCAGTATAACCACTATTAGTCAATGTACAGATAGCTTTTGCTTTGATAACATTAGCCATAGTTGCAGCATGGTGACAAATTGTTTTTGTAATAAAACGTTTTGTTTTTATCTGTGGCGTATTTTGTGGGACTTGAATAAGCGGAGAATCCTCAACTGCTTCAATGATTTGAGTCATTTTTTGGATTACTTGAACTGGATAATTTCCAGTAGCAGTTTCTCCAGAAAGCATTACAGCATCTGCACCATCCATAACTGAGTTCGCAACGTCATTTACCTCTGCACGTGTTGGCGTAAGGCTGGTAATCATTGTTTCCATCATTTGCGTAGCAACGATAACTGGAATACGAGCTGTTTTAGCTCTGCGAATTAATTCTTTTTGAACTAAAGGTACTTCATGAGCAGGAAGTTCAACTCCTAAATCTCCACGAGCAACCATCAAGGCATCGCAATACGCAACAATTTTGTCAATATTCTCTAATGCTTCAGGCATTTCTATTTTGGCAACAATTGGAATTTTATATTCTGAATGTTGTGCAATTAATTCCTGTAAGTCTTGTAAGTCTCTTGGTGTTTTTACAAAAGATAATGCAATCCAATCTACATTTTGACCAATAGCAAAAATAGCATCAGCAATATCTTTTTCAGTCATTGCTGGAAGAGATATTTTTGTATTTGGAAGATTAACTCCTTTTTTAGATTTCAACTCACCACCTTGAATTACTCTTGCTATAACCTCTGATTTTTTATCAGTTTCAACAATTTCGAAAATAAGTTTTCCATCATCAAGCAAAATTCTTTCTCCAGGATTTACATCATTTGGAAAGTTTTGGTATTTCATGAATACTTTTTTTGCAGTTCCAAGGATATCCTCAGCAGTAGTGAATGTAATCAAGTCACCATCATGAACTACAACACCTTCTTCCATAACTCCTACACGAAGTTTAGGTCCTTGTAAATCTCCCAGGATTGCAGTAGTGTAGCCAAACTCTTCATTTAGACCACGTATGATATTGATTTTTTGTTTTACATCTTCGTAGTCAGCATGTGAAAAATTCACTCTAAACACATTTACACCTGCATCAATCATGTCTTTAATGATCTCTCTTGTACTACATGCAGGCCCAAGTGTGGCTACAATTTTAGTTTTTTTGTTTGTAAGCATTGGTATTAAAAAATTAAATTGTTTTTTGATTTGATTTGATTTGTATCTACGGTATAAAGTGTAGATATGCTATCGATTTTGTTTAATATAGTCTGTATTGTTGATACGCTCGTTGTATCTTCAATATTCTCTATTTTTAAGAAATAATCTACTTTTTTAAACTCAGGAAGTAAAAAGACTTTTGTTGAGACTTCCATTGTAACATTTGAAAATAAATTTTGGCTAATTCCCTTTTTTTGTTGAACTACCTCATTTTTATTTTGAATCAAATTCCAAGTGATTGCTTTTTCATTATCATAATAATAGAATCTTGAAAAATTTGTTTCCCCTTCTTCTATATTAATCTGAATTTCATTCTTGCTTTTACTTAAATTTATTGGCAATAATTGATTAATAAAAAAAGCCAATCTATAGTCTTCTAATGAAGTATGTATAGCAATTAAATAGTAATCTATTTCGTCAAATTCTCCAAGATCTAGTTTATGAATAGCCATTTCATGAAAAAATAAGTTGTAAATATAGTATTTCTATCGAAGTTCTAACCTATCTAAATAGGATGTTTTTGTTAAATTATCAACGAAAACGTTATAGGTTTAAGAAAATGATGTTATTTTCTCTCCATTTTTTCTTGAAATGCAAAATAAGCACGTTGGGATGCTTTTTCTTCCGCCTTCTTTTTAGAAGTTGCTCTTGCTTTTGCAATTACTTTATCATCGATGCTGAGTTTAACTCCAAACAAGCGTTGTCCATCTATTGCATTGTCCTCAAAAATATCATAATGAAATATTTTTTTCTCTTTTTGACACCATTCTATGATTAAGCTTTTATAGCTAATTACCTTTCCTTCCAGTCGAGCAATATCTACATAGGGAACAATAACTCTTTTCTGGATGAATTTTTCGCAATAGACATATCCTCTATCTAAATAGATTGCTCCAACAAGCGATTCAAAGATATTACCATGTATGTTTTCGCCAAAATGTTGTAATGGCACTTTACTTTCTATATACTGAACCAGATTTAAATCCTTTCCTAATTCGTTCAAATGTTCTCTGCTTACGATTTTTGAACGCATTTTTGTCAAATATCCTTCGTCACCAGCAGGAGCTTTATTAAATAAATGGGCTGCAATTACTGAGCTTAACATAGCGTCACCTAAAAATTCCAATCGTTCGTAATTTATTGGGTTTCCCAGAACATCCAATCGATTAGAGGAACGGTGTGTGAATGCTTTTTTATAGTAATCTAAATTATCAGGGGCAAATCCTAAAATTTTCTGAATAGAATCAAAAAAAATCCCGTCTTCTAGAGAACGGGATTTCGAAAATATTTTTCTAATTATACGCATATAATTTAGATATCTAATTTTTTTACCAATACACAAGCATTGTGTCCTCCAAAACCAAAGGTATTACTCATTACAACATTCATTTCTCTTTTTTGAGGAACATTGAAAGTAAAGTTTAGTTTAGGATCTATGCTTTCATCATTAGTAAAATGATTTATTGTAGGTGGTACTATTCCGTGTTTCATAGAAAGAATAGAAGAAATAGTTTCAATTGCTCCGGCAGCACCAAGTAAATGGCCTGTCATTGACTTAGTTGAGTTCAGATTCATGGTATAAGCATGTTCACCAAAAACATGCAATATAGCTTTAGATTCTGCCATGTCTCCAAGAGGAGTCGATGTTCCGTGCATATTCACACCATCAACATCACTAGCTTGTAAACCTGCATCTCTCAAGCAATTCAACATTACATTTTTAGCGCCTAATCCTTCAGGATGCGGAGCTGTGATGTGATGTGCATCTGCTGACATTCCGCCACCACCAATTTCACAATAAATTTTTGCGCCACGAGCTATAGCATGTTCGTATTCTTCAAGGACAAGAGCACCAGCTCCTTCACCTAGAATAAATCCATCTCTGTCTTTATCCATTGGTCTTGAGGCTGTTTTTGGATCATCATTTCTTGTAGATAAAGCATGCATGGCATTAAATCCACCCATTCCTGCAATAGTTACTGCAGCTTCAGAACCACCTGTAACCATAGCATCTGCATGACCCAATCTGATATAATTGAAAGCATCAATAATAGCATTTGTAGAAGAAGCGCAAGCTGATACAGTTGTAAAATTTGGTCCTCTAAAACCATATTTTATTGAAATATGACCACCAGCTATATCGGCAATCATTTTAGGAATGAAGAAAGGATTGAATTTTGGGGTGCCGTCACCAGCAGCAAAATTAAGAACTTCTATTTGGAAAGTTTCTAATCCTCCAATTCCAGATCCCCATATTACACCGACTCTGTCTTTATCTAATTTTTCAAAATTGAAACCAGCATCAAGTACCGCTTCGTCAGATGCAACCATGGCATATTGAGCGTAACGGTCCATTTTTCTCGCTTCTTTTCTATCTAAAAAATCTTCAGCATTAAAGTTTTTCAATTCGCAAGCAAATTGAGTTTTAAATTTTGAAGCATCAAAATAAGTAATTGGCGCAGCACCACTAACACCGTTAATGAGGCCATTCCAGTACGCTTCAATGTTATTTCCAATAGGAGTAAGAGCGCCTAAACCTGTTACTACAACTCGTCTTAATTCCATAAATTCTTTATTTTGTTATCTTTAAACAAATAAAACCCATGCTGATACTGTATTATATAGTACAAAATAGCGATGGGTAATACAATAAATATCTTTTTGATTGAAATTCAATCTCGAATTTAATTTTAAAAAAAAATAATAACACCCGTTTACAGGATTGCAAACGGGTGTGTAATTTATTATTTTTTAGCTTCCTCGATGTAAGAGATTGCTTGACCTACAGTAGCGATGTTTTCTGCTTGATCGTCTGGAATTTGAATGTCAAATTCTTTTTCGAATTCCATAATAAGCTCAACAGTGTCTAATGAGTCAGCTCCTAAATCATTAGTGAAGCTTGCTTCTGTTACAACTTCGTTTTCGTCAACACCTAATTTGTCTACGATAATCGCTTTTACTCTTGATGCAATGTCTGACATAATCTTTAATTTTAGAATTTAATTTGTTGGCAAAAATAAAAAACTTTATTTTAAAACAACTAAATAGTTAATAAATGTGACAACTAATTTATAAAATATATTTGACAAAGCCTTCGCAATGTTATTTAATTTCATTTTTTATGCCTTTTTTTGCATAATAAAAAAGGGTTGAATTATGAAAAAAATAGTGATTTTCGCTTCTGGATCGGGGACTAATGCTGAAAACATCATCAAGTATTTCGCTGCAACAAAAATTGGAAGCGTTGAAGCCGTGTTTACAAATAACCCAAATGCTAAGGTGATTGAAAGAGTCAAAAAATATGAGATTCCAACGGAAGTTTTCTCGAAAACTGAATTATTTGAAAGTAAAATATTACAAAAAATTAATAATATAAAACCAGATTTGATTGTTCTGGCTGGATTCTTGTTAAAATTTCCTGAGAATATCATCGAAGCCTATCCTAATAAAATAATAAATATTCATCCGGCCTTGTTGCCAAAGTATGGCGGAAAAGGGATGTATGGGATGCACATACATAGAGCAATTGTTGGGAATAAAGAAAGAGAAACGGGTATTACTATTCATTTTGTAAATGAAAATTATGACGAAGGAAATATTCTTTTTCAAAAAAATGTAGTTTTATCAGGAGATGAAACTCCAGAAGAAGTTGCTGAAAAAATTCATGAATTGGAGCAAAAATATTTTCCGGAAGTGATTGAAAAGCTGTTAAATCATAATTTATAATTTTGAATATTCACGACGTACATATATATACGGATGGCGCTGCAAAAGGAAATCCAGGTCCAGGTGGGTATGGAGTGGTTATGGAATGGGTAGGAAAACCGTATAAGAAGGAATTCTATGAGGGTTTTCGTCATACCACTAATAATAGAATGGAATTGCTGGCGGTAATTGTGGGCCTTGAAAAATTAAAAAATCCCAATACGAGAGTTTTAGTAGTTTCAGATTCTAAATATGTTGTGGATTCTGTGGAGAAAAAGTGGGTTTTAGGTTGGGAAAAAAAAGGGTTTGTTGACAGGAAAAATTCCGATTTGTGGAAACGCTTTCTGGTTGTTTATAGAAAACACAAAGTCAATTTCAAATGGATAAAAGGACATAATAATCATGTTCAAAATGAAAGATGTGACGAGTTGGCAGTTATGGCTTCGATGCAAAAGCAACTTTCTATAGATGCTTTTTATGAAAAGGAAGAAGGGAAGTTGTTGTAAAACAATGGATTCCAGTAAAATAAATTAGCAAAACTTTACGACTGGGACCCTTTGCTATTTTATAACTTATGAACTATCTTTGCGCTTTAATTCGAAACACATAAAATGAATAAATTATTGATTGTTGGAACTGTAGCTTTCGACGCAATTGAAACTCCTTTTGCAAAAACAGATAAAATCTTAGGCGGAGCAGCAACATACATAGGATTATCAGCATCTTATTTCAATTTACAATCGGCAATAGTTTCTGTAGTTGGCGATGATTTTCCACAAGAATATTTAGATTTATTAATAGCAAGAAACATAGATATTTCTGGTATTGAAGTTGTAAAAGGCGGAAAAACGTTCTTTTGGAGCGGTCGTTACCATAATGATTTAAATTCAAGAGATACTTTAGATACTCAATTAAACGTTTTGGCAGATTTTCAACCAAAAGTGCCTCAAAATTTCAAAAACTCGGATGTGGTAATGTTAGGAAACTTGCATCCATTAGTACAAAGCAGTGTTTTAGACCAAATGGAAACACAACCTAAATTGGTAGTTTTGGATACTATGAATTTTTGGATGGACTGTGCTTTACCAGAATTATTGGATGTAATTAAACGTGTAGATGTTATTACTATAAATGATGAAGAAGCAAGACAACTTTCAGGAGAATATTCTTTAGTGAAAGCTGCTGCAAAAATTCATACCATGGGGCCAAAATATGTGGTGATTAAAAAAGGAGAACATGGGGCCTTATTGTTTCATAACAAAGAAGTTTTCTTTGCTCCGGCATTACCTTTAGAGGAAGTTTTTGATCCAACAGGAGCTGGGGACACTTTTGCAGGTGGATTTGCAGGATTTATTACGCAGAGTGAGAATATTTCATTCGAAAACATGAAAAACGCAATCATCTATGGTTCTAATTTAGCTTCATTTTGTGTAGAGAAATTTGGAACCGAAAGAATGATTGGTTTAGATAAAGAAGAGGTGCTGTCAAGATTGAAACAATTCAAATCATTGACACAATTTGACATAGAATTATAATATTTCAAACCTCGGAAACGGGGTTTTTTTGTTCAATAAATTAGGTTAATGACTTTCAAAGAAAAACAATGTGTTCTTGAACTAGTTCAATGCAAAGCAACTAAAATAAGCACAACTTTGTAGCATCATTAAGTAAATTATAAAAACGAGGGGTTTATATGATTGAAAAGAATACAGATTCAGTGGGCCCAAAGGATTTAAAAGATTAGAATTTGAAAATGAAACGATTTAGCTTGTTTCTAATAAGCAATAAATTGTAAAATTCTTTCTAAATAACAAACACAACAACAAACAACAACACAATGAGCGACGCTTTACAACACGAATGTGGAATAGCCTTAGTTAGACTACTTAAACCGCTTGAGTTTTACAAAGAAAAATACGGAACTGCTTTCTACGGAATACAAAAAATGTATCTCCTTATGGAAAAGCAACACAATCGCGGACAGGATGGAGCTGGTTTTGCAAGTATTAAAATGGATGTTGAACCTGGCGAGCGATATATAAGCCGTGTGCGATCAAACCATGCGCAACCTATTCAGGATGTATTTAAACAAATAAATGAAAGAATAAATGAAGAAATGGTGGCGCATCCAGAATATGCGGATGATGTGCCACAACTAAAAGCTAATATTCCTTACATTGGAGAGTTGTTTTTGGGACATGTGCGTTACGGAACTTTTGGAAAAAATAGTATCGAAAGCGTTCATCCATTTTTACGCCAAAGCAATTGGATGCATAGAAATCTGATATTGGCTGGGAATTTTAATATGACCAATGTAAAAGAACTTTTTCAAAACTTAGTAGAACTGGGTCAGCATCCAAAGGAAATGGCAGATACGGTTACGGTTATGGAAAAAATTGGACATTTTTTGGACAAAGAAGTGATGCAATTGTATCAAGATTGTAAAGAAGAGGGTTTGTCTAAAAGAGAAGCTTCACCAGTTATTGCAGAACGATTAGATATTGCTAAAATTTTGAGACGTTCTTCTAAAAATTTAGATGGAGGTTATGCAATGGCAGGACTTTTAGGTCACGGAGATTCATTTGTATTTAGAGATCCTGCAGGGATACGTCCCGCTTATTTTTATCAAGATGACGAAGTAGTTGTTGTTGCTTCTGAAAGACCGGTTATACAAACCGTTTTCAATGTGCCTTTCGAAAAAGTACAAGAAATAGACCCAGGGAGTGCATTAATAATTAAGAAGAACGGAACTGTTTCTATGCAGGAAATTCTTCCACCAACAGTTAAAAAAGCATGTTCTTTTGAACGTATTTATTTTTCAAGAGGAAGTGATGCTGAAATTTATCAGGAAAGAAAAAATTTAGGAAAATTGATTTTGCCTGCCGTTTTGGATGCCATTGACGAAGATACGGATAATACGGTTTTCTCTTATATTCCAAATACTGCCGAAACTTCTTTCTATGGATTAGTTGAAGCGGCTCAGGATTTTTTAAATCAAAGAAAGAATAATTACATTCTTGAAAATAGAAATACTTTAACTAAGGATTCTTTACAAGAATTACTTGCGGTAAAAATTCGTACAGAGAAAGTAGCGATTAAAGACGCAAAATTAAGAACATTTATTACGGAGGACAGTAGTCGTGATGACTTGGTAGCTCACGTTTATGATGTTACTTATGGTGTTATCAAACCAACAGATAATTTGGTGATTATTGATGACAGTATCGTGCGTGGAACTACCTTGAAAATGAGTATTATCAAAATGATGGATCGTTTGAATCCAAAACGAATTGTAATCGTTTCATCAGCACCACAAATTAGATATCCTGATTGTTACGGAATTGATATGGCTAAACTGGAAGGTTTAGTAGCATTTAAAGCAGCTTTGGAATTACTAAAAGAAAGAAACTTATATCACATTGTTGATGAAGTATATTTAAAATGTAAAGCACAGGAAAACTACATTGACAGTGAAGTTGTAAATTATGTAACGGCAATCTATGAGCCTTTTCAACCGCAAGAAGTTTCAAACAAAATTGCCGAAATGTTAAGCTCTCCTGAAATCAATGCTGAAGTGAAAATAATATTTCAAACCGTAGAAGATTTACATATTGCTTGTCCTAAAAACTTAGGGGATTGGTACTTCACTGGAGATTACCCTACACCTGGAGGGAATCGAGTAGTGAATCGTGCATTCATGAATTTTTATGAAGGAAAAGATGCTAGAGCATACTAGTAATTGGTATAATTTAGTTATTAATCGGTTTTATATGTTGTTCATCTAATTTATTTGGTGGCAACCAAGAACTAGTATAAATTTGAATCACCATAACATTAGTAGGTTAAGTTTATGGTAGATTTGGGGCAAAAAGGGTGGAAGAAATTCCACCTTTTTTATTGGAATAAAGTCAAGGATTTTTTAAATAATGAATAAAAAAAATAGACGAATAAACTTTAAAAAAGCCTATCCGTCTATCGTCTAAAAATCTATTGTTTTTCTCTTTATGACTATTTGTCTAGAGCATATCTTCTTGAAACTTCAGTCCAGTTAATTACATTGAAAAAAGCTTCGATATAATCAGGTCTTCTGTTTTGATAATGTAAATAGTAAGCATGTTCCCAAACATCCATTCCTAAAATTGGAGTCCCACCACAACCTACACCTGGCATTAATGGATTGTCTTGGTTTGGAGTTCCACACACATCCACTTTTCCACCTTTATGTACACAAAGCCAAGCCCATCCTGAACCAAACTGTGTAACACCCGCTTTAGAGAATTTTGCTTTAAATTCTTCAAAAGTTCCAAAAGCAGCTTCGATCGCAACCAATAAATCACCAGTTGGAAGTCCGCCACCGTTTGGTGTCATAACAGTCCAATATAAATTATGATTGTAAAAACCACCACCGTTGTTACGAACTGGCATGTTTTTCATATCAAGATTAATCAAAATATTTTCAATCGTCTTACCTTCCATATCCGTTCCTGCAATAGCTGCATTCACGTTAGTAATGTAAGTGTTGTGATGTTTTGTATGATGAATTTCCATCGTACGCGCATCAATATAAGGTTCTAATGCGTCATACGCATAAGGTAATTGTGGTAATTCAAAAGCCATAATATGATTGTTTAATGATTTATAAATATTTTTATTCAAATTTATACATTTAACTTTGGAATCGGAAATTCTATTTCGTTATAATTTCATTAAATTAATTGATAGTGTGTTCTTTGGAATTGTAACAGACTTGTTTTCAGGAGCTATTTCCTGCTTTCCGCTGCAATCTTTTTATTTACCGAAAAGGCGCATAAAAAGGATTTTCGTTGCAATCAGGGCTAAAAAACGACTGTGATTGAAATTGCCGTCCAGTTTTAAATACAAGTTTTAGGACCTGAATTTCCACATTACGATTGTGCCATTGCCATACAAATCACACTAATTTTAGCGCCAGGAATTTTCAATAAAGCATGGGAGCAAGCTTCAAGTGTGGCTCCGGTTGTGATAACGTCATCAATTAAAAGGAAATGTTTTTGATGGTCTTTTTCAGTAAAGGAAACATCAAAAATAGTTTCAATTCCTTCGGTTCTTCCCAATAAGTTTTTCTTGGATTGCGTTTTTGAATACACATTCCGAATCAATAGCGAATCATTATAATTTAAATTTAAACTGGAAGAAAGTGCTTCTCCAAAAGCAGTTACTTGATTGTATCCTCTTTCTTTTAATTTCCTTCGATGCAAGGGAACTGGAATAATTTCATCTACAGATTGTAATAAATTGATATTTTTTAAATCTTCGGCATACCATTCGCCTAAAATCGTTCCTATTTCCTCGTGTCCTTTATATTTTAAATTATGGATGAGTTCTTGAACAATTCCCTTTTTATGAAAATAAAATAATGCCGAAGTATGAATTACTGGAATTCTTCCGTAAAACTTTTTGAATGCATCATTCTTTGGATTTAAATGATGATTAGTCAACGGAATGTCATGCCTGCAAACGGTACAAATCACATTTTCATTAGATAATAAAAAAGAGCTGCAACCGGAGCAGACTTTTGGAAAAAAGAGATTAATAATGCTTTCAAACATGTAATCAAGGATTTATTTATAAAAATAGACAAATCAATGCTTCAATCTTTAATAATTTTCTTTTTTTTAAGTTCACTTTTTATATTTTTGCACTATTATGGCAAAACAAGAAGATTTATTTAAGAATGTAATTTCGCATGCAAAGGAATACGGATTTATTTTTCCGTCAAGCGAAATATACGATGGTTTAAGTGCAGTCTATGATTATGCACAAAACGGTGTAGAGTTAAAAAAGAACATACGCGAATATTGGTGGAAAGCAATGGTTCAAATGAACGATAACATTGTTGGTCTTGACGCAGCGATATTGATGCACCCAACTACTTGGAAAGCATCAGGTCACGTAGATGCCTTCAACGACCCATTAATTGACAACAAAGATTCGAAAAGAAGATATAGAGCTGATGTTTTGATTGAAGATTATGCCGAAAAGCTGAATCAAAAAGCAATCAAGGAAATCGAAAAAGCGCGTGCCCGTTTTGGTGATGCTTTCAATGAACAGGAATTTGTTACGACAAATACTAGAGTTGTTGAATACAAAGCCAAAGAAAGAGAAATTCTGGAAAGAATGGCTCGTTCGCTTGGTAACGAAGATTTAGAAGATGTAAAAGCATTAATTGAAGAATTAGAAATTGCTTGTCCGGAATCAGGTTCAAGAAATTGGACTGAAGTGCGTCAATTCAACTTGATGTTTGGTACAAAATTAGGTGCATCAGCTGATACTGCAATGGATTTGTATTTACGTCCGGAAACCGCTCAAGGTATTTTTGTCAATTTCTTGAATGTGCAAAAATCAGGAAGAATGAAAGTTCCTTTTGGAATTGCACAAACTGGAAAAGCTTTTAGAAATGAAATCGTTGCGAGACAATTTATTTTCCGCATGCGTGAGTTTGAACAAATGGAAATGCAATTTTTTGTACGTCCAGGCGATGAAATGAAATGGTATGAACATTGGAAAACTGCAAGACTAAACTGGCATTTGTCGCTTGGTTTAGGAAAAGAAAATTACCGTTTTCACGATCACGAAAAATTAGCGCATTATGCCAATGCAGCAGCCGATATTGAGTTTAACTTTCCTTTTGGATTCAAAGAATTAGAAGGAATTCACTCCCGTACTGATTTTGATTTGAAAGCGCACGAACAGTTTTCAGGCAGAAAATTACAATATTTTGATGCTGAATTGAATCAGAATTATGTACCTTATGTAGTAGAAACTTCAGTAGGATTAGATAGAATGTTTTTGGCAGTTTTTGCAACTTCATTAAAGGAAGAAACATTAGAAGACGGTTCTACAAGAACAGTTTTAAAATTGCCAGCAGTTTTAGCACCTACAAAAGCGGCAGTTTTACCGTTGGTTAAAAAAGACGGATTGCCGGAAATAGCTCATAAAATTATTGAAGATTTGAAATGGGATTTCAATGTGGCATATGATGAAAAAGATGCAGTAGGAAGACGCTATAGAAGACAGGATGCATTAGGAACTCCTTTTTGTATTACTGTAGATCATCAAACTATAGAAGACCAAACGGTAACGATTCGTCATAGAGATACAATGAAACAAGACCGTGTGAAAATCGCCGATTTGAAATCTATTATAGAGAATGAAGTTTCGATGAAAAATTGGTTGATGAAAATGTAATTATTTTTTTGTTTAAATAAGAAAAGCTTTCCTAAACGGAGAGCTTTTTTATTTTGCATAGGATCAGTAATTTTTTTAATGCACAATTAATTAGAAAGGAAATGGTTATTAATTTCTTTTGTAACAAGAATTTATGCGCTTTATCGGGTTTATTTGCGCTTCATCTTAATGTATCAACATTTGTTAAAAACATATTAACAACATCTATTAAAAAATGGTTAAATGCTTATTTTTAGACTGTTAAACAAGGGTTTTTATGCGATATTTTATGCTTTTGTTTAATTAGTTTCCCAAAACTACCAGTGTTACTTAATAATTTGAAGTGTATTTTACTTTGGAAATCTGATGTTACGCCTAACAATTTTAGGAATAGCCATTGATGAATTACTCGTACATAGTTATTGACGATGATCAAGAAAGTGTTTCGAAAACGAAAGCCATTGCTGATAGTTTTTCGGAGCTTACTTTTGTGGCATCAGCAAATAATTACACGGATGGCTTAAATCTTATTTTAGAACACACTCCTCAATTAGTTTTTCTTGAAATTGACCCTACCAATAAAGAGAGTAATTTGTCGTTGACTCTTATTAATGAGTTGTATCGATATCTGAAAGTAATCCCGAAGATTATTGTTACAACCACAAAGAAAGATTTGGCTTTTGAAGCTATTCAATATGAAGTGGCGGATTATTTATTAAAACCATTAGCTCGTATCGATATTGTAAAATCAATTTTAAAATTGAACAAATCGAATAATGCGGAAGAAGTTATTTCGGAGCAATCACCAACTGTTGATGAAAAACCTATAGTATCAGTTAGGCAAGAAATACTAAATCAGGAACAGCCTCTTATTCTATGTATAAAATCATATGGTGATTACAGATATATTGATGCTAAAGATATTTGCTACTTCCAAGCGGATAATAATTCTACTGACATACATCTAAATAATGGTGAAATGATAACTGCTTTCAAAACATTGAAGCATTTTGAAGGAATTTTATCCTTCCCTTTTATAAGAATTCACAACAGTTATATCGTAAACCGAAATTACATTTCTAGAATTCATACAGGAAATACGGTATGTTACATTAAAAATACCACTACAAAACTTCCTTTCTCCAAATCGTATAAGGCAAATGTAGACCTTATTATTTCCGATTTTTCTAACGGAAATTACTTG
The DNA here is from genome assembly GCF_000812945.1 of Flavobacterium sp. AED. Classification (GTDB taxonomy): domain Bacteria; phylum Bacteroidota; class Bacteroidia; order Flavobacteriales; family Flavobacteriaceae; genus Flavobacterium. The sequence continues at coordinate 1,302,266 of NZ_JSYM01000001.1, forward strand.
GAAATCTAAAAAATAGTCATTTACCATAATTTGAGCGTCATTCACTATCAAACGACTGTGTTCTACCATAAACGCCTTTTTTTGTAGGAAATTTTAAGAATGCTTATGTAGTTTTACTAAAGAAATTCCTGCAAAGGGAAATAAAAAAAGTAAAAAACATAACAACATAAAAATCCCCAAATTATGAAAAAAGCAATCTTAACAATCGGTTTATTCTCTTTAGTAATGATCTTAACATCATTCACTACACCAGAAACTAAAAATGCTGTAAAATCTGATACTAATGTTAATATCATTGGTCAAGGTGCAGCAGGAGGAAATGTAAAAGTTGATATTATTGGACAAGGTGCAGCAGGAGGAAATGTAAAAGTTGATATTATTGGACAAGGTGCAGCAGGAGGAAATGTAAAAGTTGATATTATCGGACAAGGTGCAGCAGGAGGAAACGTTAAAGTGGACTAAAAACTAAATTTTTTAGATATAATTTAGGCTATCAATTTATTTGATAGCCTTTTTTTATGTCAATAGTTTTATTTTACTATTTTTGGTAAAACATACTAATAACTATTGAAAAATAAATACTACATACTTCTATTATTTTTTATGTTGTTTGTTTTTTTTGGTTGTTCCAAAAAAAACGCGAAAAATATTCCTGTTGCTTCATCTGAAGATAGTCTTTCTTCTTATTTTTCATTAGCAAATGATTTTAGTTTAGCTAGGGAAAAAAGGCAAGAATACAATAATAAAGCTTTTGATATTGTTATCAATCAAGAAAATGATTCGCTCAACCGTGTCAATCTCTTCAAAGTAGCCAATCGATACTATAACATAAATAATTGGAAATATTTTAATAAAACGGTTCATCTTGTATTGGACAAGTCAGAAAAAGTAAAGGATACATTAAATATAATAAAAGGTTATACTTATTTAGGGGATTATTATGAGTCACAATCTATTTTGGATAGCTCTTTTCAGTTTTATTATAAAGCAGAAAAAATGTATGAAAAACTCGGTAATAATTTTAATTTAGGCAAAATACTCATCAATAAAGCTACATTACAGTTTAAAGCGGGTGATTTTTTTGGGTCTGAACAATCAGTTATTAAAGCATTGCGGATAATAAAAGGAGAAAAAGGTATTAATAACATTTTATATGATGCCTATAATTTATTGGGGTTAGTTTATAATGAACTAAGTGAATATGAAACTGCAATAGCCTATCATAATAAAGCATTAGTAATCAGTGATGATGAAATAATCCCCAAGGTATTTCAGTCTAAAGCAACTACTTATAATAATATTGGACTTCTATATCTAAATTTGCATAATTATACTAAGGCACAAAGTTATTTTAAAAAAGGTTTAGTTCAACAAAACTTAAAAACAGAAAAACCATACGTTTATGCCATGTTGTTAGACAATTTGGCCTATTCAAAAATGAAATTGAAAGATTCAAATGAATTACCTGAATTATTTTATGAATCACTAAAACTGAGAGATAGTCTTCAATTGACTTCTGGGATATTTGTAAATAAAATCCATTTATCAGAATATTTTGCTGCAAATAGGGATACCATTAAAGCTTTACGGTTTTCTAAAGAGGCATTATTGCTTGCTCGAAATACTAATATATCTCAAGATATTTTAGTAGCATTGAAGCAGTTGGCTATTATTGAGCCAGATAAAGCTTCTGCTTATTCAAAAGAATATATTCGTATTAATGAGAATTTACAAAAAGAAGAACGAAAGATGGGAGACAAGTTCTCTCGTATAGAATATGAAACGGATCAAATAAAAGGAGAGAATACAGATCTGGAAACTAAAAATAGGAATTTATTATTTGGTTTTAGTGTAATTACGATGTTGGGTTTATTTTTGTATATCATTAAAGCTCAAAAAACTAAAAACAGAGAATTGTTGTTTAAACAAGAGCAGCAAAAGGTTAATGAAGAAATTTATAACTTAATGATTTCGCAACAAAGTACCATTGAGACGAATAGAATTGTAGAGAAAAAAAGAGTAGCGCAAGAATTACATGACGGTGTGTTGGGAAGGATGTTTGGCGTGCGAATGAATTTGGATGGGTTGAATAGATTCAATGATGAAATGGCTGTTAGTCAAAGAAATAGTTATTTGGCGGAATTAAAAAATATTGAACAGGATATTCGCGAAATTTCACATGACTTGAATAGAGAGAAATCGGAATTAATTAATAACTTCGTTGCGATAGTAAATAATTTATTTGAAGATCAAAAAAAGACATTTAAGCCAAAATTAGTAACGATAATTGATCCTGCTATAAAATGGGAGTTATTAAGTAATGCTATTAAAATAAACTTATACCGAATTATTCAAGAGTCACTTCAAAACATTAATAAGTATGCTAACGCAAATACAATTAAAGTGGAACTCAAGAAAAATGGTAATGATTTATTTTTATCAATAAATGATGACGGAGTTGGGTTTAATGTAAATAAAGCAAAAAGAGGTATTGGTATACAAAACATTCAATCTCGAACGAATGAGTGTAATGGAACTGTCGATATAAAATCAAATAAAGGAGAAGGAACAACAATTACAATTGCAGTCCCAATAGAACAGAAACTAATACTTACATAGAAATGACAATTGCCTCAACTGAAAAGACAATGATTCAAAATAATATATTAATAGTTGATGATCACCCTTTTATTATTGAAGGGTATAAAAATGCAATTACAAGATATAATCCAAAGGATTTTCAGTTTTTTATTAGTCAGGCTAAGGACTGTAAATCAGCTTATGATTTGATTACAAATCCTGATACTTTAGCTTTTGACATCGCTTTTTTAGATATTAGCATGCCGCCTTACGAAGAAAAAGGTATTTATTCTGGAGAGGATTTGGCTAAATTAATTAACGAAATCATGCCTGCTTGCAAAATCATTTTGCTAACTATGTATACTGAATTGTTAAAGATTAAAACTATCATAAGTGCTATAAACCCAAATGGCTTAGTGATAAAAAATGATCTGACATTTGATGAATTGCTTTTTGCTTTTGATAAAGTCATAAATAATAAAATCTATTACAGTCAATCTGTCCAGAAAATGTTAGACTTGGCCGAAAAGGATACAATAGAAATAGATCAATTTGATAAACAAATTTTATTTCATTTGTCAAAAGGTACTAAGTTGAATGATATTCCACAATATATTCCAATATCCTTGGGAGCAATAGAAAGGAGGAAGTTAAACTTAAAAGAATTATTGAAAATTGTAGATGGAAGCGATATAGATTTAATTCGCGAGGCAAAAAATCAAGGATTACTTTTTTAGCTATTAAATGAACTTTAAACAAAAAACGACACTTGTAAAAGTGTCGTTTTTTGTTGGTTTAATGGATGCTTTATTCACTCAAGGCATCCCAACCACGCGCTTTTAAGGCGATTTTTGTGTTGGCACGAGTAACTAAATGAATGCCTTCACTTTCTTGTGTCATGTGGCCAATAATAGTAAAATTTGGATTGCCTTTTATTTTTTCAAAATCCTCCATGGCAATGGTGAAAAGCAATTCGTAATCTTCTCCTCCGTTTATTGCCACTGTTGTACTGTCGATATTGAATTCTTCACAAACATTAATAAATTGAGGATCGATTGGTAATTTGTCTTCGTATAAATTACAACCCACTTTGGACTGTTTGCACAAATGCATAATTTCCGATGACAATCCATCCGAAATATCAATCATTGAAGTTGGTTTTATTTCTAAAGCATGCAATAAAGTTCGAACATCCTTACGAGCTTCAGGCTTCAATTGACGTTCTATCAAATACGTATAAGCATCTAAATCTGGTTGTGAATTTGGATTAACCTGAAAAACTTGCTTTTCTCTTTCTAAAACTTGCAATCCCATATAGGCAGCTCCAATATCTCCAGTAACCACTAATAAATCAGTTTGTTTGGCGCCATTTCTATAAACGATTTCTTCTTCATCAGCTTCGCCTATGGCAGTTATACTGATGATTAAACCTTTTTGCGATGAGGTAGTATCGCCACCTATAACATCTACATTATATTCACGGGCTGCATGCGTAATTCCTGCAAATAATTCGTCTAATGCTTCCAAAGGAAAACGATTGGATACTGCAATAGAAACCGTGATTTGTGTTGGTTTGGCATTCATGGCGCAAATATCAGAAACATTGACCACGACAGCTTTATAGCCCAAATGTTTTAAGGGCATATATGCCAAATCAAAATGCACGCCTTCAATCAACAAATCAGTTGAAACTACTACTTTTTTATCTTTGAAATCCAAAACGGCAGCATCATCTCCAATTCCCTTTAAAGTAGAAGGTTGATTGATTTCAAAGTTTTTTGTCAAATGGTCTATCAATCCAAATTCTCCTAGTTGGGCAATACTTGTACGTTGTGGGGTTTTATCTTCGATCATTTTTTTCATTGTTTTGAGGTTGCAAATATACAAAGAAATATTCGCCTTGAATTCTATCAAATTCTATCAATTTTATCCGACCTTTAGAGTATTAAATTCGTGAAAAATGAAGTCATTTGATATAGTTACGCTTACAGTTAATCCTGCTTTAGATAAAAGCACTCATTTTAAAGGGTTAGTCCCGGAACAAAAAATACGATGTGATGAGCCTCGTTATGATGCGGGAGGAGGAGGAATCAATGTTTCTAAGGTAATCTCCCGTCTAGGAGGAACGTCTTTAGCGGTATTTACTTCTGGTGGACCAATGGGTAAAATGCTTGAGGAATTGGTGGCTAAAGAATCGGTTGAATTTAAAGCAATCGAAGTCCAAACTTGGACAAGAGAAAGTTTTGTAGCTGTGGATGATAATACAAATTCACAATACCGATTTGGATTTACAGGAGGAAAAATTTTAGAAGAAGAAAGCAAAAGAATATTAGAAACCATAGCTAATTTTGAACTAAAATTCCTTGTAGCCAGTGGTAGTTTGAACGAAGGGTTATCAGTAGATTTTTATCAAAAAATCGCTGAAATAACAAAAAAATCAAATGCGAAGTTAATTGTGGACACCTCTGGGGAATCATTAAAAAAAGCATTAGAAATTGGTGTTTATATGATCAAACCTAATGTTGGAGAATTGGCAAAATTAATAGGTGTGGAGCGATTGGAACTGGAAGAAGTAAACCAAGCTGCAAAACAAATCATTGCCAAAGGTGGAGCCGAAATTGTAGTCGTTTCCCTTGGTCCACAAGGCGCAGTATTGGTTACAAAAGATTCTTATGAATTTGTCCCTGCTCCCAATGTTGCCAAAAAAAGTACGGTAGGTGCCGGTGATAGCATGGTTGGTGGGATGGTTTGGGCGCTTTCGCAAAATAAAAGCCTGAAAGAAGTCATTCGTTGGGGTGTCGCTTGCGGTTCAGCAGCGACGATGAATGAAGGAACCCAATTGTTTAAATTCGAAGATGCAAAACGATTGTTTGAATGGTTGAAGGATAAATAAATGTATTATAGTTACATGTTATGTAGAGTTGCACTGCAGTGCAACTCTACTACGATACCGAAAAACAAAAAAACCTGATAATTTTTACATCATCAGGTTTCTATATATTTTCTAATTCCCTCTTCAGGGGTTAGGGGGATTAATCGTTCAATTTCAAAACAGCCATAAACGCTTCTTGTGGAATTTCAACATTTCCAACCAATCTCATACGTTTTTTACCTTTTTTCTGTTTTTCCAATAATTTACGTTTACGGGAAATATCTCCACCATAACATTTGGCGGTAACGTCTTTACGCAATGCTTTTATCGTTTCACGCGAAATAACTTTCACCCCAATAGCAGCTTGAACAGGAATATCAAATTGTTGACGTGGAATTAATTCTTTCAGTTTCTCACACATTTTTTTACCAATAGAATACGCATTATCGGCATGCATTAAAGATGATAAAGCATCCACAATTGTAGCGTTCAATAAGATGTCAACTTTAACCAAATTAGAAGTTCTCATTCCAATTGGCGTATAATCAAAGGAAGCATATCCTTTAGAAACGGTTTTCAAACGGTCATAAAAGTCAAATACAATCTCTGCCAACGGCATATCAAAAGTCAACTCTACACGTTCCGTAGTCAAATATGTTTGATTAGTAATCAACCCACGTTTTTCGATACACAAACTCATTACATTCCCAACATAATCAGATTTAGTGATGATAGTAGCTTTAATAAAAGGTTCTTCAACATGGTCTAAACGAGAAGGCTCCGGCAAGTCCGAAGGATTATTTACGATAAGCGGTGTTGTAGGATCTTTTTTGGTGTAAGCGAGATATGAAACGTTGGGAACTGTAGTAATAACAGTCATGTTAAACTCTCTCTCCAAACGCTCCTGGATAATTTCCATGTGCAACATTCCCAAGAATCCGCAACGGAAACCAAATCCCAAAGCCGCTGAACTTTCCGGTAAAAACACCAACGAAGCATCATTCAGCTGCAATTTTTCCATAGAGTTTCTCAACTCCTCATAATCTTCAGTATCCACTGGATAAATTCCCGCAAAAACCATTGGTTTCACATCTTCAAAACCAGTAATTATATTTGTTGTTGGCGTTTTCGCATCCGTCAACGTATCTCCTACTTTTACTTCTTTTGCTTCTTTAATTCCAGAAATTAAATACCCAACATCTCCTGCTGAAATGACTTGTTTCGGAACTTGATTTAATTTCAAAGTACCAATCTCGTCCGCAAAATATTCATTTCCGGTAGCCATGAACTTAATCTTCTGGCCTTTTTTAATCTGGCCGTTTTTTACACGAAAAATAACTTCAATTCCTCGAAACGGATTATAATGAGAGTCAAAAATCAACGCTTGTAAAGGTTCGTCAACATTTCCTGATGGAGGAGGAATTCTTTCGATAATTGCTGCCAAAATATTTTCTACACCCAAACCGGTTTTACCCGAAGCATGAATAATATCTTCCAGTTTGCAACCTAACAAGTCCACGATATCATCGCTTACTTCTTCAGGATTGGCACTTGGTAAATCCACTTTATTCAAAACTGGAATAATTTCCAAGTCATTTTCCAAAGCCAAGTATAAATTCGAAATCGTTTGTGCTTGGATACTTTGCGCTGCGTCTACAATTAAAAGTGCGCCTTCACAAGCCGCAATCGAACGAGAAACCTCATACGAAAAATCCACGTGTCCAGGAGTATCAATCAAATTCAAGATGTATTCTTGTCCTTTATACGTGTATTCCATCTGAATCGCGTGACTCTTAATCGTAATCCCACGTTCGCGTTCCAAGTCCATGTTATCAAGCAATTGCGCTTTTTCTTCACGGGCGGTTACTGTTTGTGTTGCGCCTAATAATCGGTCAGCAAGCGTGCTTTTCCCGTGATCAATATGTGCAATAATGCAAAAATTCCTAATATGTTTCATGTTCTAAATAATATCAAATTTATTTGGGTTTACCCTGAATTTATTTCAGGGCGTGACCACAAGGGTCGGGCTTTCCGCTACAATCTTTTCCTTTTTAAAGAAAAAGGAAAAGGATTTTTGCTGCAATCCCTCACGCAATCGCCAAACAGCGACAATTAATCTGCAAATATAAGCTAAATTCAACAGTTTCAAAGTCCCGAATTCGCAAACTAATTGGTTTAATACTAAGTCTTTCTTCTTTCTTCTTTTATCCTTTCATCTAAAAAACGTAATTTTGCACCAAAATAAATGAAGATGGTCAAGATTGGCAACATAATATTACCCGAATTCCCTTTACTTCTCGCACCTATGGAAGATGTGAGCGATCCGCCTTTCCGCAGATTGTGTAAAGCTCATGGTGCTGATTTAATGTATTCGGAATTTATTTCTTCCGAAGGTTTAATTCGTGACGCTATCAAAAGCCGAATGAAATTAGATATTTTCGATTACGAAAGACCTGTAGGAATCCAGATTTTTGGTGGTGACGAGGAAGCAATGGCTATGTCTTCCAAAATTGTTTCGGCAGTAAACCCGGATTTAATAGATATTAATTTTGGCTGTCCTGTTAAAAAAGTAGTTTGTAAAGGAGCCGGAGCCGGAGTTTTAAAAGACGTTGATTTGATGATTCGTTTGACTCAGGCCGTTATCGATAGTACCCATTTGCCTGTAACCGTAAAAACGCGTTTGGGTTGGGACGATAATTCCATTAATATTGATGAAGTTGCGGAACGTTTACAAGATATTGGTGTTGCAGCTTTGAGTATACATGCCAGAACTCGTGCCCAAATGTATAAAGGACACTCGGATTGGTCGCACATCGCCCGAGTAAAAAATAACCCAAGAATCACGATGCCTATTTTTGGAAACGGTGATATCGATTCTCCAGAAAAAGCATTACACTATAAAAACGAATACGGCATCGACGGAATTATGATTGGTCGCGCCGCCATTGGTTATCCTTGGATTTTTGACGAAATCAAACATTACTTTAAAACTGGAGAACATTTGCCAAAACCCACAGTTATTGATAGAGTAGAAGCGGTGAGAAATCACCTCACTTGGGCAATGGAATGGAAAGGTGAAAGATTAGGAATTGTGGAAACGAGACCACATTATACCAATTATTTCAAAGGAATTCATTCTTTTAAACCCTTTAAGCAAAAATTAGTAACGCTAGATCGACCTGAAGAGTTGTTCGCCGCTTTGAATGAGATTGAAGAAGCGTATGCGGGTTATGAGGTTGTTTAGACTCTTTTAGGGTTTTAAGCCCTAAAAGGGTTAGTTTGGTTTTAATTCAACAACTTTTTACTCACGCGACTACTTGCAATCAGCGAAGCGATAAAACCAAGTGTGACAATCGTTCCCATAACAATCAATACATTTTCGAGAGAAAAAACTACGGGATATGCCAGTGTGGGTGTAATCATAACCAATTGAAAATGTTGTTGCAGTAACACAATTATAATCCCTAAAACTAAACCTATTATTCCGCCAAAAACACTCAATAAAGTGCCTTGAAGCAGGAATATTTTTCGCAAATCTTTGATTTCAGTTCCAAGATTAAATAAGGTTTTTAAGTTTCCTTTTTTATCCAAAATCATCATAATTAGTGCGCCAATTAAGTTGAAAAGAGCCACAACAATCACTAAAGTAAAAATCAAATACACCGCAATATTCTCGGTGTTCAACATTTTATAGAGCGATTCGTTGAGTTGCGCTCTATTTTTTACGGTAATTGTATTATTAAAAATAGTTTGGAGTTGGTCTGTAATGACAGTTTCATCAGCACCAGCTTTTTCTTTTATTTCAATCCCCGAAACTTGATTGGTTTTGTATTCCAATAATTCTTGGGCTAAACCTAAATCGGCAAAAACATATTTAGAATCAAGGTCTTCGCTTATGGCATAAATCCCAACAGGAATAATATCCGTTTTGTTAAAAGCCTGTTCCGGATTTTCGATTGCTCCTTTTCCGGGTTTTGGAACTAAAACTTCCAATTGATGATTAAAATCAAGCAAGCCCATCGAGAATTTCTGGGCAATTCCGTAACCAACGACTACTTGATAGGTGTCCGGTTTAAGCCATAGCCCGTTGAAAAGTTTCTTTTCAATAGCATTTACTTTGCTAAAGTTGGAATCAACTCCCTTAAGATAAGTGACTTCCTGCTTTCCGTCAAAAGTAAATAAAACACGCTCTTCGATTATCTTAGTATAAGAAGCTAAGCCGTCAATTTTTTTGATTTGGCTTTCCTGATTTGGAGAAATAAGGAATGATTTCCCTAAAGTACTGCTTATTTTTAAATCAGGGTCGATATCATTCGTAAACGAAAGACTAAAAACTTTTAACCCGCTAAAAACAGATAAAACCACAAACAAAGCCATTGCGCCAACAATAATTCCCATGCTGGCAATTCGATTGATAATATTAATCGCATTGTTTTTACTATTGCTACGAATATAGCGTTTGGCTATGTAAAGGGGAAAATTCAAATTTTATTGAAATCTGCGTTTGTCCAAAAGATCTCTGTTTTCTATAGGATTGTCTTTGTTGGCTAAGGCATTGTCAATTTTTTCAATATAGTCCAAAGAGTCGTCGATAAAGAAAACCAAATTGGGAACTTTTCTTAATTGTAAACGAACACGTTGTGATAAATCATGTTTTATGGTTTTAGAATTGGACTTAACCGCCTCTAAAATTTCTTTTGCTTTGTCCTGAGGGAAAACGCTTAAATGCACTGTAGCTACTGATAAATCTGTAGTTACAGTAACCTTGGATACCGAAATGATTAAATTAGCCAATCCGTTTTTTCTCACTTCACCTTGTAGAATGTCAACCAAATCTTTTTGGATAACCCCACCTATTTTTTTCTGTCTATTTGTTTCCATGCTGCAAAAATACTACTTTTAAGTTTTATCCCGAAGTTTCGGGACAAATTTTAAAAGTAACCTAGAAATTGTTGCGTTTTTAGGAGCTATTTCCTGCTGTTCACTATATCTTTCCTGCCGAACACCGGCAAGAAAGGATGCCGTTTCTATCAGGGCTAGGAGATTTAGGAAATTAGAACGCTAATTCTAAATCAGAAATCTAAAATCGTTAATCAGAAATCTAAAATGTTAATGCAAAGACCTTCATTCTCCATATACGACGCATCGGCAGGTTCTGGAAAAACCTATGCGCTTGTCAAAGAATACCTAAAAATTATCCTTGTTGCAAAAAAGAATGACGCCTATCGAAACATTCTCGCGATTACGTTTACCAACAAAGCGGTTCACGAAATGAAAAGCCGAATCGTAGGCAGTTTGTCCGAATTTGCCAAAGACGAACCAAGTTCAAAAGCACAGGATTTAATGCAGGATTTGGCCGTAGATACCGAACTTTCTATCATTGAAATAAAAACCAAATCACAGCAAATCATCAAGCACATTATTCATAATTATGCTGCTTTTGATATTTCCACCATTGATAAATTCACACATAAAGTGATTCGTGCTTTTGCACACGATTTGAATTTACCTATGACTTTTGAAGTCACTTTGGATACTGAGAATTTATTGATTGAAGCTGTCGATGCCATCATCGCCCAAGCCGGAGAAGATGAAACATTAACCAAGCTACTCATCGATTTCACGATGGAAAAAACCGATGATGACAAATCTTGGGATATTTCACGAGAGATTCTCGATACCGGTCGTTTAGTTCTCAATGAAAACAACAGAAACGAAATCACTCATTTTCAAGATAAATCCATTGCTGAGTTTGTTGAAATAAAAAACAAACTAGCCGAAGCCTGTAAAAACTTAGAAAAGCAAACTATTATTTTTGCGGAAGAAGTATTGTCATTAATTGACAAAAATGGAATTGACATCAAATCCTTTTCTAGAGGTACTTTTCCGAATCATATTAATAGTATTCAGCAAGGAAAATTCAATCCCAAGAATAAAACTTTTCATGAGTTTGATGATATTGCTATCAATAAAACAGCTAAAGATCGTGCGATTATCGAAAATCTAATTCCTGAATTTTTGCAAATCCTGACTAAAGTTTATACAGCTTTCGAAAAGATAAATTTCTACAAAGCGTTCTTGAAAAACATTACACCTTTGTCATTATTAAATACGGTCAGCAATGAATTAACCAAAATCCAGAAAGAACAAAATGTGCTTTCTATTTCCGAATTTAATGCGATTATCCATCGTGAGATTCAAAATCAACCCGCACCTTTTATATATGAACGATTGGGCGAGCGCTACCGTCATTTTTTTATCGATGAATTTCAGGATACTTCCGAAATGCAATGGCAGAACCTGATTCCGCTTATTGATAATGCGCTTTCGGGTCAAGATGATTTTGGTGTAAAAGGAACTTTGATGATTGTAGGTGACCCAAAACAATCTATTTACCGCTGGCGTGGTGGAAAAGCGGAACAGTTTATTGAATTGAGTAAAGACCAAAATCCGTTCAATAATCCAGATAAAAAATTAGAACATTTAGATAAAAATTACCGTTCTTACTCACAGATAATCGAATTCAACAATGATTTTTTTAAATTGTTATCGAATGAATTCGAACATTTGGATTATAAAGATTTGTATGAAAATCACAGTCATCAAAAAACTAATGATAAAACTGGGGGCTACGTAAATATTTCTTTCATTCCAAAAGTAGAAACTTCGGAAGAAGATGAAGAAGTTTTAGACAAAACTGATTTGTATGTTTTAGCAACTTTAAACACGATTCAAAAAACCTTGAAACAAGGCTTTCAATACAAAGATATTGTGATTCTGACCCGAAAACGAGATCAGGGAATTGCGATTGCTAATTATTTGACGGAACAAGGAATTCCACTTTTGTCTTCGGAAACTTTGATGATTCAAAATGCCACTGAAGTTCGATTGATTATTCATTTATTAAAATACTTGAAAAATAGTTCTGACTTGGAATCCAAAGCAAACTTTCTTCAATATTTAGCACAAAACAGTCAGGATAAATTACCGATTCATGATTTTATCGCTCAGGGAATGGCGTTATTTCAGGAAACTGATTTCGAAAATTGGTTGATGAGTTTTGATGTTTCGCTTTCGTTTCAAAGCATTAGAAAAAAATCATTGTATGAGGCAGTGGAAACTATAATAAGTAAATTCCTCCCCCCAGCCCCCTCCGAAGGAAGGGGTGACGGAATAGTGAGCTGTGTGGATAAAAATCGTCTTATTGAATCAAATAAATTAGGATACATGACTGGCGGAAATTATTCTCATCTTTCAATCGATAAGGCTAAAGCGATGAGGAAAAATCCAACTAATGCTGAAAAAATACTTTGGTCTGAACTCAAATCACAATCTTTAGGAAGTAAATTTAGACAACAACATTTGATAGATGATTTTATTGTTGATTTTGTTTGTTTGTCAAAAAAATTAGTAGTCGAAGTTGATGGAGATTATCATTTTACTGAAGAACAAATTCAGTTAGACAAAAACAGAACTGAGATTCTAAGTAAATTAGGTTATAAAGTCATTCGATTTACCAATGAGCAAGTAATAAAGTGTATTTCAGATGTATTAAATAAAATAAAAGAAGAATTAATTCAACAAGAAGAAATTCAAAACTCCAATTTATCAGTTTCGGCTCCCTCCCCTTCGGGGAGGGTCGGGGAGGGGAATGCTTACGTTCAATATTTCCTAGACATTGTTCTCGAAAGAGACATTCGGAATCAAGCAGGTATTTCGGACTTCTTAAATTTCTGGGATAAAAATGCAGAGAAATTTAGTATTCCGTCTCCCGAAGGAAATAATGCAGTCCGAATTATGACTATTCATAAATCGAAAGGATTGGAATTTCCGGTCGTTATTTTTCCTTTTGCCGAAGAAGATTATAATCGAAAACCAAAAGATAAATTATGGCTTAATGCTGAGGAACAAGATTTCGGTCTACCAAAAGTTTTAATTGACAATAGTAGCGCGGTAGAAGGATTTGGAGAGGAAGCATCATTCGTTTACAATCAAAAGAAACAGGAAGAATTATTGGATAATATCAATGTTTTGTACGTGGCTTTAACCCGTGCTGAAGAGCAATTGTATGTAATTTCAAATATGAATTTGTCCAACAAAGGAGAAGTTCCAAAAAATAATATGTGTGCCTTTTTCATTAATTATTTGGGAAGCAAAGGGGAGTTCGATGAAGGTAAATTAGAATATGAATTTGGAAATAAAACGAAATTATCTGTAGGGCAGCGACACATTGATACTTCAAAAACGATTCCTTTAGTTTCAGAAATTTTGAATCCAAAGAATATAAAAATAGCACAACGCGAAGCTTTAATGTGGGGGACACTCCAACAAGAAGCTATCGAATATGGGAATGTTATTCACGAAATTCTATCTTTTGTCAAAACTAAAAACGATGTTGATTTGGCAATTACAAAATCCATTGAAAACGGATTGATAACTTTTAGTCAAAAAGAGACGGTTTTTAATACGATTCAAGAAATTGTTAATCATAGTGAATTAGAGATTTGTTTTGCTGAAGGGAATGAAGTTTTAAATGAACAAACTATTATTCAAAAAGAAGGAAAAACAGTAAAACCGGACCGAATGGTTTTGACAAAAAACAAAGAAGTATTGTTGTTGGATTATAAAACTGGAACACATAATGTTAAATACCAACAGCAATTGGAGAATTATCAGGATGCTATTGAGAAAATGGGATACAAAGTAGTTAAAAAGGCATTGGTATACATAGGGAAAGAAATCGATGTAGTAAATTTGTAACCTACTATTGAAAGGAATAAATAACGGCTTTAATAAACAGATAAAATGTACGGAAAAATCAAAGAATACTTACAGTCAGAATTGCAAACTATTGAAGATAACGGAATTTTCAAAAAAGAAAGAATCATCACTTCTCCGCAAGGAGCCGAAATCACTATTTCGACAGGTGAGACAGTTTTGAATTTTTGTGCTAATAATTATCTTGGATTATCATCACACCCTGAAGTAATTCAGGCTGCTAAAGATGCTTTGGATACGCATGGTTTCGGAATGTCGTCGGTTCGTTTTATTTGTGGAACTCAGGATATCCATAAAACACTAGAAAAAAAGATTTCTGAATTTTACGGGACAGAAGATACTATTCTTTATGCGGCAGCTTTTGATGCTAACGGTGGTGTTTTTGAGCCTTTGTTAGGAGAACAAGACTGTATTATTTCTGATAGTTTGAATCATGCTTCTATTATTGATGGCGTTCGTTTGTGTAAAGCAGTACGTTATCGTTATGAAAATAGCAATATGGAAGATTTGGAACAACAACTGATTAAAGCTACGGAAGCTGGAACGCGTTTCAAATTAATTGTTACTGATGGTGTTTTCTCTATGGACGGTGTTGTGGCCCCTTTGGATAAGATTTGTGATTTAGCGGATAAATATGATGCCATGGTCATGGTTGATGAATGTCATGCCGCTGGATTCATAGGTGCAACCGGAAAAGGTACGCTTGAAGCGAAAGGTGTAATGGGTCGTGTAGATATTATTACGGGTACATTAGGAAAAGCACTTGGTGGAGCCATGGGCGGTTATACAACAGCCAAAAAAGAAATTATTGAAATATTACGTCAAAGATCCAGACCTTATTTGTTTTCAAATTCTTTGGCGCCAGCAATTGTAGGTGCTTCTATCAAAGTTTTTGAAATATTAGAAAGAGATACGGTTTTAAGGGATAAATTGGAGTGGAATACCAACTATTTTAAAGAAGGTATGAAAAAAGCAGGTTTTGATATCATCGACGGAGATTCTGCGATTGTTCCTGTGATGCTTTATGATGCTAAGTTATCTCAAACTATGGCTGATGAGCTTTTAAAAAGAGGTATTTATGTTATTGGTTTTTTCTTTCCTGTAGTTCCTAAGGATAAAGCCAGAATTCGTGTGCAGCTATCTGCAGCACATACAACAGCGCATATAGACAAGGCAATTAGCGCTTTTGTTGAAGTTGGGCGTTTGTTAAAAGTTATATAATTTTTATTGAAAGTTATATAATTTCCACTTTGCCTCTAATATTATTGTTTTTTTTAACATTTCATTTTGTAGTTAAAAATTTACGAGTTACTTTTGTCTATAATTAACTAAATTGTAATTAAAAAAATTAAGTATGAAACATCTTAACAAACTTTTAGTTGCTGTAATGATGGTGATGGGTTTAAGTTCTCACGCACAAGACAGTAACAATCCATGGGCAATCTCTTTTGGGGTTAATGCCGTTGACACTAAAGCTAGTGCAGCTGGTGGTCATAATTGGCTAGATGCGCATTTTTCCCAGCCATTCGCTGTTAAAGACAACTGGAATATTCTTCCTTCTGTATCTTATTTAAGTGTATCTAGATACATTGGAGATAATTTCTCATTTGGACTTTCTGGATCAGTAAATAAAATTACAAAAGCAGTTTATTTTCGTCCAACTGCTCCGGGTCATGATTCTCGTGGTTATATTGTAACTAACCCAGGGGATTTAATGTATTATGGTATCGATGGTACTATTAGATATAGTTTCATGAACTTAATTAAATCTAAAGTAATTGATCCTTCTCTTGCTGTTGGTGGTGGTTATACATTCTTAGGAAAAGACAGTTTTGGAACTGTTAATCCAGGAGCTGGATTGAATATCTGGTTTACTGAAAATATTGGACTTTCATTAACAACTACTTACAAAAAATCTTTTGGAGATAGAGATGATGCTAATGGAGTTATTGATTCTCCTTCTCATTTCCAACATACTGCAGGTCTTATCTTCAAATTCGGTGGTAAAGATACAGATGGTGATGGAATATATGATAAAGATGATGCTTGTCCAGAAGTTGCTGGTTTGAAACAATTCAATGGATGTCCTGACACTGATGGAGATGGAATTCAAGATAGTGCTGATGCTTGTCCAGAAGTTGCTGGTTTAGCTGCATTAAACGGATGTCCTGATACTGATGGAGATGGAATTGCTGATAAAGATGATGCTTGTCCAGAAGTTGCTGGTTTAGCTGCTTTAAAAGGTTGTCCAGATGCTGACGGAGATGGAATTGCTGATAAAGATGACAAATGTCCAACTGTTGCAGGTCCTAAAGAAAATGCAGGTTGCCCTTGGCCAGATACTGATGGTGATTCAGTTTTAGATAAAGATGATGCTTGTCCTACTGTTGCTGGTCCAGCTAGTAACAAAGGATGTCCTGAAGTAACTACTGAAGCTTTAGACAATCTTAAAATTCAAGCTAGAGCAGTTTACTTTAATTCAGGTAAAGCTACTTTTAAAACAGCTGACGTTCCTGCTAGACTAGATGCTATGGCAAATATTCTTAAAAACTATCCTAATGCTAAATTCCGTATAGAAGGACACACAGATAGCGATGGTTCAGATGCATACAATCAAAAACTTTCTGAAGCTAGAGCAAATGTTGTTAAAAATGCTTTGACTGAAAGAGGTATTAGTGCTGATAATTTAAATGCAATAGGTTTTGGTGAAAGTTCACCAGTTGCAACAAATAAAACAGCTAAAGGTAAAGCTCAAAATAGAAGAACTGAAGTGTTGTTACAAAAATAATCTACTTCAAAATTTTTTAGAAAACGCCTCGATTTATCGGGGCGTTTTTTTTATTTTTATAAAATGACAAATACTTCTTTTTTAGATAAAATAGCCACAGTTTTAATTGAAAAATATTCAAATAATCTATCCAATACGATTGTAGTTTTGCCAAACAAAAGGGCAAAAATATTTTTGATTGAAGCGCTGAAAAATCAGGTGACCTCAAATATACTTTCTCCTGAAATTATAAGTATTGAAGATTTTATTCAAGACATAGCAGGCATTCGTACTATTGATCCGATTGAGCTATTATTCGAATTCTATGAAGTCTATCTGTCTGTTACTGATAAAGCAAACCAACAATCATTCGAATTGTTTGCAAATTGGGCGAAAACACTACTACAGGATTTTAATGAGATAGATCGCTATTTATTGGAACCATCCCACGTTCTTTCGTATCTAAAAGATATCGAAGACATCAAAAAATGGGGAATTGAAGTTGAAAATAAGACTGCATTATTAGAGAAATATATTGATTTTTGGAAATTACTGCCTAATTACTATCAATCACTTTATAGTCATTTATTGAATAAAGGAATCGGTTATCAAGGTTTGATTTATCGTGAAGCGGTAAATAACCTAAACCATTTTTCGAATTCAGTGCAAAATAAGCAATTCCTGTTTGCAGGTTTTAATGCGCTGAATGCCGCGGAGGAAAAAATAATCCAACACCTTATTGCTTCTGATCAAGCCAAAATATATTGGGATGTCGATCAAACCTTCCTTAATGACCCATATCATGATGCTGGACTGTTTGTGCGCCGTTTCAAAGAAAGTTGGAAACATTATAAATCGCATCCTTTTGAATGGATTGTAAATGATTTTTCGCAGACTAAAAACATCAAGGTTATTGGAACGCCGAAGACAATCGGTCAAGCCAAAATAGCCGGAAGTATTATTGAAAATGTCGTCAATGAAAATCCCGACGGCAAGCTGGATAAAGTGGCTGTAGTTCTAGGCGAGGAAAATCTTTTAGTTCCACTTTTATATTCGTTACCGTCAAGCGTTGGTGCTTTGAATATTACGATGGGTTATTCGAGTAAGAATAATCCTGCCCAGATTTTGATTGCAAAATTATTTAAAATGCATACGAATGCTTTGTCCAGAAATGCCAAAAGCTATGTGTTGTATTACAAAGATGTCTTGGATATTTTGACGCATCCTTTGGTGGAACCGTATGCGAAAACCAATGCGCTAGTCAAAATTATCAATCAAAACAATTACACATTTATTACCCATCATAAATTGATGGAATTGAATACTGATCCAACTGAGTTGTTTCTATTGTTATTCCAAAAATGGGAGCATGGTTCGATTCCGGTATTAGAGACAATTTCTAAATTATTGCAGACTATAAAGAACAATTTAAGTAATGATAACGAAGAAGAGAAAATTACCAAAGCTTTTGTTTTTGCTATTTTCAAAGTGATTAATAAACTAATTAATTACTATTCGAAGCATGAACATATTGATAAAATAGAAACGCTTTATGCTATTTACAAACAAGTAATTGATTTGGCAGAAGTTTCCTTTGAAGGAGAACCTTTGAATGGTTTGCAGATTATGGGAGTTTTAGAAAGTCGTGTTTTGGATTTTGAGACTGTAATTGTTACTTCGATGAATGAAGGGAAATTTCCGGCAGGGAAATCGCAAAATTCTTTTATTCCGTATGATGTGAAACGCGAATTGGGATTGCCGACATTCAAAGAAAAAGATGCTATTTATACCTATCATTTCTATCATTTATTACAACGTGCCAAAAATATTTACTTGCTTTATAATACCGAAAGTGAAGGTTTAGATGCGGGTGAAAAAAGTAGATTTATCACCCAACTGGAAGTTGAAAAACAAAAAAATCATACGCTTACTCATGAAATTTATAATGCTGTTTTACCTGAAACAGCCTATCAGCCAATGGTAATTCCAAAATCGGAAAGTGTTATGGTGCGATTGAAAGAAATTGCAGAGAAAGGTTTCTCTCCGTCCGCATTGACGAGTTATATCCGAAATCCAATTCAGTTTTATTTCCAGAAGATTTTACGCATCAGTGAAGTCGAAGAAGTCGAGGAAAATATAGCATTAAATACTTTGGGAACTATTATTCATGAAACCTTGAAAGTTTTATATGAGCCGTTTATTGGAAAATTCATTTCGGAAAGTAATATTTTAAATTGTTTCAAACAAATTGATGCTGAGGTTCTCCAGCAATTCAAATTGGTTTATAAAGAAGGTGAAATTAAAAAAGGAAGAAATTTATTGGCTTTTGAAGTGGCGAAGCGTAATGTTTCAAATTTCCTGAAAGTGGAATTGGAAAGTATTAAGAATGGTGATGCAATCAAAATCATCGCTTTGGAACAAACATTCGGACGTACTTTAAATCATCCTAATTTGCCTTTTCCGGTATTGATAAAAGGAAATGTAGATAGAATTGAAGAGCGTAACGGAATCATTAGAATTATCGATTACAAAACGGGAAAAGTAGAAAAAGCAAGCGTCACTTTGAAATCATGGAAAGGATTAACCGAAGATATTAAAAGCGACAAAATCATTCAGGTCCTGGCATATGCTTATATGTATGAGCATGAAGCTAAAGGTAAGCCAATTGAAGCAGGAATTATTTCTTTTAAAAACTTGAAGGCAGGTTTTCTTCCGTTTAATTTTAAAGAAGACAAAGAAATAAATTCAATTATAGATGAAGAAATTTTGAGTAATTACCTCGAACAGATTGTTATTTTGTTGAGTGAAATTTTAGATCAGAATATTTCTTTTGAAGAGAAAATAATTTAGATGCCTTTAAAAAAAGTTAACAATACTTTCAATAATTCCTCTTTGTTCTCAATATGACTCATGTGTCCGTCTGGAAAATTTGCGAATTGTACAGTAGTGTTTTCTAGTTGTTCTTTAGTCTCTTCGTAATTTAAAACAGGATCTTTTTCACCTAGAATTAATAGTTTTGGATAGGGTGTGAGGTGCAATAAAACTTCCCGGTCTTTTCTTGTTTTCATTCCTTCGAGTGAAGCAACGATTCCTTGAAGTGGCGTTTTTAAAGCTTCTTTTTTTACTCTTTCAATTTCTGACGAAAGTCTTTCTCTGTTGGATTCGCTGAATAAATTAGCGATGGATAGTGAAACAAAATTTATGAAAGATTGTTTTACGGCTTTGATAGCTCGGTCCCGATTTATTTTTCGCTCCTCACTATCAGCTCTTGTTGTTGAATTTAATAAAACCAATCCTTTTATATTTTCCGGATATAATTCAGCGAAAGCCAAAGCCACATAACCTCCCATAGAATGTCCTACAAAAATGGCTTTCCTGATACGTAATTCCGATAAAACAGCGTGAACTGCATCAGCATTATCCTCCATCGTTTGTACGTAACTCAAACATTCCGTTTCGCCATGTCCCAATAAATCAATTGTGATGACGCGGTTTTTTTTAGCAAACTCAGGAATATAAAAATCCCACATGCCTTTGTTTTCCAAGAAACCATGGAGCAAGACAATAGCGGTTCCTTTCCCGGTATCGGAATAGGAAATAGAGGTGTTTTTAAAGAGAATTTGTTTCAAAATGGAAATTTAGTCTACAAAAATAACACTTTATTTTTTTAACCATTTAGGAAATATAAGGTAGTGTAAGCAAATCACGAATAGGTTGTAATAAAAATAGTATATTTGAGAAAAGCATTTTATAAATATGGCTAAGATTTTAATTACAGGAAACGGATTTGATTTATTTCATCATTTGCCAACAAAGTATGGACATTTTATGTCAATAATGAAGGCTATTGAGGAAAATAATTTTTCAAAGATATTTCATTTGAAGATTTATTTGGGTCATTTTTTAAAAATGAATATGAAGTCGATTACAAGTTAATTGTTGAAAATTATGAAGTGGCTAAATTTAAATTAGATAAAATTAATGATTTGAAAGTTTCATTACAGAATAACTTATGGTACAAATATTTTAAGAATGTAATAGAGATAGAAACTTGGATTGATTTTGAAATGGAAATTGAAAATATTCTGAAACAAATATCAATTTTATTGAAATCAGAGACTACTCAATCCAAAAAAGTCAATTATTTCAGAGATATTTCTATAAATTATTCTGATTTTAATTTGTTTGGGATTATTGAGCATAAATTGGATGATAAAGAAGTTTTTAGTGTTACAGAAAAATATTTAGATAAAAGGAAACGTGAAATTAAAAGTAAGGATATATTGAGTGATTTATCAAATTCATTTGAGGAGTTTATTTCCATTTTTAATCGATATTTAGTTGATATATTGGGGGTATTTTATGAAAATAAAACCCATAATCACATTATTCCTTTTCATTTAATCAATCAAATATTTACATTCAATTATACCCCAACGTTAGAAAATTTTTATGGTGTTGATAAATCCAAAGTGGTTTATTTACATGGAGAAATGCACGCGAATAATGAAATCCAAAATTTAGTTTTTGGAATTAGCGAAATTCCTGATGATGTTAAAATAATTAAAGCGTATGATTTTGCTAAATATTATCAAAGGATAAAGAAAAACTCTAATAGAAAATTTATTGAGATACCAATAGATAAAAAAAGCGGACTTGAGGAGACAATTTTTTATATTATTGGACACTCTTTAGATGAATCAGATAAAGAATATATTTCCGCCTTATTTAAGTTTCTAGAATTTGATTTAAGTGGAAATTCTAGAATATGCGTATTTTATCACAGTTCTCATGATAGAGAACATAAATTGAAAAATTTATTCAGTATAATAGATAAGAATGATGTCGTTGAAATGGAAAAGGTAGGTCGGCTTTATTTTGTCGAATTAGATATTGAAAATACTAATCGTGAATTTAGTCGTAAAATTGTTATTAGTGGAGATTCGCATTTTTTTTTATAAAAAAACGGCTCCCATTTCTGAAAGCCGTTTATGAAAATTAAAATCGATTATCACCATCGAGAAGATTCCCTAATCCGCCTAATATACTGCCTTCGTCACGACTGCTACCGCCTGCTTTTGGTGCTGATGCGATGATTCTGTCGGCAAGTCGGCTGAAAGGCAAGGATTGTACGTAAACCGTTCCAGGACCGCGAAGTGTGGCGTAAAACAAACCTTCGCCGCCAAAAATAGAATTCTTGATGCCACCAATAAATTCAATATCATAATCGACATCTTTAGTAAAACCTACGATACAACCCGTGTCGACTTTTAGGATTTCGCCTGTCGCTAATTCTTTTTTGGCTAATGTTCCGCCAGTATGCACAAACGCCATTCCGTCTCCTTCTATTTTTTGCATAATGAAACCTTCACCACCAAAAAGTCCACGACCGAGTTTTTTAGAGAATTCGATTCCAATAGAAACGCCTTTGGCAGCACATAAAAACGCATCTTTCTGGCAAATGAATTTTCCGCCAAATTGGGTTAAGTCAATCGGAATTATTTTCCCGGGATAAGGTGATGCGAAGGAAACCTTACTTTTAGTATTGTTTTGATTGATGAACGCTGTCATGAAAAGACTTTCGCCAGTTAGGACTCTTTTTCCAGCGCTTAAAAGTTTACCAAACAATCCGGTTTGTTGTCCGGAACCGTCGCCAAAGATGGTTTCCATTTGGATATTATTGTCCATCATCATAAAACTTCCTGCTTCGGCAATTACAATTTCTTGTGGATCTAATTCTATTTCCACATATTGCATTTCCTCGCCATATATGTGGTAGTCTATTTCGTGTGCTTGCATGATTTCTGTTATTTAATTTTTTTAAATAAGTCGGAAGTTGGATTATAAAGTTACAGTTTTAAGATGGATTTTGGAATTGATGTTGTGGAGTTATAGATTTTCTCGTTGAAGCGCGCAAGGGATAATAGCGAAAAGCCCACAGCGCCGCATTTTTTTTGCGGTGCGAGGACTTACAGCGGATAGCCCGACGCAGCCGGAGTTTACGGAGGCTGGGTTGTGCCCAAATAAAAAACGGCCTACATTGCTGTAAGCCGTTCTGGATATAAACATTTGAAACGAGTTTAACTGTTCATCAACGTTTCAATTTCGTCGACTTCAATAGGAATGTTGCGCATCAAATTAAATGGTTCGCCAGTTTCCTGAACGATTACATTGTCCTCTAAACGGATTCCGAAACCTTCAGCAGGAATGTAAATTCCCGGTTCTACGGTGAAAACCATATTGGCTTGCATTGGTTCTGTCAGGATTCCATAATCATGCGTGTCCAATCCCATGTGATGGGAAGTTCCGTGCATGAAATATTTTTTGTAAGCGGGCCATTCCGGGTTTTCGTTTTGTACGTCGGCTTTGTCAATTAATCCCAAACCTAACAACTCAGAAGTCATGATTTTTCCCACTTCAAAATGATATTGTTTCCAAAGTGTTCCTGGTGTAAGCATTTTGGTCGCTTCGTTTTTTACTCGTAAAACGGCTTCGTACACCTGTTTTTGTCTGCCGGTGAATTTTCCTGAAACAGGAATCATTCTTGTCATGTCGCTCGAATAATTCGCATATTCAGCTGCCACATCCAATAAAATCAAATCACCTGCGTGGCATTGTTGGTTGTTTTCGATGTAATGCAACACATTGGCATTATTTCCGGAAGCAATAATTGGCGTGTAAGCAAAACCTTTAGAACGGTTGCGAATGAACTCGTGAATCAGCTCGGCTTCGATTTCGTATTCGGTTACATTTGGTTTTACAAATGACAATAATCTTCTGTATCCTTTTTCAGTGATGTTGCAGGCATTTTGGATTAAATCCAATTCTTCACTTTCTTTTACAGAACGAAGGCGTTGCAATATCGGATTGCTTTTTGCGACAGCATGTGCCGGATATTTCTCTTTCCACCATTTTACAAAACGGGCTTCACGGGTTTCGGTTTCTACGGTGGCACGGTAATGTTCGTTGGTGTTGATGTAAATCGTATCCGAATGTGTCATCATTTCGAATAAAATTTTCTCGAAATCTTGTAGCCAATAAACTGTTCTGATTCCTGAAACTTCAAAAGCGCGTTCTTTGGTCAGTTTTTCGCCTTCCCAAATTGCAATGTGTTCGCTGGTTTCTTTCAAGAAAATCATCTCTCTTTGATGTTCGTATGGCGCATCAGGAAAAAGCAATAAAATACTTTCTTCTTGGTCCACTCCGCTTAAATAAAAAATATCGCGGTGTTGTGCAAAAGGCATTGTGCTATCGGCACTTATTGGATAAATATCATTAGAGTTGAAAATAGCAACGCTTTTTGGCTTCATCTGAGCCATGAATTTGGTGCGATTTTTTATAAATAAATCCCGGTCAATTTGATGGTATTTCATAACAATTCAGTTTAAACTTTTAATTACTCAAAAATACTAAGTTTAAATCGTTTTTTGTTATGAATTTGTCAAATTTTAAATAAAAAACACAAAATAAAATAAACCGAAGTCTGTCGTATTTTGTGTTTCTATAAAATTGGATATTAAATAATTTAATCCACCCATTTGTAATAACGAGCACCTAATAGATTCGGAATTTCTTTTTCTATTCGGTCCAAAATCCATTCATTTTTTGGAAATTGAATGCTTTGTTCTTGTTCTTTTTTATGCAGTTTTTCGTAAGTTGGAAAGTCAATTTCAAAGCTTTGTTCTAATGTTTCAAAAAGGTTAATGTCAGCTATTGCAGTTTTCCAATCCGGTTGAATGGTTCCTTCGAAAACTTTGGATTTAGAGCCGCTACCATAGGCTAAAAAGCCAAATTTAGAATTTGTTATTTCCTTTTTGGTGTCGTAAAAATGTGCTAAAGTCGAAAGTAATCCCATGAAAATAGAACCAGTATATAGATTTCCAATTAAAGAAGAAGCCAATTCTGCAGGCATTAATTTTTCATTTACAAATTGTTGGTATTCTTCAGATTTACTGATTCCTTTCAATTTATTTTGATATTCCGAAGCGTCTTCATTTCCGGAGATAATTTTATTTTCGGCATCCAAAGCATAAATTTCAGACAGCATGCGACGTCCTTGAAAAGCATAAGGCAAATGCATGATGATGCTTTCCCAGGAATTATAGATTGTTTCGCTTGTGTTTTTTAATTTTTTTAATGAAAAATAGGCGTTTCTGGTACGGTCCATGTAACATTGGTTGGAGTATTGTCCGTCAAAAACCGGTTGGTCTTTGTGGATTTCTATTTGAGATTCAAGATTGTCAAACCACGAATCATTGTTTTTGTTTCCTGTGATTTCTTCTTTTGAAAGTGTTCTAAACGGTTTGAAAAAGTCAAAAACACCTTTTGTGCTTGTCGCCCAATTGTTGTCGAATGCAATGATTCTAGGATTTGAAGTAATTAACATTGCTAAAGCTCCGGCGCCCTGAGTATATTCACCTGTAGAGTTTAGATCGTATTTTGCAAAATCAGTAGTGACAACAATTGCTTTTTTGGTTGGATTTAATTTTACAAAATCGATACAGTTTTGTAGCGCGTCGACACCGCCAATGCAAGCGAATGTAAAATCAACTACATCACATTCTGACAAAGTGTTTTCTCCAAATTTTTGTTCCATTAAGGCAATTAAAAAAGAACTTATAGGTTTTGAACTGTCAATAGTGCTTTCGGTTCCAACATATATTCTTGCAATTTCATTCAGATTGAGATTGTTTTCTTGAATCAGTTTTGTTAAAGCGTTTGCTGCAAAAACTACTGTATCTTGATGTGTATCTGGTAAAGTCATTTTGATTAAACCCAGGCCTTTTTCTAATTTTTCAGGTTCAATATTTCTGGCTTTTGCCAAAGTTTTAATAGGTAAATGTATTTTGGCAACATCAAAAGAGATGGAATCAATTCCTGTTTTCATTATTCAATTTTTAACCTGTAAAGTTAAAAACGCATTGTCTAGGTACAATTAATTTAGGTACATAAAATGAGAAGTTGAGTGTTTTTATTAATTTAGAAATAAACAATAATAAAAATTATTGAATTGTTAATTTTAGTCGCTTTGTAGGTTGATTTTTGGTAAATTTCGTTATGTCATATTTAAGATTTCTTTCTTTTTTGTTTAACCGTTTATTTTGCTGTTTTTTGAATTTTGTTTGATATTTAAGGATTTCTTGTTTTTTTGTGTAAAACACTTTAAAATCATTATAAATAACAGCGAAAAGGTTGTAGTTCCTGTCTAATTGCTTTATTTTTGTAGAATTTTTTAAAACAAATTATATAAATCTTATGGCAAAATCTGCATTATTGAAATCGTCAATAGCAAAAAAAGTAGCTATGGCACTTTCAGGACTTTTTTTGATGTTGTTTCTAGCACAGCATTTTTTTATCAATATGACATCGGTCTTTAGTTCCGATACTTTTAACTCTATTTCTCATTTTATGGGAAACAATCCTTTAGTACAATTCGTTATACAGCCTATATTAATTGTAGGGGTTGTTTTTCACTTTATTATGGGTTTCGTTTTGGATTTCAAAAATAGAAGCGCAAGGCCAATTGCTTATGCGAAGAATAACGGAGCAGCAAATTCTTCTTGGGCTTCAAGAAACATGATTGTTTCCGGTTCAGTTGTTTTGGCTTTTATTGCACTACATTTCTACGATTTTTGGTTTCCTGAAATGGTTTACAAGTATGTAAATGTTAATCCATTGGATGCAACAAGATACTATCCTGAATTAGTTGAAAAATTTGAGAGCCCTGTTCGTACAGCATTGTATAGCATCTCATTCTTATTGTTGTCATTGCACTTGTGGCATGGTTTCAACTCCTCATTTCAATCGGTAGGTTTTAATAATAAATATTCAAAATCTTTGCATACTTTAGGATATGCTTTTGCAATTGTAGTTCCTTTTGGTTTCATTTTCATTGCATTATTTCATCATTTTAATCATTAATATTAAATTATAATGGCATTAGATTCAAAAATTCCTAGTGGTCCAATTTCGGACAAATGGACAAATTATAAAGATCATATTAATTTAGTAAACCCTGCTAACAAACGTAATTTAGATATAATTATAGTTGGTACAGGTTTAGCTGGAGGTTCTGCTGCTGCAACTTTAGCAGAATTAGGATATAACGTAAAAGCTTTTTGCTTTCAAGATTCACCACGTCGTGCGCACTCAATTGCTGCACAAGGGGGAATCAACGCTGCAAAAAATTATAAAGGAGACGGTGACTCTGTTCACAGATTGTTTTACGATACTGTAAAAGGGGGAGATTACCGTGCTCGTGAGGCTAACGTACACCGTTTGGCTGAAGTGTCGTCTAATATTATTGACCAATGTGTGGCACAAGGTGTTCCGTTAGCTCGTGAATATGGTGGATTATTAGACAATCGTTCTTTTGGAGGAACTTTAGTTTCTCGTACTTTTTATGCACAAGGGCAAACTGGCCAACAATTGCTTTTGGGTGCTTACTCAGCAATGAACCGTCAAATAGGTCGTGGTAAAGTAAAAATGTACAACCGTCACGAAATGCTGGATTTAGTAGTCGTAAACGGAAAAGCAAGAGGAATTATCGCTCGTAACTTAGTTACCGGTGAAATAGAAAGACACTCTGCTCATGCTGTTGTTATTGCTTCTGGAGGATACGGAAATGTTTTCTTCTTGTCAACCAATGCAATGGGATCTAATGCTACTGCTGCATGGAAAATCCACAAAAAAGGAGCTTTCTTCGCAAATCCTTGCTACACACAAATTCACCCAACTTGTATTCCAGTTTCTGGAGATCACCAATCGAAATTGACATTAATGTCAGAATCATTGCGTAATGATGGGCGTATCTGGGTTCCTGCAAAATTAGAAGATGCGCAAGCGATTCGTGAAGGAAAGAAAAAAGCAACTGATTTATCTGAAGAGGAAAGAGATTATTTCTTAGAAAGAAGGTATCCTGCTTTTGGGAACTTAGTGCCTCGTGATGTAGCTTCTCGTGCTGCTAAAGAAAGATGTGATGCTGGTTTTGGAGTAAACAAAACAGGAGAAGCAGTTTATTTGGATTTTGCCGCAGCTATTCAACGTTACGGAAATGAGCAAGCTTATGTAAAAGGTTTGGACACTAAGGATACTAAATTAGTAACTAAATTAGGGACTGAACTTGTAAAAAGTAAATACGGAAACTTATTCCAGATGTATTATAAAATTGTAGATGAGGATCCTTATACTTCTCCAATGATGATTTACCCTGCGGTACATTATACAATGGGTGGTACTTGGGTTGATTATAACTTGCAAACTACAATCCCAGGTTGTTTCTCTATTGGGGAATCAAACTTCTCAGATCACGGAGCTAACCGTTTAGGAGCTTCGGCTTTGATGCAAGGTTTAGCTGATGGCTATTTTGTATTGCCTTATACAATAGGTGATTATTTAGCTCCAGATATTAAAATGGGAACAATTTCTACAGATTTACCTGAGTTCGTAGCTGCTGAGAAAGCGGTTAAAGACCAGATTGATAAATTCATGAACAATAACGGAACACATTCTGTTGACTATTTCCACAAGAAATTAGGGAAAATTATGTGGGATAAAGTTGGAATGGCACGTAATGCAAAAGGACTTAATGAAGCAATTGTAGAAATTGCTGCTTTACGTGAAGAGTTTTACAAAGATGTTAAGGTTCCAGGAACGGATAAAGGATTCAATCAAGAATTAGAAAAAGCGACTCGTGTTGCCGATTTCCTTGAATTGGGAGAATTGTTCGCTAAAGATGCTTTACACCGTAATGAATCTTGTGGAGGACATTTCCGTGAAGAATATCAAACAGAAGAAGGTGAAGCGCAACGTGACGATGAGAATTTCGCATACGTAGCGGCATGGGAATACACTGGAAAACCAAGTGAAGCTGTTTTACATAAAGAGCCGTTGGTGTTTGATAACGTGAAATTAGTTCAAAGAAGTTATAAATAGTATTTCGAGAAAAGTCTTGAAGATTACTCTTAATACTTAATACTTAAAAAAAGATGAAACTTACATTAAAAATATGGCGTCAGAAAAATGCCGCTACTGAAGGAAAAATAGTTGAATATCCTATAGATCATATTGAACCAGATATGTCATTCCTTGAAATGCTTGACATTTTGAATGATGAATTAATCATGAAAGGGGATGAGCCTGTAGCTTTTGACCACGACTGTCGCGAAGGAATTTGCGGAATGTGTTCTTTGTATATCAATGGAGAAGCTCACGGGCCAGACAGAGGTGTTACAACGTGTCAATTGCACATGAGAATGTTCAAGGATGGTGATACCATTTTTATTGAACCATTTAGAGCCAAAGCATTTCCTGTAATTAAAGATTTAGTTGTTGACAGAAGTTCTTTTGACCGAATTCAACATGCTGGTGGATTTATATCTGTAAATACATCTGGTAATACAATTGATGCAAACACAATTCCAATCAACAAGAAAGATGCTGATACTGCTTTTGATTCAGCAGCTTGTATTGGTTGTGGAGCTTGTGTCGCGAGTTGTAAAAACTCATCAGCAATGTTATTTGTTGCTGCAAAAGTATCTCAATACGCTTTATTACCACAAGGAAGAATTGAAGCTACTGACAGGGTTTTAAATATGGTTAGCCAAATGGATGCTGAAGGTTTTGGTAACTGTACTAACACAGGAGCTTGTGAAGTAGAATGTCCAAAAGGAATTTCTCTTGAAAATATTGCTCGTATGAACAGAGAATATATGTCGGCAAGTTTGAAAGGATAGGACCTAATAAATGAAATTAATAAACGCATTCAATGTAAAAGTTGAATGCGTTTTTTTTTTTATCTTTATAAAAATGATTTTAAATGAAAATAGCACTTATTCAATCGTCTCTTTATTGGGAAAATCCAAAATCAAATCGAAACTATTTCGAAGAAAAAATCAATGCAATTAATAGTGATTTGATTGTACTTCCAGAAATGTTTACATCAGGATTTACTATGAGTCCGGCAAATGTTGCAGAAACTATGCAAGGAGAAACGATGATGTGGCTAAAGTCTTTGGCGAAAGCCAAAAAAACGGCTATTACGGGAAGCTTGGTTATAGAAGAAAATAGTAATTTCTATAACAGAATGGTATTTGTTTTTCCATCAGGAGAAATTCAATTCTATGATAAAAAACACTTATTTACCTTGGCTGGAGAAGATAAAGTGTATACTAGCGGAACCCAAAAAATTATTGTAGCGTATTTAGATTGGAAAATTTGCCTGCAAGTATGTTATGATTTAAGATTTCCGGTGTTCTCTAGGAATTCTGAGGATTATGATTTGTTGATTTATGTAGCAAGTTGGCCAAAAATAAGAACAAACGCCTGGGATGCATTGCTTAAAGCCCGTGCAATAGAAAACATGAGCTATGCGATTGGGGTTAATAGAATAGGGGAAGACAATAATGGCTATCAATATATAGGACACTCGCAAGCGATAGATTTTCTTGGGAATTACATTGTCGAACCAGTAGAGTCTGAAAGTATTCTCTTTGCGGAATTAAATAAAGAAAAGATGTTACAAACCAGACAAAAGTTAGGTTTTTTGAATGATAGAGATGCTTTTGAAATAGAAAAATTATAGTTTTTTATTCTTTTTATCCGTTTTCTTTTTAGGTTCAGGAATGTATGGAAGACTTAAGTCAAAAACTTGGTTCACATCCCAATTAGCCCGAACGTCTATTTCCTTAGAAAAATAAATCACTTCCTCAGCTTGGCGTTTTTCTAAATAACTTCCTGAATCCCATTCTTTATTTTTGTTTTCGTCGTAAACGGCTCTAAGGGTATAAAGTGCGGGTTCAATTAGATTAAAGTCGATTATTGTATTTTTTTCAGAGTATCCGGTAGCTAAAATTTCTCCTTTTGTATTAGTCAGTTCTACTATGACTGGAAATTGTTTTACATTTTGCAAAGAGACACTAAGATTCCCATATTCAGCGGTGCTTTTTGTAGTTAATTTATACGTTAATGAATCATTTGATTTTTCAAAAAAATCAGTCAATGCGCCAGGTAGAATCGAAACGGTATACTTTTCTAATGGTTCTTTTTGAAAATCGAAATGCAATTTCTGGTTGAATTCATCATATTCAGTTGTAAAAGCAACAGGTGCATTTGCTTTATTGACTAATTTTATTTTTGAATTGTCAAAACCTGTTAATGGTGTAGCAGTTTCTAAAGTGAATCGGTCTCTGAAATTTAATACGCCATTTTGTACGGCGGTGATGTTTAAAGTGTCTTTTTTCTGATCTTTAATTTTAAAGGGAAAATTTATATCGTATTTCTCTTTGGCTACAGCCAAAGCTAACGAATCTGCTTTTATAGGTTTGTACCATATTTGCAGGGAGTCCTTTTTAGGTAATTGGGTAACAATTGTGGATAGGATTTCATTCTTGTTTTTCAAGATTATTTTAGGTCTTAAATGGGCTTGATTAATCTTCCCTTCGTATCCCATAACTAATCTATTTCCAGACACTTGAATTGGCTTAAAAGCTTTGAATGCTGGTACTTCTCTAAATAATGCTACGTTGTAAACAGTATCGTTTGGGATAGTAATGAATTGTTTGTGAAATCCAATTTTGTCTTTTTTTGGATTGAATTTGTTATTGCTGTTGTAGTCTTTCATTGCTACAAGAAGGTATTTCCCCGCTTTAAGATTCTCTAAACGGAATGTTTTTAGACTATCCAATGTGTTAGTTACATATCTTGGATTTTCTTTATATACTATTGAATCCTTAAAAGTGTCATTTACTTCATACAACATGACAGAAACGAATGATTCTACATCTTTTTCATAAGCATCTTTTACAGTTCCTCCAATAGACAAAGAGTCGATATAGTCTCCGGTTGAAAATACATACTTGAACTGATTGAATGGATTTCCTTCGTTATTATCTGCTATACTCTGGCCAAAGTTGAAGCTGTAAGTTGTGTTGGGCTGCAGTGTGTCTTTTATTTTGATGGTAATAAATTTACTGGCAGTTGTTGGAAGAATCAAAGGTTCATTTTTCATTGGGGGTGAAATAATCAACTGCTTGTTTAGATTCTTTAATTTGATATTTTCATCAAAGACTAATTTAATCTCATTTCCTTTGAAATTAGTATTGAAATTTTTGGGAAAACTCATTTTTAAAACGGGTGCAATAGTGTCTTTCAAGCCTCCGGTAATGCTGCCTCTTTTTGCACAACCAATCATAAGTAAAAGCAGAAATAAGGAAATATATTTTAAATTGTTTTTCAACATATCAAATCAAAATTAGAATCTACAAAATAACAATTATAATTAATGTAATCGAAATTTTTTATCGAATTATTATGAGGTATTTAACTAAGCTTACTTTTGTAATTCTTCCTGCTTTTGTGCTTTTTAATATGTAATTTTACAAGACTTTAAGGCTTATGAATTATAAAAAAATACAATTTTTCTGCCTTTAAATTTTGTAATTAATTTCTAATAGAATATTTAAATAATGAAAAAAATAGAGCATATTGGGATTGCAGTTAATGATTTAGAAACGTCGAATTTAATTTTTGAAAAGCTATTTGGAGCAGCTCCTTATAAATTTGAAGAAGTGGAAAGTGAAGGGGTGACGACTTCGTTCTTTAATGTTGGTCCTAATAAAATTGAACTTTTAGCAGCAACTAATCCGGATAGTCCTATTGCGAAATTTATTGCCAAGAAAGGAGAGGGGATACATCATATCGCTTTTGATGTGGAGGATATTGTACTGGAAATCGAGCGTTTAAAGAAAGAAGGGTTTGTTGTTTTGAATGAAGTTCCAAAGAAAGGCGCAGATAATAAGCTGGTTGCTTTTCTACATCCCAAAAGCACTAATGGTGTTTTGATTGAGCTATGTCAGGAAATAAGATAACTTTTTAATAAAAAAAACTTATAATTCTAATATTCAGTTAGTTTCTATTTGAAAGCATTCAATAATAAAACTATATGAAAATCTAAGTCAAAAATATTTGGAGCGAATGAAAAATAGTAGTAATATTGCAAACTCTTAACCGGTCCTATAGCTCAGTTGGTTAGAGCACCTGACTCATAATCAGGTGGTCCCTGGTTCGAGCCCAGGTGGGACCACAAAAAAACCCTTTAAAACATTTGTTTTTTAGGGTTTTGTCAGTTATAATCAAAACCAATAAGCTTTAAAATACGTATCTTTGTTAGAATAAGAGAAGTATTTCTTATTTATGGTTTAATAGGTTTTTTTATTTCAGTAAATTTGCTATTTTTGAGGCCCATGAAGATTGAATCAAACAAATTTTATTTTTTAATAATTTTCCTTTTTGGGATTATGAATGCTTTTGCGGGTGATCCTCCCGCGCCATCTCCGTTTGGAAGAAAAAAACCTCCTCCTCCTCCGGGCTTGCCTATTGACGAAAATATTTTTATTTTAATGATAATGACAGTCTTATTTGGTATTTATATCATTTATAGCTTTAGACTAAAAACAAAAACTCCAATTTAAATTGGAGTTTTTGTTTTTATAGGATTTTTGTAATTTTCTATTTGTTGGAGTATAGTCTGGAGACATATTTTCCAATCACATCAAACTCAAGATTGATTTTTGTGCCCACTTTAAAGGAATTGAAATTGGTGTGTTCGTGTGTGTAAGGAATAATGGCTACACTAAACTGATTTTTCTTCGAGTTAACTACAGTTAAACTTACACCGTTTACAGTAATGGATCCTTTTTCTATAGTGATATTGTTGAGTGTTTCGTCATATTCAAATGTATAAAGCCAACTTCCATTAGTTTCTTCGGCTACGATACAAGTTCCTATTTGATCAACGTGTCCCTGTACGATATGGCCATCGAGTCTGTCGCCCAGTTTCATTGCTCTTTCAAGATTTACGCTATCGCCTTCTTGCCAATACCCTAAATTTGTTTTTTTTATGGTTTCATCAATCGCGGTTACGGTATAAAAAGTATCATTTAAAGCAACTACTGTCAAACAGATTCCATTGTGGGCTACACTTTGGTCTATTTGTAATTCACTGGTGATTGATGAATTCATTGTGATATGAATATTGTCTTTCTCTTTTTTTATTTCTTGGATTGTGCCAAGTGTTTCTATGATTCCTGTAAACATTTCTTATTTTATTTTACTAAATTTGCACTTCAAAATTAGCAATAAATAACGTGAGGTCATGATGAAAAAAGCAGAAAATATAATCGTAGGAATTTCTATAGGAGATTTAAACGGTATTGGAAGCGAAGTGGTACTGAAAACATTTGAGGATTCACGCATGCTGGAACTTTGTACGCCCGTTATTTTTGCCAATGTTAAAATAATGTCATTTGTAAAAAAGAGTTTTGAATCTACTTCAACGCTTCATGGTATTGATAGGTTAGATCAAATTGTTTTAGGAAAGATCAATGTTTTGAATCTTTGGAAAGAGGGTGTTGATTTAAATCCGGGTACAAATGACGAGAAAGTAGGTCAATATGCTATAAAATCATTTGTTGCCGCAACCAAAGCTTTAAAAGAAGGGCTGATTGATGTGTTAGTAACGGCTCCAATTAATAAATATAACATTCAGTCGGAGGCCTTCAAGTTTCCGGGTCATACGGATTATTTAGACCAAGAGTTAGAAGGAAATGCATTAATGTTGATGGTACAGGATAATTTAAGGGTTGGTTTGTTGACGGATCATATCCCTTTGAATGAAGTAGCATCACATTTGACAGAAGAGTTGATTAAGCAAAAAATTGAAACTATAAAACAATCGTTAATTCAGGATTTTAGTATAAACAAACCTAAAATTGCTGTTTTAGGGTTGAATCCACATTGCGGTGATGGTGGGGTTATAGGTACAGAAGACGATTTGATAATAAAGCCGGCATTGAAAAAAATATTTGACAAAGGAACGTTAGTTTTTGGTCCTTTTGCGGCGGATGGTTTTTTTGGAAGCAATCAATATGACAAATACGATGCTGTTATTGCAACGTATCACGATCAGGGATTAATTCCTTTCAAAACATTATCTTTTGGAAAAGGGGTTAATTATACTGCGGGTTTGGATAAAATCAGAACCTCACCAGATCACGGTACCGCTTATGATATTGCAGGAAAAGGGGTTGCTGATTATAACTCATTTAAGGAGGCTGTTTATCTTGCTATAGATATCTTTCATTCGAGAAATCAATACAAGGAAATCAGTGAAAAACCTTTGAAAACAAAAGAAAAACAGTTGTGAACAAAAAAAGGTGAATAACATTATTAGATTTGTAATAATTTTATATCTTTGCACTCCCGAAGTTTAGGGTAAATTGTTGTTGAAATGAACAAGACAAAAGAATATTTAATTCCTTTCGTAGGATTAAAGCTAGGGAAACATCAATTTGAATATCAAATAAGTAATGCGTTCTTTGAAATCTTTGATTATAATGAATTTCAAAATTCAGACATCAAAGTAAATGTAGTTTTAGAGAAGAAAAGTACAATGCTGGAATTAAGTTTAAAGCATAAAGGAACTGTAAATGTTCCTTGTGATCTTACCAGTGAAGATTTTGATTTGCCAGTTAAAGGTAAAATGAAATTAATTGTTCGTTTTGGAGAAATGTATAATAATGACAATGAAGAATTGTTGATTTTGCCACACGGAGAGTTTGAAATGGATATCGCACAGTATATCTATGAGATGATAGTGTTGTCCGTGCCTCTAAGACGAGTTCATCCAGGAATAAAAGATGGAAGTTTAAACACCGAAGCCTTGACAAAACTGAAAGAACTAACAATAAAAGAACAAAAAAAAGAGCATAAACAAGAACAAAAAGAAGAAAATATTGACCCGCGTTGGGACAAATTAAAGCAACTATTAACGGATAAATAATATAGTAAAATGGCGCATCCTAAGAGAAAAATCTCCAAAACAAGAAGAGATAAAAGAAGAACACATTACAAAGCTACTGTAGCACAAATCGCTACTTGCCCAATCACTGGGGAAGCGCATTTATACCACAGAGCCTACTGGCATGAAGGGAAAATGTATTACAGAGGGCAAGTTGTTATAGATAAATCTGTAGCTGTTGCTTAATACATTTTTGTAAATGATATTCGAACTCTCACATCGTGAGAGTTTTTTTGTTGTTTATAATTTTCATTAAATAAGAAGTTCTAAATCAATACGTTTTGGTATTTTTTTTGTAATTTTCAAGTCTTTTAAAAATTTTTCAAATGGAAGCATTTGATAAGAAATAATCGAATACAATGAATACAATTACAGCCGCAATTACAGCAGTTGGAGCCTATGTGCCGGACTTTGTACTTTCAAACAAAGTGCTAGAAACAATGGTTGACACAAATGACGAGTGGATTACCTCTCGTACTGGAATAAAAGAAAGAAGAATCCTTAAAGATGAAGACAAAGGAACTTCCTACTTAGCCATTATGGCTGCAAAAGATTTATTAGCTAAAGCAAATATTGACCCTTTAGAAATAGACTTGTTAATAATGGCAACCGCTACCCCGGATATGCCCGTAGCATCAACAGGTGTGTATGTGGCTACTGAAATAGGAGCTACAAATGCTTTTTCTTATGATTTACAAGCTGCATGTTCCAGTTTTTTATATGGAATGTCAACAGCTGCCGCTTATATTCAATCGGGTAGATATAAAAAAGTACTTTTGATTGGTGCTGATAAAATGTCCTCTATCGTAGACTATACCGATAGATCAACTTGTATTATTTTTGGAGATGGTGCCGGAGCAGTTTTATTCGAACCTAATTACGAAGGTCTTGGGTTGCAAGATGAATATTTACGAAGTGACGGTGTAGGCCGTGACTTTTTGAAAATTCCTGCCGGTGGTTCTTTAGTTCCTACTACCTTAGAAACGGTCAAAGAAAATAGGCACAATATCATTCAAGATGGTAAAACCGTTTTCAAATATGCTGTTACTAATATGGCTGATGCGAGTGAACTGATTTTGAAAAGAAATAATTTGACCAATGACGATGTAGATTGGTTAGTTCCACATCAAGCAAATAAAAGAATCATTGACGCTACTGCAAGTCGAATGAATTTAGAAGACTCAAAAGTTTTAATGAATATTGAGAAATACGGAAATACTACCTCTGCAACTTTACCTTTAGTAATAAGTGATTTTGAACATTTATTCAAAAAAGGAGATACCATTATTTTTGCAGCTTTCGGAGGAGGATTCACTTGGGGTTCTATTTACTTAAAATGGGCATACGATAAAAAATAAATTTAAACTAAAAATAAATAATTATGGATTTAAAAGAAATTCAAAATCTAATCAAGTTTGTTGCAAATTCAGGTGTTGCAGAAGTTAAATTAGAGATGGATGATGTTAAAATCACCATTAGAACAACTTTAGAAGGGAATGTAACTGAGACGACGTATGTTCAACAAATGCCAGCTCAAAATACACTTCAACAAGCCGTTGCGCCACAACAAATTGCTCCAGTAGCTCCAGTTGCGGAAGCTCCAGTAGTAGAAAATTCTCATTATATTACCATAAAATCTCCAATCATTGGAACTTTCTACAGAAAACCATCACCAGATAAACCTATGTTTGTTGAAGTAGGTAAAACAATTTCTAAAGGAGATGTGCTTTGTGTAATTGAAGCAATGAAATTATTTAATGAAATTGAATCTGAAGTATCTGGTAAAATTGTAAAAATATTGGTTGACGATATGTCTCCAGTAGAATTTGACCAACCTTTATTCTTAGTAGATCCATCATAAGGAATTTTGAATGATGAATTTTGAATGAGAAATTATTTTTCGATCATTCAAAAAATTTAAAATTTATAATTATAATTTATAATTTCAAGAAGATGTTTAAAAAAATATTAATTGCAAATAGGGGAGAAATTGCGCTTCGCGTAATTAGAACATGCAAAGAAATGGGTATAAAAACAGTAGCTGTTTATTCTACTGCCGATGCTGAAAGTCTACATGTGAAGTTTGCTGATGAAGCGGTTTGTATAGGGCCACCTCCAAGCAACTTATCCTATTTGAAAATGTCAAATATTATTGCCGCTGCCGAAATTACTAACGCAGATGCAATACATCCAGGGTATGGATTCCTTTCTGAAAATTCAAAATTTTCTAAAATTTGTCAAGAACATGGTATCAAATTCATTGGAGCATCTCCTGAAATGATTGATAGAATGGGTGATAAAGCTTCTGCAAAAGCAACTATGATTGAAGCTGGTGTTCCTTGTGTTCCCGGTTCAGTAGGAATTTTAGAATCGTATGAACAAGCCTTGCAATTATCGAGAGATTTTGGTTATCCAGTAATGCTTAAAGCAACTGCTGGTGGTGGTGGAAAAGGAATGCGAGCTGTTTGGAAAGAAGATGAATTGTTGAAAGCTTGGGAAGGTGCCCGTCAGGAATCTGCTGCAGCTTTTGGAAATGATGGAATGTATCTGGAAAAATTAATCGAAGAGCCTCGTCATATTGAAATTCAAGTAGTAGGGGATTCTTATGGAAAAGCGTGTCATCTTTCTGAAAGAGATTGTTCCGTTCAAAGACGTCATCAAAAATTGACCGAAGAAACTCCATCTCCATTCATGACAGATGAACTTCGTGCTAAAATGGGTGAAGCAGCTGTAAAAGCAGCCGAATATATTAAATACGAAGGTGCTGGTACAGTAGAATTTTTGGTTGACAAACACCGTAATTTCTATTTTATGGAAATGAATACCCGTATTCAAGTTGAACACCCAATTACGGAGCAAGTTATTGATTATGACTTAATCCGTGAGCAAATTATGGTAGCTGCTGGAATACCTATTTCAGGAAAAAACTATTTGCCACAATTACATGCTATCGAATGTAGAATAAATGCAGAAGATCCTTATAATGATTTCCGTCCATCTCCAGGAAAAATCACAACACTTCATATGCCAGGAGGACACGGTGTTCGTTTAGACACTCATGTTTACTCCGGTTATACCATTCCGCCAAATTACGATTCCATGATTGCAAAGTTGATTACAACTGCACAATCTCGTGAAGAAGCAATTAGTAAAATGAGAAGAGCGTTGGATGAATTTGTGATTGAAGGTATAAAAACTACCATTCCATTTCACAGACAATTAATGGATGATCCAAGATACATTGCAGGAGATTATACAACTGCTTTTATGGATACTTTCAAAATGAACGATCCAGAATAGTAAAACATTCAATAAAAAAAAACCTCACTTTTTGTGAGGTTTTTTGTTTTATAAACGGAATTCAAATTAAAGGGTTTCTTTTAGCCATTTGAAAAATTCACCTTGCCAAATTTGAGCATTTTGAGGTTTCAGCACCCAATGGTTTTCTTCTGGAAAATATAGGAATCTACTTTTTATTCCTCGCAATTGAGCTGCTTGAAAAGCTTCTTGTCCTTGTCCTATTGGCACACGAAAATCTTTCCCGCCTTGAATGATTAAAATGGGTTTATTCCATTTCTCCACCAGAGTCATTGGGTTGAATATAGTATACGCTTTTTGAGCAACAGCATTATCTTTTTCCCAATAAGCACCACCAAAGTCCCATTTATTAAAGAAAACCTCTTCAGTGGTCCCAAACATACTTTGAGTGTTATAAACACCATCATGAGCAATGAATGTTTTGAATCGGTTGTTGTGGATTCCAGCTAAATAAAACACTGAATAGCCTCCGTAACTGGCACCAACGCATCCTAAACGAGTGGCATCAACATATTTTTCTTTAGCCACATCATCAATTGCCGAAAGATAATCGTTCATCACTTGTCCACCCCAGTCTTTACTGATTTGTTCGTTCCAAGCCACTCCATGACCTTGCATACCGCGACGGTTTGGTGCCACTACAATATAGCCGTTAGCCGCCATCAATTGGAAATTCCAGCGGAAGGAATACCCTTGTGTCAATGGTGCCTGTGGTCCTCCTTGACAAAATAAAAGTGTTGGATATTTTTTTGACGCATCAAAATTAGGTGGAAGGATTACCCAAACCAGCATTTTTTTACCGTCGGTTGTGGTTACATATCTTCTTTCGGTTTTGCTTAACGCCAATGAATTATAGCTTGCTGTATTTATATTTGATAGTTGTTTCCAAGTGTTTTTCTTCAAATGGTAAGAATAAATTTCTGCAGCATGGTTCATGTCCGTTCTCGTTACGATGATATTGTCACCTGAAAAACCAACCAAATCATTGACGTCAAAATCGCCATTAGTGATTTGATGAACATTGATTGCAATTTTGGTAAGTCCTGGAAAATTAACTTCAAATAATTGTTTTGTTCCGTCTATTGGTGCAACAAAGTAGATTTTTTTACCATCATTACTCCACATAAAATGATCAACTGTTCCGTCCCAGTTTGCGGTTAGGTTCATGTTCATTCCTTTGAAGCTGACAATAATATCATTTTTATCTGATTCGTAACCGTCACGCTTCATTTGTAACCAAGTCAAATTTCCTGTTGGAGAAAATAGTGGAGCGGTATCATAACCTAGATTATCTTCGGTTCTGTTACTAGTTTTTCCAGTTTCCAAATTGTATTCGAAAACATTGGTATTGGTTGAAATAGCATATTCTGTACCTGCTTTTTTCTTGCTGACATATAAAATGCTTTTACTGTCTGGAGACCAGATATAATCTTCGTCACCACCAAAAGGTTTTTGTGGGCTATCAAAATTCTCTCCTTTCAGAATGTCGATTCCAACAGCGCCTTCTTTGTTTTCTTTATAAAAAACATGGTTGAATTTGCCTTCGTTCCAAGTATCCCAATGGCGATAATCTAGTCCATTGTAGATTTGAACTTCTGATTTTTCAAGAGCGGGATAAAAATCTTTCCCTAAAACCTTGTCAATTTTTACTTCTTCATTATAAACAATATACTTTCTGTCAGGAGAAATGTTCTTGTCTTTTAAAACTTCTTTGGTATCGTTTATTTCAGTTGGATTTCCGCCACTTAAGGGTAAAGTGTAAATTTTAGAGTTTGATTTATTTTCTTCAACAGAAGGAGTTGCTACTTTATAAACTACATTTTTTCCGTCTTTTGAAATACCTAATGGGGTTACTCTTCCTAGTTTCCAAAGTAATTCAGGGGTCATTACATTTTGTGCCATAGCATTTAGACTCATCATTATTAGTGTTGTAAACAGTATTTTCTTCATTTTAAAAATTGATTTTTTCAAGCTATAAAAATAGCCTATTTAAGTTGATGTTTTTCGTTTTTAACACTTGCTTTTTAGCCCCGATAATAGAGGAAATCCTTTTATTTTTTTCTTTTAAAAAATAAAAGATTGTAACGGATAGCGGGATTAGCTCCTGAAATAAATTCAGAATAAATCCTAAAAATTATTATTTTTATAAAAAATATTTGGATATGGATTTGAGCTATTGGGAATTAAAAAACTGGTTTACTGACGTAGATTATACGATTGTGGGGAGCGGTATTGTGGGCTTGCATACTGCATTACGCTTGCGCGAAAGATTCCCTGAAAGTAAAATTCTTGTTCTGGAAAAAGGGATGTTGCCGCAAGGAGCCAGTACTAAAAATGCCGGTTTTGCCTGTTTTGGAAGCCTTTCGGAAATTATTGATGATTTAAAATCCCATTCAGAAGAGGAAGTTGTCAATCTTGTTCAGAAACGATGGAAAGGACTGCAACTATTGCGAAAAAGACTTGGTGACGACAGGATCGATTTCAAGCCTTACGGCGGTTATGAGTTGTTTTTGAATACGGATGAAAACAGTTATAGCGAATGCGTTGGGAAATTACCATTTATCAATGAAATTTTAAGACCACTTTTTAAAACCGATGTTTTTGCCAAAGAAGTCGATCGTTTTGGTTTTAGCGGCATTCAGGAATATTTGATTTTTAATCCTTTTGAAGCACAGATTGATACTGGAAATATGATGCAGGCTTTGTTGAAACAAGCGATTAATGAAAATATTTTGATTCTAAACCAACAAACGGTAACGTCGTATTTAGATAAAGGTAATGGAGTCGAAGTAGCGCTTGGTGATTTTAATTTCACTACTAAAAAATTGTTGTTTGCTACGAATGGTTTTGCAAACGCACTTACTAATGGTGCTGTAAAACCAGCCAGAGCACAAGTTTTGATTACAGAGCCAATTAAAAATTTAGATATAAAAGGGACGTTTCATTTTGATAGAGGGTATTATTATTTCAGGAATATTGGTAACAGAATATTGCTAGGCGGGGGTAGAAACCTTGATTTTGAGACGGAAACAACTACCGAATTTGGGCAAACAGAAATCGTGCAAAAAAAATTGGAAGAATTATTAAAAGAAGTAATTTTGCCGAATCAGGATTTCAAAATTGCACACAGTTGGAGCGGAATAATGGGCATTGGCAATAGCAAGAATCCTATCGTTTCGCAACTATCAGATAATGTATTTTGTGGTGTACGATTGGGAGGAATGGGAGTGGCAATAGGAAGTTTAATAGGAACAGAATTAGCAGAATTAGTATAATGGCAACGAAAATAACACCAAAAAGATCAAAACAACCCGCAAAAAAAGAACCAACAACTTTTATGAGCAAACTAACCCGTTTTTTATTTAAAGTTTTCTTGTGGTTTCTGGGAATCTCTTTGTTTTTTGTGGTGCTTTTTAAATTTGTTCCGGTACCATTTACTCCTTTGATGGTGATTCGTGCCATTGAAAA
This sequence comes from Flavobacterium sp. AED, assembly GCF_000812945.1. GTDB lineage: Bacteria > Bacteroidota > Bacteroidia > Flavobacteriales > Flavobacteriaceae > Flavobacterium. The sequence continues at coordinate 1,344,905 of NZ_JSYM01000001.1, forward strand.
TAAAATGGCTGGGAAAGAAAATTACTTCAGTCATGACTGGGAACCTCTTGAAAATATATCAGTTAATTTACAAAAAGCGGTGATTGCCAGTGAAGATGGAACTTTCTTGAAACACAATGGTTTCGATTTTACCGCGATGCAAAAAGCGTATAAAAGTAACGAAAGAGGACGCAGAATAAAAGGAGGAAGCACGATATCACAACAAACCGCCAAAAATGTATTTCTTTGGCAAGGGCGTAGTTATTTAAGAAAAGGATTGGAAGCATATTTTACCGTTTTGATAGAGACTATCTGGGGGAAAAAACGCATCATGGAAGTATATTTGAATAGTATCGAAATGGGTGATGGAGTTTATGGTGCGGAAGCAGCAGCACAACACTGGTATAGAAAAGATGTTTCTAGTTTGACACCGCAACAAGCAGCAGGAATTGCTGCGATATTACCAAATCCAAGAAAATATTCGGCAACAAGTTCTTCATCTTATATCAATAATAGAAAATCTAAAATTGTCCGTATCATGCGACATGTGGGGAAACTGGAATATTAGATTCTTTGGTTAGGAAGATAATCGCACAAAAACTAAAAAACCGTAAACTCTTAATTAAAAGATTTTACGGTTTTGTTTTGTAGAGAAAGTAAATGTAGGAATGCTTATTTATTCATAGAAATATAATCAGAAGGCGACATTTTGAAATGTTTGTGGAAATTTCTGCCAAAACTGGTTTGGGATTTGTAGCCTACTATTTCTGCAATTTCATACATTTTATAGTCTTTATTTAAAAGTAATTCGGCAGCCTTTTTTAGCCTGACTAAGTTGATTAATTCATTTGGACTCATATTTGAAATATCCTTGATTTTTCTATACAACGTAGATCTGCTCATGTTCATTATTTCGGAAAGGGATTCCACGCTTAAATTTTGATCTGCAATATTTTTTATAATTTCTTCATCTAATTTTTTCAAAAAGTTTTCATCCGTCTTATTGTGTGCCATACTTTTTATATGAGAAAGAGGAGAACTAGCATAATAGTTCATTATTTGTTTCCTGTTTTCGATTAGATTTGAAGACTGAACTTTTAAGTATTCCATAGAAAAAGGTTTGGCAACATACGAATCTGCCCCAACCTCTAATCCATCAATTTGGGATTTGAGGGAATTTTTAGCGGTTAGTAATATTACTGGAATATGGCTTGTTTCTAGATTGGTCTTGATTTTTTTGCACAGCGTAATCCCGTCCATAATGGGCATTTCTATATCACTTATTACTAATGCGATATTTTCATTGTGAATTATTTTAAGCGCGGTTTCTCCATTGTTAGCTTTTAAAACAGCGTAGGACGACAGCAATTCGTTGGTTATAAAATTCAATAAATCTTCATTATCTTCTACAACTAAAATGGTTGTTTTTTCACTTTTTATTTCGGGTTCTATTATTTCGTTTTCATTGTTGTTAGTTTCTTTAGTCTGTTCGTCATAAAGCATAAATTCCTCTTCTTGATGCAAAGGGACAATAAACTCAAAAACATTCATTTTTGGTTCAGAAAAAATTAATTGCAAACTACCATGATGAAGTTGTGTTAGCGAATGAGCTAAAGAAAGTCCGATTCCGGTTCCAGAATTAGTATCCATATTATCAACTCTGAAAAAGGGTTCGAAGATTTTATCTTTTAAATTACTCGGGATTAATTTTCCGTCGTTTTTGACAATTAGTTCTAATTTTTTTTCATCTCTAATCAAACTCACTATGACTTTTTTTTCAGAATATTTGATGGCGTTATTGAATAGGTTACTCAATATTTTTTTTAAGGCTTCTTTATCTACAAAAGCATAAATGTCTTTATCGCTTAATTCTAATTCAAAATCAATGTTTTTTTCTTCGATGAGTTGGCTAAATCTTAAATGCATGTTTCTAACCAATGCTGAAATATTTACTTCAACAAAAGTTAGTTTTAAACCGCCAATTTCTGTTTTTCTAAAATCTAAAAGTTCATTTACCAATTTTAATAATCTTGAGGTATTCTTTTTCATTATGGAGAGATTTTGCGGAATCTCAGGAGTTTGATATTCAAACTTTAAAAGTTTTTCTAAAGGGCTTTTGATAAGTGTTAGTGGCGTCTTGATTTCATGGGCAACATTTGTAAAAAATTCTATCTTGGCTTGATAGATTTCTTTTTCTTTTTCGTCGTTTAGATGTTTAATTTTTCTGTCATTTTTTTCTTGGCTTAAATTATTAGAATAACGAATAATCATAAACAAGCCATAACAGATTAACATAAAGTACAATAGATACGCATAAGTACTTGCCCAAAACGGCGGTAGTATTTTTATTTTGACAGCAATTTCTTTACTCCAAACGCCAAAACTATTGCGTGATTTTACTTTAAAAATATAGGAGCCAGGAGAGAGTTCCGTAAAGAAAACTTTATTGTTCCTTTCTAAATAGACCCAATCTTTATTTACATCCTCTAATTTGTACCAATATTCTGTCAGCTCAGCTCCCGTATAATTTAATGCTGCAAATTCAATATTAAAAGACGATTGATTGTGGTTTAGTTCTAGTTCGTCTACATGCGAAATGGATTTTTTTATAGGTGAGTCTTTATCATTTGTTTGTACTTCCTGATTATTTATTTGCAAACTGGTTATAAAGATTTTTGGAGCGAATTTGTTTTTACTAAAATGTTTAGGATTGAAGCTAATCATTCCATTTAAGTTGCCAAAATACATATCTCCATTAGTGTCTTTGTAAGCTGAGTTGTAGTTGAACTGATCACTTAATAAACCATTAGCGGTTGTGTAAATTTTAATACTATTGTTTTCAGGATTAAACTGTACTAATCCTTTAGAGGTTGTTATCCATAAATTTTGCTTGTCATCTTCTAAAATAGAATAGAAAACATTGCTTGGGAATCCTTTTTTGGTATTGAATTTGGTAAAGGTTCTTGTTTTTTTGTCAAATAAATTTAAACCGTTTTCCGTGGCAATCCATAAATTTTTCTTACTGTCCTCAAATATGGAGTTGATAGAATTGTTGCTTATTCCTTTTGCATCTTTATAATTGTATCTGAAAATTTCTTTCTTCTTATTTTTAGAATTGTAAAATAATAACCCGTCTCTATAGGTTCCGGCCCAGTAATTTCCATCATTATCTTCCATAAATGAGGTATAATGCATGTTTTCAGGAAAATTCTTTAAAACATCAAAATTGTCATTTATCGAATTGTATTTGTAAATTCCTACGGAAGTTTGTACCAGTAAATCTTTGTTTCGGGTTTTATAGAAACTAAAGATAAAATTACTTTTAAGAGCGCCTGCTTCAGTACCCGCATTGTAATGTTTGATTACTTTTCCTGATTTGCGATCCAAAACATCTAAACCATGTTCAAATGTGCCAATCCAAATATTTTCTTTTCGTGGCAGTAAAGCATGAATATTATAATAAGATACTGAACCTGGACTCCCATTTGGTTTATAAGAAGTAAATACCTGAGTTTTTGGATTGAATTTATTGAGTCCCGCGTCTTCAGTTCCTATCCAAAAATCCCCGTTATCATCTTTGTGAATTTCTCTGACGGCGCTTCCGCTAATCGAATTTTGATTGTTCTTAGGGAAATATTTTTTGAACTGGGTATATTGTTTTTGATGATAGTTGATGCCTCCAAAATAAGTCCCAATCCAAACCCCATTTTCTTTATCAATAGTAATAGAATAAGCGGCATTATCTGAAATACTAAAAGGGTCGTTAAAGTCTTTTTTTAGATTGATGTATTTTTTTGTTTGAATGTTGTAAATATAAACACCTGATTCGCTTGCTATCCAAATCTCATTTTTTCCATTTTTTTTGAATTGCCTTACAAACAAAGGGTCTTTTGTGGCAAATGGCAGGGAAGACGTACTTTTATTTATGCGATTATAGGAAAGAACACCATGATCTTGTGTGCCTATTAAAATGTTGTTTTTGTCTAAAGCGTAAATTACCGTTATTCTATAAGATGGATTATTGTAATTTAATGGAACGGTTTCGAATGATAAACTTTCCTCAGAATAATGATACAACTTGTTCAAAGAAGAAACCCATATTTCTCCTTTTGCATCTCTTGTAATAGAAGTGGCTATAAAATATTTGTTTGGATTAAATGTAGTGGTCTCATTTTTTACAGTGGAATATTTATAGAGAATATTGCCTGAAATGAACCATATATTACCATGGTTATCATGCTCAATTGCTGCGATTCTATCATTAATGGCTTCGTTTAGGATACTAAAACGATCTAGTTTTTTATCGTATTTATACAATCCCTTATCCGTGCCTACCCAAATTATACCTTTATATTCATGTAAGGATTGAATGTAATTACTTCCTAAACTATGAATTGGGTCTGAATTGCTTCGGTAGGTCTTGAAACGGTAGCCATCAAACCTATTTAAACCATCTTTTGTGCCAAACCACATAAAGCCATCCTCATCCTGTAATGATGATAAAACAGTATTATTTGAGAGTCCTTCTTCTACTTGATAATGCTTAAAATAATACTCCTGTGCTTGCAGAGAATCTATTGTTAAAATTAAAAAAATACAAAAAAATAAGAATTTACGCATGTTTATGATTTTGATGTTTAATGCCAACTTCGACGAATCGTCTCAATTGTCTTCCAAATGTTGCAACACCTTAATTTTATAGCTCTAAAACAAGAATTTGCATCATTTCCAGTAAATATTGACACAAATGAATAGATTTTTTTTGAATTAAAATGACCTATTTTGAATTTTCAAATAAAAGATATTGATAATTTATTGGCTTTAAAATTATTATATCTATAAAAAAAATCAATAAAAAATTCACATTATTAATTTATAAAAAAAATGAACCAAATTTTATTGGAAAGCAATATGAATTGCTTTTTTGTTCGAATCAGAAGCGATTGAAATCTCCCAATCATTTAATAAACCAAACTAAATAAATTAAAACTATTTAAAATGAAAAATCAATGAAAACAAAAATCAACCAAATTTTAAAGAAGAGATATTGCCTCTTACTTTTTTTTAGCTTACTGCTACAAAAAGGGTATGCTCAAGAGCAAATTAAAATTACGGGAAAAATAACAGCTGCTCTTCACGGAGATCCTGTTCCTTTTGCCAATGTTCTTGTCAAGAATACACAAAATGGTGCAGTGACAGATTTTGATGGAAATTTTTCCATTACTGCTAAATCAGATGAAACACTTATAGTTTCTTACCAAGGATACAAAACAAAAGAAATAGCTATAAAGAATCAGAAAATAATTAATATTTCAATCGAAGAAAGTGCAGTTGCCTTAGATGAAGTAGTTCTTGTAGGTTACGGATCACAGCAAAAGAAAGATTTAACGGGAGCTATTTCTGTCGTTAAAGCGAATGAGATCCAGAAAAGACAAGTTACAACGATGGCCGAAGGATTGCAAGGCTTAGTAACAGGTGTCAAAGTTCGAGGAGGAGGAAGACCTGGACAAGAAGCAAGTATTGAAATTCGTGGACTTAAAAATCTTCAAAACACAAATCCTCTTTATGTAGTTGATGGTTTAATTACTACAGCTAACAGAGATTTTAATCCAAATGACATTGAAACCATTCAGGTTTTAAAAGATGCTTCTGCAGCAGCTATTTACGGATCTAGAGCTGCAAACGGGGTAATTATTATCACAACTAAAAAAGGTAAAAAAGGCCCTTTGAAAATTGAAGTTTCCTCTAAAACAAGTTTTTCAACTATGCCAAAATATGATTTGATGGGTACGGAAGAATTTTCGAAATTCAACTTTCAAGCCTATGATAATGCTGGTATTCCGAGACAAAACTTGAATCTAGGAGTAAATACGGATTGGCAAAAAGAGATTTTTAAACAAGGATTGCTTCAGGATTATAACGCCAGTTTTTCCGGAGGTGGTGACAATTCCACTTTTTTCATCTCAGCAAACTATTTTGGAAATGAAGGAACTGTAATTTCAACTGATTTTAACCGTGTTTCTTTTAGAGTGAACTCTAGCGGAAGTAAAGGGATTTTTAGCATTGGTGAGAACTTAGCTATCAGTAATTCAAGAACAGATGAAATGTCTGGAAATCCTATAATCGATGCTTACCGATTATTACCTACGATTCCTGTTTATGATGAAGATAATCCAGGAGGGTATGGTTATGGAAAACAAGGTGTAGCGAATACTTTTGGAACAAATCCAATTGCACTTGCCAATTTATTAGACACTAAAAACGAAAATTTCAGAATTAGAGGAAACTTATGGTCCGAAGTAAAACTAGCTTCTTTTTTAAAGTATCGCTTTAATTTTGGATACGAAACCAGTTTCGACAGTTATAACTTTATTAGAAAATTAGGAAATTGGACTTTGAATCAGCCTTTTGAACAATCGTTTATCAACCAAAATAAAGGCCGCTCAGAAACTAAATTATTTGAAAACACATTGACTTTTAAAAAAGAATTTGGCAAGCATGACATTACGATTTTGGCAGGTCAAACATTTCAAAAAGACAACTACGACCAAATATATGGTACCAAAAGAAATCTTTTGATTAATCCAAGTACAGGGGAGTATTTTGATGTTTTAGATTTAGGAAATCAAGCAGAAGTTGGCGGGTTTAGAAATGAGGCTGCATTAGCTTCTTATTTGGGAAGACTGGAATACAATTATGATGATCGTTATTTATTTAATGCAGTTTTCAGACGTGACGGTTCTTCAAAATTTAGTGATGCCAATAAATGGGGGAACTTTCCATCAGCTTCATTAGGATGGAGAGTGAGCAACGAATCCTTTTTTAAATCAAAATTCATTAATGATTTGAAATTAAGAGCTAGTTATGGGGAATTAGGTAGTGGAAATATTGGAAACTACGAATACCAAGGCTTCATAAACACTTTTGGTGCTATTGTACTTGGAGATGGTCAAACTTTATATCCATCAGCCACTCAAGTTAGATTAGCAAATGATGAATTGCGTTGGGAAAAATTAAAACAAACCAATGTCGGGATAGATTTAGGAATGCTTAATAGCTCTTTACGCTTAACGGCAGATTATTTTGTTGCCCGTACTGAAGATGTTTTATTTGGATTCCCAATATTGATGACAACGGGTAATGACGGAGGAAATCCTATTTCAAATGCGGCAACTGTACAGAATAAAGGATTTGAATTGGATTTAAGCTACAGCAAAAAAATAAATGATTTTTCATTCAATGCATCTGTAAACTTTACCAAACTAAACAATAAATTAGTTTCCCTTGGTAACGGACAAAATGAAAGCATTCAAGGAAATACAATTACAAAAGCGGGAAGTGCCGTAGGAATGTGGTATATGTTACAAACGGATGGATTGTTCCAAAACCAAGATGAAATTCAAAACTATGTGAATTCAGCCGGAACTGTAATTATGCCAAATGCAAAACCTGGAGACATTCGATTTAAAGATGTAAATGACGATGGAGAAATTACAAATGAAGACAAAGATGTTGTAGGCAGTCCATGGCCAGAGTTTGAAATGGGTTTTAATGCTGGAGCTTCTTACAAAGGTTTTGATTTCTCTATGAACTGGATTGGTTCTCATGGAGCTACTGTTTATAACGGATTTAGAAGTACGGTTGATCGTTTTGATGACGACAGTAACTACAGAACAGGAATTCATCCTTGGACTCCTGAAAATCCAAACACTGATTTCCCTAGAATTGTAAAAGGAACTACTTTAAATGCTAGAGGTGATAGTGATCGTTTTTTAGAGAGTGGTGATTTTATCAGACTTAAATACATTGGATTTGGCTATAACCTACCTGAAAAACTTTTACAAAAAGCGGGTCTTACAAGCGCCAGATTTTCTTTATCTGCACAAAATGTGATTACAATTACAAAATATCTAGGACTTGATCCTGAATTTAGTAATGGTAATATTTTTCAAAGAGGTGTGGATGTTGGTTCTTTTCCAAACCTGAAAACCTATTCATTCGGCGTGGAATTTAGTTTTTAATTTTAAAAAAATAGCATAATGAAAAAAATATTTTTAATAACTGTAGTTTTTCTCAATCTCTTATCCTTGTCTTCATGTGATAATGAATTGGAACTTAACAACCCAAATACGCTAACAACTGGCCAGTATTGGGCTACAGAAAGTGATGCACAAGCAGGGATAAATTCTGTTTATGCCATGTTTTACAAAGATGGTTTGTGGGCAAGATGGATTTATTTCCGTCTGGATTTAACATCCGATGAAGGCTTCAGCCAAAGTCCTTGGATAGAATTAGCGGACTGGACACGATTTAATTACATCAATTATAATTTCTGGGAAGGAAACAACGTAACCTGGAGAGATACCTATAAAGCTATTTTCAGATGCAATCAGGTTCTTGCCAATGTTCCAAAAATCGAATTCAAAAATGAAGATGATAAAAAGAAAATTTTAGCTGAAGCAAAATTTTTAAGAGCATTACACTATTATTATGCAGCTATACTTTGGGAAAATATTCCAATCGTTTTAGAGCCATCAACACCAAATGATCGTCCAGAGCAAAAAAACATCACGGAAGTTTGGGCACAAATAGAAAAAGACTTAAACGATTCTTTTGCTGATTTACCAACTGAATGGGCGGGAGATCAAACAGGAAGACCAGACAAAGGTGCTGCAAAAGGAATGCTTGCAAAAGTATACATGCAACAACACAAATGGACAGAAGCTAAAACAGCTTTAGAATATTTAATTTCTGGTACTGGAGCAAAATACAGTTTAGTCGCTAATTACAGAGATAACTTTACTGCTGTAAATGAAAACAACAGTGAATCTGTTTTTGAAATTCAGTTTGGAGACCAAAGAAAAGGCGGAACTGATGAAGGTCCAAGTGCTGCTGTTTCCAGTAACCGTGCCCAATTTTTTGCCCCAAGGAGTATCGGATGGTCAGACGGACAAGCAAGATTTTGGTTAGTAGACGCTTTCAAAAAAGAAAAAAATAAAGACGGAGGTTTAGATATTCGATTAAAATACACCTTGTTTTATCCTGATTTATTAGCTGATTTTGGAGACAAAACATACAATAAAACTTGGCAATGGGGAGCAAATGAAGCTTGGTTCAGAAAAGGTAGTAGAGATTATTACAGAGATAATGAAGATTATTACAGTCAAGTGAACTATCGATTAATTCGCTATGCTGATATTTTATTGCGTTACGCTGAAGTCTTGAATGAAACAGGAAATACTGCAGGTGCCTACCAATATGTAGACATGGTAAGAGCTCGTGTAAATATGGGAACTTTAGCAGTTGCGCACCCTGAAATTGGGAATGATAAAGCTAAATTTTTGGAGCAATTAAAAATGGAACGCGTTTTAGAATTGGCTGGCGAAAGTGTTCGTTGGGAAGATTTAAAACGTTGGGGAGATTTAGACACTCAAGCTGCTGTGGATAAAATTTCATTGCGTGATCCTGATTTTAAAAACTTTAAGGTTGGTAAAAATCAAAGATTACCAATTCCTCAAGTTGAGGTTGATAATAACCCTAATTTAAGTCAACATCCGGAATACTAATTTTTAATTTTTTAGGGAATGACCGTAGAATCATTCCCTAAAAATTAACGCAGACTTGTTCAAATTAAGAAAATTTATAATGAAAAAAACGAAACTGTATCTGGCATTTATGTTGGTAGGGATGCTATTACTTAGTTGTAACAGAGCCAAAACCAATTCAGAAGAGAATGATAAAAAAAATCAAGCAGAACAATCTGTAGATAAAAGAGAAATTTGGACAAAAGAACAGGCAAATTCATGGTATGCAAAACAGCCGTGGCTAGTAGGGTCTAATTATAACCCAAGTACAGCCATAAATCAACTGGAAATGTGGCAAAAGGAAACTTTTGATCCTAAAAGAATTGATCAAGAACTAGGTTGGGCTGAGCAAATAGGAATGAATACCATGCGTGTTTATTTGCATGACTTATTGCACAAACAAGATGCAGTAGGTTTATATAAAAGAATGGATACCTTTTTAGAAATTGCCGATAAACATCATATAAAAATTTTATTTGTACTTTTTGATTCTTGTTGGGATCCCTTCCCAGAATTAGGAAAACAAAGAGCTCCAAAACCATTTGTCCATAATTCAGGATGGGTACAAAGTCCAGGGCAAAAAGCTTTGTCAGACGCAAAAGAATATCCACGTTTAGAAAAATACGTAAAGGAAACAGTTGCTCATTTCAAAGATGATCAAAGAATATTGGGTTGGGATGTTTGGAATGAACCGGATAACATGACAGGTCCTTCTTATGAAAAAGTTGAAATCGCTAACAAAGTTGATTTAGTGTACAATCTTTTGGGAAAAGTATTCGAATGGGCTAGAGAAAGTAACCCTTCACAGCCACTTACCTCAGGTGTTTGGGCTGGTGATTGGACAGAGGCGAATCTAAAACCCATTTTTAAATTACAGTTAGACCAATCGGATGTGATTTCTTTTCATTGTTATGATAAACCCAAAGACTTCGTAAAACGTATCAATGAATTGAAACGTTATGGAAAACCAATGTTGTGTACTGAATATATGGCACGTCCTAATGGAAGTACATTCGAAGGATTTTTGCCAATTGCAAAAGAAAATAAAATTGCTATGATCAATTGGGGTTTAGTTGATGGAAAATCACAGACTAAATTCCCTTGGGATAGCTGGACTAAAAAATACACTTCTGCTCCACCTGTATGGTTTCACGAAGTCTTCAATACAGACGGTACACCTTATAAAAAATCTGAAACCGATTTTATTAAAAAAATCACTTCTGAGGCTAATAAGAAATAAAAACAAGTTAAAAACTAACCCTATTTTGATTTATTAAAATAGGGTTATAATACAAAAATGAATGAAAAACAGAATCCTAAATACGCTTTTTTTAATTGCAGTTTTATTGTTAGAAACGGCATTATTTGCGCAGCAACCTAATCCGCCGGGACAAGTACAAAACGGTTCAAAAGCGAAAAATGAAGCCTATTTGTTTGCGCACATGACGCATACGGATTATGGGAGATTGTATTATTCAGTAAGTCTTGATGGCTTACATTGGACCAATTTAAACAATGGGAAAAGAGTTTTTCCGGAATATCAAGGGCACCCGGATATTTGCAAAGGTCCGAACGGCAACTATTATATAGCAGGAAATACCAGCGATGAGTCACCAGAAATTAATATATGGGTTTCTGATGATTTGATTACTTGGAAAAAACACGCTGTTTATACGCCAGATTTAAAAAGTACTCCTGATTATTCAAACGCATTGCAAAGAATAGGCGCTCCAAAATTGTATTACGATAAAGATTCCGCAAAGTTTATGCTAACCTGGCACACGCCTCACAAACAAGGTTCTAAAGAAGATCCAGAAGCCTATTGGGCAAGTCAAAGAACACTTTATGTGTTGTCCAAAGATTTAAAAACTTTTGAAGGTACTCCAAATCGCTTGTTTGATTGGGACATGGGAACGATTGATGTATTTATCAGAAAAGTGGGAGATTCCTATTATGCCATTTTAAAAGATGAAACCTACCCAACTTTATATTGGACAACGGGAAAAACCATCCGAATTGCTAAATCAAAATCGCTTCTAGGACCTTATTCCTTGCCACAGGAATCAATTAGTCCAAATTTTAGAGAAGCGCCTATGTTGATTCCATCGCCAGATGATAAAATTTGGTATATGTATTACGAGCAATATCCTGGAGTCTCTTATGGATTATCCATTTCAGATAATTTAAACGGACCTTGGTTTCAAGCATCAGGATATACTTTTTATAGTGATTGGGATAAATACAGTTTGCCTGAAAAAGCAAGACACGGTTGCATGATTTCTATTTCTACAAAAGAGTATGATAGTTTGGTGCAAAAATTTGGTATAACCAAAACAGAATCGAATCCCAAAAAGTAAAAAATGAAAAAAATAAATTATGCGTTTCTAGGGCTTATTTTCATTCCATTACTTTCCTGTAGTGATTCTCCAAATGTGATTGATGAAAAACCAGTTGTAGAAAATATTGCATCTAAACCAGCTGTAGAAGGCATCAGAATCGCTTGGGATTATACTACTTTAATTCAAGTTTCGGATAAAAACAGCACTGATTACAATGGCTACGCCAGATTAGTACAGTTGAAGGACAAGAAATTAATGTGTACTTACGAATCCGGCGGAGCGATTTTAGTGAAAACGAGCAGTGATTTTGGCAACACTTGGAGTACGCCTATTAAAGTAGTCTCCGGGAATGCTTTGGTGAATATGACCACACCGGATATTTTACAATTAAAGGACAATTCTATTTTAATTTGTTATAATCCAAGACCAATTGCAGGAGGGAATGGCACCGAAAAATTTTCTATCAACACGATAAAAAGTTATGATGGAGGTTTAACCTGGAGCGAAAATCAAGTAGTTTATGAAGCCAGTTCTGATTTTGAAAATGGCTGTTGGGAACCTTCGGCGTTACAAATTCCAAGTGGCGAAATTCAATTGTTTTTTTCCAATGAAAATGTGTACCGCAATTCGAATGAGCAAAATATCTCTCTAATTCGTTCTTCGGATAATGGATTAACATGGTCAACAACACCAGAAATTGTGAGTTTCAGATCCGGAAAAAGAGATGGAATGCCTTCTCCGATTCTATTAAAAAACCAAACAGAAATTGTTTTTTCTATTGAAGATAATGGCGTTGAGAATCAATTTAAACCATATACAATCCGAAATTCTATTTCCGAAAACTGGAAACAACCAGTCGATGCAAATAGCAATAATAGAAATTATGCCTTGGAAGAAGTGTTGAGTAATCCAGTTTATGCGGGCGCTCCGTATCTGTCACAAATCAGTACGGGAGAAGTTTTGATGTCTTATCAAGGAACCGAAAATAGGACAACAAATGACATTAATAATGCCGATATGAAAGTGGTTATAGGTACTACTGACGCTAAAAATTTTAATAGAAAATCGACTCCGTTTTTAATTTCCAGCGGAAAATCAGCTTTGTGGAACAGTATTACGGTTTTGGATGATGACACTGTAGTTGCTTTAACCAGCACTAATCAATTTTCAAATTCTTCACAAATCTGGATGATAAAAGGGCATATTTTGCCTGAAATTAATGCAGCACAAGAAACAGCCATAATAGACGGACTAAACAATGAAGTGGTTTGGCAAAAAGAACCCCCTGTTTTTATTGGTCAAAAAAGCACAACACAATTAGAAGCCAATTTTACGTATAACGCAGCGTTTTTGTATGTTTTTGCCCAAGTGAAAGACAGCCAGATTGCAAGTACGGATGATTTAACAGGAAGTGATGGTTTGAATTTGTATTTAGACCCTAAGAATAAAAATTTAATAGCTCCTGGAAGTTCCATTTTTAAACTGGAATTAGGACAGTCCACTGTTTTTTCCATGTATGAGGGAGAAAACAGCAAATGGAAAAAATTAGCGGGTTTACAAGGAATTGTAACAACTACAGTCAAAACTACAAATGGTTATCGAATAGAAGCCAAAATTCCTTGGATAGTATTAGGCGGAATGCCTGCAAAACAAACCAGAATGGGTTGCAATATAGAGCTTAGAGAAAAAGGAACAAATAGTTATACAGAAGGTATTGCAACCAATATAAATGATAAACCGTATTCTTGGTCCACTTTAAAGTTGGCTAATTAATATATTAAAGAAATTTAAAAAACCGGTGAATTTTTAATGGTTAAAGAATTCACAATAAGGTGGTTGATTAGGTTAGTTTTTTGGGAATTACCAGACTGTTTTAAATGGTCTGGTAATTTATTTAGTAACAGAAATAAAAAACAGACATCAATTTTAGTGATGTATGCTCATAAAATAAATTAGATACAAATGAAAAAAAATGCAACAGTAATTCTCTTTTTATGCTTAGGATTGTCACTATCCGCACAATGGAAACCCGCCGGAGAAAAAATCAAAACAGAATGGGCAAATAAAGTAGATCCTAATCATGTGCTTCCTGAATATCCTCGTCCGATAATGGAACGCAAGGAATGGAAAAACCTAAACGGATTATGGAACTACGCCATTCAAGAAGTTGGGAAATCAGCTCCTGCAAAATATGACGGTCAAATTTTAGTGCCGTTTGCAGTAGAATCCAGTTTGTCTGGCGTGATGAAAGAAGTTGGCGCTAAAAAGGAGCTTTGGTACAACACCAGTTTTACCATAGAATCCAATTGGAAAAGCCAAAACATTTTGTTGCATTTTGGCGCAGTCGACTGGAAAACCGAAGTTTGGTTGAATGGTGTTAAAATTGGTTCCCATACTGGCGGATATACTCCGTTTTCTTTTGATATAACACCTTTTATAACTGGAAAAACGCAGCAATTAACGGTAAAAGTTTGGGATCCTTCAAATGACGGGCCTCAGCCAAGAGGAAAACAAGTAAAAAGCCCGGAAGGAATCTGGTACACACCGGTTACGGGAATTTGGCAGACGGTTTGGATCGAACCAGTAAATAAAAAGAATATTACAACGATTAGAACCACTCCAAATATTGATCAGAATGTGATAAATATAAAACCTGAAGTTGCAGGAGCGAGTTATGGTGATGTAATCGAAGTAACGGTTTATGAGGATTCAAAAACAATTGCAACAGGAAAAGCTTCCGTTGGAGAAAATTTAGAAATTGTTTTAAATAATCCAAAATTATGGTCTCCTGAATCTCCTTTCTTATACAAAACCAATGTGAAATTGATTAGCAACGGGAAAATTATCGATCAAGTAAAAAGTTATTTTGCCATGCGAAAAATTGGATCTAAAAGAGATGCAAATGGCGTCCTTAGAATGCAATTAAACAACAAAGACTATTTCCAGTATGGCCCATTGGATCAAGGTTGGTGGCCAGATGGATTGTATACCGCTCCTACAGATGAAGCTTTAAAATATGATATTGTTAAGACCAAAGAATTAGGTTTTAATATGATTCGCAAGCATGTCAAAGTAGAATCAGATCGTTGGTATACGCATTGTGATGAACTGGGAATTTTGGTATGGCAAGATATGCCAAGTGGTGACGAGCAACCTTTATGGCAAAATAAAAAATATTTTGAAGGTACTGAATTGCAAAGAACTTCTAATTCTGAAGAAATTTATAAAAAAGAATGGAAAGAGATCATGGATCATTTGTATTCATATCCAAGTATTGTTGTTTGGGTGCCTTTTAATGAGGCTTGGGGACAATTCAAAACAGTTGAAATTACGGAGTGGACCAAGAATCATGATCCAAGCCGATTAGTCAATTCGTCCAGTGGTGGAAATCATTTTCAAACAGGTGACATCTTGGACTTACACAATTATCCCGGACCGGAATTGTATCTTTATGATGCGCGTAGAGTTACCGTTTTAGGCGAATATGGCGGAATTGGATTGCCTTTGGAAGGTCATTTGTGGAGAGCAAACGACAATTGGGGGTATATCAAGTTCAAAAACGCTACCGAAGTAACCAATGAGTATATTAAGTATGCCAATGAGCTGAAAAAATTAGTTAAAACTGGATTTTCTGCAGCAGTTTACACCCAAACAACGGATGTAGAAGGCGAAGTAAATGGATTTATGACGTATGACAGAAAAGTAGATAAAATGGATTTCGAAAAAGTAAGTGCTGTTAATAAAGAGGTTATTGATGCTCTAAATCATTAATCGAATAGGGTATTTACTTTTAAAATCTACATAAATCTGCAAGATCTGCATGAAAATTTTTTCAAGAAAATTCGGATATTTCAAAAATAATGATTTTTAAAAACGAATGCCTTGTCAATCAAACAAAAATAATTGAAATGAGAAAATATTTAATACTGATTGTACTTATAATTGTTTCGGGTTGCCATTCGGAAACCTATTCGCAAGAAGAAACTTTTACAAATCCTATTTTACCATCAGGTGCGGATCCTTACAGCACGTATTACAAAGGATATTATTATTACACTCATACCTTGCAAAATCGGTTGGTTTTATGGAAAACAAAAAGTTTAGCCAATTTAAAAAATGCGGAGAGCAAAACCATTTGGACAGCACCAAAAGATACAGACTATTCCGGGGATATTTGGGCACCGGAATTTCATATTATCAATGGCAAGTGGTATGTATATTTTGCCGCCGATAATGGTGATAATGCTACCCACAGAATGTATGTTTTAGAAAATAAATCAGATGACCCTTTTCAGGGGAAATGGGAATTTAAAGGAAAAATAGCTGCAAAAACTGATAAGTGGGCCATTGACGGAAATGTTTTCAACTACAAAAATAGCCTTTATATGATTTGGGCAGGATGGGAAGGGGATATTAACGGACAGCAGAATATCTATATCGCAAAAATGAAAAATCCTTGTGAAATAGAAGGCGATCGGGTTTTAATTTCATCACCAACATTCGATTGGGAAACGCACGGCACTTTAAACGACCCGAATAATCCGCCTCAGGTAAATATCAATGAAGGACCGCAGTTTTTAATGCACGACGACAACGTATTTATTGTGTATTCCGCCAGTGGCTGTTGGACTGATTTTTATGCTTTGGGTTTATTGCATTTTCAAGGAAATGGAGATTTACTGGATGCTTCCTCATGGATAAAATCAGAGAAACCATTATTTCAACAATCTGTAAAAAACCAAGTTTTTGCTCCGGGACATAATTCGTTTTTCAAATCACCAAACGGAAAAGAAGACTGGATTTTGTACCACGCAAACTCTAATCCAGGAGAAGGTTGTGGGAATAAAAGAGCGCCAAGGATGCAAAAAATAAATTGGGATTCGAATGGATTTCCAGTATTTGGGGAACCTGTTAGTGAAGGAATGAAATTAGAAATTCCTGCCGAATAGTTTTTTCTATTAAACGATATAAAATTTAAAACAATGAAAAAGATTCAGATTTACACAGTCCTAATTCTTGCTGTATTTCAGGTTTCCTGTAAAGAAAATAAAAATAATAATTCAACTCAAAAAGAAATGAATCAAGGAACGACTACTGATTCGGCTCAAACTTTTTTAGAAACTAAAAATTTTGAAGCCGTAATTGACAATAAAAATACGGAATTGTATTGGATTGAAAATAACGGTTTAAAAGCTGCTTTCACCAATTACGGAGGACGATTAGTAGGATTGTGGTTAGCGGACAAAAACGGAAAACTCACAGATGTTGTTGTTGGGATGAACAGTGTTACCGGATTTCAAAAATCGACAGAACCGTATTTTGGAGCGACCATCGGCAGAGTTGGAAATCGAATCGCAAAGGGGAAATTTACCTTGGAAGGAAAGGAATACAATGTTCCTTTAAATAATGGTGAGAATGCGCTGCATGGTGGGAAAAAAGGTTTTCAGGATGTGGTGTGGAATGCGGAGAAAAAGGACGAACACACTCTAGTTTTGACTTATACATCTCCTGATATGGAACAAGGATTTCCAGGGAAACTAGAAGTAAAAGTAACCTACACCATTACGGCTGATAAAACCTTAAAAATGGAATATGAAGCGACCACTGATAAAACAACGGTTGTCAATTTGACCAATCACGCCTTTTTTAATTTAAATGGGGAAGGCAGCGGAACCATTTTAAACCATAAATTACAACTGTTTGCCAATAAATATACGCCTGTAGATGCAGGTTTAATTCCAACTGGAAAATTAGAAGATGTTGCTCAAACACCTTTCGATTTTCTTGAGATGCATACTATAGGAGAACGTATTGAGGCTAATAACGAGCAATTGAAATTCGGGAAAGGATACGATCATAATTATGTGCTTACCGGAAACAGGAAAGCCGGAATGAATCATGCCGCTACTATTACTGGAGACAAATCAGGGATTTCTATGGATATTTATACTGCTGAGCCGGGGATTCAGTTTTACAGTGGGAATTTTATGCAAGGTAAAAATACGTTCAAATCAGGAGCAAAAGATGATTTTAGAACGGCATTTGCTTTAGAAACACAACACTTTCCGGATGCGCCCAATCAACCTAATTTCCCATCCATTACTTTAAAACCAGGGAAAAAATACCAAACGGTTTCTTATTATCAATTTTCAATTCGTAAATAAATGAATTCTAAACCAACTCAAATGAATTTTATATATGTAATTCTATTTATAGGACTAAGTTTAAATTCATGTTCTCAGCAAAAGGAAGATGTAAGTAAAACACCTCTTCCTCCTGTAGTAAATGATGTTTTTCTGGCTGACCCAACCATTTTTTATAATGAGGGTACCTATTACTTGTATGGTACAACAACTGGAAACACCCCGTTAAACGGAGAAGGATTTCAGGTGTATACCTCTTCCGATCAAAAAAATTGGAAAGGACCAGTGGGTGCTCAAGGTGGTCTTGCACTTAAAAAAGGAGATGCATTTGGTTCGCAAGGATTTTGGGCTCCACAAATATTAAAGTATAACAATCAGTTTTACATGATTTACACTGCCAATGAAAATATCGCGGTTGCAACAAGTGATAGTCCGCTTGGACCTTTCAGAAGTGTATCTAAAGAACCATTAGCTGCTCCGGTCAAGCAAATTGATCCTTTTGTTTTTATAGATGATGATGGTAAAAAATATTTATATCACGTTAGACTTACGAATGGAAACAGAATTTTTGTAGCCGAATTAAACGATGACCTTTTAAGTATAAAACCAGAAACACTTACTGAATGTATCGCTGCACAATTGCAATGGGAAAATACCCAAAATGTGAACTGGCCAGTTGCCGAAGGGCCTACAGTTCTGAAAAAAGACGGTTTGTATTATTTAATTTATTCGGCAAATGATTTTAGAAATCCGGATTATGCCGTAGGATATGCTACAAGTAAAAGCCCCTTAGGTCCTTGGAAAAAATCAACAACAAGCCCCATTATTTCCCGAAATTTAATTGGACAAAACGGAACCGGTCACGGCGATTTATTTTTTGACAAAGACAACCAATTGCAGTATGTTTTTCATACCCATTTCAGCAGTACAAGTGAAGCGCCCAGAAAAGCAGCTATTATTGAAATGAATTTTGTTGAAAAAGAAAATGAATTACAATTAGAGGCAAAAAAGGAAAGCTTTCGATTTTTAAAGAAAAATTAGCAGAAAAATTATTAAACTAAAAAACCGTAAACTCTTAATTAAAAGACTTTACGGTTTTTGTTTTGTGGAGAATACCGGATTCGAACCGGTCACCTCTTGCCTGCCAGGCAAGCACTCTAGCCAAATGAGCTAATCCCCCAACTAGATCGCAAATATAAGATATTAATAAAGCAAAAAGCAAATTTCAAAAAGACAAATCCATACTATTTGAAAAAAAAGCCAAAGCATCCTTTACTTTTTTTAACTTTACATCAAAATAGGTGCTATGGTAACAGAAATTCCAACAGGTTCGCTCATCACAACAATCGAAAATAAAATCGCAACACTTGAATTTGGTCATCCGGCCAGCAATTCCTTTCCAAGAGAATTGTTAGACCGCTTAACAAATGAATTCAATAATTTGAGTGCTAATCCTGCCGTTTCAGTGATTATTGTAAAAAGCGAAGGCACTGGTGCTTTTTGTGCCGGAGCTTCGTTTGATGAACTTTTGGCAGTTTCTAATCAAGAAGAAGGGACGAAATTTTTCTCAGGATTTGCACATTTGATTAATGCCATGAGAAATTGTTCCAAACTAATTGTGGGTCGCATTCACGGCAAAGCAGTAGGTGGTGGCGTAGGAATTGCTTCGGCTTGCGATTACACTTTGGCAACAAAAAATGCTGCTATAAAATTATCGGAGTTGGCGATAGGAATTGGACCCTTTGTAATTGAACCCGTAGTTTCAAGAAAAATAGGAAAAATGGCAATGGCCGAAATGACACTGGCCGCACACGAATGGAAAACAGCCGATTGGGCAAAAGAGAAAGGATTGTACGCCAATACTTTCGAAACTATTCAAGAACTTGATAGTACTGTAGCTGATTTTAGTACAAAATTATCCAGCTATAATCCCGAAGCGTTAGCTGAAATGAAAAAGGTATTGTGGGAAGGAACCCAAGATTGGGAAACACTATTGCTGGAACGTGCCGCTATTTCGGGGAAATTAGTCTTGTCTGATTTTACCAAAAAGGCATTGTCTCAATTCAAAAAGTAATTTTTTCAGGATGTATTCTGAATTTATTTTAGAAGCTATTTCCTGCTGTCCGCTATATCTATTGTGGCGAACCCCGCCACAATAGGATGCCGCTTCCATCAGGGCTAGACCTCAGTGGAATCCGAATACCAAGATTTACAACTCATTTCTCATATCAATTTGCTAAATTTGCAATCAAAATTAAACTTCGATGAGCAATATCAGAATTACAAAACAATTTGGTTTCGAAACCGGTCACGCCTTATATGGTTATGATGGGAAATGTAAAAATGTTCACGGGCATAGTTATAAATTGTCAGTAACCGTAATAGGGCAGCCAATCGAAAACCGTAACGACGTAAAGTTTGGAATGGTAATCGATTTTTCTGATTTAAAGAAAATTGTAAAAGAAGAAATTGTAGATCAATTTGATCACGCAACAGTTTTTAATGAAACGACTCCTCATATTGAATTGGCAAACGAATTGATAAATCGTGGACATCACGTTATTTTGGTGGATTATCAGCCAACGAGCGAGAATATGGTAGTCGATTTTTCTCAACGAATCATGAGAAGATTACCGGAAGGAATTAAACTTTTCTCCTTAAAATTGCAAGAAACTGAATCTTCTTTCGCCGAGTGGTTTGCAAGTGACAATATGAAATCGATACTGTAGCTTCATGAAATTACCGAACAACAAAAAAATTTATTTCGCCTCCGATCAGCATTTTGGTGCGCCAACACCGGAATTGAGTTTTCCAAGAGAACAAAAATTTGTGGCTTGGCTCGATGAGGTAAAAAAAGACGCGGAAGCTATTTTTTTAGTAGGTGATTTATTTGATTTTTGGTTCGAATACAAAACAGTAGTTCCCAAAGGATTTATTCGTGTTTTAGGTAAACTCGCAGAAATTCGTGATAGCGGAATCCCTATTTATTTTTTCGTGGGAAATCACGATTTATGGATGGATGATTATTTCCAGAAAGAATTGAATATTCCGGTATACCACGACAATCAAGAATATACTTTTGGTGATAAAACGTTCTTAGTGGGTCATGGCGACGGGAAAGGTCCCGGCGATATGGGATACAAGCGCATGAAGAAAGTATTTACAAATCCATTCTCAAAATGGCTTTTTAGATGGCTTCATCCTGATATTGGAGTAGGACTGGCGCAATATCTTTCCGTAAAAAACAAATTGATTTCCGGTGATGAAGATGTAACCTTTCTTGGCGAAGACAAGGAATGGTTGATTCTCTATTCCAAACGAAAACTAGAAACCAAACACTACAATTACCTTGTTTTTGGGCACCGTCATTTGCCTATGAAAGTAACCGTAGGAGAAAATTCTGAATATGTCAATCTTGGCGATTGGATTACTTATTTCACCTATGGCGTTTTTGATGGGGACACTTTTGAAATTAAAAAATACGAGAATTAATTCATTCCCACGCCATACAAATAATCATCCAAATTAATTTTAAACAAAGTTCCCTCGACCAAGTCTTTTACAGCATTTAATTCCTCCATGGAAACGGCCAAATCAATTTGGGTACAAGGAGTTTTTAGCAAAAATTTGTGGCATTTATTTTTTAGTTCGCAATCGTCGCAGCATTTATTTAGTATACTACTTTCTTCAATGCAGTATTTAAATAGTTGGAGTTCATGTTTGGTAAAATAAAACCCCGTTTCTCTAAAAATCAATTGTACTTTATCCGTTACTACTTCATCCTCTTTTTTCCAGTAAAAAGAAGTTCCTGAATCATTGTAGTATATCTGTTTTATTTCTTTCATTTAAGATTTATTTGAAACAAATATAATAATTATTTAGATTTATTCTAAATAAAAAAATATAAAAAAGTCACAAAAAAAGTCGGTAAGTAATCCTGAGATTATTTTACCAACTTGTATGTAAAGTATTTTTTAAGAAAAAAATCTATTTGTTACTCACCCTTTTCATGTTCGTCAATATCCTTTTGTAAGTCCAGTTTTCTGAATGAAGGGGAAAATATTCCTGTCCCAAGCACGATCAAAAGTGTCATACTTCCACCAAAAACAACTGCAGTTACTGTTCCCATTAATTTTGCTGTCAATCCACTTTCAAAAGCACCCAATTCATTGGAAGAACCCACAAAGATAGAATTCACTGCCGAAACGCGGCCACGCATATGATCTGGCGTTTTCAATTGTAAAATAGTTTGGCGTATCACTACCGAAATTCCATCTACAGCACCACTTAAAAACAAAGCGAATACTGATAATGCGAAAATAGTGGAAAGTCCAAAAACAATAATACAAAGTCCAAAGGCAAAAATGGCGGACAAAAGCTTCAATCCCGCATTTTTATTCATAGGTACGTAAGCAGAAACAATCAGTGTTAAAAAAGAACCAACTGCTGGAGCAGCTCTTAAAACACCAAAACCTTCGGGACCCACTTTTAAAATATCTTGGGCAAAAATAGGCAACAAGGATACTGCTCCACCAAAAAGAACGGCCACCATATCCAGTGATAAAGCTCCCAAAACGGTTTTGTTATTGAAAACAAATTTCACGCCTTCTTTCAAGCTTTCCATAATTGGTTCCCCAATTTTTGGATTCAAAATAGGCTTAGCGGCTATTTGGGATAAAGCGATTAATGAAAAAACGGAACACGCAAAAACGGAACACATCGACCAATGAACCCCAATCAAGGTAATAGAAAAACCAGCTACTGCAGGTCCTAAAACAGAACCAATTTGCCAAACCGAACTACTCCATGTAGCAGCGTTTGGATATACTTTTTTAGGGACAATCAACGACAAAAGTGAAAATATGGTTGGTCCAAGAAATGAACGTACAATTCCCCCTAGAAAAACCAGAAAATAAATACCGTACAAAATAAATTTTGTAGAATACCCGCTTACAACTGGCGGCCACGTTAACAAAAACAATCCAAAACTAATTACTGAAAATCCTAAAATACACTTAAAAAGAAGTCCTTTCTTTTCGTTTTGATCGACTATATGTCCAGCAAACAATGCCATGGCAATAGCAGGAATTACCTCCATCAATCCAATGATTCCTAATGAAAGCGGATTTTTAGTCAAACTGTATACTTGCCATTCAATAACAATAAACTGCATGGACCAGGCAAAAACCATGGCAAAACGCAATAATAAAAACGTATTAAATTCTTTATAACGCAAGGCTGCGTAGGGATCGTGTTTCTTTTTCATTTTGTTAACCTAATTATTTAATATCTCTTAATCGTAATTGTAAACTGACATTTCCTTTCCATTCGTTTTCATCAATAGAATAAACCATTTCAAAAGGCTGTCCGTTTTTAGTAGTTTCTAATTTTTTGCCTAAGCCAAAGCCTATCGCAGCAATGCCTTCGGAATTATTTTGTTTTACAAACAGTTTTAAATGTTCGTCTTCTTGTCCCATTGGTTTTCCGTAACCAGTATCTTTTACATTTTTGGTCAGGAAAACGGGTGTCATATTTTGCGGTCCAAAAGGCTCAAATTGTTTTAAAATCCGAGTCAGTTTTGGAGTAATATCAGCAAAATTAATTTCGGCGTCAACGGAGATTTCAGGAGTCAGCATATCAGGATGAATGGTTTTTTCAACTTCTTTTTCGAATGCATCTTTGAAAAGTTGGTAGTTTTCTTCCTTTAAAGTCATTCCGGCAGCATACATATGGCCTCCAAATTGCTCCAAATGTTCCGCGCAGGCTTCCAATGCATTATAAACATCAAATCCTTTTACAGAGCGGGCTGAAGCTGCGTATTTATCGCCACTTTTGGTAAAAACCAAGGTTGGACGATAGTAGGTTTCTATTAATCGGGAAGCTACAATTCCAATAACTCCTTTGTGCCAATCCTCTTGAAAAACTACGGAGGTAAAACGCTCTTTTTCCTGATTGTCTTCAATTTGCGAAAGCGCTTCTTTAGTGATTTGTTTGTCTAATTCTTTCCTGTCGGAATTGTATTTTTCAATTTCAGAAGCGAATAGTTGCGCTTGTTCAAAATCAAATTCGGTCAATAATTCCACCGCGTGATTGCCGTGTTTGATGCGTCCGGCAGCATTAATCCTTGGCGCGATGATAAAAACAACATCGGTAATATCTAAGGTTTGTTTTTTTACTTGGTGAATCAAAGCTTTGATTCCTGGTCTTGGTTCAGTGTTGATGACTTGCAATCCAAAATAAGCCAACACTCTATTTTCCCCGGTCATGGGAACAATGTCAGCCGCAATGGCTGCCGCAACCAAATCCAAATAGGGGAATAAGTCTTCGATGGTTTCCTCACGGTTTTGGCCTAAAGCCTGAATCAATTTGAAACCAATGCCGCAACCGCATAATTCGTCATACGGATAGTTACAATCATCGCGTTTGGGGTCGAGAACCGCAATGGCTTCGGGTAAAAATTGACCGGGTCTGTGGTGATCACAAATGATAAAATCAATGTTTCGCTCTTTGGCGTAAGCCACATGATCGATAGATTTTATACCACAATCCAAAGCAATGATGAGCGAAAATCCATTATCATCAGCAAAGTCAATTCCTTTAAAAGATATTCCGTACCCTTCATCATAACGATCCGGAATGTAAGTGGCAACGTTAGGATAATAGGTTCTTAAATACGAAGAAACGAGCGAAACAGCTGTTGTTCCATCAACATCATAATCTCCAAAAACAAGAATGTTTTCCTGATTTTCAATTGCGTTTTCAATTCGTTCCACTGCTTTTTCCATATCCTTCATCAAGTATGGATCGTGTAAATCATCTAAACTGGGACGGAAAAATCGTTTGGCATCTTCAAAAGTTTCAATGCCACGTTGCACTAATAAGGTTGCCACGAAATCTTCCACATTCAAAGCTTGAGCAAGATGTTTCACAGTATCTTCGGAAGGTTTCGATTTAATGGTCCAACGCATGTTGATTTGAGATTATAAGATTTTCAGTAAGGATTTTGTCAAGTCGAACGCAGTCGAGACACATCAATTGGTCTCGACTGCGCTCGATCAGAAACCGAATAGTAACTTTTATTTTTTATTTTGAAACTAAAGCTTCGCCTTCAAACTGAATTCCGTTCCATCCAGTTTTCATAAAGTTGCGAATGTTTTGATGATCCGTTCCTGCTGGGTTTTTCAAAACGTCGTCATAATAGTATGCTCCAAAACAGGATAATGTCTCTGCTTCGGTTAAGTTTTGTAATTGGGAAAAAGCAAATAATTTGCAAGAACCGGAATTTTCTCCTGCGGCATTGATTTGAGAACCGTTCTGAAAGGTAGTTGGAGTAAAAGTATAGTTTTCTTCAATAGTTGCAATCGTTTCTGTAAATGCAATTGCTTCTGGAGTTTGTTTTAGTTTTTCTAAAAAAGATGCTAGGCTCATATTTATATTATTCTTCTGATGAAAATTTTGATTTTTTAGGGTCTTTGGTAATTGTTTTTCCACTTACCACAACGACAATTTCGCCTCTTGGTGCTATTTTTTCAAAATGGGCTACGACTTCTTTGACTGTTCCACGAATGTTTTCTTCGTGCATTTTTGATAATTCCCGTGAAACCGATATTTGTCGGTCTTCGCCAAAATAGGTAATGAATTCCGCTAAAGTTTTTACTAATTTATGCGGAGAAACATATAAAATCATTGTGCGCGTTTCTTCTGCCAAAGCTAAATAGCGAGTTTGACGTCCTTTTTTGTCAGGTAAAAATCCTTCGAAAACAAACTTATCATTGGGTAAACCGCTATTTACTAATGCCGGAACGAAAGCCGTTGCACCAGGCAAACATTCTACATCAATTCCATTTTCGACACAAGCGCGGGTTAATAAAAAGCCAGGATCAGAAATAGCAGGCGTTCCTGCATCCGAAATCAAGGCGATATTTTCTCCGGCTTTCAATCTCGAAATTAAATTTTCGATGGTTTTGTGTTCGTTGTGCATATGATGGCTGTACATGTGCGTGCCAATTTCAAAATGCTTCAACAATTTTCCGCTGGTTCGCGTGTCTTCGGCGAGAATCAAATCGACTTCTTTAAGAATCCGAATCGCTCGAAAAGTCATGTCTTCGAGATTGCCAATAGGCGTGGGAACGATATATAATTTTGACATAAATTAAAAAATTAAACGCATCCCGAATTTTCGAGATAAGAAGTAAAACGGAATGGATTTTAAAACTTAAGATCCATTCCGTTTTTATTATTTTGTTTTTGTTGAAAGGAACACTCAGAACAATTCAAACGGGATTACAAGAATTTTTTCTCGATAATGTCCATAAAACGTTCCTCGTAATCTTGTTTCCCTTCCCAGTTATTGTAATCTGGTTTTACCATTTCCTGAATAAAATCTCTGGTTTCATAGAATGTATCAAACGTGATTAATTGATTTAAAACACGGTTGTAGTCCTCACTGCTGTTGCCAAAAAGGTGTTTTGTAAATGCAATGCGATCATTCAAGTCGATATTGATATTTTTTGCTAATTTTTCATTTAAGGAAGCTGTTTTTGGTTCCACCGGTTCCGGTTTTACTTCTTCGATGGTGTCCAATTGTTTTTCTTCAAAATCAATAGCAATGGCAGTAGGAATGTTTTCAAGCGGATGTACTTTTACAAACTGAGCATCGCTGTAATTGCCGCCTAATAAATCTTCGAAAGAAATTTGGACTGCTTCCATTTTCTTTGGCGTTTCAATTTCTGCTGCTTTTTCTTCTTCAACTTCCTCTTCTTCTGATAATTCGAAAGCGGGTAGGAATGGAGCTGTTTCCGGTGCTGTTATTTCTTCTTCAATTGCGTCTTCCTCTTCTGCTACTATTTCTTCTTCAATAGTAGGCTCTTTCTCAGTAACTATTTCTTCTTTTTCCTCTAAAGGCGTTTCGATTGTTTCCTCAAAAATTATTTCTTCGGCCGCTACAGGGGTTTCTTCGTTTTGTTCTGCTGGTATTTCAACAATTTTGTTTGCTATCGTTTCTTCGATAGCTGTTTTCGTTTCAGGTTGAGCAGTTTCCTTTTGGTCAAAAACTTCCTCAATTTTTTGCTCTATTTCAGCAATTCCAATAGTTGGTTTTGCATCACTAAAATGCTCGTCTACAAATCGCAAGACAGAAAGTTTTTCATACAGTTTCTGTGTTTCCAGATATAATTGATTGATATCAGATTTATTTTTTAGTTGTAATATTCTGTGTGCAATGCTGATTAAATCGGCTTCCAATTTTTTTTTCATAACTTAGAAATTATAGTGTGTTAGGCGGGTCTTTTTCAATAAATTCCTTCCTGAGTTTTATTTAGCCTTAGGAAGAAGTAACCTTTAATAAAAATGTCATACTTTTGAAACGACGTAAAAGTATAAAATTTTTAAGTCGGTTTTATCCGTTACAAAGTAATAAAAACTATTCATTTTTTAAGTCAGAAAAATACAAAATGTTTCTCGAAAATACAGTAAATCATAAAGAACAATTTGGTTGGATTGAAGTCATTTGTGGCTCCATGTTTTCGGGTAAAACCGAAGAACTCATCCGTCGTCTGAAAAGAGCGCAATTTGCCAAACAAAAAGTGGAGATTTTCAAACCAGAAATTGATACACGCTATCATGATGATATGGTAGTTTCGCATGACGCTAATGAAATCCGTTCCACGCCCGTTCCTGCTGCTGCAAATATTGCTATTTTGGCGCAAGGCTGTGATGTGGTGGGAATTGACGAAGCGCAGTTTTTTGATGACGAAATCGTTAAAATTTGTAACGATTTGGCAAACCAAGGAATCCGTGTCATTGTTGCCGGATTGGATATGGATTTCAAGGGAAATCCTTTTGGTCCGATGCCCGCATTGATGGCAACAGCCGAATATGTCACCAAAGTGCACGCCGTATGCACCCGCACCGGAAATCTGGCGAATTATAGTTTTAGAAAAACTGATAATGACAAACTCGTTATGTTAGGCGAAACCGAAGAATACGAACCGTTGAGCCGTGCCGCGTATTATCACGCGATGAGGAAAGATCAGGAGAAGTAAAATAAATCCTCTCCCCAACCCTCTCCAAAGGAGAGGGAGCCAGAACTGGATTGAAATATAAAGTTTTGAAAAAGACAAACCCTTTCAAAGTTTAGAACTTTGAAAGGGTTTGTCTTTTTATAGAAACATTGTTTTTTGGATTGCTTTAAAGAAAAACTGCACAATAAATATATAATCATTAATGTTTTATTTATCAACACTAAATCTTAAATCGTTAATCAGGAATCTAAAATCAACAATCTTACATTTTCTTTCTCATTCTCGCCACAGGAATATCGAGTTGTTCCCTGTATTTAGCAATCGTTCTTCTCGCAATTGGATAGCCTTTTTCCTTAAGGATTTCGGCTAATTGATCGTCTGGCAGTGGTTTTTTCTTGTCTTCTTCCTCAATTGTATTCTGTAGGATTTTCTTGATTTCGAGTGTAGAAACATCTTCCCCTTGATCGTTTTTCATAGATTCCGAAAAGAATTCTTTTATCAGTTTAGTACCATAAGGTGTTTCCACATATTTGCTGTTGGCCACACGTGAAACAGTCGAAATATCAAGACCTACCATGTCAGCAATGTCTTTTAGAATCATCGGTTTCAACTTGGTTTCATCACCATCAAGGAAATATTCTTCCTGATAATGCATAATGGCGTTCATGGTTACAAAAAGCGTTTCTTGGCGTTGTCTTATCGCATCGATAAACCATTTAGCCGAATCCAGTTTTTGTTTAATAAACTGTACCGCATCTTTTTGCTGCGCTGATTTATCGCGGGAATCCTTATAGGTTTGCATCATTTCCTGATAATCTTTGGAAACGTGCAGGGAAGGAGCATTTCGTCCGTTTAAGGTCAGTTCCAGTTCACCGTCTACAATTCGGATAGCAAAATCAGGAACTACATTTTCAGTAACTTTATTATTTCCGGTAAAAGAACCACCTGGTTTTGGATTCAGTTTTTCTATTTCGTGAATGGCTTTTTTAAGTTGCTCATTCGAAACATTGTATTTTTGAATTAATTTATCGTAATGTTTTTTGGTAAAGGCATCAAACTGATTTTCGATGATATCAGTGGCTAATTCCACGTATTCTGTTGGTGTTTTATGTTTCAATTGCAACAACAAACATTCTTGTAAATCACGCGCTCCCACGCCCGAAGGCTCTAGTTCATGAATGACCTGTAACATTTTCTCCACCATTTTCTCATCGGTATAAATTCCTTGGGTAAATGCCATATCGTCCACCATATCAGGAACACTACGACGGATATAACCCATATCATCAATACTTCCTACGAGGAATTCGGCAATTTCACGCTCTTCATCATTCAAGATGAACGTATTCAACTGATTGATTAAATCCTGGTGAAAACTTACAGGAGCCGCAAAAGGCGTTTCGCGATCATCATCATCGTCACTGTAATTGTTGGCTTGTGTTTTATAATCTGGTGTTTCGTCGTTACTTAAATATTCGTCTATATTAATGTCTTCGGCATCAATTCGCTCCGATTCGGCATCATCATAATCATCATAATCTTCGTTGTCGAACTCGTCTTTCTCGTAATCTTCTTCTTCTTTTCCAGTTTCCAGTGCTGGATTTTCGTTCATTTCTTCTAATAAACGTTGTTCGAAAGCTTGCGTAGGCAATTGAATTAACTTCATCAACTGAATTTGTTGAGGAGATAATTTTTGTGATAATTTTAAATTTAAGAATTGCTTTAGCATTAAGTTTAATCGTTTATTTGTTTAATCGGTTATTCGGGATGATCGGTTAAACAAATAAACGATTAACCGAATAAACTTTTTTAGAATTCTGCATTCATTGGCGTTCTTGGAAAAGGAATTACGTCACGAATATTCGTCATTCCTGTTACAAACAATACCAAACGTTCAAATCCAAGCCCAAAACCAGAGTGAACCGCTGAACCAAATCTTCGTGTATCAAGATACCACCATAATTCTTTTTCATCAATTCCTAAGGCTTTCATTTTTTCTACTAAAACATCAAAACGTTCTTCTCTTTGTGAGCCACCCACAATTTCTCCAATTCCAGGGAAAAGGATATCCATGGCGCGAACTGTTTTTCCGTCTTCGTTCAAACGCATGTAAAATGCTTTGATATTTGCCGGGTAATCAAACAAGATTACCGGACATTTAAAGTGTTTTTCCACCAAATAACGCTCGTGCTCACTTTGTAAATCAGCACCCCATTCGTTAATGATATAGTTGAATTTTTTCTTTTTATTTGGTGTACAATCTCTTAAAATATCAATTGCTTCCGTGTAAGAAACGCGTTTGAAATTGTTTTCCAAAACAAAGTTTAGTTTGTCAAGTAAAGCCATTTCGCTTCTCTCTGCAACTGGTTTAGATTTTTCCTCATCCAATAATCTTCCTTCCAGGAATTTCAAATCTTCCGGACATTTGTCCATCGCATATTTGATTACATACTGAATAAAATCTTCAGCCAAATCCATGTTGTCATTCAAATCATTGAAAGCCACTTCTGGCTCAATCATCCAAAATTCCGCAAGGTGACGCGAAGTATTTGAGTTTTCGGCTCTAAAGGTTGGTCCAAAAGTATAAATCTGACCCAAAGCCATTGCAAAAGTCTCTCCTTCCAGTTGTCCCGAAACCGTAAGGTTCGTTTCTTTTCCGAAGAAATCTTCTTTATAATTCACTTTTCCGTCTTCGGTTCTTGGCGTTCCGTCAAATGACAAAGCGGTAACTTTGAACATTTCACCGGCACCTTCAGCATCCGATCCCGTGATGATTGGCGTATTTACATACACAAAACCTTTCTCCTGAAAATAACTATGAACCGCATACGATAATACGGAACGCACTCTCATAATTGCACCAAAGATATTAGTACGAACTCTTAAATGCGCATTTTCACGCAAGAAATCCAAGCTCGGTTTATTTTTAGGTTGTATCGGGAATTTCTCCGCATCCGAATCTCCAAGGATTTCCAGTTTTGCAACCTGAATTTCAAATTGTTGTCCCGCACCTTTACTTTCTACCAAAGTTCCGGTAACTGAAATCGCTGCACCAGTCGTAATTCTCTTTAAAGTCTCATCGGGAGTATTCTCAAAATCGACAACACATTGTATATTATTGATAGTTGAACCATCGTTCAACGCGATAAATTGATTGTTTCTAAAAGTTCTTACCCATCCTTTTGCATTCACTTCATGAAGCGTCGTGGTACTTTTTAGTAAGTCTTTAATTTTTGTATGTCTCATTTTAAGTATATAATTGAGATTGAAAATTGTCTTGTAATCGAACTGCAAATATAAATGATTTGTTTTAAAAGTCATTGCGAGAAATAGGGTAATCGGGAGCTATTTCCCGCTATCCGCTATATCTTTTACTTTTTAAAGAAAAAAGTAAAAGGATGCCGCTATTATCGGGGCTAAACGAATGGAGAGATTTGGAGTTTTATGAATGTTTTTTCGGAATATCCTGCACCGTTTTTTTAAGCTTCCAGCCTTTTGAAGGCTGGAAGCTTAAAAAAAGATATAGCGAATAGCGGGAAACAGCTCCAAATAAAAAAAACTAATTCACTAACTCGACCTCTATAAGGTCTTCTTTTTTGGCTTTTTTCTTTTCAAAAGTTAATACCAATGCCGGTAGAACCAATAAGTTAGCAAACATGGCAAATAATAACGTACAAGAAATCAAACCACCAAGTGCAATGGTACCGCTAAAGCTGGAAAGCGTGAAAGTCGCAAATCCAAGAATCAATACCACCGAAGTATAAAACGTACTAATTCCCGTTTCTCTCAACGCACTGAATACTGATTTTTTTACTTTTCCGTTGTTTTGTAGTAAATCGTGACGGTATTTTGCCATAAACTGAATCGCATTATCCACCGAAATCCCAAAAGCAATACTGAAAACCAATATCGTCGATGGTTTCAGCGGAATACCAAAATAACCCATCAATCCGGAAGTGATGCAAAGCGGTAAAACATTAGTGATTACGGATGCCATTACCATTTTCCCTGATCTGAATAAATAGGCCATTAATAGTGCTATCAAGAAAATAGCGAAAATCAAGGATTCGATAAGGTTGTCAATTAAGTAAGAAGTTCCTTTTTGGAAAACTAATGCTTTTCCGGTAAGTGTCACTTCGTAACGCTCTTTTGGGAAAACTTTGTCTATTTTTTGTCGCAACTGATGTTCCACTCTTGCCATTTCTTCGGTTCCAATGTCTTTCATGAAAGTGGTGATTCTGGCATATTGTCCAGTGGAATCCACATAACTTTTCATCAAGTTTTCTTTGGTTTTTTTAGTGGCATTTTTGGCATACGAAAGGATAAATGCCTGTTCTTGCGAAGTAGGTAATTCATAGTATTCTGGATTGCCGTTGTAATACGCTTGCTTGGAGTATTTAACCAAATTTACAATAGAAATAGGTTTTGATAATTCTGGAATGGTAGCAATGGTTTCTTGCAACTCGTCCATTTTTTTCATCGTGGACAATTTCATAACCCCTTTTTTGCGTTTGGTGTTAATCATGATTTCCAATGGCATAACGCCGTTGAATTCCTTTTCGAAGAAAACAATATCTTTAAAGAAAGAAGCACTTTTTGGCATTTCGCCAATTAAACTTCCCGAAACTTTCATCTGTGAAACCCCAATTACGCTAAATAGAAGTAGTAAAGCGTAGATGATATAAATTGTTTTTCGTTTGTATTTTACAATGTTCTCCACCCAATCCAACAAGGTTGAAATGTAGGTTTTGCTCAAGTGATACAAGTGTTTTTCCTTTGGTAAAGGCATAAAACTGTAAAAAATTGGCACAACAACCAGCGTCAACAGATATACGGAGATAACGTTGATGGAAGTCACTAATCCAAATTCAAAAAGTAAGTCGTTACCCGTAATCATAAAGGTGGCAAAACCGGCAGCTGTTGTTAAATTCGTCATCAGCGTAGAAACACCAATTTTGGAAATTACGCGTTGTAAGGCTTTGGCTTGATTATTATGCAATTTTATTTCCTGCTGGTATTTATTAATCAGGAAAATACAGTTTGTAATTCCAATAACAATAATCAATGGCGGAATAATGGCCGTTAAAATCGTGATTTTGTAATGGAATAATCCCAATGTTCCAAAAGACCACATCACTCCAAAAAGCAAAATACAAATGGATATAAATGTCGCTCTAAACGAACGGAAGAATAAAAAGAAAATTAATGAAGTAATAAACAATGCCGCTCCAATGAAAAGACCAATTTCGCCTTTCATGTTTTCGGCATTTATCGTTCGGATGTAGGGCATTCCCGAAACGCGAAGGTCAATTCCGGTTGTTTTTTCGAATTTCTCGATTTTTGGAACCAGATTCTCAATAATAAAAGTCTTTCTTCCTGCAGTATTTACGATTTTCTTGTTTAAATAAACCGCTGAACGAATACTCCCCGATTGTTTATTGAATAATAATCCTTCGTAAAAAGGGAGATTATTAAAGAGCTCGTTTTTTATTTTCTGTAAATATCCTGGGTTTACAGTTTGAGTTTGGTCGATAAGCGGCACCAATTCAAATTTTTCTTCTGCTTCGTTTTTTTGTAATTTTTTTAAATCATTCAAAGAAACAACCAGTTCCACTTCTTTGGAGTTTTTTAAACCTGTCATTAATTCATTCCAAGCAGCAAAAGCTTTTGGGGTGAAAAAGGTTTTGTCTTTGAAGCCTATAACAATCAAATTGCCTTCTTCACCAAACTTGTTTAAAAAATCTTCGTATTGTTGATTTACAATGTGTTTTTTAGGAAGTAAATTGGCTTCGGTATACGTCATGCCAAGGTTTTTCCATTGCAATGCCAGAAAAACGGTTAGGGCAAGAATAACTCCTAGTATTACAATTCTATTTTTAAGTACAATCCGGGCGATTAATTCCCAAAATCCTACTGTTATTTTCTTTTTCATAGCTGATTTAAAAATGCATGCAAATGTAATGAAAACCGTTATAAATCATAAAGTTTAAAGCAAACTTTTTGTATTTCGGCTAGGATGATTCTTTGTTTTTTATTTTACATTAAGATAATTTATGAGATATAAATTATATATTTGGTTTTCTCATCTTTGCTTTTTTAGAGATAAGAAAGTCCATTTAAAAATAAATATGAAAAATTACAAAAATGCATTATTTTATTTCGGTGTAACCGGTGGTTTCACTGCTTTAATGTACTGGATTATTAAAAAAGGCAAGCATTTAGAAGTAAGTAAAAAAGTCACCATTGCTACAATTGAAAATGGTTCTTGGAATGATTTCATAGCTTCAATGCAACATAGTTTTCAAGATCCCTTGGCAATACTTTTAGCTCAAATTATAACGATAATACTTGTTGCCCGTTTTTTTGGATGGGTTTTTAAAAAAATTGGACAACCCTCAGTAATAGGCGAGATTATTGCCGGTATTGTTTTAGGGCCCTCTTTATTAGGCCTGTATTTTCCTGAATTTTCGGCCGCATTGTTTCCGGTGGAATCGTTAGGAAATTTAAAATTTTTAAGCCAAATAGGATTGATACTTTTCATGTTCGTAATAGGTATGGAACTCGATTTGAAAGTATTAAAAAATAAAGCCAATGAAGCCGTAGTAATTAGTCACGCCAGTATTGTGATTCCTTTTACCCTCGGTATTGGATTGGCTTATTTTGTTTACAATAGATTTGCTCCCGAAGGCGTAAAATTTCTTTCCTTTAGTTTGTTCATGGGAATTGCCATGAGTATAACCGCTTTCCCAGTTTTGGCAAGAATCGTTCAGGAACGAGGAATTCATAAAACTAAATTGGGTGCCATAGTTATCACTTGCGCAGCTGCCGATGATATTACTGCCTGGTGTATTCTGGCGGTGGTAATTGCAATTGTAAAGGCGGGAACTTTTGTTAGTTCGTTATATATTATTTCGTTGGCATTAATTTATGTTCTATTGATGATTTTTATTGTAAAGCCTTTTTTGAAAAGAATTGGTGATTTATATGGAACTAAGGATAGTATTATAAAACCTGTTGTAGCCATCTTTTTTTTGGTGCTTATACTTTCCTCGTATGCTACTGAAGTGATTGGTATTCATGCACTTTTTGGTGCTTTTATGGCAGGAGCTATTATGCCTGATGTTCCAAAATTCAGATCTATATTTATTGAAAAAGTCGAGGATGTAGCCTTGATACTTTTATTGCCTTTATTTTTTGTTTTTACTGGTTTAAAAACGGAGATTGGACTTATCAATGATCCTTATTTATGGAAAGTAACTGGATTTATCATTCTGGTTGCAGTAGTCGGGAAGTTTTTAGGAAGTGCTTTGGCTGCTAAATTTGTAGGTCAGAGTTGGCGTGATAGTTTAACTATTGGTGCCTTGATGAATACCAGAGGATTGATGGAGTTAATCGTGTTGAACATCGGATTAGAACTTAAAGTGTTGACTCCCGAAGTTTTTACGATGATGGTTATCATGGCGTTGGTTACTACTTTTATGACTGGACCTGCTTTAGATTTAATCAATTACATCTTTAAAACGAAAGACAATCTTGACAACGAAGAAGTTGGAAATAATAAATTCCGAATATTAATTTCGTTTGGAAATAACGAAAAAGGAAAGTCACTTTTACGATTGGCCAACAGTTTAATAAAGAAAACAAAAGAAACATCCACTATTACAGTAATGCATTTGTCTTTGAGTGATGAAATGCACCAATTTAATATGGAGGATAAGGAGAAAAATAGCTTTATTCCAATTGTTGAAGAATCTAAACTATTAAAACAGGAAATCACCACTATTTTTAAAGCGACGATTGACATTGAAACGGATATTGCTGATATTGCTAATCAAGGAGATTACGATTTGTTACTTATAGGTTTAGGAAAATCAATTTTTGAAGGAACCATTCTTGGAAAAGTAATTGGTTTCACGACAAGAATAATCAATCCGGACCGATTGATTGACAAGTTTACCGGTAAAGAAGGATTGTTTGAAAATTCTCCTTTTGATGAAAGAACCAGGCAAATTATTTCTAAAACCAAGATGCCTATCGGGATTTTGATAGATAAAGATTTGCAAAATGTGGACGAGGTTTTTCTTCCTATTTTTTGTCAGGAAGATTCATTTTTGTTGGATTACGCCCAAAAATTAATTTACAATAACAATTCCAAAATAGTGATTTTGGATGTAAATGGACACATCGACTCTAATTTTGTAATCAAAAGTGCCATAAATTCTTTGGAACTAAAATATCCTAAAAACATCACTTTGATGAGAGATAAGATTCTTAAAGAGGAGTTTTTGTCTAAGGAAGACTTAATGGTAATTAGTCACGAAAATTGGAAAACGCTTGTCGATTCAAGAAGTGTGTGGCTGAGAGGAGTTCCATCTGTTTTGATTTTAAAACATTAAAAATGAACTGGATTTTATTGATTATCGGCGGTCTTTTTGAAGTGGGTTTTGCGACTTGTTTAGGCAAAGCCAAAGAAAGTTCAGGTGTTACCGCTACAATATGGTTGGTAGGTTTTTTAATTTGTTTGACCATTAGTATGGTGTTACTTTATAAAGCCACACAAACATTACCTATAGGAACTGCTTATGCGGTTTGGACGGGAATAGGAGCCGTGGGAACAGTTTTGGTAGGGATTTTTGTTTTTAAAGAACCAGCTGATTTCTGGAGGGTTTTCTTTATCACTACTTTAATAGCTTCGATTATTGGGTTGAAATTCGTGTCGAGCCATTAAAATCATGAAAATACAAAGAGTAATAGCAGTTTACCAAAAAAATGGTGAGGCTTTAATTGAAGAAATAATTATAAGCCTAACTACTGAGTTTCTAATTGAATTGTTTCAGATTGATATTGAAGGCGATCCAAATGTTTATTTATGTTATTTTGTAAATGAATCTCATTTCTTGAAATTAAAAAATTTAATTCCTGTATTGTCAAAATATGATTTAAATGAAGTTGAAATGTATGTTGAATGCTTTCAAATTAATTAAAGTCCCAAATTAAGTACATAATTTATTTTTACAGCGATATTGTCTTCAAATTTAGGAAGTTGATTGGGACCGTATCTGTAAAATCCACTTAGTCCCAGTCCTTTAAAAATTTGATTGAGTTCTATTCCGGATTCAAAAAAACCGTTATTTAAAGTTTTGTAATCGACACCAACATGTTGTTCCGGTTTTTTCATATTTCCCCAAGCCATTCTGGATACAAGAACTAAGGAAGGTTTTATTTTTTTGAATATAGTAACGCGACTAAAGCTATGTTTGAATTGAAAAAAAGCAAATTCACTGGAGAAAAATTCGTTAAAATACATGGTTTCAAAACTGTTTTTCCCTGCAAAAGTAATTCTTTGAATTATTGTTTCTTTATTTAAATTATTAGGGGATGTATTGTACAAATGGGTCAGAGGAATGTCACCAAAAGCATATCCCGCTTCAAAAAGCAAACTCGTTTTTTGACCGTTTAAATACTTTTTTTCATATTCTGTTTTGAAGTCAATTTTACTGAAGACAAAATCATTTTGCCAAATTTTAGGTAATGATTGCGTGTACTGAAAAGTAAATTTTGGAAAACGTTTTTCTACTTCAATTCTTCCCGTTGGTGTTTGCATATAATCACTAAAAGGATTCCATCGTAAGGATACCATCGCTGTTGTCATGGTGTAATTAGAATATAATTTCCCATTCAGATTATACAGATAGTTAAATTTGGGTTCCACAACAGAATGTGAAAGTTCCCATATACTTTCTGTTTTAGGGATGATTTTAGTTTCTATAAATGTTTTCCAACTCACATACTTGTAAAATGTACTAATGTTTATAGGCCTTGGATCATAGAGTTTAAAAATTCGTTTATCTATCGCATAGGAAGTACTGGCAATTTCCCGAACATCATCAGTGTAGGAAGCACCAATCCAAGAATTGGAGAATTTCCCCACCCGAGTAGCCATTCCTAGGTTATACTTGAAATTGCCATCCTTTGTCCCATAAGCGGAATAGCCTTCAATTCTATATATTTTTGAAAAATCCTCGTTTGTGACACCGCCTATTCCCAGTCGGAAGCCTTCGTAGTTATTATAACTGAATAATTTTCGTAAATCCAAATCAAATTTCCCTATCGGCAAATATCCATTGATGATTTTTCTGCCAAAACGGATGCGGCTTTCTATTCTTTTTTTTATAGAAATGCTATCAAGCGCTAAATAGGTATTATGGCTTCGGCTGTCTAAACTGTCTTTTCTGTAGGTATTCCAAAAACTTTCGGGTTTGTTAATGGCATCATCTTTAATCTCTATATAAATGGATGCTTTTTTAATTTCTATTGGAGTATTGTAATGAATATCAAAATTGTTGCTTTGTGATAACAAGTAGGTGTAATCCGAAGCTTCTTTTTTTCTTGTTTTAAAATCTTTTTCGACATCACCGTCAAATTGAATGGTTCCACCCAGAATTTTTAGGTCATCATCATTTTTGCCTTTTACTATTTTAAAAGTTTTATCAGATGGAAACCATAAATTCTCACTAGGAATGTATTTGAAATTATGCGTTCCGCTAATGTCAAGCACTCCTTTTATGCGCATGATAGCTTTGGCGACAGCAAAATTATTTTGATCAATATATAATACTCCTTCTAATCCCGATGCTTTCCTTTTTTTTCTATTTTTAAAATAAATCATATAGGTATTCCTGCCATCTATTGTTAAAGAGTCGAGTAGTTTATAGTTGTAATCCTTTAAAGCATCGTTAGCAATTGGGCTATTGTATTTGGTTTCAAAAAGTTCATAACTCGAATCATAAATAGAGAAAGACTGCAAATTAAAAGCAAGAATTTCATAAATAGGTTGTTTGAAGCCAGCCATTTTAGTGCCTAAAATAGTTTCCTTTAATTTTGAATTATGGAATTGATATTGCGACACTTTTTCGGTTTGGAACAAGTGTTGTTTTCGGATAATTTCTTTAAACTTATAATCGGAGGAATCAATTTTAGAGAATTGTTGTCCAATAGATTTTTGGATAAAAACAGAATCGATTCTTCCGTCAATGGAGTCAGGATTTGCAGTTACAATTAATTTATTGTAGGATTTAAACTCAAAACTGCTCAGTTTTCTCTGGGGATTATTGTTGTTTTTGTTTTCAATTACTTTCCTAATAATTGCCAAACCCGGATTCTCTTTTGGCACAAGAACTTCATTCAGATCATTAGTTTTTTGGGAAAGAACTACGATATAATAGTTTTTGTTTTTTTGAATAGGAACAGTAGTTTTGATGAAACCAATATAAGAAACATCAAAAGTTGATATGGGAATTAGAGATAGGACGCTAAATTTTCCATCAACATCGGAGATGGTATTTATGCTATTATTTGTAATAATGGTTGCAAAAGGGAGTGGTTCATTCGTTGAAGAATCTTTTACAATTCCATTTGCCTGAAATTGTGCCTGAAGCGAAATCGTAAATAAAAAGAACAACAAACAAAATTGCTTCATAAATACATTTTATTACAAAACGGGTACAATCTCATTTTGTTATGGCAAAAATAAGAATAAAAAAATCCGTCTCGTAATTTTGTCGGGACGGATTTTTAATATTGATTGATTTGAAACTTAAACTTTCATTATTTCAGCTTCTTTTAGAACGAGAAGTTCGTCTATTTTTCTGATGTAACTATTGGTTAAGTTTTGAACTTCTTCTTCGGCACTTTTACAAATGTCTTCGGATGTTCCTTCTTTTTCTAGTTTTTTAATATCAGTATTGGCATCTTTTCTTGCATTTCTAATACCTACTTTAGCGTCTTCAGCTTCTACTTTAGCTTGTTTAGCAAGATCACGTCTTCTTTCTTCAGTTAATGCTGGAACACTTATGATAATTACATCCCCATTATTCATTGGGTTGAAACCAATGTTTGCTACCATAATTGCTTTTTCAATTACCTGAAGCATGTTTTTTTCAAAAGGCTGTAAAGTAATCGTTCTTGCATCAGGAACACTGATTTTAGATACTTGTGAAAGCGGAGTTGCTGATCCATAATAATCTACAAAAACACTTCCTAGCATTGCTGGAGATGCTTTTCCGGCACGAATATTTAAAAATTCTTTTTCTAAATGCGCAATAGAACCTGTCATAGATTCTTTAGTACTATCTAATATAAATTCAATTTCTTCTGTCATAATTTAGATCTTTAGTTTTTTAGACTTTTGGACTTCTTAGATTTATTAAGCTTTTAGATTTTTAGTTCCACTAATCATCTAGTCTATCTAACAATCTAAGTAGTCTAATAATCTAAGTAGTCTATTATATATTTACTACTGTTCCTATGTTTTCTCCGTCGCAAATTTTCAATAGATTCCCTATTTTATTCATGTCGAAAACTACAATAGGTAATTTATTTTCTTGGCTTAATGTGAATGCTGTTGTATCCATTACATTCAATCCTTTTTTAAGGACATCTTCAAATGAGATGAAGTCAAATTTCACGGCAGATGCATTTTTCTCTGGATCACAATCATATACACCATCAACGCGAGTTCCTTTCAGGATTACATCAGCATCAATTTCTACACCACGTAAAACGGCAGCTGTATCTGTTGTAAAATAAGGATTTCCTGTTCCAGCGCCAAAAATTACAATTCTTCCTTTTTCTAGGTGACGAACGGCTCTTCTTTTTATATAAGGTTCAGCGATTGATTCCATTTTTAAAGCGGTTTGTAAACGAGTTTTCATCCCTTTGTCCTCTAATGCGCCTTGCAAAGCCATTCCGTTAATAACGGTAGCCAGCATTCCCATATAATCACCCTGCACTCTATCCATTCCTGCACTTGCTCCGGCAACTCCTCTAAAGATATTTCCACCACCTATTACAATGGCTATTTCTACTCCTTTTTCATGAATTTGCTTGATTTCGTCAGCATATTCAGCTAATCTTTTTGGGTCAATTCCATATTGTAAGTCGCCCATTAAAGCTTCACCACTTAGTTTTAGAAGAATTCTTTTGTATTTCATTTTTGTGTTGAGTTGATTGGTGCAAATATAGACATATTCTGTTTTTTAAAAAAAGTGTTATTTAAAATTTATAAATTAAGTTTTCCGTAGGATTTTTTTGCGGCTTCATAGCCAATATTGAAAATCGCATCCATTTTAATCTTATTGGTTTCAAAAGTACTATAGAGGCACAAATCCTTTGGCTCAATAACCCAATCGCAAACATTGAATTTATGCATATTTGAATTTGCCGAAAGGATATCAAAAGCGCGAGTAGTTACGGCTTTTATGGAATTCAAGTCTTTCGCTTCAATTTTTTGGATAGGACTTACATAAACACCAATGACGGTATCACATTGTCCTTGTAAAATATCTGTGGGAAAATGATTTAATATGCCACCATCACTATATAATTTTCCTTTGATTTCGTAAGGTGACAAAATCCCGGGAAATGCTGATGAAGCTAAAATAGCATCAATAATGGTTATTTCAGGACCAAATATTTTTAGTCTTCCTCTAACCATATCAGTCGCTGTAATATGGATTGGAATCTTGAGGTCCTCTAGTAAGGCATCCTTAAAAATAGCTTGAAAATAACTTTTGAAAGATTCCGAATCAATTATACCTGCTTTTGTGAAGGTAAAATGTTTCCAATGGAAAAGATAGATAGACTTAAAAAACTCCAGGATTTCGTCCGGTGTTTTCCCCCAGGCATACAAGGCACCAACAATTGAGCCTGCGCTTGTTCCTGCAATACGAGAAGGAAAGATGTTTTTCTCTTCCAAGAATTTAATTGCACCAGCATGCGCTATGCCTTTAGAGCCTCCGCCAGAAAGTACCAGTCCTATCGATTTTGTTTTTAAATCCATATTTACTATTTGTTATAAAATTACTCTTTTTGTACAACTGAAACTGATATAAGTCATATTTAAAACCCAATTTTATGGTAACTTTGTGTGAATAAAGATTTTATCATGAAAACAACAGTAGCTAAAGCGTTATTTCACAGTCATTCGTATTCTGAGTATAGAAAACTAGTTTCTGATTTATTATTTGATGGAAAGTCAACAGGAAATGAACAATCCGAAAATTTGACACAGTATAGTTCTTTGAATGAAACCCGTATGGATCGTTTGGATAAAACGATGAAAATTCCAGATGAAAATATTTTAAAAATAAAAAATTTAAAAAGAGAATACGTCTGGCTGGTTATTTCCGAAGGCTGGTGTGGAGATGCAGCGCAGATACTGCCTATTTTAAACCAAATGACAATTGCTTCAGAGGATAAAATAGAAATGAAAATTGTTTTGCGTGATGAAAATGAAGAGTTGATGAAGCTGTTTTTGACCAATAAAAAGAAAGCAATTCCCAAGCTGATTGTAATTGACAGAGAAACAGGAAGTGTACTTGACAGTTGGGGACCCAGACCAAAAGAGGCGACAGATTTGATTAACGATTATAAAAATAAATTTGGAATCATTGATGAAAAAGTCAAAACAGAATTACAATTATGGTATTTAAAAGATAAAGGGTTAAGTACGCAACAGGAAGTGATTAATCTGATGCAGAATCTTTAAATACAAAAAGACGCACAGTTATTAACTTCTTTGTGTTAATAATTAAGTATGT
Organism: Flavobacterium sp. AED; assembly: GCF_000812945.1. Lineage (GTDB taxonomy): Bacteria > Bacteroidota > Bacteroidia > Flavobacteriales > Flavobacteriaceae > Flavobacterium. Next base: position 1,387,572 of record NZ_JSYM01000001.1, read on the forward strand.
TTTTTTGTTGTTTATTTTTTTTTATTAAAAATAAATCGTAACTTAGTGAATGCCAACCAGGTCTATTATTTAATTTACAATTTACTTTTTTTATTGGTGTTTAAATATTGTTTCAATTAAAAAAACATCGTTATGAAAAAGCTATTTGAAAGGTTTTATGATTATTTATCGTGCTTACTATTTGGGGGTAAAAACGTAACGCATTATTAAAACCGATGGCGCAGCCAAGTAAACAAAAAAAGTATGGATTAAAACTACTTTAATTTTTAGAAAAAACACATCGCAAGTTCCTTTTTTGAATTTGTCATGTGTTTTTGCTTTTTTGATTACAATCGTGGAGCTAAACTTTGTTCAAATGCTTCAGCATCTATTCCATCAGTTACATTATAATTGCCAATTTTTGTTCGGCGTAAAGCGGTTAAATGTGAACCTGAATTCATGGCTTTTCCAAAATCAAAAGCCAGCGAACGAATGTAAGTCCCTTTGCTGCAAACTACTCTAAAATCGATTTCAGGAAGCGCGATTCTAGTAATTTCAAATTCGTGGATAGTTGTTTTTCTCGTTGCAATTTCTACTGTTTCTCCTGCTCTGGCATGCTCGTACAAGCGAACACCATCTTTTTTTATAGCAGAGTAAATGGGTGGTTTTTGGTCTATTTCACCTAGAAATTGTTTTACGGTTTCCTGAATTAAAGCATCGTCAATATGTTCAGTTGGAAATGTTTGGTCAATTTCGGTTTCTAAATCATAGGAAGGTGTAGTAGCGCCAATATAAAAAGTTCCAGTATATTCTTTGGCTTGACCCTGAAGTTCTGTAATTCTTTTGGTAAATTTTCCCGTGCACACTAAAAGTAATCCGGTCGCCAAAGGATCTAAAGTTCCGGCATGTCCAATCTTGAATTTTTTTGGAAGCCCTAGTTTAGTAATCAAAGCCCATTTCAATTTGTTCACTGCCTGAAAGGAAGTCCAATGCAAAGGTTTGTCAATGAGTATGATTTGTCCTTCTAAAAAATCTTCGGTTGTCATTAAATAATGGTCAAGGGATGAATGAAAAAGTGGATTATCAATAATAGGATTCCAGCTATAATTCTGTAATAACCAAATAGTTTAAATCCTTTTCTGCTTAAAAAACCAATGAATGATTTTATGGCTAAAAGTGCCACAATAAATGCCACCACATTACCAATAATAAGAAAGTTAATTTGATCGTGAGTCAATACATATCCGTCTTTATAATAATCATAACATTTTTTTGCAGTTGCGCCCAACATAGTGGGAACGGCAAGAAAAAAGGAGAATTCTGCTGCGGTAGTTCTGGATAATTTCTGAGACATTCCGCCTACAATACTGGCACCACTTCGGGAAACACCAGGAATCATGGCAAGGCATTGGAACAATCCAATTTTAAACGCTTGAATATAGGTGATTTCTTTACTGACTGGAAAGCCAACTTCTGGAACAGCAAACCAATCATCTACTTTTAATAAAATAATTCCTCCTATCAAAAGAGAAACGGCAACAGTAACAGGGCTTTCTAGCAAAGCATCTATTTTTTTGCTAAAAAGCAATCCAAAAACTACTGCTGGAATAAAAGCTACCAATAATTTGAAATAAAAATCAAAGGATTGAAAGAATCGTTTAAAATATAAAACTACAACTGAAAGAATAGCTCCCAATTGAATGACAATCGTAAAAAGTTTTGTAAAATCATCATGTGCAATTCCAAAAAAAGAAGATGCAATAATCATATGTCCAGTTGAAGAAACAGGTAAAAATTCAGTAATCCCTTCAATAATGGCAAGAATAATAGCTTGTAATGTATTCATTTATGCTTTTTTTGGATTTTTAAGAATAGCATAAACAGTGATTCCAAAACCGATTAAAACAGTTGTTGGAGCCAAACGAATTCTTCTGAAATCAAATATTGCTTCGCTAAATACTTTTGGATCATTACTTCCACCACCTGACATTAGAATAAATCCTAAAGCAATTACTCCAATCCCAATCAATAGAATTTTATAATTTATTTTGTCAAAAAGAAATTCTTGTTTTTGTTCTTCGTTTTTCATTTATGCTGAATTTATTTCAGCATCTAAAAATGCTGAATTATAAGGCTTTTTTTAAAATCCTAAAATTGATGTTGTTTTAATCTCTTATCTGTAAACTGAAACCTGCTCTGAAATCTAGTAAAGATCGTCTGTCCTTAAGTTCAAAAAGCGTTGTGTTGCGAAATAAGTGCTTAGCCAAGTGATCAAAATACCAATACCCAAAACGCCTAATAAGACCAAGCCAACCAGCAATTTGTCGTCAAGAATACCAAGGTCAGGAAAATTAGTTTGAACGTAAATTAAAACACCAATTAGCGCTAAAATCGCTAAACCAGCACCAATCATTCCCAGTTTTATGCTTCGCATGACAAATGGTTTTCTGATAAAGGCTTTGGTAGCACCAACCATTTGCATGGTTTTGATGATAAATCGATTCGAATGAATCGATAAACGTAAAGAGCTGTTAATTAATAAAACAGCGATAACAGTAAAAAATCCGCTGATTATTAAAATCCACATACTCACTTTTTTGATATTGTCATTTACCAGATTCACTAATTGTTTGTCATAAACAATATCCGAAATCATAGCATTTTTGCGTAAGCGATTTTCAATTTTTGCAATACTGTCCTTGATTACATAATCTGCTTTTAAGTGAATGTCGTAGGAGTTTTGCAAAGGGTTTTCACCAAGGAATTCCATAAAATCCTCACCTATAATATCAGTATGTTGTTTAGCTGCAGCTTCTTTAGTGACGTAAACGTATGATTTTGCAAAAGGAGCAGTTTTTAATTCGGTTCCAAAAGCTTTCAAAATGCTATCATTAGCATCGTTTTTGAAAAACACCGTCATGGCAATTTTTTCCTTGAAATCATCGGCCAGTTTTTTAGAATTTATAATGAAAAATCCTAACATTCCTAATAGGAATAACACTAAGAATACACTTAGTACAACCGAAAAATAAGAGGAAATTAACCTGCGTTTTTGAAATTTATCAAAGGAAGAACTCATAGTTTACTTAAATTATGGGGTAAAAATAATAAAGAATTTCTTTATTTAAAGTTAATAACGCTCAAAGTTTTAACTTTCGTACAATAAACGTAAATTTCAAAAGCAAACCAATCTTTTAAAGACTCTTTTTTTAGATTTTACCAATATTCCAAGTCAATGATAAATAATACAATGCTCCAATTGACGGTCCGCCCAATATAGAGTAATACGTTTTGTTGAGAAAATTAGTCCCTCCCAGTTTAGCCGTTACACCTGGTTTTTTAAAATTATAATTTACTTGTGCATCCATAGACCAATAGGCGGGTACTTCGCCACTAACAAGGAAAGAAACATAATCATATTTATTTTGATAGCGATAGGTAAGGCTTGCTCCAAGATTTCTCCATAAATTCTCTGTTAGGACTGTTCCATTCACAATGAATTTAGGCGTGTTAAAACCATCTTCCAGCCCATCTTTGTCATCTGTTCGGTCTAATTTTGTATAAGTTACGTTTCCTAAAAATGAAAATACATCGCTGTATTTGTATTTCAATCCTAAACTGCCTCCGTAATTGTAAATCTTACTTTTAGAATTGGTCCATAAACGATAACGACTTTGCGTAGCTTTAGAATAAAGGGCTGTTGGTATAAGTGCTGCATCCGCTGTGTTAGGAATGCTTGCTTCAACTTGTGCGATAAAATTCTCATAGGAGTTGTAATAAAAATCGGCATCAATAAACAAACGCTGATCTAGGGTAACTCCTCTAAATCCAAATTCGAACGAACGAACAAATTCGGGTTGTAAATAGGTATACGGATTTTTCTGGATGATGCCCTTGTTTTTATCAATTGCCGCTGCCTGTGTGAGTCCCAGAGTATTAATGTCGCTAGTTACCTGTGCTTGGAATTTATCGATAGATGCTTTTGTGTACGAATTTTCGAAAATCCCGTTAGACATGATGCGTAATCCACCCACGCGTTTTACACCGCCGCTGTTTGCATTAGAGAATCCTTCGAAAATACTCGGGAATCGATAACCGCTTTGGTAAGAGGCTCTAAAGTTAATTTTCTCTTTTGGAGAAAATACAGCAGTAAATCGGGGAGTAAATTTCAAATCGAAATAATCCGCTTTGTCTGCGCGAACGGTTGCACTCAGACGTAATTTTTTATCAAATAAATCGGTGCTTAACTGGGTAAATCCCCCTGTTTTTCCATAGGTTAGGTTTTTGCCATCATCAACTGGATTTATAAAGTAATTTCCATCGGGAACAATGATGTACGTTCTATAATCAAAACCACTTAAGAGTTGTGTGTCGATTTTTTTGAAAAAGTCAGCAAAAGCTTTATCCCAATTAAACAAACCTTCCGCATGCACTAAAGAAGATTTTACGCGCAAAGCCGCACCATAATCCCAATTATTGATGTTGGTTAATTCATCTTTCTTATTATTAAAAGCATCGGTTCCGGGAATAAATCTTCCTTGGTCAGAGGTTGCTCTAGCCATTCTATGGGCATCTGCAACGGTAGCTCCAGTGGTTATTGCATTTTTGTAAGCAGTTGTGTAATCCGAAAACCATTGGTCGTCTGATTTAAAAGCTCTGTCCATATTTTCAGCAAGAGAACGCATGTTATATGATTTTCCAGTATTTTCCTGAGTTAAATACGTTCGTATCTGAAAAATATCCGTATGATAATCAATCGCATATTGATGTAAGGTATAATCTTCTAATCTAAACCGATTCGAACGTTGGTAGACCGTATTAATTAAAGCACCTTTATAAGTTATGGCCAATTCCTGTCCTTTCTTTGGGCGGAAATAGAACCCAATATCACCTTTATAGTTTTGGATGTTGTAATCTGCAATGTCGGTTTCTCTATATCCCGTTCGGGAAACAACGTATTTTTTTCCATTTAAAGTTAATGTTTTTCTATTTGCCGATTCGTTTCCATAACCATTTACTTCATCAAAAGCAGGATTATCAGCTCCATATAAATTGGTTGAAGAATTTATATTTGGAGCCAAATCGGTTCTGTTGTCTGCAACCCAATCCGTTCCTCCAGTTGTGGAACCGTTTATTTTGAAAGCTATTTTGGAATTTATTGCTTTTGCATAACGGAAATTGGTCTGGTTATAAAGCTGTGGAGAGAAACGGTCTACATGGCCAACATGATTTACGCCTGTTAATTGCTGAAAGCTCAATCCTTCGTATTCAAAGGGGTTTTTGGTTTGAATATTCGCTAGTCCATTTATAGCATTCATTCCGTATAAAGCGGAAGCTGCTCCGGGAATTATTTCAATTTTATCGATGTCAAGGTCGTTTGCTCCAAGGGTATTTGCAATTGGCGCGCCCAGATGTGGTGCTTGGTTGTCTATGCCATCTACTAATTGGGCAAACCTCACATTGGTTGTGTTGGCAAATCCTCTCGTGTTTATGACTTTAAAACCTAAGGTGGGCGTAATAATTTGGACTCCTTTTAAGTTTTCGAGTGCATCAAAATTGGATGGAGAGCCCATGTTTTTTGCATCAGTCGATTTTAATTGCTCAATACTTATGGGGGAACGCAAAAATGTTTCTTGGGTGCGGGAAGCGGTAACGACTACTTCTTTCAGTATTTCTTTTTTGATGCTGTCTTGGCTTGTTTTTGAATTTTCTTTTTGAGACTGTACCAAGCTTTTTAAACTTAGCAGTATTATTAGGGTCAAATATAATTTTGATTTCATAAAAGGTAGTTTTTCAGTATGTTTAAAAAGGAATACTGATGATTAGGGTTTTTGGTTGTGTGGTTAGTTTTCTTTAATTCATTTAATAGTTGGTTTATTTCAGTATGTTTTTAAAAGAATACTGCTATTCAAATTTTTCAAAATTTCAAATTCAACGTTTCTTTTCTTGCAAAATCTTGAATTTTCTTTTCTAATTCATAAAAAGTCTGAATGGCTCTTTCTCCGGCTTCCGTCAATCTCGCACCACCACCACCTTTGCCACCAAGTAGTTTTTCTACCAGTGGTTTTTCGGCACGTTTGTTCATTTCTTCCACTAATTGCCAAGCTTGACGATACGCCATTTTCATTTCTTTGGCTGCATTAGTGATAGAACCCGTTTTTGCGATATTCTCTAGCAACCATATCTTTCCAATGCCCAAAAAAGGACCATCAGCTTCTTCAATCCAGATTCTGACCGCTATAGTGTATTTTTTATTTTCTCCCATCAGTATGTTTTAAAAAATATAGTGAAAAGCATTTAACTACTTATTAAATAAAATTTGATAAATTTAAAGTACGTAGATTTTATTTGCAAACATAAGTATTTTTACTTAGTTTTATTTAATTATTTATTTTTTTCTTTGTCAAAGAAATAGCTTTGGTACAATGTACAATAAACGTAAATTTGCCACTCAATTTTTGTGCAACCCTTTCAGGGTTCAATAAATACCTATTATGACTTGAGTTAGCGATAGCATGACTCCATTAAAAAACAATATATAAAGAGGAATGAAATACAATCCGAACGAAATAGAGGCCAAATGGCAGAAATATTGGTTAGACAACGCAACTTTTAAAGCTGAAAATAACGCAACAAAACCTAAATATTACGTACTTGATATGTTTCCTTATCCATCTGGGGCGGGATTGCACGTAGGGCATCCACTGGGATATATCGCCTCTGATGTGTATTCAAGATACAAAAGACACCAAGGTTTTAATGTATTGCACCCTATGGGTTATGACAGTTTTGGTTTGCCTGCGGAACAATATGCCATTCAAACGGGTCAACGTCCGGAAGATACGACTTCGGTAAATATTGACGGAGGAACGGATAAAGAAGGAAATAAAATTGCGGGTTACAGAAAGCAATTGGATAAAATTGGGTTTTCCTTCGATTGGAGTAGAGAAGTGCGTACTTCAAATCCTGATTATTATAAACATACGCAATGGATTTTCATCCAATTATTCAATTCTTGGTACAATAAAAACAACGATAAAGCAGAAGATATTTCGACTTTGGTTTCCATTTTTTCAACAGAAGGAAACGCTAATGTCAATGCAGTTTGCGATGAAAATATTGAAGCTTTTTCAGCAAATGAATGGAACGCTTTCGCAAAAGAACAGCAGGAGCGAATTTTACTGCAATACAGATTGACCTATTTGGCCGAGACGGAGGTGAACTGGTGTCCGGGATTAGGAACGGTGTTGGCGAATGACGAAATTGTAAATGGTGTTTCAGAACGTGGCGGTTTTACGGTTGTTCGTAAAAAAATGACGCAATGGAGCATGCGAATTTCGGCTTATGCAGAACGTTTGTTGCAAGGATTAAATGCTATTGATTGGAGCGAAAGTATCAAGGAAAGTCAAAGAAACTGGATTGGAAAATCTGTTGGAGCAACGGTGGAATTTAATGTTCAAAATTCAGAAGCTAAAATTGCGGTTTTTACCACAAGACCTGATACCATCTTTGGAGTTACGTTTATGACTTTGGCACCAGAACACGAATTAGTTTCTCAAATTACCACTCCGGAACAAAAGGCAGCTGTTGAAGCCTATATAGAAAAAACGTCAAAACGTTCCGAAAGAGAGCGTATGGCTGATGTAAAAACCATTTCGGGAGTATTCACCGGAACGTATGCAGAACATCCGTTTACGAAAGAGTCAATTCCAGTTTGGATTGGAGATTATGTTTTGGCGGGTTACGGAACAGGTGCGGTTATGGCGGTTCCTTGTGGCGACGAAAGAGATTATGCTTTTGCGAATTTCTTCAAAGGTCAAAATGGAATGCAGGATATCAAAAACATTTTTGATAAAGATATTTCTGAAGCTGCTTTTGGAGCCAAAGAAGGTTTTCAATTAGTAGATTCTGATTTTTTAAATGGATTAGATTATAAAAAAGGAACTCAAAAAGTTATCGAAGAACTTGAAAAATTAAACCAAGGAAAAGGAAAAACGAATTACCGTTTGCGTGATGCCGTTTTCTCACGTCAACGTTATTGGGGAGAGCCGTTTCCAGTATATTATGTGAATGGCTTGCCGCAAATGATTGATGCGCAACATTTGCCAATCATCTTGCCGGAAGTAGAGAAATATTTACCAACCGAAGAAGGTTTGCCACCTTTAGGAAATGCTTTGGTTTGGGCATGGGACAGTGTTCAGTGTTCAGTGGTTAGTACTCAGTTAGTCGATAATGTGACCATATTTCCTTTAGAATTGAACACGATGCCAGGTTGGGCGGGAAGTTCATGGTATTGGATGCGTTATATGGATGCAAACAATGAAAACGAATTTGCAAGTAAAGATGCTTTGGCATACTGGGAAAGCGTGGATTTATACATTGGCGGAAGCGAGCACGCAACCGGACATTTATTGTATTCCCGTTTTTGGAACAAATTCCTAAAAGATAAAGGTTTTGCTCCAACCGAAGAACCATTCAAAAAACTGATTAATCAGGGAATGATTTTGGGCATGAGTGCATTTGTTTATAGATTAGACGGAACAAATACGTATGTTTCTAAAAATAAAATCGATGGACAAAAAGTCCAACCTATTCATGTTGACGTTTCAATGGTTAATACTTCTGATGAATTAGATATTGAAAGATTCAAAAACTGGAGAGAAGATTATAAAGATGCTATTTTTATCACAGAAGAAAACGGAAAATACATTGTAGGTCGCGAAATTGAAAAAATGTCGAAATCCAAATACAATGTGGTAACGCCAGATGATATTTGTAATGAATATGGTGCGGATACATTGCGTTTGTATGAAATGTTCTTGGGACCTTTGGAACAAGCGAAACCTTGGAACACGGCAGGAATTTCGGGAGTTTTTGGATTCTTGAAAAAACTGTGTCGTTTGTATTTTGATGAAAATGGTTTAATTGTTACCAATGACAAACCAACCAAAGACAACTTAAAATCATTACACAAAACCATCAAGAAAGTGGCGGAAGATATTGAGAGTTTCTCTTTTAATACTTCGGTTTCACAATTTATGATTTGTGTGAATGAATTGTCAACCCAAAATTGCCATTCACATGCAATCTTGGAACCATTAGCGATTGTGATTTCGCCTTATGCGCCACACATCGCGGAGGAATTATGGTCGTTATTAGGAAATACAGGTTCGATTGCAACGGTAGATTTTCCACTATTCGACGCGCAACATTTGGTAGAAAGCAGCAAAGAATATCCAGTTTCCTTCAATGGAAAAATGCGTTTCACGATGGTTTTACCTTTGGATTTAACAAAGGAACAAATCGAGGAAATTGTAATGAAAGACGAAAGAACCATCAAACAATTGGAAGGAAGAACACCAAATAAGGTGATTATCGTTCCGGGAAAAATCATTAACTTGGTGGGATAACGTCCAATATGGAGATGCACTGCAGTACGTCTTTACGATAGTATATTAAAATCCAAATTCCAAAATCATTTTTGGGATTTGGATTTTTTAGTTTCAATTCATGAAATCCATTTAATATACGTTCTATTTCAGGAATGCCAAATTGACATTGTGAAAAATTGGTTCAAAATTTGATGTTTTACTTTAAACATTTAAAACAAACAAACAAAAATATGGGAATGAGTTATTTGATTCTTGCTGGAGCAATTATGCTATTTAGCTGGTTAGTTAGTTCAAGACTGAAAAGCAAATTTGAACATTATTCTAAATTACAATTACAAAACGGAATGTCCGGTGCTGAAATTGCTGAAAAAATGCTTGCTGATAATGGAATTCGGGATGTGCGGGTAATCTCGGTTGCGGGGCAATTGACGGATCATTATAATCCTTTGGATAAAACAGTAAATTTAAGCGAGGCGGTTTATAACCAACGAAATGCTGCTGCGGCCGCTGTTGCTGCTCACGAATGCGGTCACGCGGTGCAACATGCCGTAGGATATCGATGGTTGACAATGCGTTCGCAATTAGTTCCAATCGTAAATATCGCTTCAACGTACATGCAGTGGATTTTACTGGCTGGTATTTTGATGATGAGAACTTTTCCTCAATTGTTATTGGTAGGAATCGTGATTTTCGCAGCAACAACTTTGTTCTCTATTATTACTTTACCGGTAGAATATGATGCGAGTAATCGTGCCTTGGCTTGGTTAGAAAATAAAAGAATGTTGACGCCACAAGAACAGGCTGGGGCAAAAGATTCACTAAAATGGGCTGCCAGAACGTATGTGGTTGCTGCTTTGGGGTCTATTGCAACCTTGTTGTATTATGTTTCGATATATATGGGCGGAAGAAGAAATTAGATTGTTAGATCTTTAGACAAGTAGATCTTTAGAAAATTATAGAAAGAAACCGTCTTGTTATCTTACGAGACGGTTTCCTTGTTTTAGAAATCTAACAATCTAAAAGTCCAATAATCTAAAAATCTTTTTACAGTTGAATCTGTCTATCAATTTGTTGGTCTAATGATATGAAGGTTTCTGTTCTGGAAACGCCTTCGATAGCCTGAATTTTTGTGTTGAGTAATTGGTTTCCAGGCATCTTCCATCAGGTCACGTAAATTTCTTTATCGATGTCGTCTATTTCTACTATAAACCTGAGTTCAATTTTGTTGCATAAAAAAAGCCATTCGGATTGTGAATGGCTTTTGATTGTATCTGAAAAGTAATTTTCTATTTTCCTTTATTTGCTTCTACAATGTATTTTTCCAAAGCCATCGTCATTGAAGGTGTTGCTGGTGTTGGTGCCAAGATATCTACTCTTAAACCATGATCCAACGCTTCTTTTTGTGTAGTGCTTCCAAAAACTGCAATTCGGGTATCGTTTTGCTTGAAATCCGGGAAGTTTTTAAACAATGATTTTATTCCAGTTGGACTAAAGAAAGCTAAAACGTCATAATACACATCAGCTAAATCAGACAAGTCGCTCATCACTGTTTTATAAAAAACGGCTGGAGTCCAGTCTACTTTCAATGCGTTAAGCGTTATTGGCGCGTCGGCATTTAATTGATCTGAAGCTGGTAATAAGAATTTTTCGTCTTTGTATTTTTTTATCAGTGGAGATAAATCAGCAAAATCTTTAGGACCTACGTAAATTTTACGTTTTCTATACACGACATACTTTTGCAGGTAAAAAGCAATTGCTTCCGACTGGCAAAAATATTTCAATCCTTCAGGAACTTTAAAACGCATTTCATCAGCAACTCTAAAGAAATGATCAACTGCATTCTTGCTCGTTAAAATAATTGCGGTGTAATGATTAAGATCGATTTTTTGAAGTCTAATCTCTTTTGCATTAACGCCTTCTACATGAATAAAAGGTCTGAAATCAATTTTAACTTTATGCTTTTGTTGAAGCTCAAAGTAAGGGGAATTTTCCACTTTAGGCTCAGGCTGTGACACCAAAATTGTTTTCACTTTCATATTTTGACATTTTCTATGCGCTCCCTTTTGTAAACCAATAATACATAAAATAATAGGGGGCTATTTCAAGTGCGCAAAGATATAAAATAAAATAAAACAACTTACTGAATATTAAATTTTGATAGTTTTTTATTGAAATCAAATAAGTTAATATATTTATTATCAATACTATAGCTATAATAAATAATGGAAAATTTCTTGAAATTGAGTCGTAATAAAACAAAATAATATTGATTGGCAGTATTGTTAAACCAATATAGGTTCTATAAGTAACCTTTTGAAGATTAAATTGTTCAACAAATTCTTCCATATTGAATGCCGTGGCAATAATTTTTTCTATGAGATATTTCGATAAAATAAAAAAGATAAGGAAAGTAGTTATCTGAATGTATAAAATCCAATCTGTTTTTGTGGCATATCCAAACTGACTCAACGATAGCTGAATGAAAAATGCAAATGAAATAACCTGAACAAAAAACAAAGCAATGGTAAAACCGCTTTTAAGGTGACTGCTATCTCTGTATATTTTAGTGTATTTATCTGAAAAAATTAATTTTGAAAAATCACCAAAACGGTTTTCAAAAACAGATTTAGTAACAGCAACAATAGCAAAAGACAACACAAATAAAAGTGTAGCCCAATCTTTATTTCCGGTTATCCTTGGATGAAGTACGTGTTCAATCATAGCGATACAAAATTACTATTTTTTTGCATCATTCTTTTTTATTATAAATTTATTATGAATCAAATGGCATAAAAAGTTTACTTTTGCGTTGAAATTACTCAAAAGATGAACGATTGTATTGTTATAATTCCTACCTATAACGAAATTGAAAATATCGAAAGCATTATCAGAACAGTGCTTTCTCAACACAAGCTTTTTCATGTTCTTATTATTGACGATAATTCGCCAGATGGTACTGCGGATAGAGTAGTTACGCTTCAATCTGAATTCAAAGACAGATTGTTTTTGGAAAAAAGGGCAAAAAAATCAGGCTTAGGAACTGCTTATGTACATGGGTTTAAATGGGCTTTAAAGCATACGTATGAGTTTGTTTTTGAGATGGATGCTGATTTTTCACACAATCCAAATGATTTAGAAAAACTATATAATGCATGTCATTTAGGAGATGCTGATTTAGCGATTGGCTCTAGATATGTAACAGGTGTAAATGTGGTGAACTGGCCTTTAAGCCGTGTTTTGATGTCCTATTTTGCCTCGGTTTATGTTAAATTAATAACCGGAATGAAAATTCATGATGCTACTGCAGGTTTTGTTTGTTACAAAAGAAAAGTGTTGGAAAGCATCAATTTAGATAAAATAAAATTTGTTGGATATGCCTTCCAAATTGAAATGAAATATAGGACTTACTGTAAGAAATTTCAAATTGTTGAGGTTCCCATCATTTTTACCGATAGAACAAAAGGACAATCCAAAATGAGTAATTCTATAATTATAGAAGCCGTTTTTGGGGTTATTTCCCTTAGATTAAAAAAATTAGTCAACACATTATAAGAAGAAGATACGATGAACAGGATTTTAATTAAGAATGCCAAAATAGTAAATGAAGGAACGATTTTTGAAGGCGATGTATTAATTGAAGATGACTTAATTGTTGAAATTGCGGAAAGCATAAGTGCTAAATCTTCCCAATGCAAAATCATTGATGCCGAAGGAAATTACCTAATTCCTGGAGCGATTGATGATCAGGTTCATTTTAGAGAACCGGGTCTTACTTACAAAGGGGATATAGAATCAGAATCGAAAGCTGCAGTTGCCGGAGGAATTACTTCTTACATAGAACAGCCCAATACGGTTCCAAATGCAGTAACCCAAGAAATTTTAGAAGAAAAATATAAAATTGCTGCAGAGAAATCCTATGCAAATTATTCTTTTATGATGGGTGCAACAAACGATAATTTAGAAGAAGTTCTAAAGACAAATCCGAAGAATGTTGCAGGAATAAAAATATTTTTAGGTTCATCAACCGGGAATATGTTGGTGGATAACGAAGCTACTTTAGAAAAAATATTCTCCAGTACGCCAATGCTTATTGCAGTTCATTGTGAGGATGAAACGACCATCAAAAACAATCTTGAAAAATACAAAGAAGAGTTTGGAGAAGATGTCCCGGTAACGGTTCATCACCTAATTAGAAGTGAAGAAGCGTGTTATATTTCGTCTTCAAAAGCAATTGCTTTGGCTAAGAAAACAGGTGCTCGTTTGCATATTTTTCATCTTTCGACAGCTAAAGAAATGGATTTGTTTACCAATAAAATCCCATTGGAAGACAAGAAAATTACTGCTGAAGTTTGCGTTCATCATTTATGGTTTACTAATGATGATTATGCAACCAAAGGCAATTTAATCAAATGGAATCCAGCGGTAAAAACTGCCAATGACCGAAAAGTACTTTGGGAAGCCTTGCTTGATGACCGAATTGATGTGATTGCAACCGATCACGCGCCACATACACTGGAAGAGAAAAAACTACCGTATCTAAAAGCTCCTTCTGGTGGGCCATTAGTACAACATGCCGTTGTCGCTATGTTTGAAGCGCATCACCAAGGTAAAATCAGCATTGAAAAAATTGTTGAAAAAATGTGCCATAATCCGGCTAAGATTTTCAAAATAGAAAAGCGTGGTTTTATAAAAGAAGGGTATTATGCGGATTTGGTTATTATAAATTCAGGTTTGCCGTGGAGTGTTAAAAAAGAAAATATTCTTGCTAAATGCGGATGGTCACCATTTGAAGGATTTACGTTTAAATCCAGAATAACACATACTTTTGTAAATGGACAATTAGTGTATACTGCTTTCAAAGTAAAAGAAATTCGTGCAGGGAAACGATTGTTATTTGATAGATAAAAAGGTAGGATATGAAGAAAGTAATAGCATTTTTAGCGATTGTTGCGGTACTTATAAGCTGTAAGGATGAGGTATTAAAAAAACCAAATAAGCTTATAGAAAAAGACGAAATGATCAATATTATGTATGATTTATCGCTTTTGGAAGCTATTAAATACCAAAATCCGACCTCTTTAGATACCTTTAAAATAAATCCTAAAATATATATTTATAAAAAGTATAAGGTTGACAGTCTGCAATTTTCTAAAAGTAATACTTATTATGCTTCTAATTATGAGGAATATGCAAATATTATTGATCAAGTAAACGATAGGTTGACTAAAAATAAAAAAGCAATAACTGCTTTAATTAAGGCTGAAGAGAAAAAGAATAAGAAGAAAAAACCAGTTGAAAAATCCGTTTCACCTACCAGTAAAATGATAGATTCATTGGAAATTAACCAAAGAAAAAGGCTTTAGTTATAAAGCTGAAATTTCTTTGATGTATTGATCAATATCTAAAAACTCCGTTGTTAAAATAGTTGTAACTTTCTCATTGGAATATTCATTTTTGGAGTAAGATGCTTTTGCTGTAGCGCTAGTTAGTTGTCTTTTTTGCATGAAAATATTCGATAGTATCCAGTCTATTCTCCAGTAAATTTCCATAAATAACGGTTTCGCATGAATGGTAGGTCTTTTTGTAAGAAGAGAATCAGCAATAGTGTTTAATACATCTCGAAAAACCATATTTTGGGCAATTAATGTAAATCGTTCATTATGAATTTCACTTTTCATTAATTGAGTTGCGATGCGTACAACATCTGGTACAGCAACAAATCCATTACTTCCTAAGGTGTAAAATGATAATCCTTTTTTCACTTTGGTAAAAAGTTGCCCGCTTCCCTGTTCCCAAAAACCAGGGCCAATAATTATACCAGGATTTAGAATTATGACTTCTAATCCTTCCTGTTGCCCACGCCATATTTCCATTTCGGCACCGTATTTAGAAATTGCATAATCGCTGTGTGGTTTTTCGGGATTCCATTCGGTTTCCTCCGTAACTACTTTTTCGTGGGAAGCTAAATCGCCAAGGGCGGCAGTTGAACTGATAAAGCACAGTTTTTTTATAGCATTGGCAATGCAAAAATTGACAATATTTGCGGTTCCTTCAATATTGATTTTTCGAATTAAATCTTCGTCTTTTGGATCGAAAGAAATCAAAGCGGCGCAATGATAAACATAATTGATTCCCTCAAAAGCATTTTCTAACGCAGGAATGTCAGTGATATCCGCTTGAATCCATTCGATAGCATCAAATAAATCGTGCTTTTTGTATAGATTAAATAGATTTTTAGTCTTTTCGATACTTTTTGTATTGCGATAAATAGCACGGACATTTTCTCCACTTTCAATTAAATGAAGCAATACATGCGCACCTACTAAACCAGTTCCTCCTGTGACTAAAATCATTTGGTAAAGATAATAGATTGTTCGATTTTATAGAGATAGATTTTCAAATTATGCAATTAAAACTATCTTTGTGCAAATTGATTTTTATAAAATGAAAAATATTATTTCCGAATTACAATGGCGCGGTTTAGTTCACGATATCATGCCTGGGACTGAAGAGCAACTTCTAAAAGAAATGACAACCACTTACATCGGATTTGATCCAACATCGGATTCCTTACATATTGGAAGCCTGGTGCCTATAATTCTTTTGGTTCATTTGAAAAATTTTGGACACAAACCTATTGCATTGGTTGGTGGAGCTACAGGAATGATTGGGGATCCATCCGGTAAATCTGATGAGAGAAATCTCTTGGATGAAGCTACTTTGAACCATAATGTAGAAGGAATAAAAAGTGTTTTGTCTCGTTTTTTAGATTTTAATTCGAATGAAATAAATGCGCCTGTTCTGGTAAATAATTACGATTGGATGAAGAATTTGTCATTCATTAATTTCGCTCGTGACGTGGGTAAAAGAATCACCGTGAATTATATGATGGCCAAAGATTCTGTAAAGAAAAGATTGTCTGGCGAAGGTGAAGGGATGTCTTTTACCGAGTTTACCTACCAATTAATTCAAGGATATGATTTTTACCATTTGCATAAAGAATACAATTGTTTGTTACAAATGGGAGGTTCAGACCAATGGGGAAATATTACAACCGGAACCGAATTAGTAAGACGAATGAATTCAGAAGGAGCCAAAGCATATGCGATGACTTGTCCGTTAATTACAAAAGCTGACGGTTCAAAATTTGGAAAATCCGAAGGAGGTAATGTTTGGTTGACGGCTGATAAAACGTCGGTTTATAAATTTTACCAGTTTTGGTTGAATACCACGGATGTTGATGCAGAGAAATATATTAAGATTTTTACTTTTTTAGACAAAGAAACAATAGATGCGCTAATAGAAGAACATAAAACGGCTCCGCATTTAAGAGTTTTACAACGAAGACTGGCTGAAGAGTTAACGGTTTTTGTTCATTCGAAAGAAGATTTAGAAAAAGCAATTAAAGCCTCTAATATTTTGTTTGGAAATGCCACTGCCGATGATTTGAAACAATTAGACGAAGCGACTTTCTTAGAAGTTTTTGAAGGTGTTCCGCAGGCTGAAATTGCCAGAAATGAGATTGAAGCAGGAATTGATATTGTTGCTGTTTTGAATGAAAAAACTGGTTTTATGAAATCGAATGGAGAAGCAAGACGTGCTTTGAATGCAAATTCTATTTCAGTAAATAAAGAAAAAGTTGCCGAAGATTTTATACTTTCGACCAAAGATTTAATCAACAATCAATTTGTATTGTTGCAAAGTGGAAAGAAAAATTATTTTGTGGTGAGAGTTGTTTAATTGTTGAATCGTTAATTCGGTTAACCGATTAAACAAATTAACGATTAACCTTTTTACAAGATCATCAAGTTACAACCTCGAATATCAGAATTATCAAAACGTCCCAATACCTCGAAAGAGTTGTTGGGATTTTTTTATATCGCATTAAATAATTATTATTAAAGTGAATATCACTGAAAGCGGGTATTTTTATTACAACTTGCATTCAATATATTTGTTAAAGCATTCTTTGAAAAAATATTACTAACTTTAACCAAATAAGCTATGAAAAGAGTTTTAACGAAAATTAAATTATTATCCTTGTTAATTTTAATGTTTTCTATGACGAATTGTCAAGTAGAGGAAAACGGTATAAAAGAAAATAGCACAATTGCAAAACAAATTCAAATTACCGAGAAGACGTTTGATGAATTAATAATGGAAAATGAATTTAAATATGTTTTTCAAAAATTACCATATATGAATTCTACAAAACAGGGAAAAGGATTTAAACTCAGTAATGAAGATTATGAAATAGCAAATCAGCCTGCGAAAATTATTTAACATCAGAATAAAATTTCTTACACTTTTTTAATCACTAGAGAAAATAATAATAATTCATTTTTTGAAAATCTCGTAATTGAAATAGATAGTTCTAAAAATTCAAAAGCCTTTATAATAAAATACATTCCAACTAAACTAATCCATAAATTAAAAAATCAAGTGGATTTTGAAGGTGAAATTGAAGTGAAATCTATCAATAAGAATAGCGAACTGGCTAAGAGCAATACACAAAGCACATTTTGTTTTACGGAAGTTGTTTCGGCCTGTTCTGGTGATCCTTGGGATTGTGGGGGTGCAATTTGTGGATATTATTCTCGAACTACATGTGTTACTTTAGGCGGCTCTTCAGGAGCTATAAGTTTTGGCACTGCAAGTACTAGTAGTTATATTGGCACTGGCTCAGGTGGAGGTTATGCAAGTTCTAATTCAGTAATAACATCGCCAAACTTACCAAGTGGTGACGCAGTAATAACGAAACAGTACAATACTTTTTTGACTACTTTAAATAAAACTCAATATTATTTTTTAGGACTAAATCCACCATTTAATGAACAAATAACAAATTACTTAATAGAAAATGAATTTACTTATGCTAGTAGGATAATTGCAAAAGAGCTAATAAACACAGCAATGAATACCTCTGATGCTACTTTTGCTTATAATGTAATCATTGACCCATCATTTCAAAACAATCCATGTTTATATGGAGTATATACAAAACTTGGAGGGGCTCCAACTTTTCAGAATTATTTAAAAAAGTTTGATGGAGATTTTTCTGTGGCTAATTTGAAATTGAGTGCAGGGGCTATCCCTGTACCTAATAATGAAGCTAGTGCCGCAACTTTTGAACCTATAAATTATTTAATTGAAATTAGGTTCAACCCATTAAAGTTAGGTTCGCCACAATTAAATATTGCCAGAACTTTTATTCATGAAATGTTACATGCCGAAATGTATAGAAAACTATTGTCTCTTGCTAATCAAGGAAGCATTCCTTGGTCTGCAGATTTTATAAAGAGCATAAAAGATGATTATCCTGGAATTGCCGATTATTATACGCGATATAAATATAATGTGCCTACGGGACAGCAACCTTCTGTAGCTCAACACGAATTAATGGCTCAACATTCTAGAGAAATAATCATTCAAGTTTTACAACAATTTGACAATAATGCACACACTTTGGACTTTTATAATGCGCTTTCTTGGATAGGATTAATGGGTAGTGGGGGCAATCCAAGTACTGTTACTGGTCTTCCTCCCCATCCGACTATAGCTTGGCAAAACATACCAGAAATCAATAGAAAACAAATACTAGATATTTACTATAACTTTATAAACACAAATCCGCCATGCCAATAATAAGAAGAATATTCGTTTTATTTTGTTTAGTTCGTTTTTGTTTATCTTTTTCTCAAGAAATAAAAAAGCAAGAATCGACAACTGTTTTTATTGATTTAAAAGATAAATCGATAGCTAGTTATAGCATAAATAAAGCTGTAACAAAGGCTCAATTTAACTTTTATTACAAAGGCTATGAAACAAAGCAAGCAAGAGATAAAGGCTTAAAAAAATTCAGAAACGATCCTGAAAACAGTTTAAACGAACCCTCTTTCACATATACTCTGTATAGTTCGTCTTGTTTTTCCTCGAATCCCAAACCACCCGAAAAAATATATACTTTGAAAGGAGTAGATTATATCACACTAGAGAAGTTCAGAGAAAACAATTTACAATCATCAAGCAGAGTATATATACTTCATAAGTTAAAAAACGGAACTTATTTGAAATGGGAGACGTCTATGATAGACTTTAATTGATTTAGACAAGTATCAGTAATTCGGGTTAAAGAACCATCAAATTACAACCTCGGATATCCGAATTATCAAAACGTCCCAATACCTCGAAAGAGTTGTTGGGATCTTTTTTGCCTAAATCCTGCGTAGCGATAAACGAACAGGAATTGATATTGGCCAAATCAATCACGTTGATTCCTCCAGTTTTACCGTTGACTACATAAGTCAAAGCATCTTCGGTGTCGCGAATGAGGATTTGCATCCAAGAAGGGCACTCAAATAAGCCATTTCCTAAAGAATACGCCTGGGATAATAATTCGGTCATCCCGTATTCTGAATGAATGGCTGAAACGCCAAATCCTTTGCACAATTGTTCGTGTAATTCTTCCCGAATCATTTCTTTTCGTTTGCCTTTCATTCCACCCGTTTCCATGATTATGGTATTTTGCAGTTGGAATTGGTGTTTCTCAATCAAATCTAACAAAGCATAAGTGACTCCAATCAAAATGACATTTTGACCGGCTTGGTCCAGAGCAATGAGTTTCGCTATAAGTTCGTCATGATTGTGCAGGTAAAAACCGCTTTCCAGATGATTGGAAAGTGTTATCAAATCTTCAACCATGTAAATCAAAGAGGAGCCTTCTCTTTCTAAATAAGAAGGAAGTAAAGCCAAAACAACATAATCCTCGATGTTCCCATAAAACTGAGAAAATCCTTTGCGGTAGCTTTCTTCATATATGGAAGCGTCAGTGACTAAATGCTTGCTGGTAATCATTCCGGTTGTCCCGCTACTGGTAAATGTTTCTTCAATCGCATCTGTATTAGAAACAACTTGGTGGCTCTTGAAAAATTGTATTGGTAAAAAGGGAATTTGAGATAATGATTTTACTTTGTGAGGATCTGTTTTTAAAAAATTACAAAATTCCTGATACACCTTATTATTTTCGTATTGAAAACGAAACACTTTTAAAGCGACTTTCTCAAACTGTTTTTGACTGGAAATAGCAAATATGTCGGTAGTTGGAATCAAGAATTTTTTTTACAAAAGTAAGTAAAAAATTTGTAGACACTTAAGCATTCAAAGTCTTTGCAAGCACTTTACTCAATTTAATAAATAGCAGTACTATTTTATAAAAAAAGCCCCAATAGAATTGGAGCTTTTGAATTTGTCAGTTATAGATTATTATCGAACAATTAATTTTCTTGTGGCAGATGCATCATTTTCATTAATTTTTATGATATAAACACCTGAAGTAAGATTTGAAACATTTAGTTCTCTTGAACTCAGCATTGTTTGAAGTACTTTTTTTCCTAAAACATCAAAGATAATGATTTCTTTATCTAAGTCATTTTTTGAAGTAATGTAAACTTTGCCATTGCTCACGGGGTTCGGGTACAAGCTTAAGCCTTCTATCGAAGCAGTTTCTTGTGTTCTTGGCTGTTGTTTGTTTTCCTGAGCGGAAAGGCTCACAGAAAAGAAAAAAACCAATAAGATAGTAATATAAAAGTAGTTTTTCGCCATGATTTCGATTTGTTATGTAAATATATAAAAAATATTTCAAATATTGTACCACAAAAAAAAACACCTCTCATAAAGAGAGGTGTTTAGCTATTATTTTTCGAATTTTTTTACTAAAAACTATTTAATTAAGCTAGTACCACCAACAGTTGCCCATGCACCAGCTGTTAATGAAGCACCGGTAGCAGTTGTAGTTGTTGCAAAATTTCCAACTGGGAAATTAACTACAATACTTGAAGTTGCTCCTACAGGTACAATTTGTGAAGTTGAAGAGATGGTTACATTAGTTAATTTTATTTTTGATCCATTAACTTGATTCGTGTTTGTCGTAGCATCTTGAATTTTTACTGCAGCACCTTTGTAAATAGTTGTCCCTTCAGTATAGTCTCCGTATCCTGAGATAATGATATTGCTATAATCTCCATTTCCTTCTTTTTTGAATTGGAAAGCATCAACTTGAACATCACCAGCAACTTCTGGTACACATCCTGCTTCTCTTTTTAAAGTGATATTAATAACTTTTGGCCAGAATGCATTGTTGTTGTTAGAACATTCGATTTCCATTCCGAAATTTCCTTTACCCGTTTGGTAAGCATACCAGTTAGAGTTGTTTTGACCTTGCCATCCATCTTGCCAGTCAAAAGCATCATCATAGTTACCATAAGAAATAGCGTTTGTCATACTTACAGTTCCTCCAAAAAATTCATATCCATCATCAGCACCTTTGTAAGAAACTAAGTGGTCTAATGTTGTTCCAGAACCTACTGAATAGAATGTAAATCCATTATTTTCTTTTGTTCCATCAGCTAATTTTGCACCAGCATATTCAACTCTTGCATAGTTCAATGAACCTCCGTTGTGAGCTGCATTTGTTCCTCCGTAAGGCAATGCATTTCCATCTTCTGAAGTAGAAGTAGTTACACCACCAATTGCTTTTATTGGAGCATCACCATAGATGATAATTCCTCCCCAAGAACCTGGAGTTGCAGATGCTTCTGTAAATACAACTGGTTTGTCAGCTGTACCGTTAATGTTTAATTTTCCTCCGTTTAAAACAACAAATGCGTTGTCTCCTGTAGTTTTGTTTGCTGTAATTGTAGAACCTGCATCGAAAGTTACGGTTACTCCTGAAGCAACTTTAACAATACCTTTTAAAGTATAATTTCCATATGCAAAAGTTTTATTTGCAGTTATTGTACCTGTGATTTCGCCTGTTGCCGGTGGTGTAACAGGAATTGGACTGTCACTACTTGAGCAAGAATTTAGAAATAACCCTGTAGCAAGTGCTAAAGCAAAAAATTTAGTTTTCATAGTTTATTGTATTATTTATTGTTTTTTATTTTTGTCAAAATTATAGGATAACTTCACAAAGGGTGTTAGCCGAATATTACAATACGGTTACTAAAAAACTACCAAAATGTGAAGCGAATGTTAAGGGTGTTACGTGAGTTTTAAGCATAAAAAAAGCCCTAAATAAATTAGAGCTTTTGGTATTAAATAGGGTATGTGTTAAAAAGTGTATCCTAAGTTTATAGAGAACCCTCTTCCTTTTTTATAACTGTTTGTTATGGTTGAATTTTCAACTATAATTGAAGTCCCGCTATTTCCTTGTTCGGATTTACGTATTGGATCAAGTAGATTGTCAGCACTGAATTTTAAATCAAAATGATCTGATAATTTGCTGCTCCAAATAAAATCCAACTGTTGCACCGGCAGTTCATAAATATGGTCTAATCCCCCTGTTCCAACAGCATAAATTCTTTTTCCAAATACAGAATAAACTAATGAAACCGTGTTACTCCAAGATTCGCTTAAGTCAAATTGGTATTTTAAATCAGAGTTGATTAACCATTTTGAAGCTCCTTGTAGTTCTCTATTTTTAAAGGTTTCGATTGATGTTGTTACATTACCGTCACTATCAGTAGTGGTTGGTTTCACATCTACTTTCGTATGCATTAAAGAAGTGTTGAACCCAAAAGAGAAATCAGTTAAGCTTTCGTCAATTCTTGCAAAATCGAATAGGAGTTCAATTTCTGCTCCATATAAAACTGCATTGTCTGAATTTAAATAAGTCGTGATAGTTGAATTTGCAGCATTAGAGATGAATGTTCTTTCAATAGGCTGATCTATTTTTTTACCGAACAATCCAAGTACTAAAACTTCTTTTGATGTTGGGAATAATTCATATTTTAAATCAACATTGTAGTTGCTGCTATTTTTTAAAAACGGATTTCCTTTTGTTGAAGTTCCATCAGCATTGATATACTCTATAGGATAAGATTCCATTACTACCGGTCTTGTATATGTTTTTCCAGTAGCAAAACGCAGATTCGAATTTTCATTCAAACCATATTTCACATTTAAAGCGGGTAAAACATACAAGTTGTCATATTTTAAAGTTTTAAATGGGTCTGAGAAAGAACCTTGAGTTCTGTACTTAGTTTCTCTCATCGTACTTTCTAAACGAATTCCTCCGTTTACTTCCCATTTTTCACCAAACTTGTAAAGTAAGTTAGCATAACCTGCATTGGCAGTTTCTTTTAATTTTGCTTGATATGTTGCATTAGAACTTTCTCTAAAACTAATAGCATTTGAGGCTAAATAACCATTTAATTGCGTGTCCAATGAATTTAATGGTGCTGTAAAGCTGTTTGGAGCACTATTATTTACCGGTGTAATAAAACGATAGGATGAGGTCATGTCAGACATGTTTCCATTGTATCCAGCCGTAAAAATATTATTTTTTTCAGTTTTACCAAATTTCAACGTGTATTCTCCTAATCCTGAAAAATAAGAATCACCAGAAATATCCAAATACTGTTTGATAAAGTTATTTCCGGCAACAGAAACTAAAATATCGTCTGTTCCTGATTTTGTTCCTGAAAAGAATTTTCTGTCTGGTTGCGCATACTTAGTAATCGCATAGGAAACTGCCGCTTTTATATTTTGACTTTTATCTTCATTCAATGCATATTCGCCCAATAATTGGTTGTTTAAATAATTAGATTCGTCTAATTGATTGGTTCTAATTAAAGTTTTATTGTTGCTTGAGTTTGAATCCGCTACTCCAAATTGGTCTTTAACCAAATTTTCAGTTGTTCTGATGAAAAGGGTATTGTAAGAAAGTTTCAGTCTATTTGTGGTGTAGTTTAATCCTACTAAAGAAGACAGTGATGTTTTATATCGGTATTCAGTATTGTCAAAGTCATTTCTATAAGTAAATCCAGAAGGATTGTTTGTGAAAGTTCTTTCCACTCCGTTTCTAATCGAATAATTATTGTCAAAATTAATCGAAAGTAAGTAAGAAAAAGTCTTGTCGTCTTTTAGGTTAAATTTTTCGGAATGAAGAAAACCAATGCTTGAATTCAAAGGGCTGTTTATTTTTGAAACATCAAATCCACTTTTAAAAGACCTCAAAGATTCATCTGCAGTAAGCGTGTAACTTGAAGGTGTATTTCCCAATAATCCGGGAATTTTTCTGTCGTTTCCGGTCAAGCCAAATAATCCTTTGGTAGAATTTGCGTCTTTAGAAATTAAAAACTGTTCTAAATTGTTATTTACAGTGTAGCCAACTCCAACATTCAATTTGGTTACACTTTTCGAACCTTTAGAAGTTTGGATATTAAAAGTACCTCCGGCAAAATCACCATAAATATTAGGGTTAAACGTTTTGTATACTTCAATAACACCTACAATATCGGTAGAAAATAAGTCTAACGGAATAATTTTTTTGAAAGGATTGTTAGTCGGCGCAGCAAGGTCGTTTATCAGTAAATTGTTGTATCGGTCTTCCAGTCCACGTACAAATAGACCTCTCGAACCTACTTTTGTAATTCCTGTTATTTTGGTAAGTCCTTCCTCTACATCGCTAACTCCTTTACGAGCCATTTCTTGAGCACCTATACTTTGCTTTATTACAACGGCTTTCTTTTGGTCAAGTAATAATACCGTTTCTTTTTCTCTGCTTGCCGTGTTCTTTATAATAACATCTTCCAGTTTGTAACTTCCTGAACCAATCGCTTGATTTAGATTTACAGTTTCATTTGCTACTACAGTTACAGGAATTTCTACAGATTCATACCCTACGAAACTGAATTGTACCGTATAATTACCAGGGGCCATAGCGATAGTATATTTCCCATCAATATCAGTATTGGTTGCTATTTTGGTTCCTTTTATAAGTACATTAGCAAAAGGTAAGGATTGATTGTTAGCATCTTTATCAGTTAGGATTCCAGAAACGGTACCTTTATTCTGTGAAAAAGAAAAAGTTGTAATTAATAATGCTATAAACAATATTCTAAATTTCATTTTTGTTTGTTTTATTTTTATGCAAAGTAATGCCCGTTTTGTAAAGTAAAAGTTACTTGATTATTACCATTTAGTTTCGTGAATATTAATAAAACGTTAACATATTAAATTACGGTTAATGTGATTTTTAAACGGTTCTTTTATTGTTATATTTACAATCGGAATTGAAAATAACTGAGTATTTCAGGCGTAAATTCCATCAGAATAATATAATTTTTCTAATATGAAAAAAAGAAACACAAAGATTTTACTCGTTGATGATGAGCCGGATATTTTGGAAATTGTAGGGTATAATCTTGCTCAGGAGGGCTATCAGATAGTTACAGCAGCAAACGGGAAAGAAGCTATTGCAAAAGCAAAAAAAGAATTGCCAGACCTAATTATTATGGATGTAATGATGCCAGAAATGGATGGAATGGAAGCGTGTGAGAATATTAGAAAAATACCGGAACTGAATAATGTAATTATAACTTTCCTTACAGCAAGAAGCGAAGATTATTCTCAAGTAGCTGGTTTTGATGCGGGTGCCGATGATTATATTACAAAACCCATCAAACCAAAACTACTAGTCAGTAAAGTAAAAGCATTGTTAAGACGTTTGAAAGAACAGGAACAAAATAGTGAAACACTTAACGTAGGAGGAATCGAAATCAATCGAGAAGAATATAAAATAAGAAAAGACAATGTGGAGATTGCTTTGCCACGAAAAGAATTTGAATTGTTTTACTTATTGGCTTCCAAGCCGGGAAAAGTATTTAAACGCGATGAGATTTTAGATAAAGTATGGGGTAATGAGGTCGTAGTTGGCGGAAGGACCATAGATGTTCACATTAGAAAATTAAGAGAAAAAATTGGAGAGGATTTATTCAAAACCATTAAAGGAGTAGGGTATAAATTTGAAGTGTAAATACCACTTTTTTTTATAAGAATACAAATTACAAAATTCAAATCGCTTTAAAAGCGAGGTGTGAAATCGATGAAAATAAATTTTAAGAAAACGTATAAGTTCGCCATAAAGTCTGCTTTATTCATTAGCCTTTTTGCTACTGGATTTGTCCTCTTGATGGTATTGTTATTCTTTGGTTCTAAAGTAAATAATTTGCTGTTTTTTGGAATCGTTTGTCTCTTAATTATTTATTTATTTTCTTTTATAGTTTTACAATATCGTGTTGAACGGTTTATTTATAGACGTGTAAAAAAAATATACGATGACGTTTCGCTGTTGGAATCCAGTACTTTTATAAATCAGCCCATTACTACTGATATGGAAACCTTGACGCGAGAAGTCAAGAAGTTTGCCACTGATAAAAAACTGGAAATTGAAATGCTGCAGATTCGGGAAGAATACCGAAGAGAATTTCTTGGCAATGTTTCACATGAACTAAAAACACCTTTGTTTACAGTTCAAGGCTACATTTCGACTCTGCTGGACGGAGCGATGGATGATAAAAACATTAGAAAAAAATATTTAAAACGTGCCGAGAAAGGTGTAGAACGATTAATCTACATTGTGGAAGATTTAGATATGATTACAAAGTTGGAATCAGGGGATTTAAATCTTGACTTTTCTGAATTTGATATTGTAGAATTGATACAGAATGTTTTTGATTTATTGGAAATGAAAGCCGATAAAAAGAAAATCACACTGGCTTTCGAAAATTATCACATACAGCCTATTATCGTGCATGGGGATAAAGATAAGATACAACAAGTAGTTGAGAATCTAATTGTAAACTCTATTAAGTATGGTAGAGAAGGTGGTTTTACTGAAGTAGCCGTTGTCAATTTGACTAAGAAAAAGGTCTTGGTTCGAATAACTGATAATGGAGAAGGAATTGAAAAACAAAATATACCAAGGCTTTTTGAACGTTTTTACAGAGTGGACAAAAGCGGTTCGCGTTCAGAAGGTGGATCGGGTTTAGGATTAGCAATTGTAAAACATATCATAGAAGCGCATAAAGAAAAAATATACGTGGAAAGTGAATTTGGAATTGGGTCTGAATTTTCCTTTACAATTGAAAAGGCCAGATTAAAAAAACCAGAATTAGATCCGGAACAAATCTATAGTAAAAGTCTTAAGATTAATAAACTAAAAAAACAGTAAGTCTGGAAATGATTATAAACAAATCCTACAAATGGGATTGGAAACCTTACCGAAACGATAATTTATCACCAACATAATATTGTGTTAACGTTAGCTTAACACACCAGTATCATCTTTGCAAAAAAATTAATCAGATAACAACGATGAAAAAAATTTTATTTGCAGTTTTAGTTATGACTTCAGTGTTGGCTAATGCGCAAGATGTTAAGAGTGATGCTGTTAAAGCTGTAGCTGTCGATTCTTTAGAAACCCAAAGTATTGACTCAGTTAAAACAGTAAGCATAGAATCCTTGAAAGAATCGGTAGAGGATCATTCGATGAAATTAGCAGGCTTTGATGAGAAATTTTCGGCTATGGAATCAGTAGTTAATGAACTGGCTAAAATTAAAGTTTCAGGTTATATACAAGCACAATACGAAATGTACGATTCTTGGGCTTCTGACGGAAGTCAACACGGTGTTCCGGTAACAGGATCGGCTTATGAGGACAATTCATTTTACATCAGAAGAGCCAGAATTAAATTTACGTACAAACCTATTGATGGTGTGAATTTTGTTTTGCAACCCAACTTTGAAGTACATCAAGTTACTTTGAAAGATGCTTATGTGCAGTTGAATGACCGTTGGTTAAACCTATTCTCTTTATGGGTTGGGCAGTTTAACAGACCAACGTATGATATTGAATATTCTTCTTCATCAAGAGAATTTGCCGAAAGAACTTTGATGACCAGAACGCTTTATCCTACTGAAAGAGATCAAGGAGCAAAATTAGAAGCTGATTTTGCTACCACTTACAATATTCCTTTAAAGATACAAGTAGCCGTATTAAACGGAAATTTTGGAGAAGGAGCTTTGGCAAATCAAGCCAAAGACGTTGACAACGGGAAAGATTTGATGGCTAGAGCAGTTTATTCTTTTAAATTACCAAGCAAAGGTTTAGGTATAGATTTTGGAGCACATACTTATCTTGGGAAAACTTCAGTTCTTGAGAATACTGCTACTAAGACTACAACTACTGTTGATCCTGCTACTGGTATTAATACTGTTGTTATTAAAACTTCGCCAACTGTATTTACAGATGTGAATAATAAATCATTTACTCCTGCTGTTGGAGATCAATTCAAAAAAGAATTGTTTGGAGCTGAGATGCAGTTGTACTATGATTTCTTGGGAGGTATGTCTCTAAAAGGAGAATACATCAGAGGAACATATTCAGGAACAACTAATACTACTCAAGTTAACTCATTGTTCAATGCCAACAAAATAAGAAACGTTGAAGGATATTACATTTCATTTGTAAAAAATGTAGGTAAGGTTAATGAGGTTTCTTTGCGATATGACGTTTTTGATCCAAACACTAGATTGTCTGGAGACGCTGTTAAAACAAAGGACGATTTGAAATACAATAACTGGACATTTGCATGGCAATATTTCTTCAATGATAACATCAAAGTAATGGCTTGCTATGTAATGCCAATCAATGAAAAATCTCTAAATGCTGGAGCAGATTTCATAAAAGATAAACACGACAATATTTTCACACTTAGATTACAAGCTAAATTTTAATAAAAAAAATATAATTAAAAAAACAAATTAATGAAAACAACAAAAATCAAAATTGCAGCCATTTTATTAGTTGTGATGACAGTAGGATTCTCTTTTACTACAATTAACAAAGTGACCGTAAAAGGGTCTGATACTATGGTTATTTTGTCTCAAAAATGGGCCGAAGTATATATGAAGAAAAATCCAGGAGCTTCTATCCAAGTTACAGGTGGTGGATCTGGAGTAGGTTTGGCAGCATTAATCAATGGTTCAACGGATATTGCCAATTCAAGTCGTCCAATCAAATCTTCTGAAGTAGAAAAATTGAAAGCAAGATACAATACACTTGGTGTGGAAATTCCTTGCGCCAAAGATGGTTTGTCAGTTTATTTAAACAAAGCCAATCCAGTTGCCTCTCTTACATTGAAACAAATTGGACAAATTTTTGCGGGTAAAATCACTAATTGGAAAGAAGTGGGTGGGCCAGATGCAGCTATTAAATTATACGGTAGAGAAAGTAGTTCAGGAACTTTTGGTTTCTTTAAAGACAATGTAGTAAAAACAGATTTTTCGCCAACTTGTCAAACATTGCCTGGAACTGCAGCTATTGTAAATGCAGTAAAAAAAGACAAATACTCTGTAGGTTACGGTGGAGCAGCTTATGCTGAAGGGGTAAAAGATTGTGCCGTTAAAAAAGACGACAAAAGTGCTGCGGTTTTACCAACAGCTGCCACAATCAAAAACCATACTTATCCTATTACAAGATACTTGTACATGTATTTGAAATCAAGACCAACTGGTGAAACCAAAGCGTTTGTAGATTGGATTTTGAGTTCAGAAGGGCAAGCTATTATTGCAGAAGTAGGGTATTATCCTTTGAAATAATTATAAGTAAAACAACCCTCATTTTTTTATTAAAGTGAGGGTTTTTTTGTATTTATATTAAATGAATTCCTAAATAAATAAGATGAATTCCCAATTACCCATCAAACAAACTTTTACCAAAGAAAGTTTAAAAAAGCAATTCAGACTTTCTGAATTTCTAGCCGAAAAAATTATATCATCGGTAGCTTTTATGTCTATTGCGATAATTTTCTTGATTTTCATTTTTGTTTTCAAAGAATCATTGCCATTATTTAGTTTTGGAAATGATGCTAAAGCAAAAACAGAAATTCAATCCACAACCTCGAATAAACCCGAATCTTACGGAGCTACTACCGAGGATTTGAAGCCGGAATCGTATGGTTCAGAAACCAAGGAAGAGTTAAAACCCGAATCTTATGGAGCGGCAACTACCGAGGAATTAAAGCCCGAGACGTATGGTTCCGAGCCTGTTTCTAATAATGATTTGGAACCAGAATCCTATGGAGACACACAAAAAGAAGATTTGTCCGTAGCTTCATCAGACGAAACAACGGATGCCGTTTCCCAAAATAACGAAGGTTCAGACAAAACTTGGAGCACCTTTTTTACTACAGAATGGGTGCCCGTTTCAGAACATCCTCGTTTTGGATTGATTGGTTTGCTTATTGGAACTTTAAAAGTAACAATAATCGCAATGTTGATTGCAGGTCCTTTGGCAATATTAGCAGCCGTTTATACTTCGTGTTTTGCTTCTAATAGAAGAAAGGAAATCATAAAACCTATTATCGAAATGCTTGCCGCTTTTCCATCTGTAGTTATTGGATTTTTTGCTATGATGGTTTTGGCTACTTTTTTTCAAGATATTTTTGGTTATGATTCTCGATTGAATGCTTTTATTGGCGGTGTGGCAATGGCATTGGCAGCGATTCCTATTATTTATACCATTTCAGAAGATGCACTTTCGGCAGTTCCAAAAACGTATACTGAGGCTAGTTTAGCCTTGGGAGCCAGCAAAGCACAAACCGCTTTTTCGGTAATTTTGCCAGCGGCTACGCCAGGTATTTTTGCAGCTTTGCTTTTAGGAGTTGGTCGTGTTTTTGGCGAAACAATGATTGCGCTTATGGCAACAGGAAATGCAGCATTATTATCGGCAAATCCGTTTGAAAGTGTGCGAACTTTTGCCGCAACTATTGGATCAGAAATGGCAGAAACGGTATTTGGAGAAACTCATTACAGCGTTTTGTTTTTTATAGGTTCATTGCTTTTCATTTTTTCCTTTGTATTAAATGCAGTAGCAGAATTTTATGTCAAAGGAAAATTAATTAAAAAATTCCAAGGTAAATAAGTATGGAAAATACAATTAATATATCGGAAAATCCGTTTTCTAAATCGGATAAAACGGTAAAAAATATAAAAGAAAGCGCCGTTATTGGAGTTACTCAAGCGGCAGTTCTTTTGATTATTGCAATCCTGTTTGTCATCTTGGGGATTATCATTTACCAAGGACGTGACAAGTTTTCTTGGGAATTTATCAGTTCTTTTCCAACCGATGGAATGACTAAAGGTGGGATTTTTCCAGCCTTGATCGGAACTTTTATTTTGGTTGTTATAATGTCGATTGCGGCAGTTCCATTCGGGACAATCACTGCGATTTATTTAACGGAATATGCACACGAAAAATCAAAATTTGCAGCAGCAGTTCGGTTTTCTATTCGAACATTGGCAGTAGTTCCTTCGATTATTTTTGGGCTTTTTGGACTAGGATTTTTCATCCAATTTGTGGGAACAGGAATGGATTCCACGTTCAATAATGGTCAATTGCATTGGGGACAACCTAATATTCTTTGGGCAAGTTTAACAATGGCATTATTAACACTTCCTGTAATTATCGTTTCGGTAGAAGAAGCTTTGAAAACCATCCCAAGAGAATTAAGAGAAGCGAGTTTGGCATTAGGAGCGACCAAATGGCAAACGATAAAAAAAGTAGTTTTTCCGGGGTCTATTTCAGGAATTATGACAGGAACAATCCTTGCGGTGAGTAGAGGTGCTGGAGAAGTTGCTCCCATTTTATTTACTGGTGCGGCGTATTATTTGGCTACTTTGCCAGGTTCATTGAGTGATCAATTTATGAATTTGGGGTATCACGTTTACATTATGTCGACCCAATCTTCGGATGTGGAAAAAACAATGCCAATTCAGTTTGCAACTACTTTGGTATTATTAATTCTTACCTTGTCACTGAATTTAGTAGCGGTTGTTATTAGATCTAGAATTAGAAGAAAAGCAAAATGATGCCGCTAAGTCACAAAGAAAAGAAGTTTGTAAAAAGATTAAGATATTTTAAATAATTGAAATTCGTGCCTTTGCGCCTTTGTGGCAAAAACAAAACGGAATTGTTTTAATAAAAATAAAATGAGAGATATAAAAATACAGGTTAATGATTTGTCATTATACTACGGAGAAAAAAAAGCATTAAAGGAAATTTCGATGCAAATTCCAGCTAATAAAGTCACCGCTTTAATTGGCCCTTCGGGTTGTGGAAAATCTACTTTTTTGAGATGTATTAACCGAATGAATGATTTGATTCCGAGTGTGAAAATCACAGGAGAAATGCTGGTTGAAGGTGTAGACATCTATGATAAAAACGTAGATGTGGTCAATATTCGAAAAAAAATCGGAATGGTTTTTCAAAAATCCAATCCGTTTCCGAAATCCATTTATGAAAATGTGGCTTATGGACCTAGAATTAATGGATTGAAAGACAAGACACAATTGGATGAAATTGTAGAAATTTCTTTGCGTCAAGCTGCCATTTGGGATGAGTTTAAAGATCGTTTGGATGATTCTGCTTTGGGATTATCGGGTGGTCAACAACAGCGTTTGTGTATTGCAAGAACATTGGCGGTAAGCCCAGATATTATATTGATGGATGAACCTGCGAGTGCTTTGGATCCAATTTCAACTTCTAAAATTGAAGAACTGGTTCACGAATTGAAAGAACAATATACCATTATAATTGTAACGCATAATATGCAACAAGCAGCAAGAACTAGTGATCATACGGCGTTCTTTTATATGGGTGAATTGATTGAAATGGGGAAAACAAATACTATTTTTACCAAACCAGAGAAAAAACAAACGGAAGATTATATCACAGGAAGATTTGGATAATTGTTTAATCGATTAAACAAATAACCGATTATCCATTTTAAACTAAAAATTGTATGACACACTTTGAAATAGAATTAGAAAAACTTAAAAATGTTATCCAGAAAATAGGTGTTTTAGCTGAGGGTCAAGTAGGAGAATCAGTAAATGCGTTACTTTCAGAACCTTTTTCGGAAGTTAAAGAAGTAAAAAAAACAGAAAATAAGATTGATAAATTAGATGTGAAGATTGATGAAATTTGCCAAAGTATTTTTGCTTTGCAACAGCCAGTCGCTTCTGATTTACGCTTTATTATGTCAGCGATGCAAATTAGCAATGAGATAGAAAGAATCGGGGATTTGGCGATAAGCATCATAAAAAAATCTAAGAATATTAAAGATAAACATGACTTAATTGTTAAGTTTAATATTACTGATATAGCCAGACATGTTGAGGTGATTACTATAAAAACGAATGAATGTTTCTTGACTCGTAATGAAAGTACGATTGGAGAAATTTTCGTTTTGAATAATACCATAAAAAATGAATGTGATGAAGCAATACATAATATCATCAATGAAATGAAGTCAAATTCTAAGACGGTAGTTTCAGGAACAAATCTTGTGATTGTTTTAAAACATTTAGAACGTATTTCTGAACATTGTACAAATATTGCAGAGTATGTTTATTTCATGATTAATGCCAAAATCATCAAACACGAAAAATTTGGAGAGAAAAAATCAGAAGATTAGTCCAATACTTATAATCTAATTAAGTTATAGATTTTTTATAAAAACACCCTAATTATTATACTTTCAAAGTATATTATTAGGGTGTTTTTTGATTGTAAAAGAAATTGGATTTAGTGATTCTATTCAAAGACTTGAAACAATGCTTTCCAGTCTAATGCAGTATCTAATTGAGGCAGTCCTTTGTATAACTTAATTTCTTCAAGGTTTTCTATTTTAAAATCGTTTTGCTCCGCATATGGTACTAATCCTTCTTTTTTTAGTTTTTTTGCCAGATATTCCTGTTCGTATTGGCCGGGAGTAGGAATGAAAAAAGCTTTTTTATCCAGTTTAGCCAAGTCCATAATGGTTGTATATCCTGACCTGCATAATACGGTGTCACTTTCGTTAAAAGTTTGTTCAAGTTGTCTCGTATTCATAAAATTATAATAGGTGACATGGTCAATTTGTTCCTTTATTTGGTCTTTTTCTATAATCCCTTTTATAAAAACTACATTCCCATCATATTTCAATACTTCAGTCTTTAGTTTATCTTCCAACATGCCACGTTGCGGTTCTGGTCCGGATAAAATAACCATCAAATCGTATTTTTTTTGGGTCTCGCGTTTGTGTAATCGGCTTAATGGTCCTATGTATCTTGTCACAAAATCAGCCTTTTTTATATGTCCTAATTTGCCTGTCAAATTTGGTGTTCCTTCCAAATCCGGGATCCAACATTCGGCATATTTTTTTATAATGTGTTGGTGGAGCATACTGGTAATCCAAGTTGTATTTCCTGTCATGACATTCAATTGATGCGTCATAAATACCGAAGGTACTTTTTTACTAAATACGCCAAGTCTATTATCAGATAGTACGCCATCAATAGAATACTTCTTAACCCATTTCTTTACTAATTTCTTTTCAGCCCAAATGGCTTCAATCATTTTTGGACAATTTTGCAATAACTTCCATTTGAAATTTTTACCATTTTTAGAATATTCTATTTCGTATGAGGGCAATTCAAGTGTTTTTAAATACGGGAATTCTTTTCGCAATAATTCAAGCGCAATACCATCGGATGCGATTATTGGGATGTAATTATTGTCTTGTAGAGCCTTAATAATAGGAATGCAGCGCGTAGCATGTCCCAGACCCCAATTTAATGGAGCAATCAAAATAGTCTTGTTAGTATTCAAATCCATTTGGCGATATAAGTTCGTTATTTAAATTTGAAAGTTACTCAATGAAGTGGTTTTTTATATTTCGAACGTATTACCAAACTATTAATTTATTTCGGGTAAATATACTTTACTATTTGTTAAATAGAAAGAGGCTGCTCATTTTGAACAGCCTCTCGTTTTATATTGAATTGGAAAATATTACTCTTGAATATAAGTCTTGTTCCCGTTAGAGTTGATATAATATTTTCCACCTCTAGGACCTGTATATACTTTTTTTCCGTTGTATTCTCCAGTAATTTTATCTGCT
Organism: Flavobacterium sp. AED; assembly: GCF_000812945.1. Classification (GTDB taxonomy): domain Bacteria; phylum Bacteroidota; class Bacteroidia; order Flavobacteriales; family Flavobacteriaceae; genus Flavobacterium. Next base: position 1,422,730 of record NZ_JSYM01000001.1, read on the forward strand.
ACTTTAGGTGCTTTTTCATTGGTTTCTTTAACTTTTGAAGCGGCCTTTTTGGTTGCTATTTTTGCAGAGGAGGTTTCTTTCTTAGCCTTTTCTATTTTTTTATCGGTCTCTGTGACTTTGTTTTTAATGTCTTTTTCTGTTTTAGTAGCTTTAGCTTCACTTTTTACTTTAGTGGCTTTGTCTTTAGCATCTGTTTCAGTTTTTGCTGCTTTGGATTTAGCATCACTTTTTACTTTAGTGGCTTTATCTTTAGCTTCTGTTTGAGTTTTAGCTGCTTTAGATTTAGCATCACTTTTTACTTTAACTGCTTTGTCTTTAGCATCTGTTTCAGTTTTAGTTGCTTTAGCCTTAGCCATTTTTTCTTGGGCTTCCTTTTTTGCTTTTACACCTTTCTCGGTTTTTGCTTTTGCTTTTGTAATTTTCTTTTCAGCAGCAGTTTCTTGCGCATAAAAGTTTCCAGATAGAATAAATACTAAACAGAATAACACTAATTTTTTCATGATGTTGTTGTTTTAAAGTTTGGATGGTTAAATGAAAATTCAGAATAAATTTAATAATTTTATTCTGAATAATTGAGGTAAAAGCTTAAAAATAAGCTCTCAATTGTATATTTCCTGTGTGGATAGTTTGGCTGGACTCACTTTTTCTTCCTTGGTAATTTAAGTTTATGTCTAAAAATTGCGTCAGGTTTTTTTGCAACAATAATCTCCAAGTCATATTTTGCCCCGTTTGTAGCCCTTCTAGCATCTGGAAACCAACCGAAGAGAATTCATTTCCGGTGAATTTATTCTGATAAAAAGAAATCTCTCCATTCATGGTGAATTTTTTATCACTCGAATAAGAAAATGAAGTTCCAAAACGATTTTGTACTAATTTCTCCAAAACCCCAATCTGATTTTCTTTATTTTGCAATTCATAAAACACATCCCAACTGGTGTTTTTGGAGAATAAATAGCTGATTTTTGGAGCCAATTGATAGCCGCTAATACTATAGTTTTTTTCTGTAAAATTTTCAGATTCAATGGCGGTTTGGATTGTTTTTGCAAAAAAATTGAACAACCAACTTTTCTTGTATAAGTTGGTATATTGTAGTTGATGGGAGCTGTTTTTTGCTTCTTGAGTTCCTATTGATAATAAATTTTTCGTTTGATTTTGCAAATAAGTATAGGTTACGGAATGTTTTTGTTTTCCTCGATTATAAAACAAACTATTCCTGAAACTGGAATTTAGTCCCAGCACATTTTCTTTGGAGGTACTAAAAGGATTTAATTCGAAAGTGTCACCTTCACTTTTTATTTTTCGATCTATTATAAAGGAGGTCTGATTATAAAAATAGGACAGTAATTTTTTTAATCCAAGCTCATTTTGCCATTGATTCGGATTTATAGTTACAGATTGTGAGAACTTATTTTGATGTGTTTTTATGTAAATTCGGTTCGGTAAGAATATCCGAATGTATTTTGCCTGATCGATAAATGGCGCGATTTCAAATTCTTGTAACTCTTGAATTCCATTACTATTGTAGTCATTCCAGGTGTAAACGCCTTGGCCAGCCGGAACTTCAAGATAGGTGAATTCCTGTTGAGGAATACTTCCGGAATTAGTTTCATAAACAGTCGTGCTTTGAATTAATTGATTGAAAAAACGATCTGAATACACTATTCTGGAATTCAGAGAGGATTCTTTTTTCTTTGTTGCATCAGTAAAATCAAGCACTCTATAATTCACATAAGCGGTTAAATCGCTTTTCTTTGTTTGAATTAATTTCGATTTTAAGAAATATGTTTGAGATGCATTTACACGTTGTATGAATCCATTTTGTAAACTATCATTCGTTCTTTTAAAATAGCCTAATTCTACATAAACTTTGGTGCTGTCACCTCGTCCGGTAAAAAAACCATATTCAGTGAATCTTTGGCTTAAAGCTGAAAACTGATTGGTAGTTTTAAACTTCTCCTGATTGTCTTCTAATCTAAGATGCGTCCCAATCCAGTTTTTATTAAAATGAAAACGAGCTTGGGTTTGGTTTCTATAAAATTTAGAAACCGATTCAATTCCATCGCTTTTTAAGAAACTGCCATGATTTTGAATCGTCCAATTTTTCAGTTGAAATGCTCCGTCAATACTATGTCTGCTTCCCGAAAAGCTTTCTGAAAAATCCAATTTTTCAAATTGATAGTTTAGCAATCCTTTGTTCTGGGGGTTTTCTTTTGGATTTAATTCGAAATGTAGGCCAGAGACTAACAAACTTTGATTTCCTATTGCTGTTGTGCTTAAATTCCAATCTCGATCAAATTCAATGCTATAAAGGCGTTCCACAGATTTAAAATTCTTCTGAATAAATTGATAACTGGCAAAAGCATCAACATTCCATTTTTTTGAAAACAAGCGTTGTTTGGCATTTATTTTGGCAGCCAAGCCACGGTTATCGACATCGTCTGTTGAGGAGAAAAGATTTTTATCATTGTTGCTAAATCCTATTTCGTAATCAAAAGCTGTTTTTTCTGTCGGTTTATATTTTCCTAAAAATGTTGCCACCTGAATTTTTGTTGGAGAAACTAGTTGTATAATCGGTTCATAATTTCCTTGTGGAATAGCATTAATTGGTTGAACAAATTCATAAATTCGACCATTAGCCGATGAATTTTTTAAGATGTAATTTCCTTTATTTGTTCCCACTAAACTAAACCGTACATTGAAAAGTTCGTCATCTGGATTGTTTGAATATTCGAAAATTGCTGTCGAATTAAATGTTGTTTTTCGATACAACACTTTGTTATCCGAATAGGAATCTGCATAGGCGGAAGGTGCCGTCATCAAATCTGGATTGTCACCGGCATTCACTAAAATCTGGGCTTGTTCTGGAGAAAGATTTTGTTGTAAAGGTTGGTTTTTCAAATCACTTTCGGAGTATAAATACCCTCCAAAACTCCATTTTTCATTTTCGTGTGAAGCTCCGGCATAGGTTACAAATCGAGAATAATTCCGATCCGAATATTGGTATTCTATAGCGATTCGCATTTCGGAAGTAATAGTGAAAAGCGGTGTAAAAACTATTTCACCGGCATTATAGTCGATGGTGTAGTCATTATTTTCACCTCGTTTCAATAAAACGCCGTTCACATAAACCCGTTCTGAGCCTGAAATCACGAGAACATACAATTCACCATTTTGACCTTTTAATTTATAAGGTCCCTGATTGCCTTCCTGGCCAACAAAATTACTTTTGGCATATTGTCCTTTCACTAAAGCTACTGATGCAAAAACATTGGTTTTACTGTCTTCTGTTCCAAAATCGAAATTAGTGGCAAGTCCCTGTACTTTTTTATTGAAATTAAGGAACTGTGTTTTTTTGTTTTCAAGAAAGACATCACCGGCTCTAATATTCCATTTGTCACTAAAAAGTTCCATGAAAATATTGTCAAACTGATCTAACTTTTGAGAATAACCTCCATCTTGCAACGGAATATTGCTGTCTTGTAAGGAAGCCCTGAGGCTCACTTTCTCGGATAGTTTTCCTGTGATTTGTAAATCCAGATTTGAATTTAAAACTGTGTTTTGATTGTTACCAATAGTAACGCCACGCGTGATACTTCCGGAAGTGTTTAATCCGTCAAAAGGGATATTTTTTTTGACTGGATCCGTTTCAATTTTATATAAATTTCCTGAAGCAGCTTCGTTACTTACAATTCGGCTTGAATCATAAATATGATATTCTTTGGTTAAAATCTCAGGAAGTTTGAGATAGTGAATCGTTACAGAATCCGATGGATGAGCGAAATTCTCATTAAAAATCAAGATTGCTTTTTGAAAATTTATTTTATAAAAAACGGTATCAATAGGTTTTTCATTGGCGTCAAGCACTTTGAAGAAACTTGAATTGATACTTTCATTTTCAAGATGAATAGTGTCTAGGGTAGCGGGGATTTTTTTGGTTTTGTATAACGAGTTAGTTTCCTGGGCTTGTAGTCCGGAAAAACACATCATTAGAAACAAAAACACTACTTTTTTCAACATAGATAGTATAACGTCTATGCATCAAAAGTAGTGTATTCTGTAAAACAATAAGTACAAGTCGAGACTTTACGATGAAAAGATTTTCTAACTTTCTTTCGTTACAACCTGCATGGTCTCGCGACTCACTTGTTTCAATAAAACGGTTTTATTTTCTTCAACAGTTTGTGCTGCTTTATCATTGAAATGTCGGATGGTGTATAAAGTAACATTTTCATCAAAATCAACTTTGAATTTTTTCGAAAGAATGGCGTTCAAATCTTTGAAGTTTTCAAATTTGTCCTCAACGCAAACAGAGAAACTAATCGCAGAATTTTGAATCAAATTCACTTTTATTTTAAATTGGTGAAACAAAGCAAAAATTTCGCTGATGTTTTCTTCCATGATAAAAGAGAAATCTATTGACGAAAGCGAAATCAGGAGTTGGTTTCTTTTGACAATAAAACAAGGTAAATAAGGTTCTAAATCAGCACCTTTGGCAACACGAGTTCCCGGTAGCAAAGGATTAATAAACGATTTTACAAACAAAGGAATTTCCTTTTTTTGCAAAGGCTGTAAGGTTTTCGGATGAATAACCGTAGCACCATAAAAAGCTAATTCAATCGCTTCACGGTACGAAATTTGGTTTAGTAAACTTGCATTTTCAAAATACCTCGGGTCAGCATTCATAACTCCCGGAACATCTTTCCATATGGTTACACTTTCCGCATTTAAGCAATAAGCAAAAATAGCAGCAGTATAATCAGAACCTTCGCGACCTAAAGTAGTGGTAAAGTTATTTTCGTCTGAACCTAAGAAACCTTGAGTAATATTTAATATTTTTCTTTTTACGTTTTTGGCAATATTCTTTTGGGTCAATTCCCAATCTACTTCTGCATCTCTATAGGTAGCATCCGTTTTTATAAAATTCCGCACATCTAACCATTGTGTTTTTATTCCCATAAAGCTCATAAAATGACTTAGGATAGTGGTAGATATCAATTCACCATAACTTACGATTTGATCGTAAACGAAATTATAATTAGGCGATTTATTATGCGCTAAAAAATATTCTAAGTCAGAAAATTGATTGTTTACCGCAGTAAAAACTTCGTGCTTTTCTTCTTCAAACAAATCCATCAGAATTTGATTGTGGTATTTTTTTACTTCTTGAACGGATGAATTTAATTCAGCCGATTTATCAAAATAATTTTTTATTACGGTTTCAAGTGCGTTGGTGGTTTTTCCCATTGCAGAAACGACCAATAATACATCCTCATAACCTACTTTTTGCAAAACGTCATATACGTTTTTTATTCCTTCGGCATCTTTTACAGAAGCACCACCAAATTTGAATACTCTCATACTTTTTAAACAAAAAAATTTGTAATTTTATTTCAATCTATTATCTACAAAATTGTTGATTCCTGCTTCATCCATTTGTGCCACGTACCAATCTCTGAGCACTTTTGCACCTGATTTTTCATAAAAATCGATAGCTGGAGTGTTCCAGTCCAAAACATGCCAGTCAATTCTTCGAACATTATCTCTTTTGCCTTGTTTAATAATTTCAGAATACAATGCATAGCCTAATCCTGTTCCGCGCATTTTATCTTTTACCACTAAATCTTCCAGATGGATTATTTTTCCTTTCCAAGTAGAATAACGATAATAATACAAAGCGATACCCACAATTTCTGATTCCACTTCGGCAACAAAAACATGAAATAAAGGAGTTGTACCAAAACCATCACGAACTAAATCATCAACCGTGATAAGAACAGCGTCAGGCTCTTTTTCAAAGTCTGCCAATTCCTGAATTAGTCCTAAAACCGCTTCCATGTCTTCGGGATTTCCTTTTCTAATATTCATATATTCTTATTTTAAATGATTGAATTGCTCAAAATAAAGCTTTTTTCATTCATTATTCAACTATTTTATAAGCAAATATACAATAGTGGTAAACTAAGTAAATATTATTCAAATCATTTTCACAAAAAGAGCGATATTTGTGACTTCAAACTAACTACAACGATTTCGTAATGGAAGAACGCAACAGAACACTAGGTGAATTTATCATCGAAAACCAAAATGCTTTTCAATATTCGTCAGGAGAATTATCCCGGATTATCAACTCAATTCGGTTGGCAGCAAAAGTAGTCAACTACAAAGTAAACAAAGCTGGACTAGTAGACATAATTGGTGCCGCAGGAGAACAAAATATACAAGGGGAAGATCAACAAAAACTCGATGTATATGCTAATGACATTTTTATTCAAACTTTAATCAACCGTGAAATTGTATGCGGAATCGCTTCGGAAGAAAATGATGACTTTATTACAGTGGAAGGAAGCGACAAGAGCCACAACAATAAATATGTGGTTTTGATGGATCCGCTAGATGGATCTTCTAATATTGATGTAAATGTTTCTGTAGGAACAATATTCTCTGTATACAGACGCGTTACTCCAATAGGTACTCCGGTAACTATCGAAGATTTTTTACAGCCGGGAACGAATCAGGTAGCTGCAGGATATGTGATTTACGGTACATCAACAATGCTGGTTTATACGACTGGTCATGGCGTCAATGGATTTACATTAAATCCGGCAATTGGAACCTTTTATTTATCGCATCCCAATATGCAGTTTTCTAAGGATGGGAATATTTATTCCATCAATGAAGGAAACTATGTTCATTTTCCTCAAGGTGTAAAAGACTATATTAAATATTGCCAACTCGAAGAGGAAGACAGACCTTATACTTCGCGTTACATAGGAAGTCTAGTTTCGGATATTCATAGAAATATGATTAAAGGCGGAATTTATATTTATCCAACAAGTTCTAAAGCTCCAAAAGGGAAGTTACGTCTGTTGTATGAATGTAATCCAATGGCATTCATTGTGGAGCAAGCGGGCGGTAAAGCCTCTGATGGTTTTGGAAGTATAATGGAAATTGTGCCTACTGAATTACACCAACGTGTTCCTTTTTTCTGCGGAAGTTATAATATGGTTGAGAAAGCCGAAGATTTCATGCACAAAGCAAAATTGAGCAAGTACTAAAAAACAACTATAAAAAAAGCTTCCGCCGCGGCGGAAGCTTTTTTATGATTTTATTATTTATGCATATTTTGCATTTCGAAAAGGAAAGTATCTAAATCTACTTTTTTATCTACCAATGATAATGCTTTCGATATAATGTAATTCACGTTATCGGCATTAAAGCCTAATGCTACTCCAATTTTTCCTAACAATAATTCTTGTTTATCTCCTAAATGATGATCAACATGAACCATTCTGGCTAAATCATATAAACGTTCTAATCTTTGCTCATGTAAATAAGGAGCATTAATAGGATATTTTAATGGGTTTTCTAAAATTTCGGTATATTCTTCTGGAGAAATTTCTAGTCTAATGGCCAGTTTGTCTAAAAATAATTTTTCTTCTGGAACAAACTTTTCATCTGCAAGTGCTACACGAACTATGGCTGAAAAATGACCTTTATTTCTTTGTTTGAATTCGCTATCAAATAAATCTGAAAATGACATAATTATTAATTTTTTATCTTACAAAGATAAATCTATTTTTAAATTATTGATTTTAATTTTATTTAAAATTGTGATTTGTTAATCAAAGTATTTTAAAACCTTTTTTAAGGAATGATTTATATTTTGAAATCAATCATTTTCAAAATTAATCGTAAGTTTACAACCCCATATCAATTTAATAAATAACCTATGTCAGATTTTTGGATTTACTTTCAAATAGGATTAAAACACGTTTTGGATATTCATGCCTATGACCATGTTTTGTTTTTAATAGCATTAGCCGTTCCTTTTTCTTTCAAGGATTGGCAGCGAATAGTACTCTTGATAACGCTGTTTACAATTGGACATACGCTGGCTTTAGTACTTTCTGTTTTTGGAATAATTGCCATAAAAGTGAATGTTGTTGAGTTGTTAATACCAATAACGATATTAATAACAGCCTTGTTTAATCTTTTTACGGCTGGTAAATCCAGTAAAAAAGAAAGTATAAATTTAGTGTTTTTTATAACACTTTTCTTTGGGATTATTCATGGTTTGGGTTTTTCAAACTATTTTAAATCAATTCTGGGAGGAAGTGCAACCTCTAAATTATTGCCTTTGGGTGAATTTGCATTAGGGATAGAAGCAGCTCAAATTATTGTAGTTTTTGTTGTTTTGGTATTGTCCTATATTGTTCAAACGGTTTTTAGATTCTCTAAACGCGATTGGACTTTGGTGATGTCAGCATTTATAATAGGGGTAGTTTTGCCAATGATTATTGAAAATGAAATCTGGATTAGATAAAAAATAATGAAATCAAAAAAATTGAATAAATACGATAAAGCGTATCTTAGAATTGCCACTGAATGGGGACTTTTGTCTTATTGCAAAAGAAAACAAGTAGGTGCAATTATTGTAAGAGACCGAATGATTATTTCTGATGGTTACAACGGAACGCCAACTGGATTTGAAAATTGTTGCGAGGATGAAGAAGGGTTAACGCGTTGGGATGTGTTGCACGCTGAAGCGAATGCTATTCTCAAAGTGGCGCGATCAACACAGTCTTGCGAAGGGGCTACGTTATACATTACACTTTCGCCTTGTAAAGAATGCAGTAAATTAATCCATCAATCGGGTATAAAAAGAGTGGTGTATCACAATGGATACCGCGATGATTCGGGAATTCAGTTTTTGATAAAAGCGGGAGTAGAAGTAGAGCATATTCCAGTATTAGAAGAATAAAATGAAAATCGACAATAAATACCTGCCTATAATTATTAGTGTGGCTCTTGGTCTAGGAGTTGTTCTGGGCGGTTTATTGAATGCTCCAAATCAAAGCCCATTTTTTGCTAAAAACAATTCGAAGAATAAACTCAATAAGCTGATTGATTTTATTGATAACGAGTATGTTGATAATGTCAATACAGATTCTATTGTAAATCTGACTGTTGATAATATTTTGGCAAAATTAGATCCACATTCTGTATATATTCCGCCAAGTGAACAGGCTGAAGTTGTTGAAAGCATGAAAGGAGATTTTGTGGGTATAGGCGTCAATTTCTATATGTACAATGATTCGGTGGCGATAATAAAACCAGTTGAAAATGGCCCTTCGGCTAAAGCCGGAATAAAAGCTGGCGACCGAATTTTGTATGCTGATAAAACCAAATTATTTGGACGTAAATTGCCTAATGACAGTTTGTTTTCTAAACTAAAAGGTACTGTGGGTTCTGAAATTGAACTTACCGTTTACAGAAAATCAGAACGTAAAAAGATTAAATTAAAAGTAAAACGAGATGTTATTCCTTTAAAAAGTGTCGATATTTCCATGCTTTTGAAAAATGATACCGGTTATATAAAAATAAATCGTTTTGCCGAAACCACTTACGGCGAGTTTAAAAGAGGTTTGGATGCATTAAAAAAGCAAGGTGCCAAATCATTAATTATCGATCTTCGGGATAATGGCGGCGGTTATATGGAAGAAGCCATTGCAATTGCCGATGAATTACTAAAAGACAAGCAATTAATTGTTTTTACCAAAAATAAAAAAGGGAATATAGATAAAACTTTTGCAACTGAAAGAGGAAGTTTCGAAAGCGGAAATGTGTTTGTTTTAATTAATGAAAATAGTGCGTCTGCAAGTGAAATTCTGGCGGGAGCAATACAAGATAATGACAGAGGAACAATTGTAGGTCGACGTTCTTTTGGAAAAGGATTGGTACAGCGTGAAATGGATTTTGATGATGGCTCAGCTGTTCGATTGACTATCGCTAGATACTATACTCCAACCGGTCGTTCGATTCAAAAGCCCTATTCCAAAGGGAATGAGGCGTATTTTAAAGAATCGGATACTCGTTTTGTAAATGGGGAGTTGTATGAAAAAGACAGTATAAAAGTTTCGAATGCCTTAAAATTTAAGACCAAAAAAGGCAAAATTGTTTACGGCGGCGGCGGAATTGTGCCTGATGTTTTTGTGCCACTTGAAGTAGAACATGGAAATGAAAGCACGGCTTATTTATTGCAATCGGGTGTTGTGGGACATTTTGTGTTTGAACAATTGGACAAAAATAGAAATGCATTCAATGGATTGACTTTCCAGCAATTCCTAACTAAAATGAATGAAACGGATAGGTATTTTGATTCTTTCCAAAAGTATATTTTCGAAAACGGATTGGATTTGAAATTTGGAAAAAGCAAGTCGTTAGTAAAACGTTATGTAGCTGCAGAATTCGCCAGACAATTGTATGGTGAAAAGTATTACTATGAAATTGTATTAAAAGAAGATGCGATGATTAAAGCGGTTTTAAAGAATCAATAGTAAAGAATTGCCCCTGTTTTTACAGATTAAATTTATAAAATGACAGCTAATTTTCACTGTCCCAATCTTTTCTATAGCGAATGAGTTCTTTGTCTATCATGTCTTTGGATGTGTTCAATAGATAGGTTGCATCTTCAGAATAAATAGGAGGGAAGAAAGTTATTTTAATCTCGGTAGTAGGTTTCCCAAAACATTTTAAAAAATGTGGAATAAAAGTGTCGTTCCCAATGAAGGCATCCGTTTTCTCTTTATAATCAATAGCAATAGGTATAACTGCAGATTCTATTTTAGTAGCCATGACAAATGAGCCATAATTGAAAGCTACAGTTGTAGGCAAATCATGAGTTGTACCTTCGGGAAAATTGATGATTGAGTATCCTTTGCTCAGCACTTCTCGAATATTTTCGGCAGTATTTTGTCTGCTTTTCGAACACTTTCTGTCCACAAATAACACCCCTGATATTTTACAGATGTATCCAATAAGTGGCCATGAAGCAACTTCTATTTTTCCAACAGGATAGGCATGGATTAAATTTACAATTACGATTGGGTCAAAATAAGACCGGTGATTGGCTACGATTAATCCTTGTACTGTGGGTTTTTCGCCATAAACGATGGTGCGTATGCCTAAAATTATATTGGATACTTTTATTAAAAAATCGCGTAATACAAGTGCTTTTTTAGAATTAGTTTCTTCACTCCAAAAGAAACTCATGAAATAGAAAATAATTGAGAAAAAGGAAATGAATACTATAAAAACGATGAGTCTTGTGAAGCTCAATAAAAGTGATAACATAAAAATAGATTAATGAAAGTGTAAACCTACCATTATTTTTCTAGAGATTTTTCACAATGAAATTCTATTTATCTAATGCTATCATGACAATGCGTTTGTATGCCGCCATTCCATAAAGTAAGAATATCAGTGGCAACGGCAGCGCCGCTTCCGGCAGCAATGGCCAGTTGGCTTCTCCAGCCCGCTAAAGTTCCTATCACATAAATCCCGTCAGTAACTTTATGGTCATTATTTTTGAGTTGGATTCTTTGTTTTTCAGGAAGTGCTTTTTGGTGTGGTTCTACATAATGCATTAATCCATCTATTGCAAAAGTGTTTGCAGACCCAATGCCTATGACGATTATTTTAGTTTTGTAAGCGCTCTTGTTTGTGGTTACGGTGAATTCAGGAAAAATGCCTTCAATTTTCAGCACTTTTTCATTCGGAATTTGTGTAATGTGTGGGTAGGTTTCTGAAAGATGTTGAATGCTTTCCGTTAATAATTCGGAACCTAATTTGCCTGGAATTATTCCGTAAGCATTATTAAACAATGCGTCTTGAAGTGCCGATGTTTTTTGATGGGTGAAAACACCAATTTTTTTATCAATGGCAAAGGGTTTGTTTTTTGCAGAACCCAATACAAGTGCACATGACATTCCGGAAACGCCACCGCCAATAATTAGAACATCAAGCATGTTAGAACTTATCGTTTGATTTTTCTTCTATTTTTTTTGACATTCTAAAGATAAGAAGAATCAAAACAGCACAAAAAGATGCTGCAATCCCAATAAAAGCGACAACGCTGTCTCCTTTAAATGGATTTCTGAAATCAAGCAAAGTAACATTAAATAGGATTAAAGCTATTGCTAAAAACACCAGTATGTTAGTAAAGATTTTCATGATATTTTTTTGTTTTTAATATAAAAAATGAGGTTTTGAACTATTTCTTTTAGAAATTCAAGGCCCAAATAAAATCAAATTATTTTATATTATTGCGTTATGGGGTAAATTTATGAAAATTTATTTTAGACAAACAAACCTTTAACATTAGCAGCGAATAATTTAACAGCAATGGCAAGAAGTACAACTCCAAATGTCTTTCTTATTACTCCAAGGCCATTTTCTCCCAGCATTCTTTCGATTTTCGCAGATGATTTCAAGACAATATAAACCAGAATGATGTTTAAAATGATAGCAACGATAATATTAATGGTTTGAAATTCTGCTTTTAGTGATAATAAAGTCGTCATGGTTCCTGCACCGGCAACAAGTGGGAAAGCGATAGGGACAATTGAGGCAGAACTGGCGGCTTCGTCTCGATACAATCGAATGCCTAAAATCATTTCCAGCGCCAGAAAAAACAAGACAAAGGATCCTGCTACTGCAAAGGAGTGAACATCAATCCCAATCAGATTTAAGAATTCTTCCCCTATAAAAAGAAAGACAATCATAATTGCTCCTGAAGCCAAAGATGCTTTTTCGGATTCGATATGTCCAAATTTTGCTCTTAAATCGATGATAATTGGAATAGTACCAATGATATCAATTACTGCAAAAAGCACCATACTTACGGTAACAATTTCTCTAATGTCAAATCCTATCATAGCTTTTTATTTACAAAGTTAAACTTTTCGTCAGAATATTGGATGAAATAGCACGGTATTACGATTTATTTAGGTACTTTTTAAAGATTATTTAAATAACTATCGTTTTGGGAGGTTTTTTTTCTATTGTGTTCAATTTTAGTTTGTTGCTGTCAGTGGAACAGTTGGTTTGGTTTGAACGTTAAAGTTAGTTTTTATCTAAAAAAGTATAAATTACTTTAACTACCTTTGCGCTTTATAATCACAGTACCCCAAAATAATGTTTCAATTAGGAAAAACCATCGTCTCAGAAGACATTCTCGAAAAAGATTTTGTTTGCAATTTATCAGCCTGTAAAGGGGCTTGTTGCGTTGATGGCGATGCTGGAGCTCCATTGAGCGTTGAGGAAACGAAGATATTAGAAGAAATCTATCCTAAAGTAAAACCGTTTCTTCGTAAACAAGGAATTGCTGCTATCGAAGCGCAAGGAACTTGGGTAAAAGGAACTGATGGTGATCTTGAAACACCACTGATTGACAATAAAGATTGTGCTTACGTGATTTTTGACGGTAAAACAGCACTTTGCGGTATTGAACAAGCGTACAATCAAGGAATAATTGACTGGAAAAAACCAGTTTCTTGCCATTTATATCCTATTCGTGTGAAAGATTTTACGGAGTTTGCCGCGGTCAATTATGACAAGTGGGATATTTGTGATGCAGCCTGTTCTTTAGGTCAGGAACTTGAAGTTCCTGTTTACAAATTCGTTAAAGAAGCATTGGTTAGGAAATTTGGGGAAGACTGGTATGCAGAGCTTGAAAAAGTGGCTCTGGACATGAAAAAATAAATCCAAAAAAAATTAAATTTTTCTTGTTCCCTGTTTTTAAAATCCTATATTTTACGGTACTTTACACTCTTTTTTAAATTTTAAATCACTGATATACAGTTTTTTATAGTTTGTCTGAAAAACGTCCTGATTTTTTCTATTTGTTAAAAACTAGAGTCGATTGTGAATAAGTTTGACTTTTAATTTCGGCAATGTTTGATAATCTTTGTAGTTGATGAAAGTTAATAAAAAAGAGCCTTCAGACTCAGAAAGTCTTTGGCTCAAATTTTGTAAACTCATTCCGTCAATTCTTGGTTGTGGTAGACTCATCTTTGACGTAGTGAAATTATTTATCGAAAGATAGAATAATTTAAAATCCGATATAATCGTAAAGATTGTATCGGTTTTTTTATTGCTCAAAAATAGTATATAAATATATAAAATAAGGTTAACGTGTACTTAAAATTATCAACAATTTAATATTTTGTATTGATAAGTTTTTGCAGTGCATTTATTTTTAAGTATGGGCATCTTCTTTGATTAAATTTGAAATATTTTTTTTGAATAAATAAATTTAAAAAAAAATAAATTTTTCTTGTTTCTTGTTTTTTAAATCCTATATTTTACGGTACTTTGTATTCTGTTTTTGGTTTCAAATAATTGATTTTTAATTAATTAAAATGTTTGTGAGAAATGTTCTTGTTCTGTGTGTTTGTTAAAAACTAGGTCCGATTGTGAATAAGTTTGACTTTTATTAACCGCAATATTTCACAATCTTTGTAATCCACAGAAAGCATAAAATTTCGTTAAAACCTCAAAAAAATAAACAATTATAATGGCGCAAGTTGAACCAATTTTACAAGAAAATAAAAATCGTTTCGTAATTTTCCCTATCAAACACCATGATATTTGGGAATTTTATAAAAGTATGGAAGCCAGTTTCTGGACTGCTGAAGAAATCGATTTGTCACAAGATTTAAACGACTGGAATAATAAACTTTCTGATGAGGAACGTTATTTTGTAAAACATATTCTTGCTTTTTTTGCTGCTTCTGACGGAATTGTAAATGAAAATCTTGCTGAAAATTTTGTGAACGAAGTGCAGTATGCTGAAGCAAAATTCTTTTACGGTTTTCAAATCATGATGGAAAACATTCATAGTGAAACGTATTCTTTATTGATTGATACGTATGTGAAAGATGAAGCTGAGAAAGATGAATTATTCAATGCTTTAGAAGTTTTTCCTGCGATTAAGAAAAAAGCGGACTGGGCTTTGAAATGGATTGAATCCGATTCGTTTGCGGAGCGTTTGATTGCTTTTGCTGCTGTGGAAGGAATTTTCTTTTCGGGAGCATTTTGTTCTATTTATTGGTTGAAAAAACGTGGGTTAATGCCAGGATTGACATTTTCTAACGAATTGATTTCTCGTGATGAAGGGGTACACTGTGATTTTGCAGTGCACTTGCACAACCACCACTTGGTAAATAAAGTTTCAAAAGAAAGAATTCGCGAAATTATCGTCGATGCTTTGAATATTGAAAGAGAATTTATCACCGAATCACTTCCTGTAAGTTTAATAGGAATGAATGCAGTGTTGATGACCCAATATTTAGAATTTGTTGCGGATAGATTATTAGTAGAATTAGGTTGCGACAGAGAATACAACACTTCAAATCCGTTTGATTTTATGGATATGATTTCGCTTCAAGGGAAAACAAACTTCTTTGAAAAGAAAGTTGCCGAATATCAAAAATCAGGAGTAATGAATACGGATGAAGATGCTCAGAAAATTAGCTTTGACGCTGATTTTTAGAAAGTAGTTATCGCATCACCGGGTGTTTTTAGCCCCGATGGAAGGGAATATCCTTTCTAGTCCTGAGCTTTTTCAGGACTAGAAAGATTGGAATGACAGCGGGATTAGCTTCCCAAAAAAATGAAACAAATACTCAAAAACGGGAAAGGGATTTTCTGTTTTTTAAAACAATTAAGCGTATGTATGTAGTTAAAAGAGATGGCCATAAAGAGCCGGTAATGTTCGACAAAATCACTGACAGAATTAAAAAATTATGTTATGGTTTGAATGATTTGGTTGATGCCGTGAAAGTGGCAATGCGTGTAATTGAAGGACTTTATGATGGTGTTTCGACATCTGAATTGGATAACCTTGCTGCCGAAACTGCCGCGTCAATGACTATTGCGCACCCTGATTATGCACAATTAGCTGCTCGTATTGCAATCTCAAATTTACATTCGAATACAAAAAAATCATTTTCGGAAACGATGAGTGATATGTTCAATTATGTAAACCCAAGAAACGGTCAATATGCGCCGTTACTTTCTGAGGAAGTACATAAAGTGATTATGGATAATGCGGAGTTTTTAGACTCACATATTATATACAATAGAGATTTCAACTACGATTATTTTGGTTTTAAAACCTTGGAAAGATCGTATTTGCTAAAAATAAACGGTAAAATCGTGGAGCGTCCGCAACACATGTTGATGCGTGTGTCAGTTGGGATTCACTTAGATGATTTGAAATCAGTAATAGAGACCTACGACTTAATGTCGAAAAAGTTCTTTACGCATGCAACGCCAACATTGTTCAACGCCGGAACGCCAAAACCTCAAATGTCTTCTTGTTTCCTTTTGGCCATGCAAGATGATAGTATTGACGGTATTTATGACACGTTGAAACAAACGGCTAAAATCTCTCAATCAGCAGGTGGAGTTGGACTTTCTATTCACAATGTGAGAGCTACAGGTTCTTATATACGTGGGACAAACGGAACGTCAAACGGAATTGTTCCGATGTTGCGTGTTTTTAATGACACGGCGCGTTATGTAGATCAAGGTGGTGGAAAACGTAAAGGAAGTTTTGCTATTTATATCGAAACTTGGCATGCGGATATCTTTGAATTCCTAGACTTGAAAAAGAATACCGGAAAAGAAGAAATGCGTGCAAGAGATTTATTCTTTGCCATGTGGACTTCGGATTTGTTTATGAAACGTGTACAAGAAGATAGTTATTGGACCTTGATGTGTCCTAATGAATGTCCAGGATTGTATGATGTGTATGGCGAAGAATTTGAGGCGATGTACATTGATTATGAGAAACGTGGAAAAGGTAGAAAAACCATCAAAGCACATGAATTGTGGGAGAAAATCTTGGAATCGCAAATCGAAACTGGAACGCCTTACATGTTGTATAAAGATGCAGCCAACAGAAAATCAAACCAAAAAAATCTAGGTACGATTCGTTCTTCGAATTTGTGTACGGAGATTATGGAATATACTTCGAAAGATGAAATTGCGGTTTGTAACCTGGCTTCACTTTCGTTGCCAATGTTTGTGGAAAACAAAAAATTCAATCACGATTTGCTGTACACCGTTACAAAACGCGTGACCAGAAACTTGAATAAAGTTATTGACAGAAATTATTATCCAGTAAAAGAAGCCGAAAACTCTAATATGCGTCACAGGCCTGTTGGTCTTGGAGTACAAGGACTGGCCGATGCTTTCATTATGTTGCGTTTGCCATTTACGAGCGACGAAGCGAAGAAACTGAACCAAGAAATTTTCGAAACTTTATATTTTGCAGCCGTTACCGCTTCAATGGAAATGGCTAAAGAAGAAGGACCTTATTCTACTTTTGAAGGTTCACCAATGTCACAAGGAGAATTCCAGTATAATTTGTGGGGAATGAAAGATGAGGAATTATCTGGTCGTTGGGACTGGGCTTCATTGAGAAAAGAAGTGATGCAACACGGGGTGAGAAACTCCTTGTTAGTGGCGCCAATGCCAACTGCTTCGACTTCTCAAATTTTGGGTAACAACGAGGCATTTGAACCATATACTTCTAATATTTACACCAGAAGAGTACTTTCGGGAGAATTTATTGTGGTAAACAAGCACTTGTTACACGATTTAGTGGAACGTGGTTTGTGGAACGAAACATTGAAACAAGAATTAATGCGAAATAACGGTTCGGTTCAAGACCTAAACATTCCGCAAGACTTGAAAGAATTGTACAAAACAGTTTGGGAAATGTCCATGAAAGATATTATCGATATGTCCCGTCAACGTGGTTATTTTGTGGATCAATCACAATCGTTGAACTTATTTATGCAAAATGCCAATTATTCTAAATTGACATCGATGCATTTCTATGCTTGGCAATCCGGATTGAAAACGGGAATGTATTATTTGAGAACAAAAGCTGCGGTAGATGCGATTAAATTTACATTGAACAACGATAAAAAAGCGGAGCCAATCGAAATTAAAGAGCAACCAATCGCTGTTCCTGTAGTAGCGGAACAAGTAGAAATGACTACCGAAGAATACAAAGCAATGATTGAATTGGCAAAAAATGCCGGTCCAGACGAATGTGAAATGTGTGGGTCATAAGGCATTGCGAGGAACTAAGCAATCTTATACAAATCCTATTGTTGATGTCAACAAAAAGGTTTTAATACAAAAGCAGTTATTGTAATGATAACTGCTTTTTTTTGGAGCTATTTACTTCGTCAGTTCGCTTTGCTCGTGTCCCGCTTTTCGTTGCAATCTTTCTATCCGCCGAAAAGGCGAATAAAAAGGATTTTCACTTCAAACGAAGTTCACTGAACTCCAATTAAAATAAAAGTTAAGTGAAGTATCAGGGCTAAAATACCAAGAGTTAAGAGTTTAAATTTGTAAATAATTCACTATATTTGAGGTAGTTATCATTATAAGTTGTCATTTTTTATACGAACTACTATGGAAAATAAAAAACTTACTGTTACAGATGATTTATTAGCTTCCAAAAGCCAGCGTCTCCTGAATTTCATTATCGATGTATTGATAGTTTATATTATTGAAATCACCATTGGCACCACCATAATTATAATTGGAGACTTGACTAATAGTTATGCAGCCTCGAATTGGGTTAAATCATTGAGCCCAATCGAAAGCTTCTTTTTTGGACTTATTATCCTATTTTTTTACTACGGACTTACCGAAATGTATTTCTCCAGAACCTTCGCTAAATATTTTACTAAAACACTAGTTGTAAAGCATGACGGTTCAAAACCAAATATGAAAAGCGTTATTATACGAACAGTCTCCAGATTAATCCCTTTGGAGCCCTTTTCCTTTTTAGGAGTTGATTCACGAGGATGGCACGATACATTATCCGTTACTTATGTGGTGAAAAAGCATGAGTTTGTTGCAAAAAAGAAATTGCTTGATCCATTTGACGAAATTGTAGTTTAATAATAGTTTCCCTTAAAAAGAAAACCTAGTAAAATTTTTAAATCTACTAGGTTTTTTATTTAATTATTAAACAGTTGCTATATTTTCTACTGCAATTCTCATTTCCTGAGCAGCGGCCACCATTTCTATTAAAGCCTTTTTGGTTTCGTCCCAATGGCGGGTTTTTAAACCACAATCCGGATTTACCCAAAGTTGATCAACAGGAATAACTGCCGAAGCTTTTTCTAATAATTTCACCATTTCGGTACTCGAAGGGACACGAGGCGAGTGAATATCATATACGCCAGGTCCTATTTCGTTTGGATAATTGAAATCGGCAAAAGCATCCAGTAATTCCATTTGCGAACGCGAACATTCTATAGTGATTACATCGGCATCCATATCAGCAATATTCTGTATGATATCGTTGAATTCACTGTAACACATGTGTGTATGAATTTGGGTGTCATCTTTTACTCCACTTGCCGAAATTCTAAACGCTTTTACTGCCCAATCCAAATAGGTCGCCCATTCTTCTTTGCGTAAAGGTAATCCTTCTCGAATAGCAGGTTCGTCGATTTGAATAATCTTAATTCCTGCATTTTCTAAATCGACTACTTCATCTCTAATCGCCAATGCAATTTGGGTACAGGTTTCTGAGCGCGGTTGATCGTTACGAACAAAAGACCATTGTAAAATAGTTACAGGACCGGTTAGCATTCCTTTTACCCATTTTGGCGTAAGCGATTGTGCAAAGGCTGACCATTTCACAGTCATTGGGTTCGGGCGTGATACATCACCATAAATAACGGGAGGTTTCACGCAACGGCTTCCGTAACTTTGTACCCAACCATTTTTGGTAAATGTAAATCCGTCGAGTTGCTCTCCAAAATATTCCACCATATCATTGCGTTCAAACTCTCCATGAACCAAAACATCAATACCAGTTTCTTCTTGAAAACGAATCGTTTCTTCAGTTTCTTTTTGGAGTAAAGCATCATATTGTTGTTGATTTAATTCGCCTTTTTTGAACTTCGCTCTCCAGCTTCGTACTTCAGTAGTTTGTGGGAAAGAACCAATAGTTGTCGTTGGGAATAATGGAAGATTCAATACATCTATTTGTTTTTTTCTTCGAACGGAAAATGGATTTTGTCTTTGATCATCGCCGGTTGTAATGCTGGCAACACGATTTTTGACCGCATCATTATGGATTAATTTTGATGTTTTTCGGTTTTCATTGGCAATAGTATTTTCTTCAAAACGGATAGAATTACTGATGTCTATTTCGTTCGAAGCAAAATATTTAAGCAGCACTATTTCTTCTGTTTTTTGTTTGGCGAAAGCCAACCATTGCTTGATTTCAGGAGTTAGTGTTGCGTTGTTAGTTTCTAATTCTAAATCACATGGCGAGTGAATAAGAGAGCACGATGGCGCAATTAGGATTCTATTTTCGCCAAGTGCGTCCGTTGCTTTCTTGATAAGGGCTAAAGATTTTTTGAAATCATTTTTCCAAATATTTCTTCCATCTACAACACCAAGCGAAAGATTTACATTATCTGATAATTGTCCTGATTCCAGAATATCATCCAATTGCGAATGACACCGAACCAAATCTAAATGCAAAGTATGAACGGGTAATGCAAGGACAGTTTCAAGATTTTCGCCAAAGCAATCAAAATAATTAGCAAGAATCAATTTGATTTTAGGGAAACGTTTGTTGATTTCGGTATAAACATAAGTGATAGCACTTCTTTCTTTATCAGTTAGATTCAAAGCCAAAAATGGTTCGTCAAATTGAATCCATTCAATATTTTCATTTTCCAGTTTTTGAAGAATTTCAAAATATACCGGAAGCAATTTGTCAACAAGGTCAATTCTATGAAAACTTTCTTCCTTTTCTTTTCCAAGAAGTAAATAAGTAACGGGTCCTATTAGAACTGGTTTTGTCGCAATTCCTAAAGCATTAGCTTCTTTGAACTCATCGATTATTTTTTCGGAGAATAATTTGAATTCTTGATCTTTTGTAAATTCCGGGACAATATAATGGTAGTTAGTATCAAACCATTTTGTCATTTCCATAGCAACTACGTCTTGTCCTTCTTTTTGCGAACCTCTGGCCATCGCAAAATACAAATCGATAGTGGAGTTTGTTTTGGCTAATTCTTGATAACGTTTTGGTATAACTCCTAATGTAAGTGATAAATCCAGTACTTGGTCGTAAAACGAAAAGTCATTGGAAGGGATTAAATCGATTCCGGCCTCGGCTTGTAATTGCCAGTTTTCCTTGCGGATAGTAGCACCTACAGTTAAAAGTTCTTCTGCGGAAATTTTTCCTGCCCAATACGATTCACAGGCTTTTTTTAATTCTCTGTTGCTACCAATTCTTGGATAACCTAGATTGTTTGTTTTCATTATATACAGTATTTTTTACTATGCAAAGTTATTGTATTGGATATTTAAACTTAAATTAGCCTACTATTTCAGTGAATAAAAGTATTATATGGATATATGGTAGGTTTTAGTTCTGAATGAAACTTTGAAAATGATTTTTAACAGTAAAAAATACTATGGAAAATATTGATAACATTGATTTGCAAATATTAAAACACCTGCAAGAAAACTCGAACATCAATACTAAAGAGCTAGCAGGTAAATTATTTCTGACGGTTACACCAGTCTATGAACGTATAAAAAAACTGGAACGCGATGGCTATATTATGAAATATGTTGCCTTGCTAGATAAGAAAAAATTAAATCTTGGAATGACAGTTTTCTGTAATGTTCGGCTAAAGGAACATGCTAAAAATGTGGGGAGTAATTTTGTAAAAGATATTGTTGCTCTTCCTGAAATTATAGAATGCTACAACATAGCAGGGGATTACGATTTTATGCTGAAAATTTTAGTGGAAGATATGTCCAGTTATCAAGATTTTGTAATGAATAAATTATCAACTATTGAGAATATTGGTAATACTCAAAGTGTTTTTGTAATGGGAGAAATCAAGCATAGTACCGCATTATCCATTTGATTATTTACATTTTTGATTTGTCTTTTCTGTATCTTTGAAACCAAATCCTAAAAATAAACCATGAACTGGGAACAACTTTTATCACTAAGAAGACAAGGCGACAAAGGCAAAAGATTACGTGTAGAACAAGACGATACCCGTTTGGGTTTTGAAGTTGATTATGACCGTATAATCTTCTCGTCCGCTTTTAGAAGTTTACAGGATAAAACACAAGTTATTCCCTTGTCAAAAACTGATTTTGTGCATACCAGATTGACCCACAGTTTAGAAGTTTCGGTTGTTGGTCGTTCTTTAGGGCGATTGGTTGGTAAAAAAATTATAGAGAAATATCCGCATTTGAAAGAGGTTCACGGCTATCACATGAATGATTTTGGTGCTATTGTTGCCGCAGCATCATTGGCTCATGATATTGGGAATCCGCCTTTTGGACATTCTGGTGAAAAAGCGATTGGAGAGTATTTTTCTATTGGGAAAGGACAGCAATATAAAGACCAACTTACTGCAAAAGAATGGCAGGATTTAATAGATTTTGAAGGAAATGCCAATGGATTTTCGGTACTGACAGCAAGTCGCCCCGGAATCGAAGGCGGACTTAGAATTTCCTATGCGACCCTTGGTGCTTTCATGAAATATCCAAAAGAAAGTTTACCAAAAAAACCAACCGCAGCTATTGCCGATAAAAAATACGGTTTTTTTCAAACGGATAAAGCCTTTTTTCAAGATGTGGCTTCAGATATGGGTTTGATTCCCAATAAATCAGGAGATAATATAGGTTTCGAAAGACATCCTTTGGCTTATTTAGTTGAAGCTGCGGATGATATTTGTTACACCATTATTGATTTTGAAGACGGAATCAATTTAGGATTAGTTTCTGAAGATTTTGCCTTGGAATATTTGATAAAATTGGTAAAAGACAGCATTGACACTTCAAAATACAAAACTTTAGAAACCAAAGAAGACCGAATAAGTTATTTGCGTGCTTTGGCAATAGGAAGTTTAATTAATGATGCAGTTAAAGTTTTTATCGAAAATGAAGTATTAATTCTGGAAGGGAAATTCCCTTTTGCAATTATGGATAAAAGCAAGTACAAGGCACAAATGGATGATATTATAAAAATTAGTGTCAAAAATATTTACCAAAGCCGTGAAGTCATCGAGAAAGAAATCGTCGGTTACCAGATTATACAAACACTATTGGATAAATTCATAACTGCTTTCAATAATAAATTCAACGGAGAAGCATCTAATTATGATGCTTTAATCATGAAAATGTTACCTGAAAAACACCATTTAGAAAAAGAAAATCTTTATGGAAGATTACTTCATATTTGTCATTATGTGTCTCTTTTGACTGATGGGAATGCACTTGAATTATTTGAAACTATTAATGGAAGAAAGAAGGCTTAATGTTAAAAAACATAAACGATTCCAACTCCTAGCAGTTGTTTTAGTTGTGCTTTAGCGCCTTGAGTAACTTGAGTGCCGTCAACTTCTTTTTTTGATTTTATATCGTCATCATAAACGAGTCGTGTTCCTATATTTGCTTTTACATATTGATTTACAACTAAGTCTAATAATAAATCACAATCCACATCGACATTACCAAAGTTATTGATGTAATCAGAGTACAAACTCAAGCGGTTTTCTAAATTGATGTTTTTAAAAATTTCTTTCTTATAAGAGCTGGTCATTAAAAAACCAAGTTCCGTTTTAGATTTTTTACCTTCAGTAATTAAAACACCGTTTGCGTCATAGATCGCTTTTGTAACTCCAAAAGCTCCTTGATTTGCCAATCTTTGATCTAAAACTAATGTTGTTTTAAATGTAAATGGGGAAACATAAAAGGTTCTTTTCTTTTCTTTGTTGATATTTTCAGCTCCTATCCCCATGAAAATATAAGCTGGTGCAAATGGTTTTGAAATAGCAATTTCCTTGTTAGGGTAGGAATAACCATTGGTAAACTGGCTATTGAAATTAAATTTTGCTGAGTGGTACCAGTTAGATAGGGTGTCTTGGCGATAACCAAATGTAGAATTGAATTGAAGTGCATCATCAGTTTTTCTGACTTCAATTCCGTCTTGCTTATTTAAGCCATAGCGAACAATAAGCTCATTAGACCATTTGTAATTATCTCGATTATAAACCCTTAAAAAATTACCTTTAAAAAGTCCTGATATTGAACTGGTACCACCGGCACTCCAATTTACAAATGCAATTTCTGAAATGTCAAAGCCCAAAGTATTTTTTTTTATCCAATGCGATAAAGGAAGGTAATATGTTTTCGTCTGTATTTTTAGTGCTACAGCCAACGGTGCGTATGAAGTCACTTTTACGAGCGTTGAAACAGATGTGAGTTCCGGTATTGTTTTTTCTTGGGAAAAACTATTGATAGATATTATAAGTATAAAGAAAAGAATAGCGTACGACAGTAATTTCATTATAATGTATTTAAATTTAAGACTGCAAAATAATTATTTTAATAGCTTGAAAAAAGTATTTCAAGACTTTTAACGTCAATTTTGCAATATTGTTGTAATTCAGTAATAGTTCCTTGTTCTATAAATTCATCTGGAATACCAAGAACAGTTATTTTTGTACTATAATTATTCTCGGATGCAAACTCAAGAATCGCGCTTCCAAAGCCTCCTTTGGTAACGCCATCTTCAATTGTTATTATGTTTTCAAATTCAGTAAAAATAGAGTTTAATGCATTTTCATCCAAGGGTTTAACAAATGAAAAATCGTAATGCGCAATGGTTTTAGGGTGATTCATTTTTGCTAAAGCCAAAGTAACATTGTTTCCAATTGTTCCATTGGATAAAACGGCTACTTTCGAACCTTCTTTTATGCAAATACTTTTTCCAATTTCTATTTTTTCATACTTTCCAAGATGTTGCGTTTGCCAATCAATAATGATACCACGACCACGTGGATACCGTATTGCGATTGGATGGTTTAAACCCAATTGTGCTGTGTATAAGATGTTTTGCAATGCTATTTCGTTCATCGGTGCATAAACAATCATATTGGGAATGCAACGTAAATAAGCCAAATCGAAAACGCCATGATGCGTTGCGCCGTCTTCACCAACTAAACCAGCTCTATCCAAGCAAAAAATTACCGGGAGGTCCTGTAAAGCAACATCATGAATCACTTGATCATAGCCCCTTTGTAAAAAGGTAGAATAAATATTGCAAAAAACTACCATGCCCTGTGTCGCCATTCCAGCTGCTAGAGTCACTGCGTGTTGTTCAGCAATTCCCACATCAAAAGCACGTTTTGGAAAAGCATCCATCATGAATTTCAAGGAGCTCCCTGACGGCATTGCAGGTGTGATTCCAATAATTTTTTCGTTCTTTTTGGCTAAATCTAATAGGGTCAAACCAAAAACATCTTGGTATTTTGGGGGTAAATTTTCTTCGGATTTTATATGGATTTCGCCTGTGTTGGCATCAAATTTTCCGGGTGCATGGTATTTTACCTGGTCATCTTCGGCTTGTCGCAATCCTTTTCCTTTTGTGGTAATAACATGGAGGAATTTTGGACCTTTTATTTTTTGTAAACGCTTCAATTCTTTAACAACGGCAAAAACATCGTGACCATCTATTGGACCTGAATAATTAAAATTCAGGGACTTAATCATGTTGTTTTGTCTTGGGTTCTTTCCTTCTTTTACGGCAGTGAGGTATTTTTTCAAAGCACCTACGCTTGGGTCAATTCCGATAGCGTTGTCATTAAGAATTACCAATAAATTAGCGTCAGTAACTCCAGCGTGATTTAAGCCTTCAAAAGCCATTCCTGATGCTATGGAAGCATCTCCAATCACCGCAATGTGTTGTTTGTTATAATCGCCTTTCAAATTAGAAGCAATTGCCATTCCTAAAGCTGCTGAAATTGAAGTAGAGGAGTGGCCTACGCCAAAAGCATCATAAATACTCTCACTTCTTTTTGGGAAACCAGAAATGCCACCCAATTGTCTGTTGGTATGAAAATTTTCTCTTCTACCCGTCAGTATTTTATGTCCGTAGGCTTGATGCCCTACGTCCCATATCAATAAATCATTTGGAGTGTCAAAAACATAATGTAAAGCGATTGTTAGTTCTACAACTCCAAGACTTGCGCCCAGATGTCCTTCTTTTACAGATACAATATCGATAATAAAATAACGTAATTCCTGAGCGAGTTGAGGAAGTTGGGCTTCGTCAAGCTGGCGTAAATCGGTTGGGTTATTTATGTTTGAAAGTAAATTATCTGACATAAAGCAAATGTACGAATTGAATTCTTATTTTTGTAGTTATGATAAATCCTTTCACCGACGAATATTTTATGAAAAAAGCTTTGCAGGAAGCCGAAATGGCTTTTGACAAAGACGAAATTCCTGTTGGTGCCATTATTGTAATTGACAATAAAGTCATTGCCAGAAGTCATAATTTAACCGAATTACTCAACGATGTTACGGCTCATGCCGAAATGCAATCTATCACTGCAGCAGCTAATTATCTTGGTGGAAAATATTTAATAGGATGCACACTTTACGTAACACTCGAACCTTGCCAAATGTGTGCCGGCGCTTTGTATTGGAGTCAAATTTCGAAAATTGTTTATGGAGCCACTGATGAAAATCGTGGTTTTGTAAAAATGGGTACTCAATTGCATCCTAAAACTACTGTTGTAAAAGGAGTTTTGGCTAATGAAGCTTCGGAGTTGATGAAGCGGTTTTTTGCCGAGAAAAGAAAATAAGAATTAAAAAAAACTCTAATCTTATGGAATGCGGTTAATTTAGTTGGTTTGTATTAAAAATGTATTTTTGAAATGAAGTTAAATAAGTCGTTACCTAATTCTATCATTTTGCCACCTTTTGCAACTAATTCAGCAGGCAAAACTCCAATTGTGACCCAATCTTTTATTTCTTTGGCTTTGTTAAAGAATTTTTTCAATTTTCTGACTGATTTCTTTTCCTCTATTTCGTTTTTAGCATCTTCTAATCTACAAATTTCTAGTAAAGCATTAGTAAAGTTATCTTGCCATTCTTTATTTGCTTTACTCACATCTTCAAAGTCCTCTAAAATATCCTTTAGTTCTTCTAATTTTGTATTATTAGAATAATTACTATTATAAATTGTCTGACTATTATTTTTACCTAATAATTGTCCATTATTTACTACGTTTCCGTGAAAATGTATTCCTTGTTTTTCCATAGATTTAATAATTTTTGTTGAATCTTCAAAATTCTCAATTATTTTTAAAACATCAATATTTTTGATTTTATGGGTTGGATGATATTCTATAATGCTAATTCCATTATATAGACTTCCAATCATTTCGTCGTATGAAAGAAATACATCTGCATATCCTTCATCATAATAAAATTCATCACTTTGTTCGTCATAATCATCATAAAGAACCTCTTCTTTAAATTTTAATGAGTATTTGGAATTAATATCTTTTATATCACTTCTTAAAACTTCCCATAATCCTCTTATATTTTTTCCTTTTATCCAAAAATCAATAATTTTTGAATGTTGATTAGTTTCAACTAAAGCAAATGTTTCATTATTTAAATCTTTAAGAACAATCCCTGATTGCCAATATCCGTTTTCTATACATTTAGAAATGTTACGAGCCATAAAACGATACATTATTAACATTTCAAAAGCGGACTCAAATTGGAATCTATAATGCTTTGCGTCTATTTTATATTCTTCAAATTCAATCGGTTTTTCGCCTTCAAAAGCGCATGGAATAAGATATTCATCTTGAACAAAAGGATTGTAAACACATAAGTCATAATCAGTCATTAAGGCA
Organism: Flavobacterium sp. AED; assembly: GCF_000812945.1. Lineage (GTDB taxonomy): Bacteria > Bacteroidota > Bacteroidia > Flavobacteriales > Flavobacteriaceae > Flavobacterium. The sequence continues at coordinate 1,450,314 of NZ_JSYM01000001.1, forward strand.
AGAATAAATTGAAAATCTTTTACTTTATATTTTAATTTAACTTTCTCATTAGCAAATAAATATTTTTCTTCTTTAAAAATTTCTTTTAAATCTTTAGAATTCAAATGTCCTTTATTAGTTCTTGTTATTTCAGAAGTTATTACAGAATAAGCTCCAGTTGTAATCCAATCAGGGTTTAAAACTTGTAGTTCTTCTAATATTGGTTTATCAAAAAATACTATAGATCCAATTTTGTCTAATTGCTTTAAAAGATTTTTTCTATTAGTTTCATTGTAATATTTATTGTTGTCACAAATTAAATCATATTCATTATAAGCAATGTAATTTTTATTTACAGTTACATTTTTCTCTAACTCACCTTTAATTTTGAACCAATTGATTGGATATTGAACTAATAAATCTTTTTGGGATAAAATAATTTTAGTTAATACAGTTTTAAAATTATCAAAACCATCTCCTTCTTTACATGATAGTAAAAAAGGGTCTCTTAGCTTCGGATAAGTTTTTCTTAATTCATAAAAATTTTTATTATTATGGGAATTTTTATCCTTTAATTCTTTCCAATTATAAACTATTAAAACTTCGGAACCTTTTCCCAATTTTTCAATTTGCTCCAACCAATAAATTGCAGATGAATCATTTCTGGGATCTAGAAGTAATATATAAATAACTTTCTCTGTAAGAAAGAATTGATGTAATGAATGTTGAATATGTTGTCCGCCAAAATCCCATAAATTTACTCTTATTTCTTCACCATCATTATTTCTAATTTCATCCCATGATTTTTTATTTATACCATGTGTGGTTTCTTCTTTTGTATATGGTAAACCAATAATTTTTTTCATTAAACTGGTTTTTCCTAATCCTCCATCACCAACAAAAATAAGTTTGCATTCATTTAAAGATTTTAGATTATATATTCTAGCATCTTCAAAATATTGAATTATTGTATCGTTTCCTTGCTTTACTACCTCAATTGGTGGAATTACAAAATGATTGCCTTGTAAAAAAATGACATTTTCTAACTCTTCATCATAATCATATTGATCAAAAACTATCTTGACATTTTTAGAAATAAACTTTTCTAAAGGTCTTAAGTCACTAATTTCATTATTGACAATATCTAAAAGAGTCAAATTATTTAAATTAAAAAGAGATGATATATCGCTAATATTGTTACTCCCTATATCTAAACTCTTTAAATTATTTAGATTAGACAATATTGTTATGTCGGAAATATTATTATTCCACAAAAATAATATTTCAATCTTTTTTAATTCCTCAAGAGATGATATATCGGTAATTTTATTATTTCTCAATCCAACATATCTTAGTTTTTTTAAATACTTCAAAACTGATATGTCTGATATTTCGTTTGAACTTAACTCTAAATATGATAAATCAGTTAAACATTTTAATGGCGATAAATCTTCAATCGAACATTCCGATAAAATTAGTTTTGTTAGATTTTTAAAACAAATAATTTCAGCAAGATTATTTATTTTGCAGTAATTGATAGTTAATTCTTTTAAATTAATCAAACTACTAATAGATTTTAAATCTAAATTATCATTTTGAATTATACTAAGTGCTACAATTTTATTTGTTTCGTTTAATGAAAAATAATTAGTATCAAAATATGGCGAGCCAATTTTTCCATTTGGAGCTTGTGAAAAAGTTATTCCATATTTTTCTTCTAATTTACTTATTATATCTAAATCATTCATATCATCTTTTTTAAAATAAATTTTTTAATCAAAATTTATTTAAGTTCAAATATAATAAATATTACCTTACAATTTCGACATAATAATTTATTTAGGAGCCCAAATCCCCTAGCCCAGATGGCAGCGGAAATCCTTGTATGCCGGTGTTCGGCATATAAGATTGTAACAAACAGCTGGAAAAAGCTTCAAAAAATTTTAAAAAAAGACATAAAAAAACCGCCAATCTCACGAAAGGCGGTTTTAATTTATTCTATAATAACATTTTCTTTTTTATCGAAGAAATGATATTCTAAATACGTGTAAGCGTCACGAGGTATGATTTTCACCCACTTTTTATGTTCAAGAAACCATTTTGAACGTAATGATGGAAAACCTTTGGTAAGGTATGCGGCCACAAATGGATGTACATTAAGTACTACTTCTTTGTGATTTTTTAAAACTCTTTCTAAATCGGAAGCAATTTTATCAATGATTAATATTGGAGCTTCAATTTCTCCATTTTCATTGTTTGGATCTTCTTCTCTAGTTTTAATGTTTACTTCTGGTCTTACTCTTTGTCTTGTAATTTGAACTAATCCAAATTTGCTCGGAGGTAAGATTTTATGTTTTGCTTTATCGTCGCTCATTTCTTCCCGAAGGAATTCGAACAAAACTTTACGATTTTCTGGATTAGACATATCGATAAAATCTACTACGATTATTCCACCCATATCACGAAGACGCAATTGTCTTGCAATTTCAGCAGCAGCAATCATATTCACTTCCATGGCCGTATCTTCTTGGTTAGTAGCTTTATTAGAACGGTTTCCGCTATTTACGTCTATAACGTGTAAAGCTTCAGTGTGTTCGATAATAAGATAAGCTCCTTTACTCATGGAAACGGTTTTTCCAAAGGATGTTTTGATTTGTCTCTCTATGTTATATTTCTCAAAAATTGGCGTATCATTTGATTGATAAAACTTAACAATTGATTGTTTGGATGGTGCAATTTCTTGCAAGTAATCCTTCGTTTGGTTGTACAACTCTTCGTCATCAATTTGAATACCACTAAAGGTATCATTAAATACGTCTCTTAATATAGAAGAGGCTCTGTTGAGTTCTCCTAATACTTTGGACGGATGATGAGCAGTTGGTAATTTTTTACACATTGCAGTCCATCTGCTAAGCAGGTTCTGCAAATCTTTTTCTAATTCGGCTGTATTTTTGCCTTCGGCTACTGTGCGAACAATAACACCAAATCCTTTTGGTTTGATGGATTGTACCAATCGTTTCAAGCGTTCTTTTTCTTTTTTGTCTTCTATTTTTTGAGAAATAGAAACACGGTCAGAAAACGGAACTAAAACTATAAATCTTCCGGCAAGAGAAAGCTCAGCGCTAATTCTTGGACCTTTGGTAGATATAGGTTCTTTGACGACTTGTACTAAAACAGATTGATTAGCACTTAATACATCAGTAATGGTACCATCTTTATCTATTTCTTTTTCAAACTGAAAGGTTTTTAGGGAGAAATCTTTTAATTTACCTGCGCTTACAAGTTTTATGAATTTCAGTTGGGAAGATAAATTAGGGCCTAAATCGTGATAATGTAAAAAAGCATCTTTTTCGAAGCCTACATTTACAAAAGCAGCATTAAGTCCGGCAACTGGTTTCCTGATTTTGGCAATAAAAATATCACCAACTTGGAAGTTGCTTTTTTCTTCTTCTTTGTGTAATTCAATTAGTTTTCCATCTTTTAATAAGGCAAAATCTACGGCTTCAGAACTAGATCTAATGATTAATTCTTTATTCACGCTGTAAATTTTTTATCTATTCGCCAAAGCGAACAAATGGATTAAACAATATTTAACAGGTATTGAACCCGGATGGAATCCAGTTGGCAGTTAGCAGTTATCAGGCAGCAGTGTGAACTGCAATCTGTAATCTGTAAACTGCAATCTTTTTTCCAAATTTCAATGAACGTTTAAAAAGAAAAAAGTAGTTTAAAACTACTTTTTCTTTTTGTGACGGTTAGCTCTCGCTCTTTTTTTACGTTTGTGAGTCGCTACCTTATGTCTCTTTCTTTTTTTACCGCTTGGCATATCTTGAAGATTTATGATTAATTAATATATTATTTTGCTTCGTTATTTATTTTTACTCCTTCAACAAAAACTTTTGCAGGTTTGAATGCAGGAATATTGTGTGCAGGAATTTTTATTGTTGTGTTTTTTGAGATATTTCTACCAGTTTTCTCCGCTCTAGTTTTTACGATAAAACTTCCAAAACCTCTTAAATAAACATTGTCTCCAGTTTCTAATGAATTTTTTACTTCATTCATAAAAGTCTCTACAGTTGCTTGCACATCTCCTTTTTCAAGACCTAATTTTTCTGAAATTTTTGCTACGATATCTGCTTTCGTCATTTTCTTTCCTATTTATTATGTTGTACTATTTTTTTGAGTTTGCAAATATAGGAATTTAAAAAACAATTATTCAAGCTAATTCATTAAATTTTAATAACATAAACTTTTACTTTTGCCAACAAATAATTAAAACATGACTTTTTCTAACTTGCTAATACAATGGTATTTACGCAACAAGCGTGATTTGCCTTGGCGAAATACTACCAATCCGTATCCTATTTGGCTCTCGGAAATCATGTTGCAGCAGACGCGAGTTGCACAAGGGATGCCTTATTTTCTGTCTTTTACAGCAGCATTTCCTACTGTTTTTGATTTGGCGAAAGCCGATGAAGAGCAAGTTTTGAAACTTTGGCAAGGTTTGGGCTATTATTCTCGTGCCAGAAATTTGCATAAAACGGCTCAATATGTAGCGGATGAATTATCGGGCGTTTTTCCTGTTACTTATAAAGAGTTGTTGCAACTAAAAGGAATTGGAGAATATACCGCTGCCGCAATCGCTTCTTTTTCTTATAATGAAGTGGTTCCTGTTGTTGATGGAAATGTGTTTCGGGTTTTGTCGCGTTATTTTGATGTTGAAACTGATATTGCTGCGGCTTCCGCCAAAAAAGAATTCGCTGCTCTGGCTTTTGAATTAATGCCAAAAGACAATCCTGCCATTTTCAATCAAGCCATCATGGAGTTTGGTGCTTTGCAATGTGTTCCTAAAAGTCCCAATTGCGGCATTTGTGTTTTTAACGAAAGTTGTGCCGCTTTGCAAAAAAACAAAGTAGATCAATTGCCTGTAAAATCTAAGAAACTGAAAGTGAGGAATCGTTTTTTTAATTACTTGGTTGTCAATGATGAGAATGAAAACACGATAATTCAAAAGCGAACTGATAAAGGAATTTGGCATAATCTATATGAGTTTCCTTTGATAGAAACTGAAAAAGTAGAAGATTTTGATTGTATTACGGAGCGTATTCAAAAAGAATTTTTTATTAATAATGACATTTTAAGTATAATGGAGTGTAATGAAAAAAGTATCATTCATAAACTGTCGCACCAACACTTGCATATCAAGTTTTGGAAAGTAAATATAAAAGGTACAATTGAAAACGGAGTAGATGCTGCAACTTTAATTACATTTCCTTTCCCAATTGTGATTCATAATTTTATTGAAAAGGATTTATAAAGTTTCTAAAAAAATGTATCTTTGAGAGAAATACGATTTAAATACCATGAACGGAACATTAAATAAGGTTATGCTAATTGGTCATCTGGGAGATGATGTTAAAATGCATTATTTTGATGGAGGAAATTGTATCGGTAGATTTCAATTGGCGACAAATGAAGTTTATATCAACAAAACAACCAACGAAAAAATTACTTCTACTGAATGGCATAATTTGGTTGTGCGTAATAAAGCAGCCGAGCTTTGTGAAAAGTACCTTTCAAAAGGAGATAAAATATATGTAGAAGGTCGATTGAAATCGCGTCAGTGGCAAGCGGAAGACGGTTCTACAAAACACACTGTCGAAATTCAGGTTACTGAGTTTACTTTTTTATCTACCAAAAAAGGAAATGAAGACAACAAATCTATTCAAAGTCCAGAATCCGTAAAAAATACTAACTTTGACCCGCAAAACAACGGTTTGCCAGTCAATGATTTACCGTTTTGATTGTTTAACTAATCTTTTTTAATTTGGACCCAGAGCCCAGTTTATTTTTTACGTACGCCATAGACACTGACTTAGTGTTTGGTTTTGTTGGGATATTTGCCTTACTTTTTTGTTCTGCAATTGTTTCAGGAGCAGAAGTAGCATTGTTTTCGTTATCTCAAAAAGACATTGACGAAACCTTGAACGAAAATGTTTCAAAAGGGAAGATTATCTCAGATCTTTTAGAAAAACCCAAAAAGCTATTAGCTACACTTCTTGTCGCTAATAATTTCATCAACATTGGAGTTGTAATCTTATTTTCATTTGTTGGGAAAAACCTGTTTGCAGCGGTAACGTCGCCTATTTTAAAATTCATTCTCGAAGTAATTGTGGTTACTTTTCTATTGTTGCTATTTGGAGAGGTTTTGCCAAAAGTGTATGCGAGTAGGAACAATATTAAGTTTGCCAAGTTGATTGCGTATCCTGTTGCAGCACTAGATAAATTGCTTTCGCCAATAAGTTTGCCGATGCGCAAAATCACTATTTATTTGCACAATAAATTAGGGAAACAAAAGACAAATTTCTCTGTAAATCAATTATCACAAGCACTGGAACTGACAGATTCGGATGAAACAACTTCAGATGAGCAAAAAATACTAGAGGGAATTGTGAGTTTTGGGAATACGGATACGAAACAGGTGATGAGTCCCAGAATAGATATTTTTGCTTTGGAAATTGATGAGCCGTTTTCAGTTATTTGTCCAAAAATTATAGAAAAAGGATATTCCAGAATTCCTGTTTACCGAGACAATATAGATCAGATAGAAGGCGTTTTGTTTGTGAAAGATTTATTGCCACACATTAATACCAGTGAATTTGATTGGAAGTCATTAGTAAGAGAGCCGTTTTTTGTTCCTGAAAATAAAAAATTAGACAATTTGCTGAAAGATTTTCAAAGTATGAAAAGTCACTTGGCCATTGTAGTTGATGAATACGGAGGAACTTCCGGTTTGGTTTCTTTGGAGGATGTAATCGAAGAAATCGTTGGTGATATCAGTGATGAATTTGATGATGATAACATTAACTTTTCTCAAATTGATGATAAAAATTATCTTTTTGAAGGAAAAATAAACCTGAAAGATTTTTACAGAATTATTGATGTAGACGAAGAATTATTCGAAATTAAAAAAGGAGAAGCCGAAACATTAGCTGGATTTATTCTTGAGATTTTAGGAAATTTTCCAAAAAAAGATCAGAAAATTTCATTTGAAAACTGCCAATTCACGGTAGAAGCGGTGGATAAAAAACGAATTAAACAAATAAAAGTAACGATTGAATAATTAAAAATGTTTAAAAAAATAATCACTTTTTCAACAATACTACTGTTATTATTGAGCATTAGCTGCAAAGACGATGTTATACCAAAACCATCCAGTTATTTGCGATTGGATTATCCGGAAGCAAAATATGTGAATTTTGCAAATGAATGTCCATTTGCTTTCGAAATGAATTCGGAGGCTGTTATTAAAGGAGAGAAAAATTGTGGATTTACCATTACTTATCCAAAAATGAAAGCCACTATTTATCTGACTTATAAACCAGTAAATAATAATATCGCGAAATTATTGAAAGACGCTCAAAAATTGACTTATGAGCATGTGATAAAAGCAGATGATATATTGGAACAACCGTATTTAAATCCTCAAAAAAAGGTATATGGCATGTTTTATCAAGTGGATGGGAATGCGGCGACAAACTCTCAATTCTACGCAACAGATAGTACCAAACATTTTGTAACGGGTTCCGTTTATTTCTATGCAAAACCTAATTTTGACTCTATCATGCCGGCAGCGAGTTATGTAAAAAATGATATGCAAAGATTGATGGAAACGTTGAAGTGGAAATAATTTATTTCATAAAAAAGCTTCTCAATTGAGAAGCTTTTTTATGAAAATTGAATAGTCTAATTACGACTTCATATTCGAAACTTTATATGTTTTACCATCAGCAGTTGCTTCAACAACTTTAGTCAGGCTTTCAGGATTTTGAACCGTTTTATCAAAAGTTACAGTTGCCAGTTTTTTATCAAAATCTACAGTAGCTTTTTGTACACCATCCAAATCGGATAATTCGCTTTCTATTGTTTTTGCACAACCAATCGCGCAAGTCATTCCGTCTACTTTAAAACTTGCTGTTTGCAAATTAGCAGCTGCAATTTCTTTTTTAACTTTTGGAGCGGTAGTTTCTGTTGAAGCTATTGTAGTTGCTTCTTCAGTGTTTTTTTTGCAACTTACAAATAATAGACCTGCAAGGGCTATCGCTGCTATTGATTTTGTGAAATTCATTTTTATTTGGATTTAAATTAAAGGTCTAATTATCAGCTGCAAAATTAATGAAAAAAAGAAGCCCTATTTCATAAAATTATTACAATTTTGGGGCAAATTTAGATTTATGAATGCTAGACAATTGAAATGGGTTTACTTGATGATTCTTGCCTTGATCTGGGGAAGTTCATTTATATTAATAAAAAAAGGATTGGTTGGTTTAACTGCTTTGCAATTAGGTTCTTTGCGAATCTTGTTTGCAGCGATTTTTTTGTTAGTGATAGGGTTTAAAAGTTTGGTGAAAATTCCAAAAGAAAAATGGAAATATATTGCACTTACTTCGTTGTTTGGGACATTTACTCCTGCGTATCTTTTTGCCATTGCCGAAACGGAAATTGATAGTTCCATAACCGCAATTCTTAATTCCTTGACTCCATTAAATACTTTGATTTTGGGAGCGATGGCTTTTGGGATAAATTTCAAAAGAAGTCAGGTTTGGGGAGTTTTTATAGGTCTTGTAGGAAGTATGCTTTTAGTTTTTAACGGAGCAATAAACCATCCGGAGCAAAATTATTATTACGCTATTTTGGTTATAGTAGCTTCTGTTTGCTACGCCATAAACGTCAATTTATTGAAAAAATATTTGCATGATTTGAGTCCGTTGAGTATTACTACAGGGAATTTTGCATTTCTGTTGTTGCCAACATTACTTATTTTATTTTTCTCTGGTTTTTTTGATGTAATTCATGTTGGTACCGTACAGCATTCGGTTTTGTTTATCATGATTTTGGGAGTGGTAGGAACTGGAATCGCTAATATTCTTTTCTTTAAATTAATCCAAATGTCTTCTCCGGTTTTTGCAACTTCGGTAACATATCTAATTCCAATAGTTGCTTTCTTCTGGGGGTTATTAGACCATGAAATGTTAACGCCAGTTCAGTTTTTTGGTGCTTTTATTGTTTTGATTGGAGTGTATTTATCGGCAAAAAAGTAGTGCCCAGATTGCGAATTGCAGTGATGCAATAGTAAAAAAACAAAGGCTGTCTTTTTGAGATAGCCTTGTCACTTTTAAAATAAAATAATTAATTTTATTTGTAAACGGGTTTTTCTACAGGATTTCCGTAATTGTCAAAATAGAACATTGGAATGTTTAGTTTTTCCAATCCTGGAATCACTTCTGATCCTTTTCCTGCAATAATAATTCGGGTGTTGTCTAAAAGGAAATACTTGTTGGCAGCACGAAGAATATCATCTTGTGTTACGGCGTTTATGGTTTTGATATAATTTTCATAGAAATCAGCAGGAAGATCTTCGGTTTCTATGTTTAAGGCGTATCGTGCTATTGCTTGAGGCTTTTCTACCTGCATTACAAAGCGTCCTATATATCCTGCTTTTACACTTTTAAGTAATTCAGGAGATACTTTCTCGGTTCTTATTTTTTTAATTTCTTTGATGAATTCCACAACGGCGCTATCGGTTACGGTACTTTTTACAGCAGAGGCTGATCTTATTTTAGTTACGTATTTTCCAGAGCCAATGATTGCATTTGCACCATAAGTCCAGCCATTTTTTTCTCTTAAATTCATATTGAGGTAACTATTGAAATCTCCTCCAAGAATATAAGTGGCAATAACTGCAGGGAAGAAGTCTTTGTCGCTCATTTTTAAATTCACCGTATTTACTAATGAAATCTCTGATTGAACGGCATTGGGGACATCAACAAAATTGATTTGAGTAAAAGGTACATTTTGGGGAGCAGCATAGGTCAGTTTTGGAGTGCTTCTTTTTTCCCATGAACCAAAAAGCTTTTCAACAATAGGTTTAACATCGTCATATTTAATATCTCCAATAATTACCAAATATCCATTTTCGGGAACGAAGTAGTTTTGATAATTGGATTCCACATCAGCAAGCGTTACGTTTTTAAGTGTTTCTTCGGTCATGTATTCGCCGGAAGGATGATTTTTTCCAAAGGCAAGTGCATCAACCACTCTGTTAGCAATTGCAGGCACGCTTTTTTCCTGTGCTTTGAGTCCTTCTAGTAATTTGGCTTTTTCTTTGTCGAATTCTTCTTGGGTAAATTTTGGATGCAATGCTCCAGAAGCCATGAGTTCTAAGATTCTTCCTGAATATTTAGAAAGGGAACTGGCATAAGCGCCTTGCGAACTAAAGTTGATGTTGGCACCCAAAAAATCAATTTCTTCGTTGAAAGCATCTTTTGCAATTTTCACACTTCCGTTTCCTATTAGGTTATTGCATAATTCATCGACCCCTTTTTTATTGCCTTCTGCAAATGGAGCGTTGTCTAATGCAAGATTAAAAGTTACTCTGGGTAATTTGTGATTTTCTACAATCATTACTTTCAAACCATTATCCAAAGTAAAGGTTTGCGGTTTTTTTATATTTACGACTGGAGAGACTCCAGGTTTTGGTTGTGGACGATTTTGTGCTTGCATGATTCCTGTTATGAACAAAATGAATAATAGAATAGTTGTTTTTTTCATGATTGAAAAGTTCTTAATTTCGAGCCTCCGCTTTTGAAGGAACATAATCCAAAATAAGTCTTTGATTTGGATTTAAATATTTGTTGGCTACATCTCTAATTTCTTCACGTGTTATGGAATGAAACAGGTCAATCTCTGTGTTAATCAAATTCACATCACCATAAAGCAAATAGTAAGTCGCTAGATTTTCGGCAATTCCTTCTAGGTTTCCATTCTTATTCACAAAACGATTGTCAAACGTATTTTTCAATTTTTGAAAATCTTTCTCCGAAATCAATTCGGTCTGGATTTTTACAATTTCCTCATCAACCTCTTTTATTAAATCAGCAGAAGTGTGTGTTCCCATTGGTAGGCCATATAAAATATACATACCGTAATCTTCCTGACTAAAACCAACAGCGTCTATTTGTAATGCCATTTTTTTCTCATCAACGATTTTCTTGTATAGTTTAGAACTTTTTCCATCGCTTAAATAAGAGGATATTAAATCCAGTACTCTGGCGTCTCTCGTTTTCATCGAAGGAGTTCTATAAGTGGCCACAACCATTGGAATCTGGATGTTTGAGTCCTCGTAGGTTGCTCTTATAGTTTGTGTAATAGGTTCTTCGGTAAAAGTTTGTTTTTTTATTTCCTTTCCTTTTTGGATTGATCCAAAATATTTCTGAATCCATTCTTTAGCTTTGTTTTTTTCGAAATCTCCTGCGACAACCAATACGGCGTTATTTGGAATGTAAAACTTCTTGTTAAAAGCTTGAAATTCTTCTAAAGTGGCAGCATCTAAATGCTCCATCGAGCCAATTGTTGTCCATCGATAGGGATGGTTTTTGAACATGTTTTCTTTTACAGCGCCAATAATATTTCCATAAGGCTGATTGTCGTAGCGACTTCTTTTTTCTTCTTTTATCACTCCGTTTTGAGTGTCAACGCCAATTTTATTGATTACAGGATGCATTAATCTTTCGGATTCCATCCAAAGTGCCAATTCTAAATTGTTTGATGGAAATACCTCATAATAATAGGTACGATCATCAGAGGTGTTGGCGTTATTTATTCCGCCATTTGAAGTGACGATTTTGAACCATTCGCCACGTTTAATATTTTCAGTTCCTTCAAATAAAAGATGTTCAAAAAAATGGGCAAATCCAGTTCTGTTGGGTGTTTCATCTTTTGAACCTACATGATACATTACAGAAGTCACAACAACTGGCGCCGATGGATCGTTATGTAATATGACATGCATGCCATTATCTAAATCATATTCTTCGAAAGCTATTTTTTGAGCCGAAGCTATTCCTCCAAGCATAAGTGCAGTACTTAACATTATTATTAATTTTTTCATACGGATTAATACATTTCTATTTACAATAGATAAAAACGAAAAATATTTATACTTCAAAAATACCTTTTTTTAATCATGATTGTCTGATGATTTAAAGTTTCAGTTAATTTTAACAAATTTTTGACTGGATAAATGCTGTTTAGGAATATATAAAGTGTTGAAAAACAAAGTTTAAAACAGATGAAGTATTTTTTTGCTTGAGGGATTGCAGGATAAATATTTAATTGTATATTTGCAACCTTAAAAATTATTAAAACAATTCAGTATGTATGCAATCGTAGAGATAGCAGGGCAACAGTTCAAAGTAAGCAAAGACCTAAAGGTTTACGTTAACCGTTTGACAAATGAAGAAGGTTCGAAAGTTTCTTTCGATAAAGTTTATTTGTTAGATGATAACGGTACAATCACAATAGGCGCCCCAGCTATAGAAGGTGCTTCAGTAGAAGCTAAAGTGTTACAACACTTAAAAGGAGATAAAGTTATCGTTTTCAAAAAGAAAAGAAGAAAAGGATACAAAAAGAGAAACGGTCACAGACAATATCTTACTCAAATTGTAATTGAAGGTATTACTGGTGTTGGTGCTAAGAAAGCAGCTCCTAAAAAAGCAGCAGTTGAAGCAACTACAGAAGAAGAAGTAGAAGCTCCTAAGAAAAAGGTAGCTAAAGCTAAAAAAGAAGATACACAAGAATAATAACAAAATAAAACTAATACGTCATGGCTCACAAGAAAGGTGTCGGTAGTTCTAAGAATGGTAGAGAATCAGAATCAAAACGTTTAGGCGTTAAGATATTTGGTGGTCAAGCTGCTATTGCTGGGAACATCATCGTAAGACAAAGAGGTTCAAAACATAATCCAGGTGAAAACGTTTACATTAGTAAAGATCACACACTACACGCAAGAGTAGATGGAGTTGTTTTCTTCCAAAAGAAAAGAGATAACAAATCTTATGTTTCTATACTTCCATTCGAAGTTGAAGCATAATTGATTTTCTCAATTATTTAAAAACCCGTTTCGAAAAAAACGGGTTTTTTTGTTTCCTTCCACATATTTGATCAAAATTTATTGTAATTTAAAATAATAAAGTACTGGATTTCCGCAGACCATTTCCGAAAAACCTTCTTCTGTTTTATCTCCAATATAATAAGCTTTTAATTCTCCAGAATTTTCATCAATGTTGTAATCCCAAATTTCTTTATTTGCATATAAAAATTCTGTAAAAGAATATGACTCTGGATTTTCGGAAAACTTAATCTTTTCTGTTTTTACTAATTCCCATTTTTTTGAATTACGATACATTTCAAAAAATAGAATTTCATCTGTATTAAAAGTAATCATTTTTCCAACTAAGCCGTCTTCTCGGATTGCCCAATTTCCGTCTTTAGAAATCCATTTCCAATTTCCAATTAAACTATTAACCTTATTTTTTCTAAAAATAGATTTTAACGAATCTGCTTTTTTTATAGCAATTTGAGCAATTTCAGATTTTGCATTCATGTTATAGACTAATGAGAATTCTCTGATAGCTACTATATAATCACCGTTTTCAAGGGTGTTCTTTGCTGATTCAAAATTTTCTTTCTGATATTGATTCCTAATAGTATCTTGTGACCAAATCTGTATAGACGTCAATAGCAATAAGTTGAATAAATATTTTTTCATGCTCGTAGAAAATATTTTTTTATTGCAATTGTTAATTGTTAATTCGAAAGATCTGGGCTAATCAAATATAAGACTAATTTATATATTACACATTGTTATAAAAAGCCTATTAAACAAAAAACCCTCACATTTCTGTAAGGGTTCTGACTTAATACTTAGTACTAATTTCTTAATACTAATATCTGTAATATTCTGGTTTGAATGGACCTTCAACTGGAACGCCAATATAATCAGCTTGATCAACACGTAAAGTCTCTAATTCAACACCTAATTTAGCTAAGTGTAACATTGCTACTTTTTCATCTAAATGTTTTGGTAACATGTACACGTCATTGTTATATGCCGCGCTGTTTTTCCACAATTCGATTTGAGCTAAAGTTTGGTTAGTAAATGAGTTACTCATTACAAAACTTGGGTGACCTGTAGCACAACCAAGGTTTACTAAACGACCTTCAGCAAGGATAAGAATGTCTTTTCCAGCGATAGTGTATTTGTCAACTTGTGGTTTGATTTCAATTTTTGATGCACCGTGGTTTGTGTTCAACCAAGCCATATCAATTTCGTTATCAAAATGTCCAATGTTACAAACAACGGTTTTGTCTTTCATTTTTTCGAAATGACTTCCCAAAACGATATCTTTATTTCCAGTAGTTGTGATGATAATATCAGCAGTTGCAATAACCGTGTCTAATTTCTTCACTTCAAAACCGTCCATTGCAGCTTGTAAAGCGCAAATTGGGTCAATTTCAGTAACGGTAACAATAGAACCAGCACCTCTAAAAGAAGCAGCAGTTCCTTTACCTACGTCACCGTAACCACAAACGATTACTCTTTTTCCAGCTAGCATCAAGTCAGTTGCACGACGTACCGCATCAACTGCAGATTCTTTACAACCGTATTTGTTATCAAATTTTGATTTAGTAACGGAGTCATTAACGTTAATTGCAGGCATTGGCAATGTTCCCGCTTTTACTCTTTCGTATAATCTGTGAACTCCAGTTGTAGTTTCTTCAGATAATCCTTTGATACCAGCAACCAATTCCGGGAAACGGTCAATAACCATATTGGTCAAATCTCCACCGTCATCAAGAATCATGTTCAATGGTTTTCTGTCTTCACCAAAGAATAATGTTTGCTCAATACACCAGTCAAAATCTACTTCGTTCAAACCTTTCCAAGCATAAACCTGAATTCCTGCAGCAGCAATTGCAGCAGCAGCTTGATCTTGAGTAGAGAAAATGTTACAAGAACTCCAAGTAACTTCAGCACCAAGAGCGATTAAAGTTTCAATCAAAACCGCAGTTTGGATTGTCATGTGCAAACATCCTGCAATACGAGCACCAGCAAGTGGTTGTTCGTTTTTGTATTCAGCACGAAGCGCCATTAAACCTGGCATTTCAGCTTCTGCTAGTTCAATTTCTTTTCTTCCCCAAGCCGCTAGAGAAATGTCTTTAACTTTGAAAGCCACAAAAGGCATAGTTGTAGTACTCATTTATAGTATATTTGTAATTGTAAAATTTTTTGCAAATTTACGTAATAACTTTAGAATTTTACTGTTTTCTAAAAGATTTATGA
This sequence comes from Flavobacterium sp. AED, assembly GCF_000812945.1. Lineage (GTDB taxonomy): Bacteria > Bacteroidota > Bacteroidia > Flavobacteriales > Flavobacteriaceae > Flavobacterium. The sequence continues at coordinate 1,465,477 of NZ_JSYM01000001.1, forward strand.
ATTGTTTAATTTGCTAATCTTTTGAACATTAACTAAATAATTTCTTTAAGCTGAACTTGTTTTAGTTTTTGGAGCTATTTCCCGTTATTCGCTATATCTTTTTACACGCAAAAAAGCGTGAAAAAAGGATGCCGCTACTACCGGGGCTAAAAAACAAAACCTGAACACGATGCCGCTTTTCAAAACCATAAATTTAAATTCCACCACCCAAATTCTTGTTTGGAAGGTAACCGAATCCTATGCGAAATTATTGGAACAAGTGGTCTTAAACGACAGCAATCGCATTCGCCTCGACGGAATGAAATCAGAAATGCACCAGCGCGCTTTTCTTAGTGTTCGCAAGTTATTGCAGGAAACGGGTCACACGGATTTAGATTTGTATTATGATGAATTCGGCAAGCCACATCTCCATGGAGAGAAACACATTTCCATAACACATTCCCATAATTTTTCGGCAATTATTATTAGTGAGGAAACAGTAGGAATCGACATCGAATTGCGAAGAGACAAAATCATCCGCATCGCAGATAAATTCTGTGACTCGGAATTTCAATTCTTATCCAGAAGCTTGGGGGCTGAAAACAAGGAAGAATACATTAGGAAATTGACCGTGATTTGGGGTGCCAAAGAAGCCATTTTCAAAATCAGAAACGAAAAAGGAATCAGTTTCAAAGATCATATCAAAGTCAATGCTTTCGAACTAAACGTTAAACAAACTATTGCCGAACTTCATTTTGACAGTCTGGTCAAAGATTTCAAAATTCATTTTGAAGAAATAGAAGATTTCACCTTAGTTTATGCCTTCGAAAAGTAGTGTTCAGTATTCAGGAGCCAGTCTAAGTCATTTCGACGAAGTAGAAATCTCAATGGCAGTTTCAAATAAACAATCGGTGTAAATCTGCAAAATTTGCGTGCCAAAATTACCAAACACCAAAAATAATTTACACCTTACTTCTGCTTTCAAAAATATTCATATAAAGAAAAGTACCCATTTTCCTAGCTCTTCGTTTCAGTATTTCAACATTTTCACCTTCAAAAAGTTCGTCTAAAGTTTCAAACCATAAGTTCAGCCAAATACCAAATTCATTAGGCGAAATTCGATGGTCAAAATGTTTGTCTACTTCGTTATGAACCGCAATGGGATTTCCATTGTATTTCTTTATCGCAAATAAATTCATTTCCCAAAAATCCGTCAGCTTTTCTAAATGTTCCTCCCAATTGGTGATAGTTTCATTAAAAAAGAAACCAATTTCTTTGTCGGCTCTTATTTTAGCGTAGAAAGAATGGACGAGAAGGGTCAAGTCGTCTCGGTTTTCAATTATTTTTTTCATAATGCAACGTTATTCAAAAAGATAAACAAAACACTGCAAAGCACGCTTGCTATGATGAGGTTGAATACCAATTTATGGTTCATTTGTGATAATATTGAAGTATTTACTAACATGCAAATTAAAACAGTAATGGCTAATTGTGTCATTTGTAAAATAGAGGTGCCGTTAGAAAGAATGAACATTGCTGCAGCAGCACCGAGACAACTTTGTCCAATAACTGCCATTGTTGAAGAGCCAATAAAATTTTGTTCAAAATTTTCGAATGTTTTTTTATAGAGTGTCATAATATGTGAATTTTATAGAGCAAATTTAGCTGCACTTCCATCCAGTTTTTTATGACTTCAATCATAAGACCAAAAATTAACGGTACACTTTTCGGTTAATGATTTTTAAAGTTCCTTTTTTTTCTAAAGATTTAATGGCTCGAATAACAGTTTCTACACGGAGTCCAGTTAAATCTCCAATTTGCTGCCGGGTTAAATCGATTCGATATCCGTTTTTATCTTCTTTGAAATTAAAATAAGCAATGGAATAATCAATTAATCGCAATACCCGATGTTCTGGTTCGTGAGTGGAAATCTCAGCCGCCATAACCGATTTATAATGCAAACGTTGTGCTAAATTTTCAATCACCTTCATCGATTCTGATGGATTTTCGTTTAGCAATTTCATAAAACCATCTTTTGAAATACTGAGTATTTCTGAATCTTCAACGGCTATTGCATTAGCTGGATAGGGTCGATTTAAAAATAAAGGTGGCTCTCCAAAACTTTGATTTTCATTAAAAAAACCTTGAATGAATTCACGGCCGTCATCGTTATAATTATTCATTTTTACTTCCCCGGAAAGTATTTGATAATAATGTATCGCATGATTGCCCTCTTTGAAAATGGTTTCTGTTTTTTTATACGATTTTCTAATGGCGCCATATTTTTCCAATAATTCAGTAGCTATCATAATTGCATTTGTTTTTTGTTCAGAATCCTGTAACAAATATAATTGATTCAAAATAGTTCTTAGACGTCAAAAAAACTTTTACTTTTACGGCTATTATGAAGCAAAAGATTTACAATCAACTACTCCAAGCCAAGTTGGAAAACAAAAAGATGTTGGCCATTCTTTTGGATCCTGATAAAGTGGTTTTGGAAAACCTTGATTTTTTGATTTCAAAAATCAATCATTCTCCAGCAACTCATGTTTTCATTGGCGGAAGTCTGGTTACAACTAATATCCTGGATGAATTAATCATTCGCTTAACGCAAAAAATAACATTGCCAATCGTTCTTTTCCCTGGCAATCCATCTCAGATTTCAACCGAAGCAAATGCTATTTTATTTTTGTCTTTAATCTCAGGGCGTAACCCCGATTATTTAATTGAGCATCAGGTAAAAGCGGCTCCCATTTTGAAACAAACCCAACTCGAAATTATTTCTACCGGATATATTTTGATAGAAAGTGGTAATGAAACAGCTGTAGAACGCATTAGTAAGACCAAGCCGTTAGACCGGAATAATATTGATTATGTAATTCAAACCGCACAAGCAGGTGAAATGTTGGGAAATAAATTGATTTATCTGGAAGCTGGAAGCGGTGCAAAACAAGCTGTTCCTCTGGAAATGATTAAAAAAGTAGCTCAAAATATTGAAATTCCATTAGTTGTTGGAGGTGGAATTGTAAATTTGCAAGGAATTCAAAAGGCGTATGATGCAGGTGCTGATTTGGTAGTCATAGGAACCGCTTTTGAAAATGACTTGAATTTTTTTAATAAATAATTTTAAATAGCCTAATGATAGAATACTTTTTTTCTCAATATGCAACCTATTCAACATTAGATATTGTTCTGGAAATTGTGGCAGTAATTTTTGGTTTATTCAGTGTTTGGTACGCAAAAAAGGATAATATTTTAGTTTTTCCAACAGGACTGGTAAGCACATTTATTTATGTTTACCTATTATGGAAATGGACTTTATGGGGTGATATGATGATTAATGGCTATTATTTCATAATGAGTATTTATGGTTGGTACCATTGGACAAGGAAAAAAGGCGACACTGTCGAATTCCCAATTTCAGTAATTTCTAATCATGAAAAACGAATTGCCATAATTATCTTTATATTTACGGTCGCATTTGTGGTTTCTGTTTATCATTATTTTGATAAATTCACTACTTGGTATGCTTATGTTGATACTTTTATAACGGGTATTTTCTTTATAGGAATGTGGCTTATGGCCAAAAGGAAAATCGAGAACTGGATATTTTGGATTATTGGAGATGTCATTTCGATTCCTTTGTATTTTGCAAAAGGTTTTACCTTTACGAGTTTTCAATATATAATATTTACAATTGTTGCCGTTTACGGCTATTTAGAATGGAAGAAAACCTTAAACAGCTCCAGCAAACTGGAACTATACAAATCATAAAAATTGCCCTTTTTGGTCCAGAAAGTACAGGCAAAACTACATTAGCTAAACAACTCGCCGAATATTACAAAACGGAATGGGTTCCTGAATTTGCACGGGACTATCTTCAAGCGAAATGGGATAAAAATCAAGACATTTGCAATGTTGATGACATGCTGCCTATTGCTTATGGTCAAACAAAACTAGAAAACGAACGGTTATTGTCAGCCAATGAATATCTTTTTTGCGATACGAATCTAATGGTGACTAAGGTATTTTCAGAAGTATATTATGACTATTGCGATCCATTATTAGATCAAGCGGCTCTTGCCCATGAATATGATTTGTTTTTTCTTACAGATATTGACGTTCCTTGGGAAAAAGATGATCTAAGAGACAGTCCTGAAGAAAGAGAATCCGTGTTTGCAGTTTTTAAACAATCCTTGATTGATAATAAAAAACCATTTATTACCCTTTCCGGAGATAAGGATTTACGATTAAACAAAGCGATTTCTATCATTGATGATTTGACAGAAGCTAGGAAAATGGGTTTTTCTTCTGTTGATTTTGTTCAAATTTATGAAAATGAAATTCCATTGGAAAACATCAAAAAACAATTGAGTTTTTTCAGAAATGGAATAGCAAAGAGTAATCTGGTAGGACCAGCAAGCTTATTAAACGGTATTTTAAAAGTATCTGAAAGTGATTTCCAAGAAAAGGCAACTTTTTTTGATGAAAACAAATCAAATTTTAAACTGGAGAAATTTGTTCCTGCTTCTGGAGCGGCAAGTAGAATGTTTAAATTTTTGATTGCTTTTTTGAATGATTTTGATATTGAGAATGAAAGTATTAATGCCTATATAAACAAGAGAAAAGATACTGAGTTGTCTATTTTTATAGTAGGTTTAGAAAAATTTCCATTTTTTAAGACAATTGATAAGAAATTAAGAGAAGAATTTTCTGATTTTGAATCTCTCGACAAGGATAGTAAAAATTATTATTTCATAGCATTGCTTTTAGCAAAAGATTTCTTTGATTTTGCCAATAAACCTAAAGGAGCGCTTCCTTTTCATAAATATCAAAAACGTATTGTAACCCCTGTTGAAGAGCATCTTCATGAGTGCATTTATTATGCAAGTTCGAATAACAATTCAAATATGCATTTTACAATGTCAGAAGCACATTTGGGCCAATTTGAAACCATAATTAATGCCATTAAAAGTGAAGCTGAAAGAAAATCAGAAACAACAATAAATGTAAGCTATTCGTATCAAAATAAGAATACGGATACCATTGCAGTTGATTTTGAAAACAACCCATTTAGAGATGAAAATGGGAGATTGTTTTTTAGACCGGGAGGTCATGGTGCCTTGATAGGAAATTTAAATCAACTAGATGCCGATATTGTATTTATCAAAAATATCGATAATGTAATTCAAAACAATATCGAAAAAACCGCAAGGTATAAAAAAGCATTAGCAGGAATCTTGATGGAATTGCAAGAACAAATTTTTAAGTATTTGCACGCAATCGAGACTAAAGAAATCCAAGAAGAATCTATTGATGAAATATTGCTTTTTTTGGAGGAAAAATTGAATATTAGAATTCCATACGATTTTTACAAACTTAGTTTTGAAAATAAAATAATTGAAATAAAGTCTCTTTTAGACAAGCCTATACGAGTTTGTGGAATGGTAAAAAATGAAGGAGAAGCTGGAGGTGGGCCATTTTGGGTAAAAGATGATGAAGGGACTATTTCATTACAAATTGTAGAAAGCTCACAAGTTGATTTATCAGATGAAAATCAAAAAAATATTCTTAATGCTTCCACTTATTTTAATCCTGTAGACTTAGTTTGTGGAATTAAAAATTATAAAAAAGAGAAGTTTGATTTGACTCAATTTGTAGATCATAATAGTGGTTTTATTGTGGAGAAAACAACTTTTGGAAGAGCAGTTAAGTCATATGAATTACCTGGTTTATGGAATGGTGGAATGGCAAACTGGATCACCATATTTGTCCAAGTTCCTTTAATTACCTTTAATCCGGTAAAAAGTGTAAATGATTTATTAAAATCAGCGCACCAGCCTCAATAAATGGAAAGAGAAAAAATCATATCTGAGTTAAATTTCAAGGCCGTTCGCAGCAGTGGTGCCGGCGGACAAAATGTAAACAAGGTTTCCTCGAAAGTGGTCTTGACTTTTGATTTGAAAAACTCACAAGCATTGACTGAAGAGGAGAAATTGCTGCTGGAAACTAAATTGTCTTCAAGGTTAACAACTGATTTAGTTTTGATTTTGAACTGTGATGAAGATCGAAGTCAACTTAAAAATAAAGAAATTGTAATCAAACGATTTTTGGAAATCATAAAAAATGGATTAATTGTTCCCAAAGAACGTAAACCCACTAAAATCCCAAAGTCAATTATTAGAAAGAGAATAAAAGATAAAAAGAGTGTGTCTGAAGTTAAGAAAAATAGAAAAAAACCAAATTTAGATTAGGTCATTTTTACTTTTACTGTCTTAAATTTTAAACTTTAGACAAAAAAAACTATTTTTGCATCGTCTCAAAGGGGTGCTCTAAATAACGAGCTGAGATTATACCCAAAGAACCTGGACAAGTAATGTTGTCAAGGGAAAAAATGACAAATAAATAGCGTTTACACTATCTATTTGTCATAGGAAACAATCATTTTAATTTAACAAAAGAATAATTCCCCCTTTTATTCGTAATTTTTTTACGGATGAACACTTTATTTTATTTTATTGGCCACAAAGGCGCAAAGGCACAAAATCCAAGATTTTTGATGTCTGTTATCTTTTCTCTTTTCTCTATTTATTCCTTTTCTCAGGTCAAAGACACCACCAAGGTAAACCAACTCGATGAAGTCTTGGTTTCTGCAGTTCGTGTTACTTCAAAAACTCCGGTTAGTTTTAGTAATTTGGATAAAAAAGAACTCAAGTTCCGAAATTTAGGACAAGATATTCCTATTTTGATGAATTATTTACCGTCTGTTGTTACTACTTCTGATGCTGGAAATGGAGTGGGATACACTGGAATCCGAGTTCGTGGTAGCGACGCGACAAGAGTAAATGTCACTATCAATGGAATCCCTTATAATGATTCCGAAAGTCATGGAACCTATTGGGTAAATATGCCTGATTTTGCCTCTTCAGTTGAGAGTTTACAACTGCAACGCGGGGTAGGAACTTCAACAAATGGAGCTGGTGCTTTTGGTGCGAGCTTAAACATGTTGACGGATTCTTATTCTGATAAAGCAACGGGAGAAATTTCTAATTCTTTTGGAAGTTTTAATACTCAGAAACATACCGTGAAATTCAGTACGGGATTAATGAATGGTCATTTTGAAATTGCGGGGCGTTTGTCAGCATTAAAATCGGATGGTTATGTTGATAGAGGTGCATCGGATTTAAAATCGTATTTTTTACAGGGAACATATGTTGGTAAAACGACTTTAATTAAAGCGTTGGCTTTTGGAGGAAAAGAAAAAACATATCAATCATGGTACGGAATTGATGGTGAAACATTGGCAAACAATAGAACATTTAACTTTGCTGGAATGTTTACGGATGAATCAGGAAATGCTCGTTTTTATGATAATGAAACTGATAATTACCAACAAGATCATTATCAATTGCATTGGAATGAAAAAGTATCAACAAATTGGAGTACCAATTTAGCGTTTCATTATACCAAAGGAAAAGGATATTATGAAGAGTATGTTGAAAATCAAAATTTTACGGATTATGGATTGCTTCCTGTAGGAGGTGCGGTAACTTCAACTGATTTAATTCGTCAAAAATGGTTGGATAATGATTTTTATGGGACTACATTTTCTGCAAATTACAAGGATGAAAAATTAGATATCATCTTTGGAGGTGGTTATAATAAATATGAAGGGAGTCATTTTGGAAAAGTAATATGGGCAAGATATGCTTCGCAAAGTGAATTGGGAGATCATTATTATGATAATTTCGCTACCAAAACTGACGGAAATGTTTTTGCAAAAGCGAATTATCAAATAACAGAGAAACTAAGTTTATTCGGAGATTTGCAACTTAGAAATGTACATTATAAAGCGGATAGTCCAGAAACAGGTTCAGTAAATGATAACTTTAATTTCTTCAATCCAAAGGCGGGATTGAATTTTGATATCAATGCTAATAATAAGCTATACTTCTCTTATGCAAGAGCCAATCGTGAGCCGAACAGAACGGATTATGAAGGCGGAAATGCTAAACCAGAAAAGCTGAATGACTTTGAATTAGGTTGGAGATATATTGCTGATAAAGTGAAATTTAATTCGAATGTGTATTATATGGCCTACAAAGACCAGTTGATATTAACTGGAAAATTAGATGACGTAGGAAGTCCAATTCGTTCTAATAGCGAAAAAAGTTACCGTTTAGGACTGGAAGTTGATGCTACAATTGCGGTGTCAGAACAATTTATCATTCGTCCTAATTTTACCTTGAGTGCTAATAAAAACATTGATTTAGCTGTTGAAGGGGAAAATTATGGGACCACTGATATTTCTTATTCACCATCGGTTATTGTTGGAAATATTTTGGTTTACAAACCTACAGAAAACTTTCAGATTTCATGGTTGCAAAAATTTGTGGGGAAACAATACATGAATAATATCGAATTACCGGCTGCAAAATTGGCAGATTATTTTGTGAACGATTTGAATATTGCTTACGAAATTAAACCAAAATCAGTTTTTAAATCAATTATTGTGACTGGTTTAGTGAACAATGTTTTAGATAAAAAATATGTTTCCAATGGGTATATGTGGGATGTTTATCCTTACTATTACCCACAAGCGGGAATTAACTTCTTGGCAGGATTAACGCTGAAGTTTTAGATTGTTATTGGTTCTTAAAACAAAAAATCCTGATAGTTTAGCTGTCAGGATTTTTTGTTTTAATTATAAACTCGAAGGACATTTCCATTAACTTCTACACGATATTGTTTTAAAGGATATTGTGCACCTCCTTGTGCTTGACCCGTAAACAAACTGTATTCTTTACTGTCACAAGAGCATAAAACATTGATTCCCTTTAGGGTCATAGTAGAGCAAGTGCTCAGTGCTTGATTAGGACAAGCAGCATCAAATGCATTATAGCCACTTCCGGTATTGAATACAAATATTCCTTTGGCACCAACACCTGAATAATAAACTGCGTTACTTGGGTATTGTAGAATCGAGTAAGCGGGCAAATTCATATTGAGATCTAAAGTAAAAGCGTAATTAGGAATATATGGGTTTTTATTGTTAAAACCATTGTCACTGCAACCAAAGAAAAAAGGCATAATCAGGGATACCAAAAGCAGTTTTTTCATTATTCAAAATATATTAAAAGAATTAGCGAAACAAATTTAATTTATTTAACTTTGAATTATATATGATTAACATATATTTATAGGCTAAAAAAAATAATAGTATCTTTGTGGAAAGAAATCCCGTCCTGATGGGATTTTTTCTATTTATATAAATGACGAAATTATGAGCACAGTATCTTATTACACCGCGGAAGGATTAAAGAAGTTAAGAGAAGAATTAGATTATTTGAAAAGTGTAATGCGTCCAAAAGCATCTGCAGATATAGCTGAGGCAAGAGATAAAGGTGATTTGTCTGAAAATGCAGAATATGATGCAGCCAAAGAAGCACAAGGAATGCTTGAAATGCGAATTGCTAAACTGGAAGAAGTACATTCTAATGCCCGATTAATCGATGAAACTCACCTAGATCTTTCTAAAGTATTGGTTTTGTCGAATGTGAAAATCAAAAACCAAACCAATGGAATGGAAATGAAATACACGTTGGTTGCCGAAAGTGAAGCAGATTTAAAAACAGGAAAAATCTCTGTAACCTCCCCAATTGGTAAAGGTTTACTTGGGAAATCGGTTGGAGAATTTGCTGAGATTACGGTTCCTAATGGTGTTTTGAAATTCGAGATTTTAGAAATTTCCCGCGACTAAATAGGTAAAGGTTTAGTCGGTTAATTATTTGACCGATTGACCGATTCAACAATTAACCAATTAATCAATTCCATAATGTCAAGTATTTTTACTAAAATCATAAACGGAGAAATCCCTTGTTATAAAATCGCAGAGGATGAACATTTTTTGGCGTTTTTGGATGTAAATCCAAACGCAAAAGGACATACGCTTTGTGTTCCAAAACAGGAAATCGATAAGATTTTTGATATTGAAGATGATTTATATATTGGACTCATGCAGTTCTCAAAAAAAATAGCCGTTGCATTAGAGAAAACAGTTCCATGTAAAAGAATTGGAATGGCCGTTATAGGTCTTGAAGTTCCCCATGCACACGTTCATCTTATTCCTTTAAATGAAATGGATGAAATGCGTTTTCAAAATAAAGTGTCTCTTTCAAAAGAAGAATTTGAAGCTTTGGCAAAAAGCATTCAAACTAATTTATAATATTTGCCAATAAAATAAATTGGTACGGTTTTCGTTTAGGAAGGGAATAGGTGAAAATCTATTCCCTTTTAATTTATGAGTCTACTCGGTAACATGAAAAACATTTATATACTACTTTCTTTATTTTTATCCCTTTTAAGTTTTGGTCAAGTCAATGTTGGATATGCTTTGATTGACAAGAAAATGTCTGCTATTTCTACAAGTTCAACTAATTCTACTGAGGCGATTGCCAATTATATCAAGGCTAATTTCAAAACAGATGCGGATAAGATTAGGGCTGTTTTTTATTGGACGACATCAAATATCAGCTACGATGTTGCTAATATGTATGCTGTGAATTTTAATGAAACTCCCCAAGACAGAATCATAAAAGCATTAAAAACAAAGAAAGGTGTTTGCATTCATTATGCTGAGGTCTTTAATGATATTTCGAATAAAATAGGAATACAATCATACATAATAGAAGGGTACACAAAGCAATATGGAAAAGTGGCAAACTTAGCTCATGCTTGGTGTGCTGCAAAAATTGATAATAAGTGGTATTTGTTTGACCCTACTTGGGGTTCAGGTTATGTCAACAATGGGAAATTTATCAAAAAATTGAATGAATATTATTTTAAAGCGGAGCCTAGTAAATTAATCTCTTCTCATATTCCATTTGATTATTTGTGGCAGTTTTTAAATTACCCGATTACAAATAATGAGTTTTATGCGGGTACAACTCAAATTATTAAATCGAAGAAATTTTTTGATTTTGAAACCGAAATTGCCAAGTATAATAAATTGCCTGAAACGGATAAATTATTTGAGTCTGCGGCAAGGATAGAAAAAAATGGGGTGCTGAATGCCCTGATTTTAGAGCGTCTGGAAGGGAAAAAGAAAGAGGTAGCCTATTTACGACATAATGCAAATATTGAAAAATTGAATTCAATAGTCGCTGATTTTAATGAGGCAGTCATCTTATTGAATGACTTTGTCCATTACAGAAATAATAAGTTCAAGCCTGCTTTTTCAGACGATGAAATTAGCCGGATGATTCAAACTCCAAAAGAGAAATTAGTTAAATGCCAAGACGCTATTTATAATATTGGAGCCGTTGGGAATGAGAATGCATCTAATTTGGCTTCGATTAAAAAATCCATTAATGAGGTATTGGCACAAACCGAAGAACATGTGTTGTTCGTTCAGGAATATTTGAGTAAGTCAAAAATTGCCAGAAAATTGATGTTTACGAAGGTTTCTTGGTATGGAGTTCCGTTAAACTAAATCACTTTTTTTAAAACTCACTTGCATTGTCGTTCCTTTCCCTATTTCGGAACCCAGTACTTTTATGGTTCCTTTGTGGTACTCTTCCACAATTCTTTTGGTTAAAGAAAGTCCTAAGCCCCAACCCCTTTTTTTAGTAGTAAAACCGGGTTCAAAGATAGTTTTGAATTGTTTTTTTTGAATTCCACCTCCAGAATCGATAATGTTTATTTTTACATAATCGCCTTCTTGCTCTATTTCTAAAGCTAATTTTCCTCTGCCTTTCATGGCGTCGATAGCATTTTTTACTAAATTTTCTATCGTCCAACTGTGTAAAGTAGGGTTTAACGATACCATTATTGGTGATTTTGGGGCTTTAAAGGAAAATTCAATTTGTTTCGAAAATCGAGATTGCAAATAGTCGTAGGACTGCAATGTTTCCGCTACAATATCTTTATTTTCTAATTTTGGTTCCGAACCTATTTTTGAAAAACGATCCGTTATAGTTTGTAGCCGCTCAATGTCTTTTTCAATTTCGAAAGTAGTACTTTCATCTACATTTTCTGATTTCAGGAGTTCAACCCAGCCAATTAAGGATGAAAGTGGGGTTCCTATTTGGTGCGCTGTTTCTTTGGCCATTCCAGCCCAAAGTTTGTTTTGCGTGGCCATTTTTGTACTTCTGTAAAAGTTATAAACCAAGCCGCCAAAAAGCACTATGATTAGCACTAATGCAACGGGATAGTATTTTAGTTTGTTCAGTAATGCGGAATTGCCATAATATAAATTTTGAAATTTCCCGGGTACATATTCAATGACAATAGGCTCATTTTCATTTTTTAAATCGTGTAAAAATGCGTTTGCCTTAGATTTATTTTTCACAATGGCATCATCAATATTTACCGTATTTATGATACTGTCTTTTTCTGTAAGTATTATAGGAATGGAAGTATTGTTACTGAAAATCTGAAGAGGAAGTTCTACATCCGTATTTTCACCTGCATTAATCAGTGTTTTTTGTGCTTTTGCCCAAAGGTTCATTTTTAATCGTTCTTCATTTTTGAAGATTTGAAAAAAGGTATAGGTATTCCAAAGAATCAATGAAATTATTAAAAAGGAAGCAAAAATAATAATCCAACGGGTTGTATTTCTTCTTTCAGAAAACTGCATAAATTAAATTTTGAATTATAAATATAACGAAATAAATGCTCTAGTATTTTAGTTTTAATTAAAGAATTTTTTTTCAAAAAATTATATTCTATTTTTATTCTAAATCTCGATTACTACTTCTTAAACTTGATTCATTTGTCTACTTTTGTATCTTTCGAAGATAAATTAAAAATATATGATTAGTATTGATCCTAAAAGTATTGAAACAGCTAAGTTGCAAGGCTATTTGCAAAGCTCTGTTGGACCAAGACCTATCGCTTTTGCAAGTACTATTGGTGTCAATGGAATTCCTAATGTATCGCCTTTTAGTTTTTTCAATGTGTTCAGTGCTAATCCGCCAATCCTTATTTTTTCACCAGCAAGACGGGTTCGAGATAATTCGATTAAACATACTTTAATCAATGCCGAAGCAACTCGGGAAGTGGTCATTAATGTGGTGAATTATGATATGGTTCAACAAACATCTTTAGCAAGTACAGAGTATGCTGATGGAGTAAATGAGTTTATAAAATCAGGTTTGACACCGATTCCTTCTGATGTTGTAAAGCCTTTCAGGGTTAAAGAATCGCCAGTTCAATTTGAATGCAAAGTCACTCAGATTATTCCTTTGGGAAGCGAAGGAGGCGCAGGAAATTTGATTCTTTGTGAAGTGTTGCGAATTCATATTGACGAATCTATTTTGGACGAAAACGGAGCAATTGATCAATATAAAATAGATTTGGTTTCAAGATTAGGCGGTAACTGGTATTCCAGATCAAATCAAGGACTTTTTGAAGTGCCGAAACCATTGTCAACACTAGGAATAGGAGTGGATGCAATCCCTAATTTTATAAAGGAAAGCACTGTTTTTAATGGAAATGATTTAGGTATGTTAGGGAATATTGAAGCCTTGCCTACAATGGAAGAAGTTAGTATATTTGTAAAACAGAATTTTGCTGTGAAAGGTGTTTTAAGCTCCGATGATACTATAAAAGTACATTTAGAAGCTAAAAAATATTTAGATAGTAATGATGTGTTTTCAGCATGGAAAGTACTTTTGGCTGAAAGAAAAAAATAGAGCAAAACAATTAAAACATAGAAGATGGAAGTTACAGGAAAAATTAAAATGATCGATCAAACTAAAGAAGTTGGATCTGGAGGTTTCAAAAAAAGAGATGTAGTTGTTACAACTGATGAGCAGTATCCACAACATATTCTAGTTCAGTTTGTTCAGGACAAATGTGACTTATTGAACGGTTTTCAAGTAGGTGAAGCTGTAAAAATTGATATTAATTTAAGAGGTAGAGAATGGACAAATCCTCAGGGAGAAACTGTTTATTTCAATACTATCCAAGGATGGAGAATAGGAAAAGTTCAAGCTGAAGCTCCTTCTGCACAAATGCCACCTATGCCAGCTGCTGAAGCATTTGCACCAGCAACAAACTTAAACGAAGAAGAAGCAGACGATTTACCATTCTAATCATTTGATTTTCTATTGATGTAGTAATCAAACCCGACAGCTATTTTTTAACTGTCGGGTTTTATTTTTTAATAAAGAATGTATTATTTAACTAAAGAATTATCCTTTCCTCCAGTTTCTCAGACTAATTCTTCGGGTATTCTTGCTCTTGGAGGTGATTTGTCGACTGAGCGTTTACAGCTTGCTTATACGAATGGGATTTTTCCATGGTTTGAAGATGGGGAACCTATTACATGGTGGTCACCTAATCCCAGAATGGTTTTGTTTCTGGATGAATTGATTGTTTCTAAGAGTATGCGCAACATTCTCAATAGGAATATTTTCAAGGTTACGTTTAATCAGAATTTTAGAGACGTAATCTCTTATTGTCAAAACATAAAACGCGATGGTCAAAATGGGACTTGGATAACGAATGATATGATTGAAGCCTATTGTAAATTGAACGAATTAGGCATTGTAAAATCAGTTGAAGTCTGGCAAGATGATGAGTTGGTAGGCGGTTTATATGGTGTCGATTTAGGACATGTTTTTTGTGGAGAAAGTATGTTTTCTAAAGTTTCGAATGCTTCAAAAGTAGCTTTTATCGCTTTGGTAAATCAATTGAAAAAAGACAATTATAAATTGTTAGATTGTCAAGTTTATAATCCTCATCTCGAAAGCTTGGGCTGTAGGGAAATTGACAGAGAAGAATTTATGAGTATTTTGAATGTTTCTAAAAAGTAAGTTTCATTATCTTTCTTTGATTCTAGAATTTGAAAAATAAGTATTTTTATAGCCAACTAAATTTTAATATGTAATGGACAACATTCTTTTTATTAGCGAAATCTACATCTATCCCATCAAAAGTTTAGGAGGAATTAGTTGTCAAAGTGCCAGGGCCGAAGAAATGGGTTTTGAAAACGACAGGCGATGGATGCTAATTGATGAAAACAATCAATTTATAAGCCAAAGAGAGCATCCAATTCTAAGTCAATTTCAACCTCAAATTGCGGATGGTAAAATTGAGATAACGTATCAAGGTAAAAAACATGCTTTTTTTATAAGTGAAAGTATAAATAGTCGAATTTCAGTAACAGTTTGGGATGATCAAAGCGAAGTTTTCGAGGTTAATAAAACAACATCCGATTGGTTTAGTGAATGTCTTGGTTTTACCTGTAAGTTGGTAAAAATCATTGAAATTGGCGATAGAAAACATAAAAGCAAGGCATTGAATGTTACTTTCAATGTTAGCCTAGCAGATGGTTATCCGTATTTATTAGTTGGGAGCGAAAGTTTAGACCATCTAAATGAAAAATTAAAAGATAAGATTACTGTTGCAAGATTTAGACCTAATATTGTTATTAATAGCACCCTTGCCCATGAAGAAGATCACTTTGAGATTATAAAAATAGGAGATGTTACATTCCAAAATGTAAAACCTTGCGGTAGATGCATAATGGTCAATAATGATCCATTGAAAAGTATTGTGCTAAAAGAACCGCTAAAGACATTAAGTAAATACCGAAAAGTGGATAATAGTGTTCTTTTTGGGACTAATTTAGTGTGTATTGAAAAAGGGATTGTTAGCGTAGGAGATGTTTTGAGTTTTAAAATTTAAGTTTGTTGAAACTCCAATCCAAGCTATTAAATAGTACCAATTCATTTTTTAAAGTTGGTAAATCCATAATTAGTTTCAAAGTTTCGTGCGCCATCATCGTGCCCATTATTCCCGGAAGCGTACCTAATACGCCATTCAAATTACAATTGGGAACGTCTTTTGGATTTGGTGGTTCAGGGAATAAGTCACGAAGATTTTTATTTCCACTATGATTGAAAACCGCCATTTGTCCTTCAAATTTTAAGATGCTCCCATAGATTAATGGTTTTCCTAACGTTACACAAGTATCATTTACTAAATAGCGGGTTGCAAAATTATCACAACCGTCAACAACTACATCAAAATTCATGATGATTTGTGCGGCATTTTCAACAGTTAGTTTTTCTTCAAAAGGAATAATATCAATCAATGGATTTAAAATTTCCAAAACCGATTTTGCAGTAATTGCTTTTGATTGGCCAACGTGTTTCTCTGTATATAGAATTTGGCGGTGTAAGTTGTGTAATTCTATTGTATCAAAATCTACTATTCCGATGGTTCCTACTCCAGCCGTTGCTATATATTGTAAAATAGGACAACCTAGTCCGCCAGCACCAATCACTAGAACTCTAGCTTTCTTGAGTTTTTCTTGTCCTGAATCACCTATTTCCGGTAACATCATTTGTCGGTTGTACCGTAAAAAATCTTGAATAATACTCATATTCTGCAATCTAAAATGTTAATCTATATTCGTATAACTTCTGTCCCAATCTTTCCAAACGGGTTCGTATCCTCTACTGGAAATGACTTTCGCAATCTCAGAAGCCGACCGTTCATCACTGATTTCAAATTGTTCCAATGATTGTGGATCAACAACATAACCACCAGGATTAGTTTTAGAACCGGCACTCATACTAGTAATTCCAATAGGAATGATATTATCACGAAATTTTTCATTTTCACGGGTTGACATGGAGATTTCTAAATCTTCATTCCACAAACGGTAGGCACAAATGAGTTGGGTTAAATCGGTATCATCCATGATAAAGTTGGGCTCAATAACTCCTTCTGCGGGTCTTAATCTAGGGAAAGAAACTGCATACTTAGTTTGCCAATACGTTTTTTGTAAATAATCTAAATGCAAGGCATTGAAAAAACTGTCCGTACGCCAATCTTCTAATCCTAATAAAACACCCAATCCAATTTTATGAATACCTGCAGTTCCTACTCGATCCGGTGTTTCCAAACGAAAATCAAAATTGGATTTTTTACCCTTTGTGTGGTATTGTTTATAAATATCACGATGATATGTTTCCTGATATACTAATATCGAATAGATACCAGCGTTATGTAATTGCTCGTATTCTTCTGTTGATAATGGCTGCACTTCGGCTGAAATGGTGGAAAAGTCATTTTTTATTTGAGCAATTGTCTTTAGAAAATAATGAATGTTTACAGTATGATTTGCTTCGCCGGTAACCAACAAAACATGATCAAATCCCGCTTTTTTTAAGACCTCAATTTCTAGCGTAATTTCACTTTCGGTAAGTGTTTTTCGCTTGATTTTGTTATCTAAACTAAAACCACAATAGGTGCAAATGTTCTGACATTCGTTACTTAAATACAAAGGAGCATACATCTGAATCGTTTTGCCGAATCTTTTTTTGGTTAATTCATGTGCCAGTTGCGCCATTTGCTCTAAATAGGGTTGGGCTGCAGGTGAAATTAATGCCAGAAAATCATCGAGATTTCGCTTGCTTTTGGCTAATGCATGTTCGACCTCTATTGAAGTAGTACTGTATATTTTGGTTTTGATGGTGTTCCAATCGTAGTTGTCAAAAACCGATTTAAATGTTTTCATTGTTTTTTAGTTTTTAACCACAAAGTGCACAAAGAAGGCGCGAAGTTCACAAAGCTTAGTGTTCTCAGTGCTTTCTTTGTGTGCTTTGTGGTTAAGTTTTGGTAATTATTCGTATAAAAACGCTGTCAAAGGACTTGAAGCTATTGCACGATTTACTTTTTGTGCTAATTGCGCTTCATAGGCTTTTCGACCTGCAATAACTGCTTCTCTGAAAGCTTCTGCCATCAGTATTGGATTTCCTGCCACTGCAATTGCAGTATTTACCAAAACCGCATCAGCTCCAAGTTCCATTGCTTTTGCTGCATCAGATGGCGCGCCAATTCCTGCATCGATAATTACAGGAACTCTACTTTGTTCGATAATGATTTCTAAAAAATCAATGGTTTTTAATCCTTTGTTACTGCCAATTGGCGAGCCCAAAGGCATTACCGCTGAAGTTCCTGCATCTTCCAAACGTTTGCACAAAACTGGATCCGCATGAATGTAAGGCAAAACGATAAATCCTAATTTGGATAATGCTTCCGTAGCTTTCAAAGTTTCGATTGCATCAGGCATTAAATATTTTGGATCAGGATGAATTTCGAGTTTGAGCCAATTGGTTTCTAATGCTTCGCGGGCTAATTGTGCTGCAAAAATGGCTTCTTTAGCATTTCTTGCACCAGAAGTATTGGGTAATAAATTAATTTTTGGGTGTTTCAGATGTGCTAAAATAGCATCTGTTTCGGTTTCTAAATCAACACGTTTTAAAGCTACGGTTACTAACTCGCTCCCGGATGCTAAAATAGCTTCTTCCATCTGTTGATTGGAACCGAATTTCCCTGTGCCTAAAAATAAGCGGGATTCGAAGGTTTTGTCTCCTATTTTAAATGGTAACATATAATTTGTCGTTAAGTTGATTGATAAGTTGCGATGCATTTTCAGTTTGTGTAATCAAACCTGAAACCGCTATTCCGTGAATTCCAGTTTTCATTAAACTTTCTACATTTTCAAGTGTGATTCCTCCAATGGCATAAATGGGAATTTGGATATTTTTTGCCTTCATTTGACCGATAATCGACCGATATCCTACCAATCCTAGAATTGGACTTAGATTTTGTTTGGTGGTTGTAAATTGGAACGGTCCCAAACCAATATAATCACAATTTTCAGTTGTTCTTTGAAGCACGTCTTCAAAAGTATTTGCGGTGCCTCCAATGATTTTTGTTTTACCTAAAATGAGTCTTGCTTCTTCAACGCTCATGTCACTCAAACCTAAATGAACTCCGTCAGCATCTAATTGTTGTGCTAAATGAACGTTGTCATTGATGATAAAAGTCGCTAAATATTCTTTGCATAACATTTTTACGGCTTCCGCTAAAGTAAAAGCATCATCTGAATAATTTTTTTTGAATCTCATTTGTATCCAATCGCAACCATTATCCAATGCTTTGTGGATGTTATATAATTGTTTTTCGACTGTGTTTCCTTGAGAAATGTATTGTAATTGGTTATGCATAATGGTATCCTAATTTGGTTTGGTTAGATTGTAAATAGGTTTCTATATATTTTTTGGCATTGCTGCATGCTGTTTTTAGGTCTTGTCCCAAGGCTAAATTGGCTGTAATAGCGGATGATAATACACAGCCGGAGCCATGTTTTTCGAAAGCTAAAGTACTATTTGGTGCAAGCTTGAAAATCTCATTTCCGGTATATAAATAATCGATACCAACTGCAAATGGATTATGACCTCCTTTAAGTAAAGTTGAACAGAATTTTGAAAGTTCAAGAGCGATTAAAACTGGATTTTTTTCTCCCGAAGACAATTGTAAAATCTCATTGTAATTAGGTGTTATTAAATCTATTTTTTTTAAGATTTCTATCAAAATAGCTTGATTTTCGATGGTTGTAAAATTGAATTCGCTACTGGACTTCAAAACCGTATCCCAAATTATTTTTGTTTTTGGCGAAAGTTTTTTTACAACCAAAACAATTTCTCTTAAATAATCCAATGAAGGAATAATTCCAATCTTTACGGCTTTAATAGTATAGTTGCCGAACAATTTTTTCAATGATTTCAAAACAAAATCTAAGTCAGTCCATTGCATTTCGAAGAACTCATTTTCAGTTTGAATGGTATTGCCGGTATTAACTGCAAATCCATATACATGATGTTGTTCGAATGTTTTCGCATCAGCCAAAATTCCTGCACCTCCAGAAGGATCAAAACCTGCAATTGTTAATACGAAAGGGCGATTTGCTGACATAGTTTATAATTTTCTATTGGGTTGTTGCTGTTCCAAATGGTACCTAAAAGTGCCACATCTTCAAAACCATATTTTAATGCAGTTTTGATTCTCTCAGATGTAATTCCTCCTACTGCAATTAATGCAGTTTTGTTGTTGTTTCTTTGTTTTAATTCTTTTTCAAAGTCAATATCCGAAATGTAATTTGGTTTAGAAATACTTTCGAAAACCGGCCCAAAAAATGCATAATCGAAAACATCAGATAATTTTTCAAAGTCAGTCATACTATGAATGGAAGTAGAGAGTTTATATCCTCGTTCTTTCCATTTCTTTAAACATTCTTCGGATGTTTCGGCTCTCATTTTTTCTGTAAAATGAATGCGATTAATTCCAAATGTTTCTGCCAATTGATGATGACTGTGTAAAACCAAATTTTGTCTATAATCCGATTTTATTTCCGATAAGAAAGCTTTCATTTCTGCTGTTGAAAAATCTGGTTTTCGAACATGAAATAACTGTAATCCTTCTTTGAAAAGTTGATGGATGAGGTTAATTTCATTCTCAATTGGAGTTGGATTTGAGATTAGTATCATATTGGAATGTATTAAGAGAGGAGTATTAAGTATTAAGAAGTAAGCATTTCTCTTTTTTTAATCTTAATACTCCTAATCTTAATTCTAAACATAAATTTCTTTTCCGCTTTCTACAAATTCTTGTGATTTTTCTTGCATACCTTTTTCGGCTTCAGCAACATCACGAATTTCCTGTGAGATCTTCATAGAGCAGAATTTTGGTCCACACATCGAGCAAAAATGAGCCACTTTTGCACCATCTGCCGGTAATGTTTCATCATGAAATTCACGCGCTGTATCTGGGTCTAATGACAAGTTGAACTGGTCTTCCCAACGGAATTCAAAGCGCGCTTTGCTCAAGGCATTGTCACGGTATTGCGATCCTGGATGACCTTTGGCTAAGTCGGCGGCATGTGCGGAGATTTTATAAGTGATTACACCATCTTTGACGTCTTTTTTGTTGGGTAAACCAAGGTGTTCTTTTGGCGTAACATAGCATAACATCGCGCATCCGTACCAACCAATCATTGCTGCACCAATAGCAGAAGTGATGTGATCATAACCTGGAGCGATATCAGTTGTTAATGGTCCTAAAGTATAAAAAGGAGCTTCGTCACAATGTTCTAATTGTTTGTCCATGTTTTCCTTAATCATGTGCATCGGTACGTGACCGGGACCTTCAATAAATACCTGAACGTCATGTTTCCATGCTATTTTTGTCAGTTCACCAAGTGTTTCCAATTCGGCAAATTGTGCAGCATCATTTGCATCGGCAATAGAACCTGGACGTAAACCATCTCCTAATGAAAAGGCTACGTCATACTGTTTCATAATTTCGCAAATCTCTTCGAAATGAGTATAAAGAAAGTTTTCTTTGTGGTGAAACAAACACCATTTTGCCATGATAGAACCACCACGGGAAACAATTCCGGTAACGCGATTGGCTGTTAAATGAATGTAACGCAATAAAACACCTGCATGAATAGTGAAATAAGAAACACCTTGTTCGGCTTGTTCTATTAACGTATCGCGGAATACTTCCCAAGTTAAATCTTCGGCAACGCCATTTACCTTTTCTAAAGCTTGGTAAATAGGCACAGTTCCAATTGGCACGGGAGAATTTCGGATAATCCATTCTCTGGTTTCGTGAATGTTTTTACCCGTTGATAAATCCATAATAGTATCAGCTCCCCAACGGCAAGCCCAAACTGCCTTTTCTACTTCTTCTTCGATAGTTGAGGTTACGGCACTGTTTCCAATGTTAGCATTAATTTTCACCAAGAAGTTACGACCTACAATCATAGGTTCGCTTTCTGGGTGGTTGATGTTATTTGGAATAATGGCACGACCTCTTGCTACTTCGCTACGTACAAATTCCGGTGTGATTTTAGATTTTGGTGTATTAGCTCCAAAACTGTTTCCGCCATGTTGGCATTGCATGGCTTTGGTTTGTTCGTTTATTAGCTCCAAGCGTTGGTTTTCACGAATAGCAATATATTCCATTTCGGGAGTAATGATTCCCTGTTTTGCGTAATACAATTGGGATACATTGGCTCCTTTTTTGGCACGCATGGGTTTGTGTAAATATTCAAAACGCAATTCGTTTAGTCTTTCATCATTCAAACGCTTTTTTCCATATTCAGAAGAGATTTCAGTTAATTCTTCAACATCATTACGGTCCAAAATCCATTGTTCACGGATGCGTGGTAATCCTTTTCGAATGTCAATTTCGATATTTGGGTCTGTGAATGGACCAGAAGTATCATAAACAGTTACTGGAGGATTTTTTTCTATTCTGCCGTTTGACATTTTAGTGTCTGCCAATGCAATTTCTCGCATCGCTACTTTTATGGGATGGATGGTTCCGTCTACGTAAATTTTTGTAGAGTTAGGGAAAGGAGTTCTTGAGATTTTTTCTTCGTTATTCATTGTTCAGTAGTTTATGTTTTGATGAGTGTTTGTCTTCTGCTAGAGATAGTAATGGAAACCCGTAAAGTGGAAAGCCAAATAAAACAAGGATTAGTGAAGCGACCGTTAGGAAGCTTTGACTAAGACTATGTTTTATAGGATTGCAACTGCGGACTTGAAATGGATAGCCCGCCCGAGCAGCCAAACTATCCTCCTTGAGTTGCAGAGATGATGAGAATGTCGTCGGTTTCTTGTATAGGATGGGAATTCCAGTTGGATTTTGGAATCACGGTATTGTTAATGGCTACAGCAATTCCATTTTGTTTGATAGGAATTTCCAAGTCAAGAAGTGCCTGAACAGTTAGACTGTCAGTTGCAAATTGTTTTGTTTGATTGTTGATTTTAAGCTCCATTCCTTTTGAATTTAGTATACAGTTATACTTTAGGAATGGCTACATGGGTACATAAATGTACAAGGAAGTCATCTTACTTTTCCCTACGCTAGTATGAACTAGATCAGGTTCAGAGGGTAATTCTCAGCCTACAATTTGTAGACACCCCTAAAGTGTGGAACAAAAATAGGATATTATTTAATACGTGATTCTTAAATTTTGAAAAAAAATGAAACTTTTCGAACTTGTTTTGTTATTGATTTTGAAAAAGTTACTGTTTTTTCCAACAATCTTCTACGTGATCATCGACCATTCCTGTTGCTTGCATATGAGCATAAACTACGGTGGATCCCACAAATTTAAACCCACGTTTTTTCAAATCTTTACTGATAGCATCAGAAAGGGGAGTGGTGGCAGGAACTTCTTTCAGCGTTTTTCGATTGTTATTTATTGGCTTTCCTTCTGTAAATTCCCAAATATATTTGGAAAAACTGCCAAATTCATCTTGTACTTTCATGAAGGCAACCGCATTTGAAACTGCTGCGCGAATTTTTAACTGATTGCGAATAATACCTGCGTTTTGAAGTAATTCTTGGATTTTATCTTCGGTATAAAGTGCGACTTTTTTATAGTCAAAATCATCAAAAGCTAATTTGAAGTTTTCTCTCTTTTTTAAGATGGTTATCCAACTTAACCCCGCTTGAAAAGTTTCTAAGATTAGAAATTCAAATAATTTTTGATCGTCATAAACGGGAACTCCCCATTCTTCATCGTGATATTTTTCATAAATATCAATACCAACACACCATTTACATCTTGTTTTTTCTTCCATGATTATTCTGTTTCTTCTGATAAATATTTTTTTATTAAATGATGTCCTAAATAAATTAATGGAGTCAATAAAATAGCAATTCCTAATTTGAATGTATAGCCTATTATTGCAGAGCTTAAAAAAGTGTCAAAGTTGATTTTTCCGGGTAACCAAAATGCAATTCCTAATACAATAAAGGAATCGAATAATTGTGAAACTACTGTAGAACCAGTTGTTCTTAGCCATATTTTTCGTTCCCCTGTTCTATTTTTGAAAAACCAAAAAACGGTTACGTCTATTAATTGGGAAACTAAAAACGCGATAATACTACCGGCAATAATCCACATACTTTGACCAAATACGGCATAAAATTGAGAATCATTTACAGGACTAATTCCTTTTGCCGCAGGAACAAGTATGGCTAAAAGTAGAATAATAAAAGCATAAGCAATTAAACAAGCCGTAATATAGGATAGTTTTTTTACTCCTTTTTCTCCAAAATATTCATTGATTAAATCGGTAGTGAGGAAAACTACAGGCCAAGGCAAAATTCCGATACTCATAACGAAAGGTCCCACTTGTATCAATTTTCCACCGATTAATTCTGCTACAACTGCATTGGTAATGAAGATTCCTGCTAGGATAACAAACACAATATCTTTTTTGGATCTAAACATAAAAATTATTAGTTTTTCAAATTTAGTATTTTAATTTCTTTTTAGATAATAAAAAAAATCCCATCTTGTTTTTACAACAAAATGGGATTTTATATTTGGTTTAGAAAACTTCTAAAAATAAACTTAGAGATTCTGAACTTGTTTCAGAATAAATTATCCTAAAGCGGCTCTTTTGAAACCTGTAACGATAAGATCTTTGTCTAAAGATTTAGCATAAGTAGCAACACTCATTTTATTATCTTTGATGTAATCTTGGTTTACTAAAGTATTGTCTTTAAAGAAACGAGCCAATTTACCTTTAGCGATATTGTCTAACATTGCCTCTGGTTTTCCTTCTTGACGTAGGATATCTTTAGCAATTTCTATTTCTTTTTCGATAGTTTCAGCGTCTACACCACTTTCGTCTAATGCGATAGGTGACATAGCTGCAGCTTGCATAGCGATGTTTCTTGCAACTTCATCAGCACCTTCAATTTTTGCAGAAAGACCAACTAAAGTAGCGATTTTGTTTCCAGAGTGGATGTAAGACCCGATAAAAGCACCTTCTAATTTCTCAAAAGTTCTGATTTCTAGTTTTTCACCAATAACTCCAGTTTGCTCGATTAATTTATCAGCAACAGTAACTCCGTTGAAGTCAGCTGCTAAAAATGCTTCTTTAGTATCAAAAGTCAATGCTAAATTAGCCATTTCAGTAGCCATTTTCACAAAGTTTTCATTCATACCTACAAAGTCAGTCTCACAGTTTAATGTGATAACTACACCAGCAGTTTTGTCAGCATTTACAACAGCAATTGCAGCACCTTCAGTAGATTCTCTATCTGAACGGTTTGCAGCTACTTTTTGTCCTTTTTTACGTAGGTTTTCGATAGCTAAATCAAAATCTCCGTCTGCTTCAACCAATGCTTTTTTGCAGTCCATCATTCCTGCACCAGTGATTGTTCTTAATTTATTTACGTCTGCAGCAGTAATTGTTGCCATGTTGTATTTTTTTTTAAGGTTAAAAGTAAAAAATTCCAAGTTTCAAATCCAATTTCCAATTTTATTAAATTATCAACTTTAGGTTTCTAATTTTTTATGGAGAGGAATTAAAACTTGGAATTAAATGTTTATTTATTCTTCAGTTGCAGTTGGAGCAGCTGCTTCTACGGCAGGAGCTACTTCTACAGCTTCAGCAGCAGGAGCAACAACTTCAGCAGTAGCTTCACCTTCTTTGTCAGAACCTCTATCAGAAAGTCCTTCAACGATTGCAGCTGTTACTAAAGATAAAATTTTATCAATTGATTTAGAAGCATCATCGTTAGATGGGATTACGAATTCAACCTCTCTTGGGTCAGAATTGGTATCCACCATTGCGAAAACTGGAATGTTTAATTTTTGAGCTTCTTTTATTGCGATGTGTTCCGCTTTGATATCAACTACGAACAATGCAGCTGGTAGTCTAGACATGTCAGCGATTGAACCTAAATTTTTCTCTAATTTAGCACGAAGACGATCCACTTGTAAACGCTCTTTTTTAGAAAGGGTCATGAATGTACCATCTTTCTTCATTTTATCAATAGTAGCCATTTTTTTAACAGCTTTACGGATAGTTACGAAGTTAGTTAGCATTCCACCAGGCCATCTTTCAGTGATGTAAGGCATGTTTGCAGCTTTTGCTTTTTCAGCAACGATATCTTTTGCTTGTTTTTTGGTAGCAACGAATAATATTTTTCTACCTGATGCAGCGATTTTTTTCAAAGCTTCATTAGCTTCTTCAATTTTTGCTGCAGTTTTATATAGATTGATAATGTGAATACCATTACGCTCCATATAAATGTAAGGAGCCATGTTTGGATCCCATTTTCTAGTCATGTGTCCGAAGTGAACACCTGCTTCTAGTAATTCTTTTACTTCTACTTTGTTTGCCATTTTGTTCTAGTTTACGTTCTGTTGATTAGCAATGAATAAATGGCGATTTCTCGGCTTTATACATTTAGATGCTAAACTATTTCCTACCTCAGTAGGAGAGCAACAACAACTGTTTTTTTAAATTCAATAATAAATGCACGATGTCTTGTCCCATTTGAACAAGACAGGTAATATTAACGTTTAGAGAATTGGAATCTCTTACGAGCTTTCTTCTGACCGAATTTCTTACGTTCAACCATTCTTGGATCTCTTGTCAATAAACCTTCTGGTTTCAATATTCCTCTGTTTTCAGCATTTACTTCACACATAACACGTGCTAATGCCATTCTTACAGCTTCTGCTTGACCAGTTGAACCACCACCGTAAACGTTAACTTTTACGTCAAAGTTGGTTACATTTTCTGTCATAGACATTGGTTGTAAAACTTTGTATTGTAAAGTTGCAGTTGGGAAGTATGTTTCGAATGCTTTTTTGTTTACAGTGATTACTCCTGTTCCTTCCGAAACATAAACACGTGCAACAGCGGTTTTTCTTCTACCGATTTTGTGAATAACTCCCATTACTTAAGATCGTTAAGGTTAACTGTTTTAGGTTTTTGAGCGCCTTGTTTGTGCTCTGATCCTACAACAACATTTAAATTTCTAAAAAGTTCAGCACCTAATTTATTTTTAGGTAACATCCCTTTTATTGCTTTTTCAACTAGTAATGCAGGGTTTTTTGATTGCAATACTTTAGCAGTTAAAGTTCTTTGACCTCCAGGGTAACCAGTGTGACGGATGTATGTTTTTTCATCCATTTTGTTACCTGTAAGGTTGATTTTTTCTGAGTTGATAACGATTACGTTATCACCGCAGTCCACGTGTGGTGTGTAACTTGGTTTGTACTTACCTCTTAAAATCATAGCGACTTTTGAAGCAAGACGACCTAAGTTATGACCATCAGCATCTACAACAATCCACTCTTTTGTAACTGTGGCTTTGCTTGCTGATTGTGTCTTGTAGCTTAATGCGTCCATAATATTTTTTTAATTAAACATTCCATCCCCAATAAAGGGGTTGCAAAAGTACAATTAATTATTTTAAATACAAATACCTTAAAAGAATATTTTTTATATGTTTTTGTGCTGATAATCAAATGTATATTTAGAATAAATTTAAGATGTGTTTTTCGGATTATACTTATATTAGGTCTTTCAATAATTGTATTACATTTGTTGTCAAATAAAATTTGTATATTACACTTTTGTAAAAGCAGGTTTGTATTACATAATTACTATATTTTTATACAAGAAAACAAATTAAATGATTCTTGTAATCATTAAAAAGCAATAAATTCCGATCTATGAAAGCTAAAGCAACTTTAAAACAAATTGCAAAAGAATTAAATGTTTCTGTTTCTACAGTTTCAAAAGCACTTAACGATAGTCCTGAAATTAGTGAATTGACAAAAATTAAAATTAAGGAATATGCAAAACTTAAAAATTATAAACCAAACGTTATTGGTTTAAACCTTAAAAATAGAAAAACAAAAACCATAGGTGTTATTATTCCTAATATTCTAAATTCTTTCTTTGCAAAAGTATTTAGCGGAATTGAAAAAATTGCTGATGAAAAAGGGTACAATGTAATAATGTGTATCTCTAATGAATCATTAGAAAAAGAAGCGCATACCCTTGAAATGTTGAGTAACGGGACAATTGATGGGTTTATTCTATCGGTTTCAGAAGAAGCTCAAAAACTTCATGAATACAATCATTTCAAAGAGATTATTAATGATGGCACTCCTATAGTTATGTTTGATAGAATTGCTGAAGGAGTAGATTGTGATAAAGTTGTAGTTGATGATTTTGATTCGGCTTTAAATTCTACCCAGCATTTGATTGATTTAGGATGCAAGAATATCGCTTTATTTTCTTCTGTAGATAATTTAAGCGTAGGTAAATTAAGAGCTGACGGGTATCTTAAAGCATTGGCGGATAATAATATTCCTGTAAATGAGAATTTAATTATTCGTACAGATTCAGAGGATGATTTAAAGGATAAAATCGAGAATATTTTTGATAATAACAAAATTGACGGAATCTTTGCTTTGGAAGAAAATGACTCAGTGGCTGCATTGCGTATTGCTATTAAAAAAGGATATAAAGTACCTGAAGAAATTTCTATTATAGGTTTTGCAGATGGAATTCTTGCTTCCAGAAGATTATCACCAAGTTTAACCACGGTTAGTCAGCATGGTATTGAGATAGGGGAAGTAGCAGCCAAGTTACTTATCGATAGATTAGAATCGAAAGAAGAGAATCTGCCATATGAAACAGTTGTTATTAAAACAAAATTGAAAGAAAGAGAATCTACGAGAAATTTGTAGATTATTTTTTGAATTATTTTTTTATAAAGGTATCTTTTTTGTTGAAAAAAAAGATACCTTTATTGTTTATAATCAACAGGTTATGTTATGAAAAAATTTTACATTTTACTTGTTTCATGCTTTTTTGTAAATACTGCTTTCGCTCAAGCAAAGCTTGATGTTTTTGATATTGGCAGAAAAGGGACTATAGATGAAGCGAAGGAATTATTCAAAACAAATCCACAAGCATTTAATACCACAAACCAAGATGGTTTTTCTCCATTAATTTTAGCTTGTTATCGAGGTAATAATGAAGTAGCAAGATTTCTAATTGAAAATGGAAGCGATATAAATGGCACCAGTAATATGGGAACTGCTTTAATGGCAGCAGTTGTAAAAGGAAATTTTGAAATTGCTAAGTTACTCTTAAGTAAAAAAGCAGATGCTAATATTGCAGATGCAAATAGAACTACTGCGTTAATATATGCCATAATGTTTAAAAACTATGATATTGTGAGTTTGTTGATTAAAGCAAAAGCTAATCCTGATTTTAAAGATAACAGAGGTAATTCGGCTACGGATTATGCCATACTTGCTAATGATGATAAATTAATAGAAATCTTAAAAACTAAATAGCTATGAAAAACTTTACTTTAACTGTATTTGCTTTTTTTATTATTTCGGTTATGTCTGGGCAAACTTTTACTACTGGTACAGTTGATTTATCAACTACATCTGGATTAGCATATTCTGCAAAAATTGATGTGTCTTCAACATTGGTTACTTTAACAATGGTTGGGCCAAGTGACAGATACCTTGGATTGGGTTTTGGAACTAATTCTATGGCTGATGGAGGAGATGTTGTAATATGTACAGGAAGTGACTTAACAGATAGGACTTTTCAAGGGTCAGGGAATGTACCAGCTTTAGATGCAACACAAAGTTGGACTATAACTTCTAATACAATTGTATCAGGAGTTAGAACATTAGTTGCCACAAGAGCTTTAGTCTCTTCCGGGAATTATACATTCAGCAATTCAGCGGGTTCATTAATGCTAGTTTGGTCAAGATCTGGTACGGCAAGTTTTAATTTAGTTTATCATGGTTCGACAAATAGAGGAGCTCTTACCACTAATTTGATGCTAGGAAATAAGGACTTTACTGTAGAGTCTTTTAAGATGTATCCAAACCCAGCTAAAGGGTTTATGAGAATAGAACTTCCAGTGGCAATTTCTTCGGGAGAAGTCAAAGTTTATGATAATTTAGGAAGAGTGGTTAGGCAGCAAAAAATTACCAACCTTGATAATGTCATTAATACTTCTGGTTTAACGATAGGATCTTATACAGTTGTCGTGAGAACGGATTATGGAAATGCCACAAAAACATTATTGGTTGATTAATTTACTATTTGCACTAAATAAGAAAGGGTCAGATTAAATTAATCTGACCCTTTCTTATTGAAACTTAATGTGCTTCCAGCCAATCTTTCCCGGCTCCTAAATCGACATCCAAAGGAACATCGAGTTTAAACGCATGCTCCATCTCGTATTTTATCATGGGTTGGATTTTTTCGAGTTCAGAATTATGAACATCAAAAACAAGCTCATCATGAACCTGCAGTAACATTTTGCTTTTCCAGTTTTCGGATATTAGTTTTTCATGGATGTTAATCATCGCAATTTTGATAACATCAGCAGCGCTTCCTTGTATCGGGGCATTCACGGCATTTCTTTCGGCAGCACCACGAACCACAGCATTAGCCGAATTAATATCTTTCAAATAGCGGCGACGTCCAAGAATTGTTTGTACAAATCCATTTTCTCGGGCATATTCAATTTGTTCCTGTATGTATGATTTTAATCTAGGATACGTTTTGTAATAGGCCTCAATCAAAGCGGCGCTTTCGGAACGGGAAAGGGAAGTTTGGTTACTCAATCCAAATGCCGAAACACCATAAATAATACCAAAATTTACTGTTTTGGCATGGCTTCGTTGTTCACGAGTAACGTCTTCTAATGGAACATTAAAGACTTTTGATGCGGTAGATTTGTGAATGTCTTCATGATTTTGAAAGGCAGCAATCATGTTTTCTTCGCCACTCAATGCCGCAATAATGCGAAGTTCTATTTGAGAATAATCGGCAGAAACAATCGTGTAATTTTCATCTCTGGCAATAAATGCTTTTCTGATTTGTCGGCCACGTTCGGTACGAATTGGAATGTTCTGCAAATTCGGATTATTAGAACTCAAACGCCCGGTTGCCGCTACGGTTTGCATATAATCGGTATGTATTCGATTCGTAATTTTGTCTACTTGGTTTGGTAAGGCCTCGACATAGGTGTTTTGCAGTTTTACCAATTGTCGCCAATCAAGAATATCTTTTACAATTGGGTTTTCAGCGGCTAAATAACTCAAGATTTCCTCACCAGTGGCATATTGACCGGTTTTGGTTTTCTTTTGTTTGGCTCCGCCAATTTTTAATTTGTCGAATAAAATATCACCCAATTGTTTCGGAGAAGCCAGATTAAATTTCTCACCCGCAGTTTCATAAATGTTTGCTTCTAATATTTTAATATCATCATCTAATGTTTTTGATAGTGATTTCAAGAAATCTACATCCACACGAATCCCTTCTTTTTCCATATCAGCTAAGACTTTTACCAATGGGATTTCAATTTCCTCAAAAAGTTTTTTGGTGCCGGTTTTGTCTAATTCCAAAGTGAATATTTCTTTGAGTTGCAATGTGACATCAGCATCTTCAGCGGCATATTCTTTAATTTCTTCCAATTCAACGTCGCGCATTGATTTCTGGTTTTTTCCTTTTTTTCCAATTAAAGCTTCGATAGATTTTGGAGAATATTTTAAATAAGTTTCCGCTAAAATATCCATGTTATGACGCATATCGGGATTAATCAGATAATGCGCAATCATGGTGTCGAATAATTTTCCTTCTACTTTAATGTTGTAATTAGAAAGAATTTTTAAATCGTATTTTAAATTTTGCCCAATTTTCTCAATACTTTCATTTTCGAAAAAAGGAATAAATTTTTCGATTAAAGTTTGTGCTTCTTCTTGGTTTTCTGGAAATGGAACATAGAATCCTTTTCCCTTTTCATAGGAGAAAGAGATTCCAACCAATTCAGCGTGTAAGGCATCTAAGCCTGTCGTTTCAGTATCAAAACAGACAGCAGATTGATTTTGTAAATTTTGTAATAATAATTTTAATCCTAAATCACCTTGAATAATCTGATAAGAATGTTCCGTATTTTCTAATGAATTGTAATATTGATGGCGTGTTTCTTCAGAAGTTTCATCTGAACTAGTACTTCCAAAAAGATCAAATTGTTCTTCATTTTTGGGTTGTGGTTTTTTATATAATTTAGCTTCGTCAACCGGATTGTTAGCTGTTGCTGTTCCGCCTTTTTTAAATATAGTATCAAACTGTTCTGCCATTCTTCGAAATTCTAATTCGTTGAAAAGAGCATCTGTTTTCTCAACATCTGGAGTCGATAATTCATAATCGGTTTCATCAAAAATTACCGGACAGTCCAATAAAATAGTCGCTAAAATTTTAGATAATAATCCTTTTTCTTTATTGGCTTCAATATTCTCCTTCATTTTTCCTTTTAGCTTGTCAGTATTTGCCAAAAGGTTTTCCATAGTTCCAAATTCCTTTAATAATTTCTTTGCAGTAACTTCTCCTACACCGGGTAATCCTGGAATATTATCGGCGGCATCTCCCATCATACCAAGAAAATCAATGACTTGATCAGGTCTTTCAATTTCGAATTTTGCCAAAACTTCAGGAATTCCCCAAATTTCTATTCCGTTACCCATTCGAGCGGGTTTGTACATGAAAATATTTTCAGAAACCAATTGTGCAAAATCCTTATCTGGGGTTACCATAAAGACTTTGTAGTTTTGTTTTTCGGCTTGTTTTGCAATGGTTCCTATTAAATCGTCGGCTTCATAACCTTTGACTTCTATGATAGGAATATGCATAGCTTTCAGTAAATCCTGAATGTATGGGATAGCAATTTTTATAGCTTCAGGAGTTGCATCTCGATGTGCTTTGTATTCAGGGAATATTTCATTTCTTAATTGACTGCCACCATTATCAAAAGCAACGGCTAAATGATCCGGTTTTTCTCTTTTTATTACATCCATCAATGAATTCATGAATCCCATAATGGCTGATGTGTCCATTCCTTTAGAATTGATTCGAGGATTTTTTATAAAAGCATAATAACCACGAAAGATTAAAGCATAAGCATCTAAAAGGAACAGGCGTTTTTGTTGTGACATGATTGTAATTTTGTATAATTTTCAAAAGTACAAAACTTGTCAGATAAAGAATAGAGAGTTTTAAATATTTCTTATAAATCATATTCTTGAGTTTTGGTAATCTAAGAAATTGAAGCTAAATGATTTTTAATCTAAAATTTATTTGAAATTTTTACTAACATGACTGAATTTAATCGAAAACAGTATTATTAATAATAATATTTGTAAGATTATAAATATATAATTATTAAAAATAAGTATTTAATCGATAAAATGTGTATTTAAACGACATGTTTCGTAGCTTTACTAAATAGAGTTAGTGTCTAATGACGCTCTTTATATTTAATCTTTTAATTCGTTTATTATGAAAAAAAATTACCCTGCTAAAAAGGTATTACAAGCCTGTCTATTATTTTTCATGATAATAACGACAAATGTATTTTCTCAAGTGGGAATTGGAACAGTTACTCCTGATGCAAGTTCGGTTTTAGACTTAACGTCTACTACTCAAGGGATGCTAGCGCCAAGGATGACCACTGCGCAAAGGACATCTATTGCTAGTCCTGCGAATGGTTTGATGGTATATGATACGGATATCAAGGCCCTTCAGTATTATGATTCCTCAACCTCATTATGGAATAAAATATATGGGGATAAAGATGGACGATTAAAGTTTAAGCGTATTAAATCTACGGATGTTTTAGCAACAGTTCTAGCTGCAGAAAAAACGGCTGGAGGAAGCACTAAATACCTTCTTGATACGAATACTTTATATGAAATTAATGGTATTGTTAATGTTGACTTACCAATAGAATTGAATAATGCTTATATTGTTGGTGAGGATGCTGGAGAAGATAAATTGGTTAAGGCATCTGGGGATCTTTTTACAGGTACAACCGGAGGTTCTGTTAAGATATTGACGTTGACGGCAACAAGTGGTAATGTTTTTAATGTTATTGGAACAGGATCAATCGCATCAGGAACGCAAACTCAAAGTTTAGTTTTAAGGGATTGTATCATAGCAAGTTCTTCTAACATAGGTAAAATTGAAAATTTTGCATTAGCTTTTGTAAGTATCGTACAGTATTTAGGAAATACTACTGGGATTGTTTATAAAGATATCAGTAAGGTCTTGCTTAGTAATGCCGCTTGGTTTGGAAATAATTCTGGAACCTATGAAACATTTCAAGGAACTTTTGGTTTAGTTGAAAAAACAGGAGGATTTAGTGAAGTATACGGTGCGGTTGTTGGTCTTGATGTCTCCAGTAATCCAACAATTACCGGAGATGCAGTAATAGAATCAGCTGTTTTTACTGGAACGCTTACAACTGGTCTATATATAAAAGGGTACACGGTTGGGAACTATACAGGTTATAATTTTGATAATAGATGGGCAGTCAGATGTGCAGGGGTTCCAAATGAAGGTGATGCATTTGCAACAGGATTTTTATATGATAGTAACAACACGACTTCAACAAGAACAACCGCCACTGCTCAAAATACCGATTATAAAGTAATTACTAACGCTACAACTGTTTCTAATTTATATAGAGTTAAATCGGATGTTAGTGGGAGATTAACTTATACAGGTAAAAAAACAAGAACTTTTCAAGTTAATGCCTCAATTTCATTTGCTGAAGTTTCTGGTGGAACAAATGCGACCTATGTTTATTATATAGCAAAAATTTCTACCAATGGTACTACCGTAGTACCTCTGCCAGAAACAGAGACTTATATTGATACAAATAGTGGGTTTGTGCAATCTTTTCCAGTTACTGGGACAGTTTCTTTAAATTCAAATGAATCAATAGAAGTTCATGTGAAAAGAATAAATACAGGTACAAAAATATATTTGGATGTATATTCGTTGAATTTGTCTATGAAATAAGGAACAAATT
This sequence comes from Flavobacterium sp. AED, assembly GCF_000812945.1. GTDB lineage: Bacteria > Bacteroidota > Bacteroidia > Flavobacteriales > Flavobacteriaceae > Flavobacterium. The sequence continues at coordinate 1,500,007 of NZ_JSYM01000001.1, forward strand.
TATATTTATAATTTCAAGGCTTCACTTTTAATGAAAAAGTGAAGCCTTTTTAATTGAATTAAATTTTTAAAAACTTAATAATAAGTTAAACTTTTCTACGTGGGTAAATCTTCATTTTTTCTTCATATTGTAGGTATACATTTGGTCTATAAATAACAAATGAATAATTTAAATTTTAGAAAATATGAAAAAAGTATTGATGTTAGTTGCAATTATGTTAGGAACAAGTGTTATGGTAAATGCTAAAACTATTCCAACAAAAAAAGCTCCGGCCAAAGAAGTGAAAGTTGAAAAACACAAAAAACACAGAGCAGAGAAACAAGCTGCTGCTATTGGAGCAGAAACATCTAAAGCAAAAAAATAATCAACGTTTTTGTTTTGCTTTCTGAGTAATGTAAAATGAATTGCCAAGATGGCAAAACAAAAGGGTTAATTGTTGAAAAAGCTGATAAATTTATTTATCAGCTTTTTTTATTACCAACTTTCATTTAAATTTATAACTATTAAAACAGTTACATTTACATTATTTGTTACTTTGAATAGTTTTACTAGACAAATCATTTATGAATATTCTTATCGTTGAAGACAATGCTGAATTAGCTATTGAGTTGAAAGATTTTCTTTCTACGAGTGGCTATGTTTGTAAAATCGCTAAAAACTGTGCCACTGCATTAGAGGAAATTAACAGCAATGATTATGATATTATGTTATTGGATCTTGGATTGCCCGATGGAAGTGGTTTTGAGATTTTAAAAACGGTTCGTAAAATACAATCTAAAATGGCAGTCATAATACTAACGGCCCGTGGCGAACTCGATGATAGAATTAATGGATTACAGCTTGGGGCAGACGATTATCTTACTAAACCTTTTGCTTTGACAGAGTTAGGAGCACGTTTATTTGCTATCATTAGGCGCATACATGGTTTTGTTGTTAATGATTTAGACATTCATGACTTTAGTTTGCAGCTTCAAGATTATAAAGTGCATTGTGATGGAATTCCAGTTAAACTGACCAAAAAAGAATTTGATATATTTCAATATTTGGTGCTAAATAAAAACCGTGTTATTACCAGATTACAATTAACGGAACATATTTGGGGTGACATTCTGGAGGTTAATTCTGATTCGAATTTTATTGATGTACATGTACGAAACTTGCGTAAAAAACTAGAAAAATACGCTGCTATTGAATGGTTTGAGACGGTAAGAAGTGTTGGTTACAGGATTAACGATTAAATTATTTTATGAAAATAAAACACCAATTAACCATCTTCAATGCTATAACCAGATTGCTTGTAATTTTGGTTTTATGGATGATGTTACCCGTTTTAGTTGAAAAAGTGGTTTATAAACATATTAATAAAAGTTTATTAGAAAAAAAGCAGAAGTTTATTGAACATTTAGATAAGAAGGAAATCAATGATTTCATTGTTAGGAATGACTCAACGGAAACCTACGCAAGCTTTTCTACATTGCATAGTGAATTTCTGCAATTATCCAGGTTGCCAATAAATTCCGAAGTAGATAAAACGGTTTTTATCAATGAGCCTCGAATAATTGAGGAAGAAAAAAGCGATTACAGGATTTTACAATATCAATTTCTTTATGAGAAAACTCGCTATCAGCTTGAAATAGGCAGTAGTCTGAGTGAAGTTGAGGAACTAACTTTTACAATTCGATTTTTTGTCTTAATCGTGCTCGTTATTATTCTATTAGTTACTTTTTTGATGGATATTTTTTATATAGAATATCTTTTGAAGCCTTTCTATAAAATTATCGATACTAAAATTCGTCGGGTAAATGAACCAGACACTTTTGATCATACGCCAATAAACTCCCATTCTGCAGATTTTCAGGAATTGGATATGGTCTTAAATCAAATGATGAATCGAATAAGCGAACTTTTCAAGAAAGAAAAACAATTTATTGCCAATGTTTCTCATGAGCTTTTGACTCCAATTGCATTATTAAAAAATAAATTTGAAAATTTACTTCAGAATGATTCATTAAACGATAGTGCTATTGATAAAATTGCCAGTTCTCTAAAAACGTTAGATATGCTCAAGAAAGTAATCAATAATTTATTGCTTATTTCAAGGATTGAAAACCATCAATACGAGTCTAATGAAACTATAAATCTAGGCGAATTACTTACTGATTTGCATGAAGATTTGAAAGATCGTATGGATGAAAAGGAATTGACTTTCACGATGAGTCTTCAATATGATTTTCAGTTTATTGGGAATAAAACCCTAATTCATATTCTTTTATATAATTTGATGGTAAATGCCATTAAATACAATAAAAAAAATGGAAGCATTACCATTATAGATGGATTTTTAGATTCCAATTATTTTCTGTCAGTTTCTGATACTGGAATTGGAATGAATGAAAGCCAAATAGATCAGATATTCAATCGATTTTCTAGAATAGATGCTAATGAAGAAGGAAATGGTTTAGGACTCGCCATTGCTGACAGTATTGCTCTTTTTCATCATATAATAATTGAAGTTACTTCCAAACTAGACGAAGGAACAACATTTCGTTTGCGTTTTCCGAATAATGAAAAACTTAATAAATAGTTAAAATTTACCAGAGAACGGAATCTTCATTAAATCTTCATTTAGCAGTAATACATTTGGTCTATAAATAAATCAAATTATTAATAATAAAATTCACGATCATGAAAAAAGTATTGATGTTAGCTGCAATGGTTTTAGGAACTACAGTAATGGTAAACGCTCAAACAGCTCCTGCAAAAACAGCTCCTGCTAAAGAAGTTAAAGCTACTAAAAAAGCTGCTAAAAAAGCTAAAAAAGTAGAAGCTGCAAAAGCTGAACCTGCTAAAATGGAAGCAACTAAAGCCAAAAAATAATTAATTACTCTTATTTTACTTTCGTAAAATTGTTTAAATGAATTATTAAAAGGTAGTTAGTAAAATAAATAGGGTTTAATTGAAAAAAAGCTGATAAAGAAATTTATCAGCTTTTTTTATAAAAAAGGGTTGTTGCAATGTATTTGGTACGATTTTAGTTAAATTTTGATTAATAAAAACTAAAAGTATTTTCTTAATTTGTTATTTTGTATAAAATATTATAAAATGATTCTTCGCATACTATTATTATGTATTGTCCTTCTTATTATTGAGCTTTATGCATTTCAAGCATTGCGAACCTTAATAAAGGTAAAATGGGTTTTGGTCTCCTACCAGATTATTAGTTTACTATTGTTAGTATTCATTGTTTATTCTTTCATGCAATTTGACCGTTCTGTAGGACAAACTAAACAAACAATGTTTACTATGGGTTTAGTACTTTTAGTATATGTTCCAAAAATGGTTTTAGCGCTTGTATTACTTGGAGAAGATATCTTTAGAATTGGAGCCGGATCAGTAAATTATTTTATTGAGAACAATGATAATATGACTTTTTTAGCTTCTAGAAGAAAATTTGTGAGTCAGATTGGATTAGGATTGGCTGCAGTTCCTTTTTTATCTCTAATATATGGTGTGACGGTTGGTAAGTACAATTATAAGGTTATTAAACAACGAATTTTCTTTCCTGATTTGCCTGATGCTTTCGATGGTTTTACGATTACTCAAATATCTGATGTTCATAGTGGAAGCTTTGATAATCCTGAAAAAATAAATTATGCGATAGATTTAGTAAATGAACAAAATTCAGATATGATTTTGTTTACTGGAGATATTGTAAATACGGATGCCAAAGAAATGCATCCCTGGATTGAAACATTCAACCGAATAAAAAAACACGAATATGGGAAATATTCGGTTTTAGGGAATCACGATTATGGCGAATATGTAACTTGGCCATCTGAGGCGGCTAAAGAGAAAAATTTTCAAGATATAAAAAGTCTATACGGACAAATTGGTTTCAAATTAATGTTGAATGAACATACTTTTATCGAAAAAGGGAATGATAAAATTGCATTAATTGGTGTGGAAAACTGGGGACAAAATTTTAAGAAAGCGGGCGATATTAACAAAGCATCAGAACATGTAAATAAAGAAGATTTTAAAATTTTGATGAGTCATGATCCATCACATTGGGATTACGAAGTGCAGCATCATGAGAAAAATTTCCACCTTACATTATCTGGACACACGCATGGAATGCAATTTGGGATTGAAATCCCGGGTTATTTCAAATGGAGTTTAGCACAATATGTTTACACACAATGGGCCGGTTTGTATGAAAATGTAGGACGATATGTCTATGTAAATAGAGGGTTTGGCTTTCATGCTTATCCAGGAAGAGTCGGAATAATGCCTGAAATTACTGTCATCGAACTAAAAAAAGGCAAGGATGTGGCTTAATTCGTTTAAAATGTTACATTTGTAGAATAATTATCTTTTTTTAGTAAATTTAGAAAATTAAATTTTTGCTTTTATGTCAAAATTTGGAGAACTTATAAACACACAAATTCCTGTGTTGATTGATTTTTATACGGATTGGAACGAATCTTCTGTTTCAATGCATCCTGTAATTAGAGATGTTGCTGCAGCGCTTGGCGATAAAGCCAAAGTAATTAAAATTGACGTTGATAAAAATCAAGAATTAGCCGAAGCACTCCGAATAAAAGGCCTTCCTACACTTATGATTTATAAAGAAGGGTTAATGATCTGGAGGCAATCTGGAGAGTTAGATGCTAACACTATTATTAGTATTGTTCAAGAACAATTTTAATAATTACTTTTTTTATTCTATAATATCACAGATAAAATCATTCTTTTCTAGATAGGCTAAAGTTCTTGGAAGTACATATTCTAAGTTTTTGAAAGCTTTTATGCTGTCATGAAAAACAATTATACTTCCTGATTCTATATTGGATAGTACGTTTTCTAAACATTCTTCCTTAGATAGCTTTTGATCAAAATCTGCGCTTAGCACATCCCACATTATTATTTTATAGCCTAATCTCCGTATTTCTTTAGCTTGGGTTGTTTTTATCTTTCCGTAAGGTGGACGAAAGACTTTAGATTTTAGGTTGGTTACAAATTTTTGAATGATTTTTTCACATCGTATGAAATTTTCTATGTAGCTCTCAGTTGTCGTTTTCCAGCCATTCAGATGATTGAATGTATGATTCCCTATTGCGTGGCCTTCATTAATTACTTTTTTGAATATTTCGGGATGTTTTTCAATGTTATCTCCAATACAAAAAAAAGTTGCTTTTGCTTTGTGTTTTTTTAATTCTTCCAAAACCCATTCAGTGATTTCAGGAATAGGTCCATCGTCAAAGGTGAGGTAAACTTTATTTCTAGTATTGGGTAAGTCCCAAATGTAATTTGAAAATAATTTTTTTATAATCCAACTCGTTTTTATCCAATGAAGTTTCATTTTTTTTATTTTAAAAGTAAAAAAAAATAGCGACATTTTTCAATATCGCTATAGTTTATGATGGTCTTGTGTTTATTTAAGGTTATTCTTTCTCACGACCAAAACGTTCAAACATTTTAATATAGGTATTAAAAATCACTTTGTTTTTATTGTAAAATGCAGAGTCGCCACTTTCTTTCATTACTTGCAGCAATCCTCTGTAACGCTCAATGTCAGTTATAATATCAATTGCAATACTGGTTTGATCAACAGGTGTAAGATTGATATAATAATTAAGATTTTCTTTATATTTAGTCATTAGTTTTTCAAGAAGTTCCTGAGCTTTTTCTTTTTCTCCAACTGCATAGTATCCTTTTGCAAATGGTTCAACCAAAGAATAATAGCCAAATTTATCCAAAGGCATTTTTGTCATAGCTAAATCGATAATGTTTTTAGCCTTGCCATTCTTTCCTTCTGCAATTAATTGATTCATCAATCGAGCAAGATTCATTCGATACGTGATACTATTTCTTCGGGTTTCTGGATCATGATAAATAGTTGGACTTTCGCTGTTTCCCCAATCCCATTTCATAACGTTTGTGTACATTTTATCAGCATCAATTTGTCCCATTTCCATCTGGTTGTCATCTTTATTCAGTTTGGTTCTTATAGGGACTAATTTATAAACCATTCCGTCTAATTGAAGGTAATTTTTCATCCAGATATAATCTTCATCATCAAAGGCACCACCACTAAAATAAATAGGTCTTTTCCAGTTATTGTTAGCTACTATATCAAGCATCATCAATCTGTTTTTGTATAGTGCATTTCCTTTGATGTCAATGTCTATATAAGGAACGATGGAGTCGTTGTATTTTGCAGAAACGACCTTGTTGTTGATGATAGTATTTTTGTCAATAGGAATTCGTATTTTATTGGTTGGATAAAAATGAATGGTTTGACCATTTTGCATTTCAACAGTAGATTTTGGATTTTTAATAAAATTGATGAAATCTTTTATTTCCCATCTAGTTTCCACTTTTGGAATATGCGCTACGTAATCCAGTTTGTCACCTACATATTCGTCATGGACAAATGAAATAGGCAAAGGATCTGACTCGTATGTTTTAGTTTTCATTTGATCAATATACCAATCCGTCATGAAAAGACTCGTGTTTACTATTTTTACATCGGTTCTCACCTTTTCTATTTCTTGAGCATACCAAAGAGGGAATGTATCGTTGTCGCCAATGGTAAATAATATCGCATTTTTATCGCATGAATTTAAATATGCTTTTGCCATCGCAACAGCGGTGTATCTATTAGAACGATCATGGTCATCCCAGTTTTGAGATGCCATAAGTACAGGTGCTGCTAATAGACAAGATACTATAAGTAATGGGCCTGCTATTTTTGGGGCCAAATATTTCTGTGCACTTTCGTATAGCGCATAGACGCCAAATCCTATCCAGATAGCAAATACATAGAAGGAACCCACTAACGCATAATCTCTTTCGCGGGGTTCAAAAGGTCTTTCATTTAAGTAAATTTTCAATGCTATTCCTGTGAATAAAAATAGTGCTAACAGGACGTAAAAACTCTTTAAATCTTTATTAGCATGATACATCAAGCCAATAAGTCCAAGTATAAAAGGTAAAAAGAAATAAACATTTCGTCCCTTGTTATTCAATACATCTGATGGTAAATTATCTTGAGAACCTAAATGTAAATCATCAATAAATTTGATTCCACTAATCCAATTCCCATCTAAATTGTCGTATTTCCCTTGAACATCACTTTGGCGTCCAACAAAATTCCACATTAAATACCTCCAGTACATGTATCCGAATTGATATTCGAACATGAAACTGAAATTGTCAACAGTCGTTGGTTTTTCTATGATTAAATAATCACCATAACTTTTCAAAAACGAAACATAGCCGTCATTGTCAATTTGTTTTTGAGCATAAGCTTGTCTGAATTCTGTTACTGTTTTTTCAACTTCATTTTTCAACTGCGCAATGGCTTTGTTGTATTCTTCCTCGGTTAATTTACTTGGATCAATTCCGTATTTTGCTAAGTCATCTTCATACGGATAATCTGGATTAATCTTAAATTGTGGAGGATTTGTGAAATTCATGTAATTCGCGACATGCTCTGTGCTCCACATCCTAGGTAAAATAGTTTTTTGATTGTCATCACTATTTTGTTCGGCATTTTTGAAATTATTGGTGATAAGATACTTGCCTGTTTTATAGTCTCTTTCGTAGTTTGGAGCTTTGTCTAAGTAAGGATTTTTTTTATCTAATCCGGCAAAAGTTTCTGTGTACTGAGATCCATAAAATAAAGGGTTTACACCATATTGTTCTCTATTGTAATAAGCAAGAACCTCTGCTGCATCCGATGGTTTATTCTCATTAATTACAGTATTGGCATTGGCTCTGATAGGCAACATCATCCAAGTAGAAAACCCTATTAAAATGAATAATATGCAAAGGATTATTGTATTGTAAAATACCAATCCTTTTTGTTTGGTGTATTTTAAACCAAAATAAAAGAAGGCGATGAAGAGTAAGGCAACAAAAATAGTTCCTGAATCAAATGGCATTCCCATTTCGTTTACCATAAAAACTTCGGTTTTTCCAAAGAAAGCCATTGTTAACGGTAGTAATAATTTGAATATAAATAGCAATATGGCAATTACAACAACATTTGCAATGATGAAGTTTTTGATGGTAACAACTTTATAGTGTTTGAAAAAATAAAGAAAACCAATTGCTGGAATTGTTAATAAAGCCATGAAATGCACCCCAAATGATAGTCCAACGACTAATGAAATGATCAATAACCATTTGTTTCCTCTAGGTGTTTCCATGTCTTGTTCCCAGCGTAAACCCAGCCAAAATAATAAAGCAATGAATAAAGAAGCCATCGCATAAACTTCGGCCTCAACTGCATTGAACCAAAAACTATCAGAAAAAGTATACGCTAATGCGCCTACAAAAGCACTGCCTAAAACAACAATGTCATTGTTTTTATCATTTTCAGAAAATCTAGAAATCAGCCTTTTTAATAACATTGTAGATGACCAATACATAAAAAGGATGGTAAAGGCACTTGAAAAAACGGACATCATATTAACCATTAAAGCAATATGTTTGTCATCTGAAGCAAACATCGCAAAAAAGGCGCCCATCATTTGAAATAAAGGGGCTCCGGGTGGATGTCCAACTTCTAATTTTGCAGCTGTGGCAATATATTCTCCACAATCCCAGAAACTCATTGTGGGTTCAACGGTCATTGTGTATGTTACTAATGCGATTCCAAATGTAAACCAACCTATAATCGTATTCCATTTATTGAAATTGAATGTTGCCATATTTCAGTGCTAAATTGTAGTTAAATTTTGAGATACAAAGAAAATGTTTTTTTATGTAACGATGCGAGCATTAACAAAAATTTCTAAAAAACAAATATGAGAAACTAATGAATTGGTTTCTAGTGTTTTTGAAAAGTTTACAGGCTGTTTCTGTTCTTAGGGGAAATTATTTTCAATAAAAAGCGATAAAAAATTTGTGCAAATTAAAATTTGTTCTAAATTTGCACTCGCTAAGCAATAGCAAAGCAATGCTGGTCTATGGTGTAATGGTAACACAACTGTTTTTGGTGCAGTCTTTCAAGGTTCGAGTCCTTGTAGACCAACGTAAAGCCTCTCAATTTTTGAGAGGCTTTTTTTTTGGAAAAAATATTTTTTTAGGGAGGTTTTTAGGGAGTTTTTAAAAAATAATTTAAAGACGTAATGGGGATTGAAAAATTAAATCTTAAAAGTAATTACTGGTTTTATAGTATGATTTACCAAGTCTTCACTGATACTTCCGTTGAAAAAATGCGCTAGTCCAGTTCTGCCGTGTGTGCAAAGACCTATTAAATCGGCATTGATTGAATTTGAGAAATTAATAATTCCCTTTTCTACATTGCCATCGTTAAAAATATGTAAGGAGTAGTTTTGGATATTAAAGTTGGCAATAAAATCTTTCATTATTTTTTCGGAAACTAAAGTAGTTTTAAAGCTATTAGGAGTGCAAATCATTACTAAAAATAGATTTGCATCAAAGATTTTAGTGAATTCTATCATTTTTTTGAAAGGTTTTTTTATTTCTTGCGAAAAATCGGAAGCGAAAACAAAATTTCTGGCTTCAAATTTACCGATATCTTTTTTGATAACTAAAACAGGAATGTCGGAAAGTCGAACTACTTTCTCGGTGTTGGATCCAATAAGTATTTCTTCAATTCCTGATGAGCCATGAGATCCCATGATTATTAAATCGATTTTATTTTTTTTGCTAAATGACAGTATGCCGTCTGAGGCTCTTTCGAAATGTACTGTTTCGCTGACTGAGATGCCGTTTAAATAGGGTCGTTCTTTAATTTTTTGGAAGGTTTCGTTTGCTTTTTTTATAAATAACATTACTTCAGGGATACTGCTTCCTCCGGAAATAGCATCGCTCATTTGGCTTGGCAACTCCAACATGTGAAGTAAAAACATTTTGCAATTATTCTTTTTAGCAATTTGTGCAGCAACTTTTAATGCGTCTTCAGCATGCTCTGAAAAATCGGTTGGTACTAAAATTCGCTCCATAATCAATACGTATTAAATTATGTAAAAACAGTTGTTTTAATGCTGTATTAAAGATAAGAAATATTTTAACAGCTACCGTTTATTTTTAATTAATAAAAAAAACACTATATTTGCACCGTTATTTATTAAAATCTAGATAATGAGGGGACTAAATGTCCCCTCTTTTTATAAAAATATGACATTTAAAGAAAAAGTAAATACGTTATTGACCGAATGCCTTTCAGAAAAGGCATCAATTTTTTTGATAGACCTTACTATCACTGATGCTTTTAAGGTTATAGTGAATTTGGATGGTGATAACGGAGTAGCGCTTCAGGATTGCATCGATGTGAGTCGTTTTATAGATAATAACTTGGATCGCGAGGAACAAGATTACTCTTTAGAAGTAGCTTCGGTAGGGGTTGGGTCGCCATTGAAATTAGTAAGACAATATAAGAAAAATATAGGGCGCACATTGATTGTCAAGACTGGTACAGAAATAATTGAAGCAGAATTAGTGGAAGCTAATGATGATTTTGTAATTTTGTCGTGGAAAGCAAGAGAACCTAAAAAAATAGGAAAAGGAAAAGAGACAGTTCAAAAAGAACTAAAACTGCCTTACGCCGATATAAAAGAAGCAATTGTTACAGTAACATTTTAATTAAAGAATTCGCATGGAAAATTTAGCATTAATCGATTCATTCTCAGAGTTTAAAGATGATAAACTTATTGATCGTGTAACGCTTATGGCAATTTTGGAAGATGTATTTAGAAATGCATTGAAGAAAAAATACGGTTCAGATGATAATTTTGATATCATTATAAATCCTGATAAAGGAGATATGGAGATATGGCAGAGAAGAGTAATCGTTGCGGATGAAGATTTAGATTTTGATCATCTTGAAATTACTTTGACTGAAGCTAGAAAAATAGAGCCTGATTTCGAAATTGGTGAAGAGGTTTCCGAAGAAGTGAAATTAATTGATTTAGGAAGAAGAGCAATTTTAGCTTTACGTCAGAATTTAATTTCTAAAATTCATGAACATGATAACACAAATCTTTACAAACAATTTAAAGATTTAATAGGCGATATCTATACTGCTGAAGTACACCATGTGCGTCCAAGAGTTGTTATTTTGGTTGATGATGAGGGGAATGAGATTATTTTGCCAAAAGAAAAACAAATACCTTCTGATTTTTTCCGTAAAGGAGATAATGTTAGAGGAATAATAGAAAGCGTTGAATTAAAAGGAAATAAACCTCAAATTATTATGTCTAGAACTTCTGAGAAGTTTTTAGAAAAATTATTTGAACAAGAAATTCCTGAAGTTTTTGACGGTTTAATTATGGTTAAAAAAGTAGTAAGAATTCCTGGTGAAAAAGCAAAAGTAGCCGTAGATTCTTATGATGATAGAATTGACCCTGTAGGAGCTTGTGTGGGTATGAAAGGATCTCGTATTCATGGAATTGTTCGTGAATTAGGAAACGAAAATATCGACGTTATCAATTATACAAGTAATATTCAATTGTTTATAACAAGAGCATTAAGCCCTGCTAAAGTTTCTTCTATTAAAATAAATGAAGAGACAAAAAGAGCAGAAGTTTTCTTGAAACTTGAAGAAGTTTCTAAAGCAATTGGTCGTGGTGGACACAACATTAAATTAGCAGGTTTACTGACTGGTTATGAGCTAGACGTTATTCGTGAAGGTGATGTTGCAGGTGCTACAGCTGATGAGGATGATGTTGAATTAACTGAGTTCTCAGATGAAATTGAAGACTGGGTTATTGAAGAATTTGCAAAAATTGGTTTGGATACTGCAAAAAGTATCTTAAAACAAGATGTAGAAGATTTAGTAAGAAGAACAGATTTGGAAGAGGAAACTATTCTGGATGTAATGAGAATATTGAAAGAAGAATTTGACAGTTAGTCAATGTGTCTTCAACGATAAACATGCCACTTTACAATTAATTCTTGCTCGGTAGGTGTCGAGTTGGGAGTAAAGTGAGGAATAACAAAAAAGGTAATAATAAAAAGGTTTTATGTCTGAAGAGAGAATTATTAGAATAAACAAAGTTTTAAGGGAATTGAATATTTCTTTAGAAAGAGCTGTGGATTATCTAAAAGATAAGGGGATTGCTATTGAAGCAAATCCAAACGCAAAAATTTCTGATGATGTATACAATGTCTTGTGCGGTCAGTTTGCTGGTGACAAAGGGAATAAAGAGGCTTCAAAAGAAGTAGGGGAAGAGAAAAGAAAAGAAAAAGAAGCTTTACGTTTGGAACGAGAGAAAGAAATCGAAGACAAGCGCAAACAAGACGAAGAACGACTAAAACAACAAGAAGTTATCAAAGCGAGAGCTGTTTTAGCTGGACCTGTTCAGGTTGGAAAAATAGATCTCAATCCAAAAAAACCAATAGTTGTTCCTGCTCCTGTTAAGGTTGTTGAAAAAATCGAGACTCCTATAGTTTCAGTTCCGGTTGAAAAACCTGCTATTGTAGAAGCTATTCAAAAAGAGCCAGTTCAAAAAGAACCTTCACAAGATAAACTTGTTTCAGACAAAAAAGAAGTTAAACCTATTGTTGGAATAAAAGAAGTAAAGAAAGAGCCAGTAAAAGAGGTTGTTTCTGAAACTGTAAAAATTGAAAAAGTTGAAGAGGCTCCGGTTGATGAAACGATAACAACTCAATATCAAAAGTTATCAGGTACTACTTTAACAGGTCAGATAATTGATTTATCTCAATTTAATAAGCCTAAAAAGAAAAAAGAAGAGCCTAAAATTACTCCAAATAAACCAGGTGCGCCAGGAGCTATAGGAGCTAATAATGCTAATAAGAATAAACGCAAAAGAATTGCTCCAAAGCCGGGTGCTCCTAGACCACCTGCTACTCCTGGAGTTCCTGGAGCGCCAAATCCGAATAAAATCACGCCTAACACAGGTGGTGGTGGTTTTAATGCGAACAGAAGTGCAAGGCCTGGTTTTGTAAAAGGAAACAGACCTGCTATTGTTGCAAAAGTAGAGCCTACGGAAGAGGAAGTTAAAAATCAAATTAGAGAGACTTTAGAGAAACTACAAGGTAAAGGTGGTAAATCAAAAGCAGCTAAATATAGAAGAGACAAAAGAGATACACACCGTCAGAAATCTGATGATGAGCAAAGAGCCATTGACGAAGGAAGTAAAACTATTAAAGTTACGGAGTTTGTTACTGTAGGTGAAATTGCTATTATGATGGATGTGCCAATTACTAAAGTTATTGGTACTTGTATGTCACTTGGAATCATGGTTACCATGAATCAACGTCTTGATGCAGAAACATTGACTATTGTAGCTGATGAGTTTGGTTATGAAGTTGAATTTATTACTGTTGATATTGAAGAGGCAATTCAAGTTGTAGCTGATAAAGAAGAGGATCTAGTTTTCAGAGCGCCTATTGTAACAGTAATGGGTCACGTCGATCACGGTAAAACATCTTTGCTAGATTATATTCGTAAAGAAAACGTAATTGCAGGTGAGTCTGGAGGAATTACACAACATATAGGTGCCTACGGAGTAACATTAGATAACGGACAAAAAATTGCATTCTTAGATACACCTGGTCACGAAGCGTTTACTGCGATGCGTGCGCGTGGTGCTCAAGTTACTGATATTGCGATTATTGTGATTGCTGCAGATGATGATATCATGCCGCAAACTAAAGAAGCAATTAGCCATGCTCAGGCAGCTGGAGTTCCTATCATATTTGCTATCAATAAAATTGATAAGCCAAATGCTAATCCTGAAAAAGTAAAAGAAAGATTAGCAGGTATGAATTTACTTGTTGAAGATTGGGGTGGAAAAATTCAATCACATGATATTTCTGCAAAAGTAGGTACAGGTGTTAAAGAATTATTAGAAAAAGTATTGCTAGAGGCAGAATTATTAGATCTAAAATCAAACCCGAATAAAGCTGCACAAGGTACAGTTGTTGAAGCTTTCTTGGATAAAGGAAAAGGATATGTTTCTACAATATTAGTTCAACACGGAACCCTTAAAATTGGGGATTATATGTTGGCTGGAAAGCACCATGGTAAAATTAAAGCCATGCATGATGAAAGAGGAAACATTGTTACTGTTGCGGGTCCTTCGACTCCAGTATCAGTTTTAGGTCTTGACGGTGCGGCAACAGCTGGTGATAAGTTCAATATTTTTGAAGATGAAAAAGAAGCAAAACAAATTGCTTCAAAACGTTCTCAATTGATGCGTGAGCAATCTGTCCGTACACAACGACATATTACATTAGATGAAATTGGACGTAGAATTGCATTAGGTCAGTTTAAAGAATTAAACATAATCCTTAAAGGTGACGTGGATGGTTCGGTTGAAGCCTTATCAGATTCGTTCTCTAAATTATCTACTGAAGAAATTCAAATTAATATCATACATAAAGGTGTTGGAGCAATTACGGAGACTGACGTTATGTTAGCTTCTGCTTCTGATGCAATCATTATCGGATTTAATGTTCGTCCTGCTGGAAATGCTAGACAATTGGCAGACAAAGAAGAAATCGATATCCGTTACTATTCTATTATCTACGCAGCTATCGATGACTTGAAAGATGCAATGGAAGGAATGTTAGCGCCAGAGATGAAAGAAGAAATTCTTGGAACTGCTGAAATTAGAGAGATATTCAAGATTTCTAAAGTTGGTTCTATTGCGGGAAGTATGGTTATGGATGGTAAAATTGTTAAAAACGCCAAAATGAGAATCATCAGAGAAGGTGTAGTTGTGTTTACAGGTGAACTGTTAGCATTGAAACGATTTAAAGATGATGTAAGAGAAGTGGCTAAAGGATACGATTGCGGTATTCAAGTGAAAGGATACAATGATATTGAAGAAAGAGATGTTATTGAATCGTACCATGAAGTAGCTATCAAAAAGAAATTGAAATAAAATTTCAATATTTTATAATTAAAATCCCGATTCGTCGGGATTTTTTTTTGTGTATTTATGATTGTCTGTTCGGGAGTAATGAGAGTTGTTTGATTTCGATTTGGGCGTGCCACCATCTATAAAAAAGGGCTATCAACATGATCGGTCATTGCCCTTTTTTCTAGATGCTGTCGGGCTATCCGCGCTACAGGGTAGCTAGCTTCTATCTCTCACGCAAACAAAGAGCCGTTATCTATAATGAGGAAGTTTTTCTTTTTTTAAAACCTGTTAAGGAGTTTTAAATAAGTAGTCCTCCTAAATTTTAATAAGAAAAATAGTTTATATTTGATTTTGAATAGAACGGTTTATAAAGTATACAAAGCACAAAGAGCTAAGAACTACAAGCTATGGCAAGATGGTTTTCATCCGATTATATTAGATACTTTAGAAAAAATAGAACAGCGAGTAAATTATATTCATTGCAATCCGGTAGAAGCCGAAATCGTTATTCATGAAAGAGATTATGTGAATAGTAGTTATAGGAATTACGAAGAAGATAATACTATTCTTTGTAATGTAAATATTGAACCTTTATGGTAATCTATTTATAAGAGCCGCGTTGCAAACGCTTTGTTTAGTTAATTAAAAGTAAGTAGGCACTCGTTGAAAACGAGCGCCAGAGAGAATGATGATGATAGCAAGTACTATTCAGCAATAGAAAGAGCGGGTATTTTTGCTGCAACATTTGGAACAGTGAAGGCTATTGAAAAATTAGAAAGTTTAGGTAAAATAAGTAAACTAGATTCTAAAATATTAAATGCTAACAAAATTGTAAATGACAAAGTAATGTCAACTGTGAAAGAAAAATCAGAAGAAAAATAAATAAGCATCCATTTATGAGAAATTTAATGATAATGTTTTTAATTGGCTTAAATCAGAAGCATATAATTTTAGGAATTGTACTAATTGTATTGGGAATATTTTTTATTTGGTTTGGAAATTGGGGTACTAAAGAATACCGAATGGAGAAATATAACCCCTTCAAAAAAATTAAAAGAGAAAATACGAATGATTATTTTAGAGACTGGCTCAAAATAGCTTTATATATTAGAGGTATTGGTCTAATAGTTATGGGGGTTTTAGGTGTTTTGGGAGGAGTTTTAGTTATTTTACTAGAATTTTTTGAACCCGCAAAGAGAAGCTATTAGACAAGTATTTACAAAAAGATAAAAAACAAGAAAGCCACTTCATGACGGAGTGGCTTTCTTGTGTGAAAAAGTAATTATTACGATAGATTAGCGCTAATTTTTTATTTACTTGGTTTTATCAAGAGTACATTTTTGTATTTTTTTCGAATGTCAATTAAATTATGTTCTGCTTCAATACGAGTTTTAAAATTTCCAACCCAAACTTTATAATTGGGTGTGTTGAATACGATTGTTCCGTCCATATCGACAAACTCTTGTTTGAATTCGTTTAATGTGTTTTTCGCTTTTTCGCTATCGCCGCTAAATATTTGAACTTTATATCGGTCATTTACAGTGTTAGAAATGTTTGTTTTTCTTTTTTCATTTAGTAATTGTTCAAATTTAGAGTCTTGATTTACCGTGATATTTTGATCTTGCGCATTTATATAGTTACTAGTAAGGCACAAAGTGACGGCGTAAAAAAAAGCTTTTTTGGGTGTTAAAAATCTCATAATGTGATAGTTTTTATGCAAAAATACTATTTAATGAATGAAACGAAATAATAAATATTATTTAGAATTAATATAAATTGAATTTAAGACTATTTTAAGGTTTTGAGAATAGTTCTTAAGTCGTATTTTTGTGCAAGTTTTAAAAGAATGTATTGATTTTTTCTAATATTGTTAATAGAAAAAATCGTACCAATTTTAGTAGATAATCATTTATAATATGAAAAAGGTGGGTAACCATAATTCGATCTCAAGGAAATTATATTTAGGCTTAGGGCTAACACTAATTTTCTCCCTAAATTCATTTGCGCAAACTGCGGCTCCTGCAGCCGTGCAAGCTACGACACCAGATGTGGCTGTTGCAAGTCAAGGTGGTGATCCTGTAAAAGGAAAAGAGCTTTTTAATGCAAATTGCGCGGCATGTCACAAACTAGATGCGAAGGCAACTGGTCCTATGTTACGAGGTGTTGCTGCAAAACATGAAATGGCATGGATTTACAAGTGGGTTCATAATAGTTCTGATGTAATCAAATCTGGCGATGCTGCTGCAGTAAAGCTTTTTGAAGAAAACAACAAATCTGTAATGACTGCTTTTCCTCAATTAGCAACGACAGATATTGATAATATTATAGCTTATACGTCAGAGCCAAAAGCTGAGGCTCCGGTTACAGCTGGTGCTGCTGCGGTTCCGGGTGCTACTGCTGCTGAAAGCGGTTTGTCTAATAATATTATATTAGGTGCTCTTGGTTTAGTTATGGCTATGTTGGTTGTTATGTTGTTTTTAGTAAACAATGTTCTGACTAAAGTTGCTAAGGCTAATGGAATTGAAGTAACTCCAAAAGCTCCAACTACTCCAATTTGGAAAGCATTTGCTAGAAATCAATTTTTAGTATTGGTAACTTCTATCTTTTTGTTATTGTCTGGGGCTTATTTTGTGTATGCTTTCTTGATGCAAGTTGGTGTTGATCAAAATTACGAGCCGATTCAGCCAATTCATTATTCTCACAGAATACATGCGGGTAGTAATGGGATAAATTGTAAATATTGTCACTCTTCAGCTAGGGTAAGTAAGAATTCGGGAATTCCTTCTTTAAATGTTTGTATGAATTGTCATAAAAATATTGCTGAAGTTTCTGATACTACTGCTACTCCAGATCATACAAAAGCTTTTTATGACGGAGAAATTCAAAAATTATATAAAGCAGTTGGTTGGGATCAATCTACTCAAAAATACACTGGTAAAACAGAGCCGGTTAAATGGATTCGTATTCATAATTTGCCTGATTTTGTTTATTTTAATCACTCGCAACACGTTACCGTAGCAGGGATAGAATGCCAGACTTGTCATGGACCTGTTCAAACTTTTGAAGTTATGAAGCAATTTTCTCCTCTTACAATGGGATGGTGTATTAATTGCCATAGAAAAACGGAAGTTAAAATGGAAGGTAATGATTATTACACAAAAATTCATGAGGAACTTTCTAAGAAATACGGCGTAGACAAATTGACTGCGGCGCAAATGGGAGGTTTAGAATGCGGTAAATGCCACTATTAATCAAATTATTAAGATTTTAATATTTATATATGTCATCAAACAAAAAATACTGGAAAAGTGTTGAAGAACTAGACAAAAATAGTTCTATTGTTGAGGCGCTTAGAAATAACGAATTTGTTGAAGAAATTCCTACTGATGAGTTTTTAGGAAATAATGATGCTTTGTCATCTTCATCAACAACACGTCGTGATTTTTTAAAGTACGTTGGGTTTAGTACTGCGGCAGCTACGCTTGCAGCTTGCGAAGGCCCTGTTCATAAGTCGATACCTTATGTACTTCAGCCAGAACAAATCATTCCTGGAGTAGCAGATTATTATGCAACTTCGGTTTTTGATGGTTTCGATTTTGCAAATCTTTTGGTAAAAACACGTGAAGGGCGTCCTATTAAAATAGATAATAATACTATTGCTGGAGCAAAATTTAGTGCTAATGCTAGAATTCATGCGTCTATATTGTCATTATATGATAGTATGCGTTTAAAAGAGCCGAAAATTGAAGGTAAAAGTTCAACTTGGTCTGCTGTTGATTCTGCAATTAAATCAAGTTTGGTTGAAGCAAAAGCTAAGGGTGGTCAAATTGTACTTTTAACAAATACATTGGCAAGTCCGTCAACTGAAAAGTTGATTGCTGAATTTATTGGTAAAAATCCAAATGCTAAACATGTTGTTTATGATGCTGTCTCTTCTTCTGAAGCTTTAGACGCTTTTGAAGTGGTTTATGGTGAAAGATCTTTAGTTGATTACGATTTCTCAAAAGCATCTCTAATAGTTTCTGTTGGTGCAGATTTCCTTGGAGACTGGCAAGGTGGTGGATATGACTCGGGTTATGCTCAAGGTAGAATTCCAAAAAATGGAAAAATGTCTCGTCATTTTCAATTAGAATCAAATATGACTTTGTCTGGTGCTGCTGCTGATAAGCGTTTGGCAATGTCAACTGCAAATCAAAAACAAGCATTAATTCATATATATAATGTTATAACTGGCTCATCTGTGGCGGTTAGTTTAGATGATAAATTTAAATCTGAAGTTAATAAAGTTGCTCAGCAATTAAAAGCTGCTGGTTCAAAAGGAGTTTTAGTTTCAGGTATTCAAGATAAAAATGCTCAATTATTAGTTTTAGCTGTCAATCAAGTATTGGCAAGTGAGGCTTTTAGTGCTTCTGGAGCAAGACAAATTAGAAAAGGTTCAAACGAAAAAGTATCACAATTAATCAATGAAATGAAAGCTGGAAGCGTTCATACTTTGATCATGAGTGGCGTTAATCCTATTTATACTTTAGCAGATAGTAAGTCATTTGTTGAAGGTTTGAAAAAAGTTAAAACATCAGTTGCTTTTTCTTTAAAAGAAGATGAAACGGCTGCACTTACT
The DNA here is from genome assembly GCF_000812945.1 of Flavobacterium sp. AED. GTDB lineage: Bacteria > Bacteroidota > Bacteroidia > Flavobacteriales > Flavobacteriaceae > Flavobacterium. The sequence continues at coordinate 1,519,492 of NZ_JSYM01000001.1, forward strand.
ACAATCGCTGCTCCGGCTCCACATTATTTAGAGTCATGGGGTGATTTAAGTTTGACAAAAGGTACGTATAGTGTAACTCAACCAACTATTCGTCCTTTATTTGATACAAAACAATTTCAAGATGCTTTATTGTCTTTGAATGGTGTAGGAGGTACTTTTTACGATTATTTAAAAGCGAATGCTTCAACTATCGTTTCAGGTTCTACTTGGAATCAAGTATTGCATGACGGTGTTTTCGTGGGGGCTGTTTCAGCTGTTTCTGCATCTTCTGCTGATTACTCTGGTGCGGCAAATGCTTTGGCTCAATCAAAAGCTTCTGAAGGATTTGAATTGATTTTATATACAAAAACTGGATTAGGGGATGGGCAGCAAGCAAACAATCCTTGGTTGCAAGAATTGCCAGATCCAATTACCAGAGTTTCTTGGGACAATTACCTTACTGTTTCGAATGCTGATGCTAAGAAATATGCTTTATCTAATGAAATTGTAGCGAATGGTGGTTTGAATGGTAGTTATGCTACTATTACAACTACTGATGGTTTGAAACTAGAAAATGTACCAGTAATTGTTCAGCCAGGTCAAGCTGTTGGTACAATTGGTTTAGCTTTAGGTTATGGTCGTAAAGCGGCTTTAAAAGAAGAGATGCAAGTAGGTTTAAATGCTTACTCATTATATAAAGGGTTTAATAATGTTCAATCTGTAACATTGATTAAGGCTGACGGAGAACATGAATTTGCTTGTGTTCAAGGTCAAAAAACTTTGATGGGAAGAGGTGATATTATTAAAGAAACCACTTTAGAAATTTTTAATACTAAAGATGCTGAGTTCTGGAATGAACAACCAATGGTATCTTTGGATCACAAAGAAGTTGAAGCTACAAAAGTAGATTTATGGGATTCATTTGATCGTTCTACAGGACATCACTTTAATCTTTCTATCGATTTGAATGCTTGTACTGGTTGTGGTGCTTGTGTAATTGCTTGTCATGCTGAAAACAACGTTCCAGTTGTTGGGAAAGCTGAAATTAGAAGAAGTCGTGATATGCACTGGTTGCGTATTGATAGATATTATTCTTCTGAAAGTACATTTGCAGGTGATAACGAAAGAAAAGAAAATATTGCAGGTTTATCAAGTTCATTATCTACATTTAATGAAATGGAAAAAGCAGGAGATAATCCTCAGGTTTCTTTCCAACCGGTAATGTGTCAACACTGTAATCATGCGCCTTGTGAAACTGTTTGTCCAGTTGCTGCAACATCTCATGGTCGTCAGGGTCAAAATCAAATGGCTTATAATAGATGTGTTGGTACTCGTTACTGTGCTAACAACTGTCCTTATAAAGTACGTCGTTTTAACTGGTTCTTGTATAACAAAAACAGTGAATTCGATTATCATATGAATGACGATTTAGGACGTATGGTATTAAATCCAGACGTAAATGTTCGTTCTCGTGGAGTTATGGAAAAATGTTCTATGTGTATTCAAATGACACAAGCTACAATTTTAAATGCAAAAAGAGAGGGAAGAGTAATCGTTGATGGAGAATTCCAAACGGCTTGTTCAAATGCTTGCTCTACTGGAGCAATGATTTTTGGAGATGTGAATGATAAAGAATCTAAAGTTACTAAATTAGCTGAAGATGAAAGAATGTATCATTTATTAGAGCATGTTGGAACAAAACCAAATGTGATTTATCATGTTAAAGTTAGAAATACCTAGTACAAAAATAATTAATTAAGAATCAATATAAAGGATTATGTCGTCTCACTACGAAGCAACCATTAGAAAACCCTTAGTTATAGGTGATAAATCTTATCACGATGTAACTGTAGATGTAGCTGCACCTGTAGAAGGTAAAGCAAACAAACATTGGTGGATTGTATTTTCAATTGCATTAACCGCGTTTCTTTGGGGAATGGGTTGTATCATTTACACCGTGTCTACAGGTATTGGAACATGGGGATTAAATAAAACTGTAGGTTGGGCTTGGGATATCACTAACTTCGTTTGGTGGGTAGGTATCGGTCACGCAGGAACATTAATTTCAGCCGTATTATTGCTTTTCCGTCAAAGATGGAGAATGGCAATTAACCGTTCTGCGGAGGCAATGACCATTTTTTCTGTAATTCAAGCAGGTTTATTTCCAATCATACACATGGGTCGTCCATGGTTAGCGTATTGGGTTTTACCAATACCGAATCAATTTGGTTCTTTATGGGTAAATTTTAACTCTCCTTTACTTTGGGACGTATTTGCAATCTCTACTTATCTTTCTGTTTCATTAGTTTTCTGGTGGACTGGTTTATTGCCTGATTTTGCTATGTTGCGTGATAGAGCAATTACTCCTTTTAATAAACGTGTATATTCTATATTGAGTTTTGGATGGAGCGGTAGAGCAAAAGACTGGCAACGTTTCGAAGAAGTTTCTTTGGTTCTTGCAGGTTTAGCAACTCCACTTGTGCTTTCTGTACATACCATTGTATCTATGGACTTTGCTACGTCGGTAATTCCAGGTTGGCATACTACAATTTTCCCTCCTTATTTTGTTGCTGGAGCTGTTTTCTCAGGATTTGCAATGGTAAATACTTTGCTTATTATTATGAGAAAAGTTTCTAACCTTGAAGCTTATATTACTATTCAACACATAGAATTAATGAACATCGTAATCATGATTACTGGTTCTATAGTTGGTGTTGCCTATATTACGGAGCTTTTTATAGCGTGGTATTCTGGAGTTGAATATGAACAATATGCATTCTTAAATAGAGCAACCGGTCCTTACTGGTGGGCATATTGGTCAATGATGACTTGTAACGTTTTTTCTCCACAGTTTATGTGGTTCAAAAAATTAAGAACAAGTATCATGTTCTCTTTTATTATTTCGATTGTTGTAAATATTGGGATGTGGTTTGAAAGATTTGTAATTATTGTAACATCGTTGCATAGAGATTATCTTCCATCTTCATGGACAATGTTCTCTCCAACATTTGTCGATATTGGAATATTCATAGGAACAATTGGTTTCTTCTTTGTATTGTTTTTGTTATATTCTAGAACATTCCCTGTGATAGCACAAGCGGAAGTAAAAACAATATTAAAAGGAACAGGAGATAATTACAAAAGAGAAAGAGAAGCAAATAAAGATTTACATCATGAGTAATAAAGTAATATACGCCATTTATAATGACGATGATGTTTTGATGGACGCGGTTAAAAAAACACGTGCAGCTCATCATCATATTGAGGAAGTTTTTACTCCTTTTCCTGTCCACGGATTGGATAAAGCCATGGGTTTAGCCCCAACAAGGATAGCTATATGTTCTTTTATATATGGTTTAGTAGGTTTGTCTTTTGGTACTTGGATGATGAATTACATTATGATTCAAGATTGGCCTCAGGATATTGGAGGTAAACCAAGTTTTAGTTATATTCAAAATATGCCTTCTTTCGTTCCAATTATGTTTGAAGAGACTGTATTTTTTGCAGCGCATTTAATGGTTATTACTTTTTATATGAGAAGTAAGTTATGGCCTTTCAAACAAGCAGAAAATCCAGATGTTAGAACAACAGATGATCACTTTTTGATGGAAGTTGCTGTAAATGATAATGAAAGCGAATTGGTTTCTTTTTTTGAAGGTACAGGGGCAGTAGAAGTTAAAGTAATTGTAAAGAATTAATTGTCGATATGAAAAGTCTATATAAAATAACATTTGTAATTTGTATTACTATTTTAGTTTCGTCTTGTCATGATAATTCGAAGCCTAATTACCAATACATGCCTAATATGTATGAGCCAGTAAGTTATGAAACTTATGAAGAGTCAAATGCATTTAAGAACGGTAAAGAAGGTCAGCTTCCTCCAGTAGGGACAATAAATAGAGGTTTTGAGCCTTATGATTATGAGAATTCTACAGCTGGATATGATTTAGCCAAATTAAATTCAAAATCACCGCTTGATTCAATATCGGTTAAAGACGAAGAGAAATCTAAAGAATTGTTTGAAATTTATTGTGGTATCTGTCATGGTAATGAAGGAAACGGTAAAGGTAAATTAGTAACCCAAGGAAAATTTCTTGGTGTACCAAGTTATAAAGATAGGGTGATAACTGAAGGAAGTGTTTTTCATGTTCAAACTTACGGTTTAAATTCAATGGGGTCTTATGCGAACCAGTTGAATCAACACGAACGTTGGTTAGTAGCATCTTATGTTTTAAAACTGAAAGCTAAATTATAATTGTTGAACAAACTGATCGTAATAGATATGTATACATTTTCAAGTAAATTAAAAACATTTTCTCTTGTCTTAATGGCTGTTGGCCTTTTAGGAATTGGATATGGTTTTTTAACTGCACCAAAAGATATTCAAGAAGTTGAAAAGATACTTGCTGCTGAAACTCATGAAAGACATGGGGAATCAAAGCATGAAGTTTCAAAATCTTCAGCTGAAGCTCATACAGAAATTAGTAAATCTGATGAAGCTAAAGAAGCTGCTGAACACAAGGAACATGTTGTTCATGTTCTAACACAATTACAAAATAAACCATGGGCTGCATTATATGTTGCTTGTATTTTCTTCATGCTTATTGCTATGGGTGTTTTAGCATTTTACGCTATACAACAAGTAGCTCAAGCAGGTTGGTCTCCTGTCTTATTTAGAGTAATGCAAGGTATTACGGCATATCTTCCGGTTGGATCGGTTATATTTTTTGTAATTCTTATTATTTGTGGACTACATATTTTTCCTTCTAATAGTTTGTTTATTTGGTTGGATCCAGAGGTTGTTGCCCATGATAAAATTATTGCTAATAAATCAGGATATTTAAATTTTCCTTTTTGGATAGTTAGAGCAGCTATATTCCTAGCAGGTTGGAATTTGTATCGTTATTTTTCAAGAAAAAATTGTATTGATCAAGACGCAGCTTCTGATAATCTTTCTTATAAAAAGAATTTTAATATATCAGCAGGATTTTTAGTTTTCTTTATTGTAACAGAATCTATTATGTCTTGGGATTGGATTATGTCAATTGATCCACACTGGTCTAGTACATTGTTTGGATGGTATGTTTTTGCTAGTTTCTTTGTAAGTGGTATAACTATGATTACCATGGTTACTTTATATTTGAAATCTAGAGGATTTTTAGAAAATGTTAATACCAGTCACATTCATGATTTAGCTAAATTTATGTTTGGAATAAGTGTTTTCTGGACTTATTTATGGTTTTCACAATTTATGCTTATATGGTATGCTAATATACCTGAAGAGATAACTTATTTTGTAACAAGAATTCAATTATATAATCTTCCTTTCTTCGGTGCGGTCGTTATGAATTTTGTATTTCCAATTTTGATTTTAGTTAATACTGATTTCAAAAGAATAACTTGGATCTTAGTTATGGCTGGAGTAGTAATCTTATTAGGTCATTATATTGATTTCTTCAATATGATTATGCCTGGTACAGTTGGGGACAGATGGTTTATTGGTGTTTCCGAAATTGCTTCTGTTCTTTTCTTCCTTGGATTATTTATTTATGTTGTTTTTACTGCATTAACTAAAGCTCCTTTGTTACCTAAAAGAAATCCATACATAGAAGAAAGTAAACATTTTCATTATTAATATTTAAACAAAAAAACAGATGACAAGTTTGTTGGTAATTATAGTTTTAGTTTTATTAGCTGTTGCTTTATGGCAATTGACGAAAATATTCGACCTAACTCAGGTAGGTTCTAATTCGGACAGTTCTCAAGTGGCTACGGATAATGATAATAATGTTCAAGGTTATTTAATGTTTGGTTTCTTGGCATTCATTTATATTTTCACAATCTATGGATTGTTTAAATGGGGACCTTTAGTGCTTCATACACCAGCTTCAGAACATGGTGCTCTTGTAGACAGTCTTATGAATATCACTTGGGTTTTGATATTTATTGTTCAGGCAATCACTCAAGTATTGTTGCATTATTTTGCCTTTAAATACAGAGGAAAAAAAGATCAAAAAGCTTTGTATTTTGCTGATAATAATAAATTAGAAGCAATTTGGAGTGTTATTCCCGCGGTTGTACTTGCAGGTTTGATCCTTTATGGTCTTTATGCATGGACTAACATTATGTTTATTGATGACGAAGATGATACTGTAGTAATTGAGTTATACGCACAACAATTCAAATGGACTGCTAGATATGCAGGAAATGATAATGTTTTGGGTAAAGCAAATGTTAGGTATATTGAAGGTGTTAATACACTTGGTGTTGATTTAGGAGATCCTTATTCTCAAGATGATATTGTTGTTTCTGAATTGCATATCCCTAAAGGAAAGAAAATACATTTTAAAATGCGTTCTCAGGATGTTTTGCACTCTGCTTATATGCCTTATTTTAGAGCTCAAATGAATTGTGTTCCAGGTATGGTTACTGAATTCGCTTTTACTCCAATATACACTACTTCTGAATATAGAGATTTACCTTTTATGATTGAGAAGGTTGCCAATATTAATGCTATTAGAACTAAGAAAAGTGCAGAGTTAGTAGCAAATGGAGAAACTGCTTTAGATCCTTACACATTTGATTATTTGTTATTATGTAACAAAATTTGTGGGGCTTCACATTATAACATGCAAATGAAAGTTATAGTTGATACTCCTGAAGAGTATAAAAAATGGTTAAGCGAAAAAGCAACTTTAGTACAGGAAGTAAAAACTTCTAAAACTCCTGCTCCAGCAGAAGGTGGAACTGGGAAAGATTCTACAAGTACTAAAGATACTGCAGCTGTTGCTAAAATAGCTATGAAATAATATTATTAAGAAAAATTTAAAGTATACACATATGTCAGCAGAAGGTCACGATCACGGACACGATCACGAACACGAACATCACCATAAAGACACTTTCATTACTAAATATATCTTTAGTATTGATCATAAAATGATTGCCAAACAATACTTGTTGACAGGTATTATTATGGGAGTAATTGGTGTAGGTATGTCTATGCTTTTTAGAATGCAATTGGCATGGCCAGAGCAATCATTTAAAATATTTAATATATTACTTGGTGATAAATTTGCTCCAAACGGAGTTATGGCTAATGATATTTATTTAGCTTTAGTTACTATTCACGGAACGATAATGGTTTTCTTCGTTCTTACCGCAGGTTTAAGCGGAACCTTTAGTAACTTGTTAATACCTCTTCAAATTGGTGCTCGAGATATGGCATCAGGTTTTATGAATATGATTTCTTATTGGTTGTTCTTTTTATCAAGTGTAATCATGATTAGTTCATTATTTGTAGAAGCAGGACCAGCTTCAGCTGGTTGGACTATTTATCCGCCTTTAAGTGCGCTTCCACAGGCTATTCCAGGTTCTGGAATGGGTATGACACTTTGGTTAGTTTCTATGGCTATATTTATCGCATCTTCATTAATGGGATCATTAAATTACGTAGTTACAGTTATTAATCTTAGAACTAAAGGGATGTCAATGACTAGATTGCCTCTTACTATCTGGGCTTTCTTTGTAACTGCAATTATCGGTATAGTTTCTTTTCCAGTATTATTATCAGCGGCTTTATTGTTAATTTTTGACAGAAGTTTTGGTACATCATTCTTCTTGTCTGATATTTATATAGCAGGTGAAGTTTTACATTACCAAGGAGGTTCACCAGTATTGTTTGAACACTTATTTTGGTTCTTAGGACATCCTGAAGTATATATTGTTTTATTACCGGCTTTAGGTATTACTTCTGAAGTTATTGCAACTAACTCTCGTAAACCAATTTTTGGTTATAGAGCGATGATTATGTCAATTTTAGCAATCGCATTTTTATCTACAATCGTTTGGGGTCACCATATGTTTATCTCGGGTATGAATCCATTCTTAGGATCTGTATTTACATTTACAACTTTGTTGATTGCTATTCCTTCTGCAGTAAAAGCGTTTAATTATATTACAACACTTTGGAAAGGAAATTTACAATTGAATCCAGCTATGTTGTTTTCAATTGGTTTGGTTTCTACTTTTATTACAGGTGGTTTGACTGGAATTATTCTAGGAGACAGTACTTTGGATATTAATGTCCATGATACATATTTTGTAGTTGCTCACTTCCACTTAGTAATGGGTATATCTGCTCTTTATGGTATGTTTGCGGGTATTTATCACTGGTTCCCAAAAATGTTTGGAAGAATGCTTAATAAAAATTTAGGTTATGTTCACTTTTGGGTAACTGCAGTTTGTGCTTATGGGGTATTTTTTCCAATGCACTTTATCGGATTAGCTGGTTTACCAAGACGCTACTATACAAATACTAACTTTCCATTGTTTGATGATTTACAAAATGTAAATGTTCTTATAACTACTTTTGCATTAATTGGAGGAGCTTTTCAATTGGTTTTCTTGTACAACTTTTTCAGTAGTATTTTCTACGGTAAAAGAACCGTTCAAAATCCTTGGAAATCAAATACACTTGAATGGACTGCACCAGTAGAGCATATTCACGGGAACTGGCCAGGAGAAATCCCTGAAGTACACCGTTGGCCTTATGATTACAGTAATCCTGCTCATGATGAGGATTTTGTACCTCAAAATGTTCCAATGAAAGAAGGAGAAGAAGTTCTTCATCATTAAAAATAAATAAAAAAGCCTCTACTGATAAAGTAGAGGCTTTTTTATTTATGGCTTGTGACTAAGTAATTAGTTGTTTAGCTGAATTATTTTTATAGTTATGATTATCAATATTTTTATAAAGTCTTCAAAGGGAATTCTGCCAAACTAAATACTTTCTTTATCTTTGTTTCATGAATGAGAATTTAGATCCAACTACAAACGGTTATAATGCAGACGAGCTTGATCTTGAAAAAAGATTAAGGCCGCTTTCATTCGATGATTTTGCCGGTCAAGACCAAATATTAGAAAATTTAAAAGTTTTTGTTCAGGCTGCAAATCAAAGGAATGAAGCGCTTGATCACACCCTTTTTCATGGGCCTCCAGGTTTAGGCAAGACAACTTTGGCTAATATTCTTGCCAATGAACTTCAAGTAGGAATAAAAATTACTTCTGGACCTGTTTTAGACAAGCCTGGAGATCTAGCCGGTTTATTGACAAATCTTGAAGAAAGAGATGTATTGTTCATTGATGAAATCCATCGTTTAAGCCCCATAGTTGAAGAATATTTATATTCAGCAATGGAAGACTTCAAAATTGATATAATGATTGAATCTGGGCCAAATGCTCGTACAGTACAAATTAATCTGAACCCATTTACTTTAATCGGTGCTACAACTCGTTCGGGACTATTAACTGCGCCCATGAGAGCCCGTTTTGGGATATCATCACGCTTACAATATTATACTACCGAGTTATTAACCACAATCGTGGAGAGAAGCGCCGCTATTTTTAAAATGCCTATCACAATGGAAGCAGCAATCGAAATTGCGGGTAGAAGCAGAGGAACTCCTCGAATCGCTAATGCTTTATTGCGTCGTGTTCGTGATTTTGCACAAATAAAAGGAAATGGTAAAATAGATATTGAAATTGCTCGTTATGCACTAAAAGCACTTAATGTAGATGCTCATGGTCTAGATGAAATGGACAATAAAATACTTACTACAATTATTGAAAAGTTCAAAGGTGGTCCCGTAGGTTTGTCAACTTTGGCGACAGCCGTATCCGAAAGTAGTGAAACTATAGAAGAGGTTTATGAGCCATTTCTTATCCAAGAGGGTTTCATTATGAGAACGCCAAGAGGAAGAGAAGTCACTGACAAAGCCTATAAACATTTGGGTAAATTAAACACCAATATTCAAGGCGGTTTGTTTTAATTTCATGGAGCTATTTCCTACTATTCGTCTAAATCTATCTCGTGAAAAAACGTGATAGGATATCGCTTCAAACGAAGTTCACTGAACTCCTATAAAAATTGAAGCTAAGTGAAGTAATCAGGGCTGGTATTTAATTGCCAATTTTAACTTTTTTAGTCATAGTTCAAAAATCTAAATATACAGAGTTCATTAAATCCGAAGCAAAACGCCTTGGATTTTTGGCTTGCGGCATTTCCAAAGCTCAGTTCTTAGAAGAAGAAGCTCCTCGCTTAGAAAATTGGTTAAATAAAAATAGGAATGGTAAGATGTCGTTTATGGAAAATCATTTCGACAAACGTCTTAATCCAACATTGCTTGTTGATGATGCGAAAAGTGTGATTTCTCTTTTATTAAATTATTATCCAGAAAAACTTCAAAATCCAGATTCGTACAAAATTTCTAAATATGCTTATGGACAAGATTATCATTTTGTCATTAAAGAAAAGCTTCAGGAGTTTTTATTTTCTATTCAATCAACTATTGGTGAGGTTTCAGGGCGTGCATTTGTTGATTCAGCGCCTGTATTGGATAAAGCTTGGGCTGCAAAAAGTGGTTTAGGCTGGATAGGTAAAAACAGCAATTTGCTGACTCAAAAAGTAGGTTCCTTTTACTTCATAGCAGAACTCATTATTGATTTAGATTTAGAATATGATAATTCAACTTCAGATCATTGCGGAACCTGTACTGCTTGTATTGACGCTTGTCCCACTGAAGCTATTGTAGCACCGTATATTGTAGATGGAAGTAAATGTATCTCTTATTTTACTATAGAACTAAAAGAGAATATTCCTCATGAAATGAAAGGCAGCTTTGATGATTGGGCTTTTGGATGTGATGTCTGTCAGGACGTTTGCCCATGGAATAAGTTTTCAAAAGCACATAAAGAACCTTTATTTAATCCAAATCCAGAATTACTTTCTATGTCCAAAAAAGATTGGAGAGAAATTACGGAAGAAACATTTAAAGTTGTGTTTAAAAATTCGCCTCTAAAAAGGGCAAAGTTCCAAGGATTAAAAAGAAATATTGATTTTTTAGAATAATTTTGGATCCTAGATCAGGTTAATTAATCGGATTGTTTTTTATAGAAGATTCTCTAATAATAATATTAGTGTCCAATTCAATTGTTCTTGGTTTAAAAGGAATTCCGTCTTTATGACAATTCATTTCTTCCAATAATAAGTTGAAAGACTCAATTCCCATCTCATGACTAGGCTGGTCTATAGTGCTTAATTTAGGCGTAAGTACTTGCGACATAAACCAATTGCTGAAGCCAATTACCGCTACTTGATCCGGAACTTTAATTTTGTTGTCATTAAAATAAGATAAAACACCAACAGCAACCAAATCAGTAACTGCAAATATTCCATCAACATCAGGATGGTCTTTTATTATTTGTTTTGCAAAATCTACTCCTTCTTGAAAGTTTACAGTTTCACAAGTATAGACTAATTTAGTGTCAAAAGGAATGTTGTTTTTTTCTAATGCTTTTTTATATCCTATATAACGGTCAATTGAATTTTGAGGATTTAATGGCCCACGAATATGAACAATTTTTTTGCAATTATTATCTATTAAATGTTGAACAGCATTAAATGCTGCTTTTTGATCATCAATAATTACTTTAGAACAAGAAATTAATTTGTTGATTTTATCAAACATTACAAAAGGAATGTTCCGGGTGATTATTTCTTTTAAATGATCATCATTATTCGATTCATTAGAAAGTGAAATGATAATTCCATCGACTCTTTTTTTAATCAATAGTTCTACTTGTTTTTTCTCTAAGGCCAATGACTCATTTGATTGTAATATAATAACTAAATAGCCATTTTTCTCTGCTTCATCAATAATTGCATTTACTACATTCGAAAAAAAATGATGTACAACTTCAGGAATAATTAATCCAATAGTTTTAGATTCTTTTGTTCTTAAATTTACAGCAAAACTATTAGGGGTATAATGTAGATTTTGGGCAAGATCAATTACTGCTTGTTTAGTTTTTGCACTAACATCAGGATAATTTTTTAAAGCTTTTGAAACTGTTGTTATTGAAATTCCTAGTTTAGTTGCAATTTCTTTAAGAGTGATGTCTTTCATGAATCGTATTTCTACTTATTTAATTTTAGAAAAATATTTCTCAGAAACGGTTTCCCTTTAAAGTTCGATGGGTTTTACCTTGTTTCATGTTTATGAAAAAGTATTATAACTTCAAATATTCTTCACCAAGATATTAATTTTTATCTTATTTCTGAAGTTTTTATCAAAATAAACAAATTAATATGGATTAGTTAAATTAAAAATAGGATGATTATTATTATATTAAAAAAGGCTACTTATTAAGTTGAATCTCTTTCTATTATGCTAGTTTCTAATTCAATTGATTGAAAAATAACAGGTGAATTATTCTTTTTTAAATTAATTTCATCAAATAAAATTGAGGCTGATTTTCTTCCAATTTCAAATCCAGGTTGGTCTACAGTTGAAAGTTTAGGACTCATTACACTAGACATAAACCAATTGCTAAATCCTAAAACGGCTATTTTTTGTGGAATTGCAATGCCTACTTCATTGAAATATTTGATGATTCCAATTGCAACTAAATCAGTAACCGCAAAAATTGCATCGATTTCTGGGTGCTCAGTAACTACTTTTTTTGCATTTTCATAACCATTTTCAAAATCCATGTTGTTATCACACACATAAACCAAAGAGGGGTCATAGATAATGTTATTGTCTTCTAAAGCTTTTTTGTAGCCCAAAAAACGGTCTATGGAATTTTGTGGTAAATAGGATCCTCTAAAATGAGCGATTTTTTTATATCCTTTTTTTATAAGATAGCTAACAGCATCATAAGCTGCTTTTCTATCATTAATAGTTACTTTAGAACAGTTGACAAGTTTTGCAATTTTATCAAAAAGTACTAATGGTGTATTATGAGAGAGTATGGTCTTTAAATGTTCAAATTCGCCAGTCTCATTTGATAAGGATATTAGGATTCCATCAACTCTTTTATTTAATAAAAGTTCAATTTGTTTTTTTTCAAATTCTAATTTTTCATTTGATTGTAAAATAATAACCAAGTAATCTCTCTTCTCAGCTTCTTCAAGAATTCCTTGAATTACATTTGAAAAAAAATCATGAACTAGCGTAGGGATAATCAAACCAATTGTTTTTGACTCTTTTGTTCTTAAGTTTACTGCAAAACTGTTTGGAGTATAATTTAGTTTATTAGCTAACTCTATAACTGCTTTTTTTGTCTTTTCACTTACATCTGAATAGCCTTTCAAAGCCTTTGAAACGGTTGTTATAGAAATTCCTAATTGGGAGGCAATTTGTTTGAGAGTGGTGTTATTCATATTTCATTACTCTAAATAGTAAAAGCCGAATAAAAAACTGCTTCTTGAAAACGAAATTACAATTAATTTATTGTAATTCAATTTTCAAGAAACAGTTTAATTTGAAATTACTGATTTTATATGTTTTTATTATTATTTGATTTCCATTATAATAGCTTCGTAAGGTCTTAAAATATTGCTTTTTAGTTTTTTAGTTCCAGTGTAGTTGTCTAAAATAATTTTAGATTTAGCAGTTGAAATTCCTATTTTGTACGGGCTATCTTTATCAGTAAAATTTAATAGCACTAATAATTTTTTACCATCTAATTCTCGTGTATAGGCATATACATTTGGATTTTCTCTGTCTAATAGCGTATATTTTCCATAAACAAGTGTTGATTCTTTTTTGCGTAATTGGACTAATTTTCTAAAATAATTCAATACTGAATTTGGATCTTTTTCTTGCGCTTCGGCATTCAAGGTCTTATAATTTGTGTTTACCTTCAGCCAGGGTGTTCCTGTAGTAAAACCTGCATTTTGAGTTGTATTCCATTGAAATGGAGTTCTTCCGTTTTCTCTGGACGTTTGTTTTTGTCCTTCTAAAAATGCATTCAAATCACCGCCCTTATTTTTTAAACCAATGTATTTGTTACGGGTATCCACATCATGATAATCATCAATAGAATTGAAACGAATGTTGTCCATTCCTAATTCATCTCCATAATAGTAATATGGAGTTCCTCTCATGGTCATTATAAAAGTAGAAAGCATTTTTGAAGAAATAGCTCTAAATTTTGGAGTGTCATTACCAAATTTACTGACCATTCTAGGTTGATCGTGATTGGCTAAGAATATAGCAAGCCACCCTTTATCTTTGAATGCTTGGTCGTATCGAGAAAAAATATCTTTGTATTTTACAAGGCCAAAATCTTTTAAATGTTTGCCAATATCAACACTTTCAAAATGATACGCCATGTTTAATTCTTTTCGATCGGGATCTACAAATAGCATAGCATCTTCAGGTGAACTCCCTGCGCCTTCAGCAACTGTCATGATATCATACTTGCTAAAAACTTCTCTATTCATTTCTTGTAAATAGTCGTGTAAATGAGGTCCTACACCATAATATTTTATGATATTTTTTTCATATCCTTTTGGTAATTCTGGCCAAGTGGTGTCTTTAGAAGCAAATTGGAAAGCGTCCATTCTAAAGCCATCAATACCTTTGTCTAACCAAAACTTCATAATATCATAAACTTCATTTCTTACTTTTGGATTTTCCCAGTTTAAATCGGGTTGTTTTTGGGAAAAATAATGAAGGTAATAGGAATCTGTTTGCGCATCATATTTCCAAGCATCACTGTTCACATCAAAAAAGCTCCATCTATAAGGTGGTTTTCCTTTTTCGGCTGGCCACCAATGGTAGTAATCTCTGTATTTATTATCTCTGGAACTTCTGGATTGTTTGAACCATTCATGCTCGTCGCTACTGTGATTCACCACTAAATCCATGATAAGTTTAATACCGCGTTTGTGCATTTCCTTTAACAAAAGATCAAAATCGGCCATAGTTCCAAAATCCTTCATGATTTCACGATAATTGCTAATGTCATAGCCATTATCATCATTGGGTGAAGTGTAAATTGGATTAAGCCAAACAGCATCTACTCCTAGACTTTTTACATAATCTAATTTAGATATAATCCCTTTTAAATCGCCAACTCCGTCACCATCGCTATCCTTGAAACTTCTAGGATATATTTGGTAGACTACGGCTTCTTTCCACCATTTGGAGTCATTTTTTGGAGTTGTTTTTACTGATATATTTTGTGCTAATGTGCTCTCAGATGAAAACAGCATCAGAGCAGAAAATAAGCATAAAGAAAAAATAGGTTTCATGGTTGTTTGTATTAATGGTATCTCGATTATTTAGAATTATTTTTTTGTGGGATTCATAAAATCATCAATTTCCTTAATAGCTATTTTTGGATTTGCACCCGTATTTTTTGCTACTAAAGCTCCCATGGCACAAGCAAAATCAATTGCTTTTTGAGGTTCGTTTGTGGTTAATAACTTGCTTAATAAAGAGGCTAAGAAGGAGTCTCCTGAACCTACAGTATCGACTACATCAATTTTGTAACCACTGTTGTAGTACATTTTTTCATTATAAAACAAAACAGCTCCATGGCTTCCTTTGGTTACACAAATATGTTTAGTGTTGGTGCGCTCGGCGATGAAAAGAATATTTTGCTCTAAGGAATGATAGGGTGAGTTTAGAAAAGCACTTATTTCATATAATTCATCATCATTAAACTTTATAAAATCAGATTGTAACATCAAACTGATAAGTATTTCTTTTGTGTAAAAAGGGGTACGTAAATTCACATCAAATATTTTATATTTGGCATAATTTATTAACTCTAATAAAGTTTGATAGGAAGTTAAGTCTCTGCAAACAAGGCTTCCAAATACAAATGCATCAGCTTTTTTTACCGTATTTTCGGCTTCGGGATTACATTCAATTTTGTCCCAAGCTACAGGATAATTGATGGTATAAGATGCAGAGCCTTTATCGTTTAATTGAACGAGCACTTCTCCGGTAGATAGGGTTTCGTCTATTTGAATACTGTTTGTAGGAATGCCATTTTTTTTAATGTAATCTAGCATTTCTCTACCTATTTCATCATTACCCACACGGCTTATTATTTGCGCTTTTACACCAAGTGAAGCTAATCTAAGAGCAACATTTAGAGGTGCTCCACCAATTTTTTTGTGTTTAGGGAAAACATCAAATAATACTTCTCCGAAACATACAATACTGAGTTCTTTTTTACTGTTATCCATTTTTAAGCATTTTATGTTCTAATTCTTCGAGTGATAATCCTTTGGTTTCGGGCATCATAAACAATACAAAAACTAATTGTAATACCATCATAAATGCAAAAAATGCAAATATAGGCCAAGGGTTTTCTTTAAATATATCAATCACTACAGGTCCGGCCAAAGTTATTAAGGCCGCGAAAATCCAATGAATTCCTGTGCCAAAGGATTGTCCATTGGCACGAACATTATTAGGGAATATCTCGGAAATAAAAACCCATATTACAGCTCCTTGTCCAATAGCATGAGAGGCTATAAATAGCATAATAGATGACATTAATATAATTGGTCCCATATTGTTGTAAAAAGCTAAAGCTACCATGCCTAAACTGATAATATAACCTAAAGAGCCAATAATCATCAGTTGTTTTCTTCCCAAAACATCTATTAATCGCATTCCCGCAATGGTGAATACTAGATTTGTTAGTCCAATTAAAATGGAATTCATCAAAGATTCTTTCGAACCTAATCCTGCCATTTCCAATATCTCTGGAGCGTAATATAAAATAAAATTGATTCCGGATAATTGATTGAAAAAAGCCAGTAAAAAAGCTAAAATAATTGGTAGTTTGTA
Source organism: Flavobacterium sp. AED (assembly GCF_000812945.1). GTDB lineage: Bacteria > Bacteroidota > Bacteroidia > Flavobacteriales > Flavobacteriaceae > Flavobacterium. Next base: position 1,536,129 of record NZ_JSYM01000001.1, read on the forward strand.
TCTTTTTGAAAAAATAGTTTCTTTGACCGTTGAGTCAACTAAATCTTTTTTAATTTCATGGAAATTTTCTAAAGCCTCCTCTTTATTATAAATCATTTCAAGAACTTTCATTCCTTCCTTATTATCTCTTTTTTTTAAGATTAACCAGCGCGGACTGTCCGGAATTTGTAAAACGACAATGCTATAGATCAAAGCAGGAACTGCTACGATTCCTATCATCCATCGCCAGTCATTGGCTCCAGCAAAACCTTCGAATAAATAATTAGAGAAAAATGCAATTAGGATTCCAAATACGATATTGAATTGGAATAATGTTCCTAATTTACCTCTATTTTCTGGAGTTGAAATCTCCGATATATAGATTGGTGCTGCTACTGAAGAAGCTCCAACTCCTATTCCGCCTATAAAACGAAAAAAAGAGAAAATATAGGGATTTGGCGCTAAAGCAGAACCTAAAGCCGATACTAAAAATAGGATTCCAATCCAAAATAATGTTTTCTTTCTGCCCCATTTATCGCATGGAATCCCTCCTAATAAAGAACCTAAAACAGTTCCCCATAATGCCATTGACATGATAAAAATGCCATGAAATAATGGTGTGGTATGCCATAATTCTTTTATTGGTAGATTAGCACCGGATATTACCACGGTGTCAAAGCCAAATAAAAATCCCGCTACGGCTACGGTAAGAGACCAATTTCGAACGTTATTCATTTTTATAGTTTTTGGTTGTTAGTTTAGTTGTTTTTATTTTGACGAAAGGCTTCTAATTTTGCCAAATTCCTTTTATTTTTGAGATTTTTATGTTTTTAATTTCTTGATTTTCATTAGATTGAATGCTAAGTTTATTGTAAGGCTTTTTTGGGAAAATTTGCTCAGTGAATGTGTAAATGCCATCATTGAGAAAAATTTCTATCGAAGACCAATCTAAAATTATATGATAGTTTATAGTTTTTGAAATAATATTTGGGGTTGAAGTCTTGTGAATTTCTTTTCCAAAATTGGCTTCGAAATTTACAATTCCGGAATGCCGTCTGTCTATAGAGAATGTTTTTTGTTTGGCATCATAATCAATTACTAAAGAATCTTTTGCATCGTTAGAAAATACTAATTTTAAATTCTTTGAATAGGCTTCAAACTTTATATTTGATTGATTTATATTGTCGTAATTTATTGTGAGAGTATGATTTGCATTTAGCGATAACAAATCTTTAGATAGTTCAGTAGTAAATTGTTTGTTTAGTTCTTCAACTGGAGTACTCTTTAGGATATAATTATTATTTAATTTTTCTAGTGCAAGTTCTCTTGGAAGTGTCATGGCACTTCTCCAGTTTTTTGTCGGTGTATTTCGTGCATATTGCCAGTTACTCATCCAGCCAATAAAGAGGCGTCTGTTATTTGGGGCATCATTATAAGTTACTCCTGCATAATTATCTGTTCCATAATCAATCCAGTTAGTCTCTTTTTGGACTGTTCGAAAAGTTTTTCCGTCAAAATCTCCTATGAAATATTGTGTCCCTGAACCCCCATTTGGTGCGCCAGGATTAATGCTAACAAGTAATACCCATTTTTCTTCATTTGAATTGGCTACTTTTAATTTGAAAATATCTGGACATTCCCAAACACCGCCATGAGCACCATTATTTTTACCAAAATCACTTTCGAATGTCCAATTTATTAGGTTTTTTGAAGTGTAAAATTGGGCGTGATCTCCAGCGACTAAAACTAAATTCCAAAGATTGGTCGCGGTATTCCAAAAAACTTTGGGGTCTCTAAAGTCTTTTAAATCAGAGTTTCCTATAATTGGATTTCCTTCGTATTTTAACCAAGTGTCTCCTTCGTCTAAACTGTAAGCCAGCCCTTGTGTTTGAAAGTTTGTTTTTCCTGCTTTTTCTCCTTCCATATTGTGGTAGGTAAAAATTGCGACCATTGGCGGGTTTTCCTTAGTTCCTAATTTAGAACTGTTATTTTGGTCTATTACTGCACTACCTGAAAATATAAGCCCCAGTTTATCAGGAAATAAAGCGATTTTTTTATGTTTCCAATGAATTAAATCTGTACTCGTAGCATGTCCCCAATGCATAGGCCCCCACACAATGTCATTTGGATAATATTGGTAAAACAGATGATAGATACCTTTATAATATACCATTCCATTAGGGTCATTCATCCATTTTTTTTCTGGGGAAAAATGAAATTGCGGTCGAAAAGGTTCTTTGAATATTTTTGAAGAATCACTTTCTGTTTTTTCAGAAGAATTAACCGTAATGATAGCATTATTTTCTTCTTTTTTACAAGAAAACAACAATAATGAAGTCCCGAATAAAAATAAGATTAATGGAATAGTACTTGTGAACTTCATTTAAAAAAGGGTTTATTTTTATATTATATCTATAAAAATAGAATTCTTTTTTTTAATTATTCAATTCGTAATAATCAAAAACGTTTTCGGTAAGTCGAAAACGTTTTCGATTTAGAATCAATGTACTATATCGAATTATATAATTATTTAACGAATTAATTATATAAGTTTGAAAATATTATTAAAAATTATAACTATGATTTCAAATTTTAAAAGCCTGTTCTTAATGTTTTTAGTGTGTCAAGCTGTTTTTGGACAAACAAAATCAGATCAATGGCATTTATATGCAAACTCCAGAGAAAATTATTATGGAGTTGCTATGGCAAATGGTCAAATAGGAATTGTTACAGATGACACCCCTTTAAAAACAAAAGAGATATTATTGAATGGAGTTTATGATGGTAGTCCTGAAAACGGAATAAGTAGAATTGTAAGAGGAATTGAATTTTTAAACTTACACCTTATTATAAATAATCAAGAAATAAAATCGAACAATATTGATAATTGGAGTCAAGTTGTTTCCATGAAAGAAGGAACTAGCACAACCTCATTTACATTCAAAGATTTTGCAAGTATTAATTATACAATTTTAGCCAATAGAGCGGTTCCATATTCTGCTATGGCAATTGTTGAAATTACTCCTAATAAAGACATCGAAATAGCAGCTAATAATTATATGGTTGTCCCTGATGAATTGAAAGATGCAAAAAGTCAGTTTCGGGTATTAAAAGATAATCAGTATTTGATGCCGGTTTTTGGAACAACTGCAAAAACATTAACGGGTAAGTATACAGTTTCAGCGTCAACAACTTTTCTTTTTGACGGGCAAAGTGAAGCATTGAAGAAAACTGGAAATGAAGTTGGGTTTTCTAAAAAATTAGTAAAAGGGAAAAAATATCGATTTGCTATTGCCGGAGGGATTTGCACTTCAAAAGATATTACGGATCCTTTGAATGAATCCGAAAGACAACCTATATATGCATTGCAACAAGGAATTGATAATTTATTGAATCGTCATAAAGAAGCTTGGGCTGAATTATGGAATACAGGAGACATTCAAATAGAAGGAGATTTAGATGCGCAACAACGCGTAAGATTCGCTTTGTATAATTTGTATTCCTATATACGTCCGGAAACAAGACAAAGTGTTGCGCCTATGGGATTGTCTTCTCAAGGATATAATGGACATATTTTTTGGGATAGCGAGCTTTGGATGTATCCTACGCTTTTAGCCTTGCAGCCTGATATGGCAAAATCTTGCTTAGATTATCGTTCCGACCGTTTGCAAAAAGCAAAACAGAAAGCTACCATATATGGATATAAGGGGGCCATGTATCCATGGGAGTCTGATGATACAGGAGAAGAAGCAACGCCAACTTGGGCTTTGACGGGAATTTTCGAACAACATATTACGGCTGATGTTTCGATTGCGTTTTGGAATTATTACGCTTATACACAAGATAAGTCTTGGTTAAAGAAAGAATGGAGCGTATTAAAAGAAACGGCTGATTTCTGGGTAAGTCGAGTAGTTAAGAATCAGGATGGAAGTTATTCTGTTTTGAATGTTGTTGGTGCAGATGAATACGCACAACATGTCGATGATAATGCTTTTACAAATGCTTCAGCTATTGAATCATTAAAAAACACCATTAAGGCAGCTACAATTTTAAACGAACCTATCGATCCGAAATGGGTAGCAGTTTCTGAAAAATTAGTAATTCATACCGAAAATGGAATTACTCAGAATTACAAAGGATATAAAGGACAAATTATTAAACAAGCCGATGTAAATTTATTAGCATATCCGTTACATATTATTACTGATAAAGCACAAATTGAAAAAGATTTGGAATATTACACTGAAAAAATCGATAAAAAAGATGGTCCGGCAATGGCTTCAGGGGTTTTGTCCGTTTTGTATGCTCGATTAGGTGATAAGGAAAAAGCGTATAGTTATTTTGTGAAATCCTATTTGCCAAATAGTCGACCTCCTTTTGGTGTTTTTTCTGAATCAGCAAACAGTAATAATCCTTATTTTGCAACAGGAGCGGGTGCGATGCTTCAAGCCGTAATTTATGGTTTTGGAGGTGTTGAGCAAACTGATAATGGATTGAAATATAATAAAGGATTGCTTCCAAAAAAATGGAAGTCATTAAAAATAATTGGTTTGGGAATGGATAACAAAACAATTACAATAGAATAACAGCATAAAACAAAAATTTCCTGCCACGATTACACTTTTTGATCTTTTTAAGAAATTGAAAGAAGTGTATTCGTGGCTTTTTTATGGAAATAGCTTAAAATCCTTCTTAATAACCTCTTTTAAAATAAAATCATTGCCATAAATAAATTCCTCAAAAAAAGGGGGAATCTCAATTAAGTAGGCCATTCGATTAGAAAGAATGCTAATTTTAGAATTAAAGGCTATTTGATAAATAAGTACGAAAAAGGCTTTTAGATTAGAGAATCTGTAACGATTTTCGTTATAAAGCCTTTTTTTTGACATATGTTTAAGTATTGAATATGGTAAATTAAGTCAAATTATGACAATGTGTTTTTTTTAACGCTTTTTTTTAAATTTTATATAATTTTAGTATTAATTTTTTGAAGTATTAATTTTAAAATCGAAAACGTTTTCGACTCAACGAAAACGTTATAGTTTGTAATTTTCTTAATTTTATCATAAAATTAGTATTATGTTTACCACATATTTTAAAACAAACCATTAAAACAAATTATTAACCAACTTATTTATTACGTATGAAAAATAGTCTATTAAAAGGCTTGATGGTGTTTCTAACGATGCTATGTACTAGTTTGACTTATTCGCAAGATGTGTCCGGTACAGTATCAGATGCTAGTGGTCCGCTTCCAGGGGCTTCTATATTAGTTAAAGGAACAACAAATGGAGCACAAACAGATCTCGATGGAAAATTCACTATCAAAAATGTTGGCTCAAACGCAGTTTTGATTTTCAGTTACATTGGTCTTAAAAGTCAAGAAGTAAGTGTAGCAGGGAAAAGCTCAGTTAAAGTAATCTTAAAAGAAGACTCAGCTGAATTAAAAGAAGTAGTAGTTATTGGCTACGGTTCTGTTAAAAAGAAAGATGCAACTGGTGCAGTTGATCAAATTGGAGCTAAAGATTTCGATAATGTATCTTCTCCTTCGCCAGCTCAATTATTGAGAGGTAAAGTAGCTGGTGTTCAGGTGACTCAGTCAAGTGGGGAGCCAGGAGCTGGGGTTGCTATTAGAGTTCGTGGAAATTCATCCATTCGTTCAGGAAACGGTCCATTAATTGTTATTGATGGTGTGCCATTAGATGGTGGAAATGTTTCTGGTGGTGGAGATGATTTATTAGGAGCGTCTTCAGCAAGAAACCCATTGAACTTTGTGAATCAAAATGATATAGAAAGTATAAGTGTATTGAAAGATGCTTCTTCTACTGCTATCTATGGTTCTCGTGGTGCTAATGGTGTAATTGTAATTACTACTAAAAAAGGAAAATCAAAAGAACCTCAATTAGCTTACAGTACATCAGTACAATTCAGTAAAATGGCTGGTAAATTTGGTGTAATGGGTGCAAATGAATTCGTTGCTGCAGGTGGAGTTGATAAAGGATCAAGAACTTATGACTGGAAAGATGCCGTTTTACGTAATGGTTTTTCTATGAATCATGATTTGTCTTTTAGCAAAACAACTGAAAACTCTAATACTAGAGTGTCTTTTGGTGCAGCTAACACAAATGGTATTGTAAAAAATTCAGGTTTGGATAAATACAGTGCTTCTGTTTATAATTCAAATGATTTCTTTGGTGGAGCTTTAAAAGTAGAATCAAGATTGATTTATGCTTCTATAAAAGATGAAACTACATTGTTGTCTAATAATGCAGGTTTTATTGGTAATTTAATTGGTACAGCATTGTATTGGAATCCAACATTGCCAATTTATAATGCAAATGGTTCTTATAATGTAGTAAGTAATACGTATTTGAATCCTGTGCAGTTATTAAATGCTTACAAAGATTATACTAATACTAATAAAGTTTTAGGAAGTATCAATACTACTTGGAAGATTAATAGTCACTTGAAATACCAATTCTTATTTGGTATAGAAAGTTCAAATTCTATTAGAAAAAGTCAACTATTGCCAACTATTGATATCTTGAATGTTGCTCAGGCATCAGTTCCTGGTTCTACTGAAGTTAAACATGGTCAAGCTTCAATCAATAGTCAAAATAAGTTTAATAAAACTTTTGAGCATACATTGAATTATAATAATGACTTTGGTGATAACTTTAACTTAGATGCATTGGTAGGATATTCTTACTATGATTATACTGCTGATGGAAGTTTTTCAAGTGCTAAAGGTTTTGATATGGCTCAGACTAATTTGATTGATAATATCGAAGGTGGTCTTCAAAATGAATTTAGAGTTTCTTCTTATAGAAATAGAGTAGAATTACAATCTTATTTTGGTAGAGTAAATGCTACATTATATAAAAAATTAATTCTTACAGGAACTTTAAGATCTGATGGATCTACTAAATTAGGAGTAAATAATAAATATGATTATTTTCCATCAGTTGGTATAGCTTATAAAGTTGTAGACAATAAAGAAGGTATTGTAAACAGTTTTAAAATTAGAGGGAATTACGGTATTACAGGAAATCAAGAATTTGCTCCAAACTCAGCAATTTCTAGAGGTTCTTATGGAATCAACGGTACTTTAGGTGTAGATACTAATTCAAATGCTGATTTGAGATGGGAAACTACTAAATCATATGGTGTAGGAACTGATTTTGAATTGTTTAACAATAAATTGACAGGTTCATTGGATTATTTCCAAAGAGATACTAAAGATTTAATTTTCCCAGTACCTGCAGCAGCTACGCAACCAGGGCCACCATCTCCACGTTTCAAAAACTTACCTGGAAACTTAATCAACAAAGGAGTTGAGGTAGCTTTGAGTTATAAAGTGATTGACAAAGAAGATTTAACATGGGATATCTCAGGAAATGCATCTTTCTTAAGTAATGAAGTTAAAAACTTTGCAGGTTTCATCTCTACAGGAGGATTGAACGGTCAAGGATTGACAGATGCTTATGCACAGGTAATTACTAATAATCATCCAGCATATACTTATTATATGTATGAGTGGAGAGGGTATGATGCTAGTGGAAATTCTATCTATGCTGATGCAGCTGGTAATGATACTGGTTTAGGTACTGCCGCTAAAAAATTATTGAACAAACAACCTTTACCAAAAATAAATGTTGGTTTCTCTACTAATCTTACTTTTAAAGGATTTGATGCTAGTGCTTCTTTCTATGGTGCATTTGGTCATTATATCTATAATAATACAACTAATGCTTATTTCTTTAAAGGTGCTTTCCTTGGAGGTAGAAACGTTACTCAAGAAGCAGCGACTTCTGCGCAAGCACAAGGAGATCCAAACTCACCATCTACTAAATATTTAGAAAAAGGGGATTTCTTAAGAATGGGTAATTTAACATTTGGTTATACTGTAAAAGGAGATGTTTTAGAGAAATTTAAAATTAAAACAGCTCGTTTCTATGTTAATGCATCAAATTTATTTATAATTACAGGTTATTCAGGTTCTGATCCTGAGGTTGATACTGATAAATCATTGAATGGCGTGCCTTCTGCTGGTATGGAGTATTTATCTTACCCAAGAGACAAAAGTGTAGCTGTTGGACTTAACGTAACATTTTAATTAAAAAACAATGAAAAGAAATAATATTATAAAAAGCATCTTATTTGCCAGTACAATTGTACTAGGGGTAAGTTGTACTAATCTAGATGAAGAAGTATTAGATGGTGTAGTTATTAATAATACTGCAGGAGGTACAGTAAATACTGCATCTTTATTAACTAATGCATACAATGGATTAAGAGGTTTTCAAGATCAGGACAAAATGTTCGCCTTAGACGAAATGTCAAGTGATGCATTAGTTGGGCCTACTCGAGGTGGTGACTGGGATGATAATGCAAAATGGAGACAATTGCATACACATACATGGGCACCTGATAATAATGAGATTAGAGGAGCATGGAATTCTTTGTTATCAAACGTTTACAATTGTAATTTGGTTGTAGAAAACGGTACAGCTACTGAGGTAGTTCAAGCTCGTTTTTTAAGAGCATTTTATTATTATAATGTTGTTGATTTGTACGGTCAAGCTCCTTATAGAGAAGCTGGTAGTGCATTAACTGATGACCCTAAAGTTTGGACTAGACAAGAAGCAACTGCTTTTATAATAAGTGAATTAGAAGCGATAGTTGGAAGTTTGCCTGCTCGTGTAGCTGGTGATGCAAGTATTGCGAACAAAGATGCAGCACACTTTTTGTTAGCTAAAATATATTTAAACAAAGGGGTTTTCAATGCAGCTGATGCAGCTGGACCTTATGTTTTTGATGCAGCTGATATGACTAAAGTAGTATCTCATGTTGATGCAATAAGCAGCTCTTTGGCAGCTGACTATTGGGATAACTTTAAACCAGACAACAATACATCTCCAGAGATTTTGTTCTCCTCTAAAAATTTAAGAGGTGGTGCTGGTGGAGGTATTCAATCAAGATGGAGAATGGGAATGCATTACAATCAAACTCCTGATGGATGGAATGGTTTTGCTACAGTAGCTGAATACTACAATAAATTTAATCCTAATGACAGACGTATTAAAAATGCAGATCCAGCGATCATTGCAGCTTTTGGTAACAATGTTGGATTTCAAATTGGTCAAATGTACAAACCAGGTGGTGTAACTCCATTGCAAGATAGAAATGGTCATCCATTAGTATATACTGCTGCATTAACTTTGATTACTGGTGGAGCTACTTTAGAAACTGCAGGTATTAGAAGTCAGAAATATATTCCGGATGCCACTAATTTAGGTACTCCAGAAAATGACTACGAATTGATGCGTTATTCTGATGCTTTATTAATGAAAGCTGAAGCTGTATTAAGAGGTGGAGCAGGAACTGTTGGAACTATTATGACTGATATTGCTGCTAGATCAGGTCAAGCTGCTTCTCCAGCAACTTTGGATGGAATATATCTTGAAAGAGGTAAAGAATTATGGTATGAAGGATGGAGAAGAAATGATATGATTCGTTTTGGTAAATTCCTTGCTGCAAGAGAATTGAAACCTTATGTATCTGATAATAGATATGCTTTGTATCCAATACCAGCTGACGCTTTGTTTAATGCAAATTTAAAACAAAACCCTGGTTACTAAGAGTTGTTTACAATTAATTATGTTTTGAGTTAGTTATAAAGAGGGTATTTTTAATACCCTCTTTTATTTTTTATATTAACTAGTTTTTTTTGTTTTTTTTTTGAAACTATCACAGTAGTTTTTCAGGTATTAAAATTGCTAATAATCATTAGATTATAAGAAAAATTAAACCTTTTTTTAGTTTTAAAAACAACGATTTATTTCCAGTATTAATTTTTTTATATAATGAATTATATATAAATTGGTCAATTATAATTACCTAATCAAATAGTTTTTAAATATGTTTAATCGTATTGTTTTATTTCTACTTTTAATTTTAATTTTCTCCAATTGTTCTAAAGAAAATTCAACAAATGAGAATGCCCTATTCTCTAAATTAGATTCTTCAAATACCGGAATTAATTTTGTAAACGAAGTTAAGAATGGTGCTGATATGAATATATTTAAATATCGAAATTTTTATAATGGTGGTGGTGTAGCTATAGGGGATGTCAATAATGATGGACTTTCAGATGTGTTTTTTACATCAAATCTAGGGGCTAACAAACTGTATTTGAATAAAGGTAATTTCAAATTTGAAGATATTTCTAAGAAAGCAGGAGTCGAAGGAAATAAGTCATGGTCAACAGGTGTTATAATGGTTGATATTAATGGTGATGGATTGCTAGATATTTATGTTTGTAGTGCTGGGAATAACATTAACTCAATAAGAAAAAGCCAACTTTTTATTAATAACGGTAACTTGACTTTTACTGATAAAGCAGAACAATACAATCTTGCGGACACTGGCATTACAACTCATGCTGCTTTTTTTGATTACGATAAAGATGGTGATTTAGATTGTTATATTTTAAATAACAGTTTTATTCCCGTGAGTAGTCTTAACTATTCCAATAAACGAGAACTCCGTGATAAAGATTGGGATGTAGCCGATATTCTTAAAGGGGGAGGAGATAAATTATTGAGAAATGATAATGGAAAATTTACTGACGTTAGTAAAGAAGCCGGAATATATGGAAGTCTTATAGGTTTTGGTTTAGGTGTTACCGTAGGTGATGTAAATGGAGATTTATATCCAGACATTTATATTTCAAATGATTTCTATGAAAGAGATTATTTATATATCAATAATAAAAATGGAACTTTTACGGAGCAAATTCAAGGATGGGCATCTCATATAAGTCAGTCTTCTATGGGTGCTGATATGGCTGATATAAATAATGATGGTAAAGCTGATATATTCGTTACAGATATGTTACCAGAACACGATGAACGTCTGAAGACTACGACAAATTTTGAAAACTATGATTTGTATCTTAGAAAAATAAATTTAGATTTTTTTAATCAATATATGCAAAATACTTTGCAGCTTAATAATGGAAACAATCAATTTCTTGAAATCGCAAATTATGCTGGTGTTTCCAAAACGGATTGGAGTTGGGGCGCTTTAATGTTTGATATGGATAATGATGGTTACAAAGACATATATGTTTGTAACGGAATTTATCATGATTTAACTAATCAGGATTTTGTTGATTTTTTCGCAAATGAATTCATGCAAAAAATGATTGTTACTGGTAAAAAAGAACAAATTGAGACCGTTATCAATAAAATGCCAAGTACACCAATACCTAATTATGCATTTAAAAACAATAAAAATCTAACATTTACTAATGAAGCCCAAAACTGGGGACTTGATACACCAAGTTTTTCAAATGGAGCGGCCTATGGGGATTTAGACAATGATGGCGATCTGGATTTGATTGTCAATAATGTCAATATGGAAGCTTTTGTTTATAAAAATAATTCCGAAAAAAATAAAGAAAATCATTTTGTAAAGATCAAATTGAAAGGTGACAACCAAAATAGATTTGGAGTAGGAAGTGTAGTTCAATTATTTTCAGGGAAAGAGATTTTAAGACAAGAGTTAATTCCTTCTAGAGGTTTTCAATCTTCAATTGATTATGTTATGACTTTTGGAATTGGTACTAAAAAATTGGATTCTTTGCAGGTAATTTGGCCAAACGGTAAATTTCAAACTATTAAAAAAATAAAAAACAATTGTACGCTCAATTTGAATATTGCAGACGCAAAATCAAGTTTTGTTCCAAAAAAAGATAAATCTAAATCATTATTATCTGAAAAGAAAAGTCAATTCTTGGCAAACAAAGAAAATGATTATATCGATTTTGATTATGAAGGTTTGATTTCAAAAGAACTCTCGCAGGAAGGGCCTTCACTTGCGGTTGCAGATATTAATGGAGATGGAAATGAGGATGTTTTTATTGGAGGAGCCAAAGGGCAAGGCGGAAAAATCTATTTAAATAATGGAAACGATAATTATACAATTACTAGTCAAAAGGATTTAGACAGCGATGCCCTTTATGAGGATACTGCCGCTAGTTTTTTTGATGCAGACGGTGATGGCAATCAGGATTTATTAGTTGGTTCCGGTGGTAACGAAAAATCAGATCAAGCAAATTACAAAAACAGATTGTATTTGAATAATGGAAAAGGAATTTTCACAAAAAGCAAATCTAATATTCCAACAACCAATAATAATGTATCGGTAATAGCTTCAAACGATTTCGATAATGATGGTGATATTGATGTTTTTATTGGCAGTAGGAGTGTCCCTGGTGTTTATGGAATTGATCCAAAACAATTATTACTAGAAAATGATGGTAAAGGGAATTTTACTAATGTTACTGATAAAAAAGCATTCAAATTGAATGAAGTAGGAATGATTACAGATGCAGTTTGGGAAGATATAGACAATGATGGTAAAAAAGATTTAATAATAGTAGGAGATTGGATGGCACCGCGAATATTCAAAAATACTGGAAGAAGATTAGCAGATTATAAATCAAATCTATCAGAATATAAAGGTTTTTGGAATGCAATCAGTTGTGTAGATTTGAATAAGGATGGTAAGAAAGACTTGGTTCTTGGGAATAAAGGAACTAATATGTCTTATAAAGCATCAAGTACTAATCCAATGCGATTGTTTATAAATGATTTTGATAATAATGGGACTATCGAGCAAATTGCAACTCGTTCTATCGATAATAAAGATATACCAATTCATTTAAAACAGGAATTAGCGAAACAAATACCCTCAATAAAAAAGAAGAATTTAAGTTATGCGGACTATTCCAAGAAATCATTTCAGGAATTATTTGCTCAAGATGTAGTTGATAATTCTATTCAAAAAACAGTTACGATTCAAGAGAGTGTAATTGCTATTAATAAAGGAAATGGAAAATTTGATGTGAAAGTATTACCGAAAGAAGTTCAATTTTCGTGTGTAAATACGATTTGTGTGGTAGATGTGAATAAAGATGGAATATTAGATTTGGTTTTGGGTGGGAATCAATATGAATTTAAACCCCAATTTTCAAGATTAGATGCAAATTATGGCAGTGTGCTTTTAGGTTCAAGAAATGGTACTTTTTCATGGTTACCTTACGATAAATCAGGATTCTTTATCAAAGGCGAAGTAAAGCATGTTAAAACAATAAAAAATAAGAATAACACTATTTCAATAATAGCTGTTGTAAATGATAATGCTCCTAAAATATTTAAAAGCAATGAATAATTTTTTTAGAATAGGACTGGCTTCATTGCTAATTGTTAGTTGTTCCAAAAAACAAGATCAGTTATTTGAAAAGTTATCTCCAGAAAAAAGTAACATTACATTCAATAATAAGCTCGATCCTTCAAAAAACATCTCTATTTTAGATTATCTCTATTATTATAATGGTGGGGGTGTAGCTCTTGGAGATATTAATAATGATGGTTTGGTTGATGTGTATTTTACTTCTAATCAAGGTAAAAATAAATTGTATCTGAACAAAGGCAATAATAAATTTGAAGATATTACTGCAAAAGCCGGAGTTGAAGGACAAAGTGATTGGAATGCGGGTACAGTCATGGCAGATGTTAATGGAGATGGCTATTTAGATATTTATGTTTGTGCAGTTGTTGGAATCAATGGCTTTGAAGGGCACAATGAACTGTTCATCAATAACAAGAATAATACATTTACTGAAAGTGCTGCTGAATATGGATTAGATTTAGATAATTACAGTTCATCGGCTGCGTTTTTTGATTATGATAATGATGGAGACTTAGATATGTATTTATTAAATCATGCTGTTCATTCTGAATTATCATTTGGAAATGCTGAAATTAGAAATAAGAGAAGTTACGAATGCGGTGATAAATTATTTAGAAACGATAATAACAAATTTGTTGATGTAAGCGAGCAAGCAGGGATTTTTGGGGGTGCTAATGGTTATGGTTTAGGATTAGCAGTTTCTGATTTCAATTTAGATGGTTATCCTGATATTTATGTTTGCAATGATTTTCATGAAGATGATTATTATTACATAAATAATGGGGATGGTACTTTTACCGAAAGTTTAAAGAAACATTTTGGTCATACCAGTAGATTTTCGATGGGTGTAGATGTTGCGGATATTAATCACGATGGTTTTCCTGATATAATGACCTTGGACATGCTTCCTGAGGATGAAAAAGTTTTGAAATCCTCATTAGGGGATGATAATGTACAGATGCTGAAAATGAGAACCGAGAAGCTAGGCTATCATTATCAGTATACCAGAAATATGTTGCAATTGAATCAAGCAGGAGAACATTTTACAGAAACTGCTTTATTAAGTGGTGTAGCAGCTACTGATTGGAGCTGGAGCACTTTATTTGCTGATTATGATGAGGATGGTGAGCAAGATATATTTGTATGTAATGGAATTCCAAAACGTCCAAATGATTTAGATTATGTAAAGTATTTTTCAAATGATCAGATTAAAAATAAAATTAGTGCCACTAAATTGTTGGATAAAGAAGCTTTAAAGAAGATGCCAAAAGGGAATGTGACTAATTATGTTTTCCAAGGTTCAAAAGATTTAATGTTTAAAAATAAATCTAACGATTGGATTGAAAATGACTCTATAATTTCAAATGGAAGTGGTTATGCAGATATTGATAATGATGGCGATTTAGATGTTATTACTAATAATTTAAATAGTGTTGCATCAGTGTATATAAATCAAACCAATAAAAATTCTAATTATTTAAAATTGAAATTGCAGTTTGGCGGAAAAAATACTTTCGGCATAGGTACCAAAGTAATTTCGTATTCTAAAGGCAAAAAACAATTCAAGGAACTGCAAACTACAAGAGGATTTCAATCATCTTCTGAGCCTATGATTCATTTTGGATATGGTAAAACAAAAACTATAGATTCGTTAGTAGTTGTTTGGCCAGACAAAACGTACCAAACAATTAAGAATGTTAAAACTTGCCAAACATTAACGATAAAACCGAATAGTAATAGAAAGGTTTTTGATTATAATAAATTACATCCTGCAGTTATTCCTGTTTTCAAAAAGGTAGTGACTAATTTAGGAATTGACTTCACGCATCAAGAAAATGATTATATCGATTTTGTTTTTCAGAAATTAATTCCTTATCAACGTTCAGATCGTGGTCCGGCAACAGCAATAGGTGATTTAAATGGTGATGGTAAAGATGATATTTTCTTTGGTGGAGCCAAAAATAAAAAAGCAGCCATTTATCTTCAGAACACAAAAGGATTTGCTAAAAAGGCTTATAATGAAATTGAAAATGATTCTGTTTTTGAAGATGCTTCAGCTGTAATAGGTGATTTTAACAATGATAAAATTAACGATTTATTTGTAGCTTCAGGTGGAGGAGAAAATGCGTCTAATTTGCAAGACCGATTATACTTAGCTAATAAAGGACAGTTAGTAAAAACGATTTTACCAAATTTAGCTCAGAACGCATCAGTTGTAAAAATGTTCGATTATGATAAAGATGGTGATTTAGATGTTTTTATTGCTAATAATTCGGTGAACAATAGATTTGGGAGTATG
Source organism: Flavobacterium sp. AED (assembly GCF_000812945.1). Lineage (GTDB taxonomy): Bacteria > Bacteroidota > Bacteroidia > Flavobacteriales > Flavobacteriaceae > Flavobacterium. The sequence continues at coordinate 1,551,667 of NZ_JSYM01000001.1, forward strand.
CCGGATTGTTATTTATTGAACAATAATAAAGGCATTTTTACTATTGTAGAAAGTAAAACTTTTTCAAAAATTGGAATGGTTACAGATGTTCTTTTTGATGATTTTAATAAAGATGGTAAAGTTGATATTATTGCAATAGGAGAATGGATGAAACCAACTTTTTTTGCAAATACGAACGGAAAATTCAAAGATGTAACTGAAACTGTTTTTCCTGAAAAAAGCAATGGATTATGGCAATCTATTATCCCTTTTGATATTGATAATGATGGTGATCTGGATTATTTAGTTGGAAATTGGGGAATGAATTCAAAGTTTAAAGCTTCTCAAGAGTTTCCTATGAAAATGTATTATGACGATTTTGATGGGAATGGTTCTTTTGAAACTATTGTGGCTAAAGAAAAAAATGGAAAATATTACACCACAATGGGACTAGATGAATTAGCGGAACAGTTTAGTGGAATGCTTAAAAAGAAATTCAACAGCTATAAATCATTTGCTGGAAAACCAGTAGAAGAAATTTTTGATCCAAAAATGCTTGAAAAAGCAAAATTATATGAAGTGCATAATTTAAAATCGGGTTATTTAAGAAATGACAAAGGAAAATTTACATTTGTTGCTTTTTCGAATAAAATGCAAGTGGCACCAATTACCTGTTTTGTAAAATCAAACTTTGATTCGGATAAAAAAGAAGAAGTTTTTGCAGCAGGAAACTATTTTGGGGTATCACCTTATCACAGTCGATTTGATGGGTTTTCAGGAGCTTTAATAAAAAATGAAAAAACAATCTATTTAGGAAATCAAATAGGTATCGATTTAACTCAGAAGGCAGTTAAGCATTTGGATATTATCAATTTCAATGGCAAGAAATATTTATTGATTACCATCAATAATAACAAAGCAGAGGTTTATAAAATGCCAATGCTTAAAAACTAATTCAAAAATTACTACAAACAAAATAATTAAACCAAATAAAATGAAATCTAAAATTTATCTTTTAGGACTTATAACGCTCTTTTTTATTTCTTGTAAAAAAGAAGATTCAATTAAGGTTACAACGAATGATTACTGCGCTGCAGTGGATACAGTAACGGGAATTATGGTTCATGATATCTTTTCACCACCGGTTGCGAGTAGAATTTACGTTTATCCTAATATTGCAGCCTATGAGATTATGGCTCAAAATAGTACTAAATACGAAAGTCTACAGGGACAATTAAAAGGATTAGATTCTATCCCTAAACTAGATCCGAAAAGTGGAGTCAATAAAAATTTAGCGGCACTTATTGCCCATATCGAGGTTAGTAAACAATTAATTTTTTCTGAAGAAGCGTTAGGAAAATATAGAGACAGTTTATACCAAAAATGGGAAAATGAGAATGCTAAGGAATTTCTGGTTTCTAAAGAATATGGTTTAAAAGTAGCAGATCGAATTAAAAAATGGATGGGAAAAGATAATTATAAGCAGACCCGAACTTTTTCTAAATTTTCTGTTTATGCTAATCAGCCAGGAAGATGGCAGCCTACTCCACCTGCTTATATGGACGCGGTTGAGCCACATTGGGGTGAAATAAGAACTTTAGTTATGGATTCAGCTTCTCAATTTAAACCAATTGCACCATATCCTTTTTCTACAGATAAAAATTCTGCTTTTTACAAAGATGCAAAGGAAACCTATGATGTAGGAAATATGATTTCCGAAAAATTAATCGCAATGGAGAAAAATAAAAGTACTGTAATTCCGGAAGAATCTGATATTGCTACTTTTTGGGATTGTAATCCGTATGCTACGGTAACTCAAGGGCACATGATGTTTGCCAAGAAAAAAAATTCACCGGATGCGCATTGGATGAATATAACTAAAATTGCGTTGAAAAAAAATAAATCTGATTTTGAAACTGCTGTTTTTGCTTATACTAAAACGTCAATCGGAGTTTTTGAAAGTATTATTAGTTGTTGGAATGAAAAGTTTAGAAGTAATGTAATTAGACCAGAGACCTATATTAATCAAAATATTGATGAAAACTGGAGACCGCAATTGCAAACTCCTCCTTTTCCTGAATATACTAGCGGGCATTCAGTGATTTCTTCTTGTTCGTCGCTGATTTTGACATCTATTTTTGGAGATAATTTTAGTTACATTGATGATTCTGAAGTTCCTTTTGGCTTGCCAAAAAGACCTTTTAAGTCATTCAAGCAAGCGGCAGCAGAGGCTGCAATCAGTAGATTGTATGGAGGTATCCATTACAGAGCCGCAATTGAAAATGGTGTTGTTCAGGGGGATAACATTGGAAATTATTTGAATAAAAAATTAAAGATGCTTAAAAAATAATGATAGTCAGAAAAAAAATTATATTAGGATTTAGTGCTTTTTTTTTAGTCTTTTTAACTTGGTATTTATTTATTAAAAAAAGTGATTATAGTATTTCATTTAAAGTTAATACTGCTACAGGAACTATTTTTCAGGGTATTCAGGAATGGTCTGCAACTCAGTTAGTAAATCAAAAAGAAAATTATAGCATTCTGGAAAATAGAAATTTTGATTTCATTAAACAAGAAATGAAAAAAGGGAATGTCCATATGGAATATATTTGGGAAATGAACTCCATTGATGATTCAATAACTGCAGTAACTGTAGGCATAAAAGATTTAAATAATAGTTTATTCAATAGACTTACGGCTCCTTTTTATGGTACTAGTTTCAAGGTTGAACAAATTAAAAAAATAACCGATTTTAGAAACGGTTTAAAAAATCATATAGGTAATTTTAAAGTCAAAATTGATGGTGAAGGATCTTCTAAAGAGATTTTTGTGGCGTATATTAATCTAAAAAGTGTTTTACAGGAGAAAGCGCAAACCATGATTGCAAATGATGCCGTTATAACAGGGTTTTTGCAACAGAATAATATTAAAATCATTGGTAAACCATATGTAGAAATCGAAAATTGGAATCTTGATAAAGAAACTCTCGATTTTAATTATTGTTTTCCAATTGATAAAAATACTAAAGCAATCCAAGATAAAGAGGTGAAATTCAAAACTATTCCTGCTCTTAAAGGTTTGACGGCAACTTATTATGGGAATTTTAGGACTTCTGATAGAGCATGGTTTGCATTATTGGATTATGCTAAAAATCATAATTCTAAATTAGAAAATAAACCATTAGAAAATTTTCTGGCAAATCCTTTCAATGGTGGTGACGAATTGGAATGGGAAACAAAAATAATTATTCCATTTGCTAAAAAATAAAGGTTAAAAATTTAGATTATTTTAACATTTCGAAAACGTTTTCGGTTATTCCGAAAACGTTTTTGTTTTAATAATGTATTGAATTGGGAATTTTAAAATTAAATTTAAAAAAAATTAACAAACCAATACATTAACCAAAAAATGGGAATTAAAATAAAATTAAGTTTTTGGCAGATAATCAATATGAATGTCGGTTTTTTTGGCATACAATATAGCTTCGGATTACAGCAAAGTGCCGTAAATCCTATTTATGATTTTTTACATGCAAGCCCAGATCAAATCCCGTTATTAAATCTTGCAGGTCCATTAACGGGTTTGTTGATACAACCTATAATTGGGGCAATGAGTGATAAAACTTGGCATCCAAGATGGGGAAGGCGAAAACCTTACTTTTTTATTGGTGCAATAGTTTGTAGTATTGCTTTATTTTTATTCCCATTTAGTAGTTCATTATGGATGGCTGCAGGTTTGCTTTGGATTCTAGATGTTGGAAATAATACCGCTATGGAACCTTATCGTGCTTTTATTGCGGATACATTGAGCGAAGACCAGCAACCTATGGGTTTTCAAGCGCAAAGTTTTTTTACTGGTTTCGGGCAGTTTTTGGCTTATATCTCTCTTTTTCTATTTCCAATAATTTTCGTCGGTTATACGGGATCATTGCCTACTTGGATTTATGCCTCTTTTTTTTTAGGAGCAGTACTTTCTGTAACTTCCATTTGCTGGAGTATAACTAAGACTAAAGAAATTCCACCAACTGAAGCCGAATTAGCAATTTTAAAAGCGGAGCCATTAAATGTTTTTTCTCCTTTTATAGATATTTATAGGGCGGTTTTAGAAATGCCAACGGTTATGTGGCAACTGTTTTTGGTCTATTTGTTTCAATGGTATGCCATGATGTGTTATTGGCAAAACAATTCAAAAAGTATTGCTTTGTCCGTTTGGAATGTAACGCCAAAGAATACAGTAGGATATGAAAAAGCAGTGGAATGGAATGGATTGATTGGTGCATTTGGGTTTATAGTTACTTTTTCAATAGCCTTCTATTTGGCCAAATTAGCCAAAAAGCATGGTGCTAAGATGATTCATTTCGTCTGTCTGTTATTAGGAGCAGTTTCTCTTTTATGTTTTCCAATGGTACAAAATCAGTATGTATTTTTTGCTGTGGTTATTGGCTACGGCATTGCTTGGGCAAGTATGATGGGAATTCCTTACTTGATGGTTGTTGCTGTTATTTCAAAAGAAAGATATGGTGTCTACATGGGTATTATTAATATGATGATTGTGATCCCAATGATTATTCAAAACCTGTCATTTGGTTATATTTTAAAAAATTTCTTACATAATGACCCTCGATTAGCGATAAGTTTTGCGGGAGTATTGTTAGTGATTGCTGCTCTCTGTACATTATTAATTAAAATAAAAAAGACAAAATTAAGTGAATAATACAATAAATAATAATATGGATGTAATAGATATCCTTTGTGTTGGTGAAGTTCTTGTAGATTTTATTGGACATCAAGAAGGAGTGCTTATTAATGAAACTAGAGATTATCATAGGTATTTAGGAGGTTCGCCTACTAATGTTGCTATGAATTCAACACGATTAGGTTTGAATACTATCATGGTTGCAACAGTAGGGAACGACGGTTTTGGTTCCTATATTACGGAACGATTAACGAGTGTTGGAGTAAATACAAACCACCTTAACGTCTTAGATGATAAATCGACTAGTGTGATTTTTGTTTCAAGGTCCGAGGGTACACCAGATTTCATACCGTATCGTTCAGCAGATTGTTGTATTTATGAAGAGCAAATTTCTAGGGAAATACTATCCAATACCAAGATATTTCATACTACTTGTTTCGCATTAAGTAAAAATCCTGCACAGAAAACTATCTTAAAGAAAGCACAAGAAGCACACGATTTAGGATGTAAGCTAAGTATCGATGTTAACTATGCAAGAAAGTTATGGAAAAGTCAAAAGAAGGCTTTTAAAGTAATCAAAACCTATTGCCAGTTTAATCCATTAATAAAAATTAGTGAAGATGATATGCTCCGTCTTTTTGAGAAGGAACTACCTCATGAAGAGATATTTGATTTTTTTCACCATCAAGGAGTAGATACTGTTTGCTTAACTTTAGGTAGCAAAGGGGTGAAATTATCTCAAAAAGGGAAAGAAGTAATACAAATGCCAGCGATAAAAATTGACAAAGTTATGGACTCAACTGGAGCAGGTGATGCTTTTTGGTCCGGATTTTTATTTGCTTATATAAAGGAAAAATCAATTAATGAATGTTTGGATATCGCTTTAAAATTAGCAGCTTTAAAACTACAAAATGTAGGGCGATTACCGGATAACATCAATATCCTTTCTAAACTTTTATAAAATACGATGCAACAAAATAATAAAAAGATCAGTAATGGTGTAATGCTGAATGTTTATCCAGATAGTATTGGAAAAAAATTTAATGACACCATAGCCATGCTTAAAATGGCAGAGTTTAAAGATGTATTTTCTTTAATATACGTGTTGCCTACCTTTTTCAATAGTGACTTAGATAGAGGTTTTTCTATTATTGATTATGATATAAATAAAGATTTAGTAGACATAAAAGATTTAAAGGACTTGAATGAGCTCCAGATAAAGTTGAAATTTGATATTGTGTTAAATCATCTTTCTGTCGCTTCTCCTCAGTTTAAAGACATGCTACAACACGGTAATAAATCTAAATTTAAAGATTTTTTTATCAATTGGAATGAGTTTTGGGAGGGAAACGGGGTAAAAAATGAAGATGGAATTGTAATTCCAAAACCAGAGTTTCTCAATAAATTGTTCATGAGAAAGTCGGGTTTGCCTATATTGAAAGTGCGTTTTCCGGATGGTACAGAACAGCCTTATTGGAATACTTTTTATCAGCAAATAACCTACAATCCAATTGCTGTATCAGATTTGCAAAATGTAAAAGGATTAACTGAAGAGCAAAGTCTATTTATTGTTGCCGTAATTAATACTGCAATTAATGATAATCAAGATTTCACGACCATTGATTTTGAAGATTGTACTCCTTTGAAATCAGAAATTTTACAAATTGTAGAACAAAAGCGTTCCTATTTAGGACAAATGGATGTTAATGCTGCATCGCCTTTAGTCTGGGATTTTTATGAGGAGACACTAAAGAAATTAAATGGTTATGGTTGTAATATCCTTCGATTAGATGCTTTTGCCTATTTGCATAAACAAGTAGGGGAATCCAATTTTTTTAATAAACCGGGGACTTGGGAATATTTAGAGCGTATTAAGGAAATAGCACAACAAAATAATTTGATGCTATTGCCAGAAATTCATGCAGAATATGGTTTGCATTTACATGATGAGGTAGCCAATGAAGGATATTATATCTATGACTTTTTCTTACCTGGTTTAACGATACATACTATCGAAAATAAAACTAGTAAAGCCTTGTTAAGTTGGGCTAAGGAAATTATTGCTAAAGGATATAAAACAGTAAATATGCTTGGTTGCCATGATGGAATACCTGTTCTAGATTTGAAAGGTAAGGAGGTAAATGGTGTTTATAATAAAGGATTGTTAGAAGATGCCGAGATAGAAAGTATCATGAATAAAATCATGGAACGTGGCGGTCGGGTAAAGAATCTTTACGATCCTTCAGGGAATAAAATTTCTTATTATCAAATAAATGCTACATTTTTTAGTGCACTAGGTGAAGACGAACAAAAGTTACTTCTTGCAAGAGTGATTCAAATGTTTATGCCAGGAATACCGCAGGTTTGGTATTTAGATATTTTTGCAGGTAAAAACAATTATGAAGCTGCAGATAATGGAGGTAGTGCCGGACATAAAGAAATTAACCGTACCTCGTTGGCAATGAAGGATATCGCGCAAGGGTTGAAAACGGAAGTTGTAAATAAACAACTGGAAATTATGCACTTAAGAAATACTTCAAATGCTTTTTCAGGTCATGTAGAAATAAATGATGCCGTAGATGCTATTATAGATGTCAAATGGGTAAATGGCACCACAGTTGCGCACCTAAAGGCAAACCTTGAAACCAATGGTTTTACAATTGATCATACGGTAAATGGTATGACAAGCACTATGAGTTTCTAAATTTTATACTGTAATCGAAAAATTAGGCATGTTAAAATATTAAAATAAAGATAGTGACTCCTGAAGGGATTTAAAATCTTAATTATCCAAATGATTAAAAAAATAAAAAATGAAAAAAAACGCTGTCAAAATTGCGATGTATCTCAATTATTTTGTGTTTGCAATATTATTAAATAGTGTTGGGATTGTTATACTAAAATCGCAAGCAAATTATGGAGTAGATGAATTGCAAGCCAGTATTCTCGAAGCATTCAAAGATCTGCCTATTGCTATAGTTTCTTTTTTGATAGCGTCATTTTTGCCAAGAATAGGGTACAAAAGAGCCATGCTCATTGGATTAGCATTGGTTTCTGTAGCCTGTATAAATATGTATTTTGGAAATTCGTTTGACACCGCAAAAATACTTTTTGCAACTGTTGGAGTTTCCTTTGCTTTGATAAAAGTTTCCGTTTATTCCCTAATTGGGACAGTTACAGAAAATCAGAAAGAGCATAATAGCTTGATGAGTAGTATTGAAGGTGTTTTTATGATAGGAATTGCCTTGGCTTACTTTTTATTTCCTGCTTTTAATTCGGATACAAATCCTGATTCATGGTTAAATGTGTATTGGCTGTTGGCCGGAATTTCATTAATATCATTTGGATTTTTGTTTTTCACCAAATTTGAAAATCAAACGGAAATTCCTGGAGTTAATCTGGTCGATGACTTCGCACAAATGTTCAAATTATTTGCTCAGCTTCTAACAATCGTTTTTGTAATTAGTGCTTTTTTGTTTGTAATGATAGAGCAAGGGATAATGTCTTGGTTGCCTACATTCAATAGTAAAGTGCTGCATTTGCCACAAAACATTAGTATTATGATGGCGAGTATATTAGCAATTACTTTAGCCGCTGGACGACTTTTAGCGGGTGTGATTACAAAAAAAATAAATTGGATTTGGGTACTCAGTTTTTGTATCGTGATGGCTATGCTGATTGTTGTTTTTCTACTTCCAAGAACAGTTGGGTTAGAGGTGAAAGAAATTAATTCACTTAGCGATATTCCATTAATAGGATTTGCATTTCCATTAGTTGGACTATTTATTGCACCGATTTATCCACTTTTAAATTCAGTTGTTTTAAGTGCTTTGCCAAAAAAACTGCACAGTTCAATGACAGGTTTAATCGTTGTTTTCTCAGCTCTTGGAGGTACTATTGGATCTAGAATTATTGGTTATTTGTTCAAAAATGAAGGTCCTGAAAATGCATTTTTCTATACTTTAATTCCAATGTCATTACTGCTTGTTTCATTTTTTATATTAAAAAAACTTACTTCTAAAATATGAATTTCTTAATTAACATAGACAAGGTATTCCATGAATTACTACTTCAGGAAGATACCGATAAAGATAAAAAAATCACTAAAGATGATAATGGACCTAAAAAGTTTGCTTTAGTTGATGAAAACACCAAACAAGAAATTGTTATTGAGGGAACGTATCATTTGTCAAATTTACTTCAGGAATTAGCTTTATTAAAAGAAAATAAAGTGGATAAAGGAGAGATAGATTTGAGCCGTATTCAAGAGAATCCTGTAGAACGGATTTCGAGGAAAATTAGAGAAGACTATTGGAATGAATTGACCAGAACTATTGATAGAAAAGGTTTAGATCAAATTCTTCAGGATGAAAAAACGACGAATGAAGTTCCTACACTTTATGTTTCGGCGAAGGACAAGCAAGGTGTTGCCTATTTTCAGGAATTGGAAAAAGAACTTCAGAATTTTAAAGTAGGTATTTTGCCCGAAAATTTCTCGATGGAATATGTAGATACATTGAATAAAAAACCGGGTATTTTGGCTTTGGCTTTAGAGCAAAAAATATACAGTTTACAAGGAGTGCCTTTCGTAGTTCCCGGAGGAAGATTCAATGAAATGTATGGATGGGATAGTTATTTTATTGGTGTTGGTTTGATTATAGACAATCAACTGGAAAAAGCAATGTCAATTGCCGAAAACTTTAAATACCAAATCATACATTACGGTAAGATTCTAAATGCGAATAGAAGTTATTACTTAACGAGAACACAACCACCATTGTATTCTTCATTATTAATCGAAATTGTAAAAAAGAAAGTGCCTAGTTTAGAATGGTTGAGAAGTCATTTAGAAATAGTTATTTTGGAATATAATACGGTTTGGATGGTTCAAGGAAACCGATTGACACCAACAGGTTTAAATCGATACAAAGCTGATGGGGTAGGGATGCCATTTGAAGTAGAGCCTGGGCATTTTGATGATGTTCTAGAGCCGTATGCTAAAAAATACAATTTGCCAATTCGAGAGTTTGAAAAACAATATTTAAACCGAACTCTTGTTGATGCTGAGCTTGACGTCTATTTTGTTCATGATCGTAGCTTGAGAGAAAGCGGTCACGATACTACCGATAGACTTATAAATACATGTGCCAATTTAAACTCGGTAGACATCAATAGTTTTCTTTATAAATACGAAAAGGACATTGCGTATTTGATAAAGGAGTATTTTAACGATAATTTCCAAGTTGGAGATGTAACGTATTCTTCCGAAGAATGGGAGCAAAAAGCACTTTTCAGAAAAGAGAAAATGAACGAATTGTGTTGGAATGAAGAATTAAGCATGTATTTTGATTATGATTTTGTAAATAAAAGACAGTTTCCATTTGAAGCAGCAACTACATTTTTTCCTTTATGGGCTGGGTTGTGTAATGAACACCAAGCTAAAAAATTAGTAGAAACAGCTTTACCGCAATTTATAAAAACTGGAGGAATTACAGGAAGTACAAAAGCGAGTAGTGATAGTTTTTCAAAAGATGCGCCACAACGACAATGGGATTACCCATTTGGCTGGGCGCCACATCAAATGTTATTGTGGGAGGGTTTAATTAACTATAAGTTTTTCAATAAGGCTCAAGAAATGGTGTACAGATGGTTGTGGTTAATCACTAAAAATGCGGTTGAATATAACGGAACCATTCCTGAAAAATTTGATTTAGAAATCAGTTCACATAAGGTTTTTGCTGAATATGGTAATGTAGGAACCGAATTTGATTATATCGCCAAGGAAGGATTTGGTTGGGTAAATGCATCGTATCAATACGGGTTGCAAATATTGAGTGACAATTTAAAACAAGAGCTAAATAAGCTGACTTCGCCCGATGAATTATTTTAATGTGAAATAAATAAATAAATTGAGCATTTGAATGCTATTTTTTTTAACTTTATAATAAATTAAACTTATCTATTATGACTGTTAATCAAATATTAAGCACAAAAGGAAAGGAAGTTTATTCCATACTTTCCACTAACACTGTATACGAAGCATTGACAGTGATGAGCGAAAAAAACATTGGAGCGATTCTTATCATCGAAGATGGAGTTTTGAAAGGTGTTTTATCTGAAAGAGATTACGCCAGAAAAATTGTTTTGAAAGCTAAATCTTCAAAGAAAGCGTTGGTTCATGAAATTATGGAGGCTGCTGTAGTTACAGTAAAACCTTCCGATAATTTAGATTATTGTATGGAATTAATGAGTACTAAAAGAGTGAGACATTTGCCTGTTTTAGAAAACGATACTGTCATAGGAATTATATCCATAAGTGATGTTGTGAAAGCAATAATCGAAATCCAAAAAGATACAATTCAACATTTAAACTCTTATATTACACAATAGAAGTAAATAGTCCAATTCATATAATAGCTGCGAATTTTTGCAGCTATTTTTATTTGTATCTGCTGGTACTAGTCTGTTTTTTTATAAAAGAATAGGATAAAAGCTGACTTTTTAAACCAAGTCTTCTATCTTTGTATGATAGAATAAAATCTCAAAAAAATGAACAAAGACAGCAAAAGAAGAGAAGCATTATTATACCACGCAAAGCCAACTCCTGGTAAAATTCAGGTAGTTCCCACTAAGAAATACGCAACACAAAGAGATTTATCTTTGGCCTATTCCCCTGGTGTAGCCGAGCCATGTTTAGAGATTGCAAAAGATGTTAATAATGTTTATAAATATACAGCTAAAGGAAATTTAGTAGCAGTAATTACCAATGGTACAGCAGTATTAGGGCTTGGGGATATTGGTCCTGAAGCATCTAAGCCAGTAATGGAAGGAAAAGGATTATTATTTAAAATTTTTGCTGATATTGATGTATTTGACATTGAAATTGGAACAAAGGATATTGAGGAATTTATCCAGACCGTTAAAAATATAGCACCAACTTTTGGTGGAATTAATTTGGAAGATATTAAGGCTCCGGAGTCTTTTGAAATAGAAAGAAGATTGGTTGAAGAGCTGGATATTCCTGTAATGCATGATGATCAACACGGAACGGCTATTATATCATCGGCCGCTTTATTGAATGCATTAGAACTGGCTAATAAAAAATCGGAAGATGTAAAAATGGTGGTTTCCGGAGCAGGTTCTGCTGCTCTTGCTTGTGCCGATTTATATGTTTTATTAGGAGTAAAAGTTGAAAATATATTGATGTTTAACAGTAAAGGGGTTTTGACGAAAGACAATCCTTCTCTTTCTGTTTTGCAACAAAAATATGCCAGAGATATAAAACCAATGAGTCTTGAGGAAGCATTAGTTGGTGCAGATATCTTTTTAGGTTTGTCAACAGGTGGAATTATGTCTCCACAAATGTTGATGGGAATGGCAGAAAATCCAATCGTTTTTGCAATGGCAAATCCAGATCCTGAAATTGATTATAATCTGGCTGTTGCAACTAGAAAAGATGTTATCATGGCTACGGGACGTTCTGATTTTCCTAATCAGGTGAATAATGTTCTTGGATTTCCTTATATTTTTAGAGGTGCGCTTGATGTTCGTGCAACCAAGATAAACGAAGCCATGAAAATGGCAGCTGTAAAAGCGCTAGCTTTATTGACAAAAGAATCGGTTCCTGAACAAGTAAATGTTGCTTATGGAGCTACAAAATTAAATTTTGGTAGAGAATATATCATCCCAAAACCATTTGATCCAAGATTAATAACTATTGTCGCGCCTGCTGTTGCAAAGGCTGCGATGGATTCAGGAGTAGCGTTAAATCCTATTACTGATTGGAAAAAGTATGAAGAAGAACTTTTAGATCGTTTAGGGAATGACAATAAAATGGTTCGATTGATTACCAATAGAGCCAAAATGGATCCAAAAAGAATCGTTTTTGCGGAAGCAGATCATTTAGATGTGCTTAAAGCTGCTCAAATTGTATTAGAAGAAGGGATTGGTTTTCCAATTTTATTGGGGAACAAAGAAATTATTTTAGAATTAAAAGAAGAGCTAGGTTTTGATGCTGATGTTCAAATTATAGATCCAAAAATAAAAGAAGAAGAGTCTAGAAGAAATAAGTTTGCCAAAACCTATTGGTCATCTAGACAAAGACGTGGAATATCTTTATTGGATGCTCAGAAATTAATGCGTGAAAGAAACTATTTTGCCGCCATGATGGTCAATGAAGGTGAAGCAGATGCACTTGTTACAGGACATTCGAGAAGTTACCCATCTGTTGTAAAACCAATGTTACAACTTATTGAAAAAGCTCATGGTGCTTCTCTTGTTGCCACTACAAATATGATGATGACTAGTCGTGGTCCTATGTTTTTATCGGATACGGCTATAAACATAAATCCTTCTGCAGATGATTTGGCAAAAATTGCTATAATGACTGCAAAAACGGCCAGAATGTTTGGAGTGGAGCCAGTAATTGCAATGATATCGTATTCTAATTTTGGTTCTTCAACAAATGAAAGTGCTACAAAAGTGAGAGAGGCGGTGGCTTATTTGCATAAAAACCATCCTGATATGGTTATTGATGGAGAAATTCAAGCTGATTTTGCGTTGAATCCAGAAATGTTAAAAGAAAAATTTCCGTTTTCAAAACTTGCAGGTAAAAAAGTAAATACTTTAATTTTTCCTAATTTGGAATCCGCTAATATTACCTATAAACTTTTGAAAGAATTAAATAAAGTTGATTCAATAGGACCGATCATGTTGGGAATGGGAAAACCAGTTCACATATTTCAATTAGGAGCAAGTGTAGAAGAGATGGTCAATATGGCAGCTATTGCTGTGATTGATGCTCAAGAAAAAGAGAAGAAAAAAATAAATGTAGGGTAATGCTTCTTTGATGAAAAGAACATTTAAATAGATGAATTTAGTTAAATTATGTGCTAATTTTATTATATTTGGAGACATATATTATAAAAAATGATTGCACATATACAGGGAAAATTGGTAGAAAAGACACCAACACAAGTAGTTATTGATTGTGGAGGTGTTGGGTATCATGTAAATATATCCTTACATACCTACTCTTTGCTCCCCAATGCGGACTTTATAAAATTGTATACGCATCTTCAAATAAAAGAAGATGCGCATACTTTATTTGGTTTTGTAGAAAAATCAGAAAGAGAAATTTTTAAATTATTATTATCTGTTTCAGGTATTGGTGCAAGCATTGCTAGAACGATGTTGTCATCATTAGACCCAAAACAAATTACAAATGCAATTGCATCAAGTGATGTAGTTACCATTCAATCTATAAAAGGAATTGGTAGTAAAACGGCACAAAGAGTAATACTTGATTTAAAAGAAAAAGTATTGAAATTGTATGATTTAGACGAAGTTTCTATGTCGCAAAGCAATACAAATCGAGATGAAGCGTTATCTGCTTTGGAGGTATTAGGTTTTGTTCGAAAAACTTCAGAACGAATCGTAGAAAAAATTGTAAAAGAGGATCCAGAGGCTTCTGTTGAATCGATTATTAAGAAAGCTTTAAAAAACTTATAAAAGGTACTCAAAACACGGATTATATGCATAAAATTTGTATTTTTTTGCTAGTCATATTTTGTGGTTTTGTATCGCAAGCTCAGGTAACACCGGCCGCTCAGGATACAATTAAAACTGGTTTCTCTACAGGGAAAGTTCAGTTAAAAGATCCTCAAAGTGTTCTTTCTGCGTATACTTATGATCCAGTTACTGACAGGTATATTTACACGAATTCTGTAGATGGATTTTCCATTAATTATCCTATTATATTAACTCCAAAAGAGTATGAAAATTTGGTTTTGAAAGAATCTATGCGAGATTATTTCAAGAAAAAAGTAGATGCTATTGATGGAAAAAAAGAAGGCAGTGAAGCCGCCAAAAAAGATTTATTGCCAAGATATTATGTGAAATCAGGGCTCTTTGAATCTATTTTTGGAAGTAATACAATTGACGTAAAACCTACCGGATCAATAGAAATGGATTTGGGAATGCGTTATACTAAACAAGATAATCCATCATTTTCACCAAGAAACAGATCGAATCTTTCTTTTGACTTTAATCAAAGGATAAGTATGAGTTTGATGGGGAAAGTGGGAACGCGACTCAATGTAAATGCTAATTATGATACACAGTCAACTTTTGCTTTTCAAAACTTAATTAAGTTAGAATATGCTCCTTCGGAAGATGATATTATTCAAAAAATTGAAGTCGGAAATGTAAGTTTGCCTTTGAATAGTTCTTTAATTAGAGGAGCTCAAAGTTTATTTGGTGTAAAAACACAATTAAAATTTGGTAAAACAACCGTTACAGGTATATTTTCAGAACAAAAATCCCAAACAAAAAGTATTGTTGCTCAAGGTGGAGGAACGATTCAGGACTTTGATATGTATGCGTTGGATTATGATAATGACCGACACTTTTTCTTATCCCAATATTTTAGAAACAAATACGATTCATCCTTAAAAAATTATCCTTTTATTGACAGTAGAGTTCAAATTTCAAGATTGGAGGTTTGGGTTACCAATAAGCAAAATAGGGTAAATACCACCAGTAATAATCTGCGAAATATTATTGCGCTTCAGGATTTAGGGGAAGGGGAGTTAACGGATTTAAATGGTAATCCAATAAGCGGCAAACAAAATGAGGTAGTAGTATTAAACCCTATTCCTCTAAACTTTTTTATTGACCAGCCAGATCAATTAAAAAAACCATATCCATCGGATAATAAAAATAATAAATATGATCCCGCATTAATAGACAACGGAGGTTTTTTAAATAACAACATTAGGGAAATTGTAACAGCAGGGTCTGGTTTTACAGGAGTGGATGTTAATGAAGGTGCGGATTATTCTAAATTAGAAAACGCTAGAAAACTAAATCCTAATGAATATACCTTTAATGCTCAATTAGGTTATATTTCATTGCAACAGCGATTAGCTAATGATGAGGTTTTAGCCGTTGCATATCAATATACAATTGGTGATAAAGTGTATCAAGTGGGTGAATTTGGTAATGATGGTGTAGATGCAACTGTAGTAACGGGTAATAGTAATACATCAAATCAAGCAATCATAACACAAAGTTTGATATTGAAAATGCTAAAAAGTAATTTGACCAATGTCAAAAACCCTGTTTGGAACTTGATGATGAAAAATATTTATCAGATTCAAGGAGCTTATCAAGTGAAACAGGAAGACTTTAGGTTTAATATACTTTATACCGATCCATCTCCTTTAAATTATATTAATATTGTTTCACCGTTACCATCACCGGATTTAGTAACAAGTACACCTTTGCTTAAAGTTTTTAATTTAGATAAACTCAATTACAACAATGACCCACAAGCAGGCGGAGATGGTTTTTTTGATTTTATGCAAGGCTTGACAATCGATGCTCAAAATGGTAGAATTATCTTCACAACCAAAGAGCCTTTTGGAGAACTGCTTTTTTCTAAATTATCAAATGGAGGAGAAAGTTATGATGATGCAAATACATATAACGCTAATCAAAAGAAATACGTGTTTAGAAACATGTATCGAAACACACAGTCAGGGGCTTTACAAGATAGCGATAAGAATAAATTTTTATTAAGAGGTAAATATAAATCTACTGGTGGCGATGGAATCCCAATTGGTGCTTTCAATGTTCCAAGAGGTTCAGTTGTTGTTACTGCTGGAGGTAGGGTTTTGGTTGAAGGAATTGATTATAGCGTGAATTATCAATTGGGAAGAGTCCAGATTTTAGATCCTTCGCTTCAAGCCTCTAATACTCCTATTAATGTTTCTTTAGAAAACAATTCTGTTTTTGGTCAGCAAACCAGAAGGTTTATGGGTGTAAATGTAGAGCATAAAATTTCTGATAATTTTTTGGTAGGAGCGACTTTTTTAAAAATGACAGAGAAACCATTTACTCAAAAATCTAGTTTTGGTCAGGAATCTGTTAATAATACCATTTTTGGATTTAATACCAATTTCTCAACGGAAGTTCCATTCTTTACCCGATTAGTAAATAAATTACCTAATATCGATACTGATGTTCCATCCAATCTTTCTATACGAGGTGAAATTGCTTTTTTGAAACCGGATTCCCCAAAAGCAGATCAATTTCAAGGGGAGTCAACTATATATGTTGATGATTTTGAAGGTTCTCAATCAACTATTGATATGCGTTCTCCGTATGCTTGGAGCTTGTCATCGACTCCAGAGAAAAACACTAGAAGCACCTATGATTTCAATGCTAGTGCTAATGATTTGAGTTATGGTTTTAAAAGAGCAAAGTTAGCATGGTACTCAATAGATCCTGTTTTTTATACTCAAAAACCGTCTGGAATTACAAATGAAGAATTATCTTTCAATACAACCAGAAGAATTTTTAGTGAGGAGTTGTATCCTTTGACAGATATTGCACAAGGACAATCTCAGGTTGTCAATACACTGGATTTAAGTTATTATCCTTCTGAAAGAGGGCCGTATAATAATAGTTCAAATGTGTCTACAAATCCAACTTCTAATTTTGGTGGGATTATGAGATCATTGAATTCTACTAATTTCGAACAAGGAAATGTAGAATACATTCAATTTTGGATATTAGATCCTTATGTGGGAAGTGGTGAAATACCTCAATCCAATACCGGTAAAATCTATTTCAATTTAGGAGAAGTCTCAGAGGATGTTTTGAAAGATGGTAAAAAGCAATATGAAAATGGACTTGGACCAGATCAAATTATTTCAAAACCAAATCCAGGAACAGCCAATTGGGGAGATGTTCCCGCATCGCAATCTTTAATTTATGCATTTGACACCAATGTTAATAATAGAACGAATCAGGACGTTGGGTTAGATGGTTTGGCTAATGCCAAAGAAGGTGCGATTTACAATAATTTTGCATCAGAACCAGATCCTGCAGCTGATGATTACACCTATTATTTGAATGCTTCTGGAAATGTTTTAGACCGATATAAAAAGTATAATGGTGTAGACGGTAACTCAGCTGTTGATATTAATGATCCTAATAGAGGTTCTACCACGTTTCCAGATGTAGAAGATATCAATAGAGACAACACCATGAATACCATCAATGCCTATTATGAATATAGTATTGATGTTAAGCCTAATATGAGTGTCGGACAAAATTACATTACTGATATCAGAAATACTCAAGTTACATTGCCAAATGGAGGTACAACAGATGCCAGATGGATTCAGTTTAAAATACCAGTTTCACAACCTGAAAATACAATTGGAAATATTTCTGATTTTAGATCAATTCGTTTCATGAGAATGTTCATGACGGGTTTTAATGATTTGGTAACGGTCCGTTTTGGAGCATTGGATTTAGTGAGAGGGGAATGGAGACGCTATACGAATACACTCGATTTTAATGATACAAATGTTGCTGATGATAAAACTAATTTGGATGTGTTAGCTGTAAATGTTCAAGAAAATAACGAAAGATGCCCGGTGAATTATATTACTCCACCCGGTGTAGTAAGAGAACAATTGTATAATAATAATACGGTTATTAATCAAAATGAACAATCGTTATCTTTAAGGGTTTCTGGGAATGGACTGGAACCGGAAGATTCAAGAGCAGTTTTTAAAAATGTGAGTATTGACATGCGTCAGTTTAAAAAATTGAAAATGTTTTTACACGCTGAATCTTTACCAAATGAAATTGCGCTTCGAGACAATCAAATGGTAGGTTTTATTCGTTTTGGAAATGACTTTACACAGAATTTTTACCAAATAGAAATTCCTTTAAAAGTTACTGTTCCGTCCTCATCATCAACTTCGGATTGTTCTGCATTAAGCGCCGAAGCTGTTTGGCCTGAAGATAATGAAATTGATTTGTCATTGGCATTATTGACACAATTGAAAATTCAGGCAATGAGTATAGACAAAAGTACGCTTCCGCTGGATGGAATCTATTATCAATATGAAGATGATCTTGACCCTTCGTTAGTAAACAAAAGTAACAAGTTGAGATTGGGTATAAAAGGAAATCCTAATTTTGGCCAGGCTAGAACTTTAATGGTGGGTGTGAAAAGTAATGAAACGCACCAAGACATTAAAGGAGAAGTTTGGTTCAATGAGCTGCGTTTAGCTGATATGGATAATAAAGGTGGTATGGCAGCTGTATTGAATGTAGATTCAAATTTTGCTGATTTTGCTACAGTTTCTGCAACAGGTAAAAAAAGCACGATTGGTTTTGGAGCATTAGAACAAGGTCCAAATGAGAGAAGTCGAGAGGATACGAAACAATATAATATTGTTACTAATGTTAATTTAGGGAAATTATTACCTCCAAAATGGGGTGTTAATTTACCGTTCAATTACGCCATTGGCGAAGAAATGATTACTCCAGAATATGATCCTTTTAATCAAGACATTAAATTAAAACAGTTATTAAATAACACTGCAGATAAAGCCGAAAGAGATAATATTCAAAGTCGCGCAACTGATTATACGAAACGTCAAAGTATCAATTTTATAGGGGTTAGAAAAGAAAGAGGAGCAGAGCAGAAACAACACGTTTATGATGTTGAAAATTTCACTTTTTCTCAATCTTTTAATCAAGTGGAGCGACATGATTTTGAAATAGAAGATTATGTAGATCAGCATGCCAATTCATCAGTTGATTATGCATATACTTTTCAGTCAAAGCCAGTAGAACCGTTCAAGAAAACTGCTTTCATGAAAAAAAGTAATTATTGGAAATTATTAAGTGATTTTAATTTTAATTATCTTCCTTCTAATATCTCTTTTAATACCAATATTATTAGACAATTCAATCGCCAACAATTTAGACAAGTTGATGTAGAAGGTTTAGGTCTAGATCCATTATACAGAAGAAATTTTGCATTCAATTATCAATATGGATTTAATTTTAATTTGACAAAATCATTAAAATTGAATTATACGGCTTCTTCTAGCAATATTGTGAAAAGCTATCTAAATAAGAATAATGAGCCTATTGATAGTTTTACAATATGGGATAGTTATTGGGATATTGGAGATCCTAATCAGCACATGCAACAATTGGTTTTAAATTACGAGATACCAATTAATAAAATCCCATTATTTAGTTTTGTAAAAGCTAATTATTCTTACACCGGTGATTATAGTTGGCAACGTTCTTCTAATGCTTTGTCACAAATAGAGATTGATGGCAACAGTTATAACTTAGGAAATACAGTTCAAAATGCAAGTTCCAGTAATTTGAATGCAACATTCAATATGGATGCATTGTACAAGTATTTAGGAGTAACAAAAAACAGTAATAAACCAGTGGCTAAGCCTAAGGCAATTGCTCCAAAGCCCGGTGAAAAAATTGTAAATACAAATACACAACAGATTGTAAAAAACAATGAATTTGTTGACGGTTTAATTGGGGTTTTGACGAGTGTTAAAAACATTCAAATGAATTATACGGAGAATAGCGGTACGATATTGCCAGGATATACGCCAAGTGTTGGATTCTTGGGTTCTTCAAGACCATCGTTAGGATTTATTTTTGGAAGTCAAGACGACGTGCGTTATGAGGCGGCTAAAAATGGCTGGCTTACCAACTATCCTAATTTTAATCAAAATTATTCTCAAGTAACCAACAAGTTATTTAAAGCTACTGCAAATGTTGATTTGTTTCCAGATTTAAAAATCGATTTGTCATTGGATAGATCTTATTCCAAGAACTTTTCAGAGCAATATGATATAACTGATGGACAATATAATGCACGATCTCCATATAGTTATGGTCTTTTCTCTATTTCTACAGTTCTGATAAAAACATCTTTCTCAACAAGTGATGAAAATTCATCTGCGGCTTTTGATGATTTTAGAAGTAATAGACTTACCGTTGCAAATCGATTAGCAATGCAACGTGGTATAGATATTAGTAATCCAGTTAATCTTGATGCAGAAGGATATCCTTTAGGGTATGGTAAAAATAATCAAGCGGTTTTGCTGCCTGCTTTCTTAGCTGCGTATTCTGGATCTAATGCTTCGGGAGTTTCACTGGGGATTTTCAGAAGTTTTCCAATACCAAATTGGGCTGTTAAGTACAATGGTTTGATGCGTTATAATTTTTTCAAAAAGAACTTCAAACGCTTTTCGATGCAACACAGTTATAGAGCTTCTTACACAATTAGTGCCTTTAGATCTAATTTCGAATATGATAAAACACCCAACGGTGTAGATGCAAGCGGTAATTTTTTCAATAGCACAATCATGTCAAATGTCAATTTAGTAGAGCAATTCAGTCCGCTTATTAGAATGGATTTTGAGTTAAAAAGCTCTTTAAAAGTACTTACCGAAATAAAGAAAGATAGAGCATTATCCATGAGTTTTGATAATAACCTATTGACAGAAGTAAAAGGAATAGAGTATGTTGTAGGACTTGGTTATCGATTTAAAGATGTTATTTTCTCTTCCAGATTGGCAGATAATCCAACAGGAATTATAAAAAGTGATATTAACTTGAAAGGAGATCTTTCCTATCGAAATAATCAAACAATTGTTCGATATTTAGACTATAATAACAATCAATTAGCCGGAGGACAAAATATATGGTCTCTAAAAATAACTGCGGATTATGCTTTCAGTAAAAATTTGACCGCAATTTTCTATTATGATCATTCATTTTCGAAAGCAGTAATATCAACTTCTTTCCCATTGACAAATATTCGATCAGGATTTACGATGCGCTATAATTTTGGGAATTAATTTTTTTAAAATCTAAACAAGATTTGAATTGAGATTGTTACATTTGTCACATAAAATTCAATTATCAATTAATAATTATCAATTAGTATTTATATGAACATACCAGCAAATTTAAAGTACACTAAAGATCACGAATGGGTTAGTATTGAAGGCGATATCGCAACAGTAGGAATTACTGATTTTGCACAAAAAGAATTAGGGGATATCGTATATGTTGAGGTGGAAACTTTAGACCAGACTTTAGAAAAAGATGAAGTTTTTGGAACTGTTGAAGCGGTTAAAACGGTTTCTGATTTGTTTCTTCCATTATCAGGTGAAATTGTCGAGTTTAATGACGCTTTGGAAAACACACCGGAAAGTGTGAATTCGGATCCTTATGGAGCTGGATGGATGATAAAAATAAAAATTGCAAACGAAGCTGAAATTGATTCATTGCTTTCAAGCGAATCTTACAAAGAACTTATTGGTGCCTAAACAATTCTGTTTTTGGGCAGCTTTAACTTGGACAGGGCTAATCGTCTTTTTTTGTTTAATTAAATCAAGCGATATTCCTACTGTTCAAATTACGAATCTAGATAAAGTTGTTCATTCCTTTTTTCATTTGGTCTTTACATCGCTTTGGTTTTTCTTTTTTAAGAAGCAAATAAATAGTTCAGCTATTTTTAAGCCTTTGACAGTATCATTTATGCTTTCCATTTTTTTTGGAATAGCAATAGAAATAGCACAAACGCTATTTACCACAACTAGAAAAGGTGATTTGTTTGATGTTTTAGCAAATTTATCTGGAGCAACTCTTGCTGTTTGTATAATTTTGTTTTTTAACAAGTACACTAACTTAAATAAAGTTTGATACGAATTACAATCCCACTTCGGTGGGATTTTTTTATATTACAAATGTTTTTTATTTTTTAATGAGTAAGAAATTATAAAATAAGATTACTTCCTTACGAAGTAGTTGTTAATATTAAATAAATGTGAATTTAAAATGTATTTTTGCTAATAGGATAGTAAAAGGTGTCATCAAGCTATAAGAAAAATGAATATTAAACAATATTTAGATTCTACTTATTTAAAAACAGCAACACAGGCAGGACTTAGTGAAGCTGATAATGTCGTTATTGTCAAAAAAAATATTCAGGAAGCCATTAATGAGCATTTTAAGCTTATTATGATTCGTCCAAATATGGTTTCTATCGCCCAAGAAATGATTATTGATGCCGATTCAAATTTACAAATAGGTACGGTGATTGATTTTCCAGAAGGAAAATCGAGTGTGGAGGATAAACTTTCTGAAGCGATTCAGGCGATTGAAGATGGAGCAGATGATTTAGATTTCGTTTGTAATTACGAAGCTTTTAAAAAAGGGAGTATTGATTTGGTTAAAGATGAAGTCCTAAAATGCACGTTATTAGGACTGGAAAATAATAAGGTTGTAAAATGGATTATAGAAGTGGCTGCACTAAACGATAAACAGATTATACAATTGTCTGCTTTGATAAAAAATGTAGTTATTTCAAATTTTAAAGAGGAATTGTACCAATCGGTTTTTGTAAAATCATCAACAGGATTTTATAAAACGGAAGGTAATTTGCCAAATGGAGCCACAATTCCATCCATTATTATGATGTTGGAAAATGCTTCGCCACTTCCAGTAAAAGCAGCTGGCGGTGTAAGAACTTATAAGGAGGCTGTTGAAATGATACGGCTGGGTGTAAAACGAATAGGAACGTCTGGGGCAAAAGCAATTGCTAATGGGCAAGATTCACAAATTGATTACTAAATTCACAAAGAAAACCAATATGAAAAAGGGGTTGTTAACGTTACTTTTATCATTTTATTCATTTTTTATTTATTCGCAAGACATAAATAATAATGCAACTCAATCGGGACTTTCGCCTGAACGATTTCCTGTTTTTTTGAATTGTGAAAACTTGCAATCTAAGGAATTGGAAAAATGTTTTTACTATCAAGTGCAAAATTTTGTATTTCAAAATTTTCAAGTTTCTGAAAATCTTAAAAAAAATAATTTTAAAGGTAACGTAGAAGTGCTTTTTGAAGTTGATGCTAATGGTGTTTTTAAAGTAATTTATGTAAATGCTACCGATGAGGATTTGATAAAAGAAACTAAGCGAGTTTTGGGGTTATTCCCAAAGATTAAACCATCAACTTATAATGGAAAACCAACGTATTCGAGATACACAATTACAATTGCGATTCCATTAAAAAGCCCAGAGCAGTTAGCTTCAGAAGTGCTCGCTCGTGCAGAAATTTTGCCAAATGAAACTAAACAACTTACCGAATTAGATAGTATTGTTTATAAAAAATTCAATACTCCTCAGTTCGAAAGTCATTTGAATATTCCTTTTTCTCATAGTTATTATTCTCAGTTTGACGCTTCTTTAAATCAAGTTGGTAGCAATAATCACACTGCATCTAAACCGTATACTTATGTGGAGGTATCAAAATATTATGATTTTAAAGCAGTAAATGATAAGCTAAAGAAAAATGTTTCCGGTTGGTGGGCCAAAAAATTATGGAATGAAAGTATGGTTGAAATTCAAGGAGACGGCTACTGGTTTACTTTGAATCCTATTTTAGATTTACAAGTTGGTAAGGCGTCTCAAACTAAAGCGAATTATACTTATGTAAATACTCGTGGAATCAATTTCCGAGGAGGATTAGGGAAGCAAATTAATTTCACTGCTACGGTTTTTGAAAGTCAAGGGCGTTTTGCGGATTACTACAATCGTTATGCAGAATCTATAAAACCAGCAGGTGGGAATCCTGCAATTATTCCAGGTATGGGAATTGCTAAAGATTTTAAAACAGATGCGTATGATTTTCCTTTGGCGGAAGCCAATATAACTTTTGCGCCTAGTAAATATTTTGACTTGCAATTGGGTTATGGAAGGAACTTTATAGGAGATGGATATCGTTCTTTGTTAGAAAGTGACGGTGCGAGCCCGTATCCGTATTTCAAAATAAATACTAATTTTTGGAAAATAAAATACACCAATACCTATATGTGGCTTAAAGATGTTCGTCCAGAGGTTACCCTCGAAAAAACGTACGCTACTAAATTTATGGCAAATCATTATTTGAGTTGGAATGTGTCGAATAAATTGAATCTTGGTTTCTTTGAATCAGTAATTTGGACTGATACAAATAACAGGGGGTTTGATGTGAATTTTGTAAATCCAATTATATTTTATCGTTCGGTTGAATTTGCTTCTTCGGCCAGAAGTGGAAATGCGCTTTTAGGGTTGACTTATAAGTACAAATTGAATAATCAAATCAATACATACGGACAGTTTCTTCTTGATGAATTTTCTCTTGGAGATGTTAAAAAAGGGGACAATAGCTGGAAAAATAAATTTGGGTATCAATTAGGTGTTAAATATTATAATGCTTTTCACGTTGATAATTTGGTATTGCAGTTAGAGTACAATCATGTGCGCCCTTATGTGTATTCCCATAGTAATCCGATCACAAATTATGGACATAACAATCAAAGTATAGGGCATCAATGGGGCGGGAATTTTAAAGAATTTTTAGTTATCGCCCGTTATCATAAAGACAGGTATTTTGCTGATGCAAAAATAACTATGGGTACTCGAGGATTGGATTTTGATACAGCCGAAGATGGTTATAATTACGGAGGAAATATCTATAAAGATTATGACGAAAACAGAGCTTTAGATAGCGGTGTAAAAGTAGGACAAGGGAATAAAACGGCTGTTTTTATAACAGATGTTCAAGCTGGATATCTGATAAATCCAGCAACCAATCTGAAACTTTTTGGAAGCTATATTTATAGAAGTTTTGATCCAACAAAGAATACGGCAACGACTTTTAATGAAAGTACTAATTGGTTTACTTTAGGGATACGTTCGGATGTTTTTAATTGGTATTTTGATTATTAGCTTTAATAATATTTCTAAAAAAGCTTTTTTATGAATTGTTTTTTGTCAAATCCCTTTTGATAAACTACTTTTGCAAAAGTTTTTACATAGCAAATAAACATTAGTATTGAACGCAACACAAAATACCCTTTCATTAAAGTCTATCTATATTGATTTCCGCGAGATAACTAAAGCACGTCTCGCTGTTAGCGTAGTGTTTTCGTCTATTGCAGGATTTATGCTTGGGATTACTGATATCCATTCTTTCAGTTGGATGGTATTGTTAAAACTTGCCATTGGCGGATATTGTATGGTAGGAGCTTCTAATGCTTTTAATCAGGTTATTGAAAAAGATTTAGATGCGTTGATGGATCGGACAAAAAATCGACCTGTTCCGGCAGGTAGAATGTCTTCTAATACGGCTTTGATTATTGCAAGTCTTCTTACTATTATTGGAATTGTACTGTTGTATACAATCAATTCTAAAACTGCCATGTTTGGTGCAATTTCTATATTTCTTTATACGAGTGTTTATACGCCTTTGAAAACTATGACATCATTGTCAGTTTTTGTAGGAGCGTTTCCTGGGGCAATTCCATTTATGTTGGGATGGGTTGCTGCAACTGGAGAATTTGGTATAGAAGCAGGGACTTTGTTTTTAATTCAATTTTTCTGGCAATTTCCTCATTTCTGGGCTATTGGATGGTTTTTATATGAAGATTATGAAAAAGCAGGGTTTTTTATGCTTCCTACAGGAAAAAAAGATAAATCAACGGCTTTACAGATTATTTTGTACACGGTTTGGCTTATTATAGCTTCGCTTTTGCCAGTTTTGGGTTACACAGGGCAGTTGTTTATTACGCCTATAGCTGCTATTATCGTATTTTTACTTGGACTTTGGATGCTTTATTATGGAGTGCAATTATACAAATTAAGAACAGCAAAAGCAGCGAGAACATTGATGCTGGTAAGCGTTTCTTATATTACATTGTTACAATTAGTTTATATATTTGATAAATTTTTAAGATAGTTATGGAGATTACAATGACAACAGATGAACATAAATCGAGAACAGCGCGATCATATAAATTGATATTGTTGTTTGCTATGGTTAGTATGACTATGATGTTTGCAGGACTTACAAGTGCTTTTGTGGTAAGTAAATCTAGAGCCGACTGGTTGAAAGATTTTCAATTGCCTACGGCATTTTATTTTAGTACGGTTGCAATCATCGGATGCAGTATTACTTTTCATTTGGCAAAAAAAGCGATTCAAAAAGACAAACAAAGTGCAACTACTGCATTTCTTTTGTCTACTTTAGCATTGGGAATATTATTTGTTATTTTACAGTTTGTAGGTTTTGGTCAGATCGTTGCTAATGGGTATTATTTTACCGGAAGTGAAAGTTCTATAACGACTACTTTTCTGTATATTGTAACGGTTGTGCACCTAATTCACCTTGCTGGTGGGTTAATTTCACTTCTAATTATAATTTATAATCATTTTAAACAAAAATACAATTCAACTCAAACTCTTGGAATTGAACTAGGTGCGATGTACTGGCACTTTCTTGATTTCTTATGGGTTTATTTATTTTTATTTTTATATTTCTTTAAATAATAAAAAAACGTAAATTTGGGAACTTTTTAACGAATAACTTATATGGAAGCGACAGTTACTACTGCAAATAGTGAAGGAAAAACTTGGGGAGGCGGCACAGAGCCAATGGGAGCAGATTATGGCAAATTAATGATGTGGTTTTTTATCGTATCAGATGCCTTAACATTCTCTGGATTTCTAGCAGCTTATGGTTTTTCTAGATTTAAATTTATTGAAACTTGGCCTTTAGCCGATGAAGTGTTTACTCACTTCCCATTCATGCACGGTGTCTCGGCCCCGATGTATTACGTGGCATTTATGACGTTTATTTTGATTTTTTCATCTGTAACGATGGTTTTAGCAGTTGATGCGGGGCATCAGATGAAAAAAGACAAAGTGACAATATATTTGTTTTTAACAATCATCGGAGGTATTATTTTCGTTGGTTCACAAGCTTGGGAATGGAAAAACTTTATTAAAGGGGAGTATGGTGCTATTGAAACAAAAGGAGGTAGTTTACTTCAGTTTGTTGATAAAGAAGGTCACCGTGTAGCTTTAGCTGATTTTGCTGCAACTTTGCCTGAAGATAGAGAGCAATTGACAAGAAATAAAGGAAAGTGGTTTATGGATGAGGCGGCTATTTCGACTTATTCTGTAGCTGAAGTTCAAGCTGGTTTCAAAGCACATCCTGATCTTTTGATTAGAACAGAAACCATCACTGCTGAAAAGAAGAAAACTATTCTTTCAAGAAAAGATTCTGAATTGAGATTGACTCAAGCCAGTTTAGTTATTGAAGGAGCAAATTTAACCCACAACGAATACGGAAGTAAATTATTTGCTGATTTCTTTTTCTTTATAACAGGATTTCACGGTTTTCACGTATTTTCTGGGATAATCATTAACATCATTATATTTTTCAATGTTCTAGTAGGAACTTATGAGAAAAGAGGAAGTTATGAAATGGTTGAAAAAGTGGGGTTATACTGGCACTTTGTCGATTTAGTTTGGGTATTTGTATTTACGTTTTTCTACTTAGTTTAATTTTAGATTTATCATTATGTCACACGAACATGTTTCTAATACAAAAAGAATTTGGACGGTTTTCGGTCTTTTGTCTGTAATAACTATTGTTGAAGTAATTTTTGGTATTATTAAGCCAGATGCTCTTCATATGAATAGTTTCATGGCGATGAGTTTGTTAAACTGGTTATTCATAATCTTAACACTTGTAAAAGCATATTTTATTGTATGGGCCTTCATGCACATGGAAGGAGAGAAAAGTACTTTAAGAAATGCAGTTGTTTTACCAGTAATTTTTTTAATATTATATTTGCTTTTCATTCTTTTGACTGAAGGGAATTATATTTATGAGGTTTTTAAGAATTCTACGATTAAATGGAATTTTTAACAAGATATTAATTCAAAAAAAGGGTACGCATTGCGTGCCTTTTTTTATTTTTGTACTTTAAATTTTATCATTGCAATGAAAAAAAATATTGTTCTTTTTGTTCTTTTTATTTTGCCTATTGTAGCTTATCTTTTTTTTGCATCAGGTATAAATAGTTTTACTAAGTTGCCTATTATTACTCCTAAGGTTGCTGATTTTGGCAACTGGGAATCATTAAAAGGAGAAAAAGTTAGTTTGAATAATAAAATAACCATTTTAGGTTTTTCTGGTACAGAGATTCTGAAAAACAGAGGTAATTTTTTTAATTTAAATGAAAAAATATACCAGCAATACCATACGTTCAAAGATTTGCAATTTGTTGTAATTTGTCCTTTAGGAACTGAAAAGGATGCCAAAAAAGTGGTAGATGCTTTAGGTGCTTTTACGGATGTTAGTCAATGGCATTTTGTATTTACTTCACCTCAAGAAATCAATAATTATTACGATCAACTTAAACTGGTTGGAAAATTAGATAAAAATTTAGGAACTCCAAATGTTTATATTATAGACAAAGTAAGAAATCTTAGGGGAAGAAAGAAAAATAAAGAATACAAAGAAGGGTATGATACATTTCATCCAGCTGATTTGAGCAACGAGATGCTTGATGACTTCAAAGTTATTTTGTATGAATACCGCGCAGCTCTTAAAAAAAATCATAATGCAACTAAAGAACTTTAATTCTTAGAAATAATGCTTAAAAACAAGTCTTACATTGGAATCTCCTTTATTATTTTACTTTTTGGGATTTATGCAGTACCAAAAATAATTGATAGAATACAAAACAATGATGTTGTAAAAGGGGATCGTTTGGACAAAGTTGGTTTAACTACTAAAAACGATGATAAATTAGTTAAAATCGGTCCTGCTCCAAAATTTGAATTAGTCAATCAGGATAATATAAAAATTACTAATGAGACCTATAAAGGTAAAGTTTATGTCTTAGAATTTTTCTTTACAACTTGTCCTTCTATTTGTCCAAAGATGAATTTGAGCATGTTGGCCATAGAAAATAGTTTTTTTGGAAACCCTAATTTTGGAATTGTTTCCATTACTATTGATCCGGCGCATGATACTCCGGCTATTTTGAAAGCGCATGCTAAATTATTAGGAGTAAAATCGTCTAATTGGAATTTTCTGACGGGAGATAAAGATTATATTTTTGGTATTGCCAATAAAGGTTTTAATCTTTATGTTGGAGAAAACAGTAAAGTAAGTGGTGGTTTTGAGCATTCAGGATTGTTTGCCTTAATTGATAAAAATGGTACGATCCGTTGTAGAAAGGATGATTTTGGAAATCCAATTTTATATTACGATGGATTAGATAAAAAAGGGGTTAGAGATATTCAACAAGATATTAATATTTTATTAAAAGATTAAAGATGGAAGATAATTCACTTGAACAAAAATTTAGCAAATTTATTATAATTGTTTCAATTGTAATTCCTGTTGTTGTAGCTATTCTCTTTGGAGTGAAACTAAAAGATTTTGGTTACAATGTGGAGCCGCTTTCTTTTTTACCAGCTATTTATGCGACTACAAATGGATTAACGGCTATTATTTTAGTAGCTTCTGTAATTGCAATCAAAAATGGCAAAAGAAAACTTCACGAACAGTTAATGACAAGTGCAATAGCGCTGTCAGTAGCTTTTCTGGTAATGTATGTAGCTTATCATATGACTGCTGATTCTACTAAATTTGGTGGAGAAGGAGCTATTAGATATGTATATTTCTTTCTTTTGATAACGCACATTATCTTATCGATTGCGATTATTCCTCTTGTTATGATTACTTATGTTAGAGCTTTGGCTGCTAAATTTGATAAACACAAAAAAATTGCTAAAATTACATTTCCTATTTGGTTGTATGTTGCTGTTACCGGTGTAGTTGTTTATTTAATGATTTCGCCATATTATGTTCAATAAAGATAAAATGAAAAAGATTACAACAATACGGTTTTCAAGATTTGTAAAGACGAGTTTCTTTCTTCTGCTGTGTTTTTTTTTATACTTACCTACAAATGCTCAATGTGCGATGTGTCGTGCAGCATTATCTGGTGAAGGGAATAAAGTTAAAGCAGCAGCAGTAAATGACGGAATTGTTTATTTAATGGTCATTCCTTATCTTCTTGTTGGAGCTATTGGTTATGCAGTTTATCGTATGAGAAAGAATAAATCAAAATAGCTTTTCAATATTATTTTAAACCGTCAACCGAAACATTTACCGTTCCTTTTACTTTTATAAAAGCAATGATAGCCTGATTGGTTAGTTCAATTTTTTGAAATTGAATGTCTTCCATTTTTCCATTTACAAAAACACCTGGCATTGGTGAATAATTTTTCAAATAATTCATCATGCTTTGTTTGCCTTCGTCTAAATTTGGTTTTATGGAATAGCGACAGCTTTGTTGGATTTTTCTTAAAACTAATCCCTGAGCAAGCCAGTTAGCTGTACGTATTAATTTGTTCTTTGTGTCCAATGCATAATCTAATTTGTCAAAAAACACTTCTTTCGTTTTATCATTATATTGAGGAAAACCTGTCAAATAAATAGTTCCATTTACAGATCCCAATACATCTAAAGCAATTATCATTTTGCCGTTTTTGTGCCAAATAGCTACATTTTGAACTTTGACTTTCTTGCTTCCTGAGCCAAATTCCTGTCCAGAGAAATTGGTAGTCATTATTTTTGAAGCTTCTTCATAAGTTGAAACTGCAACGATATTTGCCGTAATATCTTCGGGAATTTTGATGACGGGTTTCAAAGCAATTTTGTTTTTGTCAAATTTTGATTCCGGTTTCTTGCCTATCAATGTTTCCATAGTACACTTCATACCCATGTCTAATAAAAAGGTGTCGTTTTTTAGTTTGGCAGTAGTAGAATAGATTTCAATAGGAATAATACGAAACCAGCTTTCATATTCCTCATTCATTTGAAAAGGAGTGCAAATTTTCTCTAATGCTGATAGGACATTAGGTTTGAAATCCATAGATTTTGCTATAGCATCATCTATCTTTTTTTCAATTTTAGATTTAAAAAGTTTGATTCCGGGATTGATCAAGTACGTTACAGGGACATTTTTTCCAAAAACGGTCATTGTTGGACTTTCGTTCCAGTCTAATGATTTTAGTTCTGTTTTAGTATTTAGCTTCCAATTAATCAAGCCGGTATCGCTTATTAAAGTCACTACGCCATCAAGATTAAATTCCCGAGTGTCATAAAATTCAACACCCATTTTTTTTGTGCCAATTCTATATTTCACTATAGCCTTGAGTGGTAGAATAGTCTTTATTTTTTCTCCAGAAACTCCTTTGTCATTTGTAATGGTAATTGGGGCTTGTTTCCAAACTTTCATTTCTATGTCGTCATCCTTAATATTGTTGTCCTCATAGATTAGTCCATTTAAGATTGAGTTTGTTTGGTTTTCAATATCTTTTAACTTTATGCTAATTGGTAAATTAATAAAAGAGGGAATGTTTTCGTAAACTAATGGAACAGCATCGTCAGGTTCAGGTTTTAAAGCAGCTATTTTTTGTGAAGTGGAGCAACCGGAAATCAATAAGATAAAGACTATAGGAAGTAAGAATGAAAAGAATTTCAGCATTTTATTTTAGTTTAAAAAAGCAAAATTAACAAAACAAATATATTTTTAGCATTTTTTGTAACAAATGCTAATTTTCAAAGTCTAATTGTTTTTATAACGGGTTCTGGTATGAATTATTTTATAATATTTCCAAGTTCTTTAATAGAAAAAGTTAAATTTGTTTAGCAGTGATACTGCACTTTTATTCGAAATATATGGGAAAAAGAAGTTTTCTTAGTTTAATTCTAATGTTAGTTTTTAGCATTACTATTCAGGCACAATCTAAAAAGTGGACCTTAGAAGAATGTGTAAAATATGCGATACAAAACAATATTTCAATCAAGCAAACCGAATTAGATTCTAAAACGGCTGCAATTGATAAAAAAGGCGCAATAGGAAATTTTCTTCCTTCTTTAAATGCTAATGCGTCACATTCTTGGAATATTGGGTTGAATCAGGATATTACAACAGGACTTTTACAAAATAAAACAACTCAGTTTACCTCTGCAGGAGCAAATATTGGGATTGATATTTATAAAGGCTTGCAAAACCAAAATACACTTCGCAAAGCCAATCTTTCGATAGTAGCAGCTAAATATCAATTGCAAAAAATGCAGGAAGATGTAGCGCTAAATGTTGCTAATGCCTTTTTGCAGATTCTTTTTAATAAAGAGAATTTAAAAGTACAACAGGAACAATTAGGCATCAATCAAAAACAATATTCTCGTTCAGAAGAATTAGTTAATGCGGGATCAATTCCTCGCGGAGATTTGTTAGATATAAAAGCAACTGTAGCTTCTAATAATCAAAATGTTATTGCAGCTGAGAATGCTTTGTTAATTTCAAAATTGAGTTTAGCTCAGTTATTACAATTAAAAGAATTTGAGAGTTTTGATATCATTGATGATACTAATGCTAAAGATGAAAACAATATTTTAGCACAAACTCCAGCAGCAATCTATGATAAAGCAAAAGAAAATAAAATCGAATTGAAAATTGCCAAAACCAATTTGGAAATAGCTGAAAAAAATGTTGCGATTGCAAAAGGGGCTTTTCAACCAACTCTTCAAGGATTCTATAGTTTTAGTTCTAGGGTTGCTTATAGTGACAGAGTTGTAGGTGTTCAACCTAATACTTCAAATCCTACATCTATAGTTGGATATGTACAAGGAACAAATCAAAATGTTTTGCAAAATAATTTTTCTCCTGTATTAGGAAATGCATTGCCATTTTGGGATCAATTTAGCAATAATAAAGGGCAATCTTTTGGAGCACAATTGTCTGTTCCAATTTTTAATGGTTTTTCAGCAAGAAATAATGTAGAACGTTCAAAAGTAAGTTTAGAGAAATCAAAAATTGCATTAGAACAACAGGATTTAGATTTGCAAAGAAATGTTTTTACTGCATTTACAGATGCGAAAGGCGCTTTAAATGCACATGAATCTTCCATTGTAGCATTAGAATCAAGACAAGAAGCCTATAATTATGCTAAAGAAAAATATGCGGTAGGTTTGATGAATTCTTTTGATTTTAATCAATCACAAACGTTGCTTACTAATGCACAATCTGAGGTTCTTAGAACAAAATACGATTACATTTTTAAAATTAAAATTTTAGAATTCTATTTTGGAATTCCAATCATTAAAAACTAGATTATTATGTCAAAAAAAACAATTTATATCTTAATTGGTAGTGCTGTGGTTATTATTGCATTATTAGTAGTGCTTTCAAAAAAAGGAATTATTGGAAACAAAGATAAAGGTAAAGAAGTAGAAACAGCCCAAGTTGATGCTACTACAATAGTTGAAACAGTTTCAGCTACAGGAAAAATTCAGCCAGAAATTGAAGTAAAAATATCCTCAATGGTTTCAGGAGAAATTATTTCCTTACCAATAAAAGAAGGACAAGTAGTCAAAAAAGGAGATTTGTTAGTAAAGATAAATCCAGATTTATATACTTCTGGATTAAACAGAACAGTTGCCAATTTATCAGGAACGAAAGCAGGTTTGAGTCAGGCAGATGCCTCTTTTAAAGAAGCTAAGGCAAGTTATGACAGAAACAAAACGTTATTCGATAAAGGAATTATTTCCAAATCAGATTGGGATAAATCAATTGCCTCATTTGAGGTTGCAAAAGCAGCAAAGCAAACCGCTTACTTTAATGTTAGAAGTGCTTCTGCTTCGGTTAATGAAGCTCAAGATAATCTTGGCCGAACAATTATTTATGCCCCTGCCGATGGAACAGTTTCAGTACTTAACGTAGAGCTTGGCGAACGTGTTTTGGGAACGCAACAAATGGCTGGAACAGAATTGTTGAGAGTAGCTAACTTAAATAACATGGAAGTTGAAGTTGATGTAAACGAAAATGATATTGTAAAAATAAAAGTGGGTGACGAAGCAAAAGTTGAAGTTGACGCCTATTTGAAAAAACAGTTTAAAGGAATTGTTACCAGTATTTCTAACTCGGCAAGTTCTTCTTTGACGGCTGATCAAGTAACGAATTTCAAAGTAAAAGTAAGAATACTTAAAGAATCGTATCAGGATTTATTAGAAGGAAGACCAGCAGCATATTCTCCTTTTAGACCAGGAATGACCGCAACAGTAGATATTATTACTAAAACAAAAAAGAATGTATTGTCTGTGCCAATTAGTTCAGTTGTGGTAAAATCAGATACAGCTGCTGTTAAGGAAATAAAAATTGAGGATCCTAAATCTGAGGAGAAAAAAGTAGCACCTAAAAGTGATAAGAAATTTGAATGTGTTTTTGTTAAAGTAGGCGATAAAGCTAAAATAAGAATCATTAAAACTGGAATTCAGGATGATACAAATATTGAAGTTTTAACTGGACTTAAAAAAGGCGATGTAGTTATTACAGGTCCTTACACTACAGTTTCTAAAGAGCTTAATTCTGGAGATAAAGTGACATTAAAAACAGAAAAAGATAAGGAAGAAAGCAAGAAATAATACATAAAGTACATATATTTGAAAATCACAATTATAAATTTTATTTTATGGTTGTGATTTTCACGTTAAAAATAAAAATGAATTACATACTTAACATCGAAACCGCAACAAAAAACTGTTCAGTTGCTCTTGCAAAAGAAGGAATAACAATTCTATGTAAAGAAATTGCAGAAGAAGGGTATTCTCACGCCGAACGGTTACACGTTTTTATTGAAGAAATAATACAGGAAGCAGGAATTACTTTCAAAGATTTAGTTGCTGTTGCGGTAAGTCAAGGCCCTGGATCCTATACGGGATTGCGAATAGGAGTTTCTGCCGCAAAAGGGCTGTGTTTCGCTTTAAACATACCTTTGATTGCTATTGATACCCTGAAAACATTGGCTTCTCAGGCAACTGTTTCAGATGGATTGATTATTCCTATGATTGATGCCAGAAGAATGGAAGTGTACAGTGCTATTTTTACTTCTAATTTTGAGAATAGGAGAGGGACTTTAGCTGAAATTATAACTGAAAATTCATTTGAAGATTTTCAGGAAACGCTTTATTTTGTGGGAGATTGTGCGGAGAAATGCAAAACAGTTTTAACCAAAGATAATTTTGTTTTTTTGGAACATATCAAATATCCTTCAGCCAAGGAAATGAGTTTGTTGAGTTTTGAAAAATTCAAAACAAACGACACGGTAGATGTCGCTTATTTTGAACCTTTTTATTTGAAAGATTTTATGATTACTACTTCAAAGAAATAACATCATATATTTAAGAATCTGTTCTAGATAATCCTTTTGCAAATGGCTGAATAACGATTCCGGCAGCATCAAATGCTATCTTACAGCTTTCTAAAGTTTGTGAGAAAACGGCACCAAAATCCTCATTATTTGCCCATGGCCTAACTGCAAGTTGGATGGCATTATCAGTCAAATTCTTGACTGAAACTTCAGCAATGGGAGTTTTAAGTATTTTTGGGTTACTATTTAAAACAGCAGTAATAATATCTTTTGCCTTTTTTATATCAGTGTCATAGGAAATAGCAATAGTCAAATCGGCTCTTCTAAATCCTTGTAAAGAATAATTGATGATAGTGCCATTGGATAATGATCCATTTGGAATAAAAATAGTTTGATTGTTTCCGTTGATTAATTTGGTCACAAATATTTGGATTTCGCTAACTGTTCCAATGTTGCCCTGTGCTTCAATAGTATGTCCTACTTTAAATGGTTTGAACATAATAATTAGCATTCCCCCTGCAAAATTGGATAAAGAACCTTGAAGTGATAAACCTACTGCAAGTCCCATTGCTCCTAATATAGCCACAAAAGAAGACGTTTCTATTCCTAGATTTGAAATAAAAGTTACAAATAGTAATACCCTTAAAACCCAAAGTAAAATATCGGCAAGAAACTTAGTTAAAGTAGGGTCTAAATCTCTCTTTACCATTATTTTCCTGATTAATCTATTGATAAGTCGAATGGCATAAAGACCTACAAACAAAACAATAACAGCAGAAATTAATTTGGGAGAATAATCGATTAATAGTTGAATAAAAGTACTGGCGTAATCAGTTATTTGATTAGGATTTAAGATCATTTTTTAAATAATAAAAAACCCTCTCAAAAGAGAAGGTTAAGTTTTGAAGTGCAAAAATACAAATAAATTATTTTTATATAAATTAATCTGCGTCTTCTTCTATTCTATTTATGTTTTCTTTAGCAGTTTGAGTGGTTTCAGAATCAGCATCACTTATAAAAGTACTAGTTTTTTCAGAAACTGTATCAACAGCATCAGTAGCAATTGTTTTAGTTTCACTTACTGCGTCCTCAACTTTGTTTACTGCTGTGACAGCTTTTTCTTTTACAGTTTCTACTACTTTTCCTAAAACATCACCTGCTTTTTCAGAATAGTCGCTTACAGCTTCCTTGGCCTGGTCAGCATATACTTCTGCTTTGTCTAATATTGGAGCGGCAGCCACTTTTGCTTTGTCTATTGTTTCAGTTGCAAAAGTCTCTACTTTATCTAAAATTGGAGTAGCAGCTTCTTTTGCCTTGTCTAAAGTTTCTTCTGCAAATGCCTCTGCTTTTTCAATATAAGGTGCTGCAGTTTCTTTTGCTTGTTCAAAAGTTGTTTCTGCCTTGTCTGCTAATTCACCAGCAGTTTCTTTGGCTGAGCCAAATAAATTTTTAAAAAATAAAGATAGTCCCATGATATTTATTTTGATTAGTCTTACAATATTAAGCAATTTTTTCTAAGAACGCTTTATTGAATCATTAATAATTTGCTGAAAATCAGTGTTTGAGGTTAAATGCGTTTGGTTTTGATAAACATGAAATGGCCTCTTATTAGTTTATATTGTGGAGCTAAAAAGGGAATATTTGATATTGTTTTGGCTAGAGCCAAAACAATATTGGGAGTATGTAAGCTATTTATTCTTGTGAAATAATCTAAACCTAATGTTCTGAAAATGGTTGATTTTTTGCTTTGTTCCGAGTAATTTAAAGCTAAATTCAGGTTTTCCAATTTATAGAATTGTTGGCGTGTTGTAATAAATAGAGACTAGTTTATAAATGTAGCTCGTTCATTGGGATTGTTTAGCCCCGGTAGAAGTGAAAATCCTTTTCCTTTTTTCTTAAAAGGGAAAAGATTGAAACGGATGACGGGAAATAGCTTCTGAAAATAAGTTATAAAAAAAGCGTCTCAAATGAAACGCTTAAATTAATTGGGTCAAATTAAGCTATTCGAGTTCGAAAGTTAATTTTAAATTTACTCTATATTCTGTTATTTCTCCTCCACTTACGGCTGCACTTTGGTCTTTAATGTATACAGAACGTATGTGTTTTACGGATTTAGCCGCCTTTGCAACACCTTTTCGTGCTGCATCTTCCCAACTAATATCTGAACTGGAAAGTACTTCAATTACTTTTAATACTGACATAATTTCTATTTGTTAAGTTAAAGATTAAATGTACTTATTTTATTTAAAATCAAAGGCTTTTTTAATATAACTATAACATTATCAATATTATATATTTTTTAATTGAGTTATGCGTTTACTGCTTCCACTTTAATTCCTTCGTCATTCAACATACTTTTTAGCATGTTTTCAATACCGCTTTTTAAGGTAAATGTTGATGAAGGACAGCCACTGCAAGCGCCTTGAAGGATTACTTTTACGGTTTTGTCACTTTCGTTATAAGAGTCAAATGCAATATTACCTCCGTCAGCTTGTACGGCTGGTTTTACATATTCCTCTAATATGTTGATGATTTGTTGTGAAGTGACATCAAGATTATCAAAACTTTGCGCTTTAGTATTTTCTTCTGCGGTTGCTGCTTGAATAAAATTTTCATCTAAAACGGTTCCTCCGTTTTCGATATATTGCTTGATGAAACTTCTTATTTCTAAGGTAATTTCCTGCCACTCATTGATTTCATATTTGGTTACAGATATGTAGTTTTCGTCAATAAAGACTTCTTTTACATAAGGAAATTTGAAAAGCTCTTTAGCCAATGGCGATGAACCTGTTTGATCAATATTTTTATATTCAACAGCATTTTTGGTCAACATTCTGCTTACTACAAACTTTAAAGCAGATGGATTAGGAGTTGTTTCTCCGTAAACGGTTATTGGCTGTTTTTTTGTTTTGTTTTCGTCCGGTGTAATGATTATTCCGCCATTATTTACAAATGTTTCTATTTGCTCTGACACCGCATCTTTTACATCTTCCCATTCTACAATGCTGTATTTTTCAATAGCGATGAAGTTTCCAGAGATGTAAACCGTTTTTACGAATGGTAGGTAAAACAATTGTTGTGCTAATGGTGAAGATTTTGCCTCGTCTATATTTTTGAATTCAAAACTTTCATTTTGAGTAATGAAATCCTGAAATTCAAATTTTAATATGGTTGGGTTTTGAGTTTCTTTTATGGTAACTTTTATCATGATCTTTGTAAATTTTTACAAATTTAGTAAAGTTATTTTCCACGAATAGCTATATTTGAATTTTAATAAAATAAATTAACAATAATTTAGTTATCTAAAGAGTTGTTACTGCATTTTATTGGCTAACGAATCATTTTATATATTAGTTTTTCTATGTATAACAAAATTAAATTATTAGTAGTCTTCTTTTTTATGTATCAATATTCTTTTTCACAAGAGGGTATTGCGGTGTATTCTGATTATTTATCAGATAATTATTACTTGATCCATCCTTCTATGGCTGGAGCAGCAAATTGTGCAAAAATTAGACTTACTGCTCGTAAACAATGGTTTAGCCAGCAGGATGCGCCGGAACTGCAAACACTTAGTTTTAATGGTCGAGTGGGAGAAAAAGCTGGAGCTGGAATTATTTTGTTTAACGATAAAAATGGGTATCATTCTCAAAAAGGAGTTAAGTTTACGTATGCCTATCATCTTATGTTTTCTAGAGATGAAATTGATTTAAACCAACTATCATTTGGTATTAGTGCAGGTTTGATTCAAAGCCAACTAGATGAGACCAGTTTTTTACAATCAGGTGATTTTGATCCTATTATAGATGGAACTGTTGTGCAAAAAGATTCCTATTTCAATTTTGATATTGGAGCATCTTATAATTATTTAGATTTTTATGTGCATGGTACAGTAAAGAATGCCGTTGAAACCAGACGGGATATTTACACCGAATATGAAAGTGATAATTTAAGAAAATATTTGTTGAGTGCCGGTTATGTTTTTGGTGATAAAGATAGAGTATTGTGGGAACCATCATTTTTATTTCAACTGGTGGACAAGACCAAAGAAAAATCAATTGACTTCAATATTAAAGCCTATAAAAATATGGATTTCGGAATGCTTTGGGGAGGTTTGTCCTACCGTAGAAGTTTAGACGGAGCCGAATATACTAATGGTTCAGGAGTTTCCAAACAAAAACTTCAATATATTACTCCCATCGTTGGAGTTAATTTTAACAATTTCATGTTTGCTTATACCTACTCACATGTATCAGGTCCAGTGAAATTTGATAATGGTGGTTTTCACCAAATTACTTTGGGAATCAACTTATTTTGTAAGCCTGAAAAATACGAATGTAACTGTCCTGCAATTAATTAATTTACTTTATCCATGTTAATCAAATCTGTTAACGGAAAAACACCCTTAATACCTGAGGATTGTTATGTCGCCGAGAATGCTACTATTGTTGGTGATGTTAGTTTTGGTTCTTCTTGTAGTGTTTGGTTTAATGCCGTTATAAGAGGAGATGTCAATTTTATTAAAATTGGTGATAAAGTTAATATTCAGGATGGAGCAATTATTCATTGTACATATAAAAAACATCCAACAATTATAGGGAATAATGTTTCTATTGGTCATAATGCTATTGTGCATGGTTGTACGATTCATGACAATGTATTGATTGGAATGGGAGCTATTGTAATGGATAATTGTGTTATTGAAAGTAATTCTATTGTTGCTGCTGGTGCTGTTATTACCCAAAATACAGTTGTTAGTTCAGGTTCGATTTGGGCCGGAGTTCCTGCAAAAAAGGTGAAAGATATTGACCAATCTGATTTTGCAGGTGAAATCGAACGTATTTCTAATAATTATGTAATGTATTCCAGTTGGTTTAAAGAGGAATAGGATTTTAATGTACTTATAAATTGATTTTTTCAAAGAATGAGCTTTTGTAGCTTTCACTAATCGGGATTCTTTTTTCGGCAATTATAACCTTGTTTTTCTGGATTGATTTCACGTGTTTTATATTGATGATATACGACCTGTGAATTCTTGCAAATCCTTTGGATGAAAGCAGATTTTCCAGTTTTATAAGACTGATTAATGTTAGTGTGTACTTATTGTCAGTGGTGTATATTTTGACATAATCTTTCAATCCTTCGATAAATAAAATATCTGAAAAATTCAATTTTACATTTTCATATTCAGCTCTTACAAACATAAAATCCTGTTCGATTTCAGGAGTGGAAATCAAGTTGTTACTTACAGGTAAATTTTGTGGATTGAAAATTTGTTGTGCCCTTAAAACAGATTTTAAAAACCGATGAAACGGAATGGGTTTTACCAAATAATCAACCGCGCCAAGATTAAATCCTTCAACAGCATAATTAGAATAAGCAGTTGTAAATATGATTAACGGTTTTTTCTCTATGGCATTAATAAAATCAATCCCTGAAAAATGAGGCATTTCAATATCTAAAAAAATCAAATCAACATTGGACTGATTGATTATTGAAATAGCATCAATAGCATTAGTGAATGTGTTGACCAGTTCAAGAGAATCTACTTTGCTGACAAATTCTTTGAGCAAATCAACCGCTAAAGGCTCGTCGTCTATAATTACACATTTCATCTTTTTTGTTTTTTATTTAAAATTTGGAACAATTAAAATCTACATCAGGTTTCTAATTAAAAGAAGTTTGAATTTGGTCTAGTTTTAAATTTAAATGGACACTATAATTACTGTCTGTCTCAATAATAGTAAGTTGGTGTGCATTAGGATAAAGGAGATTCAGGCGATTTTCAATATTGGTCATTCCTATCCCTGAATTTTCCGGATCTTTCCTGTGATTTTCAATTTTGTTTTCTACCCAAAAATCTAAAATATTCTCTTCAATTGTTATTTTGATTTTTACAAAAGCGGCTCCTTTGTAATCGGTGCCATATTTAAAAGCATTTTCGATAAATGAAATCAAAAGCAACGGCTCGATGTACTTGTTTTTTGTCTCGCCATGAATGTTAATAGTAATATTTTCAATATTATTCAATCGCAGTTTTTGTAACTCAAGATAGTTTTTAATGTAATTGATTTCTTTTTCCAGAAACACGGATTTATTATCGGTTTCATACAACATATACCGCATCATTTCTGACAAAGTTACAATTGCATCTGGAACTAAATCGGATTTTTTATAGGCTAATGAATAAATGCTATTTAGGGAATTAAATAAAAAATGAGGATTCGTCTGTTTTCTTAGATAGTTTAATTCTGTTGAAGCCCGGTGTGTTTCGGCAATTAATTTATTTTGCTGATTGTTATATAATTCAGACAAGGTTTTTATAATTGTACCAATTGTAATGATTAATATATAGAAAAAAGAAGGAACCGCCTTAAAAAAAAACGGTTGCTTCCTTTTAAAATTGGCGTTTACTAAAATCTCTTTACCAGATGAATTTATCATTCTGAGAGGTCTCATATTCTTAAATTCGGGCATAAAAAAAGTATACCGAATAATCATAAAGAGGATTATTATAGAAATTAGAATAGTAAAATATTCCCAATATTTTTTTTGCAAAAGCAATAAGGGAACTAAGTATAAATAATTCAGATAAAATAATAGTATTCCCGTAATCCACTGGGCATAGAAATCAGTATTAATGCTAAAAGGACTTTCGTAAAACTGGATTAATGAGGTAACAATAAAAAAACACCAAATCATACTATGAAAAAGTATTTGGTTTAAATTGTTGTTTTTAATTCCTTCTATGTTCATCTAGATTTTTACAGCTAATAAAAATAAATCTTTTTTTGTTACCGTAGGCGATAAATCGTCTTTCAATTTTTGTAATACTAAGTTTCCTACTTTCAGCGCATCTTCTTCGGTTTTGAAGCTTTTATTTTCACTAATAACGGGAATTACGGTTTGTTTTATTATAATTTTTTTATTGTTAGTTATAAAATAACCCCAACCTGTTGGCGTTTTTAAGGGTTTTATGTTTAAATTTTCATTTTTGTTACAAGAAATAAATAGGAATAAACCCAATAGTAGGAACGCATTATTTCTTGTAATTAGGAATGATAAATTCTTCTGGATTGCTGTCCAGAAGAATTTATTTGTTGTATTAGTTGTCATCATCATTTTGTTCTTCTAAAGGTTTAAATTCCCATGAATCATCAAAATAAGATGTTCCGGTTCTTCCCAGCATTACAAATCCTCTTTGGTTAATTGAAAAACCTGTAGCATCTGTTCTTGCCGATCCTTCAAGTGGTGTTCTTTCTAACCAAATATCAGTTGATGGATTGTATTCCCAAATCGATTTTGAACTTTCGCCACAAGCGATATATCCTAATCCGTTCATAGAAAAACTGGATGCATTAGAACGGACAATTACATAATCATCGTTGTAAGCATAATCATCTTCGGTGTCTTGATCAATGTCGCGTTTTCTTGTCCATACATCCGTTGCCGGATCAAACATCCAGAAATCAACTTGATAAACTCCACTATTTACTCCTGTTCCAAAATACGCTTTGTCATCAATTACAAAAACAGTTGCATTTCTTCTTTTATTTCCACTAAATCCATTTGCCAATGACCAAGAATCAGTAGTTGGGTTGTACTGATAAAAATCTTTTAAATAGTTTCCATCATAACCAGTTCCAAAATACGCTTTACCACCCACTTGGAATCCTACAGCTGAATAACGTGCTGTTCCTGCAAAATCTGCTTTTTGTGTCCAAGTATTGCTGGTAGGATCGTATTGATAGAAATCTTTCAATTTATTAGTGCCATCATAACCAAGACCTACATAGCCTTTTTCGTTTAATTCAAATCCAGAGGCCGAACTTCTTGCTGCTCCAATAAAATCAGCTTTTTGCTCCCAATAATCGCCCGTTGAATTGTAAGCCCAAAGATCTTTTAGATATTCATCTCCTGTATATCCAGTAGTTACAAAAGCGTAAGTGCCAATTACGAAACTCGTTGCGCTTGATCTTGCAGGTCCGTCAAAGGAAGATTTTTTAATCCAGTTTCCTATTAAATCTTCGGAATCATCATTATTACTGCAGCCTACAAATACTAAACTTGCAAAAAGTGTAGTGAACAATATTCCTTTTTTTAAACTATTCATAATTTATTTTATTTATTAATGTTTGTATTTTATTCCAATGTTAAAAATGTAGCCGTTAGTGCTGTTAAAATCAAATTTTGAATCTCCACTATAATTTGTCAGATTATATTTTTTGTTAAATTCATAACCTCCTTTAAGACTTACAAACCAGTTTGAATCCATGTTTCTCTCATATTCTAATGCCGAAGTCATTTGTGAAAAACTAACTTTTGTTGCGGTGTTTAAATCATCAAGAACTCTTGGTTTATCCAGGTTGTAAAAATTTCCATTGAAACTATTTGTAACACTGAACGTATTTCGAGTGCTGTTTGAATAAGAAATAGTTGAGTTTGGAAAGCCAACGTTTACAAATGCATTCTGATTTATTTGATGATGAAAAGAAAAAGTAGGCAGTATTTCCAGTTTACCAAAAGGGGACATTCTTTTTATACCAATGCTAATGGTATTTGCAGGATTAAAAGAATGGTTAACTTCTAAACCACCGAGAAACGACACATCAGAAATTCCAAGATTACTCTCGAAATTAAGTATT
Source organism: Flavobacterium sp. AED (assembly GCF_000812945.1). Lineage (GTDB taxonomy): Bacteria > Bacteroidota > Bacteroidia > Flavobacteriales > Flavobacteriaceae > Flavobacterium. The sequence continues at coordinate 1,595,911 of NZ_JSYM01000001.1, forward strand.
GGATTAATTTCTAAATTCAATTTTGTATCCTCAGTTAGTTGATGAGAAAGTTCAAAATCATTTTCGAAACTAGTAAACTGATTAAGACTATTTTGTAAATCATAATTTTCTAAAGAATAATTGATTCCAATATTTTTGTACTTGATAGTGTTGGTTATTTTATTTTTAGAATCAATATTCCTAAAAAAGGTTAATCCAATTCCAGTTTCATTTACTGTGATTTTATCAGTTGGTTGTTTTTTTACATTCAACTCTAAGGAATATCCGCTTTGGGCCGATGCATTAAGAATTGGAATCATAAATAACAGGTTTACTAAAGTCTTTATTCTCATTATTTTTTTATTGTTTCAAAAGTAGATACGTTATCCAATTAAAAAAAAGAAGATATATATACCGCCTAATTTCATAGACAAACAAGGCATTTGTATGGTCGAATGAATAATTAGTACCTGTGTCTTAATTGTAGATTAGAATTGGCTTTTTATAGACAAAAAGCTTCGAACGGTATATGTTGTTATGCGGTGTAAAGTGGTCTCTTATATATTTGTTCAAAAAACATTTATGTATAAGGTATTGTTGTTGCTGTTTTTTGGACTTATGATGAACTCGTGTAATTCTGATTCTGACACTGGTGAGTTTGTTGTTGGTTCTGACTATTTATCGGTTAATAATAAAGTGATATTGATTGATACTTTAACTGTTGATGTTGCTACTATTAATTTTGATTCATTAGTAACATCCAGTCAAAGTAGGATTCTGGTTGGGAATTATGACGACCCTATTTTTGGAAAAGTAAAATCTGACAGTTATTTTCAAATGGCAGCTACAAGTTACAGTCTGTATAATGAGAGTTCAGATACTGATGCTCCAAATTATGTGTTTGATTCCATTAAATTAGTTTTAAAAGAGACTAAGTATTTCTATGGGGACACAACAAAAGTACAATCACTTAGTATTCATAAGTTGACACAAAAGGTAAAAACCAATCTGGAAGACAAGAATTTTTATAATAATTCCAGCTTAAATTATGATGCTGAAAGTTTAGGGAGTATTTCATTTAAACCAAAACCAAATAGAAAGGATTCAGTAGTTGTTAAACTGAATAACGAATTTGGTAATGCTCTTTTTCTAAAATTGAAAAAACATGAAATATCAAATTTTGATGAGTTTACAGAATATCTCAAAGGATTTGTTATCAAGTCAACATCTGGTAGTTCTTCCAGTATTATAGGTTTCAATATGTCCAGCGCGCTTCGGTTGTATTATTCAAAATACCTAGGTGATTCAGAAACCTCATTAATTAAAAATTTCTCTGTTTTGGATGTCTCCAAGCAATTTAATAATATCACTTTGGATAGAACTGGAACACAAATTCAGGATTTGCCTATTTCGTCAAGTAGACTGTCCAGTTTGCAAACGGGGAATAAAGCGTTCATTCAATCAGGAACAGGAATTGCTTGCCGAGTAGATTTCCCTAACATAAAACAATTGAAATATCTCTCAGAAAATGGAGCAATTGTAGATGCGGAATTAATTATAAAACCAGTAAATAATACCTATTCAGACACGTATCCTTTAGTAGATTCATTACGGGTTTTTGTTGGAGATAAATTAAATAGAATTAAAGGAACACTTAATACTATAGCCGGAAAACCTGTTTATGCAATCTTGAATAAGACAAGTGATGAATTTAATGAGAATATTGGATATAAGATTTCGATAGGAGCTTTTTTGCAAAGTGAAATGCTAAAAGAGTCAGATTCTAAATCTTCATTAATTCTCACATTGCCCAGTATTTCAAAAGCAGTTGACAGACTAGTTTTAGGCGATCAGAAAAATGCCAACAATAAAATTCAATTGAAAATTTATTATATTTCTTATTAGATGAAAAATAAAATAGCATTCATAGGTTTGTTTCTTTTTATAACAACAGTTTCGTTTTCCCAAAGTATTTCCAGTTCGCCCTATTCACTTTACGGTTTAGGAACCTTGTATGATTCTGATTTTGGCTCAATTCCTTCTATTGGTTCTTCAGGAATTGCATTGCCATCGAATCGATTTATCAATAATTTAAATCCCGCCTCTTTGGGGTTTATGTATCAAAATCATTTTTTATTTGATGTAGGAGGGAAAGCTATTTTATCGAGTTATGAAAATAATTTAAAAAAAGAAAATCGGAATAATGTTCAGTTTTCTCATATCGCTTTTGCTTTTCCGGTGACATCAAAATCAGCTTTTAGTTTAGCGCTAAAACCTTATTCGAGTTCTACATTCAAAATATCTAATTTATCATTGCCAATTCAAGATAGCCAAGAAAGCTATATTTTGAATGCTACGGGAACTGGTGGGTTGAATAATTTTGATATTTCATATGGGTATAGAATAGGTAAAAAACTTGCATTGGGAATTTCAACGTCTTTACTTTTTGGAAACACTACCGATGATAGGAATTATACTATTTCTAATTCTGTAACTAACATTTATAAAAAAACGAATTACAATGGGGTTAGAGCATCTCTAGGGGCTCAGTTCAAAGTCGATTCTACATTTACTTTAGGAATGAATTTAAAATCGCCTACAAAAATAAATGCTACCAAAGTGCAATCCGTAACCACAGTCAATAATTCTGGGACTACTACAATTGAGTCGGAGCTTGCATCTGATACCGATGATTATTATATGCCATTGGAAATAGGTGTGGGTATAAGTAAAGTTTTTAAAAACAACTTGAATCTGACACTTGATTATGGAAAAGGGTTATGGAATAGTACAAATCAATCCGACTTGTATGGTAATTTTATTAATCAAGATAAATTAGCTTTGGGATTTTCGTACAGCAAATCAAAAAATATAAGAAGTTATTTTGATAGAATTCAGTACTCGACAGGATTAAATTATGATACGGGTTATCTGGAGGTTGATAATAAAAGAATCAATTCAATGTCATTTTCGCTTGGGGTTTCGCTTCCTATCGAAAACACTTTTTCAGCGTTGAATATTTCGTATTCCTATGGGCAAAAAGGAAGAATCAGTGATGGACTTATCAAAGAAAATTATCATAAATTATCCCTTAATTTATGTTTAGATGGAATTTGGTTTGTTAAAAGAAAATTTGAATAAATTAAAAATCTATTTCTTCGACAGTATATTTGTTTTCTAAAATTTCAGTTAAAACCTTAGGATTACTATTGACATAGAAAATAGGTTCGCTTTTCTCAGTTGAAGAAAAACCTATTTTTTCTCGTAATATTTTTTGAGTCTGTTTTGCTACAGCTTCACCAGAATCGATGATGTGAATGTGTTCTGGAAGTATCTTTTTTATTTGAGGAATCAAATAGGGATAATGACTGCAGCCCAATACTAAATAATCGATGTTAGCCTCAATCATGGGAGTAAGATAGGAGTGAAGTAGTTTTGTCATTTCGGGTGAATTGATATCGCCATTCTCAATTAGTTGCACTAATCCATGACCTACTTGTTCTATTATTTTGGTGTCTTGATACATTTCAGCAGTCTTATTAAAAAGCTCACTGTTTAATGTGCCTTGTGTGGCAAGGATTCCTATAATTTGTGTCTTAGAATGCGTTGCTGCCGGTTTTATGGCCGGTTCAATACCAATGAAAGGAACATCATACTTTTCTCGTAATTCTCGAATGGCATTAGTAGTTGCGGTATTACAAGCTACTACAATCAATTTACAGTTCATTTTAAGCAATAAATCAGTATTTTTCATGCTTAAAGCAACAATCTCTTCTTTCGATTTTTGACCATAAGGAGCATTCTTACTATCGGCTAAATAGATTGTTTTTTCGTTAGGTAGTAAATCATGAATTGCGCTCCAAATTGAAGTGCCTCCAATACCGGAGTCAAAAATTCCTATTGGTTGATCATTGTTCATAGAAACAAAGTTAAGTGCTAGCATTTAAATATCCTAAAATTTATTTTAACAAAAAAAACTGCTCAACCCTATATTTTAGGTGAGCAGTCTTTAAATTATTTGTGTGCGTTTTTTAGAAACCTAAATCTTTTTTCACATCAGCTGTCAAGTTTGGACCGTCAGCTAATAAAAGTGTAGAACCATCTAACACATATTGAAATCCTTTTGCTTTACCTACTTTTTGGATAGAAGCTCTTACTTTTTCCATTAAAGGTTTTACGATATCAGATTCTTTTTGTTGTAATTCTTTTTGAGCATTATCTCTAAAATCAACGATTCTTTTTTGCATATCTTGAACTTCTTTAGAACGTTCTCCATTTACAACTTCAGTAACTGTTGCAGATTCTGCTTCGTATTTTTTTAATTTTGCTTGGTATTCTTCAACCATTTTTTTGTAATCTGCATCGTATGTACCACTTAATTTTTCAAGTTGTTTTTGTGCTTCTAACATAGCTGGCATTTTTGCCATAATTTCACTCACATCAACATGAGCAGTTTTTGCTTGAGCGTTAATAGTTTGGTTTGCACCAAATAAAAGTATTGCAGCAATTAGTAAAGTTTTGATTTGTTTCATCGTTTTTAAAATATTTAGTATTAATTTTTGTTAGTATTTTTTTTAATTTTTTTCTTTCGCTTTTTTAAGAGCTTCTCTTTCTTTCAATATTTTCTTTCTTTTTTCTTCTAAAGCTTTTTTGCGATCTTCTAATACCTTTTTGCGGTCTTCTAAAATTTTCGCTTTTTGTTCTATTTGTTTCTCTTTAGCGTCTTCCACAATTTTTTTTGAATCTACTTTAGTAGAATCACTAATAACTGTTTTATCCTTTATATCTTCTTTTTTAGAAGAGGCAGAAATCGTGCCAGTTTTTTTAGCTTCTCTTTCTTCAAGGATTAGCTGTCTTTTTTCTTCAACTGCTTTTTTGCGATCTTCCAACGTTTTTTGTCTCAAATCCATTTGCTTTTGCCTAGCCTCGGCAGCAGCAGTTTTAGACGCTTCAATTTGTTGGGCTTTATCAGTTGTTGCAGCTGTTTTATTGTTATTAGTTACAGCACCAGTTTTTTTAGCTTCTCTTTCAGATAGGAGTTGTTTTCTTCTCTCGTCAAATTCCTTTTTCTTCTCTTCTTGAAGTAACTTCCTATCAGTTATAATTTTGTCTCTGGCTGCTTTTTTTTCATCCAATGCTTTTTGTCTATCAGCTAAAACAGGATTCTCATCCAGAGCATCTTCTTTATTTTCTTTCGCCTCTTCTTCCTTAAGTTGTTTTTTACTTAACTGCTCTCTCTTTTCGGCTCTATTTATTACTCGTAAAACTTGATCACTTACATCAAATCTTTTTGCTGAAAAAAGCATGGTTAAGTCAGAAGATTTATCAAAGATAAAATCGTATTTTTTTGCTTCAGCAATATCTTGAACAGCAGTAAAAACTTGATCTTGTATTGGTTTTGCTAACATTGATTTTTGTTGAATCAAATCGCCATTAGCCCCAAATCTTTTTTGTTGATAATCTAAAGATTCATTTTCAAGAAACTTAATTTCTGTTTCCCGTTCATTAATAAGTTCTTTTGTCAGTAAAGCTTGTTCTGCTTTTAATGCGTTTTTTAACTTGTCTATTTCGTTTTTTTTAACTTCAATCTCTTGTTTCCATTTTTGAGCTTTTTGCTCTAATTGGATTTTTGCTTCCGTATAATCGGGTACGTTTTGAAGGATATACTCCATGTCAATATACCCTATTTTGGTTCCTCTAGTTTGCGCATGAGAAGTAGTTACTACAACTAGCGCTAAAAATATAAATAAAAATTGTTTTCTCATAACTTTAATGTATTAGAAAAATTTTTAACTAATTTTTTTTAAAATTGTTGTCCAATGATAAAATGGGTTTCCCATCCGTTTGGTTTAGCTGTTCCTGGTAAGGCATCAAAACCATATCCAAAATCAATTCCTAATAATCCAAATGCAGGCATGAAGACACGTAAACCAGCTCCAGCGGAACGACTTAATGCAAACGGATTATAGCTTTTGAAATTCGCATAAGACGAACCTGCTTCTAAAAACGTTAAAGCATAAATAGATGCCGATGATTTTAATGTTATAGGATAACGCATTTCTAATGAAAATTTATTATAAACTGTTGCTCCAATTTGCTCTCCAGCAGCGTTTACTGGTGTCAAAGAGTTGTTTGGATATCCTCTTAATTGTATTGTTTCTCTACCATCCATAGAGTAATTTGCTAATCCGTCACCACCCACATAGAACCTTTCAAAAGGAACAACACCTCTATCTTGGTTGTATGCTCCAAGGAATCCAAATTCAGTTAAAGTTCGTAGTACTAATTTACCATAAATTTTTGTGTACCAGTCAGCTTTGAACTTAATTTTATAATATTCTAACCAATTAAATTTCTGTTGATCTACTTTTGCTGGGTCAGCAGCGGCATCTTGATAGTTAGAAACTTTGTTTGGAGTTGGGTTTGTTGTACTAGGAATAACTTCTACATAATCTCCTTCATTTACTTGTATTCCGTTTGAACCGGTATAAGTAGTACCTTTATATTTGTATTTGTATTCTTCCTTATCACCTAATGTAGCATAATCAGTTCCATTTATCAATGAGTATGGAGGAGTTAATTTTGCTGAAATGCTAAACTCTGAACCATACGTTGGGAAGATTGGATTTACTCCTTTATTACTTCTTGTTAAACCAATTGTGTAAGCTAAGTTTCTAGAAGTTCCATTTCCAAATGTAAATAATCCTGTGTTGTAATTATGTAAATCATAATGTTGGTAACTTATCGATTGTGACAAAACAAAGAAATCATCTGGCACAGTTAATCTTTTAGCTAAACCAACAGACAAAGTAAGGATATTAAAACTCTTAGTTTTATCTACTCTTTGTGTTACATAATTATTTAAAAATTGTTTACTATAGGATAATGAGGTACTAAACTGTACTGGTTTTTTTCCGCCAAACCATGGTTCAGAAAACGACATACTATAAGTTTGAAAGTAAGTACTTCCCTGTAATCTCAAAGAAACTTTTTGCCCATCTCCCATTGGTAAAGGTTTATAAGCTTCTTTGTTTAAAAGATTTTTTGCTGAGAAATTGTTGAAAGATAATCCCAAAGTACCTATAAAACCTCCTCCTCCATAACCACCTTGTAGTTCTATTTGACTAGATCCTTTTTCAACAAGATTGTATTCTATGTCAACAGTTCCAGCTCCAGAATCAACATTTTTAAATTTTGGATCAATCGCTTCAGGATCAAAAAATCCCAACTGTCCAATCTCTCTAATAGTTCTTACCAGTTCTTCTTTACTGTATTTTTCTCCGGGCTTAGTTCTTAATTCTCGGTAAATTACATGATCATTAGTTTTGTCATTTCCTACAACTGTAATTTTATTAAAATAAGCCAAAGGCCCTTCGGTAACTCTTATCTCAAAATCGATGGTATCGTTAGCGGTCTTTACCTCTACGGCATTTATATTTGAAAATAAATAACCATTATTTTGATATAAATTGGTAATGTCTTCTCCGTCAGGTTTAGATTTATCAGCAATTCGTTTCTCAAGAAGTACCCCATTATAAGTTTCTCCTTTTTTGACACCTAATATTCTGCTCAACAATTGATCTGAATATACAGTATTTCCTAAAAACTTAATATTTCCAAAATAGTATTTATTTCCCTCTTCTACATTTATTTTAATAGACAATGCATTCTTGTCTTTATTATAAGTTACTGAATCCGAAAGTATTCTGGCATCTCTATAACCTTTTTCTTTATAAGCAGCAATTACTTTTTCTAAATCGGTTTTGTATTTTGCTTGTATGAATTTAGATGCTTTTAAAAGGCGAATAGGATTTTTTTGTTTTGTATCTTTCATTGCACCACGCAATGTTTTATCAGAAATCTTTTCATTTCCTACAAAATCAATATTTTGAATCTTTATTTTGTCACCTTTATCGATATTCACAAGCATGTTTACTTGGTTAACTGTTGTAGTATCTTTGGTGGTATTTATTGTTACTTTAGTATTGTAAAAACCATCTTTTTTGTATTTATTTTCAATGTAATTTTTAGTCGTAGTGATTAAATTTTCGTTTACAATCTTATTTTTGGTAAGGCTATTATCTTTGATTAAAGCCTCAGTTTTATTTTTCTTAATCCCTACAAATCTCACCTGATTTAACTTAGGTAATTCTGCAATATTTAGGTCAAGATAGATACTGTCATTTTGAATTCGATTTACATAAAAAGAGATTTCATCAAAAAGCCCTAATTTCCCCAGTTTTTTTATGGCGCTGCTGATTTCTTCACCGGGAATAGTTATTTCCTGTCCTTTTTGAAGTCCTGCAAAAGTTACTACGGTCTGAGAATTGAAACTTATTTTTCCAACAACTGCTACATCGGCTAGAATGTATTTTTTTCCTTGGTCAAAAGGAACTCTTTCTTGAGCCTTAATTTGAGTAAAACTTCCCAAAATCAAAATAGTAAGGACTGTTTTTATGCTTTTATGTAACACTAAAAAATTATTTAATTTGTTCACTTGTTTTTCCAAATCTACGTTCTCTTTTTTGATAACTAATAATAGCCTCATATAAATCTTGTTCTTTAAAGTCTGGCCACAATATATCAGTAAAATATAATTCTGCATAGGCGATTTGCCACAACAAAAAATTACTTATTCTATGTTCTCCACTTGTTCGTATTAATAAATCTACATCCGGTAAATTTTGCGTGTAAAGATGCTCATTTATAATTGAATCGTCAATAGTGTCTATTGAAATTATATTATTTTTAACTTTACTGCAAATGTTTTTAACCGCAGAGACTAATTCTTCTCTAGAACCATAGCTTAATGCCAGTGTTAATGTCATTTGCGTGTTGTCCTTTGTTTTATTTATTACATCGAGAAGTTCTTTTTGTGCTGATTTTGGTAATTTTTCAAGATTTCCAATAGCATTCAGTTTGATGTTGTTTTTTTGGAGTGTTATAAGCTCCTTTTTTAAGGAATTTATTAAGACTCTCATTAAAGTCTCTACTTCCAGTTTTGGTCTGTTCCAGTTTTCAGTAGAGAAAGCATATAAAGTGAGATATTCTATTCCTAATTTAGCACTGGTTTCAATTATTTTTTTTACTGATTTTGTTCCACTTTCATGCCCAAAAGCTCTTAAAAGCCCTTTTTGCTTTGCCCAGCGTCCGTTACCATCCATGATAATGGCTAAGTGTTTTGGTAAATTAGTTGTGTCTATCGTATTTAGTAAATCCATTTCTTTATTCTGCACAGTAACAAGGTTTGTTTCCAAAGGTATAGGTTAGGGTTAATCCCGAAAACACATACCAGTCATTATTATTTAAATTTCCAAATCGTAACGTTTCTAAATTACCATTTTTCGGATTGCTTCCGTCTAGATTATCCGTCAGTGTGTATCTTGCTCCAACTTCTGCAGCTAATATAAAATTAGGCGTAATATTAGACTTTATTCCTAAATTCATTGGAATTGCAAAAGAACCAGCACTCTTATCTTTTCGTGTTACGCCTGATAAAATATATAATTCATCATATCTAAAGTAACTTATTCCAGAATACACATAAGGCGTGATTTTATTCTTCATTTCATGAAGATTAAAATCAAAAAAATTGAATTCAAGGCCTAAAGATACTTCTTTTATACTATTTTCAAAATGATATCCTCTTTGGTTTCTACCAGCTTCTTCAGAATCCAAATCGTTTGATGTTATTTTTGATTGTGTGTAGGAAAATCTATAAGCATGTCTTGGGCTTTTATTCCATTTGTAAAGAATTCCCAAAGCAGGCTCGTTTGGAGAAATATAGGTTGTTGGTCCAACATCTCCAATGTAGTTACTGCCTCCTACAAAAACACCAATTTCATGAATTTGAGCATGGACTGCTAAAAAAGGAAACAGGCATAAAAATAAATTAAAAACTTTGTTCATTTAGTTAAAATTGCGTGCAAATATAATAATTATCAATACGATTCAATACCTATTGTATTAATTGTGTCCTCTTTTGAGTAATTCATAATAAATAGGTGTTAGATAAATCCAAACGTGAAAAATAGATAGAATCGTATAGTGTTTAACTAAAATGGATTAATTCCTTCTGTCTTCTCCCCAAAGGAGTTTGGTACGCAATGTTTTTAGAAAGGTCTCTTCTGGGATTTCCACCATATTTATTTGAAAAGGAGTTTTCTTAATAGTTAGGATTGATTCGTTTTTTACAGATGCAATTCTGGAATCCAAGGATACTAAATATTGATTTTCTCTACCGGAAACTTTTAGTCTTATTTCTGTTTCATCAGGAACTACAAGCGGTCTGGCATTTAAGTTGTGAGGTGCAATAGGAGTTATTACTAAGCTTTTTACATCTGGGGTTAAAATAGGACCTCCGCAACTTAAATTATATCCGGTCGATCCTGTAGGAGTGGCAATAATTAAACCGTCTGCCCAATAGGAATTTAAAAACTCATCATTCAAGTACGTTTCTACGGTAATCATCGAGGTAGAATCTTTTCGGCTAACTGAAATTTCATTCATAGCAAAATTGATGTCTAATAGCGATTCGTTTTCGGGAGTGCAGGACAAACTTAATAATGTTCTTTTTGAAATGGTGTATTTTTTATCAATGACAAACTGCATAAATGCAGCAATATTCTCTTTTTGAACAGTAGCCAAAAAGCCTAATCGACCTGCATTTATCCCTAGTATTGGAACACCGGAATTCCGGACTAATGTAACGGCTCTTAAAATAGTTCCGTCACCACCAATGCTGATTAGCATATCGAAACTTTTGTCTAATTCTGTATGTGATGAAAAAGTATTGTATTCTTTTTGTATTATTTTCTTTTCATAAAGCATTTTAAGAAATTCTGCTTCAATAACCATTTCAACATTGTTTTTATTAAAAAAAACAAAAATATCTTTTATGATTGGTTCTGTGCTTACAAGATAGTATTGTCCGTATATAGCTACTTTCATCTGTTGTTTAATCGTTATTTAGTTAAATCTGTTAATTTGTTGAAGTAAATAAACAAATTAACGAGTTGACTATATATTAAGGTATTTGTCTAAATAATCAGAACGCTCCTTTAAGTTATTAATGTAATTATCTTCTTGATGTTCTGATATGATTTCATAATTATACCTCCTGAAAGTTTGGATAATTTCATTCATGGCTCCTAAACTTATTTTCATAGTTATCTGGACACTTTCAACATCAGCATCAGATATGAATAAACCCAAAAGCTTCCCGTTATTGCTTTCAACAATTTGGGTAATCTGACTCATTGAATAATCCAAAATCGGTTTTTTAACAACAATAATTCCGCCTGGTTCTTTTAAAAAAGGAGTTTCATGGAAAAATTTCATGATATCCTCTATTTCATAATAGCCTACATATTTATTGTTTTCATCTAAAACAGGTACTAAATTGGTATGATTTTTTGCAAAAACTTCCAAAACATCCAGCCAAATAGTATTAGTTCTAGTAAAAAATCCTTCAAGAGTAAATCGGTAATCAGCTACTTCCTTATCGGTATCAAAAGTCTCTATATCGTCGGATGCAATACTGCCAATATAAATTCCCTCTTCAATCACTGGAAAGTGTGAAAAGTGCAATTCATCAAAAAACTCTTGAACAACCGCAATTGTATCATGGCTGTCAATCGCTTTAAAGTCGTTGGTAATATATTCTGTTATTTCTGTCATATATCAATCGGCAATATTTCATGCAAAATAATCAAAAATAAGCAAAAACTCCTAAGTTTTACTTTGTATTTTTGCTCCATTAAATAGTATTATCACAATCAAAAAGTGTTCCAATGACAAAGTTAAGTGTAAACATCAATAAAATAGCTACTTTACGAAATGCTCGTGGTGGAAATGTTCCTGATTTATTAAAAGTCGCAACCGACATTCAAAAATTTGGAGCAGAAGGAATCACCATTCACCCACGTCCGGATGAGCGTCACATTCGTTATCAAGACGCCCGTGATTTGAAATCCATTGTTTATACTGAATATAATATTGAAGGAAATCCTGAGAAAACATTTATCGATCTCGTTCTCGAAATAAAGCCTACCCAAGTGACTTTAGTTCCTGATGCTGTCGATGCGATAACTTCTAATGCAGGTTGGAATACGATAAAACATGCTGATTATCTCAAAGAGATTGTTCAGGAATTTCAACGCAACGGAATCAGAACTTCTATTTTTGTTGATCCGCTTCTAGAAATGATCGAAGGCGCTAAAAAAATTGGCACCGAAAGAATCGAATTATACACTGAAGCCTTCGCGCACGAATACAGTTTGGGTAACGAAAGAGGAATACAACGGTATATGGAATCAGCAATTTTAGCCAATCAAATAGGTTTGGGAATCAACGCTGGCCATGATTTGAGTTTGGATAACATTCAGTTTTTCAAAGATAACATACCGGGATTACTCGAAGTTTCAATAGGTCATGCTTTAATTTCCGAAGCCATTTATCTGGGATTGGATAATGTGATCAATATGTATTTACAAAAATTAAAATAGTTTGTCTTTTAGTCTAATTTTAAATGAGGCATTAAAATCAAAAATATTGATTTTAATGCCTCATTTATTTGTAAAATATAGTAAAGATTTGAAATAACTAAAAAAAATTATAACCCCAGTTTTATTAGATTACAATTGTTTATCTTAGCATTTTTCTTGTTAAAATCATACTTTTTGAAATCAATTATTTTATTTTGTTTGTTCTGTTTTTCTAATTTATTTGCGCAATCAAAGGCTACAATCTTTGGGAATGTAAAGTCAGCTGAAAAGTTGAATTTAATTGGAGCTAGTATTGGTTTTAATGTAAAAGATCAAAAAAAATATTCTCAAAGTGATACTTTAGGGACATTTTCTGCAGACCTTAAATTAGGATTAGTTAGGGTAACGATTAATTATTTGGGTTATTTAGAAAAAGAGTTGAATTTTGATTTGAAGAAGGATACCATACTTTCTATAGTATTAGAAAAAGATATTTCGTTTTTGAAGGAGGTTGTAGTTTCTAATAGTAAGAAAAATTCTATAAAAACTCTGTCAGGAGGTAAATTATATTTTAATCTAAAAGAATTATCTTCAGTACCCACTGTTCTTGGAACAACAGATATAATTAAGCTTTTACAATTAACACCCGGTGTACAGAATTCAGGTGATGCAAATGGATATTTGTACGTTAGAGGTGGTGATCCTGGCCACAATGCAATAGTATATGGTGGGACCCCAATATATGGGATGTCTCATTTATTAGGTGTTTTTCCTTTTTATAATACAGACCATATACAAGAAGTAGAATTTGATAAATCAAGTTCTAATGCAAAATATGGAGGGCGTTTAAGTTCTACTACTTTATTGATTCCTAATAAAAAAGTCCCTCCGCAAGTAACAATTCAGGGGAATATTGGATTATTAGCATCTCAGTTGACTTTGGCAATTCCTATTACTAAAAAATCAGGACTTTTTATCTCAGGTAGAAAAACATATATTGATGAGGTTATAGCTCCAATATTAAATTCAGGATCAAAAAATAAAGATGTTCAAGATATGAAATATGGTTTTTTGGATAGTAATTTAACCTTTATTACAGAGATCTCTAAAAATAGCTTGTTGACGCTCGATGCTTTTATAAGTTCTGATAAACTAAAAATTAAAGATTCTAATTTGACTCTACAATCCAGTTTGAAATGGGATAATTTTGCAGTGTCTCCTACATTGATTTCTAAATTATCTCCTAAAACGAGCATGTCAAATGCTATTTACTTTACTCAATATACTAATGAGTTAAATATGAAACAATCTACAATTCAAATGGGAGTTTCATCCTATGTTCAGGATTTTGGATTTACAAATTCAGTTCGCTTTTTTGTTAAAGAAATACCTTTCGAATCGGGTTTGCAATACGTTTTTCACAATTTACAACCGCAAAAAATTCAAATAGAGAATCTAGGCGCGGATAATAATACAGAGCAAAATAACTTAATTAAAGCAAACGAACTTGCTGTTTTTGCAACTGCAAAACCTAAATTGGGCGATAATTTAATTGCAGAATTAGGTTTAAGAATTAACTATTATAGTTCAGGATTAAAGTCTAATTCATTCTTGCATTTACAACCTCGTATTGTGTTAAATTATTATCCAGATAAAAAGTTCTCGGTTTATGCTTCATATAATAGACAAAATCAATATTTAAATCTAATAACTACTTCAAGTGTAGGGATTCCAACGGATTTTTGGATTGCAAGTTCAGACGGAATTCCATCGCAATCTTCAAATGAATTTTCTATTGGTTCTAACCAAACTATTTCAAGAAATATTACATCCTCATTAGGAGGCTTTTATCGTTCAATGAAAAATTTGTTAGAATATCCTTATGGAGTCACTCAGTTTAATGAAATCTCAACATTAAAAAAGGATTTGCTTCTTGGAAATGGAAAAGCATATGGTTTAGAAATGATGCTGAGAAAGAATAATGGAAAGTTCAAGGGATGGTTGAGTTATACTTTGAGTTGGTCCAATAGAAATTTTGATGAATTCAATAATGGAAATACCTATTTTGCTAAATACGACAGACGTCATAATTTGTCACTTGTAGGAATGTATGATTTAAATTCAAAATGGAATTTTGGAGTTACACAAATTTTCAGTTCTGGGAATCGTTTTACAATGCCAACATCATGGTATTTTATAAATAATAACCCCGTCAAAGAGTATTCAGAGTATAATAACGCTCAAATGCCAAATTACATTCGGACAGATGTTTCTGTTAATTATTTTTTTATTAAAACAGCAAAAAAGGAAAGTGCGTTAAATTTTTCGGTTTATAATACTTTCAATATAGAAAATCCTATTTATGTCGTTTTGAATGTTACTGTTAATGAAAATAAAGACAGTGTCATTGTAAAGCCTGAAAACAAGGTCTTGTACAGAATACTTCCTTCAATAAGTTGGAGATTTAAATTTTAAATGATGAAAAAATATTATTTATTCTTTTTAATAATAGCATTCAGTTGTAATAACGATACTATTGGTAATGAAATTGATCTTGAGTCAAAGATAGTTGTTGAAGGTTGGATTGAAGAAGGAGACGTTCCTCAAGTTATATTGTCTAGTAGTATTCCTATAAGTGATGTTGTTGATTCAACTAATGTTTTAGATCATGTGATACGTTCTGCAAAAGTTACTGTTTCTGATGGTCAAACAATAGAGGTTTTACGAGTTAAAAACGATAAAGATAGAGTTCCCCCGTTTGTTTATTTTGGAACAGTATTAAAAGGAATAGCGGGCAAAACTTATACGTTGAAAATAGAATATTTAAACCGAATAGTTGCAGCAAGTACAATTATACCTAAAACAGTGGCTCTTACCAGTGCAGAATTTATAAAAAAGAATACCACGGATTCCACTGGATATGTTTTTGTGAAATTTGACGATCCTCTAAATGAAAAAAATTACTATCAAGTTGCAACAAGATTAGATGGACAAGAGCCTATTTTTGTTCCCGCTTTTTATGGTAATCTAGATGATAAAAATTTTGATTCGTCAAAAATTTCTCTGCAAGTGAATAGAGGTGTGTTGCTTTTTCCTAAAACTAAATTCAAACCCTATTTTACAGACGGAGATTTAATTTTTGTGAAATTAAGAACTATGAATAAAGACGCATTTGATTTTTGGAATAGTTGGCAGAATGAAATTGTCAACAGTAGAAATCCTATTTATCCATCTAACACAAGTCTGAAATCAAACATTAAAGGAGGGATTGGTATTTGGGCTGGCTACGGTCAAAACACGATATTAGTTAAAACACCTCCAAAAAAATAAAGCCGAACTGAGTAATTTTCAGTTCGGCTTTAAATCAAAAGTTTAAATTATTTATCTTTCAAAAGATTTTAAGAAATTCTCAAATTTAGTTTCAAGATCATCAAATCCTGTCGAAAAGTAAGAGCTCATAGCAACTTCAGTCCCATCGCCAAACTTCAAGTAAAGCACTTCATCGTAATATTGCATAGTAATTATCTCACCATTACCATTATATGACCAATATCCACCAGCGGTAGAATTATCAGCAACCCATACAGGTAATTCATTATCATAGCTATATCCTTTTTCTGAACGGTAGATAACGTCAGCTATCTTAGTTCCGTCTTTTTTAGATACTAAAATTAGTTTCGCGTTTTTATTGGAATTAATCACATTGCCTTCAGAATACTTTTTATTGTATGTGTTTTCAGCTGTGTAGTAGGCTTTGAAGTCAGCTTTAGAGCTTTGATAATCAGGATAATCAGGATAAACTAAGCTTTTGTCTAAAGCTTCCTCATCTTTAGTTTGTGTAGTGATATCCATATCGGCTACGATGATAAAGTTATCCATGATTTGAATTAAACCATTTGCTTTACCTTGGTATTGAATAAGATTATCATCTTTTATTAAAGCATCAATATCAGCAGTACTTCCGGAGGTAAACGAAACTAAATTTTTCCCGTTATACGTAAAAGAAGATTTTGCAGTGTTTTGTGTTGCTTTCTTACTCCCGCTGATTTCATATGTATATCCATCGTTCAAAACCATTTTAAAACTAGATTCGTTTGGCGTTTCTACTGTACCAGTATATTTTGCGTTCGTTGCAAAAGTAGCAGCTTGTACATTATCAATAGTTAAAGTTGCATCAACCGAAGTAGGTAAATAAAACTCGTCATTTATAGATGGAGTTTGAATATAATCATCAGTTTTTGGATCATATACCCAGTTTCCGTAAGTGTCTTCAAGTTTTATTTTTATGTTTGAAGAAGTACTTTTAGAGGATAACGATGCGTTGTTTGCAGTTTGGCTTGCTTTTGCAGGGAAAATAAATTTTAATTCAGTAGTAGATGTCGTTTTAATCCAAATTTGTTTCGAATTATTCCATGTGTAAATCCCATATACATCAGAAACATTTAGGATGTCTTCTATCTGATTGTCATTTTTTCCATTGAATATGTCTACAGAATTAATACTTAATAAATTCCCAAGATTTTGTATGGCCTCAATCGCTCCAGATGTTTTTGATTTGTCCATTTGAACTAACATATCATTGGCTTCTGCTTCTAATTTTACTTTTTGTTGAGATGGAGTTAATTTGGAATATGGTTGTGTAGTAATATTTGCAATTTGCTCGCTTAGGCTTTCTTCAGGAAGATTGGCAGGTTCATCATTATTACTACAAGAGATTGTAAGTTGTGAAATAATCACTGAAAAGAAAATGATTTTTTTAATCATGGGGTAAATTTGAAGTTAGAAATAAATGGAATCAAACCGTTATAGTTTGATTTTATGATAGATTGGAAACTAAAGGTTTTTATTAAAAAATAACCTACAATTTTAATCTATGACAAAACTAAAATAATTAGAATATTCTTACAATACCCACTTTTAGTGATATTCACTAAAAAACCTAATTAGAATATACTCATCAGATGAAATTAGATTTTTATCTTTGTAAGATGTTTCGGTTCTAAAAAATAAATTTTAAATTAATATGCTCTACTCAAAAATAGAAGGTTCAGGACAACCACTTTTAATTCTCCACGGATTTCTTGGAATGTCTGACAATTGGAAAACACTCGGAACACAATTTGCTGCTGATTTTCAAGTTCACATTCTCGATTTACGCAATCACGGCAGAAGTCTACATTCAGAAGAATTCAGTTATGAAATCATGGTTCAGGATGTTTTTGAATATTGTCAAGCCCATACTTTAGAAAACATCAATATCATTGGGCATTCAATGGGCGGGAAAGTAGCCATGCTTTTGGCAACAACGCATCCCGAATTAGTAGACAAATTGATTGTCGCGGACATTGGACCAAAATTTTATCCACAACACCATCAGGATATTTTGGCGGGATTAAATGCAGTTGATTTTTCAATAAAACCAAGTCGCAACGAAGTCGAGGAAATTATGGCAAAATACATTCCTGATTTTGGGACACGACAATTCCTGATGAAAAATTTGTATTGGCAAGAGCCGGGACAACTCGCATTCCGATTTAATTTGGAAGTTTTCAATACTAAAATGGATGAAATAGGAGTTCCATTGCCAGAAAATTTAATTTTCGAGAAACCAACTTTGTTCATTCGTGGTGGGAATTCCAATTATATTTTGGACAGCGATTTCGAAAATATAAAATTCCATTTTCCAACGGCAACAGTCGAAACAATTCCTAACGTAGGACACTGGCTTCACGCCGAAAATCCTATTGTTTTTTATGAAACGGTTATCTCGTTTCTAAAATAAATTAATCGGATTTAAATTTTTCTTACATTTATTAAAATTTTAAAACAAAAAACTATGAATTTATTGATTAGAATTCTTGTTACTTCAGGATTAGTGCTGCTAATTTCCCATTTTATGCCAGGGGTTCATGTGGCTGGATTTACTACAGCATTAATTGTAGCGGTTGTTTTGGGTTTACTTAATATATTTATCAAACCAATATTGGTGATATTAACATTACCAGTTACCATTCTTACTTTGGGTTTGTTTTTATTAGTCATCAATGCATTAATTATCTTGTTGTGTACCAATATTGTAGGTGGGTTTAGCGTTGATTCGTTTTGGACCGCCTTTCTTTTCAGTATCATATTGTCTGTTTCACAATCCATCATGAATGGGATATTGGGAGAAGGAAAATAATAAATTATTTTAACACCTATTTGTGAGTGAATAAATTCACAATGATTGTTGATTTAATACCTTTGTTCTATAAATCGCTTGATCAATGTCGAAAAAGTTTTACATAGTGCTATTTGTTGTGTTTGGTTTCTTTATGACACCGAGCGTAGCTTTTGCATGTGGAACTAAATCAGAGAAAGCATGTTGCAAAAAAGAGGCTTCTTCAAAAACGGAGAAGGCTGACTGTTGTAACAAAGAACATTCTTCGAAAAAGGAATCACATGATGGTTGTAATGGAGCTTGCAAGAGTGTTTCCTGCAGTTGTCCTGCAATTCATTTGGGTTTAACTTCATTATTTTACACCGATTTAAACAATAAAAACGTTAGTTTTTCTTCAGAAAAACAAAATTACTATTATTCAGAAATCTTTATTTCTTCTGATTTCCGATCCGTTTGGCTTCCACCTAAAATAAGCTAAATTCCTTTTTAGTAAGCCATAAGTCTGCTTAATTCAAAGCGTTAATGCTTTAAAATCATTAAATTTATAGTCAAATTCAATTTTTAGCAATGCAAACCATTGCTCCGATTTTGTTTGTCACAAACTCACTTCAAAATTATTAAAACAATGAACTCAATAAAAAAAATAGTGACGGCAATTATAGTATTGCTTTCAGTCACAATCGCTAACGCACAAATAAAAAATATCAAAACCGAAACGGTTAAAATTTATGGGAATTGCGGAATGTGTAAAACAACGATAGAGAAAGCCGGAAATTTAAAAAAGATAGCACAGGTAGATTGGAATAAAGATACCAAAATGGCTCTCCTGACCTATGATTCACAAAAAACAAATCAAGAGGAAATATTAAAACGCATTGCTTTGGCAGGTTATGACAGCAACAGCTTTCTTGCTCCAGAGACAGCTTATAATAATCTTCCTGGATGTTGTCAATACGACAGAGAAGCTAAAGTGGCTGTTACATCCGAAACTAAAAATGACCTGAGCAATAGCGAACAGGCGAAGCAAATGGGAACCATGACAAATCATGAAAGTCACGATAAAAATTCAGGGACTCTAAATCAAGAACAGAAAACGAATAATCAATTGAAACCAGTTTTTGATAGGTACTTTTTGTTGAAAGATGGTTTGGTAAAAACGGATGGTAAAGCGGTTTCATTGATAGCAAAAGATTTATTAACCGCATTGAATATGGTAAAAATGGATGAACTGCCGATGGATGTTCACTTGGTTTGGATGAAAGTTATGAATGAGTTGAAAGAAGATGCCGAACATATTTCTGGAACGCAAGATATAAAACACCAACGAGATCATTTTGCTACTCTTTCAAAAAATATGTATGCATTAATAAAAGTATCAAAAATGAACGAGACAATTTATTATAATAATTGTCCAATGTTTAATGATGGAAAAGGTGCTAATTGGTTGAGCAAAGAGGACGCTATTAAAAACCCTTATTATGGTTCTCAAATGTTGAGTTGTGGTAAAACGATTGAAACGATTAAGTAATTTGCAGGAGTGAATTATAGCAAGGACTTTAAAATAAAATTAATAATCAGTAAACATAAAACATAAAACATGAAAAATATAATCCTTTCCTCGATTGCATGCACATTCTTATTTATAGCTTGTAACCCAAAGAATAAGCAAGCCGAAACAATAAATACTGAAACAGCTAAGAGTTCTTCAGAATTATATGCCTGTTCCATGCATCCTGAAATTACAGGAAAAAAAGGAGAAGCATGTTCTAAGTGCGGAATGGAATTGACAGAACCTGTTGCTAAAATTCCGAAAACCGAAACAAAAATAACTACTATTGTTAGACCTGAAGCTGAAACGAAACCAGTTATTTCCTCTTCATTTGCTATTGATGAAATTGTAAGCAGCTATTTAAAACTTAAAAATGCATTGATAAAAGACGATTCTAAAGCTGCGGCCAATGCGACTAAATCAATAGTAGTAGCTTTAAATGAGGCTGGAACAAATACATTGGATGCAAAACTAAAAAAGAAATACAATGATATTGCGGCTGATGCTAAAGAACATGCTAAACTTATTGGTAACACTGTAGGGAAAATCGATCAACAAAGAGCGCATTTTGCAATGCTGAGTAAAGATGTAAATGATTTGATAAAAACCTTTGGAACAAAACAAAAATTGTATCAGGATTATTGTCCAATGTATGATGAAGGAAAAAGCGGCTATTGGATAAGTGAAATCAAAGAAATTAGAAATCCGTATTATGGTTCCGAAATGTTAAGCTGCGGTAGAATAGAAAAAATGATTCAATAATTATGAAGCTCTATATTAAAAATATGGTATGCGATCGCTGTAAAATGGTTGTGAAAGCAGAACTCGAAAAAATTGAAATTTTTCCAGTTTCAGTTGAGTTAGGTGAAGTCGAATTATTAGGCAATTTCAAAGACAATCAGAAGCAAGATTTAGAAAAAAAGTTGCAATCACTTGGATTTGAATTATTAGAGGATAAAACGACTATAACTATTGAGAAGGTTAAATGCCTAATTGTTAATTTGGTTCATCATCAAAATAATGAATTAAAAACTAATTTGTCAAGCTATTTGTCAGAGCAATTAGGGCAAGATTACAACACTTTAAGTAATTTGTTTTCGGAAGTTCAGGGAACGACTATTGAGCATTATTTTATTGCTCAAAAGATTGAAAAAGTAAAGGAATTATTAATGTATAAGGAATTAACACTAAGTGAAATTGCAATTAAGTTGAATTACAGCGATGTAGCGCATTTGAGTAATCAGTTTAAAAAAATTACGGGCGTAACGCCAACTCATTTTAAACAATTAAAAGAAAATAACAGATTGCAAATTGATGGGTTGTAAAATTTACAAATCATTTCCAAAATTCTACAACAAGTCAAAATAGAAGGTCTTGTACCTTTGATTTGTAGAAATGAATCTTTAGTTTAATATTTTAATAATAGAAAAAATGAAAAAATTAATTATCGTACTAAGCGTATTCTTAGCAGTGAATTCAATGGCATCAGCTCAAGAAGCTGTAAAATCTTCCCAAAAGGAAACTCATAAAGGGATGTTTGTGTGTCCAATGCATCCGGATGAAATGAGTAATAAAGAAGGAGAGTGCAGTAAATGTGGAATGAAATTGGTAAAAACATTAAAACACGACACCTCGGGTAAAGGGAGAAAAACAGAAGTGGTTTCAAAATACGTTTGTCAAATGGATGGCACAACTTCTGATAAACCAGGAAAATGTTCTAAATGCGGAATGAAAATGACTCCTGAAAAAGTTGAAAAACCGGCATATTCTTGTCCAATGCATCCCAAAGAAATGAGTGATAAATCTGGAAAATGTCCTAAATGTGGAATGCAAATGACTCCAACAGATAGTGATAAAAAAGTAGAGAATCATCAACACTAAAGTTTTTTCAAATCGGTTCTATAATTTTTTATAGAACCGATTTTTTTTAATTCAACATTATGAAACATACCTATACAGTCACCGGAATGTCTTGCGACGGTTGTCGTTCCAAAGTAGAAAAAACATTGAATGCTATCGATGAAATTCAAGCAACAGTTACTCTAGATCCGCCAATGGCGACTATAACAATGGATAAACACATTCCTACAACTCAATTACAAGAGGCTTTAACTACCATCGGAAACTATGCAATTACAATGAATAACGGGGGTGATTCTCATGGAACAACTGAGAAATCAATGGAAAATTCATGTTGCAGTTCGAATAAACAACTAGAGAAAACGACAATAACTTTACCCGATAATGCGCAAGGCAAATACTATTGTCCGATGCATTGTGAGGGCGAAAAAGTCTATGATAAATCAGGAAGTTGCCCAGTTTGTGGAATGGATTTGGTCAAAGAAGCAGCATTGACAAACAGTAAAACGTTGTACACTTGTCCTATGCATCCTGAAATAATTAAAGAAGGTCCCGGTTCCTGTCCTATTTGTGGAATGGATTTAGTGCCGATGGAGCCTACTGATTCTGAAGAAAATAAGGTGTATAATGACTTGGTGCGTAAAATGAAAATCGCAGTGATTTTTACAGTTCCAGTGTTCTTAATTACCATGTCGGATATGATTCCGAATAATCCATTAATGAAAATTATGGATGTTTCAAAATGGAATTTGGTACAGCTAATTTTATCGCTTCCAGTAGTTTTTTATGCGTGTTGGATGTTTTTTGAGCGCGCTTGGAAATCCATTAGTACTTGGAATCTCAATATGTTTACCCTTATCGGAATTGGTACAGGAGTGGCGTTTTTATTTAGTTTAGTCGGATTGTTTTTTCCAACTATTTTTCCAAATGAATTTAAAACCCATAACGGAACGGTTTCACTCTATTTTGAAGCAACAACAGTCATACTGACTTTAGTTTTATTAGGGCAATTATTAGAAGCCAGAGCACATAGTAGAACCAGTGGTGCGATAAAAGAATTGTTGAAATTAGCACCAATCGAAGCCACTTTGGTTAGCGATGGCGCGGATAAAGTAATTTCAATTCACGATATCAAAAAAGGAGATTTATTGCGTGTAAAGCCTGGAGATAAAATTCCGGTCGATGGAAAAATCACCGATGGAGAAAGTACCATTGATGAATCGATGATTTCTGGAGAGCCTATTCCCGTTGATAAAAAAAAGGATGATTCCGTTATCGCAGGAACAATAAACGGAAATAAATCCTTTGTGATGATTGCTGAAAAAGTAGGTTCGGAAACTTTGCTTTCGCAAATTGTACAAATGGTCAATACTGCCAGTAGGTCTAAAGCACCAATCCAAAAACTAGCGGATAAAATCGCTAAATATTTTGTGCCTATTGTTGTTTTTGTATCGGTAATAACCTTTTTTGTTTGGGCAAAATTTGGACCGGAGCCTGCACTGGTTTATGGATTTATTAATGCGATCGCCGTATTAATCATTGCGTGCCCATGTGCTTTGGGATTAGCCACGCCTATGTCAGTAATGGTTGGTGTTGGGAAAGGAGCGCAATCAGGGGTTTTGATAAAAAATGCCGAAGCACTGGAAAATATGAACAAAGTGAGTGTTCTAATTACAGATAAAACTGGGACAATTACCGAAGGAAAACCTTCCGTTGAAAAAGTATTTGCTATAAATAATGATGAAAATTCGCTATTGCAAAGTATTGCTTCCTTAAATCAGTATAGCGAACATCCTTTGGCGCAAGCCGTAGTCAATTTTGCGAAAGCGAAAGGAGTTTCATTAATCGAAGTAATGGATTTTGAAGCGATTTCCGGAAAAGGGGTTATTGGTACGGTAACCAATAAAAAAGTGGCTCTTGGAAATAAAAAATTAATAGAACAGGTGAGTGCTACGGTTTCTGAAGAGTTAGAAAATCAAATTATAGCAGAACAAAAACTAGGGAAAACAGTTTCTTATATTTCAGTTGACGGAATAGCGGTGGGGTTTGTATCGATTACTGATGCTATAAAAACAACAAGTGTCGAGGCTATAAAAGAACTGATGCGTCAAGGAGTTGAAGTAATTATGCTTACGGGTGATAATGAAAATACAGCAAAAGCAGTGGCGACACAATTGAATTTAAGTTCTTATAAAGCGGGTTGTTTGCCCGAAGATAAGCTCAAGGAAATTAAACGATTGCAATCCGAAGGGAAAATTGTAGCTATGGCTGGTGATGGAATAAATGACGCTCCGGCTTTGGCGCAAGCCGACATAGGAATTGCTATGGGAACCGGAACAGATGTTGCCATTGAAAGTGCTAAAATTACATTGGTGAAAGGAGATTTACAAGGAATCGTAAAAGCCAAAAACTTAAGTCATGCCGTGATGCGAAATATTAAGCAAAATTTATTTTTCGCTTTTTTCTATAATGTGTTGGGAATTCCAATTGCAGCGGGTGTTTTGTATCCGTTTTTTGGAGTTTTGCTTTCGCCAATGATTGCGGCTTTGGCGATGAGTTTTAGCTCGGTTTCGGTAATTGCCAATGCGTTGCGATTGCGAAATTTAAAACTATAAAATGAAAAAATACTCCATAATTATAATCTTGATTTTTGCTTTGAATGCTGAGGCGCAAAAAGTGGTTCGTTACGATTTATATGTTCGGGACACCATCGTTACTTTTGGCGATAAATCTAAAAGAGCGATTGCCGTAAATGGACAAATTCCCATGCCAACGCTCACTTTTACCGAAGGTGATATTGCCGAAATTTATGTACACAATGAATTAAATGAAGATACTTCGTTGCATTGGCACGGATTGTTTTTGCCGAATCAATATGATGGTGTTCCTAATTTGACACAAATGCCAATCAAACCACATACAACCCATAAATATACGTTCCCAATTATCCAAAATGGAACCCATTGGTATCATAGTCATACTGGATTGCAGGAACAAATTGGGATGTATGGTTTGTTTATTATGAATAAAAAAGCAGATGATTCGACTTTTAGAAAAGGAATAGATAATTTACTAACTGTTCCAATTATTTTGAGTGAATGGACGGATATGAAGCCTGAAAATGTGCATCGAATGTTACATAGCGCTTCTGATTGGTTTGCAATTCAAAAAGGGACAACACAAAGTTATTCTGAAGCCGTAAAAGCGGGGCATTTCAAAACAAAAGTCACTAACGAATGGAAGCGAATGAATGCCATGGATGTTAGTGATGTCTACTACAATAAATTTCTAATTAACGGGAAAAACGAAAGCCAACTTTCACAGTTAAAAGGGGGTGATAAAGTCCGATTGCGAATTGCAAATGGAGGTGCATCAACGTATTTTTGGTTGACCTATGCCGGTGGAAAAATCACAGTCGTTGCCAATGATGGAAATGATGTGGAGCCTGTAGAAGTCGACAGGCTAATTGTTCCAGTTGCTGAAACATATGACGTAATTGTAAAGATTCCTGCCGATAAAACGGCGTATGAGTTTTTAGTAACCTCAGAAGATAGAACCAAATCAGCTTCCTTGTATTTAGGGGATGGTGTGAAACAATTAATTTCTCCTTTGCCCAAATTAAAATATTTTGAAGGAATGAAAATGATGAACGGCATGATGAAAATGAATGGGGATTTAGATGATATGGGAATGCAAATGTCACTCAATAAAATGGATATGAATGTGGTGATGTATCCTGAAATTACTGGAAAAGAAGAGGACAGCCGGAAGAATATAGAGCAAAGAAAAGATGAAAAAATGGATCATGCTTCACATGACATGGGGAAAATGAAAATGACTGAAGATGATTACAACAGCAATGAACTTTCAGATATCACGACTTTGAATTATGTGATGCTGAAATCACCCACTAAAACAACATTACCAAAAGACGCACCCGTAAAAGAATTAAAGTTTGAACTTACAGGGAATATGAACCGTTATGTTTGGAGTTTGGATAATAAAGTAGTTTCGGAAACTGATAAAATCTTGATTAAAAAAGGAGAAATTATCCGCATGGTACTTCACAATAATTCGATGATGCGACATCCGATGCATTTGCACGGACATGATTTTAGGGTAATTAATGGGCAAGGGGATTATTCACCATTGAAAAACACGATTGATATCATGCCAATGGAAACCGATACCTTGGAATTTGCTGCTACCGAAAGTGGCGATTGGTTTTTTCATTGCCATATTTTGTATCACATGATGAGCGGTATGGGCAGGATTTTCTCTTATGAAAATTCTCCTGTTAATCCCGAAATACCAAATCCGAAATTAGCGCAACGCAAATTATTTGGTGATGATCGCGCTTTTCATTTGATGGCCGAAAATGATTTTGCCACCAATGGAAACGATGGAATGGCAATGTTAGGAAATACGCGTTGGAGTATTGGAACCGAATGGCGTTTGGGTTACAGCGATCATCACGGTTATGAAACCGAAACACATATTGGGCGATACATTGGGAAAATGCAATGGCTGATGCCGTTCATTGGTTTTGACTGGAGGTACCGAAAAATGGAAATGGGAGCAATGGAAGAGAATCTTTTTGGTCAAACCAATACCAAAGACAATCGCGCCGTTTTCAGTGCCGGAGTCGAATATATTTTGCCAATGCTAATCAAAGCACAAGTGGAAATGTTTACAGACGGAAATTTAAGGTTGCAATTTGAACGTATGGATATTCCTGTTTCCAAAAGATTGCGCATGAATTTAATGTGGAATACCGATAGGGAATACATGGTAGGTTTGCGCTATATCGTGAAGAGAAATGTTGGAATTACAACGCATTATGACAGCGATATGGGATTTGGTTTTGGATTAAATTTGAATTATTAAAATACGACAGAAGTATTTATATAGTATGAGAAATACTTTGCTCAGCTTGGGTAGATTATAGCGTTTTGTATCTTGTGTTGTTTAAAGTTTTATTTAATCTCTAAAATATAAGCTATGTTTAATATCGGTAATGGAGAAATGCACATGGAATCCTACTCATTTATGGGAATACATGTTTTTTGGTGGTTTTCAATAGTCGTTTTAGGACTGGCATTATTAGTGGGAGCTCACAGGTATCGGAGAAGAAAGTGATAATGATCTTTAATCTGAAAAAATAAAAACAGCAGCCCCAATGGTTTGGCTGAAAGTGTGGACATTTTAAATGAAAAAATTGCCCTAGCTTTTTTGTATTGTGTCTAACTGTTATAAAATAGTAAGACACAATCAAATCAGTCTTTTTTATGTTGTTCTGTGTGGTTTTGATTTCCGTTAATCGTATGGTCTCCCACGTTCATTCCGTTTGACATTCCGATCATAAAAGCAGTAATAATTAGCATAATTTTTCTTTTGGCCCAAAGAATAGGGCGTTTAGATTGCTCTAAACGTGTTTTATTGTTGTGTTTATGCATTTTGTAAATGATAAATGATTATACATTTGGTATCATCTTTATGCATGGGATTGCATAAATGCGTAGAAAGAAATTTTCTAGGCTATGTATAAACTTTTATAGGAGTTTGGGGAAGGAATCATTTCATTTACAAAGAGGTGTTGCGTTGCAAATGAACGTACTTTTTGATAAAGCAGCGTTTGTGATTTTTGAAGAACCGGAATTTTAAAACTATAAATATCTTGAAATTGGAGATAAGCTAAGTGAAACAGGAAGGTTTTTTCAGACGAATTTATCTGATTAAAAACATATAATTTCGAACCTTTATAGTTTAATTCTCTTCTTAGAATTACGTTCGAGAATTGATAATAATCTACTGAATTTGATTGAGAATTTAAAGCACCATCATTTACCATCAGGCCAAAAGCCAGAAAGAGAGAAATGAGATATTTTAAATGCTTTGTCAATTTATTATTTTAATTATTGCTAGTTGTATTGCTTTCCTAGGTTTTGTTAGGATTCTGGAGCTTGTGACACAAATTTATTCTTTGAATGAAGACTTTGCGGAGCCGGAGGGGTTGTTGTTTTCATTTGCTACGAATTTAGCCAATAATTTAAAACTTACAATTTCAGAAATTTCTTTGAAATGATTTCTTTTTCTGTATAGATTGTCAGGAAGTAAGTTCCGGAGACTAGTTGTGAAACATCGATATTATATATACTTTCATTCAAAGAAGGCAGGATATTTCCCAGTGTTTTTCCTGTCAAATCAATAAGTGTTATTTTTTTGATTTTCTGGTTGTTTGTGTTGATATTCAATTTATTGTGTGTTGGATTTGGAGATAATACAATTGTATTAGAAGGTTGCGCGTTTTCAGTAATGCCTAAACTGTCGTATGAAATCTGAGCAGTAAAGGCATCATCTTGCCCGGTATAACCACCAGTTGCAGTTGTAATACTGACTGAATTTCCATAATCCAAAGTAGCGCTAAACCTTCCTGAAATATAAGCCGAGTTGTTCCTAATATCTAACCCATGAAACCAAATATGCCATATGTTTTTTAGGTGATACATATTGAGATAATTACCGTTTGATGGACTGATTTCAGCCAATGACATTCCCATTTGCTGTCCCCGAGATGGATCATTATAAGTAGTGTTACTTCCCGCAACACCATTTACGGTATAATTGAATGTTCCCAAATAATTCATACCAACGAACACACGACCGTCATCATTGATGTCAATAATCGAGGCTGTTCTTCCACTGGAATTGGTAGAAGTGCCTCCGTCGAGCTTTTTTGCCCACAACATATTACTTTCTGAATTCATTTTTCCAAAAAAAGGTGTCGATTGACTGCTGTCATTGATGCCGCTATCCAGAACAAAACTTGTATTAGAAGGTTCGAGATTAATATGATTGGTGAAGTTACCGGAAAAATAAATATTATTATCCGCATCAATCGCAACTGCATTGGCTTGTTCTGCTGAGTTATAGTTGCCAATCATTGTTCCTTGTGCAGTTTTTGCCCAGATAAAATCGCCATTGCTGCCAAGCTTCACAATAGCTAAATCAGGGTAATTCAAATCAGACTGAATATAATTTCCTGACGGTGGATTGAGATAAACATTTCCATAAGTACCACCAGCTACAATAATATTGTTTTGAGAATCTGTGGTAATATCGTTGATTCTGTATCGCCCGTATAAGTTTGAGGCGAAAATTTTATTCCAAATGAAGCCACCTTCTTTATCTATTTTCATGATGAAATTGTTGCGTCCTGTCGCTGTACTGGCTTGAATGGTATTTCCAAAATCAAAATCTATGCTGTTCTGAAATTCTCCTGTGAGCAAGATATTGTTTTCGTTATCAATCTCTATTCCTGTAGTTTCTATTCCTGAATTAATTATCGAACCAAATTGAAAATGTTTGCCCCAGATGTATTCGCCACTGGTGCTTAATTTTACAACATAGGCACTCGGATATGGAGAAACAACCGTATGGATGTCAGTTCCGTTACCCGGATTAAGGTCAATGGAACCTGTAAATTGTGAAGTCAGGTACAGATTATTGCTGCCATCAAGCGTTAAATAGGATGACTCCATGTGCATTTCGTTCTTGAAAACTTTAACCCAAAGCAAGCTTCCTGTCGGACTCAATTTTTGGACATATACATCGCCATATTGCATCGCTACCTCAGTAATATTTGTATTTCCGGAATCGAAATTGGTCGTTTGTCTGAAAATCCCCGAAGCATAGGTATTTCCGTTAGTATCAGCTAGAATATTCGAACCAATATCTAATTGGTCTGGACCACCAGTTGCCCTCGCCCATTGAGCCGTTTGTCCATAAGTGATTCCCGTCAGTAAAAAAAGTGCAATCAGTAAAGTATTTTTTTTCATAATTTTAGTTCAGATTCAGCGTTTATAGCAATTTTATGAAATTTATTTTGAGTAGTTTAGTGGTTTTTATATTCTGTCAACGTTCTCATGCTAAATTGGTTTATTCCTAAATTAAGCTAATTGATCAAATCAATTTGTAGAAGCTGCTAGCGGTTGGCTTAACTTTTAGATACAAGTTTAATAGGATTTTGATTAAATTCCATAAAGTGAAATAATGCATCTTTATTTAATTCATCAATAAGTTTTGCAACAATAGATTTCGTTTCTATACTTGAATTAACTCCAAAATACACATTCTTAATATTTGTTCCTTCATAGTGATAATAGCAAGGTTTGCTTCTCCATATACGCCATTCCTTTTCTTTACACCAAGAAGTAGATTTCAAAGATAAATCTTGAAAAAAGTATTTTAGATTTTCATCTTTACCATTCATAAATTCAGCAATTTTTGAGATGTCCAATTTTGGTAAATAATCAGTGTAATTAATCTTTTGAAAGTGATGGTCAATTTTTGAGTCGTCGAATTCAAACTCAACAACAAAACCAGTGTGTGATGAAGCATAATGTGACCACATTAAAATGTCGTCAAAAGTTTCGCTTAACGAGCAAAATGCAAAATCGTCTAATAATTTTTTTCTTTGAAGATTTATAAAATTTGTTACTTGCTCATTTGAATAATTAAAAATACGTTTCAAACTTGGATTCAAGTGATTTTCAAAATATGATTTAAAAACTGTAACTTCTTCAGGAGTTATTTCTCTATTTAAAAAAGCCAAACAATCAGCCGGATCATTCATTTTTTTTGGATAATGACACCAAAGTCCTCGGACAGAAATCGACTTGAATGAATTCACATTATCCGGATAATATTTATACAGTTTCATAGTGTCTTTTCAGTACTTTAATTCTTGAATCTTTACGTTAACTTGTTTAGATGTGTGATAAAACTAAAAAGTTACCCCATATTTTGGGTGTATATGGGGGATAATAGTCACATACTTATTTAGTTCAAATATATTAAAAATTTTTCTTACAAACTATCAAAATTATTGAATACCACGAGTCGCGTGAAGGATGGTAGTGGAGCTCTTTTATGGACTGCCTTTTTTTGGCAGGCGATAAAAAGCGGGAACGTACAGCTTGACCCGTAGTTTTTACGGAGGGACACGCCCAAATTATTTTCCGTTTCAGACCTGTGATTTTATCAAATAACCGCCTAAAATTCAATCCAGTCCCGTCCCGACGCTTCGGGATCGGGATCGTGAATAAAAAGCTTGTTTGGGTTGTAAAAATTTTATAATTTTGCAGTCCAATTTTATTATGTAAATTAAAGAAGAAGATGGATATTAAAAGAGTAGCAATAGACGCTGTAACTGAGACAATTGTAATGACAGTTGTTCACATGGATTACAAAGGACAAGTAGCAAAAAGAATAAACGAAAAAATGCCTTTGGCAACTGTTAAAGGATTTAGAAAAGGGGCTGTGCCTAAAGATCTTGTTGAAAAACAATACGGTAAAGCAATCAAACAAGAAGAAGTTCAGAAAGTTGTGGACTTAGCTTTAGAGCGTTTCGTACAATCAGAAAGATTAAACCTTCTTGGAACACCACTTGCTAAAGTAAACGAAGATTTTTCTTGGGATACTGAAGAATTGGTTTTTGAATATGAAATTGGTTTAGTGCCAAACTTCGAATTAGACTTAGAAGCTAAAAACGACATCGTTAAATATGTAGTTTCTGCTGATGATAAATTGATCGAAGGTCAAGTAGAACGCATCCAAAAACAATTTGGAAAAGCTATTCCTCAAGAAGTTGTTGAAGCAGGTTCTGATATTACAGGAACTTTCACAAACGAAGAAAAAGGAATTAATAACGCTACCACTATTGCTGCTGATCTTTTCAAAGACAAAGCGACTTGGGATTTATTCATCGGTAAAAAAGTAGGTGATGTAGTGACTGTAAGCACTAAAGGTTTATTTGAAGACGATCATCAATTGATGGATGTTATGAAAGTAAATCATGATGACGTTCACGGATTAGAAGTTGATGTTGATTTCACAATCGAAGCAATCAATACAGCTGAATTGGCTGAATTGAACCAAGAATTGTTTGACAAACTTTTTGGAGCAGGAACTGTTGCTTCACTTGAAGAATTGAAAGCAAAAATCAAAGAAGATGCTGAAAATCAATTTGCACAACAAGCTGACCAAAAATTATTGGCTGATGTTCAGGATTTCTTGATCGAAAACACAAAATTCGACTTGCCATCTGAATTCTTGAAAAAATGGTTGCAAACTGTTGGAGAGAAAAAATTGTCTCCTGAAGAAGCTGAAGTAGAATATGCACGTTCTGAAAGAGGATTGCGTTTTCAGTTGATCGAAGGTAGAGCAATGGCTTCAAGCGATATCAAAATTACTTTTGAAGACTTGAAATCATTTACTACAAGATCAATCAAACAACAAATGGCTCAATTCGGGCAAACAAATCCTACTGACGAAGAAGTTCAAGGAATTGTTGCAAGAGTTTTGTCAAACCAAGACGAAGTAAAAAGACTTTCTGACCAAGTTGTTGCTGAGAAATTATTGGAATTGTTCAAAGAGAAAGCAAATCCTACTACTAAAGAAGTAACGTACGAAGAATTTATTGCCGCTTCATACGGAGAATAATTTCTAAAAAAATAAGTATATTTGAGCGTCAAAAGAATAATTTTTTTGGCGCTCTTTTATTTGAATTAATTTCAGGAGCCAATCCAGCTATTCGTTGCAAGTTTTTTCATTGCTGCCTTTTTTGTAAGGTAAAAAAAGAGCTTCCTTTGGTCGCTTTTTTTTACCAACAAAAAAATGCCAGCCATTTCAAAAAGCTTTTCACTGCTATCTGGGCTAAAAATAAGACATATTGACATCATTTGGAAATAGGTATGACCTTTGCATTAAATCGAATCACAAGATATTACGTAAAACTTAGAACAAAAAAATATGAACTACGGTAAAGAATTTAAAAAATTTGCTACAAAGGACCACGGCGTAAACTCCATGTATTACGATAAAATCGTAGGCGCAATGACTCCTAAAAACATGACTCCATATATCATCGAGGAGCGTCAGTTGAATATTTCACAATTAGACGTTTTCTCAAGGCTGATGATGGACAGAATTATATTCTTGGGAACAGGAATTGATGACCAAATTGCAAATATCGTTCAGGCACAATTATTGTTCCTTGAAAGCGCTGATGCTTCAAAAGACATTCAAATTTATTTGAATTCTCCAGGAGGAAGCGTTTACGCAGGATTAGGAATTTATGACACGATGCAATACATCAAACCAGATGTAGCAACTATTTGTACAGGAATGGCAGCTTCTATGGGAGCGGTCCTTTTGTGTGCAGGTGCTGCAGGAAAACGTTCGGCATTGCCACATTCAAGAGTAATGATTCACCAACCATCAGGCGGAGCGCAAGGAGTTGCTACTGATATGGAAATCAACTTACGTGAAATGTTGAAACTGAAAGATGAGTTGTACAAAATCATCTCTCACCACTCCGGACAAACTTTCGAAAAAGTGCATAACGACAGTGAACGTGATTATTGGATGATTGCCGAAGAAGCAAAAGCATACGGAATGATTGATGAAGTTTTAATAAGAGGATAAATTTAGTATTCAGTTCTCAGTTGGCAGTATTTAGTCTGCTTACTGAGAACTGAACACTGCTAACTGAAATAGATGGCAAAAGTAGTATTAGAGTGTTCGTTTTGTGGAAGAAAGAAACCAGAAACCAATTTATTGATTGCTGGTATCAATGCACATATTTGTGATAAATGTATCGAACAAGCACACGGAATTGTTTTAGAAGAATTGAAATCCAGCGGAAGTTCAAAACTGGTTGGAGATTTGATTTTGAAGAAACCAAAAGAAATCAGAGCGTTCTTGGATCAATATGTAATTGGACAGGACCAAACTAAAAAAGTAATGTCTGTTGCGGTTTACAATCACTACAAACGTTTGATGCAACAGCAATTAGACGATGAGGTTGAGATTGAAAAAAGTAACATCATCATGGTGGGACAAACAGGAACAGGAAAAACATTGGTGGCAAAAACCATTGCAAAAATGTTGGATGTGCCTTTAGCGATTGTTGATGCGACAGTTTTAACAGAAGCAGGTTATGTTGGGGAAGATGTCGAAAGTATTTTGACTCGTCTTTTACAAGCTGCTGATTATGATGTTGCCAAAGCTGAACGTGGAATTGTATTCATTGACGAAATAGATAAAATTGCCCGTAAAAGTGACAATCCGTCTATTACGCGTGACGTTTCCGGGGAAGGTGTGCAACAAGCATTATTGAAATTATTGGAAGGAACCGTTGTGAATGTGCCACCAAAAGGAGGACGTAAACACCCAGACCAAAAATTTGTTGAGGTAAATACACAAAACATTTTGTTTATAGCCGGTGGTGCTTTTGATGGAATCGAAAGAATTATTTCGAAACGATTAAACCGTCAAGCTGTTGGGTATTCTACATCTAAAAATGTAGATAATATTGACAAAGACAATTTGTTGCAATACATTATTCCAAAGGATATCAAAGATTTTGGATTGATTCCAGAGATTATTGGGCGTTTGCCAGTATTGACACACATGGATCCTTTGGACAGAGAAACCTTGCGCGCAATTTTGACACAGCCTAAAAATGCGTTAATCAAACAATACGAGAAATTGTTTTTGATGGATGATGTTGAATTCACCATTACAAATGAAGCATTGGATTTTATTGTTGATAAAGCTTTAGAATATAAATTAGGAGCTCGTGGATTGCGTTCTTTATGTGAAGCAATTTTAACGGATGCGATGTATGAATTACCAAGTTCTGATGATAAAACATTAGAAATTGACGTAGATTATGCAAAAGAAACGTTGAATAAAAACTTATTGAAACGATTGGAGATTGCTTCTTAATTTGAGTTCTGATAAAGATTAATTTTAATCTTTTCTAAAAATATAAAACCTGTTCATTCCATTGAACAGGTTTTTTTTATAGATTATTTTAAAAGCTATATTCTTGATTATAAAAGAGAACTGACTTTAAATAATTTGTAAATTTACAGTCGAAAATTTGGTTTCGAAAAGCAAAATACTGAAGTATTGCAACAATAATGTTGGCAGGAAATTTTGAATAACTTTAAAATATGCTAAAAATTGACACTCTAAAAATAATAGTATGACAAAGCAAATATGGCTTAATTTGCCAGTAAAAGAGGTAGCGAAATCAAAAGCATTTTTCGCTAAAATAGGTTTTTCTTTTAATGAACAATACGCTACTCCGCATTCAACATGCCTGTCAGTTGGTGCTACTAATTTTGCGGTTATGCTTTTTGCGGAATCGATGTTTGAAGGTTTTGTGCAAAATAAAATTACAGATACGCAATCGAGTTCCGAAGTGTTAATTTCTATAGATGCAGAAAGTAGAGAAGAAGTGGATGAATTCGCAAAGAAAGTAGAAGAAGCCGGAGGAACAGTTTTCGCTAAACCTGCCGAAAATCAAGGTTGGATGTACGGTTGTGCTTTTGCGGATTTAGATGGACATCGCTGGAATATGTTATATATGGATTTTAGTAAAGTACCAAAACAATAGGTTTTAAGTTAATCTGAAAAAGAGCAAGATGACAACACTAGAATTTAAAATCGAGATAAATGCTCCAAAAGAAAAAGTTTGGGACATTTTATGGAATGAAGAAACCTACAAACAATGGACATCTGTTTTTTGTGAAGGAACTTATGCAGTAAGCGATTGGAAAGAAGGGAGTAAAATTCATTTTTTATCTCCAAATGGGGACGGAATGAACAGCATTATTTACAAAAAAATGGATAATGAATATATCGCTTTTAAACATTTGAGTGGAATCAAAAACTTTAAGGAAATGCCTGTTGATGATGGAACTCAAGAATGGGCTGGTGCTATGGAAACCTATCGATTAACTGAAAACAATGGTCGGACTGTTCTAGAAACTAAAATGGATTCAGTCGAAAAATATATCGATTATTTCAGAACCACATTTCCAAAAGGCTTAGATTTGGTAAAGAAACTTTCAGAGAAAAAATAAATAGTAATCTTAAAATAGTATTATGGCATCAATTAATCCGTATTTAATTTTTAATGGAAATTGCGAAGAAGCATTCCTATTCTATCAATCTGTATTTGGTGGTGAATTCCCTTATATTGGGAAGTTTAAAGATATGCCGCCAGCAGAAGGTAATCCTGTGCTTTCTGAAGCAGATGGAAATAAAATAATGCATGTTACTTTACCAATCGGTGATGGATTTGTATTAATGGGAAGCGACAGCAATTCAGCAAGTGGGGAAGTTGCTTTTGGACAAAACGTAGCACTTTCAATCAATGCTAAGAGCAAAGAAGAGGCTGGTAAATTGTTTAACGGACTTTCGGTAGGAGGAACGGTAACGATGCCAATGAATCAAACCTTTTGGGGCGCTTATTTTGGAATGTTTGTAGATAAATTTGGAATCAATTGGATGGTAAATTTTGATGAAAACGAGAAATAATTAGCATTGAAAAGGTTGAACATTGCATAGTAAAGATTGCATTTTTCTCATAAATACAAACCTGTTCATTCATTTGGGCAGGTTTTTTTATGAGTAATTTAAACTATTTGTTATTGTTTAAAAAAACAAACATTATTCTTTTTTATCACCATTAGAATGCCGATTTTTGTCCATTGTAAATCAATATAAAAACAAAATGATTATAGAAGATAAAGAGGTTATTTTATTAAAAGTTTCTGGTCAGGACAAACCTGGAGTTACAGCTGGTTTAACATCGATATTAGCAACTTATGATGCAACTATTTTAGATATTGGACAAGCAGATATTCATGACACCCTATCTTTAGGTATTTTATTTGAAATAAAAGCGGGTTCTTCTTCTGGGCCTGTTTTAAAAGATTTATTGTTTAAAGCCTATGAATTGGGTATTAAAGTTAAGTTTATTCCAATTTCTATTGCTGATTACGAAATTTGGGTGAAAGCACAACGCAAACAGCGTTACATCATAAATATTTTGGGAGAAACATTAACGGCTGTACAATTGGCGGCTGTGACCAGAATAATGTCTGACCAAAATTTAAATATTGATTCTATCAAAAGATTAACCGGTAGAGTTTCTATTATTGAAAAAGAAGAATTTCCTCGTTCTTGCGTGCAATTATCCGTAACGGGTGATATTGTGGATAAAGCATCGATGACTGCCAGTTTTATGGAAATTTCCAGAACATTAGATGTGGATATCTCTTTCCAAGAAGACAATATGTATAGAAGAAACAGACGTTTGGTGTGTTTTGATATGGATTCTACCTTAATTCAAACGGAAGTAATTGATGAATTAGCTGAATTAGCGGGTGTAGGCGAGCAAGTAAGAGCCATTACTGAATCGGCTATGAATGGTGAAATTGATTTTAGCGAAAGCTTCAAAAAACGGATGGCTTTGTTAGAAGGCTTAAGTGAAGATGTGCTACAAACGGTTGCTGAAAATCTGCCCATAACACAAGGAGCTCATCGCTTGATGAAAGCCTTGAAATATTACGGTTATAAAACCGCTATTTTATCAGGAGGATTCACCTATTTTGGGAATTATTTACAAAAGGAATTAGGGATTGATTACGTTCACGCCAATGAATTGGAGATTAAAGACGGGAAATTGACGGGTAACTATTTGGGTGAAATCGTTGATGGACAAAAGAAAGCCGAATATCTAAAAGCTATTGCGGAAAAAGAAGGCATAAATATCAATCAAACCATTGCTGTGGGTGATGGTGCAAATGATTTGCCTATGTTGAATCTGGCAGGTTTAGGAATTGCTTTTCATGCCAAACCTACGGTAAAAGAAAATGCAGCTACTTCAATTTCTAGTCTGGGTCTTGATGGTGTTTTATACCTGTTAGGCTATCATGACAGGCATATTGATATGATGGATGAGGAGTAAATAGTGCAAATGATAATATATAAAAAAGGCTGTCTAAATAATTTTAGACAGCTTTTTTTATGCTTTAATAGTAACTGTTTTTTCAGATTTTACCAATGTTTGTTTTTCGGGAGATTTACAAATTCCTCTGGCTCCACAACGCATTCTGTGTGGTCCACAGGAACTCAGAAAAAGTATCGTTATCAAGATGTAGAAGGTATTTTTCATCTTCTCGTTTTTTATGCTGTTTGAAACTGCATGCTTTTCAATTGTTCCAGATAATCTCTTTGGTTTGATAATCTTGGAATTTTATGTTGACCGCCCAGTTTATTTTTTCCTTTTAGCCAGTCATAAAATAAATTTTTACGGGCTACATTAATTACTAACGGATTCAGCGTCATGTTATTGTAGCGTTTCGCTTCGTAATCAGAATTTAAGGATTGTATGGATTCATCCAGCGCTTTCTGAAATTGGGATACATCAGTAGGATTATCTTTAAATTCAATCATCCATTCATGGGCACCTTTTTCTTTTCCATTCATAAATACAGGCGCAACGGTATATTCAACAACTTCCATTTGAGTTATTTTACAGGCGTTGGCAATAGCCTGATCTGTATTTTCGACCATTAATTCTTCTCCAAAAACATTGATATGATGTTTGGTTCTACCCGTAACCCGAATTCGGTATGGATTCAATGAGGTGAAACGTACGGTGTCGCCTATCAAATAGCGCCATAAACCAGAATTGGTAGTAATCACTAATGCATAGTTTTTGAAAAGTTCCACATCAGCCAAACGAATTACTTTTTGGTCCGATGTGCCAAAAGTATCCATTGGAATAAATTCATAGAAAATTCCGTAATCCAGCATTAATAATAAATCACTGGAATAATTTAAATCCTGAATGGCAAAAAATCCCTCAGAGGCATTGTATATTTCGTAATATTTAAAATCTTTTTTCGGTAGTATTTTTTTATACTGTTCTCGATACGGTTCAAAATTTACGCCGCCGTGAAAGTACACTTCGAGATTGGGCCAAATTTCGAATAAATTTCCTTTTCCGGTTTCCTCCAGCATTTTATTCATTAGAACCAGCATCCACGAAGGAACTCCTGCAAAACTGGTCACATTTTCGTTTTTCGTTTCGTTTATAATGGCAGCAATTTTGGTTTCCCATTCACTCATTAGTGAAATCTTGCTGCTTGGCGTACTGCTAAACTCCGCCCAAATAGGCATATTTTCGATTAATATCGCTGATAAATCTCCAAAAAAAGTATTGTTGTCTTCATAGATTTGGGAGCTTCCGCCAAGACGCAGACTTTTTCCAAGAAAGAGTTCTGATTCTTCGTTGTTATTGAGATACAAACACAGCAAATCTTTACTTCCTTTATAATGACAATCTTCGAGCGCTTCGTTGCTTACCGGAATAAATTTACTTTTGGCATTCGTTGTTCCGCTTGATTTTGCGAACCATTTTATGGGGGTTTCCCAAAAAACATTTTGTTCGCCTTTACGAGTTCTCTCAATCAGCGGTTGTAATTCTTCATAAGTAGAAATAGGAATTCTATCCGCAAAAGTGGTATAGGAATTTATAGAAGCATAATCATATTCTTTGCCTAAAATAGTATTTTTTGATGACTGAATTAAATTCATAAGCAATTCTTCCTGAACCTCGTTCGGGTATTTCAAGAAAAGTTCAATCTGATGGATGCGTTGTTTCAGAACCCAAGAGGCAAACGAATTGATTATGGTTAGTGGCATTTTATGGATTTACGATTTACAATATTAGATTTACGATATTGAATTTGAATATCGATTGACAAATGTTAACTTTGCAATTGAACCAAAAATAGTATTTTTTTCTTAGATGAAGTCCTATTTAAAATCAAATATTCTAACATAGCGGTCTTAAATCTAATATCGTTTATCTTAAATCTTAAATTCAAATGACTTACGAAGGTGTACTTACAAAAATGCAGACTGAATTTGGAAATCCAATTCAATATTATTTGGTTTTTGAGAATAGTTTTTTGAATGTGAATCAGTTGCTGAATAAAAATCTTGAAATTAATTTTGTGGGATATCAATGTTTGAATTGTGGAAAGAAGAAAAAGATATTCCGTCAAGGATTTTGTTACGATTGTTTCTATTCTAGTGCTGCTGTTGGAGATTGGATAATGAAACCGGAGTTAAGTACAGCTCATCTTGGAATTCAGGATAGAGATTTAGCGTATGAAGAAAAAGTACAATTGCAACCACATATTGTGTATTTGGCGTTGTCTAGCGAAGTAAAAGTGGGAGTAACCAGAAAAACACAAGTGCCAACCCGATGGATTGATCAAGGCGCTACCCAAGCGATTTCTATTGTTGAAGTTCCCAATCGGTATTTAGCGGGTATTACTGAGGTAGCTTTGAAAAATCATTATGCTGATAAAACCAATTGGCGCAAAATGTTGACCAATAATGTCGAACAAATCGATTTAATTGCTGAAAGATTAAAAGTGGAGAATCTAATTCCAACAGAAGTTCAGGAGTATTTCTATTCGCAAAAAAATGATTTGTACGAAATGCATTATCCCGTTTTACACTATCCAAATAAAGTAAATAGTTTGAGTTTAGATAAAACACCTCAGTTTCAAGGAAAACTCACAGGAATAAAAGGGCAATACCTTCTTTTTGACGATGGAACAGTTTTCAATATCCGTGGTTCCGAAGGATATGTAGTAACGATTAATGTATAAAAAAAAGCCTAAAAGTATTGAAACTTTTAGGCTTTTTAATTTAGAAGGAAGCTTAAGGTGTTGTCTTAGGCTCTTCTGCTTTTTTCTTTTTATTAAACAATCCATTTAATAAATCAGTTGCTTTTGTTTTTACAGCATTGGTAGTTTCTTCCTTTGTTGTAGGAGTTGCTGTTTTTGTAGTGTCGCTTGGTTTCTTATTTTTATTGATAAAATCAGTTAAAGCCGAAGTTCCTTGTTTTACCAATCGTTCTTTTTGTTGTTTTACTAATTGAGTAGTCAGATTATTAACAGCACTTTTTATATCGGTTGAAATTTTTGGATTAGTGAAGTTTCCAGTTAAAATGGCATTTATAGGGAGGTTTTCCAATTTAGCAGCATCAGCTGGTGACAATTTTGCAATTAATGCATTGGCTTCTGAACCCAGATATTTAGCCGGGACATCAAATTTGATATTGTAATTCATACTTTGGTCAAAACCATGAGAACCGCCTATTGTTGCTTTAATGTCTTTATACTTGATGTCAAATGGTTTTACATTTACTTTTCCGTCTTTGAAAGTAATGGCCGCTTTCAAATCATTTAAATTGATTTTACTTACATCGATGAACTTCAGATTAGAGCCCAAAGCCGTTAGCAAAGTCGAATTACTCGAATTTATAGTGGTTGAAAGCAACTGTCCCAATAAATCTCCGGTCAGTGTTTTTAAATCAGGCGTTAGTTCTGTTGCATCAAGATTCCCGTTCAGTTTTATGTTTGAATTCAATTTTCCGTTAATGATTCCGGCTATTGGCGCAATTTTTTTCAACATATCAAGTTGCGTAAAAGATTGTGCAATATCCACTTGATTTAAATTCAAATCCATATTGAAAACTGGCGTTTTTCCTTTTGTGGAAACTGCTCCATTCACTCCGATTGTCCCTCCAAAAATAGATGTTTTTACGTTTTCTAATGTTACTTTCTCATCCTTTACTAGCAGTTTTCCCGAAACGTCTTTCAAGGTCAGATTGTTATATAAAACCGTAGTCGCTTTTGCGGTAAGCGTACAATTTAAGAAAGCCGGAATCTTCATCGCTTCTGCTTTTTTTGTTTGCTTCGCCTGTTCGCTGTCGCTCGGGTCAGTTTTAGTTTTTTCACCAGTTGTCATGAAATCACTAACGGCTAATTGCTTAGAATTCATGTTGAAATTTCCTTTCAATTCTTGGTTTTTAAAAATAAATCCGTAAAAATTTTCTAAAACTCCCGTTACACTAATGTCGCTTTTTCCGGTCGTCGCATTCAATTGTTTCAAATTGACCTGACTCGGGTTAAACTGAACTAAGGCATTACTAATATTCATTGTTTTGCCATTTTCATCCACATAGTTGAAACCAGACAAACTCATTGTTCCTGCATTATTAATATTTTGATATTGACTTTTCTCTACAGATTGCATATCAAATTTTGTCGTTACATCTGCTTTTAAAATCCCTGATAAAGGTTTGTCTAACTTTATAGGATATGCTTTCGAAAGATTTGCCAAGTTGATAGTTCCTTTTAAAGCGGCATCGACAATTGCATTTTGTGTGATGTTTTTGATATTGGCTTTAGCATTGAAAACATCCTGATCTATTTTGAAAGATAGCTTATCAAGGTTCACATAAGTATCGTTGAGGATTCCCGTTTCATTAATAATTTTAGTATCAATAACTATATTTTGAACTGATTTTGGTAAATTAGGATATTGAAATGAAGCATTATTGGAAGCGATTTCAATTTTGAATTTTGGAACAGTGGTGTCGGAATATAATCCTTTTGCAAAACCCATAACAGTAAAATCACCAGTTGTTTTTACATTATCTAAACTTGCTGCATAAGCCGCTGGTATAACTCCCAAGAAATTTTTGAAAGAAGAAGTTGGTGTTTTAAATTTTAAATCATATTGCTGACCCGCTTTCACCATTTGAATAAAACCGTCAAATTCTAACGGTAATTGGTTGATTAACGCTTTGTTTTCCTTGAATGTGTATTTGCTTTTTTCTAAATCAATGCCCAAAACAGCATCTAAAGTCAAAGAGACGTTTTTCATGTAATTGACTTTATCCATGTCTAAAGATATTTTCGCAGTAGATTTAGTTACCAAATCTAGTTTCTGTGCTTCAAAATCTCCAGTTCCTTCATGGTTTAAACTGTCGATAACCATCTTTATTTTTGAACTTTCGTCAAAATACCTGAACTTGAAATTCTCGATTTTATAATTCTGAATTTTTAATGATAAAGGACTGCTTTTACCTTCATCCTTGGTTTTGTTATCTTTCAAAGCGATGTCATAATTCCCAATTCCGTCTTTATTGAATATGATATTGATTAACCCGTTTTTTGAAGTTATTCCGTCAATATTCATTGCTTCGTTTTTGCCCTTAAAAAGTTCCTTAATGGACATTTTTAAATTCAATTCACCTAATGAAACTAACGTGTCGCCTTCAAAAGGAGCTTTGTTTATAATAACTAACTTATCCAAAGTCACATTCGCGTTTGGGAAATTTTTGAATAAACTTAAATCGGCATCTGCAAAAGTGACTTTGGCATCTACTTTTTCATTGATAGCTTCGGCAATTTTGGCTTTTATTTGATCTTTAAAAAAATAGGGAATAGCAAATAAAGCTGCTGCGAGTAGGACAATTAGAATCCCAATGATTTTTAAAATTTTCTTTAGCATAATTTG
Source organism: Flavobacterium sp. AED (assembly GCF_000812945.1). Lineage (GTDB taxonomy): Bacteria > Bacteroidota > Bacteroidia > Flavobacteriales > Flavobacteriaceae > Flavobacterium. The sequence continues at coordinate 1,639,196 of NZ_JSYM01000001.1, forward strand.
ATTTCTTAAGATTTTATAAGTTTAGCAAAAACCCTGCCTGACTTCTTACAAAAATAACGGATTATGGTTTAGGACATTTGTAATGTTTTCATAAATAACGAAATGCTCTCTTTTTTCTTTGTAAAAAAAATCCGTTTAAGTGAGCTTAAACGGATTTTCTATCAGATGTCGTACGGATTTATTTGATGTTAATTTCAAAAGGCATCATGGCTTGAACGCCTTTTTGAGCTTGCAGTCTTTTTACTTCTTCCATAATTTTATAGTTTTCTTCCCCAATTTCTTCCTTAATAAAAGATTCTTTAGACTTAGCAAATGGCAGGTTAGCTAAAAGATCATTAAAGTCTTTTTCGTATTCAGGATAGTTTTGTGTGGAGTATGTTTTTGTTTTTGCCAAAGCTGCAGCTTCATGTATAGCATCATTCAAACCTCCAATTTTATCTACAAGTCCAATTTTAACTGCTTCAGAACCAGCCCAAACTCTTCCTTGTGCGATAGCGTCCACTTGCGCAAATGTCATTTTTCTTCCTTGTGCCACATGTGTTACAAAAGTTTTATAGATATGTTCAATTTCTTCAAGTGTAACTGCTTTTAATTTTTCATCCAATGGGACAAAAGGACTGTATCTCGCAGCGTTTTCATGTGTTTTTACTTGTTCTACATTTATGCCGATTTTCTTTGTCAATTGACTAAAATTAGGCAATATCCCAAAAACACCTATTGAACCAGTAATAGTATTGTTTTCGGCAAAAATTTTATTCGCGTTGCAAGCAATATAATACCCTCCTGAAGCTGCGTAATTTCCCATTGAAACTACTACGGGTTTTACTTTTTTGGTTAATTCAACTTCTCTCCAAATTAAATCGGATGTCAAAGCACTTCCACCTGGACTATCAATTCTAAGTACGATGGCTTTTATATTTTTGTCTTTTCTGGCATCTTGTAATGAACGACGCATGGAACCTTCGCCTATAACATCTACATCACCTTCACCGCTGCGAATTTCGCCTTGAGCATAAATAATGGCAATTTTATCATTGGCATCGGTGTTTTTTGAAGTAGTCGCTACTTTTTTGGCATAATCCAAAATAGTTACTTTGTTGTAATCTTCGTCTTTGTCTACTTTCAATCGGTTTTTAATGGCATTATGGTACACATCTTCGTAGGCTACAACATCAACTAATCCTTGTGTTTTTGCCATTTCAGGAGTTCGTGCTAGAAGTCCGTTCGCAATTTCATTTAGTTTTGTTACAGATATATTTCTACTTTTTGAAATTTCTGTTACAACAGAATTCCAAATAGAATTCAATAAAGCGGAAGTTTGCTCTCTGTTAGCATCACTCATTTTGTTTTCCAGAAAAGGTTCAACAGCACTTTTGTATTTTCCATGACGAATTACTTCCATTTTTATGCCTGATTTTTCCTGAAAATCTTTGAAAAACATAATTTCCGAAGACAATCCTTTGAAATCCATATCTCCCACAGGGTTTAGGTAAATAGGTTTGGCAACCGAATTTAAATAATATTCCTTTTGAGAATACGAATTGGCGTAAGCCATTACAAATTTACCTGATTTTTTAAAATCTTCTAAAGCATCTCTTAAAGCTTTACTTTGAGCCATTCCTAATTGAGAATCATCATTCAAAATAGAAATTCCTTTAATATCATCATCAGTTTTGGCATCTTGTATTGCACTGATAATATCGGTCAAACCTATATTTTTGCCATCAGAAAAGATGGTTACCCAAGGATCTTTGAATTTACCGGCATAATCATTTTTTATATCTTCTAAATTTAATTCGATAACCGAATTGCTTTTTACGCTAACTCCTTCTGATTCACCTCCAAAAATGGCTCCTATAATTAGTATTCCAAAAAAGAACAACATAAAAAAGATGAAAATACCTATGATGGTCGCCAACACATTTCCTAAAAACTTCATATTTATATTTTTTTAATAAGTCTAAAAAGAGGTCGAATTGTTACAAACTTTAGGTTTTATAATTCTAGAATTAGTTATCAACACTCTTTGCAAAGATACTTCTATTCTAAAATTCTTTTAGTTAATTTGTGCTTAATATGAAATCACAACATCAAGTTATTTTATCGATAGGTAGCAATCAAGGAAACCGATTAGAAAACATCGAGCGTTGCTTGCAATTGATACACCAGGAAGTGGGAACGGTAATCAAAGTTTCAAAGGTATATGAAACGCCATCTTGGGGTTTTGACAGTGATGCATTCTATAATTGTGCGTTGGTGATTCATACTTTTAGTTCTGCAAATAAAATTCTGACTCAGGTTTTGAAAATTGAAAAACGGTTGGGACGTATTCGCAGTGAAGAATTGGGATACCAATCTAGAATTATCGATATTGACTTGATTGCTTTCGATTCGGCAATTATTGAAACCGAAAAACTTCAGATTCCACATCCATTAATGCAAAACAGGAAATTTGTTTTGTTACCCATTCAGGATTTGAATTTAGATTGGAAACATCCTGTTCTTAAAAAAACAATATCGGAATTGCTTGAAATCTCTCCGGATCAAAGCGTTTGTGAAGTGGTGCAAGATTTAGTGAATCCTTTGCAAACTATTGCTTTGGACCAATTTAATTATGTGGCATTTGAAGGAAATATTGGAGCAGGAAAGACAACTTTGGCCATGAAAATTGCTGAGGATTTTAATGCGAAAACAGTTTTAGAACGCTTTGCAGACAATCCTTTTTTACCTAAATTTTATAAAGATCAAAACCGATACGCTTTTCCGCTTGAAATGTCATTCCTTGCCGACAGGTACCAACAGTTATCAGATGATTTAGCCCAATTTGATTTGTTTAAAGATTTTTTAGTAGCCGATTATCATATTTTTAAATCTTTGATTTTTGCCAAAATAACGCTGGCTGAAGACGAATATCGGTTGTATCGGAACCTGTTTGATATCATTTATCGAGAAATGCCGAAACCCGATTTGTATATTTATTTGTACCAAAATTCGGAACGCTTATTGCAAAATATTAAAAAGAGAGGTAGAAGCTACGAACAAAAAATTCCAGCAGAATATTTGGATAAAATTAATAACGGATACCTAGATTACATTAAATCACAAACGGAACTGAATGTTCTGATTATTGATGTGTCTAATCGGGATTTTGTAAAAAATCAAGACGATTATCTTTATATTTTAGATCAAATTCAAAAGAAGATTAGTGAGTAATTTATCTTTTTAACGAAAAATGACCTCTCATTTCAGGTTTTGTATTGTCGATTTTTAAGACATACCAATAATCGGATGCGGGTAATGGATTTTTATTTAAGGTTCCGTCCCAAGTTTGTTTTAATGCATTTAGTTGGGTAATTAATTTTCCGTAACGATCAAAAATAGTTACTTCGGCTTCGGGATAATTAATTAATCCTTCAACTTCCCATAAGTCATTATAAGTGTCATTATTTGGTGTGAAAAACTTAGGCACTATTAATACAATAAAATTTTGTGTATCATAACTACAGTAATTTATTTCTCTCACATAAGCAGTTTGTAGTCCGGCAAGTGAATTTGCAAAAACATTAGACGATTGATAGTTTACGCCATCTATTGAATATTCATAATAAATTGCAGGATTTTTTAAAATTACCGTTACTGTAGTTCCATCAACAGATATCGATTCTATCACAGGAGCTGGATTTTCTGAGACGGTTATTGTTTTTTTGACGGTACAGCTTTCAGGTGCTGGTCGTGTTATGTCTACAGTATATGTTCCGGCTTTAGAAATTTCGATTGTTTGATTTTTTTCTCCTGTTGACCATAAATAAGTCATTCCTATTTCTGAAATTTTGGCGTCAATGGTTAGTTTTTTTGATTCACAAATAACTAATTTTTCGTCTGGAATAATGGGGAGTTTATATACAACTACTTCCACGGGTACTCTAGTTCCTGTTGTGCAGTTTTTATTTATAGCTTCTACATAGAATGTTGTATTTACGGCAATATCTCTTGTTATACTTGTTCCTATTGCAATTAGATTATTGCCAGTTAGCTCGCTATACCAATATATTGTTCCTTCTGTTGTTTTTGCGTCAAGAGTTACGCTTCCTGGTCCGCATAAAGTGAATCTTGAATTAGTTGTTGTTATTACGGGGATATTATTTATAGTGGCAGTAACCGGAGTTCTTGTGGAATATTTTTCGCAAAGCCCATATTCTGTTTCAATATAATAAGTTGTACTTTTTGAAATAATGGGCGTTGTAAAAGTTGTACCTGTTGCTAAAGGGACTCCCTCTGTCTCATTTTCAAACCAATTAATCGTGCCTAAATTAGAGGTTGCTTGTAAAGTTAAACTTCCTGATCCACAGGTTGCCGATTCAGTTGTACTTGTGATTTGAGGAATTGTAATTGAGGTACTTGTTGCTATATGTATTTCGGGATCATTGGGCATTCCTCCATATTCCACTATAAATCCATTGGCTTGTTGGGAACCTCCAAACGATTCGCCATTGTAATTTATATCATTCCAAGATCCTTTACTTCCGTTGCTATTATTGTCTATTATAATTGCATAATCTTCATCTTCTCTGAATAAATTATAAATGTTATCAGGTTCATAATATGGAATTCCACTATACCATTTGGCACTGCTTCTGTTCCAATTTACATAGTTGGTTGTTGAACCAATACCATGTGGATTAGATGCAAAAACTCCAGATGCAGGGGTAGATTCTAAATTGTAAAAAAAAGTAGTTCCTTTTTCTGGGCCCGCCATCCATTTCCAAACACCTTCTTCTGCAATATCAGATCCTCCAATCCATCCTGTTCCCGATTGTTGAGTTGCTGCTATTTGGTTTTCATCTGCAGATAAAATGGTTGCTAAATATCCTTTTAATCCGTGATAAGTTCTTGCATTAGCCAAGTCATTTGCAACTCCCCAGTCAATTCCTAAATTTGGAGCAATTCCAATACTTGGTACAAACTCATAAAAATGTTGGTTCGATGGCAAGTAACTGAGTTTATCGGTACTAATCGAAAAGTTTCTGTTTCCTGTTGGTTGGTTGGATGAATTTGTATAAACAATATCTTTTACTGCTTTAATAAAATCAACATAAGTTACAGGGACACCTGGTGTTGAACTTGTGAGTGTCATTCTTCCAGTAGCTAAATCCCAGATAGAGCTTATTGTAGAATGAGAGCCAGTGAGTGTTAATAAGTCTTGAGAATAGTTATATCCACTAGAAATTTGAATATAGATTGCTTCTGTGCTTTTATCGTCTGGATCTGTAATTGTAATATCAGTCACAATATTCAGGGAAGTATGTGGACAATATACTTGATCTCCTATAGCTGTAATTATTGGAAGAATATTATTAGTTGATGAGGTTTTAATCTTTTTTAATGAAGGAAATGGTCTGTGATTAATTTTATCGTTTATATATGAAATAGGGATTTTTTCTGAAGAGCGAATACAATTAGTTGAGTATGCGATTTTGCAACTCAAAAATAGCACTACGAGTATTAATCTAAAAAAAAATAGCATTTTTCATTTTGTAGTAGAGTTAATTTTCATAGTAATAATATTGTTAGAATACTTAATTTAGATAAACACTTTCAAATTTACCTTTTTAACGAAAAATGACCTCTCATTTCAGGTTTTGTATTGTCGATTTTTAAGACATACCAATAATCGGATGCGGGTAATGGATTTTTATTTAAGGTTCCGTCCCAAGTTAATTTTGATGTATTTAGTTGGGTAATTAATTTTCCATAACGATCAAAAATGGTTACTTCGGCTTCGGGGTAATTAATTAATCCTTCAACTTCCCATAAGTCATTATAAGTGTCATTATTTGGAGTGAAAAACTTAGGAACTATTAATACAATGAAATTTTGTGTGTCATAACTGCAGTAATTTATTTCCCTAACATAGGCAGTTTGTAGTCCGCTTGATACATTAAAAAATACATTTGAACTCTGGTAATTGATTCCATCAACGGAATATTCAAAATAAACTTGTTCTTGCTTTAAATAAATGACTACCGTAGTTTCGTTGACATCAATACGGTCTATCTCGGGGGTAGCATGTTCAACAACAGTGATTTTTTTTGTACTAGAACAGTTTTCAGGTGCTGGGCTTGTTATAATTACGCTATAGGTGCCTGGTGTGGAAATGCTAATTGTTTGCGTTGTTTCTCCAGTCGACCATAAATAAGACATTCCGGAAAGTGAAGCATCTAGAGTTATGGTACTCGATTTACATAGAGTCATTTCTTGGTCTGTAACGACAGGAGGAGTGTAAATGTTTATAGTTACAGGAATTCGGTTACCAGTAGTGCAACCATTGTTTACTGCTTCAGCATAATAAGTTGTGCTTGTTGTTGCATTTGGTAATGTGAAACTTGTACCTGTCGCTTCAATTGTTGTACCAGTTGAACTAGAATACCAATTGATACTTCCAGCGTCTGTAGTTGCTTGAAGTGTTACAGCCCCTATACCGCACCTTGATACTGGAGAATTGGTTGATGTAACAGTCGGAATAGTATTTATTGTTGCCGTAATTGGTGTTCTAGATGTTGAACAACCGGCATCAAGATAATAGGTTGTGGATGTTGTTAATGGGGGAGTTGTATAACTATTGCCCGTTGTTAATAAATTCCCGTTAATTGGAGCGTCGTACCAACTTATTATCCCGCCAGAAACGGTTGCTTGGAGTGTAACTGTTCCCGAGCCGCATCTTGAGGCTGGTGTCGTGCTGGTTATTTTTGGTATCGTGATAGTAGTACTTGTTGCTATTTGTAGTGTTGGATCGCCTTGCATTCCGCCATACTCTACGACATAACCTTTCGGTTGATAGGATCCGCTGATAGCGCCCGTATCAGAGAGATCATTCCAAGAGCCTTTGATTCCGACACCTGGTTCTGTAATATGAGCATAATCTTCATCACCGGTTTGGTTGGGTTCATTTGTATTCCAAAAGGCAAAGTTTGGAGATGATCCATTGGCAAGACCATTCCAAAATATTGTACCATTTTCAGGACCGGTTACCCATTTCCAAACCCCTTCGGTTGCAGCATCACTACCTCCAATCCATCCTGTGCCTGAAGCTTGTTCCCCAATAAGTAGCGCTTCATCTAAAGCGCCTACTGTTGCTAAATAACCTTGAATTCCATAATATGTGCTCGTTTCTGCTGCCGTTTTTGCTGCAGTCCAAGTAATTCCTACACTAGGGATAAATTGATAATAATGTTGTGTTGAAGGTAGGTAATTGGCTTGCCCGATGCTGATAGAAAAATTCCGAATTCCTGAAGGTGAAGCCGATGAATTGTAAAATTGTACTTCTTTAATTGCAGATACAAAGTCCGTATAAGATATCGGTATTCCAGTAGGACTGTATAATTTTAATTTTCCTGCAGTAATATCCCAACTTGTAATAATTGTAGGATGTGAACCAATAAGTGTTAATTGGTCTTGTCCGTTTATATAACCTGATGAAATTTGAATGTAAATGGCATCAGTACTAGTGTCATCAGGATCAGTTATTGTAACATCAGTTACAATTTTTATATTGGTTTGAGGGCAATAGATTTGATTGCCGGTAGCTTTAATTATAGGAGCAATATTTGCTGCTAAATTTATTTTAGAATTATTAACAACATGGCTGATGTTTTGTCTTATAGTGGTGGCATTTCTTTTTTTTAAAGGATAAACAACTTTAGTAGCGTAGGTTATATTATTGATTAAAAAAAATATTACAAAAATGACTTTAAAAAAAATATTATTTTTCATTTTATAAAAATATAAATTTTATCAATATATCGGTGTTTGGCTATAAATTTTAACTAAAAAGAGACAGGTTAAAAAGGTAATAAAACAAAATGCATGCTAATTGTTAAATTGTTTAAAAAGTTCCCAAACTACAATCCCTGCGCTTACTGAGATATTTAAAGAATGTTTGGTTCCTAATTGTGGAATTTCAATACAACCATCACATAATGCAACTGCTTCCTGAGAAACGCCGTAAACCTCATTTCCAAAAACTAAAGCATATTTTTTATTTTTCTCAACTTCAAAATCGTGAAGAAAAATGGCGCTTTCCACTTGTTCAATAGCAAGTGTGGTAATGCTTTCTTCTTTTAATTTATTAATAACTTCAAGGATGCTGTCATTATGTTCCCAAGTTACTGTTTCGGTAGCGCCAAGTGCAGTTTTATGAATTTCTTTGTTTGGAGGTGTTGCAGTAATACCGCATAAATATATTTTTTCTATTAAAAACGCATCGGCAGTTCTAAATACAGAACCTATATTGTGTAAACTCCTAATGTCGTCCAATACTAAAATAAGCGGTGTTTTTTCAGATTGTTTAAATGCTTCAATAGATTTTCTTTCGAGTTCGCTGTTTTCCAGTTTTCTCATATTTTTTTGGGTTTATTTCAATAAAAAAAGCTTCCCTAATTTAGGAAGCTTTTTTATTATAATTAATTTAGAATTTAGCTTTTTGGTGCATCATCTGCTAAAACTGTACCTTTTATAGTAAGTACTTTAGTTGGTTGTCCTTCAGCATTTGAAGTTACAGTTACGGTTTTTGTAAATGCACCAACTCTGTCAGTAGCATATTTAACACCAATAATACCTTTTGCTCCTGGAGCAATTGGCTCTTTTGGAGTAGTAGGAACAGTACATCCACATGAACCTTGAGTATTGGTAATGATTAACGGTTTGTTACCATTATTAGTAAAAACAAATTCACGTTTACCATCTGCATTGTGGGCAACCGTACCATAATCGATAGTTTCAGTTACAAAAACCATTCCGGCACCATCTACTTTTGGAGTAGAAACTTTAGCAGTTGTAGCTTTTATTTTTTTTGTAACTTTTGATGTTTCTTGTGCATTAGAAGCTGTAACTCCTAATACTAATAATAACGCTAGTGTAACTATTTTTTTCATTTTCTTGTTTTTTTTAATTAGTTAAACAAATTTAAAGAAAAAATCATGCCATTAGCTTAATTTTTCCTTAAAAAAATTAATTTTTTGAAGTGTTACTTATTCGCTTTAAAATATTTAAATTCGCTGACACATTTTTTTTCATTTTTTAAATATAAAATAACTTGGCATCTAAAGAGAAAACGGTTAAAGAAACGCCTTTAATGAAACAATATAATGAGATCAAAAGGAAATATCCGGATGCGTGTTTATTGTTTAGAGTAGGGGATTTTTATGAAACTTTTGGAGAAGATGCTGTTCGTGCTTCAAAAATTCTCGGAATAACATTGACCAAAAGAGGGGCAGGTTCAGAAACGGAGACTGCACTGGCAGGCTTTCCTCATCATTCTATAAATACATATTTGCCAAAATTAGTTAAAGCGGGACTTCGGGTTGCTATTTGTGATCAGCTTGAAGATCCAAAAATGACAAAAACTATTGTGAAACGCGGTGTTACAGAGCTTGTAACTCCCGGGGTTTCCATGAATGATGAGGTTTTGCAATCTAAAACGAATAATTTTTTAGCGGCTGTTTTCTTTGCTAATAAATCAATAGGAATTTCATTTTTGGATGTTTCTACGGGTGAGTTTTTAACAGCGCAAGGAAATGCAGAATATATTGATAAGTTGCTTCAGAATTTCAATCCCAGCGAAGTTTTAATTCCAAAAAATAATAAAAATGATTTCCGAGAAATTTTTGGAGATGATTATCATATTTTTTACTTGGAAGATTGGGTTTATAAAGAAGATTACGCATTCGAAACCTTAACCAAGCATTTTCAAACTGTTTCTTTAAAAGGATTTGGAATCGAGGAATTGAAAGAAGGGATTATTGCTTCGGGAGCGATTTTGTATTATTTGTCCGAAACGCAACATAATAGAGTACAACATATAACAGCTATTCAGCGTATTGCCGAAGATGCTTATGTTTGGATGGACCGATTTACAATTCGAAATCTGGAATTGTATCACAGTTATAATCCTAATGCGGTGACGCTTTTAGATGTTATTGATAAAACGCTTTCGCCAATGGGTGGGCGATTATTAAAGCGGTGGTTAGCGCTTCCTTTAAAAGATAGTGCTAAGATTCAAAGTCGTCATCAAGTGGTTTCTTATTTAAAAGAACATCAGGATGTTTTGAAAAACATTCAAAATCAAATCAAACAAATCTCAGATTTGGAACGTTTGATCTCGAAAATTGCTGCTGGAAAAGTTTCACCCCGCGAAATAGTTTATTTAAAAGAATCATTGGATGCCATTATTCCAATAAAAACCTTGGCGTTAGAAAGTCCGCAAGAGGCAGTAAAAGTAATTGGCGATAGTTTGCACAGTTGTGAATTATTGCGTGAAAAAATCAAAACCGTTTTAAATCAAGATGCTCCTGTGGCTATTGCCAAAGGAAATGCTATCGCCAAAGGAATCAATGCGGAATTAGATGATTTACGGGCTATATCGACTTCAGGAAAAGAATTCTTGGAAGGAATAGAAAAACGAGAGTCGCAATTGACGGGAATCTCCTCGTTGAAAATTTCCTTTAATAATGTTTTTGGATATTACATCGAAGTTCGAAACTTACATAAAGATAAAGTACCGACAGAATGGATTCGAAAACAAACTTTGGTCAATGCAGAGCGTTATATTACGGAGGAATTAAAAGAATATGAAACTAAAATTCTTGGTGCCGAAGAAAAAATTCATAAGATAGAAGTAGAATTATTTGAACAATTGGTGAGTTGGATTGCTACTTATATCAAACCGGTTCAAATGAATGCTAATCTGGTAGCGCAACTGGATTGTTTGTGTTCTTTTACTCAATTAGCTATCGAAAATAAATATGTTTGTCCTGAACTAGACGAAACATTCGAACTGGAAATTAAAAACGGAAGACATCCTGTTATCGAAAAGCAATTGCCGGTAGGAATGCCTTATATAGCCAATGATGTTTTCTTGGATAGAGAAACGCAGCAATTGATTATGATAACTGGTCCGAATATGTCTGGAAAGTCTGCTATTTTACGCCAAACGGCTTTAATTGTACTGTTGTCTCAAATGGGGAGTTTTGTTCCTGCAGACAGCGTGAGAATGGGAATTGTCGATAAAATATTTACCAGAGTAGGGGCGAGTGATAATATTTCGATGGGAGAATCTACTTTCATGGTCGAAATGAATGAAACAGCCTCTATCTTGAACAATATTTCTGATAGAAGTTTAGTGCTTTTAGATGAAATAGGAAGAGGGACGAGTACTTATGACGGAATTTCTATTGCATGGGCAATTGCGGAGTTCTTACACGAACATCCTTCAAAACCTAAAACACTATTTGCAACGCATTATCATGAGTTGAATGAAATGAGTGAATCTTTACCTAGAATTCAGAATTATAATGTTGCTGTCAAAGAATTGAAAGATACCGTACTTTTTATTCGAAAATTAGTAAAAGGAGGAAGTGCGCATAGTTTTGGAATACATGTGGCTAAAATGGCTGGAATGCCTCAAATTGTAATTTTGAAAGCACAGAAGCTTTTGAAAAAATTAGAAAAAAATCATTCGAGCGATGCGCTGAACGGAATTAAAGCCGCAAAAGACGAAATGCAAATGAGCTTCTTTAATCTGGACGATCCTTTATTGGAGGAAATCAAAGAAGAGATCATAAACTTAGATATAAATACCATTACGCCTATGGAAGCGTTGATGAAACTTAATGAAATTAAAAGAATGTTAACCAGAAAATAATTTATTTTGTTTTAAAGTTTACGTTATCAGAAAGTTAACTTTTATCTGTGATTTTTTTATAAAAAAGACTTGTTTAATTCAATAAATGTCCTAAATTTGCATCCGCAATACAGAACAAGTATCGCGGTTCTTTCTAAGAATTGAAAATGCGAAAATAGCTCAGTTGGTAGAGCGCGACCTTGCCAAGGTCGAGGTCGCGGGTTCGAGCCCCGTTTTTCGCTCCAACACCACATAATGCTCGGATGGTGAAATTGGTAGACACGCTGGACTTAAAATCCAGTGAACAGCAATGTTCGTGCGGGTTCAAGTCCCGCTCTGAGTACTAAAAAGCTTCAAACTATGTTTGGAGCTTTTTTTATTTTATAGAAATTTGTAATTGTGAAGAAAGTAATTTTTATAAAAGTGAATTCTAAGCTCCACGTTTAGAATCTAAAATCTAAAATTTCATGGGGGCTTTTGTTATTAGTAAACGATTTAATGATGAGTATAAATTTGTTTTCACTTCTAGGAAGGGAAAAATTATTTTTACAAGCTTAAGTTATGAGCTCAATTTTGAGTGTCAGGAGGATATTGAAAAGTTAAAGGAAGATATTGTCTCAGCTGACTTTTTAAAGTTTAAGTCGTCCAGTGGAAAGTATTTTTTTAAACTGATGTTTCGAGGGAGTCATTTTGCGACAAGCAGAAAATATACTACTTCGTTAATGCTGGAGAAGGGAATAAAAGAAATTGTTTTATATGCTTCAAAAGCAGAAATATTAGATTTTTCAGTAGATCATTTCGTTTTCACTGATTGAGAGTTTATTGTGAATATTGGTAAAAAAGAGAGCCGTGTAATTAACACGGCTCTCTTTTTGTATTATATCAGCTTTTTTAAAGGGCTGATATAAATAACTAAAAAAGCCATCTCGCTTAGCGGATGGCTTTAAAATTTTTAGAATTTAAATTCTAATTATTTTTTTGCAGCTTCAGTTGCAGTTTTTGCAGCGTCAGTAGCAACAGCAGCAGCAGAATCAACTACAACAGCAGCAGAATCAACTACAGCAGCAGCAGAATCAACAACAACAGCAGCAGAATCAACTACAGCAGCAGCGTCTTCAGCAGGAGCTTCAGCTTTTTTACATGATACAACAGTTAAAACAGCAACAACAGCTAAACTTAAAAATACTTTTTTCATCTTACTTTATTATAAAAGGTTAATTATTAATTCGTGGCAAAGATATAAATTTTTTAATATGTAAAATATTTTTTTATTTTTTTTTTAAAAAATAATATTTTTTGTCAACATTCTCATTTACAGCAACTATTATGCCAGAAGGGTGTTTTTGCGAATTATTCGGCTCATATTTAATAAATGATACTCTTACAAAATTTTGCTTAAAGCAATTTTAATTAATTTAATACTCTTTGCATAATGTAATTAAGAATAAACCGAACAATTAAGGTACTTGCATTAGATACTCTTTTTATTTAATTAATTCTAAAATATTAATGTGTTTCAAAATTTGTAATGGTATTCATGATCACATTTGTGGCGCCTTTATTCATTTGTACAAAAGTGCCGCAAATATGCCCTCTTTCCTGTCGTTCTACCTCGTTTAGAATTAAATTTGTAAAAGCAGTATCGAGTTCCTTTTTATTGGAAACAGAAACGCATCCTTCCAGATTCACTAAAGCAGTTGCTTCGGCAAAATGGGAATAATTTGGTCCTATTACTGTTGGAACACCAAAAGTGGCGGGCTCAAGGATGTTATGTACGCCGGGGTTTCCAAAGCCACCGCCAACATAAGCAATGTCAGCATAACTATATATTTTGGTCAGGATGCCAATAGTATTAATGATTAAAACATCGTATTCAGCTAGCGTTTTATTTTCTTTTTCAGAAAAAAGAATGGGTTTTTTAGTAATGCTATTTTTTAGTTGTTGAATTTGTTCGTTTTTTATGTTGTGAGGTGCAATTATAAATTTGACATTGTAATTATTCGAATTTATAAAATCGACTAGTAAATTTTCATCTTTTGGCCAAGAACTGCCAATCACAATAGTTAGGGTGTCATTTTTAAAATCAGCAATAAAATCCAAAGTATTATCTTTTTCTAAAATCGCAACAACCCTGTCAAAACGAGTATCTCCAGAAACGGCTACATTTGTTTTGCCTAATTGCAGCAATAACTTTTTGGAGTTTTCATTTTGTACGAAAAAATAAGTGAAGGTGTCCAGGGCTTTTCTATAAAAGCCACCATACCATTTAAAAAACATTTGGTTTTCTCTTAGGATACCGGAAATCAAATAAGTGGGTGTGTTTTGTTTTTTAAGTTCGCTTAAATAGTTCAGCCAATATTCATATTTGATAAAAAATACTAAATCCGGGTGTACGAGTTTTAAAAACTCCTGCGCATTTTTTTTAGTGTCCAAAGGCAGATAAACAGTGACATCAGCGACGGTATTGTTTTTGCGTACTTCATAACCCGAAGGCGAAAAAAAGGTAACCACAATTTTATGCAGAGGGAATTTTTCTTTAATTTTTTCAATCACAGGTAAGCCTTGTTCGTATTCGCCTAATGAGGCGGCGTGAAACCAAATTGTTTTATCGGAAGGTTTTATTTTTTGTTCCAATGTAGGGAAAACAACTTTCCGACCGTCCACAAAAAGTTTGATTTTTGGGCTAAAAAGTGCTACGATTTTTAATATAAAACCAGCAATCCGAACAATAAGATTATAGAGAAAAAGCATCATTGAAATTTTGGGGCTAAAATACGTTTTCTTTATATTAATTTCTTCTGAAAGAAATATTTAAATTTTTGGCTGTCAGGAACACGATTTTTTATTTCATTGGAATACTTTTTTTTAATTTGGGTTTCATTGGTTTAAACTCATTAAATAACTATTTTTGTTCTTCGTTTTAAGAAAGTGTCAGTTGTTTCCAGAAACGCTAAACTTTCGAACTTTAAACAAAAATTTCAATGAAAAAAATCCAAATGGTTGACCTAAAAAGTCAATACGATAAAATTGCAACCGTTGTAAATACCTCTATTCAAGAAGTTTTAGATACCAATACATATATCAACGGACCTCAAGTTCATCAATTTCAAAAGTCTTTAGAAGAATATTTAGGCGTAAAGCATGTAATTCCATGTGCAAATGGAACTGATGCCTTGCAAATAGCCATGATGGGACTGGATTTAAAACCTGGTGATGAAGTTATTACTGCCGATTTTACTTTTGCAGCGACAGTGGAAGTGATTGCTTTACTGCAATTAACGCCCGTTTTAGTTGATGTGGATCTATTCAATATGAATATTTCTATTGAAGGAATTAAAAAAGCGATTACGCCAAAAACCAAAGCGATTGTACCTGTACATTTGTTTGGTCGTGCTGCCAATATGGAAGCCATTATGGCTATTGCCAACGAGTATAATTTATATGTTATTGAAGATAATGCACAAGCTATTGGAGCCAATTGTAAATCTTCCGATGGAACCAAAAAGAAAGCTGGAACGATTGGACACGTAGGGGCTACTTCATTTTTTCCTTCCAAAAATCTTGGATGTTATGGAGATGGTGGTGCTATTTTTACAAATGATGATGCTTTGGCACACAAACTTCGCGGAATTGTAAATCACGGAATGTATGAACGCTATCATCACGATGTAGTAGGAGTGAATTCACGTTTAGACAGTATTCAAGCAGCTGTTTTGAATGCTAAATTGCCATTATTAGACGAATACAGTAAAGCACGACAAGATGCTGCCAGAAAATATTCTACTGCTTTTGAAGGGCATAAAAATATTATTGCACCAAGCATTTGTGATATTTGTGATTGCCATGTTTTTCATCAATACACGTTACGCATTATTGATGCAGATAGAAATGGTTTAATGCAGCATTTATTAGATAAAGGCATTCCATGTGCTATTTATTATCCAATTCCGCTACATTCACAAAAAGCATACATGGACTCGCGTTACAAAGAAGAAGATTTTCCGGTAACCAATCAGTTAGTCAAAGAGGTACTTTCTTTGCCAATGCACACTGAACTGGATGATGAGCAAATAAAATTTATCACGGAAAGTGTTTTAGAGTTTTTAAAATAATAATACAGAGACGCAATTTATTGCGTCTTTTTTATAAAATGAGATGTGAAAAATCACATTCATAACAAGATATAAGCGATGAAAATACTAGTAACAGGAGGGTTGGGTTTTATTGGCTCACATACCGTTGTCGAATTGCAAAACGAAGGTTTTGAAGTACTAGTTGTGGATAATCTTTCTAATACATCATTGAATGTGTTAGACGGGATTCAGAATATTACCGGAAAAATTCCTGCTTTCGAAAAGCTTGATTTGCGCAAAAAAGAAAAAGTACAGGATTTTTTCAAAAGGCATCACGATATTTCAGGAGTGATACACTTTGCGGCTTCAAAAGCAGTTGGGGAAAGTGTTGAAAATCCATTGTTATATTATGAAAATAATATTAATACGTTAGTTTACTTGCTTCAAGAATTACAGAAAAAGCCGGAAGCAAATTTCATTTTCAGTTCGTCTTGTACCGTTTACGGTCAAGCTGAAAAGATGCCAATTACTGAAGATGCTTCTATTCAAGCCGCCATGTCTCCTTATGGGAATACAAAGCAAATTGGGGAGGAAATTATCACCGATACTGCCAAAGTAACTAATATTAATGTAATTTTGTTGCGTTATTTCAATCCAATTGGAGCACACCCATCAACTGAAATAGGGGAATTACCTATTGGAGTTCCTCAAAATTTAGTGCCATTTATCACTCAAACCGGTTTAGGTTTGCGAAAAGAATTATCAGTTTACGGCGATGATTATCCTACGCCTGATGGTACAGCTGTACGGGATTATATTCATGTAGTTGATTTGGCGAAAGCCCATGTTATTGCTTTACAACGGTTATTAAATAAAAGGAATACTGCCAAAGTTGAAATCTTTAATCTGGGAACCGGAACCGGAAGCTCCGTTTTAGAAGTCATTCATACTTTCGAAAAAGTAAGCGGACAAAAATTACCTTATAAAATAGTTGCCCGTAGAGAAGGGGATATTACATCCGCTTATGCCAATACGGATAAAGCAAACAATATTCTGGGATGGAAAGCACAATCAACACTGGAAGAAGCGTTGGCAAGTGCCTGGAAGTGGGAACAGAAGATTAGAAAATAAAAAAAGGCTGTCAACGACAGCCTTTTTGGGATTATTTTTTTGCTGCTTCTTTTAGTTTTTCAGCTGCTTGGTTCATTTTATCAGCCCCTTTTTCAAGAACTTCCCCTGCTTTAACTTTGGTCGAATCAGCCGCAGCATCAACTTTTACAGCTGCCGTATCTATCGCTTCATTCATTTCATTCCCAACAGCTTCGGTAGCCTCTTTTACTTCGTCTTTTGTTTCTTTTTTACAAGAAGTCATTAAAGTTGCAACAAATGCTAATCCTAAAAGTGCTTTTTTCATTTTTTTTGATTTTAAAAATTAATAATTGAGTGAACTCATTCTATAAAGATAAACAAAATCCCCACAAACATAAGTTTATGAGGATTTTGTTTATAGGCAACAACTGATAGCTAGAAAAGGAATCACTGACCACTATTTTTAAGCATTCGCAGTCACCGCTTCTTTATCAATTTTTCCAATTAATCCTGCCAATACTTTTCCTGGACCAACTTCAGTAAACAAAGTCGCTCCATCTTTAATCATTTGTTGTACAGATTGCGTCCATTTTACGGGAGCTGTCAATTGTATAATTAAGTTTTTCTTAATTTCGTCAGCGTCAGAAACGGCACTTGCAGTAACATTCTGATATACTGGACAAATAGGGGGCGAGAACGTAGTTGCTTCAATAGCAGCAGCCAGTTCTTCACGAGCTGGTTCCATCATTGGAGAGTGAAAAGCACCACCAACAGGCAATAATAAAGCGCGTTTTGCACCAGCTGTTTTCATTGCTTCACAAGCTTTTTCCACAGCCGATGTTTCTCCTGAAATTACTAATTGTCCTGGACAGTTATAATTGGCAGCCACTACAATTCCGTCAATCGAGGCACAAACATCTTCCACAATATTATCAGCTAATCCTAAAACAGCCGCCATGGTAGATGGCTTAATCTCGCAAGCTTTTTGCATTGCTAGCGCCCGTTGTGAAACCAATCGCAATCCGTCTTCAAAAGACAAAGCGCCATTCGCCACTAATGCTGAAAATTCACCTAATGAATGTCCCGCTACCATTTCCGGTTTGAAATCGTCACCTAGCGTTTTTGCCAAAATCACCGAATGCAAGAAAACTGCCGGTTGTGTAACTTTGGTTTCTTTCAATTCTTCGGCTGTTCCTTCAAACATGATGTCTGTGATGCGAAAACCTAAAATTTCATTAGCTTTCTCGAATAATTCCTTTGCTAATGGGGAGTTTTCATATAAGTCTTTGCCCATTCCTGTAAATTGTGCGCCCTGACCCGGAAATACGTATGCTTTCATCTGTAGTTTTTTTTATTGTTTTTTATTTGTCAGATGGAATGCCAAAAGGCATTTCATATATTTTTGTGACTTAATTTAAAGTTCTGCAATGTTGCGAAAAAAATTAAATTAAGCTACAAAAATACTACTTTTTTGGGATTTATTGGAATGACTTTTAGGAGTAGGTATTTTATGTTTTTTCATCACGAGTCGTCCCGCTTACGCCTTTATCTCTTCACTACGCTACGAGGATACCTCCCGAAGCTTCGGGATTTATCGGGGCTATTTTAGCACTTTTACGGTTCTTATCCTATTCGCATTTGTAGTTGCTGAACGAGGAACAGTTTTTCTATAAAGAATAATTTTTAAACATATAAATCCATAATAATCTGGAGAAACGAATATTAAATGAAGCCATGGTAACAATAACCACAGCAATAATAGGAATGATTCTTAGATCGAAAGTTTCCTTAAAGAAAAATTGGGCAATAATATAAGTAGCAATTCCTTGCGCTACTGTCAGTCCATAATTGACATACATGGCGCCGAAAAAATAACCAGGTTCCTTCTCAAATTTATATTGACAATGTGAACAATATTGATTCATTTTAGGAAATCCAATATTGAAAAAAATGTTTTTTTCTTTAAATACTTTGCCTTCAAGACAATGAGGGCAATCATTATTTAGGATGTGAGAAATTGCGTGTGACATTTTTATTATTTTTATCAAAGGTATTTCTTATCCACGTCATGGATGTTTTCTATATTCGCTAATTATAGCACAATAAAGACATTTAGGACTTATGAAAAAATATCCTATTTATAACATTCAGCGGTTTAACTGCAATTCTGTAAATAGTGATTTGTACATTAATACATTCAAAAATCACTTAATTGACCATAGTTTTGTTGAGGAACCGCATCGGCATAATTCTTATGTTTTGGTCTTTTTTACGAAAGGCTCAGGAACACATGAAATCGATTTTGATGTGTTTGCGATTCAGCCGGGAAGTATGTTTTTTTTGCAACCCGGACAAATGCACCATTGGGATTTATCGGATGATATAGAAGGATTTGTGATTTTCTATTCGCAGGAAATGTATAATCTCTATTTTGGACAAAAAACCATCGGTGACTATCCTTTTTATTCATCGGTGGACAATAAACCTGAAATGGTTTTTGATGTATCCGAATCGAAAGCGATTTTCCCTTATTTTGAGAGTTTAATTCTAGAAAATCAGGCAAATAAGCTGTTGAAGCAGGATAAAATCATGAATCTATTGGATATTATTCACATTGAAATTGCCAGAAAATATAGTGAAACACATTTCCACGAAGCGCATTCGTATAATGTGAAAATTAAAAATTTTGAAATGGTTTTGGAGCAAAATTTTAAAACAGAAAAAGCGCCTTCTTTCTATGCTTCACAACTTAATATTACTTTAAAACATTTGAACAGGATTTGCAATGAAATGCTGCAAAAAACCACTACAGAAGTAATTACAGACAGAATTATTCTCGAAGCCAAACGAATGTTGATGGATAAAAAATTTACCGTCAATGAAATTGCAACGGAATTGGGCTACGATGATTATTCTTATTTCACACGATTATTCAAAAAACATACTATAATGACTCCGACGGACTTCCGAGTTTTTAAAAAGTGAGTTAGTATGTGTCTGGTAAATATTTAAAATTGAGTATAAAAAGTTAGCCACGAATTTCACCAATTCTCTCTAATTTCATTAAAATGATAATGAATTAATTCGTGGAATATTCGTGGAATTCGTGGCGAAAATATACAAATTATCTTAGTAATAAAGGTAATTTATTCATTTACAGTCACTAAACTGGCTGCTTTTTTTGCTTTTTCTACAACCTCTTCAATTGGAGTTTCTAAGCTGTCATTGACTAAAGCCACGCCCATTCTTCTATAGGGTCTTGAAGTTGGTTTTCCAAAGATTCTGAAATCAGTTTTAGGTAAAGCAGCAATTTTTTCGATACCTGAATAGGTTGGATTTGTTGAATTTTCCGAAGCCAAAATCACGGCGCTGGCTCCTGCTTTTTCTAAAGTAATTTCGAAGATAGGTAAACTTAAAATGGCTCTTAAATGCAACTCGAATTCATTGAAGTTTTGTGTTCCTGCTAAAGTTACCATTCCTGTATCGTGTGGCCTTGGCGATAATTCCGAGAAATAAACGCCATCATCAGCCAAGAAAAATTCGACTCCAAAAAGGCCAGAGCCACCCAAAGCTTCCGTTACTTTTTCGGCCATGTCTTGCGCTTCGTATAAATCCTTGTCGGAAATTCTGGCGGGTTGCCAACTTTCCTGATAATCGCCCCGTTCTTGTCGGTGACCTATTGGCGCACAAAACAATGTTGGATTATTGTTTTGGACAACAGTCAATAAAGTGATTTCGGAATTGAATTTTACAAAGGCTTCCACAATCACTTCTACAACATCGCCTCGGGAACCTTCAACGGCATAATTCCATGCTTTTTCGATATCGGCTTCTGTTTTTATGGTCGATTGTCCTTTTCCGGACGAAGACATTAATGGTTTTACCACGCAGGGCATTCCAACGGCTTCAACACCTTTTCGTAACTCATCGGCAGTTGTGGCGTAGCGATACTTGGCGGTTTTTAAACCTAATTCCTTGGATGCCAAATCGCGGATTGCTTTTCGGTTCATGGTGAAATTTGCCGCTTTCGCAGATGGAACTACTGTGATTCCTTGCTTCTCGTAATCATAAAAACGCTCGGTACGAATGGCTTCGATTTCTGGAACAATGAAATCAGGTTTGTGTTTGGCAGCGATTCTATCTAAAGCGTCACCATCCAGCATATTGATGACTTCAAAATCATGGGCAACTTGCATGGCGGGAGCATTTTCGTAACTGTCAACCGCAATTACGATTTGTCCGATGCGTTGTGCCGCGATCACAAATTCTTTTCCTAATTCGCCTGAGCCTAGAAGTAGTATTTTCATATTTTAATTTGTTGGGGATAATACTTTTAAACTTTTTATTATTCCAAATTATCCAAATTTATTCCAGCTGATTCAATTAGGATTTCTTTAAATTCTGCTGAATCAGAAATTCCAATTCCACCTTCAGCTTTAATTTCAATATTGTTATTGGTAATTATTCTGTAATTGAAATTTTCAGAATTGGAAATTCCTGTTTCTTTAGTTTGTTTTTGAATGCTTTTCTGAAATTTTTTTATAGTTTTCGTTGCAAATTAATTTACCACTAATTGCTCCCATACTTTTGTCAATAATTTCAAAAGTTACTTTTCCAATTAGTTCGTTTTCTATGTAAACTTTACATTCCATTTTATTTTATTCTTTTTTCAAATAAGATTATTAAAATTGTTATTCTGATCATAACACTGCTTTGTACTTATTTTTTTATTTCGTTTCATATTGATATTTTCTTATTTCGTAATTACTAAATTCTTCATCATTCATTCTCAATAATATTTTCGATAATTTAGGATAGTTTATAGGTTCTTTTTGTTTTAAAAAATCTGTGACCTCATAATGAGTAAACGTATGCTCTAAATCTTCTATTTTTAGTTCCGAATATCGTTTTCTTGATTTTGGATATTGTTTCCAGAATCGATTATAAGTTTCGTATTGAGAGCTAGTTATTTTATTCACTAGTTCATTGATTAAATCTGTTGGGATATGATTTCCTGCCAATTCATAGTAATACTTTTCAATTTTACTATGAAAGTTCTTTTTCGGTTCAAGTTTATTTTCTGTTTTCAAGAACATCATATTTTTTAAATTAAGCACAACTTGTTAATTGTCTGTACTAGATGTGTTTTTTCGCATGAGGGATAGGAGTGGAAATCCTTTTTATTCCCGTAGCGATAGCGAAGGTAATAAAAAGATTGCAACGGATAGCCCGACCCGCTTTTCAGCGGGGCATGCCCATAAAAAAAATAGTTTAAAGTATAAAGCGATGAAACTTTAAACCTTAAACTATTTTAAATTTTAAACAAATTTTATATTATGCAGGAACTTCGGTTAATGATACCGCTTCTTTTATTCTGCGTAATGCTTCTTTCAATAAATCTTCGCTTGTTGCGTAAGAAAAACGGATACAGTCCGGGTTTCCAAATGCGTCACCAGTTACGGTTGCTACATTCGCTTCGCCTAAAAGGTACATAGAGAAATCGTTAGCATCTTTGATAAAAGTTCCTTTCAATGTTTTTCCGAAGAAAGATGAAACGTCTGGGAATACGTAAAAAGCACCTTCTGGAACGTTGATTTTTACTCCAGGAATGTCTTTCAATAATCCAACCACTAAATCTCTACGGCTATGGAAAGCGTCAACCATGTGTTTTAAAACACTTGGATCAGCATCTACTGCTGTAATGGTAGCACGTTGTGCAATACTGTTAGCACCACTTGTTACTTGTCCTTGAATTTTTGTACACGCTTTAGCGATGAATTCAGGAGCTCCAATATATCCAATTCTCCAACCTGTCATGGCGAAAGCTTTTGCTACTCCATTTACGGTAATAGTTCTTTCTAACATTCCCGGGATTGAAGCGATGCTACAAAAAGTTCCTGAGAAATTGATGTGCTCGTAGATTTCATCAGCAACAACATAAACGTTTGGATATTTCTCCAATACTTTTGCTAAAGCTGTTAACTCTTCTCTGTTGTACACCGATCCACTTGGATTACAAGGAGAACTGAACCACATCATTTTTGTTTTTGGTGTGATAGCTGCTTCTAATTGTTCTGGTGTGATTTTGAAATCAGTATCTACAGAAGTTGGAACTTCTACAGGAACTCCACCAGATAATTTTACGATTTCGAAATAAGAAACCCAGTAAGGAGCAGGTAAAATTACTTCGTCACCATCGTTTAACATTACTTGCGCAATATTGTACAAAGATTGTTTTGCTCCAGTTGAAACTACAATTTGAGAGGGTTTGTACTCTAAATTATTGTCTCTTTTAAATTTTCTACAGATTGCTTCTTTTAATTCAGCATATCCTTCTACCGGAGAATAGGTACTGTAGTTTTCATCAATCGCTTTTTTTGCCGCTTCTTTAATAAAGTCTGGCGTATTAAAATCAGGTTCGCCTAAACTTAAGCTGATGATATCTTTTCCTTGTGCTTTTAATTCTCTGGCCAAAGCAGCCATTGCTAGTGTTTGTGACGTAGCTAGATTGTTAATTCTGTCTGAAAGTGGATTATTCATTAAAAAAGTTTTGAAAGCCCCGAATTCCCATGCAGGAATTGAGGGAGGTTAATTATTATTTTTTAGTTTATTTGTTTTCTGTTGAGATGCACCGTGGTACGTCTTTATTATTATGTAAGCTCTGGTTTCATTCCCAATTCTTTCAAATGCTTAAAGTGAGCAATAACAGCACTTCGCATCGTTTTATATTCGTAATAAGGCAAGTTGCATTCTTGAGCAGTTTCTTTTACAATTTTTGCAATTTTGCCGTAATGCACATGACTTATATTTGGAAAAATATGGTGTTCGATTTGGTGGTTTAATCCGCCGGTGTACCAGTTTACAATTTTGTTTTTTGGTGCAAAATTGGTTGTGGTAAACAATTGGTGAATTGCCCAAGTATTGTCCATTTCCCCTAGTTCATTTGGAGAAGGATTAGTGGTTTCTTCTACAACGTGTGCCAATTGAAAAACAACGCTAAGAATTAATCCTGCAGTATAATGCATTACAAAAAAGCCAATAAGTACTTTCCACCATGTAATTCCTATAAGGATAGGTAATACAATCCAGATTGAAACGTAAATCACTTTTGTAATGATTAAAGTTGTCCAAAGTATTTTTGGACTTTTGGCTTCACCATAAGATAATTTTCTTTTCAGGTAGCTTCTCATTTGTTTAAAATCAGTTGTGATAGCCCAATTGAAAGTTAGTAATCCATATAGAAAAACGGAATAATATTGTTGAAAACGGTGAAAGTTATACCATTTTGCTTCTTTTGTAAAACGGATGACACGTCCGGCATCTAAATCTTCATCATGACCGGGAATGTTAGTATAGGTGTGGTGTAAAACATTGTGTTGCACTTGCCAGTTATATACATTTCCTGCAAGAACATAAATGGTTCCCCCCATGAATTTATTTACCCAATTTTTATTAGAATAAGAACCGTGGTTTCCATCGTGCATTACATTCATTCCCACTCCGGCCATACCTATTCCCATGACAATAGTCAATAACAGATGGGCCCAAAACGGCATATCTAACGTTAGTATCAAAAAATACGGCGCAAGAAAAACAGTAAACAGAATTATGGTTTTCAAATAAAGTCTCCAATTTCCTGTTTTTTGAATATTGTTTTCCTTGAAGTAATTGTTTACCCGCGAGTTAAGCGTTCTGAAAAACTTCAGATTGTCTTGCTTTGCAAATGTAGGAGCGGTCTTGTTCATATAATTTTATAATAATTCCCAAAGGTAATTATTATAAATTTTCAATATGCAAAATTGAGTTAAATATTTACAATCTAAAAATAGTACTTTTGTTAAAAAATTAGAGCATGGACGAGATTCTTAAGTATTTTCCTTATTTAACCGATATTCAAAAAGAGCAATTCGCAAAATTGGATTTTCTATACCACGATTGGAACGAAAAAATTAATGTCATTTCGAGAAAAGATATTGATGCTTTATACACCAAACATATTCTGCATTCGTTGGGAATTGCCAAAATTATAAAATTTGAACCGGGAACTTATGTCTTGGATGTTGGAACTGGCGGTGGATTTCCTGGAATTCCATTGGCGATTCTTTTTCCGGAAACCCGTTTTTTTCTGATTGATATAATTGCCAAAAAAATCAAAGTGGTTCAGGCTGTTGCCGAAGCATTAGAACTTAAAAACGTAAAAGCAGAGCAACTTCGCGCCGAAAATGTAAAAGGTGATTTTGATTTTATCGTGAGTCGTGCGGTAACGAATATGCCAGATTTTGTTTCTTGGGTGAAAACCAAAATCAAAAAAAATAACAAACACGAATTGAAAAACGGTATTCTCTATCTTAAAGGCGGTGA
The DNA here is from genome assembly GCF_000812945.1 of Flavobacterium sp. AED. Lineage (GTDB taxonomy): Bacteria > Bacteroidota > Bacteroidia > Flavobacteriales > Flavobacteriaceae > Flavobacterium. Next base: position 1,664,396 of record NZ_JSYM01000001.1, read on the forward strand.
TTTAACCGAAGAATTAAAGGATTTTCCAAAAGCAACAGAATACAATTTAGCTGACTTTTTTGAAGATGAATTCTTTGAAACGAAGAAAGTGGTGCATTTGCCACTGAAGTTTGTGGTTTAGAAATTGTTATTGCTGTATTGAATTTGTGTCTAAAAACTAGGAGATTCAGGACCTAAAATAATAAAATTTAATGAAAAATAAAGTAATATCATTTTGCTTTTTGGTGCTGTTATTTGTAACGGCTAATAGTAATGCGCAAAAATCAGAAGTAGGGAATTGGTTCGCTTATTTGGGTAACCAAAAAATAAATAACAAATGGAATTGGCATAATGAGGTGCAATATCGAAACTTTAATTTTGCCGGGGATCTGGAACAATTAATGGTAAGGACAGGTTTAGGTTATAATTTATCTGAAAATAATAATAATGTATTACTTGGTTATGCGTATGTTCATTCGGAACCTTATATAGCGGGAACAGAAGAGAAGACACGAACGGACGAGCATAGGATTTTTCAGCAATTTATCACAAAACAACAGTTTGGGAGAGTGAGTATTTCGCATAGGTATCGTTTTGAACAACGATTTCTTCAAGATAATTTTAAAATGCGTTTCCGTTATTCACTAGCGTTGAATGTCCCATTAAATAAAAAAGTGATGGAGAAAAATGCAGTTTATGTCTCGTTGTCAAACGAAGTTTTCATCAATACAAAACAAAATCATTATGATAGGGATCGTATTTATGGCGGTATTGGATACTGTTTCAGTAAATATGTTAAAGTAGAGGCTGGCGTAATGTCTCAACTTTTACCTGCAACTAGCCGAACTCAATTTCAAATTATGATTTTTAATAACCTTCCTTTTTAATTTGGTTATTTAGAAAGAATTAGTAAAAACTACCCTTGTTATATTTTAGGTTTTAAAAAATAAAACCTCCAAGACTTCAAAATTATTTGAATTCTTGGAGGTTTTTTAATCTAAAATTTTCATGCGAAAATCCTCAATTTTTATCCTTATTCTCCTAAAAATGGATATCTGTAATTTTCTGGAGTTATAAAAGTTTCTTTGATAGTTCTTGGGGAAGCCCAACGCAATAAGTTCAACGCTGAACCCGCTTTGTCGTTAGTTCCTGATGCTCTTGCACCACCAAAAGGTTGCATTCCTACAACAGCTCCTGTTGGTTTGTCATTGATGTAGAAGTTACCGGCAGCATTTTGTAATTTGGTAGTCGCTTGCTCAATAGCATAACGATCTTGACTAAAAACAGCACCTGTTAAAGCATATTCTGAAGTAGTGTCAACTAATTCTAAAGTTTCTTCCCATTTTGCATCTTCGTAAACGAAAATTGTCATTACTGGTCCGAATAACTCCGTTTCCATTGTGGTATAATGTGGGTTTGTAGTTACAATTATTGTTGGTTCAATAAAATAACCAACAGATTTATCGTAATTACCACCTACAATGATTTCGGCATCAGTATCTTTTTTGGCTTGGTCAATAAAACTGGCTAACTTGTCAAAAGAACCTTCGTGAATAACTGCAGTAATAAAGTTGCCAAAATCTTCTGGCGAACCCATTTTCATGGATTTTGTATCAGTGATTAGTTGTTCTTTTACGGCTGGCCATAAACTTTGTGGTACATAAGCTCTTGAAGCTGCCGAACATTTTTGACCTTGAAATTCAAAAGCACCACGAACAATTCCTGTTGCTACTTGTTTTGCATTGGCACTTGGATGCGCGATGATAAAATCTTTACCACCGGTTTCCCCTACAATTCTTGGGTAGGTTTTGTAATGGTGGATGTTAGTTCCAATTTTTGACCAAATATCTTTGAATACATGAGTTGAACCTGTAAAGTGAATCCCGGCAAAATCACGACTTGCCAAAACAGTATCAGTAATCATCAAAGCATCTCCAAAAACTACATTGATAACGCCATCAGGAACTCCTGCTTCTTTGAAAACTTCAATTATGATTTGTGCAGAGAAGACTTGGCTGTCACTTGGTTTCCAAATCACAACATTACCCATCATTGCAGCACTCGCAGGAAGATTTCCAGCAATAGCAGTGAAGTTAAAAGGAGTGATAGCATACACAAAACCTTCTAGTGGTCTGTATTCTAATCGGTTCCACATATCCGAATTTGAATTAGGCTGATCTCCGTAAATTTGAGTCATAAATTCTACATTGAAACGTAAAAAATCGATAAATTCACAAGAAGCATCAATTTCGGCTTGATGAATGTTTTTAGATTGCGCAATCATAGTTGCAGCATTTATTCTGGCTCTGTATGGACCAGCAATCAATTCAGCTGCTTTCAGGAAAATAGCGGCTCTTTGTTCCCATGCCATATTTGCCCATGCAGTTCTAGATTCTAATGCATTTGCAATGGCGCTTTCAACATGAGATTTTTCGGCTAAATGATACGTTCCTACGATATGTTTGTGATCGTGAGGAGCGGTCATGTTTTTTGTGTTTCCAGTTCTAATTTCTTCGCTTCCAATGTATAATGGTACATCGATTTTAGAATTCCACATTTTTGCGTAAGCTGCTTGAACAGCTGCTTTTTCTGGTGAATTTGGTGCGTATCCTTTTACTGGTTCGTTTACCGCTTTTGGTACATGAAAAAATCCTTTTAACATATTTGTAAAATTATAAAATTAGCGAATGTTTGTGTGTGATAATTTTTTTTCACAAAAGTACGAATGATTGTTTTAAAAATCGTCATTTGTTGGTATAAAACTATTGGTAATAAATTAGATCGTTTGTGTTGTAGCCCAGATAGAAATGAAAAGACCGGAGTAAAATAAGCTTTTTTTGCGGCTCTAAAAAAGCGACCAACGGAAGCTCTTTTTAGGGCTTGCAAAAACACTATTTTTATGAGGACTTGTAATGAATAGCTGGAATAGCTCCTAGAAATAAAGCTGATGATTTTAGTTTAAAGCAAATGGGGCACACAATCTAAAGGTAGGCACAATAACTTTGAAAGTTTTTGTAGAAGTAAAATTAATCATATTAAAATACCCTTTCATTGCTCCATAAGGGGATGATAATAAACAACCGGAACTGTAAGTGTGAAATTCTCCTGGTTTTAAAACGGGTTTTTTTCCAATGATACCTTCTCCATCCACCACTTCAACATCATTTAGTGAGTCAAAAATTTCCCAATGGCGAGAGGTTAATTGTACGGAATCTTTACTGTGGTTTTCGATTGTAATTTCATAACTAAAGGCAAAGTGAATCTTATAGTTTTTGAAGTAGGTGCCTTCAAAACTAGTCAATACCGTTATCTTTATGCCTCTTGTTATTTGAGAAACCATACTAAATATGTGAATAGGTGCTTAATACCGACAAATTTACAAAAAATTGATTTTGTATAGTCGTTTTTCGAAAAGTTTTTTTAGTTGATGATATTTAATGAATTTGCTGTTCCTTTTCCTATGGCTCTATCATATCGATCGGTATTTTCTCGGTAATAGACCATTATAGAGTAATCATTTTCTGTTTGATAAAAATTCCCGTCAATTGCATTTTCATGATCGATAATTCCTTTGCTGTCGGCAACTGTATATTGAAAATTAGTAAATCCTTGCTTTATTAAAATTGCTTTTTCATAGAGGTTCTTTTTTTCATTATAATCCATTTTATTTTCTGGAGTTAAATTATAATTATTGAACATTCCAGTGATATAAATGTCTTTATTCATTCTAAAAGTTGGAGCCGAAAGACTGAAATAAACCCATGCATAATCAGCTTCAATTTCACTATTGGTTGCGTTTATATTTTTGACAACAAAATTTCCGTTTACATCTTGTGTTACGGAATACGGATAATTTGTTCGGGCATTATTGGTATATAAATAAGAACTATAGATTTCATTATTTGAATCTACACGGGCTACATTATTATTGGCAGCTCTAATATCTTTATTTTCAAAGTATAAAAATTCGTTTCCTGCCCAAAATTGGGTTTGGGCATCATATTTATAAATCAAATCGTTTCCAATCGTGTATTGAGGGGTAATGTTTGTAATTGCGTCATTGAATTGTCCATTTTGAAGTAAAACTACTTTTACATTTTTAATAGGATTTTGAAAAGTAATGGTACTTGATTTAATGGTAAATTCTAAGTTGTGTTTAGAATCTAAATTGCTGACAGTTCTCGCTCTTTTTACTTGAATAGGAACCGTAACCCGATCTTCATAAAGAATAAATTTCCTGGAAAAAACGACTTCTTTATTGTCGTTTAAAATTTTCAGTATGTAATTACCGCTGATTAATAATTGTGTGAACTGATTTGGAATAGCTAGTCTATAATGGGAATAGATTTGTAATGTGTTGAAAGAATTGGTGTAATCTGAAATCCTTTGGTTATCAAAACCTTTTAAATACTCACTTTTAGGGATTTCCGTAGGATTCCAATTATAGTCGCAATGGGTTATGTCGTAGTAATAATCAGCTTCATTGCCAAATAAATCATCGAATTGCAACTGAAACCCTTCTCCTAATTTAAAAATAGGAATTACATTTTGATTGCTTTGAACAAAAGAAATCGTCTTAACATTATATGGCGGAGCAACCTCTTTTTCTACTTGAGCAGTAGCCGAAGTAATTATGAAAAGCAATACTATTTTTTGAAAAAAGGCTTTAAGCATATGTTTTGAATTGCTGAAATGTAAATATACGGAATTAAGCAACACTATTATTATGCCAATTATGGAGCAGTTTTATTTTATCTGTTTTAAATTTATTTAAAACAAACAGGAATAATTTCCCCTTTTGCTAAACAATATTTTTCTACCAATTCCGGGGCTATTTTATTGGTGTAATCTTCTTCGATTACTTTAAAACCAATACTTCTTAATTTATCAAAATAATCTCGTCCATAAATACGAACGTGATCGTATTGTCCGAATATTTTAGCACGTTCTTTCTGGTCGGTAATCGTATCATCTGCAAAAGTAGTGGCTCTGGACAACTCTTGTGGGATTTGTAAAATTGCCATTCCTCCTGGTTTCAAAACTCGATATAATTCCTGCATTGCTTTCGTATCGTCTGGAATGTGTTCCAAAACGTGATTGCAAAGAATAACATCGTATTGATTGTCCTCGAAAGGCAAATCACAAATATCCGCTTTTACATCTGCTAGAGGTGAAAATAAATCGGTTGTGGTATAATTCAGGTTTTTTTGATTTCGAAATAATTTATAAAAGGCTTGTTCCGGTGCAAAGTGTAGCACTTTCTTTTTTTCTGACGAAGTAAAAAAATCAGTCTCTTCATTCAAATACAGCCACAACAAACGGTGTCTTTCCAATGAAAGGGTACTTGGCGAAAGTACATTGTTTCTTTGTGTTCCATAACCGTAAGGCAGAAACATTTTGAAACTTTTCCCATCAATAGGATCCGTAAATGTATTTCCTTTTAATGCTAATGCAAGAACTGGACGAGCCACGTAACTTAAACGAATAAGTAAAGGACGCGGAATGGTATTGAGTATAAGTTTAAAGAGTTTTTTCATTTTTGTTTCAGACAGATTCGCTTTTATAACTTTAGATTTTCTTATATGACCTTAAATCACTTATATGTTTCAAAAAAGGTTAAACATATAAGTGATTTAAGGTCATAATTTGGGTTTCAATTCGTGTTGAACTTTTAAATAATTTATAGAACTAAAGGCTCTCTTCTAAACTCATCTTCTTCATTACTCACAATTCCTAAAGCTTTGTAGATGTATCCAAAAGTTGATAAAATCTCCGGTTTTCCATCGATAATCGCAACGTCATGCTCAAAATGGGCACTTGGTTTTCCATCGGCAGTAAGGATTGTCCAGCCGTCTTTTAATTGTTTGATGTTTCGGGTTCCCAAATTAATCATAGGTTCAATGGCTACAACCATTCCTTCAACAAAAAGCTTTCCTCTTCCTTTTTTACCATAATTTGGCATTTCAGGATCTTCATGCATTTTTTGTCCTACTCCGTGTCCTACTAGCTCACGAACAACTCCGTATCCATGTGCTTCTGTGTGTCTTTGAATAGCATTTCCAACATCTTCCACGCGATTTCCTAATTTTAATTCTCGGATTCCCACGTATAAGGATTCTTTGGTTATTTGTAATAATTTTTTAGTTTCGGGAACTACTTCGCCAATTTCAAAAGAATAAGCATGATCGCCATGGTATCCATTTTTATAAGCACCACAATCTACAGAGATTACATCGCCACTTTCCAATGGTTTATTATTTGGAATTCCATGAACTACTTGTGCATTTGGACTCATACAAAGTGAATTAGGGAAACCATATAAACCAAGAAAACTTGGTTCAGCTCCGTGGTCACGAATGAATTCTTCCGCTAATTTGTCTAAATATAAAGTAGTAACTCCTTCTTTTATTTCAGAAGCAATCATTCCTAATGTTTTTGATACGATTAATGCGCTTTCTCGCATCAATTCTATTTCTTCACGTGATTTTACAATAATCATAATTTCGAATTTTCAGTTTGCAAAAGTACAATTTTATGAGAACTTTTGATAATAAAAAAGCTGTTCCAAATTAGAACAGCTTTTTTGAATTTTATTTAAATCGTATTTAAATTTTTTGATTCAAATTATTTCTATGTTTTACAACAAAGAATGACACGTCATAACTGCTGGTTTTTCAACCCCCATCAATTCTAAAATTGTTGGAGCTATGTCTCCCAAAACGCCATCATGAATCGTTTTCAAATCTTTGTCTACCAAAATAATTGGAACCGGATTTGTTGTGTGCGCTGTATTAGGGCTTCCATCAGGATTAATCATAGTTTCACAGTTTCCGTGATCTGCAATTACAATGGTAGTGTAATTATGAGCTAATGCTGTTGTGATTACCTTTTCGACACATTTGTCAACGGCTTCACAAGCTTTTATCGCTGCACTCATAATCCCTGTATGACCTACCATATCGCCATTGGCAAAATTAAGACATACAAAATCCACTTCTTCTTTTTCAAGTTCCGGAACTAAAGCATCAGTCAATTCAAATGCACTCATTTCTGGTTGCAAATCATAAGTAGCTACTTTTGGAGAATTTTTCAAAATACGACTTTCGCCGACAAAAGGTAATTCTCTTCCGCCTGAAAAGAAGAAAGTCACGTGAGGGTATTTCTCTGTTTCGGCAATACGAATTTGTTTTTTCTGTGCTTTTTCTAAAACTTCGCCAAGAGTTTCGGTAATGTTATCTTTATTATAAACAACTTTTACGTTTTTATACGTTTCGTCATAATTGGTAAGTGTTACATAATACAAATTCAATTTGTGCATGTTCTGCTCATGGAAATCTTGTTGCGAAAGCGCTTCTGTCAATTCTCTTCCTCTATCCGTTCTGAAATTGAAGAAAATAACTACATCATCTTCCTCAATAGTAGCTAGGGGTTTGTCATTATGATCAACTACAATCATTGGATGAATAAATTCATCGGTTATATTGACTTCATAGCTTTCTACCATCGACGCAACTGGATTTTTAGTGTGAGTACCAGTTCCGTTTACTAATAAATCGTAAGCTAGTTTTACTCTTTCCCAACGTTTGTCACGGTCCATCGCATAATAACGTCCAATAACAGAAGCTATTTTTACGGTAGTATTTGCGATATAATCTTCTAAATCCTGAATGTAATTTTTTCCTGATTTTGGATCAACATCACGACCATCAGTGAAAGCGTGAACAAAGACTTTTTGCAATCCGTATTGTTGTGTTGCATCAATCAAACCTCGTAAATGAGAAGTATGGGAGTGAACACCACCATCAGAAACCAATCCTAAGAAGTGTACTTTTTTATTATTTTCTTTAGCATAAGTAAAAGCATCAACTAATACTTGTTCTTTTGCCAAAGTATTATGCGCTACGGCAAGATTTATCTTGGCTAAATCCTGATATACTATTCGTCCAGCGCCAAGGTTCATATGTCCTACTTCGCTGTTTCCCATTTGTCCTTCCGGCAAACCTACATTTAGACCATCGGTTCTAAGTTGGGCACTTGGATAATTTTTATAAAGGCTATTTATAAATGGTACATTGGCATTATCAATTGCAGATACCTTAGGGTCAGGAGATTTTCCCCAACCGTCCAAAATCATAAGAATTACTTTTTTGTTCATTGTAATATATTTTGAACAAAGATAAAGCATTTCTAAAAATGTTCGAAGCAATCGAAATCACTATTATTCATTCGTAACATAACAATAACAAATAATGATAATTTTGTTGCAGAAACTGTGGTTTTTTAAAATTAATGCAACTTAGAATTTATTTTTCACGGCGTTATAGTCTATGAAATAACGAATGCTTATAGAAAAAACATGTTTAAGTTGATCATTGGTTAACAAAGTAGTAACGTTCCTTCCAAAATCCTTGTCGATTTCTCTTTGAAAATTAGCTGCATTGTTTCTATATAAAATAGAGACTTCACTTCCAGGGGCAAACCACCAGGAATAGGATAAATCAGCGTTCCAAGAATAAAAACTTGAGTTTCTGTTTTCGGTAAAATTCGTATAATCCTTTAATCTTCCGTTTTGTTCCAGAGAGAGGAAGTTTTTATTTTCGGCAAAGGACCAATATTGTCGCAAAGAAAGATTAAAAGTCATTTTGCTGTTGACAGAGTATTTTCCAGTAAGCGAATTAGAGTAGGTAATTACATTTCTATTAGCAAATATTATGGTGTTAGGCGTAGTTGAATTTAAATCATCATCAATACTATCTATATATCCTTTATTATTGTTTTGTCTAAAAAAGTTGAAGCTGTAATTTAAAGCAAATTTATCATTGAAACGGTATCTTGGACCAAGTAAAAAGCCATATGAATTTCTTCCAGGTTCGCTTAAAACAGCAAAAGAAGGGTTAAAGTCTATTGCAAATTTATTATTGTAATTAGAAGAAAAGTAGAACCAGCCTCCCATTCTTTTTGGGAAAATTAGAGGTCTGTTTTCTGTTCTTGATTCATAATAATCATAGGATTCAATAGGATTTGCATTTATACCTAATCCAAAATAATGATTTTGTTTATTATTAGAATTTATATTTACATTGATATTATTTCCTTGAATTTTTCCTGTCTCTTTTTGAAATTGAGTATACATGTTGAAATTCGCAACGAAAGTGTTGAAATATTTTGTGGGATTTAATATTCTATAATTTGTGTTTCCATAAATAGCATAGTAGTTGGTTTCAAAATTGATTCCTAAATCATTGCTGTCGAAGTTTTTAGAAACTATTTCTGTTCCAAGGCTGTATCGGTATTTTCCAGAAGTTTCTCCAAAGTTTAATGAAGTAAAAGTCCCTTTCTTGTCTTCGGTATCGTTTATGATACTGTACTTGAAATTTCCAGAGAGATTATAGGTGTTTTTCTTAGTGTTTAAATCCCAAACTAATGCTGAAACATTTGCATCACGAAAACTTCCGTTTCTGGTAACATTAGTATTGATAAATGAAACTGAGGAGTTTTTGCGAAAGCGCTGATCTAAAACCAATACATTATAATTAGTTAACGGTTCTACTAATTCTTTTCTTGTTTCATTGGTATCATTATTCTGAATCGTTGCATATGTTTTTTCAGTAACTGCATTTAAAATCCCTATTCCCAACCCATTTTTTGTTCTGCCGGACACTTTTAAGGCATTGATAAGATTGATACTTGAAGGATTGTCAATAATTTTTTCATTGCTCGCAATAGTTGGATAATTTGATGGCCTTCCGCCAATTCTTCTGGAATAGAGTAGATTTCCTTTGCTGAATAAATCCGTTCCTTCTGTAAAAAAAGGTCTGTTCTCATTAAATTGTTGTTCGAAAGGACCTAAATTCAAAATTTGATCATCATATTTTGTTTGGCCAAAATCAGGAATAAGTATGGCATCAAGAGTAAATGCGTCGTTTATGCCATATTTTATATCTAAACCACCTTTAATTGTACCCGTAGTTTTTTGTTGTGAATTTGCATTTACATAAAAAGAAGAATAGGGTAAAAGAAACAGTCGGGTAGGTGTTTTTATATTTTCAATTCCTTCTAAAATACCAGTTTGTTGCGTAAAAGTTCCAATTTTTGAATCAATAAAATTCCAACTATATTTTTGCTGATCCCGTTTTATTTCTCTAAAAAAATTGAGTCCCCAAGTTTGTTTTTTCTCACCCGAAAAACGTAGTGCAGCATATGGAATTCGCATTTCAACTACCCAGCCAAAATCGGTGATTACTGCTTTACTTTTCCAAACTGCGTCCCAAGAGTAATCTTCTCCATTTGTATCGGTTCCTATACAATCAGCTTGTCCATCCGATGCGGAAACTATAAAGCGAAAATCTTGTTGCCCGTCATTATAACCATTTACAAAAACTCCAAAAATATCAGAAGCACCAAAATTATCTCTTTGTGAGATTTCTTTCAATATTTTGTTAGGTTCATTATCATACATTAATGCGGCAACATATATGGCATCATTGTCATATAAAACTTTTATCTCAGTTTTTTTGTTTTCTGCAATGGGCTTACCATTGTCTGGTTCAAACATGATAAAGTCTTTAGCCACAGGAACTGATTTCCAAACATTTTCATCTAATTTTCCATCAATAGTTATATTGTCAGTGATGAATTTAGTTTGTAATATTTTTTTCTGGCTGTAGCCAAATAATGAAAAAAGGAGCGTGATTATAAGGAGTAATTTTCTCATTTAATTTTGATTGATTTTGATTGAAGTTGATTGATTTTGATGATTGCTGTGATTCTTTTAATCGAATTAGAATAATAGACTGTACTTTTAAGAATTTGTTACAGTTTTTTTAATAAAAAATTAAGCTGCGTTTCATTGCATAAAAAAATGAGATTGAAAACGAAGTGTTTTTCAATCTCATTTTATGACGCATTCTTTTTGGGTTAAAATTTACTTTTCACCACATTATAATCAATAAAGTAACGAAGACTAATGGAAAAAATAGTAGTCAGGTTACTGTCAAAAACATTTTTGAAATTAGTGGATAAATCTTTTTGAACATTTCGAGTACTTTCGAGTGCATAGTTGCGGTATAAAATAGAGATTTCACTACCTGGAGCAAACCACCAAGAATACGATAAATCAAAATTCCAGGAATTAAAATTTCTGTTTTTATTTAATGAATAAGCATTATTTTGAACTAAATAACCATTGTCCTCTAAAGTTAGAAATTGATGATTTTGAGAATAGGACCAGTAATAACGAGCTGTCAAGTTTAGCGTCATTTTATTGTTTATGGCATATTTACCAGTAACGTCATTCTGTAATATTTCTCTGTTGCGCTCTGCAAAAATGATTCCCGTGTTGTCTTGGTCCACCCAACCTCTGTCGTTTGTCTTGCGGGTATAATCTAATATGTAAGAAAGTGAAAATTTGTCATTAAATCTGTATTTTGGACCTACAGCGAGTCCGTAAGTAATTCTTCCTTCTTGATCATATAATGTGAAAGATGGGGTGAAGTCAAAAGTAAAAGCATTGTTACTATTGAATTCGGTTCCAAAATAAGATGCTATTCTTCTTGGAATTTGGAGGTATCTGCCGTTTGTGCGTGGTTCATAAAAATCGAACGTTTCAAATGGATTTATTATTAAAGCAAATTCAAAATAATCATTTTTTTTAGATGTAGCTTTAATTACTGTTTTATACCAACCTTCTTGTATTTTTCCAGTTGTGTTTTGCAGTTCTAAATTTAATTCTTGTTCGACTTTGAAGGTATTGAATGTTTTAGTTGGATTTAAAATTCTATAGCTAGCATTAGCTAATGCATTGTGATAATTGGTGTAAAAAATAATTCCTAAGTCATTTATATCATAATCCTTAGATATGTATTTCCCAGAAAGTAAGTATCTATATCTTCCACTTGTTTTTGCAAAGTTTAATGAGGTTTTAAAGCCATTGTAATCTTGAACTGTATTGATAGCACTGTATTTGAAATCACCATATAAATTATAGGTATTTGATTTTGTGTTTAAATCGAATAATAATGCTGAAACATTAGCGTCTCTGAAGTCGCCATAACGAGTTGTATTTGTATTTACAAATGAAACCGATGAATTTTGATTAAAACGTTGGTCTAAAACCAATATATTATAATTGGTAAGTGGTTCTATGACTTCTTTTCTGGTTTCATTTGTATCATTATCACGAATAGTAGCGTATGTTTTTTTTGTGACAGCATTCAAAAAACCAATTCCGAGGCCTTTTTCTGTCCTTCCGGAAACTTTTACTGCATTAAGTAAGTTAACTGTGTTAGGATAATTTATTATTTCTTCATTTGCGTCAATTACTGGTTCTGTTATTGGTGATCCACCAATTCTTCTGGAATAAAACAAACCTCCTTTATTGAATAAATCAGTTCCTTCTGTAAAAAAAGGCCTGTTTTCATCCAGTTTTTGTTCAAAAGGTTCTAGGTTTAAAATAGCATTGTCAAATTTAGTCTGTCCAAAATCTGGGACCACGATAGCATCCAATGTAAAGGAATCATTGATTCCGTATTTTATATCTAAACCAGCTTTAAAAGTAGTTCCCGAAGCGATATCATTTTCCTGGTAATATGCAGATGAATAAGGTATAAAAAAGAGTCGGGTAGGTGTTTTTATATTTTCAATTCCTTGAAGAATCCCCGCCTGTGTAATTACAGCTCCAATTTTTGTATCAACACGATTCCATGTGTATTTTTGATTGTCGCGTTTTATTTCACGCATAAAATTCAAACCCCAAGTTTGTTTTTTAGTATTCGAAAATCGTAAAGCTGCATAAGGGATTTTCATTTCGACTGTCCAGCCATAATCAGTTATTGCTGTTTTGCTATACCATATAGCATCCCATGTAAAATCTTCGCTTTCCTCTATTGCTAAACAATCTGATTGAACTCCTGCTGAACTTACAAAAAAGCGAAAGTCTTGCTGTCCGTCATTGAATCCATTAATGTTAACTGAAAAGTTATCTGAAACTCCAAAAACATCTCGTTTTGTAATTTCTTTTTTTATTTTATTGGGTTCATCATCGTATAAAGTAGCAGCAATATAAATAGCATTGTTGTCATAAAGTATTCTAACTTCCGTTTTCTTAGCGGTGCTTATTGGTTTTCCATTATCAGGTTCAAACATTACAAAATCGGTAGCTACCGAGCTTGTTTTCCAAATTTCCTCATTAATTTCCCCGTCAATGGTGATGTTTTCTGAAATAGATTTTGTTAAAAGAATCTTTTTTTGGCCATAGCTATTGAAACTATAGAAAATTAATATAATTAGGATTGTGAAATGCAATTTGAACATAAATTAGTATTGTATATAAACAAAAATAACAAAATTAACATAGAAAGTGATTTTATTATGATTTTTTGCTCAATATTTTCAGCACTTAATTCGTTATAGAGGTCTAAAGTTTTGTTAATTCCTTTTTAATTCTTGTTTTTTGAAGTACGTTTGTAATCCCAAATTAGTTTATAACTTAAAGATATTCAATGATTTATAAGATATTTCCTGCTATTTTGTTTATGCTGGTTTCATTCACTCCAAGCAAAACAAGTTTTTCTGAGCCAAAGAGTATTAAATCAGTAGTTTATGCCAAAACGGTAAAATCTAGTGCTGAAGCTACTATTGAAATGGCATATAATAATTTGCATTCCAACGAATTTGCCTTACCTAAATTTGAAGGTTTTTCAGAAGCTTTAAAAGGGTATTATTTGTTGAAAGAAAAAGGATTCATTAAGAAAGATATTTTAACTTTAGTTGATTTTAGTTTATCATCCAATACCAAAAGGCTTTGGGTTATTAACCTGACAACAGGTGAAATCTTGTTCAATACGCTTGTTGCACATGGGAGAAATACTGGCGATGAATTTGCTTCTACTTTTTCAAATTCAGCCGAATCCTATAAAAGCAGTTTAGGTTTTTATGCAACTGGTGAAATCTATAGCGGTAAACATGGGATGTCACTAAAATTAGATGGTTTAGAAAAAGGAGTAAATGACAATGCAAGAGCAAGAGGCGTGGTTATGCATGCGGCTGAATATGTTTCTAATTCGTTTATTAAAAACAATCATAGATTAGGAAGAAGTCAAGGTTGTCCAGCTGTGCCAGTAGAATTGTCTAAAGATATAATCAATGCAATAAAAGACAAATCATGTTTCTTTATTTATCATCCATCAAGAGCATTTAAATTGGAATCAGAGTTAGTTTCTTAATTTATTGTATAAATCAACGTCAAGATTATAAATGTCATCTCTAAAAATTAATTTATTATTGTCACTCCAAGCAGTCCAATACAATAAATGAAAGGAAACATCTTTTTTTATTTTGACAAATTTTGTTTTTTCGTTTTGTAATGTAGTTGTGATTTTTTCTAAGTTCCAATTGACGGGGTCATTCAGTAAATATTCCGTTAATTCCAACGGATTATCAACCCTGACGCAACCTGAGCTCAACGAGCGATCAATTTTATCAAAATAATCCCTGTGATTTGTATCGTGTAAGTAAACAGAGAAACGATTTGGGAAAATAATTTTCACCATACCTAGAGAATTAAAAGTTCCCGGATTTTGTACATAGCGGTAACTTTTTGCTTGAGATAATTGCCATTCATAAGGACTTACTATTCTTCCGTCACTATCATATATCTTAATGTTTGAATTTATTAAATAGCTTCTGCTTTTTAAAATTGCTGGAATAACATCTTCTCTTAAAATAGTTGGTGGAACCGTCCATGTTGGATTAAAAACGACCTGAATTAATTTAGAACTTAGGATTGGAGTTTTTCTTTTAGCTCTTCCCACAATTACTCTGTGTGTTCTCAAAGTGTCTTTGTCTTTAACTAAAGTCAATCTGTAATCGGGAATGTTAATGATTACGTATTCTTTACCCATTTCTTTTGGATACCATTTCCAGCGCTCGAGATTGACAATAATTTGATGGATACGTTGTTCTTTTGAAAAATTTAGAGAAGCTATTGTTGCTTCTCTGATAATTTCGTCATGAGCTAAACCATGACGGGCTTGAAACCTTTTTACCGCCATTACGGTTTCTTCGTCATAAATTGGTGTCAAAGTGTCTTTAGGCAGTAAATCTTTCCAATAAATTAATCTTTTTTTGATGTCAATTATGGAACGATTAGTATCGTTTGGAGAAATTCTCTCGGTAATTTTTAAATTTTTGAAATTGTATTTAGGAAAACTTTGAATCAGTTTAAGCGCCTTTTTTAATCTTTTGTAAACAATGTGACTGGGTTTTAATTGTTCTATTTTATAGGCTAATGAGTCGCTTTTTAGTAATTGAGTGACAGTTTCGTTTAGATTAATATCGTTTTCTTTTAAATCCCAGTTTTTATATAGTCTTCTTGGGTTTAATGCCCCATTTGTTAGATGTGAAATGTATTTTTCAAGACTGGAAGTTAGTAAAATATCATATTTTGCTAAATCTATAGTATCTAGAGTTGCTGATTTTTTTTCAAATTCAAGTAGTTTTTTTACTTTATAATCCTCTGGATTTAATCCTTCTTCGTCAGATTTAAGAAGTTCTTCTAAAATTATTTTTCTCTTTTCGTCAGATTGCCAAACGGTTTTGTATTCAGTCGATTTGTAAAAATTGAAAAGCGTTTTATCGTTAAAAGAGGTTAGTAGAGTAGTGTCAATTCTAATTGATTTACTTTCAGGGATGACATAGGAATTTGGAATCTCTTTTTTCAAGATTACCTCGCTTTTCAGTTCTTCCTTTTTACAACTTATGACTGAATACAGCAATAATATTAGAAATAACTTATTCATCATTTATTTTTTTAAGCATGACAACGTGTTCTCGAACTTCTTTTATTTGTAAAAGCAATCCTTTTATTTGATAGCCTATTTTCTCATAGAAACAATTGGTTCTGTCCTAGCATTAAACCAAATTGAATTGCACTTTGTCTTTACTATATTTCCTATAACTGAGAATGAGTTTCTCGCTGAAACCTTTTTTTGAGATTGTTCTAAAACTCCCATTCCCCGAATTTGAAACTGTTTTTCACATCAAATAAATCGTTTTTTGTTTCTAATATTGAAATGATTCAATGAGATTATTCTTGTCAAACAAGCCAAAACGGGCGGTAGTCTCTAAATTGTTACCGTCGAAATGACAACAATCTATCGATTTATAAGCTTTGAGTACAGGATATCTTACCAAAAATGTCTCCAATGCAGAGATTTATTTGATGTTTTGGATTCTTTTTTTTTAGCCTAATAAAGGTATAATATTTTCATATTAAATTCTTTATGATTTATATCGGCTTTGTTAAAAAAGATTGTGGGGAGTGGTTTGTGATTTTTCAGAAAAAAAACTTGCATTGAAGCAGAATTATTATTTATATTTGCACCGTTGTTAATGCGAAAGTAGCTCAGTTGGTAGAGCTCCAGCCTTCCAAGCTGGTTGTCGCGAGTTCGAGCCTCGTCTTTCGCTCTAAAACCTCAAATTTTGGTTTGAGGTTTTTTATTTAAATTTTGTCATGCGAAAGTAGCTCAGTTGGTAGAGCTCCAGCCTTCCAAGCTGGTTGTCGCGAGTTCGAGCCTCGTCTTTCGCTCTTTAAAGCCGAAACTTAATTGTTTCGGCTTTTTTATTTAGTATAAATTCGTTTCTGTATTATTTTATAGAACTCAAATCGCTTCCGCTTTCTAATTCTTCCGCTATTTTGTTTTGTCTAAAAAGTCTCGCTGACAAATTCCCTCTTAAGATTGTTTTTTCGCCTTGAACCTCTAGCCAGCTTCCTTCTCGTAATCCTAAAACAGGAATGGTATTAAATGCATGAAATTCTTTGATTCGTGTTTCGCGCGTTTCACCCATATGTGTTGACTGCGAATCAGCATCTAAATAATGTGGATTCAAATTAAAAGGAATTAGTCCCAATGTTTGAAAACTCGGGGGATAAATAATAGGCATATCATTAGTGGTTTGCATCGTTAGTCCGCAGATGTTACTTCCTGCACTCGTTCCTAAGTAAGGAGTTCCTTTTTTAACGGTATCAGCGAGAACAGTCATGACTTTGTTTTTATACAATTGTGAAACCAGTAAAAAAGTATTACCGCCTCCGGTGAAAATTCCTTCTGCATTTTGAATAGCTTCTGCAGCATCTTCAAATTCATGAATTCCTTTTACGGTTTTGTTTATTTTGGCAAAAGCCAAAGCAACTTTTGATGTGTATTCCTCATGCGAAATGCCTCCAGAACGGGCATAGGGAATAAAAAGTATGGTTTTACAATTTAGAAAATGCAAGCTTAATCTAGGTAATAAGTAGTCTAAATAATCTCCATCATGTAGTATAGATGTACTGGCGATAATTATGTTTTTCATTGTGTTTTATTTTGAAATAGTAAGTGTTAAAGGTATAAAATTGTCTATTTTAATGTTATGTTTTGCGTTTTTTAATTAACATATTTTTACCAAGTCATTAGTAATTAATTTTGAAGAGAGTAAGATACTTTTACAATGTACCAATAATCGAAATTTGATTGTCATCTGATGAGTAGAGTTGTTTGCCTTTTTTTTATTTTAGTTGCTTCCAAAGCCTTTGCTCAAGAACCCGTTCCGGTAAAATTGAAGGGAAAAGTTATTGCTGACATGTCAGATCTGGAAGGAATTTATATTATAAATTTAAAAACTGAAAAAGCAGCAATTACTGAAAAAGGCGGTTATTTTACAATACCAGCTGTTCCAGGTGATACGCTGTTGTTTTCTGCTATGCAGTTCAAAGGTACTCAGGTGGTTTTAACACAAAAAACTTTTGAAAATGAATTGCTTTTTGTTAAAATGGAGCCTATCATGAATCAATTAAAAGAGGTTATTGTTAGAAGGGGTTTTGATAATATCAATGCGGTTTCTCTTGGTATAATTCCAAAAGGACAAAAATCATATACTGTAGCTGAACGTAAATTATATACCGCCACTGATCTTAATGCATCAGCAAGTTTGTCTGGAATGGCTGGTGGTTCAATTTCAGCTGATCCGTTGCTTAATTTTCTTTCCGGGAGAACACGCATGCTCAAAAAGCAATTGGAAGTAGAGAAAAAAGAATTTTATTTAAAGCAATTGGAAAATCTATTTGATATTGACCATTTTGTAAATAAATTAAAAATCCCTTCTGAATATGTAAAAGGATTTGAGTATTTTGCAGTTGAAAATATTAAATTCACCAGAATTTTGGATACAAAAAATAAAACTACTATTGAATTTTTATTGGGCGAATTAGCTACAAAATATAACGAAATATTAGCCAGTGAAAATGAATAATACGTTACTTCTTTTTTTATTTTTCGTCACTACTATTACTTTTGGGCAAGTTACTTTTGAAAAAGAAATTCGAGGGAAAATTAGTGCTGATACAATTGCAGTTGAAGGAATAAATATTGTCAATTCGTCAACTCAAAAAGCAACAACAACAGATAAGAATGGCTCTTTTTTACTATTTGTAAAAGAAGGGGATATTTTGATTTTTTCTGCTGTAAATCTTGTAACTTTACATAAGAGAATAAATAAACAGGATTTAATGCAGGATATTCTTAAGATTCAAATGACTCCTAAAAGCATTGAACTAAAGGAAGTTATTGTTAATGAAAATCCACAAATAACGTCTGAGAATTTAGGAATTATCCCTTATGGTCAAAAAAAATATACACCAGCAGAACGGAAATTATATACTGCAACTTCCGGTGGTGGGATTGATGGTTTATTAAACACAATTTCAGGCCGTAAGGCGATGCTTAAAAAAGAGATACTAGTTGAAGGGAAAGAACAATCCTTAAACCGGCTTGTTCCAATTTTTGATGATAAATATTATTCAGAAACTTTGAAAATACCGACTGATTATATCAAGGGGTTTCAATATTATTGCGTTGAAGATGCAAGTTTTACTGCGGCATTGAAATCTAAAAATAAAACGTTGATCATGTTTCTGATTGTTGGATTATCTGAAAACTATACTAAAATCATTACAAATGAAAAATAAAATCATAATATTGGTTTTGTGTTTGTGTTGGCAATTTTGTTTTAGTCAATTGACAAGAAAAACATTGTATGGTCAAGTCGTAAATGATTCTATTAAGTTAGAAAATGGGATTGTTTTTAATGTTAATTCTAAGACAGGAACAGTTATAAACCAACAAGGATATTTTAGTATTTTGGCAAAAGCCAAAGACACCTTAGTTTTTTCGGGTATAGCTTTTAAATCCAGAAAAGTAGTGCTTACTGGAAAAGATATGTCAACTGTATTGTTGAGAGTGAAACTGATTGCTTTTGTCAATCAATTGCCGGAAGTGGTAGTTTCAGGAAATAAAAAAATTAGTCCAATTTCAGAGGGTTCACAGGCAATTGTCGATAAGCAATATTTTGACGATGCAAAATCATCTCCAAAAAATAGAACGATGCCACCCGATGGAAGTATTGAAAACGGAGTAAACTTTGTTCGAGTTTATAAAGATGTCTTAAAGGCTTTGAGAAAAAACAATCCTGAAAAAACCGACTTTACTACTGATAAAAGTTTTACGGAACTTACAATGAATAAAGTTGGCTATTCCTTTTTTACTAATACATTAAAGTTAAATGATGATGAAATAGGTCTCTTTCTTATTTTTTGTGAAAATGATCCTAAATCAAAGCTATTTATGAAATCAGATAATGAATTTCAATTGATGGATTTCTTGGTTACAAAAAATAAAGAGTTTAAAAGAATTACTACTTTTGAAAAATGAAATCGCCATGATTCCAAAACATAAATTAAGATTGAAAATAGGCGATACCATTATTCCGATAAAAAACAAATAGAATCTTCGTATGAAAAAAACAATCTTATATTCTTTTATTGGAATTTTATTTCTGAGTTTAACTGCTTTTAGTGTTCATAAATTTTATATGGCGGTATATCAGGTAAATTATGCTCCCGAAAAAAAAATGCTCCAAATTACATCCCGTATTTTTGTTGATGATTTGAATAAAGCGTTAGAGAAAAAGTATAATAAAAAACTCAATTTAGGATCTGAAAAAGAATCACCTGAAGAAATTCTTTTGTTAAAGAAATATTTCTTGGAAAAATTCTCGGTAAAAGTAAATGGACAATCTAAAACAATCAATTTTCTAAGCAAAGAATTAGAAGGCGATGTGCTTGTATGTTATTGTAGTATAAAAGAAATTACCAAGATTAATTCGATTGAAATTGCAAACACAATTTTGATCGATTGGAATTCAGAACAGCAGAATATAACCCATGTTACAGTGCTGGGAGAGAAGAATAGTATTCTTTTTACTGATTCTAATAAAATCGGAATGTTAAAATATTGATATAATGCGAGAAATTTGTTAAAAATTATTATTTTCACGCACTCAAATAATTTGCATTCTACACATGAAAAAAATCACTTTATTATTCCTTTTTCCAGTAATTTTATTTGCTCAAGAAAAAGTACCTGTTGTAACTCCTAAACAACCAGGGAAGTATGACACGAACAAGTTTAGTCAAATGTATGATTTATTAGCTACGCCTAATATGTTTCGTACAGCATCTGGAGCTCCAGGACCAGCCTATTATCAGCAACAAGCTGATTATAAAATAGATGTGGAGTTAGATGATAGAAAAGCTAAATTAAGTGGCTCAGAAACGGTAACGTATTATAATAATTCTCCGGATAGTTTAGAATATTTATGGGTGCAATTAGACCAAAACCAAGCAGCCAAGAATTCACAATCTCCTTTGGCTGAAAGTGAAAAAATAGAACAGGTTTTACCTGCCGAAAAATTTGCAAATGAATATTTAAAGCAAGGATTAGAGCGTGGATTTAATATTGAATATGTAAAAGACGCCAAAGGAAATCCTTTGTCTTATACGATAAACCAAACCATGATGCGTATTAATCTGGTTACTCCTCTTAAACCAGGTGAAAAATTTATATTTTCAACAAAATGGTGGTACAATATCAATAACTACATCCAAGATGGAGGGCGTTCTGGTTATGAGCCATTCGAAAAAGAAGGAAATAAACTGTATGTAATTGCTCAGTTTTATCCTAGAATGGCAGTTTATAATGATGTCGAAGGTTGGCAAAATATGCAATTTTGGGGAGGTGGAGAATTTGCTTTACCTTTTGGAAATTTTGATGTCAATATTACTGTGCCTGCGGATCATGTTATGGATGCGACAGGGGAATTGATGAATAGAAGCGAAGTGTTTACGCCTGCGCAAGTTAAAAGATATGAACTGGCTCAAAAATCATTTGATAAACCAGTCGTTATTGTAACTCAAGCTGAGGCTGAAGCTGCTGAAAAAGGTTTTTCTGATAAGAAAAAAACATGGAAATTTAGCGCTAAAAATGTTAGAGATTTTGGTATAGCCACTTCAAGAAAGTTTATTTATGATGCTATGGCGGTACAATTGAGTAATAAAGTGGTAATGGCTGAATCTGTGTATCCTAAAGAAGCGAATCCGCTTTGGGGAGAAACTTCTACAAGAACAGTTGCACATACTTTAAAAAGTTATTCTTCTCATACTTTTGACTATCCTTATCCAAAAGCGGTATCTGTTTCAGCAGAAGATCAAGGAATGGAATATCCTATGATTTGTTGGAACTATGGGCGTCCAGATGAAAATGGAGTGACTAGCGAACGTACAAAAAATGGAATGATGGGAGTAGTTATACACGAAGTTGGACATAATTTCTTTCCTATGATTGTCAATTCTGATGAGCGTCAATGGACTTGGATGGACGAAGGATTAAATTCGTTTATGCAATATATGGCGGAACAAGAATTAGGAACTAATTTTCCGTCTAATCGCGGAATTCCTAGTAAAATTGTTCCTTACATGAGTGGAGACCAAAAATTATTGGAGCCAATTATGTCTAACTCAGAGAATATAATTCAATTTGGAAATAACGCTTATGGGAAACCGGCAGCAGGACTTAACATTTTGAGAGAAACCATTATGGGAAGAGAATTGTTTGACCATGCTTTCAAAGTATATGCAAATAGATGGAAATTCAAACACCCTACACCAGAAGATTTTTTTAGAACAATGGAAGATGCTTCGGCAGTAGATTTAGATTGGTTTTTTAGAGGTTGGTTTTACTCGACAGATTTTGTTGATATTGGAATAAATGAAGTAAAACAATATTATGTTTCTGAAACTCCAACAACAGAGTTGAAAGATGCTAAAGTGAGAAAAGGACGTTTTGGTTTAGATAAAGGACCATTTGTGTATTTAATTTCTGAAAAAAGTACGGAGTTGAATCCGGCATCTAAGAAAGCATTAAAAGTTGAGGAGGTAAAATTACTTTCGGATTACGTAGACCAAAAACTTACAGCCGAAGAGCGTGCGACTTTAAAAACACCTAAATACTTTTATGAAGTAGAATTTAATAAGCCGGGAGGAATGTTGATGCCTATTATTGTTGAAATTACTTATGAGGATGATTCTAAAGAAAATTTCAAATATCCAGCTCAAATTTGGAGAAAAAATAATGACACCGCTAAGAAAGTTTATGCAACTGAAAAAGCAATTAAAAAAATTCAGATTGACCCAAAATTGGAAACAGCTGATATAGATGTAACCAATAACAGTTGGCCAAAAACAGAAGTGAAATCGAAATTTGATTAAAGAAATAAAAAGAATAAAAAAAAGGCTCCAAAACGGAGTCTTTTTTTTATGAAAAATTTAAAATACTGCGATTCAAAAAATGATATATTTGTATTCAAGAAAAATCTAAAATTATGTTTGGTATAGGAGGAGGCGAATTAATTTTTATAATGTTTATTGTACTGATGCTTTTTGGTTCAGATAAAGTGCCTGAAATAGCGCGTACTATGGGAAAAGCGATGGCGCAGATAAAAAATGCAACAAACGATATAAAAAGCGAAATTCAAAAAGGAGCAGAGTCGAATGGTTTTGATACAAAAACATTAAGCGATTTAAGAGGAAGTATTTCATCAGAAATCAATAAAGCGAAGGAGAATCTATTAGGGGATGCAAGCTCATTGACTGATATGACCGGTAATATAACCTCAGAAATCAATAAAGCCAAAGACAATCTCTTAGGGGAGACTACGACTCACGTTGAAAAAATAAAAGAAGGAATTGACGATATTACGGGCCCAATAAAACGCCAAATGTAATGTTGGAAAAAATTCTGTCTCTTGATACCCAGTTATTTATTTATTTAAACAGCTTAGGTTCTGAAACCTATGATGGATTATGGCTTTCTATAACCAAACAAATCAATTGGATTCCGTTATTTTTATTATTGGCTTACTTGATTTTTAAAAAATTAGGAACAAAACAAACCTTATATTTATTGTTGTTTGTAGCTATTCTGATAACGATTACGGATCAAACTACCAATTTGTTTAAAAATGGATTTCAAAGGTTAAGACCTTGTAATAATCCGGATATCAATACTTTTATTCGAGTAGTGAAAAAGAGTAATTCTTTTAGTTTCTTTTCAGGACATGCGGCAAATTCTATGGCAGTTGCTGCTTTTTTATTCTTCAATTTTAAACACAAAATCAAATATTTTGGTTTCTTGTTTTTATGGCCTTTAATATTTGCTTACAGTCGCATCTATCTAGGTTTGCATTATCCATTAGATATTTTAACAGGCTATTTTTTCGGATTTGTTTTTGGCTTCTTAATGTTTAAGATATATAAAGTAGCACAACGAAAATATTTCCCACAATAAAAAAGGTAGTAGATTTTGGAGCTATTTCCTGCTATTCGCTCGTATCTTTACTTGCTTAAAGAACGCAAGTAAAGGATACCGCTTCTATCAGGGCTAGGGCATTAGTTTCCAAAAGGCAATTTTTGAATTGACATAATTTGATCAAAGTTATTGCAACTGACATCTTAAATCTAAAGAACTCGACTCACAGTCAATCCATCGCGAATAGGTAATAAAACTGTTTCTACTCGGGGATCATTTGCCAGTAATTTATTGTATTCCAATAATACTTTTGTACTCAAATCTTTTGGATTCAATGGTTCAAGAACTTTACCGCTCCACAATACATTATCGGATAAGATAATTCCGCCTTTATTCATTTTTGGAACAATCAATTCAAAATAGTTGAGGTAATTGTCTTTGTCCGCATCAATGAAAACTAAATCAAATTTTATATCGAGCGTTGGAATAATAGTAGTTGCTTCTCCCAAATGCTGAAAAATTTGTTTTCCCCAAGGTGATTTATCAAAATGTTTGCGCTGAAAATCTACCAATTCTTCTTTAATATCAATTGTATGTAGGGTCCCGTTTTCCTGCATTCCTTCACATAAACACAACGCCGAATAACCGGTGTAAGTTCCAATTTCAAGAATAGTCACCGGCCGAATTAATTTCGATAGCATACTCAAAACGCGACCTTGGAAATGTCCACTCAACATTCTTGGTAATAAGATTTTTTGGTATGTTTCTTTATTCAAAGCCGCTAATAATTGAGGCTCTTTTTCGGAATGTTGCTCGATATAATCTTCTAATTCTTGGGAAATGAAATGCATTTTTTGATTTTTTTTCAATAGAAGGCAAAGTTATCAAATTATCAAATCAACAAATCAACAAATTGTCATTAAATTTGCACCATGCAAATCGATAAAAAAGACATACGAGCCTTATCAAAAGAACAATTACGTGATTTTTTTGTGGCTAATAACGACAAAGCCTTTCGTGGAAATCAAGTCTATGAATGGTTGTGGAGCAAAGGCGCACATAGTTTTGAAGATATGACTAATGTTTCTAAGGGAACACGTACTATGCTTGAAGCTAACTTTGTTATCAATCATATCAAAGTAGATACCATGCAACGCAGTGAAGACGGAACCGTCAAAAATGCAGTTCGTTTACATGATGGGTTAGTGGTGGAATCTGTCTTGATTCCTACTAATACACGAACTACAGCTTGTGTTTCCAGTCAGGTGGGTTGTAGTTTGGATTGTAATTTTTGCGCGACAGCGCGATTAAAAAGAATGCGAAATTTGGAACCAGCCGAAATTTATGATCAGGTTATTGCCATCGATAAAGAAAGTCGTTTGTATTACAATCATCCGTTGTCCAATATTGTTTTTATGGGAATGGGAGAGCCGCTCATGAATTACAATAATGTGTTGAAAGCAATAGAAATGATAACTTCTCCAGAAGGTTTAGGAATGTCTCCTAAACGTATTATGGTTTCGACTTCGGGAGTTCCTAAAATGATTAAAAAACTAGCTGATGATGATGTGAAATTCAAACTGGCTGTTTCTTTACATTCTGCAATTGATGAGATTCGTTCTCGAATAATGCCTTTTAGCGAAAATTTCCCTTTGGCAGATTTACGGGAATCATTAGAATATTGGTACCGAAAAACCAAAAGTAAAATCTCTTACGAATATGTGGTTTGGAAAGATATCAATGATAACAAAGCTTCAATTGATGCCTTAGTAAAATTCTGTAAATATGTTCCTTGTAAAGTCAATCTGATAGAATACAACCCAATTGATGACGGGGAATTCCAACAAGCCTCAGAAGAATCGATTAATGCCTACATCAAAGCACTTGAAGCCAGCGGTATTGTTGTGAAAGTACGCCGTAGCCGCGGAAAAGATATAGATGCTGCCTGTGGTCAACTGGCAAATAAAGAAGCATAAAAAAAGGAGTTCAATGTGAACTCCTTTTTTTGGTTTTAATGTCTATGGGTAAGTCTTTTTAATTACCTAAAGTAATTTGAGTTGCAGTCCCACCATCAATGGATAGCATGGCTAAATTATCACAATCACCTGTTCCATAATCAATTGTTGCATAATGGGAATTTTTTGAAAGTTTTAGTATTCCGGATACAGGAAATGGCATAGGGATTTGTATTAGACTACAAGCCGTTTTATGAACTAATGGAGTCGTTGATTCTATTAAAGAAGTAAAAATAGTCCCATTTGGGTGTGTTGTTGTAAATGTACCGTAAGTTGAATATAAATCATCCGTTGGGCTTAAACGTGTTAAAAATCCAGCAGTCATTTCTCTTATGCGATCTCCATTACGGGTGTAAACTCCAGCTGTAGTGGTTAGCGTCATACCAGTCATGGTAAATGTAGTTTTTGGATGTAAATTGTCTCCAGTACCTAGCATTTCTCTTTTCCAAGTTGATGTTCCTTCTAATTTATTTTCATTTACATAAAAATTATGGTAAGTAACAGTTATGATCTTAGGAAAAGTAGTTCCAACAGTACGGGTTAAAATAATTTGCCCTTTTAGAGAATGCCCTCTAAAGATACAGGCAGAAGTTTCAGTTCCAAAGGTAATAGTCAAGACTCTAACAGAAGATGTTGACCCTAAATCACTAACTGATGCGCAGCTAGGTAATAAGGAATGATAATTCTCAGTACTTTTTCCAGTTGTGGAACCTTCACTTACTTCGTACTGATTATCAGTGATAAGAGATACATCGTCGATGGCATTATCCATCTTCTGGGTTGCAGTGACATCGTTGCTGGTAACTTTAGCTTCCGCAGTTGTAGAATTAGAGTCTTGCGAACAGCTTGTGAATGCAAGAATGCTCAAAGTCATTCCAAATAATAGAATTTTCTTTTTCATAATAAATAGGTTTTAGGTTAAAGCTTTGATTTGTAAAAGAATAAAAGGTTTAATTGGGGCTCAATTAGACTATAAAAATACAAAAGTTTACTTAGAAAAATTATTGTTTCATAAATTTAGTTCTATTGGAGAGCTATTTATAAAGACAGAGAACAGTGAGTCAAATGGGTTTTAAAATGGGAAGTGATTAAAAAAACATATAACTACAGGAAATAGATAAAGGTTTTTATTTAAAATAGTATATTTGAAATCTAAATGAATGTCACCTCTAAAATAAAACAGCCCATTTTCGATGAAATGGAACTTTTTGAAAAAAAGTTCTACGAATCGATGACTTCAAAAGTGGCTTTGTTAAATAGAATCACTTATTATATTGTAAACAGAAAGGGAAAGCAAATGCGTCCTATGTTTGTTTTTCTTACTGCCAAAATGGTTTCGGGAGGTATTGTAAACGAAAGAACCTATCGAGGAGCTTGTGTTATTGAACTTATTCATACCGCTACATTAGTTCACGATGATGTTGTTGATGACAGCAATCGTCGAAGAGGTTTTTTCTCTATCAATGCGCTTTGGAAAAATAAAATTGCAGTTCTGGTTGGGGATTATTTGTTATCCAAAGGATTGTTGCTCTCTATTGATAATGGTGATTTTGATTTACTTCGAATTATTTCAGTCGCTGTTCGCGAAATGAGTGAAGGCGAGTTACTCCAAATAGAAAAAGCCAGAAGACTTGACATCACTGAAGATGTTTACTACGAAATCATTCGAAAAAAGACAGCAACACTTATTGCAGCCTGTTGCGCGCTTGGTGCAAGATCCGTTATTGAGGATGAAGTTCAGGTAGAGAACATGCGAAAATTTGGAGAACTCATCGGAATGGCTTTTCAAATAAAAGATGATTTATTCGATTATACGGATGAAGCCATTGGGAAACCAACAGGAATTGACATCAAAGAACAAAAAATGACTTTGCCTCTTATTCATGTTTTGAATACGTGTACTTCCAAAGAAAAAAGCTGGCTGATTAACTCCATTAAAAACCATAATAAAGATAAAAAACGCGTCAAAGAAGTTATAGCTTTTGTAAAAAACAATAATGGATTACTTTATGCGGAACAAAAAATGGTAGAATTCCAGCAAGAAGCACTTTTACTTTTAGATAATTATCCAGATTCTGAGTTTAAAGATGCGTTGATTTTGATGGTAAACTATGTTATTGAAAGAAAAAAATAATTTTTTTCAAAATAATTTCCTTTCGTAAACTATTGATTTTGTTGCCCTTTTTTATTTTCGAACTGTAAGTCGAAAAAAATATAAATTAACATGCAACCTTTTTGCATTGTTAATCGTCTATGCTAATAGAAACACTTTATAAAGATTTTGAAAGTAATCAACTTACATCAGGAGGAAAATGAATTAATCCAGTTAGCTGTCGAAAGTAATCGGCAGGCGCAACAGAAGATTTATACCCAGTTTTCTCCAAAAATGTTAAGTGTTTGCCGTCAATACATAAAAGACATTCATCAGGCAGAAGATATCATGATTACCGCTTTTATGAAAGTTTTTACAAATCTGAAAAATTTTCAGCATAAAGGAAGTTTCGAAGGTTGGATTAGAAGAATTATGGTGAACGAATGTATTTCTTTCATTAGAGTCCAAAAAAAGGTAAAATATATTGAGGATGAAGATTATTTTGAAGAAAGCTTCAATAACATCGAAAGCCAATTTTCAATTGATGCTATCCAGTTTTTGATAGACAGTTTGCCGGATGGTTATAAAATGGTTTTCAATTTGTATGCTATAGAGGGGTACAAACATCAAGAGATTGCCAGTATGTTAGGGATTAATGAAGGAACATCTAAATCGCAATTGTCACATGCCAGAAAAATGCTGCAAGGACAAATTAGCAAGTTAAAAAATTACGATAATGGAACGGAATAAATTAGAGACACAGTTTAAAGAGCAATTGGATTCTCGGGAGATCAAACCATCAGAAATGGCTTGGAACAAACTGGATGCAATGCTTATGGTTGCTGAAAAACCAAAAGCTAAATTCCCTTGGATGTATATTGCGGCAAGTATTTTGGGATTTTTATTTATAGGGACAGTTTACTTTAATCAAAAAAACGATGCAATTAAAAATCAGAAAAAAGAAGTTGTAATTCAGGATGCGGTTACTCCTAAAAGCACTGTAACTACTGCTATTGTTGTCAATCCGAAAATAGAAGAAGAAAAAAGTGTAGTTATTAATGTTGTCCAAAAAACAACTTCAAAAATCAATAAGATTACTAAGTTAAAAGAAGAATCAATAATCATTAATAAGAGTTCAAATCAAAATCAAGTAGCAGAAGTTTCAATCAGTAATCAAAAAACAGAACAAAAATCAATCAAACCCCAAACCAATACTGTTTCAGTTGACGTACTGCTGGCAGCTGTTGAAAATCCTTCGAAAAGGGAAAAACAATTGAATCAAAAACCAGTTGTGCATGTAAATGCGAGTAATTTACTCTTGCAAGTGGATGGCGAATTAGAACTTTCCTTTCGAGAAAAAATAATCAATAAGGTAAGTAAGAATTACCAAACAGTAAAAGTTGCTTTATCCAATCGCAATTTAGAATAAAAATCATCAATCATCATTAAAATCAAATCATCATGAGAAATTTTACCATTTACTTAGCACTACTTTTATGTCTTTATGCCAGCAAAATGCTTGGACAGGAAACATTTGAAAAACGAGCAAAAAGCATTGCTTCAAAAATCGAAAGTATAACAAAAGAAGAAAAAGCGGCCTTGAAAATAGAAGTTGAAGCGGTTAACAATCAATTAATAAACGGCACGATTTCTCGAGAAGAAGCCGAGAATAAAAAGAAAGCTTTAGCAGAAGCCAGAGCAATAAATATTGAATCGAAAGTAGCTCAGGAGCAAGAAAACCTAAAAAATCTAGTTCAGGAAAAGGTGGACGGGAAAATCAAGGAGCAAGATAGTCTGAAAAAACACAAATTTGAATTGAATTGGGATTGGGAAAAAGATTCAAAAAGGAATGATTCTATTCGTTCAACAAAAGGAGAGCAAAGAACAACTTCCCAGTTTGTATTTGCCGCAGGTTTAAATAATTTAGTTACTGATGGAAAAGTTCAGGATTCTGATTACCGATTTTTAGGTTCTCATTTCTATGAATTGGGAGTTAGTTACAATAGCCGAATTGCAAAAAATAATAATCTGCTTCATGCAAAATATGGCTTGTCAGTGATGTATAATAATTTGCGTCCCACAGACAATCGTAATTTTGTTATAAACAGTAACCAGACTAATCTTGTGGTGAATCCTGTTGATTTAAAAGATTCTCGTTTTAGAAATGTATATTTAGTTGCACCAGTTCATTTAGAGTTTGATTTTTCAGGTAAAAAAATGAAAGAGGACAAGCCATTTTTCAAAACACATCAAAGTTTCCGTCTTGGAGTAGGTGGTTATGCAGGAATCAACTTAAAGTCAAAACAAATTATCAAATACGATGATAATGATTTAAAAGCTACTGAAAAAACCAAAGGAGATTTTAATACCAGCAATTTTATCTATGGTTTGAGTACTTATATTGGATATAAAGAAACGAGTTTGTACTTGAAATATGATTTGAATCCCTTGTTTAAAGACAATGCAGTGAAACAAAATAACGTTTCTTTAGGACTGCGTTTCGATTTAAATTAAAATTTGGTTGAGTTAGTTTTATACTTTGAGAAGCACTTCGAAAGAAGTGCTTTTTTTATTTTAGATATTGAATTATCAGCTTTGATTTGTGTATTTTTGTGGACTTTTCAATTACTAAATATTTCTTACGATTTGATTTCAAAAGCCACTATAGATACTGTTTTCGAAACTGCTCGAGTAGAGGAGGTTATTGGTGATTTTGTGCATTTGAAACGTGCAGGAAGTAACTTCAAAGGGTTAAGTCCGTTTTCTGAAGAGCGTTCTCCATCGTTCATGGTTTCTCCTGCCAAAGGAATTTGGAAAGATTTTAGTTCTGGAAAAGGGGGCAACTCTGTGGCTTTCTTGATGGAACATGAAAAGTTCACGTATCCGGAAGCTATTCGCTATTTAGCCAAAAAATACAATATTGAAATTGAAGAAACGGAGCAAACCGATGAAGAGAAAGCCAATACTGATGTTCGAGAAAGTATGTATTTGGTTTCGGAATTTGCAAAAACCTATTTTCATAATACACTTTTAAACTCTGAAGAAGGGAAAGCTATTGGGTATTCTTATTTCAAAGAAAGAGGTTTTACTAATGAAACCATAAAGAAGTTTGGATTGGGATATTCACCTGAAGCTTGGGATGCTTTTACCAAAGAAGCTTTAGGAAAAGGATATAAATTAGAATTCCTGGAAAGTACGGGTTTAACAATAGCTAGAGAAGACAGGCCATTTGACCGTTTTAAAAGTCGTGTGATGTTTCCAATACAAAGTATGTCAGGAAGGGTTTTGGGTTTTGGAGGAAGAATTTTAACCAATGATAAAAAAGCGGCAAAATACCTGAATTCTCCAGAAAGTGATATTTACCATAAAAGTAAAGTTCTTTATGGAATCTTTCAAGCCAAACAATCTATCGCTAAATTGAATAATTGTTATTTGGTTGAAGGATATACGGATGTAATTCAGTTCAATCAATCCGGAATTGAGAACGTGGTTGCTTCTTCCGGAACAGCTCTGACACCAGACCAAATCCGTTTAGTCAACAGATTGACCAAGAATATTACCGTTCTTTTTGATGGAGATGCTGCGGGACTTCGTGCTTCTATTCGAGGAATTGATTTGATTCTTGAGGAAGGAATGAATGTGAAAGTATGTACTTTTCCTGATGGTGAAGATCCGGACAGTTTTGCCAAAAAAACATCTTATGACGATTTAGTTTTATATCTCGAAAATAATGCAAAAGATTTCATTCAGTTTAAAGCCTCGCTTTTGATGAATGAAGCAAAGAATGATCCTATAAAAAAAGCCGATTTAATTCGGGATATGGTATTGAGTATTTCTAAAATTCCAGATAGAATTCAGAGAGAAATTTACATTCAGGAATGTTCCAGAATTATGGATATTTCTGAGCAAGTGCTTGTGAGTACTTTGGCACAATTAGTTCAAAAAGATGTTTCTGAGGTTGGAAAAAAACAAAAACAAGAGCAAAAAGCTTTTGAAGTTGTGAAAAATGAAAATCCGGCAGAAACAGAAAAAGTAGATGTTCTTTATCGTTTGGAAAGGAAAATAATCGAGATTCTTTTGTTATATGGGAATAAAACAGAAGAGTTTGAAGATACTTTTTTGAAAACAAATGAGGATGGAGAAATAGAAAATGTTTTAGAAAAAAAGGAATATAAAGTATATCAGAGAATTTATTTGAGTCTGCAGGAAGATGAGGTTGAATTAGCCAATCCATTGTTTCGCGATATATTCAATAATTTGATAAACTTCTATCATCAGAATGAAAACTTCAGTTTAGAGCAGTATTTGATGCACTTACAGGTAGATTTAGCACAAGAGGTAACCGATATTTTGATGGAAGATGAAAGAGTTGTTTTGCACAATTGGGAAGGACAAAATATTTTTCCAAAGTCTAAAAATGATACAATAGTTCAGAATGTTTCTGAGACCATTTTAACGTTGCGATGGTATTTAGTAGGTAGAATCATCGAAGAATTAAAAAGCTCTGTATTATCGGAAGTAAATTCAGATAATACAGAGCCTATGTCAATGATTATGGATTATAATATGTTAATCCATTCTTTTTCAAAAAAATTAGGAAGAGTAATGTCTAGATATTACTAAACAATTTCTAATGTTTTTGCTTTGTTTACTAAATCTACTAAATTAGTAACATTCAGTTTTGTTAGTAGTCTTAATTTGTAAGTACTAATTGTTTTTTCGTTGAGTTTTAGAATTTCGGCTATTTCATGATTCTTTTTTCCATCACTTAAATAGCGTAATACTTCTACCTCACGGTTAGAAAGCTTTCGATACAATCGTTCGCTCTTACTTTGTTTTGCAATTAATGCTAGGTTTTTCTTAACTGTTTCGTTAATAATTATCTTTCCTTGATGTACTTTGATAATTGAAATTCCTAAAGTTTCTAGTTTTTCTTTTTTGTGGATAAAACCTGAAACCCCAGCTTTTATAGCATTAGGTGCATAAATTTGTTCAGAAAGACCACTGAATATAATAATTTTTGTTTTTGGGAAGTTTTTCAAAACTGATTTTACTTCAAAAATGCTTGAAAGCCCCTCTAATTCCAAATCCAATATTAATACATCAATCTCTTTGGTAAGCAGTATATCTCGTACCATCAAAAAATTACCAACATTGGCAACTATTGATATTTCGGCATGGTCTTTAAAGTAAGATTTTACTCCAAAATGCACTACGGGATAATTGTCGGCTAAACATACTTTAATCATGGTATTTAATTTTATTTAAGTGTTGTTTATCTTTTGGACAGTAAATTTAATAAAAAAATTCTGTAATTAATTGGAAATCAATATAAAATATGATTTTTTTTATAAATTTGATATTAAACAAACTGGTATTGCATTCATTTTGTGTTTGTTGGTGTTATTTAGACGTTTGTAAATTTCAAAAACTACCTTTTCTCTGCCAGTAAAATCATTTGCTGATTTTCCAGTTTCATCCTCATTCATTGCCCATTCCAGCTCATCATAACTAGCACCTAATTGATCCTCATCAGTTCTTTCATCACCAAATAATCCGTCAGAAGGAGATGCTTTTAAAATTGAATCTGGAACTTCTAAGTAAGCACCCAAGCTATATACTTCGGATTTCAATAAATCAGCAATAGGACTCAAATCTACTCCGCCATCGCCATATTTTGTATAGAAACCTACTCCAAAATCTTCTACTTTATTTCCTGTACCGGCAACTAATAATCCATAAATACCAGCAAAATAATACAAGGTAGTCATTCGTAGGCGTGCCCTAGTATTGGCTTGAGATAAGTGGAGCTTATGGGTGTCAATAGTATCTGGAACTATTTTTTTGAAACTTTCAAAAACATAAGTTAAGTCAGATTCAACACTTGTTACATTTGGGAATCTATTTTTTAATTGTTCGATGTGTTCGCGTCCACGAGTTACATGACTGTGCGGTTGGTGTATTGGCATTTCAACACATAAAACTTGTAATCCGGTTTGGGCGCATAATGTTGAGGTGACTGCTGAATCTACTCCTCCTGAAATTCCTATGACAAATCCGTTAACTTTAGCATTTTCGGCATAAGTTTTTAACCAATTTACTATATGAGTATTCACTTTTTCAACTTGGATTGTACTTTTTTTAGTCATAATAGTTTACGTTTTAAAAAGCAGGAATGTATATTTGCAAAATCAATTAGTTGCGCATTGGTTTCCTTTGTTCTTAGGACACAAATTTAATTAATAAATATGAAAAAAAATCTATTTTTTGTAGTCTTTTGTCTCTTTTTTTTATCCTGTGAGAAAAAAAATAAGGTAGAAAATGCTGTAGAGAAAATTCCGTTAAAAATAAAAATAGAACGCTTTGATAAAATATTTTTTGAAACTTCCCCAAAAGATTTAGATAAAGTAAAGGTAGCCTTTCCTTTCTTTTTTCCTGCAGGAAGCGATAATAGTATTTGGTTGAATAAAATGCAGGATCCAATATGGAGAGAATTGTATACTGAAGTTCAAAAAAAGTATGCTAATTTTGAACCAGAAAAAGTAGAGTTGGAGTCTCTTTTTAAGCATATTAAGTATTATTTTCCTCAAACTAAAACTCCCAAAATTATTACTGTAATCTCTGAAATGGATTATAATAATAAGGCTATTTATGCGGATAGTTTGGTGATTATTTCGCTTGAATTGTACTTGGGAAAAAACCATAAGTTTTATCAGTTTCCAAATTATATAAAACAAAATTTTGAGCAAAGACAAATCTTACCAGATGTAGTTTCGAGTTTCTCGTCTCATAAAATTGCCCCTGTGACTGATAAAAAAATGTTAAGCCAAATGATTTATTTTGGAAAACAATTGTACTTAAAAGACTTACTTTTGCCAAATTATACAGATGCAGAAAAAATGGGATACACGCCTGAGCAAGTAAAATGGTGTGAAGAAAATGAAAGTTATATGTGGCGTTATTTTATCGAAAAAGAAATGCTTTACAGCGATGATCAAAAGTTAATACCTCGATTTATAAATCCAGCGCCATTTTCTAAGTTTTATCTGGAAATTGACAATGAATCGCCAGGACAAGTTGGTGCCTGGATAGGGTGGCAAATAGTTCGATCCTTTATGAAAAATAATGAAGTCCCTATTGCAGATTTATTAAAAACAGATGCAAAAGAAATATTTATGAAATCAAAATACAAACCTAAAAAGTAATGTCAGATAAAAATACCTCAGAAATTAAGTTTCTAATCGAATTAGACGATAATCGTGTTCCGGAAAAATTAATGTGGTCCGCAAAAGACGGTGGAGTAGAACAAGAAGAAGCAAAAGCTATTATGTTGTCCATTTGGGACAGTAAAGTAAAAGAAACAATGCGTATCGACTTGTGGACAAAAGATATGCCAGTTGATGAAATGAAAATTTTCTTTCATCAAACTTTGGTTGCTATGTCAGAAACCTTCAAGCGTGCCACTGATGATGAGAAAATGGCGGAAACCATGAAAGATTTCTGTGATTACTTTGCAGAAAAATTAGAGCTAACAAAATAAATAAGATTTTGTTTAAAATGAAAAATCCCAAAACTATTATTTTAAGTTTTGGGATTTTTGGTTTTTAAATATATGAAGGTGTTTTCTAAAACTGACTGTTGTTTTTGAAAACTTCTTGATTCACTTCGTCAATATAGGAAAGTAACTCTTCTTTTCCTGTAGATTCAGTTGCTGATGTAACAAAATAATGAGGCATCTCGGCCCAGTTATTAGCAAACATTTTCTTTTTGTATGCAGCAATATGAGAATCGATTTTTACTTTGCTTATTTTATCTGCTTTGGTAAAAACGATGCAAAAAGGAATTTCACTTTCGCCCATGTAAGACATAAATTCGATGTCTATGGTTTGTGCTTCATGACGAATATCAATCAGAACAAAAGCGCAAACTAATTGTTCTCTTGTTTCAAAATAATCAGTGATGAATTCCTGAAAAATAGATTTTGTTTTTTTTGAAACCTTGGCATAACCGTAACCTGGTAAATCAACTAAAAACCAGTTGCTGTTGATCAAAAAATGATTAATCAATTGTGTTTTTCCTGGTCTTCCAGATGTTTTAGCTAACTTTTTATGGTTTGTCAGCATGTTTATCAAGGAGGATTTACCAACATTTGATCGGCCTATAAAAGCATATTCCGGCAAAAAGTCTTTAGGACATTTGGCTACATCGGAGTTACTAATAATAAATTCGGCGGTATTAATTTTCATTTCTTTTTTGGTGTAAAATTCTTCTTAAAGATTAGTGTATTGCTAAATGGGTATGGGTTAACCAATCCTCTAGCAAACGATTAAACTCGTCTGGATGTTCCATCATAGCAGCATGTCCGCATTTGTCTATCCAATATAAAGTAGAGTTAGGCAATAATTTATGAAACTCCTCTGCAACATCTGGAGGGGTAACTTTATCATTTTTTCCCCAAATAATACAAGTTTGAACATGCATTTTTGGTAAATCTTTTGCCATGTTATGACGAATGGCACTTTTTGCTATCGTCAATGTTTTTATTAATTTTATTCTGTCATTTACGGATGCGTAAACTTCATCAATAAGTTCTTTAGTGGCTACTTTTGGATCATAAAATACATCTTCGGCTTTTTTCTTGATGTATTCATAGTCACCTCTCTTTGGATAGCTGTCGCCCATCGCACTTTCGTAAAGTCCTGAGCTACCTGTTATTACGAGTCCGGATACTTTTTCAGGATACATTTTAGTGTGATACAAAGCAATGTGCCCGCCTAATGAATTTCCTAAAAGGATTACTCTTTCTAATCCTTTGAATGTGATAAAATCTTTAACGTATTTTGCAAAACTTTTTACGTTTGTTTTTAAAATATTCTGCGTGTATATAGGTAAATCTGGAATGATTATTTTATATCCTTTATTAGAAAAGTAGCTTGCAACAGCATCAAAGTTGCTTAGTCCTCCCATAAGACCATGTAAGATCACAATTGGTGTTCCTTCGCCTGCTTCATAATAGCTGTATCTACCTTCTTTTTTATAGTATTTTTCCATGTTTTTGAATCTGGATTTTCAATTTTGACAAATATAGGATTTAATAAATAAAAATGAATTTTTACAACAATTTTTAATTATTAAATTCTATCTGCAAATATGAAAATAGGAAGCTGTTTTTTGTGTATTTATTTGCAATTTTATGATTATACTCTTTTTATTCCTATTGATTTTAAAGGATGTTTCATACTCTTTTAATCTTGTCTTTTTTTATAACATTACCTTTCTTACAAATAAAATAAAAATTACCTAACGCTCTGATTGTCCAAAAATTAAGGGTTTTTATTCAAAAGTGGTTAAACTTATTAACAAAGTGGTATATAGTGGTAAAATGTGGTAAAATTTTTTATATTTTTGCTCAACATCATTTAAACTTTTTACTTGGATACAATTATTGGAACATATGAATGTAAAGTTGATGCTAAAGGAAGGTTGCTGTTGCCGGCGCCTTTAAAAAAGCAATTGGCTTCTTCTCTTCAAAACGGGTTTGTTTTGAAGCGTTCCGTATTTCAACCTTGTCTGGAGCTATATCCTATGAAAGAATGGGATTTGATGATGCAAAAAATTAATAAACTGAATCGATTTGTAAAGAAAAACAATGACTTTATCCGCAGGTTTACAGCAGGGGTAAAAGTGGTTGAGATAGATGCTTTAGGGCGATTATTAGTGCCAAAAGATTTAGTACTTTTTGCAAGTATAGCTAAGGAAGTTGTGTTTTCATCGGCAGTGAATATTGTTGAGATTTGGGATAAAGATTTATACGAAAAATCAATAAATGGTGAAGATGTTGATTTTGCAGATTTGGCAGAAGAAGTAATGGGAAATATAAATGACGACGACAATGGAATATCATAATCCGGTTTTGCTTCAGGCATCAGTAGATGGTTTAAATATTAAGCCAGACGGCATTTATGTAGATGTGACTTTCGGCGGAGGAGGACATTCAAAAGAAATTTTGAAAAGACTGGGGCCAAACGGAAAATTATTTGCTTTCGACCAAGATGAAGATGCTTTGGCAAACGCATTGCCAGACGAAAGATTTACGCTTATCAATGAAAATTTCCGTTTTATAAAACGGTTTTTACGTTTTTATGGTGTGAAAAGTGTCGACGGAATTTTAGCAGATTTAGGGGTTTCCTCACATCAATTTGATGTTCCTGAAAGAGGTTTTTCTACTCGTTTTGATGCTGAATTAGATATGAGAATGAGTCAGAAAAACGATTTGAATGCCTATCGAGTTGTGAATGAATATGATGATGCGAATTTGAGAAGGGTGTTTTTGGATTATGGTGAATTGAAAAATGCGCCTGCTTTGGCAAGAACAATTATAGAAGCCAGAGAGGAGCAACCAATCAAAACAACCGATGAATTGAAAGAGGTTTTGGCGAAATATTTACCTGAAAGAGTTAGAAATAAAATATTGGCTCAAATCTATCAGGCCATCCGAATCGAAGTAAATCAGGAAATGGATGTTTTGAAAGAATTCTTGGAGCAATCCTTAGAAATATTAAATCCAGGCGGCAGATTAAGCGTGATTTCGTACCATTCTTTAGAAGATAGATTAGTGAAAAGATTTATGAAAAATGGTATGTTTGAAGGTGAACCAGAACGTGACTTTTTTGGTAATTTTTCAGTTCCATTTAAAACTATTGGAAAATTAATTGTTCCGGATAGCGCTGAAATAAAGGAAAATAATAGAGCAAGAAGTGCCAAATTAAGAATAGCTGAAAAGAGATAATTAGTTATGAAAAACGGAGTTTACAGCCTATTAAAAGCTAGATTTCTTATAGATGATGATGCCGTTAAAAACTGGCGATTCATTGTTTTTGTAATTATTTTGGCAATTGTTATGATTGCTAATACACAACGATTTGAGCAAAAAGTATTTAAGATTGCCGATTTGACAAATCAGGTTAAAGAATTACGTTCAGAATTTGTGGACAGACGTTCAGAATTAATGAAATTGAAAATGGAATCGACTGTTTCTGAAAAAATGGTAGAAAAACAAATTTTTCCGTCAACAGTGCCTCCAGTTAAAATCAAAGTTAAAAAAGAAGAAGAAAAAAGCTTTTTCAAAAAAATATGGCAGTAGAAGATAAATACATATCGTACAGAATTTATCTGGTTGCATTTGCTATCTTTTTGATGGCCATTGCGATTGCTGTAAAATTGACAAATATTCAATGGGTTGAGGGTGATTATTATAGAAAATTAGCTAAAGAAAGAACCGTTAGAAATTTTGTGATTCCTGCTAATAAGGGTAATATTTATTCTGCTGACGGGAGTCTTTTAGCAACTTCTATTCCTAATTATGAAATTCGATTTGATGCTGTGGCCCCAAAGCCGGAAGCATTCGAAAAAAATGTTAAGTCATTGTCAGATTCATTGGCTTTAGTTTTAGGAAAGCCGTCAAATTTTTTCCAAAACGAACTACGAAAAGCCAGAGCAAATAAAAACAGGTATTATTTAGTTGCACGTAATTTAAGTTATACCCAGTATTTTAAAATCAAAGGATTTCCATTGTTTAATTTAGGAGCTTATAAAGGTGGCATTATAATCGAACAGGAAACTGTAAGGGAGCATCCGATAGGGAGAATTGCGGAGCGAACTGTTGGTTATGAGAGAACTTCTCATGGTGCATCACTTGATGGAAAAGGAATTGAATGGGCTTTTAGAAAATATTTGAACGGGAAAGACGGGAAAATTTTAAAACAAAAAATAGCAAAAGGACAATGGAAACCGATACGTGATATCAATGAAGTTGATCCGCAGGATGGGTATGATGTAATCTCGACAATTGACGTTTATATTCAGGATATTGCGCATCATGCTTTGCTAAAACAATTGGAATTATACCAAGCAGATCATGGTTGTGTTGTGGTTATGGAGACAAGTACAGGTCATGTGAAAGCAATTTCGAATTTGGGAAGAGCTACTGACGGAACGTATTTTGAAACAACTAATTATGCGGTAGCCGAATCTCATGAGCCTGGTTCTACCTATAAATTAGCCGATTTAATGGCACTTCTAGAAGACAAAAAAGTGGATACTAGTGCTGTTTATGATAGCAATGGAGGTGTTGTAGTTTATTCTGGAAGAAAAGTGCGCGATTCACACGAAGGAGGTTATGGGAAAATTTCTTTAGCTAGAGGTTTTGAGCTTTCATCTAATACTGTTATGGTTCAAGCTGTTTACAATAGTTATAAAAATGAGCCTTCAAAATTTGTAAATCACCTTAATAATTTTGGATTAAATAGACCTCTGGGACTTTCTATTAAAGGAGAAGGTCGTCCCTATGTTCCACAGCCAAGTGATAAACACTGGTCAAATATTTCACTTCCTTGGATGGCTTTTGGATATGGAGTTTCTATTACGCCAATGCAAACATTAACCTTTTATAATGCTGTTGCTAACAATGGAGAAATGGTTAAACCTCAGTTTGTTTCTGAAATCAAAGAGTGGAATAAAACAATAAAAAAATACGATAAAGAAGTTTTGAATCCTAAAGTATGTTCGCAAGAAACAATCAAAAAACTAAAAGCCGTTTTAGCGAATGTTGTAAAAAAGGGAACAGGTTCAAAACTCTATTCTAAAGATTTTTCGATGGCAGGAAAAACTGGAACAGCTGCCGCTAATTATAGTAAAGATGGTGGCTCAGGAAAATATTATATTTCCTCTTTTGTCGGTTATTTTCCAGCAGATCATCCTAAATACTCCTGTATAGTTGTGGTGCATAAACCAAGTACAGCTTTAAATAATTATTATGGTGCTGATGTAGCAGGCCCAGTTTTCAAACGTATTGCGCAAAAGATTTTTACTGATGCACCTTCAACTAATGAGATTAAAAATTTAGATAGAAAAATACAGAAACAAGAGAGTAATTATGATTCGTATTTTGTCAAATCACAAAAAAAAGAGCAGTTAATTCCTAATGTAAAAGGAATGTCAGGAATGGATGCTGTAGCCTTATTAGAAAATTTAGGTATAAAAGTAAAAGCCATTGGAGTTGGAAAAGTGAAAAAACAATCGCTTCAGGCAGGACAAAACATAGTTAGAAACACAACAATTTTATTAGAATTATCGTGAAAATCTTAAAAGACATATTGTATAAAGTAGCTATTGAAGCCGTAAAAGGTTCGACAGATATTGCTATAAACAAAATGGATTTCGATTCTAGAAAAATCGAGTCTAATGATGTTTTTATTGCTATTCGTGGTGCCATTTCAGATGGTCATGATTTTATAGAAAAAGCAATTCAGCAAGGAGCTGTTGCAGTTGTATGCGATACATTTCCAGAAAACATAGCAAAAGGAATTACCTATGTTCAGGTAAAAGACACGAATTCAGCGGTAGCATTTATGGCTGCAAATTATTTTGGAGATCCTTCTCAAAACTTGAAATTAGTTGGGATTACAGGAACAAACGGTAAAACTACCATTGCTTCTTTGTTATATCAATTATTTAAAAAAGCAGGTTTTAAAGTTGGATTACTTTCTACAGTAAAAATTTTGGTTGATGATGTCGAATATAAAGCAACTCACACTACTCCTGATTCGATTACAATAAACCACTATCTAAAAGAAATGGTGGAGAACGATGTTGAATATTGTTTTATGGAAGTGAGTTCACATGGAATTCATCAAAAAAGAACAGAAGCATTGCATTTTGTTGGCGGTATTTTTACCAATTTGTCTCACGATCATTTGGATTACCATCCAACATTTGCAGAATACAGAGATGTAAAAAAATCGTTTTTCGATAATTTACCTAAAACGGCATTTGCATTGTCTAATATTGATGATAAAAATGGACAAGTAATGTTGCAGAATACTGCAGCAAAAAAACTGACATATGCTTTAAAAACCTATGCTGATTATAAAGCGCAAATTCTGGAAAATCAATTGTCAGGTTTGTTGTTGAAAATAAATGGAGATGAAGTTTGGGTAAAACTAATAGGGACATTTAATGCTTATAATTTATTGGCTATCTATGGAACTGCGGTTGAATTAGGGATGGAAAGTCTGGAAGTACTTCGGTTATTGTCTGATTTAGAAAGTGTTTCGGGGCGTTTTCAATTTATTGTTTCGGCTTCAAATATTACAGCGATTGTTGATTATGCGCATACGCCAGATGCATTAGAAAATGTGCTAAAAACAATCAATGACATTCGTACAAAAAACGAACAATTGATAACAGTTGTAGGTTGTGGTGGCAATAGAGATAAAGCCAAGCGCCCAATTATGGCTGGAATTGCATCTGATTTGAGTGACAAAGCAATTTTCACTTCGGATAATCCAAGAAATGAAGACCCGGAAGTTATTATTACTGAAATGGAGCAAGGAGTTGCACCTCAAAATTATAAAAAAACATTGACTATAACGGATAGAAAGCAGGCTATAAAAACGGCTTGCCAATTGGCTCAGCCAAATGATATCATTTTGATTGCTGGAAAAGGTCATGAGACATATCAGGAAATAAATGGCGTACGTCATGACTTTGACGACATGAAAATAGTTAAAGAAATATTAGATCAACTAGGAAAATAAAAGTTTAATCGTTGATTTGGTTAACTGTTTAATCTAATAGTAATCAAATCAGCAACTAAACAAATCAACGATTAACCAAATAAACAAAGATATATGCTATACTATTTATTTGAATATTTAGACAAAACATTAGACGTTCCTGGGACAGGCGTTTTTCAGTACATTACTTTTAGATCTGCATTAGCATTGATGCTTTCTTTGCTGTTATCTACGATTTATGGAAAAAGAATTATCAGTTTCCTGCAAAGACAACAAGTAGGGGAAACAGTTCGTGAACTTGGTTTGGCTGGTCAAAACGAAAAAGCTGGAACACCAACTATGGGTGGTTTAATCATCATATTTGCCACTTTAGTTCCTGTTATACTTTTTGCAAAACTACATAATATTTACATCGTTTTATTGATTGTGACCACACTTTGGATGGGAACTATTGGTTTTATTGATGATTATATCAAAATTTTCAAAAAGGACAAAGAAGGTTTAAAAGGAATTTTCAAAGTTGTAGGACAAGTAGGTTTGGGTTTAATAGTTGGGACAGTTCTTTATTTTAGCCCGGCAGTTACCGTACGTACCGATACAGGAAAAACGGATATTTTTAAAGTATCAACAGAAACAGTTATTACTCCTGCTCCAGTTGAGGAAAAATCTACGGCAACTACGATTCCTTTCTTTAAAAACAACGAATTTGATTATGCTGAATTATTAGCTTGGACAGGTGAAGGATATGAAAAATGGGCGTGGTTGATTTTTATTCCAGTTGTTATTTTCATTATTACTGCTGTTTCTAATGGTGCTAATTTAACGGATGGTATTGATGGACTGGCTGCAGGAACTTCCGCTATTTCGGTCCTCGCACTAGGAATATTTACGTTCGTTTCGGGGAATATTATATTCTCTAATTACTTGAATATAATGTATATACCTAGTTCAGGGGAAATGACCGTTTTTATAGCTGCTTTTGTGGGGTCATTGATTGGATTTCTTTGGTATAATTCCTATCCGGCATCTGTTTTTATGGGAGATACAGGGAGTTTGACTATCGGTGGAATTATAGCTGTTCTGGCAATTGCTGTTCGAAAAGAAATGTTGATTCCATTATTATGCGGAATTTTTCTTGTCGAAAATCTATCAGTTGTTTTACAAGTAAGTTATTTTAAATATACCAAAAAACGCTTTGGCGAAGGCCGAAGAATATTCCTGATGTCACCTTTGCATCATCATTATCAGAAGAAAGGATATCATGAAAGTAAGATTGTAACCCGTTTTTGGATTGTTGCTATAATGCTGGCCATATTATCAATTGTCACTTTAAAATTAAGATAATATGAGGCTAGTGATCTTAGGTGGAGGAGAAAGCGGAGTAGGAACTGCTATTCTGGGTAAGAAAAAAGGATATGATGTTTTTGTGTCTGATTTTGGAAAGATAAAAGGAAATTACAAAGAGGTTCTTATCATTAATGAAATTGCTTGGGAAGAAGAAAAGCATACGGAAGATTTGATTCTGAATGCTGATGTGGTGATGAAAAGTCCAGGAATTCCGGATAAATCTCCAATAATAAAAAAACTTCTAGCTAAAGGAATTCCAGTGTTGTCGGAAATTGAGTTTGCTGCTCCTTTTACAGATGCAACTATAGTAGGAATCACTGGAAGTAATGGAAAGACCACCACCACGATGTTGACTTATCATTTGCTAAAATCAGCAGGATTGAATGTTGGATTAGGGGGGAATATTGGAAAGAGTTTCGCCTGGCAGGTGGCAGAGAATAAATTCGATTCGTATGTGCTTGAATTGAGTAGTTTTCAATTGGATGGGATTGTAAATTTTAAGCCACATATTGCGATTATTACGAATATTAGTCCAGATCATTTAGATCGATATGATTATAAATATGAAAATTACATTGATTCAAAATTTAGAATTACAATGAATCAAACCGAGGAAGATTACCTCATTTATGATGCAGATGATGAAGCCATTGCAGAATGGTTTAAAACACATACAACAAAAGCCAAATTAATTCCTTTTTCATTGACAAAGACTTTCAGCGAAGGAGCTTATATAAAAAACAACAAAATGGAAATTTCAATCAATCAAGAAGAGTTTACAATGGACACAGAGCATATTGCCTTAGAAGGAAAACATAACATGAAAAACGCAATGGCAGCAACCTCTGTGGCAAAATTGATGCAAATAAGAAAGTCTACAATACGTGAAAGTTTATCTAATTTTCAAGGAGTAGAACATCGTCTTGAGAAAGTATTGAAAATTCAAAATGTACAATACATCAATGATTCAAAAGCAACTAATGTAAATGCTACTTTTTTTGCATTAGACAGCATGAATACGCCTACGGTTTGGATTGTGGGAGGTGTTGATAAAGGAAATGATTACAACGAATTGATGTCATTAGTTCGTGAAAAAGTGAAAGCGATTATTTGTCTTGGTGTGGATAACAAAAAGATTATAGATGTTTTTGGGAATGTAGTTGACATGATGATTGAGGTTGACAATATGAATGATGCCGTGAGAATGGCACAACGATTATCAGAAAAAGGAGACACGGTATTATTGTCGCCCG
The DNA here is from genome assembly GCF_000812945.1 of Flavobacterium sp. AED. Taxonomy (GTDB): domain Bacteria; phylum Bacteroidota; class Bacteroidia; order Flavobacteriales; family Flavobacteriaceae; genus Flavobacterium. The sequence continues at coordinate 1,709,336 of NZ_JSYM01000001.1, forward strand.
CTTGTGCAAGTTTTGATTTATTCGAAAACTATGAAGACAGAGGAAATCAATTCAAGCAAGCGGTTAAGAATTTATAAATTCAGATTATTAGATTGTTAGACTTCTTAGATTATTAAATTGTTAGAAAATTATAAATAGTCTCTAATAATTTGATAATCCAAGATCGAGTCAAAGTCTAAAAATCTAAGAAGTCTAAAAATCAAAAAATGAAACAACTAATAAACAATTTAAAAGGAGATAAAGGAATTTGGTCATTTGTGGCCTTATTAGCCTTGTTTTCATTTATGCCTGTTTTTAGTGCGAGTAGTAACTTGGCTTATATTGGTCATGGAACAGGAAATACATTAGGTTATCTGGTAAAGCATTTAGCGCATATTGCCTGTGGTTTTACGATTATTTATTACGTTCATAAAATTCCCTATCATTATTTTCGTTCTATTTCTAAATGGTTATTGCCTGTAGTATGGGTAGTTTTAGCCGTTGCGATGATAAAAGGAACGGTGATTGGCGGAGCTAATGCTAGTCGATGGCTCCAAATTCCGTTTGTGGGGATTTCGTTTCAGCCTTCGGCTTTTGCTGCTTTGGTTCTGTTTGTATTTGTGGCGCGCTATTTGTCAAAAACAAGAGAGAAAGCTATTGATTTTCTAGAATCATTAAAAGAGCTTTGGCTTCCAGTTTTTATTACGTTAATTTTTATTCTGCCTTCAAATTTTTCCACTACGGCATTAATTTTTTCGATGATTTTAATGTTGGTCTTCATAGGCAAATATCCGATGAAGTATATCGCAATAATTGTAGGTACGGGAATTTTATTTCTAGCTTTTTTTGTTTTGCTTTCCAAAGCTTTTCCAGATGCTAAATTTTTTAACCGAGTAAAAACTTGGGAAAGTCGTATAGAAAACTTCTCAACAGATAAACCTGACGAAGATGATTACCAAATAGAAAAAGCTAAAATTGCTATTGCTTCGGGACAAATATATGGATTAGGGCCAGGTAAAAGTGTTCAAAAGAATTTCTTGCCACAATCATCTTCCGATTTTATTTACGCCATTATTGTTGAGGAATACGGACTTTTAGGAGGTTTGGTAGTACTTGGGCTGTATTTATTACTGTTGTTTCGATTTGTAATTGCTTCACATAAAGCCAATACATTATTTGGAAAATTGGTGGTAATAGGACTTGGTTTTCCAATGATTTTTCAGGCGATGATTAATATGGCAGTTGCAGTAGAATTATTGCCTGTTACGGGACAAACTTTGCCATTAATAAGTAGTGGTGGAACTTCTATTTGGATGACCTGTATCGCATTAGGGATCATTATTGGTGTAACCAAAAAAGAAGAAGAAATCGCTCAGGAATTAAAAGATGCGGCTAAAAGAGAAGAAGCGCTTCAAAAACTAATCGATAGAGAATTAGAAGAGGAAGTTGTGATAGAAGGAGATTATTCTATTGAAGATAAAGCTACGAATCCAATGAATGCAGTTTTAAATAAGTAATTCGGTTTTCAGAGAAAAAGTAAATTATAAAAACTTAGGAACTCAGTAACTTTAATAAAAATGAAACAGTATAAATTCATATTAAGCGGTGGTGGAACAGGCGGACATATTTATCCGGCAATTGCAATTGCCAATGAATTAAAATCTCGTTTTCCTAATGCCGAAATTCTTTTTGTAGGTGCCAATAATAAAATGGAAATGCAAAAAGTGCCTCAAGCAGGTTACAAAATCATAGGACTTTGGATTGCAGGATTACAACGAAGACTGACATTTGATAATGCGCTTTTTCCAATTAAATTGCTTTCAAGTTTATTGAAATCCAGAACAATAATCGCAGCGTTCAAACCGGATGTGGTTATTGGAACCGGAGGTTTTGCAAGCGGGCCTTTATTGCAGGTAGCTGGGATTGCAGGTATTCCAACAGTAATTCAAGAGCAAAATTCCTATCCTGGGATTACCAATAAATTATTGAGTAAAAAAGCAAGTAAAATTTGTGTTGCATACGAAAATTTGGAACGATTTTTTCCAAAAGGAAAAATGATTTTGACCGGAAATCCAGTGCGTCAGGATTTAATTGATATCGACAGTAAAAGAGCAGAAGCCATTCAATATTTTAATTTAGACTCTAAAAAGAAAACATTGTTAGTTCTTGGAGGAAGTCTTGGTGCGAGAAGAGTCAACCAATTAATCGAAAAAGAATTGGAAAATATTCTTTCTCAAAATGTTCAGGTGATTTGGCAATGCGGAAAATTATATTTAGAAGATTATAAAAAATATAACAAAGAAAATGTTCAGGTAGTCGCTTTTATAGAAAGAATGGATTTAGTTTATGCTGCTGCAGATGTTATTATTTCCCGAGCAGGAGCGTCATCAGTTTCGGAGTTGTGCATTGTTGGGAAGCCAGTAATTTTTATTCCTTCACCAAATGTAGCTGAAGATCATCAAACTAAAAATGCTCAAGCCATTGTTGATAAAAAAGGAGCGTTAATACTCAAAGAATCAGAGCTTGATTCGCAATTTGGTCTTGTTTTTGAAGCCTTATTGAAAGATCAGGGAAAACAAAATCAGTTGAGTGAAAATATAAAACAATTGGCTATGCCAGAGGCAACAAAACAAATTGTTGACGAAATTGTGAAGTTGATTAAATAGAAAGAACAAGATAATAGTGCAAAGACTTAAAATAATATGAACTTAAATCAAATACATAACGTCTATTTTATAGGAATTGGAGGTATAGGCATGAGTAATCTGGCTCGTTATTTCAAGAATTTGGGAAAACAAGTCTCTGGTTACGATAAAACGCCTTCTGCACTTACCAATGAATTAATAGAAAGTGGAATTTCAATTCATTTTGAAGATAGTATCGATTTAATTCCTGCAGATTTTTACGTAGAGAATACTTTGGTGATTATTACCCCTGCAGTTCCAAAAGCACATTCAGAGTGGAATTATTTTTTGGAAAGAGATTTTCAGGTAAAAAAAAGAGCGGAAGTTTTAGGGATAATTACAAAAGATACTTTTTGTTTTGCAGTAGCGGGAACACATGGAAAAACGACTACTTCAGGTATTTTAGGTCATGTTTTGCATGAAAGCGGTGCTGATGTTACTGCCTTTATTGGTGGAATTGTAGAAAATTACAATTCGAATTTAATAGGAAACGGAAAAACAGTAACTGTTGTTGAAGCAGATGAATTTGATCGTTCGTTTTTGCATTTACATCCTAATATAGCGTGTATTACATCAATGGATGCGGATCATTTGGATATTTATGGAACCAGTGAAGCGATAGAAGAATCTTTTGTTGAATTTGCTTCTAAAGTAGAAGATAAGAGCAACCTTTTTATAACCAAAGAATTACCATTAGAAGGGATTACATGTGCAGTAAATGAAGAGGCTGTTTTTAAAGCTTTTAATGTTAGAATAGGAAATGGTAGTTATGTTTTTGACGTACAGACGCCTACAGAGATAATAAAAGATTTACATTTTGGATTACCAGGAAAACACAATTTGATGAATGCATTAATGGCTATTGCAATGGCAAATATATTCGGCACCCCAACCGATGCCATTGCAAAAGCCATTGCATCATTCAAAGGAATTAAAAGAAGATTTTCGTACCAAATTAAAACGGATAAGTTAGTTTATATCGATGATTATGCACATCATCCAACGGAAATAAATGCAGTGCATCAGGCGGTTAGGGAATTGTATCCAGACCAAAAAGTATTGGCAATTTTTCAACCACATTTATTCAGCAGAACGAGAGATTTTGCTGATGATTTTGCCAAAAGTTTGTCTGCCTTTGATGACGTTGTTTTATTAGATATTTATCCGGCCCGTGAATTGCCAATGGAAGGCATAAATTCACAATGGTTGATGGATAAAATGACCAATAATCATAAAAAAATAGTCTCTAAAAGCGATTTAATACCAACAATTTTAGCTAGCGATGCTACCGTTATTGTAACTATTGGAGCAGGAGATATTGGAGAATTAGTGCCATCCATTAAAAAAGCGATAAATGAAACTCTTTAATTGGACAAATATTCGGTTAATACTAATGTTTATAGTAGTAATTTTTCTGTTTTCGTTTACGTCAAATCGAAATAAAAACAGAAAATTGACTAAATCTGTAGTGGTTTTTGTTGGAGAGAATGCGCCTTTTGTTAAACAGGAAACGGTTAATAAATTGTTAATAGAAAATAATAGAGATGCATCAAGCATTCAAAAAGTTAATTTAGATTTGAATAAACTGGAAAGAAGTCTAGATGCACAAGAAATGATTGAAAAATCAGATGTATTTGTGAGTATTGACGGTGTGTTGAAAGCAGTAGTAAAACAAAAAACTCCTATAGCTAGAGTTTTTGATGATGGTGGTTCTTTTTATATTGATTACGAGGGGAATAGAATGCCATTGTCAACTAATTTTACAGCGAGAGTTCCACTTGTATCCGGGGGGATAAATAAAAAAAATAACGAAGATTTAGCCGACTTATTTCGAGCAATCTATGACGATGCGTTTTTGAAAAAAAACATCATTGGGATTGAAATTATGCCGAATGGTAGCTTAAAAATGCTCAATAGAAATTTTGATTATCAAATTGATTTTGGTAGAATGATAAATGTAGAGCGAAAATTTAAGAATTATAAAGCTTTTTTTCAAAAAGCGGTTTTAGATAGTTCGTTGTATAAATATAAAAAGATTGATCTCCGATTTACGGAACAAGTAGTTTGCACTAAATAATAGATAATGGAAAAAGAGAATATTGCAGTAGGTCTAGATATTGGGACAACTAAAATAGTTGCCATGATAGGCAAGAAGAATGAATATGGGAAACTAGAAATTTTAGGTGTAGGAAAATCTAAAAGTTTAGGTGTGGCCAGAGGCGTTGTAAATAACATCACTCAAACCATACAATCAATACAACAAGCGATACAAGAAGCCGAAAATAATTCAGGCTATAAAATAAAAGATGTAGTGGTGGGAATTGCGGGTCAACATATCCGTAGTATTCAACATACAGATTATATAAGCAGAAACAATCCAGAAGAAGTAATTGGAGGGAATGATATTCAGCTTTTGATTGACCAAGTAAATAAATTAGCAATGTTACCTGGCGAAGAAATAATTCATGTTTTGCCACAAGAATTTAAAATTGACGGACAATCTGAAATTAAAGAGCCTATAGGGATGTACGGTGGAAGATTAGAGTCTAGTTTTCATGTTGTAGTAGGACAAGCCTCATCAATACGTAATGTAGGCAGATGTATTCAAAGTTCAGGAATTGAATTGTCAGGTTTAACCTTGGAACCATTAGCTTCGGCAGATGCAGTTTTGAGTCAGGAAGAAAAAGAAGCAGGAGTTGCACTTATTGATATAGGTGGTGGAACAACTGATTTAGCCATTTTCAAAGATGGTATTATTCGCCATACAGCGGTAATTCCTTTTGGAGGAAATGTAATTACAGATGATATTAAAGAAGGATGTTCTATAATTGAAAAGCAAGCTGAATTATTGAAAGTTAAATTTGGATCTGCTTGGCCGGGGGAAAATAAAGACAACGAAATTGTTTCTATCCCAGGATTGAGAGGCAGAGAACCAAAAGAAATTTCATTAAAGAATCTTTCTAAAATTATTCATGCCCGTGTTGTTGAAATTATAGATCAAGTTTTTACGGAAGTGAAAGCATACGGACACGAAGATCCCCGTAAAAAACTAATCGCAGGGATAGTGCTTACTGGTGGCGGTGCTCAATTGAAACACATCAAACAGTTAGTAGAGTATATCACAGGAATGGATACGAGAATAGGATATCCAAACGAGCATTTGGCTGGAAATTCAGATGAGGAGATTTCAAGTCCTTTATATGCTACTGCAGTTGGATTGGTAATGAACAGCATCGAAAACAAAACGCAAAGTGCGGTTAGAATGGATGCTATCGAACCACCAAAAGCGCCAGTGTACAGACAACCAGTTGTTCAAGCGCCAGTGATTGAGGTTTCTGAAGAAGAAGTTGAGGAAGAGGCACGAAACACTAATGAAAAACAGAATTCGACAGTAAACAGAATTCAGAGAAATTTCTTCGACCGTTATGTGGATAAGATTAAGGATTTTTTAGATAACGCAGAATAAGGGCAGTGCCCAAAAACACAATAATTAATAATAAATATCAAAAACCAAATAAAATGATGAGCAACTCAGAATTTGGAAGTATTTCATTTGATTTACCAAAGAACCAATCAAATGTAATAAAAGTTATTGGTGTAGGTGGAGGCGGTAGTAACGCCATAAATCACATGTTTAAACAAGGAATCAAAGGTGTGGATTTTATCGTATGTAATACGGATTCTCAGGCCTTACAAAGCAGTTCTGTGCCTAACAAAATACAGTTAGGAGTACATTTAACTGAAGGACTTGGTGCTGGAGCAAATCCAGATGTAGGTCAGCAATCAGCTATTGAAAGTATTTCCGAGATTGAAAAAATGTTGGACCGCAATACTAAAATGGTGTTCATCACTGCCGGAATGGGTGGTGGAACTGGAACTGGAGCTGCACCAGTAATCGCGCAATTGGCTAAAGAAAGAGATATTCTTACTGTAGGGATTGTTACATTACCTTTCTTATTTGAAGGGAAAGTGCGTCAGGAACAAGCATTAATTGGGATAGAAAAGTTACGTAAACAAGTCGATTCTTTAATTGTTATCAATAATAACAAATTAAGAGAAGTGTATGGAAATCTTGGTTTCAAAGCTGGGTTTTCAAAAGCAGACGAAGTTTTGGCGACAGCCTCAAGAGGAATTGCTGAAGTAATCACGCATCACTATACTCAAAATATCGATTTAAGAGATGCCAAAACAGTATTGTTTAATAGCGGAACGGCTATTATGGGATCTTCTGTTTCTTCAGGTGAAAATAGAGCTAAGGAAGCAATTATTGCTGCTTTAGATTCTCCTTTGTTAAATGATAATAAAATTACTGGTGCCAAAAACGTATTGTTGCTTATCGTTTCTGGAACTAATGAAATTACAATTGACGAAATTGGAGAAATCAATGATCATATTCAAGTTGAAGCAGGTCATAATGCTAATATTATCATGGGGGTTGGTGAAGACGAATCGCTTGGAGATGCTATTGCAGTGACTATAATCGCTACAGGTTTTGATATTGAACAACAAAATGAAATCGTAAATACAGAGCCAAAAAAAATCATTCATACATTAGAAGATGAGCAAAGAAGTGTTCATAATCTAAGTAATAAAACGGTTACTGCATTCGATTTGAATACAGAATCTCCAGTTTCTAATTCAAATGAAAGAATTGTTTTCGATTTGTTAGAAGAAACTGCAGTTGCGCCTGAACCAGTGGTAACAATACCAACACCAGCGCCAACAATCAATAAAGAAGAGTTGATGGTTATGTCTGAATTTATTAAAAATTTAGATGTTACTTTCGAAATCGTTTCTCCTATTACTGATATTGATTTCACAATCACATCACCTGTAGCCGAAGTTAAAGAAGTAAAAGCGGTACAGCCAAAAGTTATCGAAAGACAAGAACAAACTACTTTTTCTTTTGATTTGCCACTTTTCAAAACAGAGCCAGTAGCACAAGTTGAGGAAAATAAAGTTTTGTTTGAGCTAACGAATGAAACTCGTGATATTAAAGTAAATGAAGCAGTTCAGTTTGTCCCGGTAACGGAATTGACTGATAACGGAATTATCAAATATTCTCTTGAAGAATATATGGAACCAGAGAATGATTTCATGGCTAAGCCAGTTGCTAAAACTCCAGAAGTTGTTATTCCGGCGGAGTTGAATATTACAATGAAACAAGTGAATACACCAGTAAATACGCCTGTAGATTTTGATGCTATTTCTCCTATGGAAATGACAATCGAAGAATCATTGCGAATGAGAGCTGATGAAAGAAGAAAAAAATTAAAAGAATTCAATTATAAGTTTCATAATAATGTTTCTAAAATTGATGAGTATGAAAAAGAGCCTGCTTACAAAAGATTAGGAATAGACATTTCAAACAATCAAACTAATAATACAAATTCGAGAATTTCTGTTGGAACAGACAGCAACAATGATCTACAGTTGCGTTCTAATAACTCGTATTTGCATGACAATGTAGATTAACTAACTCAAACCAAAATGAGACAGCCCGAAAATTCAATTTAATTTTCGGGTTATTTTTTTGTGTAGTGAGAACAAAGCAATCTATTGTTAATTCCAGTAAATTTCTTTAAATTTGCCGGGCCTTAATCCAGCTGTCGTTTCAAGCTTTTTCTCGAAAATGCTTTTTTCTAAGTACTTAAAAGAGCTTCTAAAGTCGCTTTTTAAGTCCAAGAAAAAATACATTTTCTCCTAAAAAGGCTTTTCACTACCATCTGGGGCATTAAAAAGCAGTTGTTTTCATAATTAGCATTTCAACAATCGATTAAACAAATAATCGATTAACCAAATTAACAATAAAGAATATGAGTTTATCAGTACAAATCATGGACGAAATGAAAACCGCCATGAGAGCCAAAGATACAGTTGCATTAGAAGCTTTAAGAGCTATAAAATCTGAAATCCTATTAGCTCAGACAGCATCAGGATCAAAAGAAGAAATAACGGAAGACGACGAGGTTAAATTGCTTCAAAGATTAGTAAAAACACGTAAAGAAAGTGCCAGAATTTTTACAGAACAAAACCGTTTGGATTTAGCTGAACCAGAATTGGCTCAAATTGCAGTAATCGAAAAATTCTTACCGGCACAATTGAGTGAAGCAGAAGTAGAAACAGTGATTGCAAAAATTATCGCTGAAACTGGAGCTGCTGGTATTGCTTCAATGGGAAAAGTGATGGGATTGGCTGCTGCACAATTAGGTGGAACTGCTGAAGGAAAAACCATTTCTACAATAGTTAAAAAATTATTGACATAAAATAGTTATGATTTGTGATTTAAGAATTAGAATTTCAAAATCCTAAATCAAATGGCTGCGTAGTTCAACTGGATAGAATATCAGATTTCGACTCTGAGGGTTGCAGGTTCGAACCCTGTCGCGGCCACAAACACTAACAAAAATACTCCAAAATAATTTCAAGTAAACTTGATTATTTTGGAGTATTTTTGTTTTAAAGAAGAAAAAAAAATATGACAGAACAACTTTTTATTTTTATATTGTTTGGGGTATTATTTCTTGTAATAATTATTTTTAGAGTTCTGGAGCCTGCTTATCTCTTATTGTTCAATAAGCCATTTTATATTCATTGGTATCCTTTCTCTAAAATGTTAAAATCAAACCAACGAAAAATTTTAGTCGATGAATTTCCATTTTATAATAGACTTTCCTCTAAAAGGAAAATGTATTTTGAACATCGGGTAAAAGAGGTTGTTGCAAGTTATAAGTTCGTAGGTAAAGAGATTATCATTACGGAACAAATGCAAATGTTAATTGCAGGAACTTATGTAATGCTAACTTTTGGAATGAGAAATTATCTGGTCAGTTTATTCAATAAAATAATAATTTATCCTTCCAGTTATTTTTCGACCGTAAATCAAGCGTACCATAAAGGAGAATTTAATCCTAGAATGAAAGCCGTAGTTTTTTCATGGGATGATTTCTTATTGGGACATGCAACATCAAATGACAATATTAATCTTGGTTTACATGAGTTTTCACATGTACTGCATTTTCATTGTTTAAAAAGTAATGATCCAAGTGCCATTATTTTTTTTGATGAGTTCAATGAAGTGATAAAATATTACTCAGATCAAAATTTAAATAAAGAACTACAACAAAAAGGGTATTTTAGGCTGTATGCCTACGAAAACCAGTTTGAATTTTTATCGGTAATCTTAGAACACTTTTTTGAAACACCTCATGTTTTTAAAACAACCCATCCTGAATTATACGCACATATTGCTAAGATGATCAATTTTAAAGAAGAATAGTTTAAATTAAATGGAAATAATTTCGAGTATAATTTTTTACTTTTTTTATCGGCATAATTTAGTTTTATATTTTATAATAAGTTCTTATTGATAAAAAACAGACATTAAGTCCTTAAAAAGAAATCGTTATATAAAATGAAATAGTAATGCCATATTTTTATATATTTGTCTATAATTGTTAAAATCATTTTATACTCAAAAGAAAATGATATTAGTTCTACAGAACAGCAACAATTACTACACTATTGGAATTATCATAATCAGGAATTATTTTGTAAGGTTAAGAAAGTCTCTAATCATGGATGTTATTATGGACATGATTTTAGAAAAATCTATTACAAGAATAACTGAAATTACTCTAAATTTTTATAATCATAAATCGTATGTCAAGAAGAGGCTATTTTATACTACTGGCAAGTTTTATATGTTTACTGAATTCCTGTAATTCATCAGAAAGCGATAGAAGGAAAATTTCTATTGGATTCTCACAAAGTGTTGATGATGATATTTGGAGAACATCGATGAATCATGCGATGGAGGTTGAATCTTCGCTTCATCCAGAGGTTAGCTTGAGAATTTATAATGCGAATCGTCAACCAAAAAAACAGATTCGTGATATTGAAAAGTTTATTGAAGATAAAGTAGATGTCATAATAGTTTCCCCTTTTGAATCAGACTTTATTGTCCCAGTAATAGAAAAAGCCAAAGCCAAAGGTATCCCGGTAATCATAGTAGACAGAAAAGTAAATACGTCTAATTATACAGCATATTTGGGAGCAGACAATATTGAAGTGGGACGATTAGCGGGTAAACATCTCGTTTCAATTTCTAAAGGGCATGCAAATGTGATTCAAATTTATGGGGATTTAGATACATCGCCTGGTTTAGAAAGAAGCTTGGGATTTAAGCAAATTGTTCAACAATATCCTGGTATTAAAGTTTTTGACATCGATTCAGATGACTTTGGACATCCAAAAACAAATTATATAAAGTTATTAGATAGTATGTCTAATATTGATTACGTATATGCCTTTAATGATTTAATTGCGTATAACGCATGGAAAATTGCCAAGGATAAAGGGTTAGATAAAAAAATAAAATTTATAGGGGTTGATGGGCTTAATGGACCATTCGGAGGGATTCAATATGTTAAAGATAAAATTTTAGAAGCAACCGTTTTATATCCAACAGGAGGAAGTGAAGCCATACGATTAGCTTTGAGAATAGTCAATCAAGAAATTGTTCCTAAAAATAATAAATTGAATACGATATTGATAGATTCTCTTAATGCAGATATAATGAGCAATCAATTTGATAAAATAACAATCCAACAATCTGATATTGAGCAACAACAAAATGTTATTAAAAATCAAGAAAAGAAATATTCGACACAGGGTAATCTGCTGAAACTTTTAATTTCTTTGTTTATAATTGTACTAAGCTTAGCGATATATAGTATCTATTCAGGAATAACAATTCGTCGTAAAAAGAAAGAATTAGAAGAGACAAATAAAAAAAATGTTAGTCAAAGAAACGAAATTGAAAAATTTTCTGAAGAACTAAAATTAAGTAATGAAGCAAGACTTAATTTTTTTACAGGTTTGTCTCATGAATTCAAAACGCCGTTAACGTTGATATTGAGTTCTATAGAATCTTTAGGAAATGAATTTAAGAATAAAGGGATTTCCGTGAATAAGGAAATAAATTTGATGTATAACAACTCCAGAAGGTTACTCCGGTTAATTAATCAATTATTAGACTATAGAAAAACAGAGGATCAAAAATTTATTTTGAGAGCATCAAAAACTAATATTTTAGATTTTTCTAAAAGTATCATTGGTGATTTTGATCGGGAAGCGAAGAAAAGAAATATTGATTTTTCATTGACAACGAACAATCCAGACCTAGAGGTCTACATAGATCGCAATCTAATGGATAAAGTCTATTTTAATTTGTTGTCTAATGCCTTTAAATTCACCCCTGAAAAGGGTAAAATTTTGATTACAATAAAAGAAGATAAACCCAATAATACAGTTAAAATTCACTTTAAAGATTCAGGTATAGGGATTCCAGAAAATGAGTTGAAGGAGGTTTTTAATGCTTTTTATCAAGGTTCAAATAATTACAGAAACAGTTCCGGAATAGGACTGCATCTGTCAAAAAGTTTTGTCGAACTGCACAAAGGAAACATAGAAATTAATTCAAAAAATGGAACAGAATTTATAATTACATTACCATTAGGAAAAGAGCATCTTGATGAAAAATACATAATAAAGGAGCCTATTTTGGATTTTGTTCATCAACCCGATTATCTGGATTCGGAGTTTATTCAAAGTGTTGAACCAAAAAACACCGAAGATAAATATTCGATTCTATATATAGAGGACAATAAGGAGCTTTTAGATTTTGTGTCTCATAAATTCTCAGCAGAATATACTTTTTTTGCTTCCGATGGTACCAATGCAATTGAAAGAGCATTGGAGTTAATTCCGGATATTATTATCTGTGATTTGAATTTGCCTGAAAAGAATGGTTTTCAAATTTGTGAAATACTCAAGAAAGATTTAAGAACGTCACATATTCCTATTATAATACTTACCGCTTCGGATGATCAAGATTCGTATTTGAAGGCTTTAGAAAGTGGAGCTGATATCTTTTTGACAAAACCTTTCAATTTAAAAGTATTAGCTCAATCTATTAAAGGATTGCTCTTTAACAGAGAAAAACTACGGTTTTATTATACCAATAATATTTTAAATATTGAGGATGGTGATTTTGGTGTTTCTGAACAAGATTTTCTAAGAAAATTAAATGATCTTATTGCAAAAAACTTGGATAATTCTGCCTATACTGTTGAAGATCTTGCGCGAAGTTTAACTATTTCGCGGATACAATTGTATCGAAAAGTTAAAGCTATATTAGGAATTAGTGTTAGTGACCATATTAATAATATGCGATTGGATAAATCAAAAGAGCTATTAAAAAAATCAGACCAAAACATTTCAGAAATTGCCTATGCAGTGGGTTTTTCATCACCAAATTATTTCTCCACTTCCTTTAAAAATAAATTTGGGGTTACACCTAAAGAATATAAAAATAAAAAATAGATTTTTTTCTATTGAACCACTTTCTTCTTGCAATAATAGCGTAACATAATTATAATTCATGTAACATAAAAGCAACTACAACGAAGTAGTTGCTTTTCTTTTTACGTGTAATTATTTGATATGTAGCTAATTAGTATTTTTTAAACAATTTTTACTGGCATTATATGAAAAAGCAACATCCTTAAAATAATAGCTAAATTTTTACGGATATCTTAGCAATTCAATTTAATTTTTTAACATAGTTAAATTTTTTAGTTGATTTTAAATAACCTCTTTAAAAAAAGTTAGAGAACGACTAATCGTTATTTAATCAAATAATAAGGAGGTTTTGATTTCTGAACTAAACATTTTTATAAAAATTATTTAATCTCGGGGTGTTGAGTGTCTTTAGGATATTTGATAGTTTTCGTAAACCAACAAAATATGAAAATATGTCTTAAGTTTTTATGTCTTTTTCTTTGTCATGCAGTGTTTTATAATTGCAGTAACGATAATAAGCCTGGAACTGAAAATCCGGTTGTTGAAACAAATGCGCCAGCTTGCCAAACAGCTAATGAATTAAGCAATGCGTATACAACTTTCTTTAAACCGACTTCAGCTTGGTTTGGTGATCCTATGCCATTTTATGAAAATGGAATATTCCATATTTTCTATTTGTACGATGCGAGAAATACATTGCCCACATTTCATCCTTGGTACAAAGTAACCACAACTGATTTTGCAACATTCAATGACAATAGCGAAATGATTGCTACTGGAACCGTGACTGATCAGGATGGAGCATTAGGTACAGGATCCGTTTTTAAATTGAATGGAATTTATTACGCTTTCTATACAGGACATAACGGAATTCTTGATCCTAAAGAAAAAATTATGCTTGCAACGTCTACGGATTTAAAAACTTGGACAAAAGATCCATCATTTTTGCTTCAAGCTTCTTTCGGATACGATCGTAATGAATTTAGAGATCCAATTGTTATAGAGGATAAAATTACGGGAACATATAAAATGTTGATTGCGACACGTTCTGAGGTTGGTTTAGTTTCTGATGGTAATGTACCATGGCGGGCAGTTATCGCTCAATACAGTTCTACTAATTTAAAAGATTGGACTTTGGAAAAGCCATTTTATGAGGACACAACTACCTTTATAACTGAATGTCCTGATGTATTTAGTATGGGTGACTATCAGTATTTGATCTATTCTAATATTGATGATCGAATGGTACACTATAAATACCGTTTGCTGACAGCCAATACTTGGATTACTCCTGTAAATAATACCTTAGATGGAATTGCTTTCTATGCTGGAAAAACAGTTACCGATAGCATAAACCGGTATATAGCAGGATGGTGTCCTACTAAAAACAAAAACAGTGATGCCGCTATTTTTGATTGGGCTGGATCGCTTGTAACGCATCGACTTGTAACGCATCCAAATGGAACATTAGGTATTGCGATACCCAATGGTGTAGACAACAAGTTTATTGTTAATGAAGCTTTAAATGCGAAAATAGGCTTTGGAACTACAAAGCAAGGAGACGCCTATACATTGAAGGGTAATGGGGCTGAAAAAGCATTTTCAGTGTTTGACAGAGAAACTGGAGCATTTAAAATTAAAACACATATAAAAGCGATATCATCCACTCAATTTGGTTTTGAATTTGGAGCGTGTGACACACGAAATGAAGTATTTGCCATTGTATTCGATTTAGCCAAAAATCAATTAAGATTAGATAAGGTTATAAAAAATGCGTCCTCCTTAAATGTAACGCAGCTTCCACTAAATGTCCCGGCTAATAAAGAGTTTGATGTTACAATCATTTCTGAAAATTCGGTATGTGTGATATACATTAATGACGAAATAGCTTTTACGAACCGTATTTATAAAATGAATCAAAATCCGTGGGCTATTTTTGCTGATAATGGTGAAGTCACTTTTTCAGACTTAAAAATTTTTAAATAAAAGCGTGCTATAGAAAGGGTGCCTTAGGTTTTCCAAAAGCTTTGGGCTCACTAAAGAACAAATTCTGTTTGTTTTTTGAATAAGTTATAACATGCTCTTTCACTTTTATAAGTTGCAGACAAAAATCAGAACCATCAAAATCTAATTTTGATGGTTTTTTTTATGGCCCCCATTTCAATGTAATAGTTTAGAAGGCTTACATGACTTATGTGATTATAATAAACTCCAGTTCGAGTGCTTTTTGCGGAGTGATGCGCAGCAGAATTATATGTAGGACTGTTTGAATTTCAAAGGGCCTTGTTCTCGCTGCAATTCCTATGCATCGATTCTAAAAACGCTTTGAATCCTTAGGGTATACTGTATTTCATCTGCGTAAATCTTTGTAAAATTTTTAGTATGCTATAATAGTGTGAAAATGCCTGGTAAATTCGTTTTTTTTATGTATTATTTTTATACTTCCTGTAAAAATAAATTTAAAATTATAGTAATTGAGTAAAATCAGTACAGTAGTCTTTTTTATGGATCGGTATCTAGGTTTTTTATCTTAAAAGTAGCGTAACATAATTGTAACAAGTGTAACATCATTGAACTACAACGAAGTAGTTCTTTATTTATCTTAGTGTGTAATTCACTGAAAAACAGGTAATTGTGTTTTTTATTTGTTTCTAAAAACAGTTTTAAATGAAATTGTAACATCCTTAAAATACATGCAGAATTTTTGCAGATATCTTAGCAATCTAATTTAATATTTTTTGATAATGAAAAAAATTGTTGTTTGGTCTCTGATTGCTTCACTTGCAGGGTTTCTTTTTGGATTTGATACGGTTGTTATTTCAGGAGCTGATAAAAAGTTGCAAGTTTTATGGAATTCTTCTGATGCTTTCCATGGAACAGTAGTTATGGGGATGGCTTTGTGGGGTACCGTTTTTGGAGCAATATTCGGTGGGATACCAACTAATAAAATAGGAAGAAAGAATACACTATTATGGATCGGGATTTTATTTTTCATTTCGGCAATTGGTTCTGCTTTAGCAAATAACCCATTCGTTTTTGCTGCTTTTAGATTTATTGGTGGTCTTGGTGTTGGAGCATCAACAATTGCAGCGCCAGCCTATATCTCTGAAATTGCACCGGCAAAAGATCGAGGGAAATTAGTTGCTTTCTATCAATTTAATATTGTTTTAGGGATTCTGGTTGCTTTTCTTTCTAATTATTTATTAAGAGACACAGGCGAAAATTCATGGAGATGGATGATGGGAGTACAAGCAATTCCATCTTTTATTTATACACTATTTATTTTTACTATTCCAAAAAGTCCAAGATGGCTGTTGTCTAAATCCAGAAATGAGGAAGCTAAAAAAGTCTTGCATCTAATGGGGCAAGAAGCTGACTATGAAAAATTGATGGTAGAGATTAACCAGCATAATAACAATACTACTATTTCCAATGAAAATATTTTTCTAAAAAAATATCGTACCCCTTTAATTTTAGCCTTTTTTATAGCGCTGTTTAACCAATTGTCCGGTATTAATGCATTCTTATATTATTCACCCAGAATTTTTCAAGAAGCTGGTTTGGGAGAAAGTACCGCTTTATTAAGCAGTATAGGAATCGGAGTCATAAATTTAGTTTTTACTCTAATTGGAGTTTTTCTAATTGATAGATTAGGACGAAAAGTCTTAATGTATATTGGTTCGGTAGGATACATTGTTTCACTTTCTCTTGTTGCTATGGCCTTCTTTTTCCATTGGCAAGGAATGGCGGTTCCAATCTTCTTGTTTTTATTTATTGCTTCACATGCAATAGGTCAAGGAGCGGTAATCTGGGTTTTTATTTCAGAAATTTTCCCGAATCATCTTAGAGCATCTGGACAAGCTTTTGGGAGTACAACGCACTGGGTTTTAGCAGCGATAATTCCATCTCTAATTCCATTTTTGTTTTCCACTATAGGTCCTGGTGTTGTGTTTTTGTTTTTCGCAATAATGATGGTTTTTCAACTCTTGTTTGTTGCGTTTTTGATGCCGGAAACTAAAGGAATTTCCTTAGAAGAATTAAGTAAAGAATTAATAAAAAAAGAGAACTATGATTACAGTAAATAAAAAAGAATTTTTTAGAACAATATGTTGCATCATGGGGCTATTAGTTTTATTCGGTTGTAAAGAAACTGCAGTGGTCAATAAAAAATCCTATTCGGAAGAAGAACTTTATAGACCCAATTTTCATTATACTCCAAAAAAAGGTTGGATGAATGATCCTAATGGGATGTTTTACAACAACGGATATTACCACCTTTATTATCAATATTATCCAGATTCTAATGTTTGGGGACCTATGCATTGGGGACATGCTATAAGTACTGACCTTATAACATGGACTGAAAAACCAATAGCGCTTTATCCTGACGAAAAAGGCTATATTTTCTCAGGAAGTGCTGTTGTTGATACAAAAAACACTTCGGGATTTGGCAGTTTAAGAAATCCGCCCATTGTAGCCATGTTTACTTATCATGATCCTATAAAAGAAAAAGCTGGTAAAATCGATTGTCAATCACAAGGAATTGCCTATTCGTTAAATGAAGGCTTGACTTGGACAAAATATGACCAGAATCCAGTTATAAAAAATCCAAATCTTAAAGATTTTAGGGATCCAAAAATGACTTGGGATGCCATTCATGAGCAGTGGTTAATGGTTTTAGCAGCTGGAGATCATGCTATGTTTTATGGTTCTAAAAATTTAAAAGATTGGGAATTACTTTCTGATTTCGGAAAAGATATTGGAGCCCATGGAGGCGTTTGGGAATGCCCGGATTTTTTCCCATTGCAAGTAGAGGGTACGGATGAATATAAATGGGTGCTTTTATTAAATATAAACCCAGGAGGACCTAATGGTGGTTCAGCAACACAATATTTTGTTGGCGATTTTGATGGTAAAACATTTAAACTGGATGAGTCATTCTCTCAAGACTTAAAAAAGCAAAAAGCATTATGGATTGATTTCGGCAGAGATAATTATGCTGGAGTTACTTGGTCAAACATTCCAGATACTGATGGTAGAAAACTGTTTGTTGGTTGGATGTCTAATTGGGACTATGCTAATAAAGTTCCAACTGAAAAGTGGAGGGGAGCTACAACTTTACCAAGAGAATTAAGTCTTGTAAAAGAAGACTATCATTTCAGGGTTTCTTCTCAGCCAGTGAGAGAATTGAAAAATTATATTTCAAAGACTATAAAAAAAGATACCATTAAAATTAATAAAGGGAAAACCGTATTAATTAATAAAACAATGGTGGATTTATCAAAACTAGATATTCGATTTACCTTAAAAAATTTAAAAGAAGACGTTTACACTTTTTCTCTTTCCAATAATTCCAATAATTCAATTCATTTTGGGATTAATAAAAAAGAAAAATACTTTTTTATTGACAGACAAAACTCAGGGAATTTATCTTTTTCTGATGTTTTTGCAAAGCAAATTTCTAAAGCTCCATTTACTGGAGATTTTGATAAAATGGATGTAAGAGTAATCGTTGATAAAACCTCAATAGAAGTGTTTTACGATAATGGAAAAACAGTTATGACCGAAATATTTTTCCCGGAAAAACCGATGGAAACATTTTCAGTCACTAAAGAAAATTTCAATTTCACTATTGAAAATTTAATAATTAACCAACTAAAATTTTAACTAAACTATCTAAATTATGAAACAAAAAATCATCCTCTATTTAATTTTAATGGGTTCCTTTTTTTCACTTACGGCCCAAAACATAGGAATAAAAGGAGTGGTTACTTCCTCCGAAGACGGAATGTCACTCCCTAGTGCATCTGTTACGGTATCCGGAACAAAAAATGCTACTGCAACAGATCTTGATGGTCATTATGCGCTTAACAATGTAGATAAGAATGCTACTTTGGTATTTAGTTTTACAGGTTTTGCAAGTCAAACAATTAAAGTTAACGGACGGGAATCAATAAATGTTGTTTTAAAACCAGAGTCGATAAATTTAAGCGAAATTGTTGTAGTAGGATATTCAAAGGAGCGAAAAGTAGATGTAACAGGTGCCGTTACTGTAGTAGATTTAAAACCGATTACAGGTCAAAGTATGAGCTCTGGAAATGCTATGCAGGCTTTACAGGGTAGAGTTGCCGGATTAACTATTGAGAAATCTGGTGATCCAAGTGGAGCGAACAGCAGAATATTAATCAGGGGGGTAAGTACACTGGGGAATACAGATCCATTGTATGTGATTGATGGGGTTCCTACTGTGAGACCAGAAGTGTTTGCTAGCTTAAATCCAAGTGCTATAGAGTCTGTTCAAGTATTGAAAGATGCTTCCGCTTCCTCTATTTATGGTTCTAGAGCTGCAAACGGTGTTATTATTGTAACCACAAAAAATGCAGCAAAAGGAGGGGCAATGAGTGTCTCTTATAGTACTAATGTCTCAGTTCTTTCTGAAAAAAAGCAACGATATAAAATGCTTAATGCATTGGATAGAGGTAAGGTTTTGTGGCAGGCATCAGTAAATGATCATGCAGATCCAGCTGGTGGATATGGCGAGATATATAATTTTGACTGGAATCATGATTTTAATAATCCAGTATTAAACAGCGTAACAGTTAAACCTTATGTTGGTGGTGATACCAATGTTCCTGTTGGTGATACGGATTGGCAGAATACTGTTTACAAAACAGGGTTGCTTATTAATAATGATTTATCGGTATCCGGTGGATCTGATAAAGCAAATGCGGTATTGAACATGGGGTATTTAGATAACTCAGGAATGTTGAAATATACCAATTATGAAAGATATTCTGCCAGACTTAATGCTAATTTTAAGTTATTCAATGATAAAGTTAGATTTGGTGTGAATTCTCAATTTACACAGTCTAACGAAAGAAGTGCAGCTAATGATGTAGGAAATGCACCAACGCCAGGTTTAGCCATAACCTTAGCGCCAACAATTCCGGTATATACTGCTTCTGGTGATTATGCAGGGCCATTAGGATCTGGTTATTCCGATAGAAATAACCCTTTATTGATGCAATATTTGAACAGATGGGATAACAGCAAAAAAGTCTCTTTGTATGGGAATGTTTTTACGGAAATTGACATTTTGAAAAATCTTACATTCAGAAATAGTATCGGGATGGATTTTAATGATTTTAACAGGAAAGACATTGAGCCAATTGTAAAAAACGGGTTTGTGAATAGAAGTACAAATAGTTTGACTTTTGACACCAATAAATATTCAAGTTTAACAATTTCAAACACGTTAAGCTATAACTTGAAAGTTTCAAATCATAAAATTGGAGTAGTTGTAGGTACAGAATCGACTAAAACCGATTTGAATACTTTATATGCTCGTGCTGAAGGATTTGCAGTAGAGTCAGAGTCTTATTTTACACTTTCTGCAGCCACGGGAGCCAGAACAAATAATGGTATTTCTACGGGTAGCAGGCTTCTTTCTCAGTTTGGAAAAATCAACTATGCGTTTTCAGACAGGTATTTGGCTACGTTTACTATTCGAAGAGATGGTTCGTCAAGATTTGGACAAGACAATAGATATGGAATTTTTCCGGCTGCTACTGTAGGTTGGAAGATAAATAATGAAGATTTTTTAAAGAATATTAAAGCAATCTCAACACTTAAACTTCGTGCTGGTTATGGAGAAGTAGGGAATCAATCTATTGGTGATAATGCTCGTTTTGGTTTATATGAAGCGCGATACGGGCCTAACCAAAATGTATATTTTCCTGATTTCTTTAATATCTATTATAATGTAGGTACAGCCTATGATTTGAATGGTACTAATACCGGGAATTTACCTTCTGGTTTTGTATCGATACAAGCTGCTAATTCAGGGTTAAAATGGGAAACTACCAAAGAGGTTAACGTTGGTCTTGATTTTGGTTTTTTCGAAAATAAATTATCAGGTTCATTTGATTACTTTTCAAGAAACACAGTTGGAATTTTGATTAAACCACCCGTTGCATCTGCTGTAGGAGAAGGGCAACAACGTTTCGTAAATGGAGCTTCCACTGCAAATAAAGGTTGGGAACTTACAGTGGGATATGCTGATAAATTAGAAAATGGATTGTATTTTAATGTTACCACTAATTTTGGTGCTACCAAAAATAAAATCACAGATTTACCGGCAGAAGTTAGGGCGGCTTATCCTGGGACAGCCATAAACTCCATAATTGGTCATTCACAATTTGAAATTTTTGGTTATAAAACAGATGGTTTGTTTCAAAGTCAGGCTGATATCGATTCGCATGCCACTCAAGTGGGTTCTAGGTTGGGAGGTATAAAATTTGTTGACATCAATGGTGATGGTGCTATAAATTCTGATGATAGAACTTTTATTGGTACAACACTTCCAAAATTAGAATATGGTATTAATATTAGTTTAGCGTATAAGAATTTTGACTTCTCCGTTTTTGGTTCTGGTGTAGCAGGAAGAATTGGAGTTGATCCTTATATTTTCTGGAACAATTTTGTTCAGGGAAGAGAAAATGCAGGTCCTGGAACATTTAATGCTTGGACTCCAACCAATACAAATACAAATGTGCCATCGCTATCATTGGCTCATAATGATACCCAGACTTCAGATTATCTTTTTAGAAATAACTCCTATTTTAAAGTTAGAAATCTACAAATTGGATATTCTCTTCCTACTAGTTTAGTAGGCAAAACGGGTTTCATAACTAGATGTAGAGTTTATGCGCAAGGAGAAAATCTATTTTGGTTTACTCCAAAAGGATATATAGGGTCAGATCCAGAACGAACAGATGTAAACAGAATACCAGTACCTACGACATTATCATTAGGTGTAAACTTTAATTTTTAATTAATTCTCATGAAAAAATATAATAAAATAGCTATCAGCTTCTTGTCAATCTTATTTTTGGCATCATGCAGCGCAAATTTTTTAGATTACGAACCTACAGGAGTATTATCTTCTGGGAATGTTGCAACAGCGGGAAATGCCGAAGCTCTTGTTAATGCAGCTTATGCAGCTATTGGCAATGACGAAATGGTGGGGCCAATAACCAACCAATGGGTTTATGGAAGTGTACGATCTGATGATGCTTATAAAGGTGGAGGAGGTCGTGGTGACGTTGATGTAGTGGATCGCTATGAACAATATAATCTAACTACTCCTGATTATGGTGACTGGATGTTGCCTAGAACATGGACTAATCATTATAAAGCGATCTCAAGAGCAAATTTTGCATTGTCAGTAATCAATAACATACCTGATGCCGATTACCCATTAAAAAAAGTGAGACAAGCGGAGTTACGTTTTTTAAGAGCACATTCTTATTTTATGTTGAAGTTGTTGTTCAATAAAGTTCCTTATATCACTGAAGATTTGACTCAGGAGCAAATTCTGAAAACGTCTAACGATTTGTCAAGTCAAGATTTGTGGAATAAAATTGCAGATGATTTTCGTTTTGCATTTGATAATTTGCCACAATCACAAGATCAAGTGGGAAGAGCTGATAAAAATGCAGCAGCGGCTTATTTAGCAAAATTAAAACTGTATCAGGCTTACGAACAAAATGATACACATCAAGTTACGAATATTAATGCATCAAGATTGCAAGAAGTTATTGATTATGCTGATAAAGTAACTGGAAGTTTAGAACCGGACTTTGGGAATAATTTTTTAGATGGTCATGATAATGGACCAGAGTCCATTTGGGCAGTTCAGTTTTCTATTAATGATGGTACAAATACCGGAAGAGTTAGTTTCGTTACGGGATTGAATTCTCCGCATGGGACGCCACTTTATGGATGTTGTGGTTTTCATTTAGCAAGCCAAAATATGGTAAATGCTTTTAGAACAGATGCTAGCGGTTTACCGTTATTGGATACTTTTAACAATGCAGATATTTTTAACACAGTTGATGGAAATGGAAATGCGCCACTTGCTACAGGTGTTACGATTGACCCTAGAATTGATCATACAGTGGGAGTTCCTGGAAGACCATTTAAATACAAAAGTACACTGAAAACTACTGGTGATATGGTTTACAAATTTAGTTGGGCTAGAGATCCAGGAGTTTATGGATACTTTGGAAATATGAAAGAGCAACAATCTCCTGATTGTTCCTGTTATGTAAAAAATGGACCGTTCATTGGTACTTCAAAAAATGTTGATTTTATCAGATATGCAGATGTGTTATTATTTAAAGCAGAAGCATTAATACAATTAAACAGGTATACTGAAGCTTTGCCTATAATTAATCAAGTTAGAGCCAGAGCTGCAGCGAGTACAACAATGACATTAGCAGCAGGAGCTTCAAATGTTTATAAAATTGCTCCTTACGCTTCTTTTCCTTCAAAAGATTATGCTATGAAAGCACTTATGTTTGAAAGACGATTGGAGTTTGGAATGGAAGGTCCTCGATTTTTTGATCTTGTTAGATGGGGTAAAGCAGAACAAGTTTTGAACGCTTATCTTGGTGTAGAAAAAACAAAGAAAGATTTCCTTTCCAATGCCCATTTTACTTCAGGTAGAGATGAGTATTATCCGATACCTCAAAGAGAAATTGATTTTACTGGAGGTTTATACAAACAAAATCCAGGATATTAAAATAAGGTTAATAATAATGTTTGTTTGGTTAGTGTTTTAAATTAGGTTAAAGGCAAGTTTTACACTTGCCTTTAATTTTTAAATTTTTTAGTTATGAATACAAAATACATTCTAAGTGTAGTTAGCTTTGGAGAGGTTTTATGGGATCTTTTTCCAACGCATAAAAAAATTGGAGGAGCGCCATTGAATGTTGCGCTTCGAATGAATTCTTTGGGGGCAGAAACAACGATTATAAGTCGTGTCGGTGCAGACGAAGATGGGAACGAAATTATATCTTTTATAAATAATCAGGATGTGAGTTCAGATGCTATCCAAATAGGGGAAGATTATAAAACAGGTGTGGTTAATGTAATGATTAACGAAAAGGGAAATGCTTCTTATGATATTCATTACCCGTCTTCCTGGGATAAAATTACACCGAGTAAAGAAATGGATGAAAAAGTGTCGGAATCAGATGCTTTTGTTTTCGGGAGTTTAATATGCCGTGATGAAGTTTCCAGATCTACTCTGTATGATCTTTTGGATAAAGCTAAATATAAGGTTTTGGATGCGAATCTAAGAGCTCCGTATTATACTGAAGATGTACTTAATGAATTGATGTTAAAGGCAGATTTCATTAAGCTCAATGATGAAGAATTATATGAGATAAGTCAGCAATTGGAATCGCCTTATAATTCGTTTGAACAGAATATTAAATTTATCGCTGAAAAGACAAATACAAAGCATGTTTGTGTAACGAAAGGCGCATTTGGTGCGGTCTTATATTACAATGATAAATTTTATTATAACAGCGGTTATTTTATAAAAGTAGTTGATACTGTAGGAGCCGGGGATTCTTTCTTAGCTTCACTCATAGTCAAATTACTTAGAGGGAAATCACCACAAAAATCATTGAATTATGCTTGTGCTGTTGGAGCATTAGTAGCGGGGCATGAGGGAGCTAATCCTAAAATTTCCGAAAAGGAAATAAGTAAATTCATGAAGCTTTAACAAAATAGTTTAAGCATAGAATTAAGTATATAAAAAAGCCAAAGAAGCAATATCTTTGGCTTTTTTTATGTAAAATAGTAGGAACTAAAAAGAAGTCAATTTCTTCAAATCGGCAATCGTTGCTGTTGGGTTTTCTGCCTTAAAAACAAAACTTCCCGCCACAAGAACATCAGCTCCTGCTTCCACAAGTTGTTTTGCGTTTTTATTAGTAACGCCTCCATCAATTTCTATAATTGTATTGGCTCCTTTTCGGGTAATCAAATCTTTTAATTTTCGTACTTTGGAGTAGGTGTTTTCTATAAAAGATTGTCCGCCAAAACCTGGATTTACACTCATGATACAAACCAAATCGATATCATTGATTACATCTTCTAAAAGGTCAATGTTTGTGTGTGGATTTAAGGCTACTCCAGCTTTCATACCTTCGGCTTTAATAGCTTGCAAGGTTCTGTGTAAGTGGGTACAGGCTTCATAGTGTACACATAAGATATTTGCCCCTAAATCAGCAAAAGTCTTGATGTATCGGTCTGGATCTACAATCATTAAATGAACATCGATTGTTTTTTTTGCATGTCTCGAAATAGCTTCAAGAACGGGCATTCCAAAAGAAATGTTTGGTACAAAAACGCCATCCATGATGTCTATATGAAACCAATCGGCTTCACTGTTATTGATCATTTCGATGTCGCGTTGCAGATTAGCAAAATCAGCAGCAAGAACTGATGGTGCAATTAATGTGTTTTTCATTGTATAGTTGTTTTGTTGAGATGCACTGCAGTGCATCTTTACAGTTGTATTGTTTGTGCAAAAGTAGTTTTTTTGGAGCAATTGGCGAAAATTTTTTTAGTAAGAAGAGACAACTCGCGAGTTGTCCGTAGATTGCGTAAGGGATTGAAGTGGAAATCCTTTTTATTTTTTTAAATAAAAAGATTACTTCACTATGTTTTTATTTTCATCGGTGTTCAGTGAATTTCATTTGTAACGAAAAGCCCGAACCGAAGTTTTTACGGAGGGTTACGCCCCAAATGATTTTAAACAGGAATAGGGTCAAGGGAATCTGAAATGAATTCAGATTAAAAAAATAAAACTCCGGTAATCAGCCGGAGTTTCAATCATCAATCAAAAAACGAACAGTCAATCAAACTGTTGTTCATTTTGAATTAAAAGATTTAAAATTTAAAAATTTTAATTGGGGAATATCGTGAATTAACCTAAGTAGGTTTTTAATATTTTACTTCTGGAAGTGTGTTTCAATCTTCGGATTGCTTTTTCCTTGATTTGACGTACACGCTCACGAGTTAAGTCGAAAGTTTCTCCAATTTCCTCTAATGTCATTGGGTGCTGATCACCAAGACCAAAGTACAAACGAACAACATCAGCTTCTCTAGGAGTCAATGTTTCTAATGAACGCTCGATTTCAGTACGCAATGATTCGTGGATTAATTCTCTGTCTGGATTTGGAGATTCACCAGAACGCAATACATCGTAAAGGTTAGAATCTTCTCCTTCCACAAGAGGCGCATCCATTGATAAGTGACGACCAGAGTTTTTCATACTCTCTTTTACGTCATTTACGGTCATGTCAAGTTCTTTTGCAATTTCTTCAGCAGATGGTGGGCGCTCGTTAGATTGCTCTAATAAAGCGTACATTTTGTTGATTTTATTGATAGAACCAATTTTGTTCAAAGGCAAACGAACGATACGGGATTGTTCAGCCAATGCTTGTAAAATAGATTGACGAATCCACCAAACGGCATACGAGATGAATTTGAAACCACGTGTTTCATCAAAACGTTGTGCTGCTTTTATCAATCCTAAATTTCCTTCGTTAATCAAATCGGGAAGGGTTAACCCTTGATTTTGATATTGTTTTGCTACCGAAACCACGAAACGTAAATTGGCTTTTGTCAATTTCTCTAATGCTTTCTGGTCACCGGCTTTAATCTTTTGTGCTAATTCTACCTCTTCGTCAGCGGTAATAAGGTCAACTTTTCCAATTTCTTGTAAATACTTGTCTAATGAAGCAGTTTCACGATTGGTTACCTGCTTGGTGATTTTTAGTTGTCTCATGTTTTTTTGTCTCCTCAATTTTTAAGTGTACAAGTAGTTATACGTATGGGGTCGATAAAAAGTTACAATAGTTTTGAAAATAATTTAAATAAAAACAAAAAACCCGTTTCAAATACATGAAACGGGTTTTTCTATAAATAAACCTTTAGTAAACTAAGATCTGATTACTCTTTTTTCTCCTCGCGTGGAGGTCTTGGCATTAAGGCTTTTCTAGATACTTTCTCTTTACGAGTTTTAGGGTCTAAACCTAGATACTTAATCATGAATACATCACCCATGTTTACTACATCGGCAACATTTTCTGTTCTTTCCCAAGCCAATTCGGAAACGTGAAGTAATACTTCGTTTCCTGGAGCATCAAGGTATTCTACAACTGCACCAAAATCTAGCATTTTGATTACTTTTACTTCGTAAGCTTCACCCATTTGTGGTTTGAAAGTAATCGATTGGATTTTAGCCAATACCGCTTCAATTCCAGCAGGATCAGTTCCAAGGATTTCGATAACTCCTTGTTCGTTTACTTCGTTGATTACGATAGTTGTTCCAGTAGCTTTTTGTAATTCTTGAATTACTTTTCCACCAGGTCCAATCAACGCACCAATAAAGTTACCAGGAATTGTTCTTGTGATAATTTTTGGAGCATAGGCTTTAACATCTGCTTTTGGAGCTGCTAAAGTATTGGTTAGAATTCCAAGGATATGCAAACGACCATCTCTGGCTTGAGCCAAAGCAGCTTCCATAATCTCGTATTTCAATCCGTCAATTTTGATATCCATTTGACAAGCCGTAATACCTTCAGAAGTTCCAGTTACCTTAAAGTCCATATCTCCCAAGTGATCTTCATCACCAAGAATATCAGATAAAACTGCAAAACGATCTCCATCAGTAATCAATCCCATTGCAATTCCAGAAACAGGACGTATCATTTGAATTCCAGCATCCATTAACGCTAATGTTCCAGCACAAACTGTTGCCATAGAAGATGAACCATTTGATTCTAATACTTCAGAAACAATTCTGATAGTATAAGGATTTTCAGCAGGAATCATGTTTTTCAAAGCACGTTGTGCTAAGTTTCCGTGACCAACTTCTCTTCTTGAAGTTCCTCTTAATGGACGAGCTTCTCCTGTAGAAAATGGTGGGAAATTATAATGCAAGTAGAATTTTTCTTCTCCTTGTTCAGATGGTGAATCAATTTGGTTTGCTTCTCTAGAAGTTCCTAAAGTTGCAGTTGCCAATGCTTGAGTTTCTCCACGTGTAAACAATGCGGAACCGTGAACTGATGGTAAGTAATCTATTTCACACCAGATAGGTCTGATTTCTGTAGTTTTTCTTCCGTCAAGACGTGTTCCTAAATCTAGCGTTACATTACGAACTGCTTCTTTGTTAACTTTGTAGAAATATTTCCCTACTAAATCACCATTTTCTGCTAATTCTTCTTCTGTAAATAAGGCTTTTACTTCATCTTTAACTTCTGCAAATGCAGCAGTTCTCTCTTGTTTAGAAGATCCAACTTTTGCGATATCATAAATTTTATCATATGCAGCTGCTTTTACTTTAGCGTAAATTGCATCGTCAGATTTTTCAGTTTCGTAAGTACGAACTTCTTTTTTCCCAAATGCTGCTGCCAATCTTTCTTGTGCGGCAATTTGAACTTTAATGTGTTCGTGAGCAAATTTAATAGCTTCAACCATTTCTGCTTCTGAAATTTCTTTCATTTCACCTTCTACCATTGCGATAGAATCTGTTGAAGCACCAATCATCATGTCGATGTCAGATAGTTCTAATTGTGCACGACTTGGATTGATGATAAATTTACCATCAATACGACCTACACGAGCTTCAGAAATTAAAGTTTCGAAAGGAATGTCAGATAAAGCTAATGCTGCTGAAGCTGCTAATCCTGCTAATGCATCAGGCATTACATCTTCGTCATGAGACATTAACTGAATCATAACTTGAACTTCAGCATGATAATCATCTGGGAAAAGTGGACGCAATACGCGGTCAACTAATCTCATTGTTAAAACTTCGTTATCGCTTGGACGAGCCTCTCTTTTGAAGAAACCACCAGGAAAACGTCCTGCTGCAGCAAATTTCTCACGATAATCTACCGTAAGTGGTAAAAAGTCAATACCTGGAGTTGCTTTTCTTGAGGATACTACTGTTCCTAAAATAACAGTTTTTCCAATTCTTACTACTACAGCACCGTCAGCTTGTTTCGCTAAACGTCCTGTCTCGATTGAGATGCTTCTGCCATCTCCTAAATCGATGTTTTCTACAAATAATTGTGGAATCATAATTTTAATTCTCTTTAGATTAAACAATGGGTTCTAGTTGTGTTGTAGTTGTTGTTTTGCGTAGTTAATGCCTAAAACCCAATGAAAAACCAAACTTTTTTATTGTTGTATATAAAAACAAAAAGAGGCACTTTCGCACCTCTTTTATATTGATTATTTTCTGATATTCAATACTTTGATAATCTCACGATATCTGTTGATTTCTGTTTTCTTCAAGTAATCCAACAAAGCTCTTCTTTTACCTACTAGTAATACTAATGAACGCTCTGTGTTATAATCATGACGATTTTTTTTCAAGTGCTCAGTTAAGTGGCTAATTCTGAAAGTGAATAAAGCGATTTGTGCTTCTGATTTTCCAGTGTTTGTTTTTTCTCCGTGTTTAGCGAAGATCTCTTCTTTAATCTCTTTAGTTAAATACATTCCAATATTTGTTTAATGATTTTTATGTATGCCGTACATCTATTGTAAGACGGGTGCAAAAGTAAAAAATAATTATGACACGAACAAAATAAACCTCCCTTATTTTGTGAACTGGCGAAGCAATTATGAATTATGAATTGTCAATTATTTTAAATCTTAATACAACTTCGCAATTTCCTCATTTACAAACTCTAGAAATTGTTCGTCATCTTTATTAAATGGATTGAGTACATGGCTGTCAATATCAATTTGTCCTATATTTTCTCCATTTACAAAAAGCGGAACCACAATCTCTGATTTTACTGTAAAGCTACAGGCAATATAATTGTCTTGTGCTGCAACATCAGGAACTACAAAGTTTTCGTTAGAAACCGCCACTTGTCCGCAAATACCTTTTCCAAAAGGAATTACGGTATGATCTGTTTCTGCTCCTACATAAGGGCCTAAGTGTAAAGTTTTAGTTTCCTGATTTGCAAAATAAAACCCTACCCAATTGTAATAGTCAATAGAGTTACTTAGAAGCTGACAAATAGATAAAAGTTTTTCGTCTCTTGAAAGCGTTGTGTTTAGCGTGATTTCGGTTACTTTTGGCTGTAATTCTTGAAATGTCATGGTTTTTATTTATATTTATGCAAAAGTATTTAAAGCAGTTTTTAAAAATTATATAAATTTGTTAAAAAATAGATTTTGAAAAAATATTTTATTCTCTACAAGCCTTTTTTGTTTTTTCTGACTACCTTTTTTTTGACTTACATTGCCCTTACCTTTTTGTATCAGGAATATCTTAATAGTTTTGGAGAAAATAAACTGGATAGAATTACCCAATTTGTGGGTCAGAATACCAAACAGGTTATGCAATTGTTCGATAAAAGCGCTACTGTTGAGGAAAATACTTTAGAACCTTATATTAAGTTGTTTTACAGTCAAAAATATGTAGCTAGAATTATTGAGGGTTGTAATGCCATTAGTGTTATCATTTTGTTTGTAGCTTTTATAGTTGCTTTTTCAGGAAAACTAAAAACAACGTTACTTTTTATCTTTGGCGGAAGCGTACTTATTTATGTATTAAATGTATTTAGAATAGCAATTTTATGTGTTTTGATGTTTAATTATCCAAATCAAAAACAGTTTTTTCACGGAGTACTTTTTCCTTTGTTTATATATGGTGTTGTTTTTATTTTATGGCTAATTTGGGTTAATAAATTTTCAAGATATGCTTCAAAAACTACTAAAGAATAAAGTTAGACTACTACAGTTTGTTGTTTTAGTTGTATTTTTAGTGCTAATTCGTGCATTTGAAGATCAATTGTTTTACGACCCTTTTTTGGATTATTTCAAAAACGATTTTACTAATATGCCTTTGCCTAATTTCAATTCATTTCAGTTGTTTTTGGGATTACTGTTTCGTTATACATTGAATACAGTTGTGTCATTAGGGATAATTTATGTTCTTTTCAAAGATGTACAAATGGTAAAATTTGCCCTTGTTCTGTATTATTTTTTCTTTATGATATTGATTGCTGCTTTTTTCTATATAATTTTATTCATCAAAGGGCATAATAATTTAGTATTGTTTTATGTTCGCCGATTTTTGATTCAACCCATTTTTGTTTTGTTATTTGTTCCGGGATTTTATTATCAAAAACAAAATAAGTAATCTTTTTTCTTTACCTTTAGTATGGATTTAATTTGCTAATTGTCAAAGTTTTAAGAATATGAAAATTGTCAAGCATTCTGGAAATATTGTAGAATTTAATCCTGATAAACTGAAGAGTTCACTTTTAAAATCGGGGGCAAGTGCAGTTGTTGTGGAAAATATTTTGCAAACAATTAGAAAACAAATGTACGAGGGTATTTCAACCAAGCATATCTATAAAATGGCTTTTGGTTTATTGAAAAAAACGGCTAATTCCCATGCAGCACGTTATAACTTAAGAGAAGCTATACGATTATTAGGTCCAGCAGGTTTTTTTTTCGAAAAATATATTGGACGACTTTTTGCTTCAGAGCATTATGAAACTAAAACAAACATAACATTACAAGGCAAATGTGTCTCGCATGAAATAGATGTTTTAATAAAGAAGAATGGCACTATTGCCATGATTGAATGTAAATATCATGCCGGTAGAGATGCTGCTTCTGATGTAAAAGTACCTATGTATATTTTGTCTCGTTTTAATGATTTAAAAATCAATCAACATCCTATATTTTCTGATAATGATGTTATCTCAAAATGTTGGATTGTTACCAATAATAGATTTACAACAGATGCTATTGATTTTGCCAACTGTTCAGGCTTGAATTTGTTAAGTTGGAATTACCCAGAAGATAACAATTTAAAAACAAAAAATGACAACAGTTACCTGTATCCGGTAACATGTTTGACTACTTTGTCACTTGCCGAGAAAGATAAATTATTAATCCTTGATATAATCTTGGTAAAAGAAATAATAAATAATTCCGATTGTTTAGAAAAAATTGGATTGAGTACATCCCGAATAAAAAATGTATTAAAAGAAGCTTCGGACTTATGTAGATTTATTTAAAAAAAGTTCTGTATTATTTAATTTTAAATTAAAATCAGATGAAAATTAAATTTATTGGAGGCGCAGGAACTGTAACAGGTTCTAAAACATTAATTGAAAGCAACGGAATTAGAATTCTAATAGATTGCGGTCAATTTCAAGGAATTAAACCGCTGCGGGAACTCAATTGGGAGCCACTACCCATTTTGCCTTCAACAATAGATTTTGTTTTGTTAACTCATGGTCATTTAGATCATTGCGGCTGGTTGCCCAGATTAGTAGATCAAGGTTTTAGGGGAAAAATTTATTGTACAAGTCCTACTAAGGATGTCGCTAAGCTAATTTTATTGGATAGTGCTAAAATTCAAGAAGAAGAAGCCAAAAAAGCGAATGAAGGAAAATTTTCCAAACATGAAATTGCTCAACCACTTTATACCGTAGCCCAAGCTGAAAAAGTTTTTCCTCTTTTTAGAGTTATTAAAACCAATGAAGCTATTCCTTTGGACGCTGAAATTAGTGCCGTTTACACGAATGCAGGACACATTATTGGTGCCTGTACAATTGAACTGCAGCTTGAGAATAAAATATTGGTTTTTTCAGGAGATATTGGACGTGATAATGATGCGCTTATGTATCCGCCAACAAAACCCAAAAGGGGCGATTATATATTTCTTGAAAGTACTTATGGGAATCGATTGCATCCCGATACTGATCCCAAAGACGAGTTGGAAATGTATATTAATAATACTGTTCAAAAAGGCGGAACAATCATCATTCCTAGTTTTGCCGTAGAGCGTGCGCAAAGTGTAATGTATCTATTATGGAAACTTAAAACGGAAGGAAGAATACCTAATATTCCTTATATCATTGATACTCCAATGGGAATAAGTGTTTTGGATATTTTTTCCAATAATAGAAAATGGCATAAATTACCAGAGCATGACTATGTTGAAATGTGTAATATGTTCACGATGATTGCAGAATATCAAGAAACCATTGAAACTATTTTTAATAAACAATCAAAAGTAGTTATTGCTGCTAGCGGAATGGTTACTGGTGGTAGAGTTCTCAGTTATTTAGAACGCTATATTGGTTTGCCCGAAACTACTGTGATTATTATTGGTTATCAAGCTGAAGGAACCCGCGGAAGAAAATTATTAGAGGGTGCCAAAGAAATTAAAATTCGCGGTAAATATTATCCAGTGTTGGCTACGATATTAGAAATAGAAGGATTGTCTGCGCATGGCGATCAAAAAGACCTTCTGAATTGGCTGTCAGCTTTAGAAAATAAACCAAAAAAAGTGTTTTTAGTTCATGGAGAGAATGCACCAGCCGATGAACTTCGAATAAAAATTCAAGAAAAATATGGGTTTGATTGTAAAGTTCCTTTAATGGGGCAAGAGTTTGAACTTTAATTTTTAACAGAAATTTGATTTTATAGATTGATTAAATCACTAATTTTGCAAAATGAGATTCAAAAAGCACATTAGTATTCTTCTCGCTTTTTTCCTGTTGGTTTCCAATGTGGGATTGGCTTTTGATGTGCATTATTGTGGCAATGAAATCGCTTCAGTTTCTTTGAAAACAGACTTCTCATCTCAAAATTCCGAAAAAAAATGTTGTGATAAAGTCGAAAAAAAATCACCTTGTTGTAAAGATAAAGTGGTTCATTTTCAAAAGAAATCAGATAATGTACTTATAAAAGCATTTTCTTTAAATGCTGATGTGCCATTTTTAATAAAGGAATGGAATCCGATTGTTTTTTCTAAAGGTACTATTTTTAAAAGTTTCGAAAATAATTCTTATTACTGCGATGCCCATTCGCCGCCACTTTTTAAGCTTTACAGCCAATATATTTTCTACGCCTGATTTTAATGTTTTTTAAAAGTCAAATCATTTTGTGTGATTTGAAATTATTTTTTATAAACATTAAAATATTTTGCCATGCAAAAAACAATAACGCTATTTGTTATTATTTTGTTTTCAATTCCGCTTTTTTCTCAAGAAAAGCTGAATGAAGTCAAAGTGATAAAAAAGCAAAAAGGGATTCAAAAATCATTTACCGTAACAGGAAATACCACGCTAATTACAAGTAAGGAATTACTTAAAGCAGCCTGTTGTAATCTAGCTGAAAGTTTTGAAACAAATCCGTCTATTGATGTCAGTTTTTCAGATGCTTTAACGGGGACTAAACAAATCAAAATGCTGGGATTGACCAGTCCGTACTTAATGATTACCGAAGAAAATATCCCATCAGTTCGTGGTGCTTCACAAGCATACGGATTGTCATTTACTCCTGGAACTTGGGTCGAAAGCATCCAGATTACTAAAGGAGCAGGAAGTGTAGTGAATGGATATGAAAGTATTTCGGGGCAAATTAATACGGAATTAATTAAACCGATTAATGATATTCCATTTTTTTTGAATGCCTATGGTTCGTCAGATTCGCGGTTTGAATTAAACACCCATTTCAATAAAAAAATATCAGATAAATGGAGTAGTAGCCTGTTTCTTCACGGGAATACAAGAGTTGCTAAAACAGATATGAATAATGATGGGTTTTTGGATAATCCATTGGCTAAACAAATTAATATCCTCAATAGATACCAATATTACAATGCCGAAAAAGGCTGGGTGAGTTTTATTAATTTCAGGTATATGAATGATAAAAAACAAACCGGAGAGTTGGACTTTAATCCAGATAAAGACAAAGGGACAACCAATTACTGGGGTTCAGAAATAAACACGGAGCGATTGGATGTTTCTACAAAAGTGGGGTATGTTTTTAAAGACTTGCCTTATCAGAGTATTGGTTTTCAGAATGCTTTTAACAGCCATAATCAACAATCCTATTTTGGTTTGAACCAATACAATATTAAGCAAAGCAGTTATTATTCGAACTTGATTTTCAATTCAATTATCAGCAACACGATGAATAAGTTTGCTGCAGGTTTGAATTTCACGTATGATAAATACCAAGAATTTGTCAATGTAAATGATTATAGTAGAATTGATAATTCAGTGGGTGCTTTTTTTGAATATACATATGATAATGCCGATAATTTCAGCATTATTTTGGGAGGAAGAATTGATAATCACAACCGTTTGGGGACATTTTTAACACCACGATTGCATGTGCGATACAATCCTTGGGAAAAAGGAGTTTTACGATTCTCGGCCGGTAGAGGAAAGCGAAGTGCCAATATTTTTGCCGAAAACCAACAACTTTTTGCCAGTTCAAGAACATTTGATATTTTAGACTCAAACGGTAAAATATATGGATTGAATCCAGAAATTGCCTGGAATTATGGGGTGAGTTTTGCTCAAAAGTTTTTGCTCTTTGGCAAAAAAGCCGACGCGGGTTTTGATTTCTATAGAACTGATTTTCAAAACCAAGTAGTTGTTGATGTGTTACAAAGTCCACAGCAAGTGTTGTTTTATAATTTAAATGGAAAGTCGGTTGCCAATAGTTTGCAACTGGAATTCAATTATGAAATTTTGGATCATTTGAATTTTCGTTCGGCCTATAAATTTTATGATGTAAGGACGGATTATATTTCTGGAAATTATCAAAAACCATTGCAGGCTAAACACAGAGTTTTTGGAAATTTAGAATACGAAACCCATATTGGAGAAAAGGGAAAACAATGGAAATTTGATTATACTTTCAATTGGATTGGAAAACAGCAATTGCCAAATACAGCAAGCAATCCCATAAATGATAGATTACCGGAATTTTCACCATCTTATTCGTTGATGAATGCACAAATTACCAGAACTTTTTCTGATAGATTTGAAGTGTACGTAGGTGGAGAAAATATTGGTAACTATACTCAGGAAAAAGCGATACTTGGTTCTGATAATCCTTTTGGACCGAATTTTGATACTTCAATTGTGTATGCACCTGTTTTTGGACAAATGTATTATGCGGGATTGCGATTCAAAATAAAATAAACTCGGGATGAAAAATTAATAATCACAATAGAAAAAGTAAAAATGAAAAATATAATTTTAATAATGATGGTTAGTTTTCTTGGATTTGCTGCTCAGGCTCAAGAGAAAAAGAATAAAAATGCCCATTACACAACTGAAGTAAATGGGATTTGTGAACAATGTCAAAAACGAATTCAAAAAGCAGCCTTTTCCGTTTCTGGAGTTAAATCAGCAATTTGGAATATAGAGACGCATCAATTGAGTTTGATTTTGAATGAAGAAAAATGTTCTCCCTTAGATGTGAAAAAAGCTATTGCAAAAGTAGGACATGACACTGATGAGGTAAAGGCAACAAAAGAAGATTATGATAATCTTCATAGCTGTTGTAAATACGAACGAATGTAATTTTAAAGTCCAAAATGAAAATTTTGGACTTTTTTTAATTTAAGATTTAAAGGATTTAGAATCTTCATTGCTATGTTTTTAAAGCGTTAATTAAACTTTAAAATGCGGCAATAAATTGCGGTTAAGCTAAATTATTCTTACTTTCACGACCAATAAATTTAATTACAAATCGTTTTTATGAATAATTTTGATTGGACACAATTACTTAATCCGGAATTTTATATTACCCTTCAAATAGGAGGAGTTCAAATAGGTTTGTATATCGTTTTATTTATAATTTTTGCCGAAACTGGTCTTTTTGCCGGTTTTTTTCTTCCTGGAGACAGTTTGCTTTTCCTTGCGGGAATTTACAGTAAAGATTTGGTACAAAATATGGTCACTATAGAAAGCGATTTTATTAATGTTACCATATTATCGTTATTGGTTGCTGCTGCAGGAATTATAGGAAATATGGTTGGCTATTGGTTTGGGGCAAAAAGTGGATATTATTTATTTAAGAAAGAAGATACTTTTTGGTTTAAGAAAAAATACCTTTTGCAATCAAAAGATTTCTTTGAAAAATATGGAGGAAAGGCAATAATATTTGCACGGTTTTTACCAATTTTTAGAACCTTTGCACCTATCGTAGCAGGAATTGTATCCATGGATAAAAGTAAATTCATGTTTTTCAATGTTTTAAGTTCTTTTTTATGGTCCTTTATTTTGATTTTTTCGGGTCATTATCTATATGGTGTCTTTTTAGATAAGTTTGGAATTGATCTGAAAGAGCATATTGAATATATCATAATAATAATTGTTCTTATTACCACTGTTCCCGTTTTATTCAAGCTTTTGAAAAAAAGGGTTCATATAAAATAATCATCAATTGCAATAAATAAAAAACTCCGTTTCAATTAAGAAACGGAGTTTTTTTATTTAAAAAGGAGAATGAATTACATCATTCCTGGCATACCACCACCCATTGGGTTTCCGCCACCATTATCTTCTTTAATATCAATCAAAGCACATTCTGTAGTTAAGATCATACCAGCTACTGAAGCAGCATTCTCTAACGCCACACGAGTTACTTTTTTAGGGTCAATAATACCTGCTTTAAGCATATCAACATACTCGTCTGTTTTTGCATTGTAGCCAAAATCACCTGAACCTTCGGCAACTTTTGCAACAACAACTGAACCTTCAAGTCCAGCATTTTCAACAATAGTTCTCAATGGAGATTCTACTGCACGAGATACAATTTGAATTCCTGTTGCTTCGTCAGCATTGTCAGCTTTAATAGTGCTAAGTGCATTTTTAGCTCTCAATAAAGCAACACCGCCACCAGCAACAATTCCTTCTTCAACAGCAGCACGAGTTGCATGAAGTGCATCATCAACTCTGTCTTTTTTCTCTTTCATTTCTACTTCAGAAGCAGCACCAACATAAAGTACAGCAACTCCACCAGCTAATTTAGCCAAACGTTCTTGCAACTTTTCTTTGTCATAATCAGAAGTTGTAGCTTCCATTTGACCTTTGATTTGGTTGACACGATTTTTGATGATGTCAGCTTCGCCAGCACCACTTACAATCGTTGTATTATCTTTATCGATAGTCACTTTTTTAGCAGTCCCTAACATTTCGATAGTTGTGTTTTCTAAAGTGTATCCTCTTTCTTCTGAAATTACAGTTCCTCCAGTTAAGATAGCAATATCTTCAAGCATAGCTTTTCTTCTGTCTCCAAAACCAGGTGCTTTTACAGCAGCGATTTTCAAGGCTCCACGTAATTTATTTACCACCAATGTAGATAATGCTTCACCATCAACATCTTCAGCAATAATCAATAATGGTTTTCCAGATTGAGCAACTGGCTCAAGAACTGGTAATAATTCTTTTAATGAAGAAACTTTTTTATCATATAAAAGGATGTAAGGATTTTCCAATTCTACTTCCATTTTTTCT
The DNA here is from genome assembly GCF_000812945.1 of Flavobacterium sp. AED. Taxonomy (GTDB): domain Bacteria; phylum Bacteroidota; class Bacteroidia; order Flavobacteriales; family Flavobacteriaceae; genus Flavobacterium. Next base: position 1,747,530 of record NZ_JSYM01000001.1, read on the forward strand.
GAATTAGTAACAAAATAAGGAGAAAGATATCCTCTGTCAAATTGCATACCTTCCACAACATCAACATAAGTATCTGTTCCTTTAGCCTCTTCAACTGTGATAACACCCTCTTTTCCTACTTTTGCGAAAGCAGTAGCGATTAACTCACCAATTACTTCGTCATTATTTGCAGAAATTGAAGCAATTTGTTTGATTTTTTCAGAATCACTTCCTACTACTTTTGCTTGTTTAGCTAAGTCAGCTACAATAGCTTCAACCGCTTTATCAATACCGCGTTTCAAATCCATTGGATTCGCTCCTGCAGCAACGTTTTTCAAACCTTCTTTCACGATAGCTTGTGCCAAAACAGTAGCAGTAGTAGTTCCGTCTCCAGCTAAATCATTCGTTTTAGACGCTACTTCTTTCACCATCTGAGCACCCATGTTTTCCAATGGATCTTTCAATTCAATTTCTTTTGCAACGGTAACACCATCTTTAGTAACATTTGGCCCACCAAAAGCTTTTCCAATAATTACGTTACGACCTTTTGGTCCTAGAGTTACTTTTACTGCATTTGCCAATGCATCAACACCACGTTTTAATCCGTCACGTGCTTCAATATCAAATTTTATATCTTTTGCCATTTCTTTGCTTTTTGTTTAAAGTTTAATTTGTTTAAAGTTTCAAGTTGTCTTGATACTTAATTTTTAGGACTTAATACTATTTAGATAATTGCTAAAATATCGTCTTCACGCATGATCAAATAATCTTTTCCTTCCAGTTTCAATTCAGTTCCGGCATATTTTCCGTAAAGAACAGAATCACCAATTTTCACAGTCATTGTGTGATCTTTTGTCCCGTTTCCAACTGCAACTACAGTTCCTTTTTGCGGTTTTTCTTTAGCAGTATCTGGAATAAAAATCCCTGACGCAGTTTTAGTTTCAGCTGCTACTGGTTCGATAAGAACTCTGTCTGAAAGTGGTTTAATGTTTAAAGCCATGATTTTATATATTTTTATTATTTTTATGATTGCATTTAGGATTTCAGAAATTGTGCCATCCTATTATAACTGACATATTTTCTTATAAAAAATGCCAGCTTTGACAGGCTGGCATTTAGAATAAAAAGTGTTGTTTTATTTTGCTGGATTTGTTTCAGCAGGTGTATTTTGAACTGGAGATGCTGGCGTAGCAGTTGCAGGTGCAGCAGTTCCTGTTTGTTCAATAATTTTAGAATCATTATCACTTAATGCTCCTGTAAAGCTTAAGCTAGAAAGAAGTATAAGTACAATTAAAATAGTAGCAAGTGTCCAAGTGCTTTTGTCTAAAAAATCTGTTGTTTTTTGTACACCACCTAACATTTGAGAACCACCTATAGTTGAAGATAATCCACCACCTTTAGGGTTTTGAACCATTATTACTACGATTAATAGGAAACAAACTATTGTTATTAAAACTAAAAAAATTGAAAATGTGCTCATTGTTTAATTATTGTTTTGTTGTAAAATCTTAATATCCGCTATGCGGTCTGCAAAGAAACTACTTTTTTCTGGATATTTCAAAATTAATATTTCATAAGCTTGAATCGCTTTTTGATATTTTTTTTGTTCCAAATAAACCCGTGCTAAAGTCTCCGTCATCAAATAGGAATTGTCGTCTTTATTAAGGTCAAAAGTAACTGTTGATGCAACACCATGTTTTACAGGTGAAATCTTCGGACTGGTTTCTATAAATTTATCGATTAATGCTGCTTTTTTCTTTTTGTCTTCATCTTCTATTGGTAACGTTTTAGAAGTATTTACACTTTCTGTTTCTCTAACTATAGGCTGCGTTCGGGATAATTGAAGCCATTCTTGGAAGGAATGCTTTTCACTTATGGAAAAATCCAAAGGAGTTCCAATCGCTAATTTTTCTTCTGTAGTTTTTGAATTTTCATTAGATTCTAAAGGTAAAGCTTCCTTTATAGAAGTAAGAATTGATTGTTCCAGAGTATTTATTTTGGACTCTGACTTTTCTTTCTGAATAATTAGTTCACTATCGACTACAGTAATGTCAAGAAGTTCGAGTGCTTTTTTATCATATAATCCTTTTTGAATAGCAGTAAAAGTATCTGAAGTAATAAAATCGAACAAAACGGTTCTGTCAGTCGTATGCGCGGCAGTAACTTTTAGAGCAAAATTATACTTAAAACTATTTTGGTTATAAAGACCTTTCAAACGTAAAGCTCTGGCACTTTGAAAATATGAAAATTCATCCAATACATTCCCCAACGCTTCCGTTTGCTTTTCATTGATAGCATCGGGTCTGTTTATTAAATAAGTATAATCGGTTACATTCATAAAGGTTATTCGTTTATTTGGTTATTCGTTTATTTGTTCTTCGATTAACCGAATCAACAAATTACCGAATCAACACCTCCATTTACCATTTAGCAAGGGATTCATTAAAAATATCTTGTGTTATTCTTTCGAAGATATCTTTCAAAGCACTATTCAAAGTTGATCCTACAAGTTGCTGTGTTGCCGGGTAATCGTAATAAAACTCAAATGGTTTTTCGAAATTATCCGTTTCTTTATTTTTATTGGTAAACCTAACATTTACTCTTATTTTTAATCTGTTTTGAGCCGCTTTCTGATCGGCAGTTGCGGTCATTGGGCTTATTCTATAATCTACAATCTCCCCTTCATAAGTTAAATCAGCACCACTTTTTACTAAATTTAAGTTGGTTTGATTCTGAATGATGTCTTGTAATGCGAGTGTAAAGGTTCTGTCAATTCCAGGTTCAATCAAATCTGCATTATTTTGGAAAAAATTCACCTGAAAGGTTTTCGCATCAATTTTTCCTGTTCCTGTAAAGTTGTAAACGGAGCAGCTATTGAAAGTCACTGCGATCAACAAAATAAAAATATATTTTATGTGTTTCATTTTAAATTTTAAGATTGCTTTACCAGTTCGCTAACGCTCGGGTCAAAGATATTCATTTTCAATTCACAATTTCCAATTTGAATTTTTACAAATCAAATTGTTTGATTTTTCGATACAAAGTTCTTTCGGAAATCCCCAATTCATCTGCGGCGGCTTTTCGTTTTCCTTTATTTTTTTCCAATGATTTTTTAATCATTTCAATTTCTTTCTGCTCCAATCTCAAAATTTCTTCTTCCTCTTCGATTGTTTCAGCAAATAGGTAACTATCGTCATTCTCTTGATAACGTTCTTCTTTATTTTGAGTTGTAATCAAAGCCGTTCTTGGTTCTTCTTCAAAATCTATTTCGCTGTCATTTTCTTGGGAGCCATAGATTTTTTTAATCAAATTTTGATTTGTTTCTTGCACTTTAGAACTTCCACTTTGCATTAGTTCCAAAGTAAGTTTTTTTAAGTCATGCAAATCACTTTTCATGTCAAAAAGCACTTTATACAAAATCTCTCTTTCGGTGTTGAAATCACTATCGCCTTTCTTATCTTTAATTACTGACGGCAAGTTGGTGCCTTCAGTTGGTAAATAAGATTGTAAAGTCGCAGCCGAAATTTCGCGATTTGTTTCCAAAACCGAAATTTGTTCCGCAACGTTTCTCAATTGACGGATATTACCACTCCAGCGAAATTTTTGCAAAACAGCAACAGCACTTTCGTCTAATTTTAATGGAGGCATCTTGTATTTATGTGCAAAATCAGAAGCAAATTTTCTAAATAACAAGTGAATATCTTCTTTTCGTTCTCGCAACGGAGGTAAAGTAATATCTACTGTGCTTAATCGGTAATACAAATCTTCACGGAATTTCCCTTTTTCGATAGCATTAAATAAATTAACATTGGTAGCAGCTACAATGCGTACATCTGTTTTTTGCACTTGTGAAGAACCTACTTTTATGAATTCACCATTTTCCAAAACACGAAGTAACCGCACTTGAGTAGTCAAAGGCAATTCACCTACTTCATCAAGGAAAATCGTTCCACCGTCAGCCACTTCAAAATATCCTTCGCGTGTGTTAGTTGCACCAGTAAAAGCTCCTTTTTCATGTCCAAAAAGTTCACTGTCAATCGTTCCTTCAGGAATTGCACCGCAGTTTACTGCAATGTATTTTCCATGTTTTCTATGCGAAAGTGAATGAATAATTCTGGGGATATTCTCTTTTCCAACACCACTTTCACCTGCCACTAATACCGAAATATCAGTAGGGGCAACTTGAATGGCTTTTTCTATGGCACGATTGAGCTTTGGGTCATTCCCAATAATCTCAAATCGTTGTTTTATAGCTTGAACTGATTCCATATTGTCATTGCGAGGCACGAAGCAATCTCATTAATGTTGTTTTTTAACCATTCCCGATAGCTATCGGATTCACGAATTATTAAAATTAATTTTCGTTTAATACTATATTCGATTCGTAAGAATCTATTGCTTTGGTTTTGTAAGTGTATCTTTCATGGGAGCTGTTTTTTCAACTTTATGTTTTGGGAAATAGGTTCTAATGATATAGAATGTAACCCCAAATCCAATTATAAAAGTAACTAAACCAATTATTATATTTTTTTTTGACATCTTATTTTATTTTTTTTTTAATATCAAATGAATTAAAACACTTTTTAATTCATTAGTTTTTTTAGCCACAGATTAAAAAGATTTTCACAGATTTGTTTAATCTTCTTTATAACGCATATCTTTTATATTGTAAAGATTTATTTTGAAAATTAACTAATAATCCAATTTCTGAATCTGCTAATTTCAAATAGTTTAAAATTTGTGCAATATGTTCGTTGCAGAATTCTTTTACAGCTTTTATTTCTAATACAATATCTTCACAAACAATAAAATCGGCAATAAATTTACTACGCAAAATCTCACCTTTATAGTCAATCGAAAATTCTTTTTCTCTTTCGTAAGGAATATTGTTTAGCTTAAATTCTACTTCTAAAGCGTCTTTGTAAACAATTTCTAATAATCCTGGACCAAGAATTCTATGTACTTCCATACAAATCCCTATAATTTTATAAGTTTCCTGTTCTCTGTATCCTTCTATAAAACATCTTGTTTTTTTGCCACAGATTAAAAATATTTCAAAAAATCTGTGAAAATCTTTTTAATCTGTGGCTAAATTTCTAATAATCCTGGACCAAGAATTCTATGTACTTCCATACAAATCCCTATAATTTTATAAGTTTCCTGTTCTCTGTATCCTTCCATAAAACATCTTGTTTTTTTTGCCACAGATTAAAAATATTTCAAAAAATCTGTGAAAATCTTTTTTAATCTGTGGCTAAATTTCTAATTCATTTCGCTTAAACCAACTGCTTCTCCTTTTAAAGTTCCACTGGTACAACTCAAAATTTTCACATTGACAAAATCTCCAATCTTATAATTTTCTTTAGGGAAAACAACGGTAATACTTTGTGAATTTCTTCCGGAAAACTCTTCTGTTGATTTTTTGGATACTTTTTCTACTAAAACTTCTACAGTTTGACCAATAAATTCTTCACTGCGTAACCAAGCGTGTTTTTGTTGTAAATCGACAATTTCCTGCAATCTTCTCGCCTTTGTTTCTTCGGTAACATCATCTTCCATTTTTCTTCCAGCCAAAGTTCCAGGACGTTCAGAATAGGAATACATATAACCAAAATTATACTTCACATATTCCATCAAGCTCATTGTGTCTTGATGATCTTGTTCGGTTTCTGTTGGGAAACCTGCAATCATGTCTTGTGAAATAGAGCCGTTCGGAATGATGGTTCTGATTTTGTCAATCAAAGTCATGTATTCTTCCCGCGTGTGCAAACGGTTCATTTCTTTTAGGATTCTATTGCTTCCAGATTGGACAGGCAAGTGAATATGCTTACATATATTAGGATGTTTTGCAATCACATGTAAAATACTTTCGTGCATGTCTTGAGGATTGGATGTCGAAAAGCGAATGCGCATTTTTGGAAAACCAACCGCTACCATTTCTAGTAATTGGTCGAAATCTACTGCTGTTGCTTTTTGCATTTCGGTAGCATTTTCGAAGTCTTTTTTCAAACCACCACCATACCACAAGTAACTATCCACATTCTGGCCTAAAAGTGTAATTTCCTTAAAACCTTTGTCCCACAAATCCTGAATTTCCTTCATGATACTTTGCGGTTCACGACTGCGTTCTCGTCCTCGGGTGAAAGGCACCACGCAAAACGTACACATATTATCGCAACCACGTGTTATAGACACCAAAGCCGTAATTCCGTTGCTCATCAATCGCACAGGCGAAATATCCCCATAAGTCTCATCTTTCGACAAAATCACGTTAATCGCATCGCGTCCTTCTTCTACTTCTTGCAAAAGGTTTGGTAAATCTTTATAGGCATCAGGACCCACAACTAGGTCTACAATTTTTTCTTCTTCCAGAAATTGACTTTTCAAACGCTCGGCCATACAGCCCAAAACGCCTACTTTCATTTTTGGATTAATGCGTTTCACGGCATTGTATTTCTCTAAACGTTTGCGAATCGTTTGTTCCGCTTTGTCCCGAATAGAACAGGTATTTACCAAAACTAAATCGGCTTCCTCCAGCACTTGTGTTGTATTATATCCGTTTCCAGATAAAATAGAAGCTACGATTTCACTGTCTGAAAAATTCATCGCACAGCCATAACTTTCTATAAATAATTTTTTGGTATTCTCGGGTTTATGTTCTAGAACAAGACTTTCGCCTTGTTTACTTTCTTCAATAATCTTTTCCATCCTATGTTTTCAAAGCACAAAGATAACGCAATTGAAATAAATATGACAAGATGTCAGACGAAGAATTAACACTATTTTAAGGCATTGTTTCTGGGGAGCTATTTCCCGCTTTCCGTTACAAGTCCTCGCAAAAAAAAGTAAAAGTTTCCAAAGTCCTAAAAAGAGCTTCCGTTGGTCGCTTTTTTAGAATAGGAAACTTTTACTTTTTTGCTCCGGGCTTTTCACTGCAGTCGGGGCTAAAAAACAGTCGAGTATGGCTATAACTTACCTATTAATGGTTGTGAAATAGTTCAAAAATAAAATCAAAAGCCCGATATTTAAAAAAAATAGATACTTTTGTCCCAGAAAAATAGAGTAATGGCAAAGAATTTAGTTATAGTTGAGTCCCCTGCAAAGGCAAAAACAATCGAGAAATTTCTAGGAAGTGATTTTCAAGTGGAGTCCAGTTATGGACATATTGCTGACTTGCCTTCCAAGGAAATTGGTGTAGATGTAGAAAATGGTTTCAAACCTAAATATGAAGTTTCTGCCGATAAAAAAGCATTGGTCACCAAATTAAAAGGATTAGCAAAGAAAGCTGAAATGGTTTGGTTAGCAAGTGATGAGGATCGCGAGGGTGAAGCTATTTCTTGGCATTTAGCCGAAGAATTAAAATTAGACAAAAATAAAACCAAGCGAATTGTTTTTCACGAAATCACTAAAACTGCGATTTTAAAAGCGATTGATAATCCACGTGAAATCGATTATAATTTAGTCAATGCACAACAAGCACGTCGTGTTTTGGATAGATTGGTTGGTTATGAATTGTCTCCTGTACTTTGGAGAAAAATAAAAGGGGGACTTTCTGCCGGTCGTGTACAATCGGTTTCTGTTCGTTTAATTGTAGAGCGTGAAAGAGAAATTCAAAATTTCAAAGCCATTGCGACGTATTCTATTGTGGCTGAATTCACTAATGAATCCGGAAAAACATTCAAAGCCAAACTGCCTAAAAATTTCAATACTAAAAAAGAAGCCGAAGATTTTTTAAATAAAAATGTAGGTTCTACATATAAGGTAGCTGATTTAGAGACAAAACCTACCAAAAAATCACCAACTGGACCTTTTACAACTTCGACTTTACAACAAGAAGCGGCGAGAAAATTGTATTTACCTGTTGGAATTACTATGCAACTCGCACAACGTTTATATGAAGCTGGACTTATTACTTATATGAGAACGGATAGTGTGAACTTATCGAAAGATGCAATGGAAGCTGCTGAAGCTGAAATTATAAAATCCTACGGAAAAGAATTTTCTAAACCTCGAACTTTTGTTAATAAAAGCAAAGGCGCACAAGAAGCGCACGAGGCAATTCGTCCAACGGATATGTCACGTCACACGGTAAATATCGATAGAGATCAAGCGCGTTTGTATGATTTGATCTGGAAAAGAACCTTGGCTTCGCAAATGAGTGATGCACAATTGGAGCGTACTAACGTAAAAATTGAAGCGAACAATCATGGTGAAATTTTCACTGCATCTGGAGAAGTTTTACTTTTTGAAGGTTTCTTGAAAGTGTATCTTGAAGGTCATGATGACGATGAAGAGGAGCAAGAAGGAATGTTGCCTGCGATGAAAGTCAACGAAAAATTGCAAAACAATTATATTACAGCAACAGAAAGATATTCAAGAGCTGCAGCAAGATATACCGAAGCTTCTTTGGTAAAAAAATTAGAAGAATTAGGAATTGGCCGTCCTTCTACTTATGCACCAACAATTTCTACCATTATCAACAGAAATTATGTTGAGAAAGGAAATCTTGACGGACAAGAAAGAAATTATACACAATTGACTTTACAATCTGGAAAAGTAGGAGAGAAGTTATTGAAAGAAAATACAGGTTCCGATAAAGGAAAATTAGTTCCTACAGATATTGGAACTATAGTTACCGATTTCTTGGTTAAGAATTTCGGAAACATTCTCGATTATAATTTCACTGCAAAAGTGGAACAGGATTTTGATGAAATTGCAGAAGGGAATATTGTTTGGACAAAAATGATGCAAGAGTTCTACGATAAATTTCACCCAACAGTGAAAGATGTAGAGGCTAATGCGGATAGAGAAAGCGGTGAAAGAATTCTGGGAACAGATCCAAAAACGGGGAAACCAGTTTCGGTACGTTTAGGGAAATTTGGACCCATGGCTCAAATTGGAGCTGCAGACGATGAAGAGAAAAAGTTTGCCAGTTTAATGTCAGATCAAAATATTGGAAATATTACTTTAGAGGAAACTTTAAATTTATTTTTGTTGCCAAAAAATCTTGGACAGTATAAAGACGAGGAAGTTGAAGTGAGTAATGGTCGTTTCGGTCCTTATATTCGCCATGGAGCTGCTTTTGTTTCTTTGCCAAAAGGAGAAAATCCTTTGGACGTAGATTTTGAAAGAGCAAAAGAATTAATTGACGAAAAAGCAATAGCAGATGCGCCAATTGCAGTTTATAAAGGAGAAGGTGTTCAGAAAGGTGTGGGTCGTTTTGGTCCGTTTATCAAATGGAACGGTTTGTTTATAAATGTGAGCAAGAAATATAATTTTGATAATTTATCACAATCAGATGTTGAAGAATTGATTGAAGATAAATTGCAAAAAAATATTGATAAGGTTTTACATAACTGGGAAGAGGAAGGAATTTTAGTTGAAAAGGCCCGTTGGGGACGTTCGGTTATTACCAAAGGAAAAATCAAAATTGAATTAAGTAAAGATGTTGATGCCACAAAATTAACATTAGCAGAAGTTCAGGAAATGATTGCCAAGAAAACTCCGGCTAAAAAAGTAGCAGCTAAAAAAGCTCCGGCTAAGAAAGCTGTTGCTAAAACTGCCGTTAAGAAACCAGTAGCCAAAAAGAAATAAGTATAAATACATTCCATCCCCTTCCCTTCCCAAAGGGAAGGGAAGGGGATGGAAAAAAGAAATAAGATATGGAGTTTGATTTTCTGAAACCCGTAGACGATGAAATCCTTAGTTATATAAACGGATTGACTTCCCAACAGTTGGGAAGTAAAATAGTTTTGCATACCAATGAACAGTTTCCGGATTTAAATAAGATTAAAATTGCTGTAATTGGCGTTTTAGAAAACCAAGGAGATAAAAAAGCTGTTTCTGATGTTGATTTAATACCGCTTAGAAAAGAGCTGTATGGATTGTTTCCTGGAAATTGGGATGCTTCAATTGCAGATTTGGGTGATATTCTTGCTGGTAATTCGGTTGAGGATACTTATTTTGCACTAAAGAAAGTTGTTGCAAGTCTAATCAAGAAAAGGATTACTCCTATAGTTATTGGAGGTTCTCAAGATTTGACGTATGCACTTTACAGAGCCTATGATGATTTAGAACAAATGGTCAATTTAGTTTCCATTGATAATAAATTTGATTTTGGGAAAGATGAAGAAGCCGTTTCAGCTTCTTCTTATTTGACAAAAATAATTGTAGACGAACCTAATAATCTTTTTAACTATTGTAATATTGGGTATCAAACGTATTTTAATTCGCAGGAAGAAATTGATTTGATCGAAAAATTATTTTTCGATGGTTATAGATTGGGTGAGATTTCGAATAATATTGCTCTTGCGGAACCTGTTTTTAGAGATGCGGATTTAGTGAGTATCGATTTAAATTCAATTAAGTCCTCTGATTCAGGAAATTTTGTTTCATTTGCACCTAATGGTTTCAATGGTAAAGAAATATGTTCTTTATCCAGATATGCAGGAATAAGTGATAAAGTATCTTCTTTTGGGATATTTAATCATAATAATTCGGTACAGGAATCGGTTATTATTGCACAGATAATCTGGTATTTTATAGAAGGGTTTCATTATCGTTCTAATGAATATCCGTTTGGAAGCAAGGAAAATTATTTGAAATATATCGTTCCATTAGAGGAAGAGGAACTTGTTTTCTATAAAAGTGATAAAACTGATCGTTGGTGGATAGAAATACCATTTATTTCAAACAGTAATAATAAATTAAAGAGAAATACGTTATTACCGTGTTCCTACGATGAATATTTATTGGCATGCAATCAAGAATTACCTGAAAGATGGTGGAAAGCACAAAGAAAAAATATCATTTAGAATAATTTTTTACTTATTTATTATTTTTTTATAAAAAACACGTTGTTTACTGTAAAAAAATTGTTTTTGTAAAAAATAATAAATAGGTTTACACACTTAAAAATAATGAATAGTTAACCCAAATTTATATGAAGAAGTTCATTGCATTTACGGCAATTTTGACCCTATTAATTAGCTGTGGTAAATCAAGCGACAAAGGAGAATTAGTAGGTGTCAATGGTGGGAAATGGCATCCTGAGAAACCTTATGGAATGACATTGGTTCCTGGAGGTGCTTTTACTATGGGTAAATCAGACGATGATTTAGCTGATGTTGAGGATGCACCAACAAAAACGGTAACTGTTCGTTCTTTTTATATGGATGAAACTGAAATTACAAATAGTGAGTACCGTCAATTTGTAGAATGGGTAAAAGATTCTACGATGAGAGTTCGATTAGCAATTCTTGCTGACGAAAGTGGTCAAAAAGCAGGAGATGGAAAAGGCAAAGGTAAAAATTCTGGTAGTATTGGAGATTTTGCTTTTAATGATTCAGATCCTGAAAAGATGACCGCGTACGATAAATATATGTATGATAACTATTACAGTGTAGGTACCGCTGATGATCCTTATGCTGGTAGAAAATTGAATAAAAAAGTAAAATTAATCAAAGATACTAAGTTGTATCCGGATGAGTATTATACTGAGGTTATGGATTCTATGTATTTGCCAATAGAAGCTTCTTACAATGGATTGCGTACTATAGATGTAAATAAATTGAAATTCCGTTATTCTTGGATGGATATTCAGGCTGCTGCCAAAGCTAAAGTTGGTAAAAGAAAAGATTTTATTAAAACTGAAGAAGTAAACGTGTATCCTGACACCACTGTTTGGATTAAAGATTTTGCTTATTCTTACAATGAGCCAATGCATAATGACTATTTCTGGCACAAAGCATATGGAGATTATCCAGTTGTAGGTGTAAAATGGACCCAAGCAAAAGCTTTTTGTGCTTGGAGAACTTTAAATAAAAATACATACATAAAATCTAAAAAGAAAGGACATGATCTAATCAATTCTTTCAGATTACCTACTGAAGCTGAATGGGAGTATTCTGCTAGAGGTGGTTTAGAATCTGCAACATATCCTTGGGGTGGTCCGTATACTAAAAATGACAGAGGTTGTTTTCTTGCTAATTTCAAACCTAACAGAGGTGATTATGCAGCAGACCAAGCGTTATATACTGTAGAGGCAAAATCGTATGAACCAAATGGTTATAATTTGTATAACATGGCAGGAAACGTTTCGGAATGGACGGATTCTTCTTATGATCCAAATGCATATGAATATGTTTCTTCAATGAATCCAAATGTTCTGGATGCTTCAAACAAACGTAAAGTGGTTCGTGGAGGTTCTTGGAAAGATGTTGCTTATTTCCTACAAGTAAGCACAAGAGATTATGAATATGCTGATTCGGCAAGAAGCTATATTGGTTTTAGAACTGTTCAGGATTACATGGGAATTCAAACTACCGGAAAAACTAAAAGAGGCAAATAATAAATAATTATAAAAGAAACCAAATCTTTAAATCTAACCCCAAAAAAAATTATTATGGCATTACTTAGCAAAAAAACAATGAATTTCGCATACGGAATGGGTGCGGCAGTTGTAATTATTGGTGCATTATTCAAAATTACTCACCTTGAATTCGGTTTTATAACTGGAAATTTAATGCTAACAATTGGACTTGTTGTAGAAGCTGCAATTTTTGCTCTTTCTGCATTTGAACCAGTTGATGATGAATTAGATTGGACATTGGTTTATCCAGAACTTGCTAATGGTAAATCTACAGGACTAAAGAAAGCAAAAGTAGAAACTCCTTCTGATGCTCAGGGATTGTTATCTCAAAAACTAGATGCTATGTTAAAAGATGCTAAAATTGACGGAGAATTAATGTCAAGTTTAGGAAACAGCATTAAAAATTTCGAATCAGCAGCAAAAGGAATTGCACCTACCGTAGATTCAATTGCTTCAACTAAAAAATATAGTGAAGAGTTGACTTTGGCTGCAGCCCAAATGGAATCTTTGAACAGTTTATATAAAATACAATTGCAAAGCGCTTCAAGAAATGCACAAATCAATGAAGAAGTTGCTGAAAATAACTTAAAATTAAAAGACCAAATGCAGTCTTTGACATCTAATTTGTCATCACTTAACAGTGTATACGGAGGAATGCTTTCTGCAATGAACAACAAAGGATAATTAGTTTCAAACGATATAAAAATAACAAACTAATTAGTAGAAAATATGGCAGGAGGAAAACTAACCCCTAGACAGAAGATGATAAACCTGATGTACTTGGTTTTTATCGCAATGTTAGCATTAAATATGTCCAAAGAAGTATTATCTGCTTTTGGGATTTTGAATAATAAAATAGTAGAGTCTAACTCTATAACAGATACCAGAAATGAAAGTTCATTTCTACAGTTATCGCAAAAAGCAGTGGATCAACCGGGGCAGTTTGGTGATAAAAAAGCTAAAGTTGAAAAAATTAGAGCCTTGTCTAAAGATTTTAATGATTATTTAGAAAATATAAAAACTACTGTTACCAAGAAATTTGTGAGAGATTCACAAGGAAATTTGCCATACGAGCAAATGGATAAAGGGGATTTAATTGATAGGAAATTTTTTACAGGTGATAGAGTTTCAAAGGAAGGTCAAGAGTTTTTAGATAGAATTAATAATTTTTCAACTCAAATCAAACAAATTGGAGGAAGTTCAATTGCTGATTCTGAAATGAAAAAAATTGAAGCTAGATTTGCAACTAATCCAGTTTATTCTGAAAAAGCGGGTGCAAAATTACCTTGGATTGATTATAACTATAAGGGATTTCCACTTATTGCTACAATTACAAAATTGTCTCAATTACAAGCGGATATCAAGACAACTGAAAGCGATGTAATGACCGGAATGTTCCAATCAGATTTAGTTGCTGCAGCCTCTCTTACTGCTTATCAACCGATAGTAGTTCTTGAAAAATCAGTTTTCTTTCAAGGAGAAACTGTTCAAGGAAAAGTTATATTAGGTAAGTTTGACCCATCATTAAGAGCTAAATCAGTTATAGTAAATGGTTCAAGTTTACAAGCTGAGGCTGGTCAAGCAAAGTTCTCATTTGGAGCGGGTAACATTGGAGAACACCCGATTGGTGGTTCATTCAATTTTGAAGAAAATGGAAAATTAGTTCCGCTTGCAATACAAAAAAGTTCTTACGTTGTTGTCCCAAGACCAAAATCAGCTACTATTTCTGCTGATAAAATGAATGTTGTTTATAGAGGTGTTGTAAATCCTATGACTATTTCCTTTGCGGGAGTATCTGCGGATAAAGTTTCGGCTAGCGCTCCAGGATTAAGTTCTGCAGGTGGTGGTAAGTACAATATGAGTCCAGGTGCTGGTTCTGAAACAGTAATTAATGTTACTGCAACTCTTCCTGATGGTTCTAAAGTTTCTGATAAAAAATCTTTTAGAATTAAAGGAATTCCAGGTCCTACAGGTACTATACGTGGTGAAATGGGTGTTGTAAAAGGTCCTAAATCAAATTTACAAGTTGCTACAATTGGAGCTAAATTAGTTGATTTTGACTTTGAAGTTGGTTTGGATGTCGTTGGTTTTAATTTGAAAGTAACAGGTCAGCCTACTGTAGTTGTACAAGGAAATAAGTTGAATGCACAGTGTAATGCAGTTCTTTCTAAAGCAGTTAGAGGTGATCAAGTTACCATTTCTGAAATTAAAACTAAACTTGTTGGTGCAGGTAGTTATTTATTACCAAGAACAGCTCCAGTAATTTTTGAAATACAATAATAAGTAGTTTTAATAAAAACTGCTTCATTAACTTATAATGAAAACATGATGAATGTAAGAAATTTTTTGATTGCTATTATCTCTGTCACTTGGAGTTTTGCATCTGTAGCACAATCTAATTTGCTGAATGCTAAAACACCAGATCAAATTGGTCTTAAGTCTGCTGCACAGCTGATTTCTGATAATGACAAACCATTAGCTTATGGTTATGTGCATGATAGAGATGTCTTGATGGGTAAAACAACGTGGGAAATAATCGATTTAAGTGAAAAGATTAATTTTGCATTGTATTTTCCAATTGATACAGCTAATATCGGTTCAGATAGAAGATCATTGTATGATGTCTTGACAAAAGCAATGAGAAATGGTAAAATAACGGAAGTTTATACTGATAGTTATTTTAACACTAAAAAATCGATGCAAGATATTCAGGCTTCATTGACTCGTATTGATACAACGGATGCAGGAAGAGAACAAATAAATGCTGGTGCTCAGATTTCACCGGAGTATATTTTAAAATCAGATCTAACTGCTCAAGATGTTACTCAGTATAAAATTAAAGGATACTGGTATTTTGATAAGCGTCAAAGTGAATTGAAGTATCGTTTACTTGGAATTTGTCCAGTGACTCCAGATGTTTTTACAATGAACAGTGATGAAAAAGATTATATTGAATTATTTTGGATCTTTTTCCCAGCTGCAAGAGATGTTTTACATGAAGCAAAAGCCTTCAATGATAAAAATTCTGCAATGCCGGTTTCTTTTGATCAAATATTAAATTCAAGACGTTTCAATAGTGTAATTTACAAAGAAGAAAACGTTTACGGAGACAGATCTATTGCTGAATATATGAAAGATAATGCTCAGAATCAATTGTTAGAGTCTGAGAGAGTGAAAGAAAAAATTCGCAATTTCGAACAAGATATGTGGAATTATTAATTCTCATTTTAAATAAAAAGAAAAACTCTTACTGTAATGGTAAGAGTTTTTTTGTTTTAAAGTGTTTACTTTGCGTTTACTTAAAAAGGGATTACTTCAAATGATTGATTATTTAATAATAGGTTCTGGTTTAGCGGGTATTTCATTTGCAGAGATTGCTCTGTGGAATGATAAATCTATTTTAGTGTTGGATAATAATTCACAAAATTCCTCAAAAATTGCTGGGGGTTTGTATAATCCGGTTATACTAAAACGCTTTAGCGAAGTATGGCAAGCTCAAGAGCAACTGGTATTGATGAATGAATTTTATACTGTTTTAGAGGAAAAACTGAATTGTAAAGTAGATTTTAAAAGACCAATCCTAAGAAAATTTTTCTCTGTTGAAGAGCAGAATAATTGGTTTACAGCTTCAGATAAAGTTGCATTAGCTCCATTTTTATCTACGCAATTGATTTCAAAAAAGTATTTAGGAATTGATTCTCCTTATGGATATGGCGAAGTGTTACAAACAGGTTATGTCGATACCGCTTTATTATTAAATAAGTACAGAGAATATTTGAAACAAAACAATCTGTTTAAGGAAGAATCATTTGATTATGATGCTTTACAAACTGAAAGTGATGGAATTCATTATAAAGACGTTAAAGCCAAACATATAGTTTTTGCAGAAGGTTTTGGGATGCATGCAAACCCATATTTTAAACATTTGCCTTTAGACGGAACTAAAGGGGAGCTTTTTATTATTAAAGCACCTCAGTTAGATTTAGATGTAATCGTAAATACAAGTGTGTTTATTCTACCACTTGGGAATGATTTATTCAAAGTGGGCGCTACATATAATTGGAAGGATAAAACTGATTTGCCAACAGAAGAGGGTAAGGTTGAATTAGTGGATAGAATAAAAGAAATTATAACCTGTGATTTTGAAATTGTAGAGCATTTTGCGGGCGTTAGACCAACTGTAAAAGACAGAAGACCTTTAGTAGGAACACTTCAAAATTATGAATCAATTCATATTTTGAATGGTTTAGGAACAAGAGGAGTTATGCTCGGACCTGCAATGGCAAAAGCTTTATTTGAGAATATTGAACATCAAATTCCTTTAAATCCGGCAATTGACATATTCAGATTTCGGCCTAAAGGACATCAATAATGCTATTTTAAATTTGCTTTTGGATCATAAGAAACAAACATATTGATGTATATGTTTCTTGACAAACGTAAAATAAATGGAAATAAGAGAATTAGTGAAGCAATTATAGCAATAAAAGCAACTTTCAAACTGGAGCCGAAAATTACGAATGCGATTATAAAGGCTGCAATTCCTACGCCTACATTCAATCCATAACTTACATACATTGCTCCATAAAAGAAGGAAGGTTCAATTTGATATTTTAAACCACAATGGCTACAATTTTCATGCATTTTTAAAACTTTATCAATATGTAACGGATTTTTATCCAAATACATACTCTCATTCTGACATTTAGGACAAGTTCCTGTTAAAATGCTATATAATTTGGATCCTTTTTTTAACATTTGCAAAAAATTTAATATTTCCTTTTTTAGAGTTACAAATTTACACATTCAAAAAGGAATAAAATAACAATACATGCTTAATATACACAATTTATCCGTTTCGTTTGGTGGTACTTATTTATTTGAAGAAGTTACCTTTCGATTGGGTGCTGGGGACCGTGTGGGTCTTGTTGGGAAAAACGGGGCTGGGAAATCGACCATGCTTAAAATGTTGGCAAAGGATTTTGCTCCTGATTCGGGTGTTATTTCTCAAGAGAAAGATCTTCGAATGGGATTCTTGCGTCAGGATATCGATTTTGAACAAGGCAGAACGGTTTTAGAAGAAGCCTATGAAGCTTTTACGGAAATTAAAATTGTTGAGAAAAAGCTTGAAGAAATTAACCATTTGTTGGTTACCCGAACTGATTATGAAAGTGACGAATACAGCCAAATTATAGAAGACTTATCTGATTATACCCACCGTTTTGAATTGTTGGGTGGATATAATTATGTTGGCGATACGGAGAAGATTCTCCTTGGATTAGGTTTTAAAAGAGATGTATTCGATAATCAAACGGAAACCTTTTCCGGTGGATGGAGAATGCGTATTGAATTAGCTAAATTATTATTACAGGCAAATGATGTTTTGTTGCTGGATGAGCCTACGAATCACTTGGATATAGAAAGTATCATTTGGTTAGAAAGTTTCCTTCGCAATTATCCAGGAGTTGTTGTGATTGTTTCACACGATAAGATGTTCTTGGATAATGTGACCAACAGAACTATCGAAATTTCTCTTGGGAAAGCGTATGACTTCAATAAACCGTATTCTCAATATTTAGAATTGCGTCATGAAATTCGTGAAAAACAATTGGCAACACAAAAAAATCAGGCCAAAAAAATTGAAGAAACGGAGAAATTAATCGAAAAATTCCGTGCGAAAGCTTCCAAAGCTTCTATGGCGCAATCGATGATTAAAAAACTCGACAAAATAGAACGTATCGAAGTTGATGAGGATGACAACTCGGTGATGAACATCACTTTTCCTGTTTCAAAGGAACCCGGTAGAGTTGTTATAGAAGCCGAAAATGTAACTAAAAGTTATGGTGACAAAACGATTTTGAAAGATATCAACCTGTTGGTGGAACGCGGAAGCAAAATCGCATTCGTTGGACAAAACGGACAAGGGAAATCAACTTTCATTAAAGCTATTGTTGACGAATTTGAATATAAAGGAAATATTAAGTTAGGCCATAATGTACAATTGGGTTATTTTGCCCAGAATCAAGCAGAATATCTTGATGGTGAAATTACCTTGCTGCAAACTATGGAAGACGCTGCAGCAGATACCAACAGAATGAAAGTACGCGATATGCTGGGTTCTTTCTTGTTTCGTGGTGATGATGTAGAGAAAAAGGTAAAAGTCCTTTCTGGAGGCGAAAGAAACCGTCTGGCGTTATGTAAATTGTTGTTGCAACCTATCAATGTTTTATTAATGGATGAGCCTACGAATCACTTGGACATCAAATCCAAGAATGTTTTGAAAGCGGCTCTTCAAAAATTTGGCGGTACTTTATTGCTGGTTTCTCACGATAGAGATTTCTTGCAGGGAATGTCAAATTTGGTTTATGAATTCAAAGACCAAAAAATAAAAGAATATTTAGGAGATATTAATTATTTCTTGGAGCAACGCAATATGGAGAATATGCGTGAAGTGGAGAAAAAAGATGCTGAAAAAGCAGCAGCACCTAAAGAAAGTAACAAAGCCTCCTACGAAGATCAAAAGAAAGGGAAAGCGTTGCAAAATAAATTGAGCAAAGTGGAGAGTCAAATCAAGCAATTGGAAAAAGACATTCAAAACGATGACAAAATGCTAGCTTCTAATTATGATAAGCATATTGAAGATGCTAAATTTTTCATGGCTTACAATAAAAAGAAAGCCGAGTTGGACAAATTGCTGTTGGATTGGGAACTCGTTCAGGAAGAAATAGATAATTTATAAGAAAAAAAAGAGTTCCAATTTGGGACTCTTTTTTTATACAATAATCCCAATCATTTTTGAGTGTGCAATGGCTTCACTGCTATTTTTGAAATAACAAACGGATACTTTTAAGGTTTCTAAATTTTTCAAAACAGCTGTTACTTTATCTTTTTTAGAGTCACCAGTTTGTCTAATGTAAACCGCTTTTACGGTGACCGGGAAAATTTTGCAAATTGCTTCGTATAAAAAAGCATCGTGTTGTGAATCATCACCCAGTAGTACATACTCTAAATTTGGGTAGAATTCTAAAATGTGTTTTATTTTGTCAAACTTATGATTGTGATTGCCTCTTCCAGTCAGAAAAAAATCTTTAAGGCTCGTTTTAATATCTTTCAATAGCAAAACCGCTTTTGGCAGTTGATGAAGTTCGGTAAACTTTATAATAAAACGGTACAAATTCCATTCGCTGCTGGAAACATAGAAAAAAGCATTGAATTCTTCTTTATTTTCTCTTCCTGCCGTACTTAATGCTTGGTAATGTGTGACAACGTCTTTGTAAATTTTTCTTTTATTTATGTTTTTGAATAACAAAACATATAATTTCTTCAAAGGATTCAAGGTGTGAGAAACTAAAAAAGTGTCGTCAATATCGGATATAATTCCTAAATTTCCTTTGTGTGGGCGAATGTAACTGTCTTTAGTTGTTAAGCTTTCGTTTTGGTGAACAATACTCACCTCATATTCAATCCAGCCATAACGGGTAAATTGGTCTAATGGCACACAAAATTTAAAATAACCGTCATTCAAAGTTTTGGTATGGATTTTTATTTTATTATGTTCCAGATAAACGTCAGCATTTGCTTGCGTTTTCATTCTAAACATACCAATCACCGAAGTTGCGTTTTTGATGTTTTTTTTTTGAAAGTCGTATTCTTTGGCCGTTGTTGGTTTAAAAACATGTCCCATCACAATTAATTCTTGCTCATTAGCATAGCCACGGTATAATTTTAAAATAGGCTTCATTTATTTAGTACTTTTGAGTTGAATTATTCGTTTTATATTTTGTACCAATAAAAGTAGCTAAATTTTGAGAAAGAATATCATAATGATTGTTAATCCTATTTCTGGAGATATAGATAAATCAGAATTTATTGTAGCGGCAGCACATTTAGCGGCGGCTGAAAATCTGAATTTTGTACTTTATAATACTACAGGTGATGATGATATTTTAAAGATAAAATCACTTTATTTAAGTTATAATCCAGAAAGAATTATTGTAGCTGGCGGCGATGGGACGATAAAGATGGTTGCTGAGGCGATGGAAAAAAATGATGTAATTATTGGAATTGTACCAGCGGGTTCAGCCAATGGTTTGGCTATGGATTTAAATTTACCGTCAACAGTCGAGGAAAACTTAAACATTGCTTTTCATAATACGTATATGGAAATTGACATGATTTCTATCAATGGAAAAAAAAGTATTCATCTAAGCGATTTAGGACTTAATGCTGAAATGATTAAAAACTATGAAAAAAGTACTATTCGCGGTAAATGGGGCTATGTTTTACAAACCGTAAGTACATTGATAGATTTAAACGATCCTTTTACGGCGACTATTAAAGGCGATTTTGAAACGATAGAATGTACAGCAAGAATGATTGTGATTGCGAATTCTAAAAAGTATGGGACAGGAGTTTCTATCAATCCGAATGGTGTTATGGATGATGGAAAGTTTGAATTAGTTATTTTAAAAAACCTGGATTTAGTTGTTTTAGGAAAAATTATCACTGGGAATATGCCGTTAGATTCTGAGGACGTAGCCATAATTTCTACTGATAGAGCTGAAATTACTACCAATGTGCCTGTTTGTTTTCAAATTGATGGAGAATATTATGGAGAGGAAACAAAACTGGATATTGAAATATTACCCAAGCAAATGAAAGTTGCAATTCCTTAATTTCAGAAATTATTTAAATGGATTTCGTTCCTGCCAAATAGTTTCGGGCTCTAAATATTTAAATATTTTGGGCATATATGAATTAACAATAGAATTGCTGTGCTCAATAAAACCATACATTTTTAAAGGTTTTGCCCCAACAGAACTTTTGATTTCCAAAGCGGTTCTTGCAAAAACGATTTCTTTAAAACCTTTATTTATTGAATAAGCGACCATGTCATATAGCATATTCAAATACAACATTTTTTCGCGTTGAATGCCTTCGTCGTATCCTAAAAAATAAGTGTCCATCACTTTACCATTTTTTATTAAAGTATTGAAACCTATTAGTTTTTCATCAATGAAATAGCCATAAAAGAGGAATTTATCTTTGAAGATTTCTTTAAAAATTCTAAAATGATTTTTCGGGAGGAAAAAAGTATTGAATGGGGCATTTTTAGCAACATGGATATACAAATCATAAATGATATCTTCATATGTAATGATTTCTTCAAGATGCATTTTCCTTTTCTCAATTCCAGCTGCTTTTTTTCGGGCTCTTTTGTACTGATCTCTATATTTTTTTGAAAGAGAATCAATATAATCTTGTTCTGATTTCCAATTTTCATTGATAGTAAAAACCATATTGGGTTGGGTAGAAAACTGATAATCGTTTTTAAATTCCGGAATATTAAAAATTTGAATTTCGTCGATGTTAAAATCTTTAAAGGACGTAATATGAATCTTTTTTCCTTGAGTTTTAAACTTCTTTTTCAAAGCAATTGAAGCCAATTTTAATGCTTGTAATGCCTTCTTTTTATCAGTAGAATCAGAAAAGCAAAAAGAATTTTGCCCAGTTAGCATATTATTGCCAATAAGAAGGACATGAGAACTGAAATTTCGGAAAGCAAAATTCCGTATTGCTGTTTTGATACATTTGTCTCGTTCTCCAAAAGATTCTAATTTATTTAAATCTAGGAATTGAGAAACAGCAATTCCAACTAAAGCATTATTTTCAAAAATTCCAATATAATTGCAAATCATATTTTCAGGAGATGATTTTTCTAATACTTCCAGATATTTTTTCGATAAAAAAATAGTTGAAACGGCTAAATCATCCCATTGTTTTGGAAGTTGAGCAGTGGAATTATAAATTTTGAAAGAATAAGATGTATTCAAGTTGAATTTTAATATTTCATCAAAAATAGTTAATAAAGTTAAAGTATTTCTCTTTGATTCGAAATTAACTAACTTTATATAAATAAAAAATAAAATTATGAAAACCTATTCAGAAGAAACAATTCAACCCGAATTAAAAGAGCTAAAAGACTGGCAATTTATTAATAATGGAATTGAGAAAAAGTTTTCCTTTTTAAACTTCACGCAAGCACTGGGCTTCATCGTTCAAGTAGGGGTGATGGCTGAGAAAAGAAATCATCATCCGGAATTATTCAATGTATATAATAAAGTGACGATTCGGTTGACTACGCATGATGCAAATGGAGTTACCGATAAAGATGTTGATTTAGCAAAAGCGATTGAGCAGATACAATAAAAAAATCTCATCCTTTTTTAAGAGACGAGATTTTTATTGTTAATTTATTTTTAAACCCAAGCACAAATAATTCCGCCCATAATTGTAAAACATACAATCCAGAAACCTCCTGATATTAAAGTGTATTTAAAGCTTCTTTTTTCGAATAAGGCATTTGTGCCAATAATTGGCAATGCTAAAAACAAGCCAGATAAAAATCCGTGAAATGCACCATGTTTGAATGTTCTAAATGCAGTTCCATAATCGGACATAAACGCAGCGTAAGAAGGTAAAGCTTTTGTGGCATCACCACCAACCATGCTAAACGCACCCCATTGATGAATCGTTAAAAACTGAAGAATTATAGCAATAAGGAAAGCGTAAAAAACTGCAAAACCAAAAATTGCAACCATATTGCTGCCTTTCATGCTTTCTTCTGTTAATCCGGCTTCTTTCATCCAAATAGTTCCAAAAACTTTTGGGTGATACCATACAAATCCTACTAAAAGGGTAGATAAAGCTGCAACTAAAAGCGCTAAAAAATTAATTTCCATAAAATAGTTTTTAAAGGTTAGTAAATCAAATTTAGTAAATTATTATTATTTAACAGTAATTTGAATTTATTGTAGGATATAACTCTATAAAACACATAAATTGGTGTATTTCGTCGATTTTATTTGCTCGTTGCCCACATTGTGTGTAGATTTATATGTATAAAATAAAAAAATCAAGTTATGAAAAATATAACTACTCTATTTTTAACCGTTTTGTTTTCTTTTTCTATGTTTGCTAATGTAGTTCCTTCAGATAAAGAAGCGCTTATTAAATTATACAAAGCAACGAATGGAAGTAAGTGGATCACAAAATGGGATTTATCATTGCCAGTATCAACTTGGTATGGTGTTAAGCTAGAAGGTGAGAAAGTAGTTTCTGTAAACTTAGCCAATAATAATTTAGTTGGTGAAATACCATCTGATATTGTTAATTTAGTTAGTCTTCAAGAATTAGATTTACATAAAAATCAAATATCTGGTGCGATTCCTTCTTTCATCGGAAACCTAAAAGATTTGAAAGTATTAAATCTTTCTTTTAATAAATTGTCAGGAACAATTCCTTCCTCTGTATGTGAATTGAGTAATTTGAAAGATTTAGAACTTTATATGAATGCACTTTCAGGAGAGATGCCTATTGAAATTGGTGCCTTGAAACAATTAGAAGTGTTGTCATTATATAACAATGAAATAACAGGACAAATTCCAAGCTCACTTTATGATGTGAAAACAATGAAAATCCTACTTTTAAGCAGTAACAAGCTTAGTGGAGGATTAAGTCGTGAGGTGGTACGTATGACTTCTCTTGAAAATTTTAGTTTGTTTGATAATAAAATGAATGGTCAAGTGCCTTTAGAACTAGAAAAATTGAATAATCTTAAAGAAATGAATATTTCTTATAATATGTTTAATGGTTTAGTAACTAAAGATTTGGCGGCACTTGATGCATTAAATATGACTATGATAAATGATAAAGGAGCTACTGTTTTGTTAGATGTTACTACTGATAAAAATTCAGCTATAGTTTCTGAAGATTAGTATTTGGAATAATATGAGATTAAAAACTCTTTAAGAAAATGGTTTTAGTTTTTTTTTAAATAAGTTAGTTTAATAAATTTAGTTAGAAAAACCTGTGTAGCTTATTGCTTCACAGGTTTTTTTATGCAAATCAATTATTTGAAGTTGTTGCATAAAAAGAGCTTCAGATTTTTCTGAAGCTTTTTTAGTAGCGGGTAATCTTGAAAAATCTAATGGATTTCTAGATGATTACACTAAAATAGTTTCTGTCGGGAACGTATTATATTCTCCGCTCTTAAATTTCTTTTTTTTATTATGTTATTTGATATTATAATCGCTCTGTTAGGATAAATAGATAACCAGTTCAAACCATTACTCAAGCTGTCGATGAGAAGTTTAGTTCCCTTTGAGCCCATTTTTTGCTCCGGATTGTGTTTTGTGTCTACTTGTTTTATCTTTTTGTGCTTGACAAAACACTATACAAACCTGTTAGTATAATTAATTTAATGTGAAGCGGTTATTTTTATAGAATTCTTTTATCTAGAAGATGACTCTTATTATCCCAAAACTCTTTTAAAATAGGTGTTGGTCGAAAAAGTTAGGATTAGAATATTAAATTAGTTTAACATTGTGTTGTTGCAAGTTTGATGAAAAAATAATAATTATAATCATGATGAAAAATATTTTTCTGTTACTAAGTTTTTTTTGCATTATACCAATAATTAGTAGTCAAGAATTGGTAAAACCACCCAAACCTTTTGGTCCATTGCCTACGCAAAAACAAATTGAATGGCACGAAATGGAATCTTATGCTTTTATTCATTTCTCTCTAAATACGTTTACGAACAAAGAATGGGGTTATGGAGATGAATCACCTCAATTGTTTAATCCTACTGCTTTAGATGTACGTCAATGGGCTCGGGTTGCTAAGGAAGCGGGGATGAAAGGAATAATATTAGTGGCTAAACATCATGATGGATTTTGCTTGTGGCCATCGGTATATACAGAGCGCTCTGTAAAAAATTCTCCTTGGAAAAATGGAAAAGGGGATGTCATTAAAGAATTAGCAGCAGCTTGTAAAGAATATAATTTAAAATTAGGACTGTATCTTTCTCCATGGGATAGAAATAATCCGGAATATGGTAAACCGGCATATGTTACCTATTTTAGAAATCAACTAAAAGAATTGTTGACAAATTATGGTGATATTTTTGAAATGTGGTTCGATGGTGCCAATGGAGGTGATGGATATTATGGAGGAGCTAATGAGGCAAGAAAAATAAATACACTGGAATATTATAATTGGGAAGAGACTTATAAATTGATCTATACAATAGCTCCTAAAACACTGGTTTGGGGAGTTGGGCCTTCGGAAGCACGATGGATAGGAAACGAAGAAGGTCGTGCAAATCAAACCAATTGGAGTCTTTTGCGTCAAAAAGATGAATTAGCGGGAAAAGTACACTATTCCGAATTTATGTCTGGGCATGAGGACGGAGAAAGATGGGTGCCAGGTGAAGCTGATGTATCAATCAGACCAGGATGGTTTTACCATGCTGTTGAAGATGATAAGGTACGATCACTGGATGAATTAGTAGATATTTATTATGAATCTATCGGTCGTAATGCAAATCTTATACTAAATCTGCCTGTTGACAGAAGAGGTTTAGTTCATGAAAATGATGAAGCCAGACTGAAAGAATTGGTAGCAACTATAAACGCCGATTTTGAAACGGAAGTATTAGCCGGAAGTAAAGTCAGTGCTGATAATGTCAGAGGGAACAATGTCCAATTTACTGCTCAAAATGTTATTGATGGGGATAAAAACACCTATTGGGCTACGGATGATAATGTGAAAACGGCATCTATTATTTTTGATTTTAATCAACCAACACCCGTTAATAGAATCTTGCTTCAAGAATATATAAAACTGGGACAACGTGTTAAGGCATTTACTGTTGAAGCTAAAGTTGATGGACAATGGAAAACCATTGCTGCTGAAACCACTATTGGTTATAAAAGAATTCTAAGAACCAATAGAGTTATCGCTTCGGCACTACGAGTAACGATTACAGATTCAAAAGCAAGTATTGTTATCTCTAATATTCAAGCCTTTAATGCGCCAATTTTTGTGCGTGCTCCCGAGGTAAAACGAGATAAAAATGGGGAAGTTACTATCAAATCTGAAGCAGGAAACAGTATTTATTACACTGTTGATGGCTCTGATCCATCAGTAAAAAGTATTTTGTATAAGAAACCATTCAGATACAATAAAGCAGTTGAAATAAAGGCTATTGCATTAAATACAAAAGAAAATATAAGCAGTGCTATAAAAAGAGCTAAGTATGGAGTTTCTAAGGAAAAATGGAAAATAGTTTCAATCTCTAGTGGCGATTTGAATACCGTAAATCGGGTTATAGACGGCAATCCAAATACCGATTGGAGCTTTGGAAGCGATACTGCTAAACTTCCTCAGGAAATAGTTATTGATATGGGAGCCCTGCTTAAAATCAACGGGTTTACCTATGTTCCGCAACAAGTGGGTAATGCCCTTAATTTAATAGCTAATTATGAATTTTATACCAGTACAAATGCTGTAAAATGGACTAAGCAATCTCAAGGAGAGTTCTCAAATATTAAAAACAATCCTATAGAACAACTGAAAATTTTTACGGAAGTAAAGGCCAGATATTTGCGTTTTGTAGCTAAATCAGCAGTAGAAAAAGGGCAAACCGTTTCTATTGGAGAAATAAATGTTATTGAAGGACATTAGGTTAGATTGAATTATTGTGTGAAAATCATTTTAAGTTTATAATTATGTCTTTTGCCGAAGGCTATTAGCTGTTAGTCGAATTTTTAATAGTTAAAGATTTATAAATACTTAATTTTATTTTAATTAATTAAATGAATAACTGGCAAATGATTAAAGAAGGTATAAGTTTTAAAGAAGCAGGGAAGTTTGAAGAAACACGTTTTGAGAAAATTCACAATGTTATTTTCCATTCCTCTCAAGAAGCTTCGGTATTAGTAGCACAAGAAATAGCAAATATAATTCAGAGAAAAGAAGAATTAAATGAACCTTGTGTTTTAGGACTGGCAACAGGATCTTCACCAATAAAAGTTTACGAAGAACTGGTTAGAATGCATAAAGAAGGCGGTCTAGATTTTACAAATGTAGTAACCTTTAATTTAGATGAATATTATCCGATGGATAAGGATAACATTCAGAGTTATTATCAATTCATGCATGAGCATCTTTTTAACCATGTAAATATTCTTCCAGAAAATATTAATATTCCAGACGGAAAAGTGAGTAGTGAAGATTTGCACCAATATTGTATTGATTATGAAATGAAGATTAAATACTTAGGAGGATTAGATTTTCAGCTGTTAGGTATTGGTAGAACAGGACATATAGGATTTAATGAACCGGGATCTCACATTAATTCCGGAACGCGAAGTATTACCCTTGATCATTTGACGCGTGTCGATGCGGCTTCTTCTTTTTTAGGAATCGATAATGTGCCTAGAAAAGCAATCACAATGGGTATTGGCACGGTAAGAAATGCCAAAAGAATTGTGCTTCTTGGTTGGGGAATCAGCAAAGCGGGAATTATAAAAAAAACCATTGAAGGAGAAATATCTTCCCGAGTACCAGCTACTTATTTACAAGAACATAGCAACACAACGTTTGTTTTAGATACTGAGGCTTCATCAGAGTTAACAAGAGTAAAAACACCTTGGTTAGTTAGACCGTGTATATGGACAGAAGAATTAAAATTGAAAGCTGTTGCATGGTTAACTGAATTAACCAAAAAGCCTTTTCTTAAGTTGACTGATAAAGACTATAATGACAACGGTATGTCTAGTCTTTTAACAGATGAGGGAACTGCATATGATTTAAATATTAAAATGTTTAATAAAATGCAGCAGACAATCACAGGTTGGCCTGGAGGAAAGCCTAATGCAGATGATACATATCGACCGGAGCGTTCAACTCCAGTAAGAAAGAGAATTATTATTTTTAGTCCACACCCAGATGATGATGTTATTTCTATGGGAGGAACATTTGACCGACTTGTAGAGCAGGGGCATGATGTGCATATTGCGTACCAAACCTCAGGAAACATTGCTGTTTCTAATGAAGAAGCTTTAAAATTTGCTGAAATTTCCAAAGCTTTAAATGTCAATTCTAAGGAGTCAGAGCATATTATTCAGTTTTTAAAGAACAGATCGGCTAATGAAATAGATTCTTTAGAAGTTAGAAAATTAAAAGGATTAATTAGAAGAAGCGAATCGTTGGCAGCGACACGTTATCTTGGTGTTGCCGATTCGAATGTACATTTTCTGGATCTTCCTTTTTATGAAACGGGTACCGTTAAGAAAAACAATCTTTCAGAGGCTGATATTGAAATTATGTGTAATCTGATAGATAGCATAAAACCACATCAAATATATGCCGCTGGAGATTTAGCAGATCCACATGGCACTCATAAAGTATGTCTGGACAGCTTGTTTGAAGCCCTAAAAATTGTAAAACACAATAGTTATATGGATGATTGTTGGGTATGGCTGTATCGTGGAGCTTGGCATGAATGGGAATCATATCAAATTGAAATGGCGGTTCCTATGAGTCCGGATCAGGTACTTAAAAAACGTCATGCTATTTTTTATCACCAGACTCAAAAAGATGGAGTTATGTTTCAAGGCGATGATAACAGAGAGTTTTGGGTTCGTGTTGAAGACAGAAATAGATTAACAGCAAAGAAATATCATGATTTAGGATTAGCAGATTATTCCGCTATTGAAGCGTTTAAACGATATCATTTTTAGTATGTTGTTTTTAAAAACAATAAATTATTTATGTGGTTTGTTTGGTTAGTTACCTGGTTTTGTTAAAAATGCAACCGTTTTGGTTGCATTTTTTTTTGCTTATTATAGTAAGGCATAAATAATCAAGGATGTAGTAATAATCACTTTTAATTCTTTGAAATTTCAGAGAAATATATTTTTTTAAAATGAAGGGAAAAAAATAATCTGTATGCAATCTAGATTGGTGATTAAATCTGAATCAATTCTCAGTCGCGTAAAAAAGAAGTATAATTGGACTAAATTATCAAAGTTTGATAGTTTTAATAAGGCAACCTCTAAAAAGAGGTCTTTATTAAATAGAAGAATTTAAAATTTTTTGTTTAACATCATCAATATAAGATCTTCCTATTACGTATCTGAGGCCCTCTATCTCTATGCTATTTCCTTCAACAGCATCAATTTTATCAATAGCTATGGTATAGGATCTGTGTATTCTTATAAAATCTCTTTCAGGCAATAAATTAGTGAAATCAGATAGTGTGCTGTGTATGATGTATTTCCCTGTTAATGTATTTATTTTTAAGTAATCTTTTAAGCTTTCGATAACCAAAATTTCATTTAAAAAAATCTTCTTCATTTTCTTTTTATCTATTTTGACAAAAATGAATGGGTTTTCTTTACTGTTTTCCACAGTAACTTTACTGGTATTGTTGAGTCTTTTGTTAATCTTGTTTACCGCTTTCATCAATCTGGGAAACTCAATAGGTTTAACTAAGTAATCCAAAACGTCTAATTCGTAAGTTTCTATAGCAAATTGATCATATGCGCTAGTAATAACTAATAAAGGAGGGTCTTCTAAACTTTTTATAAAATTTATACCATCTAGAACAGGCATATTAATGTCTAGAAAAATTACATCAATTGTATTGTTTTTTAAAAAATTTAAACCTTCTATTGAATTACTAAAGGTGTTTATTAATTCTAAATCTTCAATTTGCTCGATGTAATTTTTAATAACATTAATCGCCAATGGCTCATCATCAATAATCAAACACTTTATTTTCATTTCTATTTTATTAGTTTTGGTCAAAATAATTTGAGTGGGGATAATTTAAAAAAAAAGATAAACCGTATTAAGATACTTTAATTACTAGCTTCACGACAAAATTATTCTTTTTATTTTTAAAAGAAAGCTTATAGTCATTTTTATTATAACCTAAAGCAATTCTTTTTTTTACATTTTCAATTCCGATACCACTAGATATATTTAAATTTTCTTTAAGTTTTGTAATGGTAGGCATTGGGTTTGAAATGCTGAAATGAAGAAAATCTTCTTTAACATTAAAATTAATATCAATTTTTACTTTTCCGGTATTTTTATTTACGCCATGTTTAAACGCATTTTCAACAAAAGTCAGCAATAAAATAGGCGCTATTTCCTTATCGTGAATATCCCCAGAGATGGCTATGTTTACTTCTAATCGGTCATCATTTCTGATTCTTTCTAGGTCCAAGTAGTTTTGAATGCAGAGTATTTCGTTTTCTAAAGTTTGTCTCTTGTTTTTAGTTTCATAAAGCATGTAGCGCATTAACTCCGAAAGCTTTAAAATTATCTTTGGTGTTTTATTAGATTTCTCTACCGATAAAGAATAAATGTTATTCAGTGTATTGAAAAAAAAGTGCGGAGAAATTTGTGATTTTAAGAAAAGTAATTCTGTTTCTAATTGTGATTTTTCAAGATCGGTTACTCTTTTTTGTTCCTTTAAAAAGTCTAATGTAATCTTAATTGCCGTAACAAATGTAATTACATAAAGTTCCCCCATCATCATATCAATAGTATAGTTGAGAGATAATTTATCAATAGTTTCTGGTCCTTCCGGCCAAACATTATGAGTTATTAGTAAGTAAGTGAGGTTAAATTTTATAAAGACCATAATAAATATGGCTGATAAAATGGAAAGGACATATAATAAGTATCTTTTTCGGTAAACCAAATAAGGCATGAGAACTAAAATATTCAAATAACATAAGGTCATGTGAATGGGAAAGCCCAATAAATTTGTTTTCAAGGAATATAAATAATCATTGAAATAGCTCCCCCAACGAAATGTATTAAATAAAAAATAGGTTAGCCAAAATATAATGTGGTAATGCAGTGGTATTCGGTATAATTTACTAGAGTTGAAAATCATCATGGGGAGGAAAGTATGGTTTGTTACTATTTTTTTGATGTTTAGGTCAGTTTATATGTTATCCGTCTAAATTAATTTTAGTAGATGTTAAATTTATATAAATTTAAAATTAAATTAAGATTGTTTGATATGAAGAATTTTTCCTTGCTTGTTTTGTTTGTAATTTTAATTACAAGTTGTAAAATAAAGATAAATAAAAATAACCTCCAAGAAGATATTTTTGTTGACCGTGTAAATCCTTTTTTGGGTACTGGAGGTCATGGCCATACGTATCCTGGTGCAACTGTTCCTTTTGGGATGCTGCAAGTAAGTCCTGATAATGGGATTTCGAGCTGGGATTGGTGCTCTGGTTATCATTATTCGGACTCTATTGTGGCTGGTTTCAGTCATTTGCATTTAAGCGGAACTGGGATTGGTGATTTAACCGACATATTGTTTATGCCAATAAATAAAAAAGTCGATTTAACTGCAAAAACAACTTCCCGCGATCAGCTTCCTTATAAATCATCTTATAGCCATGCTAACGAAAAAGCTACTCCGGGTTATTATCAAGTTTACCTCGAAGATCCTAAAATTAATGTAGAATTAACATCGACTCAACGTACTGCATTTCATAAATATACATTTGCTAATGGAGATAAACAATCTGTTGTCGTTGATCTTGGTTTTGCAATTAATTGGGATAAAGCCTTAAAAACAAGTATCACAATTGAAGACAAGTATACCATAAGCGGGTATCGTTTTAGTACTGGATGGGCAAAAAATCAGAAAGTATTTTTTGTGGCTAAATTTTCTAAACCTATTTCAGAAACGATATTAACCGCTGATAAAAAAATAATTTCAGGAGCAGTAGCAGACGGCGAAAATACTGCCTTACAATTATTTTTTAATGCGAATAACAGTAATGAGTTGCTTGTTAAAGTGGCTTTGTCTTCTGTTAGTATTGCTAATGCAAAAGACAATTTGGAGGCTGAGAACTTCAATTTTGAAAATGTAAAATCAAAAGCAGCAACAACTTGGAACACTGCTTTAAATAAAATTACAGTAGAAACTCCAGTAGATTCACTAAAAACAATGTTTTATACCGCTATGTATCATACGCAATTAGCGCCTGTAACATATAGTGATAAAAATGGGCAATTTAGAAAAGAGAATGACGAAATTGTTACTGCAAAAAATTACACTGCTTATTCCACTTTATCACTTTGGGACACTTTCAGAGCCGAAAATCCTTTATTGACTTTAGTAGCACCAGATAAGGTTTCGGATCTAGTAAATTCTATGTTAGCGTATTATGATACTAAAAAAATATTACCCGTTTGGACTCTTTATGCTAATGAAACCAATACGATGACTGGTTATCATTCTATTCCTGTAATCGTAGATGCTTACAAAAAAGGGATTAAAGGCTTTGATGCTGAAAAAGCCTATAGTGCGATGAAAGCGACTATGATGCAAGACGAACGCGGATTGAATTTGTACAAAAAATACGGTTTTATTCCCTATAATTTGTTAGACGAATCAGTTACCATTACGTTAGAATATGCGTATGATGATTGGTGTGTGGCACAAATGGCGAAAGCGTTAGGAAAAAATGAAGAGTATCAATTTTTTCTAAACCGATCAAAAGCGTATCACTATTTATTTGATCCAGCAACAGGATTTATGAGAGGAAAATCATCAGATGGAAAATCATGGAACGAACCTTTTGATCCCAAACATTCAAATCATAGAGAACATACTGATTATACCGAAGGGAATGCATGGCAACACAGTTGGTTTGTACCACAAAATGTAGAAGATTTTATTTCGTTACACGGAAGCAATGAAATTTTCACAAAACGTTTAGAGCAGTTATTTACTGAGAGTTCAGAGATTACAGGAAGTAATGTTTCTGCTGATATTTCAGGATTAATTGGTCAATATGCACATGGTAATGAACCAAGTCATCACATTGCTTATATGTTTAACCGCGCTGGTCAACCTTGGCGAACACAATATTGGGTACGCCACATTTTAGATACGCAATACAATACCACACCAAACGGATTAAGCGGGAATGAAGATTGTGGGCAAATGTCGGCTTGGTATGTATTTAGTTCAATGGGATTGTATCCTATGAATCCAGCTTCGGGAGAATACGAAATTGGAAGTCCAATTTTCGAAAAAGCAACAATCAATCTTCAAGAGGGAAAAACGTTTGTAATTGAAGCAGAAAATGTTTCAGACAAAAAATTTTATATCCAGTCAGCTACATTAAACGGTGTTGCATTTGATAAAACAGCAATCACACATCAACAAATAGTACAAGGCGGAATTTTACATTTTGTGATGGGATCCAAACCTAATAAAAACTGGGGTTTAACAAAATAACCAACCAAATTAATTAACTAATAAATAAAATTAATGGATATTATTGACGTATCAATCATCGTAGCTTATATTCTACTATCAGTAGGAATAGGAATTTGGATTTCAAGAAAAGCATCAAAAGGATTAGATGATTATTTCCTTGGTGGAAAAACAATCAAATGGTATTTCTTAGGTTTGAGCAACGGATCAGGAATGTTTGATGTTTCAGGAACTTCTTGGATGATTGGAGTATTATTTTTATATGGAGTAAAAAGTTTCATGTTTATGTGGCTTTGGCCAATTTGGAATCAGATTTTTGTGATGATGTTCCTGGCCGTTTGGATAAGAAGATCGAAAGTTATGACGGGTTCTGAATGGATTTTAACTCGTTTTGGAAGTGACAGAGCCGGAAAAGCATCACATATAATAGTTGCTATTTTTGCCATCATTTCTACCATTGGTTTTATTGCTTACTTTTTTGAAGGAATCGGGAAATTTGTAACCATCATTCTTCCTTGGGATTTAACGCTTCATTATGGAGATTTAATTGTATTGACTTCTGAACGCTCTTATGCTTTGATAATTATACTTTTAACGACAATTTATACGGTAAAAGGCGGTATGTTCTCTGTAGTGGCGACTGAAGTGGTTCAATACATCATTATGATTATTGCGGGTGTTTTAATCGCAGGTTACGCTTTTATCAATTATTCAGAACTTCAGATTAATTCGGTTATTACTGAGGAATGGAAAAATGTTTTCTTCGGATGGCAGTTCGAAACCCAGTGGAGTGATAAATTTCAAACCTTCAATACATTAATTGATTCGGAAGGATACAAAATGTTTGGCGCTTTTATCGGAATGACATTATTTAAAGGATTTTTTGCCAGTGTTGCAGGACCAACGCCAAGTTACGATTTACAAAGAATTCTCTCTACCAAATCGGTAAAAGAAGCGGCCTATATGAGTGGTTTTACCAACTTAATTTTATTCATTCCGAGATATTTATTAATTACAGGAATTGTGGTAATCGCTTTAATGAATTTAGCACCAGAATTAAATTCAAATGGTCATTTAACGGGAGCAGACTTAGAATTATTAATGCCAAAAGTGGTTAATCTATACATTCCTGTTGGAATAAAAGGAATTTTATTAGCCGGTTTATTGGCTGCATTTATGTCTGGATTCTCCGCTTTTGTAAATGCAGGTCCAGCCTATATTGTAAATGATATTTATAAAAAATATTTCAAACCGGTTGCAACAAATGCACATTATATAAAAGTAAGCCAAATTTCTTCTTTCTTGGTTGTTGGTTTAGGAGTTTTCATGGGATTCTTTGCAGACTCCATTAATTCCTTAACCTTATGGATTACAAGTGCATTATACGGAGGTTATGTCGCTGCCAATTTTTTAAAATGGATTTGGTGGAGATTTAACGGTTGGGGGTATTTCTGGGGAATGTTTGCCGGATTAATTGTAGCTTCTTTCCAATTTGTTTTAGGGCAAAATAAAGGAAACTTTACGCAAGGATCATTTTTATATGATTTATCCGAAGTGCAGGCGATTTATTTATTTCCGGTAATATTTGGCTTCTCCATTTTGGGTTGTCTTCTAGGTACTTTCTTGAGTAAACCTACAGATATGGAGGTTCTAAGATCTTTCTACACGAACGTAAGACCTTGGGGTTGGTGGAATCCGGTTTATAAAACATTAAAAATTGAAGATCAGACTTTCGAAAAAAATAATGATTTCTGGAAAGATATGCTGAATTGTCTTATCGGAATTGTATGGCAGTCCAGTATGATTTTACTTCCGATATTCTTTATTATCAAAGATTATCCAAAGGCGATTACAGCATTAGTAGTGTTTTTAGTGACAACGACAATCCTAAAATTCACATGGCTAGATAAAATTCGAAAAATCGAAGACTAATATTGCGAGAGAAAAACAAAAAACAAACTATAATAAAAAAACAAAAAGAGCATGAGTGCAATTCCTTGGCAAGACAGACCCGAAAACAGTACCGAAGTAATTTGGAGATATTCTAATAATCCAATTATCGACAGATACGCTATACCATCATCAAACAGTATTTTTAACAGTGCTGTTGTTCCTTTTGAAGATGGATTTGCTGGTGTTTTCAGATGTGATAACAAAGCAGTTCAAATGAATATTTTTGTCGGTTTTAGTAAGAATGGTATCGATTGGGATATTAATCATGAACCAATTGTAATGCAGTCCGGTAATACTGAAATGATTGAATCTGCTTATAAATATGATCCTCGCGTTGTTTTTATCGAAGATCGATTTTGGATTACATGGTGTAACGGATATAACGGACCAACAATTGGTATTGGGTATACTTTCGATTTCAAAGAATTTTTTCAATGCGAAAATGCCTTTTTACCTTTCAACAGAAATGGTGTTTTATTTCCACAAAAAATAAATGGAAAATATGCAATGTTAAGTCGCCCAAGTGATAACGGTCATACACCTTTTGGAGATATTTGGATCAGTTATAGTCCGGATATGAAATATTGGGGAGAACACCGTTGTGTGATGAAACCAACTCCTTTTGAAGACAGTGCTTGGCAATGTACCAAAGTTGGAGCAGGACCAATCCCGATTCTTACAGACGATGGTTGGTTGATGTTATACCATGGTGTTATCAATACTTGCAATGGTTTTCGTTATGCGATGGGAGCAGCTATTTTAGATGAAAATGCACCAGATCAGGTAAAATACAGAACACAACCTTATTTATTAGGACCAGCAGAAATTTACGAGCAAGTAGGAGATGTTGGCAATGTTGTGTTTCCTTGTGCTGCTTTGCATAATATAGAAGAAGATAAATTAGCAGTTTATTATGGTGCAGCAGATACCGTTGTGGCTATGGCATTTGGTAAATTAAGTGAAGTAATTCAGTTCACAAAAGATAACAGTTTATAAAAAAAGCATGCGTTTAAAATTTAAATGGTTAACAGTCGCTTTAGGATTTATTTCCATCATTGGTTATTCACAATCAAAAAACGGAATTATGCCCAAAAGTTATGTGGCGTATAAAACGACAGATAAAATGATAATCGATGGAGACGAATCTGATGCTTCATGGGCTAAAGTGGATTGGTCAGATCCTTTTATAGATATCGAAGGGATCGAAAAACCAAAGTATGGGACGAAAGTGAAAATGCTTTGGGATGAAACCAATTTTTATATATTGGCTAAGCTTGAGGAACCACACGTTTGGGCAAACTTAAAGCAACGCGATACCATTATTTTTTACAACAATGATTTTGAAGTTTTTATCGATCCGGATGGTGATACTTTTAACTATTATGAATTAGAAATAAATGCTTTAAATACAGCTTGGGATTTATTTTTGTCAAAACCATATCGTGAAAATGATAATGTGGTTTTGAACGATTGGAACATTACAGGTTTAAAATCAGCAGTAAAAATCAACGGAACCCTTAATAACCCAAAAGATACTGATGAAGGTTGGGTACTGGAAATGGCGATTCCTTGGGCAGCTTATAAAACTTCTTTTTCTGAGAAAAATGTACCTGCAGATAATTTTTGGAAGGTTAATTTCTCCAGAGTTAATTGGCAACATACGGTAACCAACGGAAACTATGAACGCAAGAAAGATGCTGACGGGAAATTTTTACCGGAGTACAATTGGGTTTGGTCGCCCATGGGAGTTATAAACATGCATGAACCTGAAAAATGGGGTTATGTTTATTTTTCTTCCAAAGAAGGAAAAGATAGTTTTACAATACCTCAGGAAGATAAACTAAAATGGGAATTGTTTACTTTATACCGAGCTCAAAAAGAGTATTATCAAAAACACAAAGCATGGGCAACATCTTTAGAAAGTCTTACTAAAGAACCTATTCGTCTTGAAAATAAAATTTTAAAACCGATACTAGAAAATCATCCGGCAGGATATACTATTTCGGTAAAAAGTCCTTTTTCAAATAAAACATTAATTATTAGACAAGATGGTAAAATTATATCAAACTAAATCAGCAATGAAGCTAACGAAACTATTTGGTGTTGTACTGGCACTAACTTTCATTTCTTGGGTAAGTAAAGAGGAAAGTAAAAAGGAGCATCTAACGGCTAAAACTGTAGTTACAAAAACGCCTTTCAAATTTGGGGTTTGGATTACTGCCAATGCAAAAAGATCAAATGAGGAGTACGCTCAAGAATTTGAAAAATATAAAAGTGCCGGGATTGATGAGGTTTTAATAAACACAGGAACTGACCCAAAACTTTTAAAACGATTAGTACCAATAGCGAAGCAAAAAGGGTTGAAAGTTCATGCTTGGATTATGGCTATGAACAGACCAGGTGATTCAATAGCGCTTCAACATCCGGATTGGTATGCGGTTAGTAAAGAAGGGAAATCTTGTTTTGATACGCGTCCGTATGTAGATTACTATCAGTGGTTGTGTCCTACAAGAAAAGAATCCAGAAATCACATATTAGGTTTGGTTGAAGAATTGGCCAAAGTAGATGGTATCGAAAGCGTACACTTAGACTACATTCGTTTTCCAGATATTTTCCTGCCAATAGGTTTACTTCCTAAATATAATTTGGTTCAAGAGGTAGAATTACCCCAATTTGATTTTTGTTATTGTGACGTTTGTATTAAAGAATTTGAAAAAATTCATCATAAAAATCCAAAAAACAGTCCCAATACTTCAATTGACATGGAATGGAAAAACTTTAGATTAAATGCTATAAAAGCAGTGGTTGATGATGCTTACAAAATTGTACATAAGTATAACAAAAACTTGACAGCAGCTGTTTTTCCTTATCCGGAAATGGCAGATCATATGGTGCGTCAACGTTGGGATAAATGGAATATCGATGAAGTATACCCAATGATTTACCATGGTTTTTATAATGAAGAAGTAGACTGGGTTGGTTATGCCACTAAACAAGGAGTTACGGATTTAAAAGGTAAACAAACAAAGATTAATACCGGGGTTTATTTACCGGCTTTTAAATCGGGGGAAGAATTGAAAGAAGCTATTTTATTAGCCAAAGAAAATGGAGCTAGAGGAGTTACTTTTTTTGATGGCCCAGCCTTAACTGCAGATCAATTGAAAACTATTAAAGAAACCAAAGCTAGTTTAAAATAAATAATGAAAAAACAGCATCTGATATATATACTATTTGTATTGCTTTTGTCTAATTGCGGGCTACATAAAAGTCATGTTCAATTGACTAATTATGTAAACCCATTTATTGGTACAGCTGGTCCCGGGAATACATATCCCGGAGCAACTGTACCTTTTGGGATGGTACAATTAAGTCCTGATATTGGGATTCCCGGTTGGGATAGAATTGCAGGATATTATTATAAAGACTCTATTATTTCCGGATTTTCCCACATGCATTTATCAGGTACTGGCGCGGGCGACTTATATGATATTTTAGTGATGCCCACCAACAGCCGATTTTCAAAACGGATTAAAGACAATAACTTTATGCCATTCTCCAGATTTTCGCATGATAAAGAAACAGCAATTCCAGGCTATTATGCTGTAGATTTATTAGATTTTGGAATCAAAGCGGAGCTCACTACAACAGCACGAACAGGGATTCATAAATATACTTTTCCTAAAGATGATGCATCACAAATTCACATTGATTTGGGCTATGCCTTAAATTGGGATACACCTACAGAAACGTATATTAATGTTGTGGATAAAACTACTATTGAAGGCTATAGAAAATCTACAGGATGGGCCAAAGAGCAACGCGTGTATTTTGTAATGAAACTTTCAAAACCGTTTAAATCCTATCAGATTTTCAAAAATGATTCGCTTACAACTAATCCTTCAAAAGCAATTAAAACCAAGATTGTTTTAAATTATAGTACTGTTGATGACGAAGAAATAATTTTAAAAACAGGACTTTCTACAGCTACTATTGCGGGAGCTTATAAATCCTTAGCAGTAGAAGCTCGCGATTTTAATTTTGAAAATTATAAAGCGAAAGCCTCGACTCTTTGGGAAAAAGAACTGCATAAAATTCAAATTGAAACACCAGACGAGACCAAAAAGAAAATCTTTTACACCATGATGTATCAATCGATGTTAGCACCCACATTGTTAAGTGATTGTAACGGAGATTATAAAGGTGCGAATGGCAATATAGAAAAGGCCAAAGGCTTTGATCGATACGATACGTTTTCGTTATGGGATACCTATAGAGCGGCGCATCCATTGTATACTATTTTGCACCCAAAACGTGCTTCGAGTATGATTAATTCTTTACTGGCACATTATAAAGAAACAGGCTTATTGCCCGTTTGGTCAATGCAAGGAAATGAAACGAATATGATGATAGGCAACCACGCAATCCCCGTTATTGTCGATGCTTATTTTAAAGGGATTGAACATTTTGACATAGCATTAGCTTATAAAGCGTGTATAGAAAGTTCTATGGTTAATTCAAGACAATTAGACAGTTATAAAACATTAGGCTACATACCAGTTGATGAACACAATGAAAACTGGTCAGTTTCAAAAACGCTGGAATATGCTTATGACGATTGGTGTTTGGCGCAGTTTGCAAAAGGATTACATAAATCTAGCGATTACGAATATTTCTTGAAACGTTCTGAGAATTGGAGAAATATGTACGATGCTACAAGTACATTTATGCGTCCAAAATCGAGAACAGGTGCATTTATAAAAGACTTTATTCCAAAAGAATATTCACCTTATTTCTGCGAAAGCAATGCATGGCAATATTTTTGGTCCGTGCCTCAAAATATTGAAGGCTTAATAAAAGCGGTTGGCGGAAATCTAACTTTTGAAAAAAAATTAGATACTATGTTTACCTTAAATCCATTGCCAGAAGACAAACTGCCTATATTTAGTACAGGAATGATTGGGCAATATGCACATGGTAACGAGCCTAGTCACCACGTGGCTTACTTGTATAACTATATTAATGAACCTTGGAAAACGCAAAAGCTAGTTAGGGAAATTTTAGATAGTCAGTATAAAAATACTCCCAGCGGACATTGCGGAAACGAAGACTGCGGACAAATGTCGTCTTGGTATATCTTTAGTTCATTAGGTTTTTAT
The DNA here is from genome assembly GCF_000812945.1 of Flavobacterium sp. AED. Taxonomy (GTDB): domain Bacteria; phylum Bacteroidota; class Bacteroidia; order Flavobacteriales; family Flavobacteriaceae; genus Flavobacterium. The sequence goes on from NZ_JSYM01000001.1 coordinate 1,788,100, forward strand.
CCCGTAAATCCAGCCCAAGGGATTTATAGTTTTGGATCGCCACTATTTGACTCAGCCACAATTAACTTAGAAAATAATAAAACATTTGTTGTCCAAACAAAAAACAACAGCAATGAGAATATGTACATCCAATCTATTGAATTGAATGGTAAAAAAATAGACAGAAACTACATCACGCACAAAGAAATTACACAAGGAGGAACCTTAATTTTTACAATGGGTAAATTCCCTAAAAAGGATAAAAGTTATATAGCATTATCTTCGGAAATGTTCAATTAAAAAGAAGTAATGAAAAAAACGGCATTCATATTAATATTTATACTAGCTTTTATAGCCTCCTCTAAAGCGCAAGAAAGTGTTCCGTTTTGGTTAAATGAAAAAATCAACGAGGAAAACAGAGAACCAATGCACGCTTCTTATTTTGTTTTCGAAAACGAAGTATTAGCAACAAAAAACAATTGGAAACAATCTGAAAACTATCTGGATATAAATGGATTATGGAAGTTTAAATATGTAGAAAGCCCAAATGATTTACCAAACGGATTTGAGAAAAGTACTTTTGATGATACTGCTTGGGATACCTTTAAAATCCCTGCCACTTGGGATGTAAACGGGTATGGTTTTCCGGTTTACACTAATACAACCTATGATTTTGCTAAATATATAACGATAAATCCACCTCTGGTTCCAGTAAAATACAATCCCACAGGAGTTTACAGAAGAGAAATTATTATCGATAAAAGTTGGGAAGGAAAAGATGTTTTTCTTCACGTAGGAACGGCCAAATCAAATCTTACCGTTTGGGTAAATGGCATTTATGTTGGCTATGGCGAAGATGGTAAATTGCCTCAGGAATTTAGTCTCAATGCCTTTTTAAAAACAGGAAAAAACACCATTACCCTAAAAGTGATGAAGTGGAGTGATGGTTCATATTTAGAATGTCAGGATTTTTGGAGAATGAGTGGTATTACCAGAGAATCGTATTTGTATGCCAGAAATAAAGCGCATCTTAAAGATTTTGAAATCATTCCGGATTTAGATGCTTCTTATGTAGATGGTACTTTGAAAATTGTGACTCAGTTTTCTGATTTAAATAAAAAGGACAACTATGCTTTAGAAGCAGAACTAAAAGATGGCGAAACACTTATCGCAACAAAAAGTTTCAAAATTAATGCTGCAACTAAGAAATTAGCCTTTGATTTTTTTGTAAATAATCCCAAAAAATGGTCGGCTGAAATTCCGAATCTGTACCAAATCAATTTTATTTTAAAAGATAAAAAAGGAAATGTAGTAGAAGTGATTCCTCAAAACGTTGGTTTTCGAAAAGTAGAAATCAAAGGCGGACAATTAATAGTAAATGGGCAACCGGTATATATAAAAGGCATTAACCGTCAAGAAACAGATCCAACCACAGGGCAAACTATTTCTAGGAAGCGAATGGAAGAAGATATTAAAGTGTTGAAACAATACAATATCAATGCACTCAGAATGTCGCACTATCCTAATGATGAATACATGTATGAATTGTGCGATAAATATGGGATTTATGTTGTGGATGAAGCCAATTTAGAATCGCATGGAATGGGGTATGATATTGGTAAAACGTTGGGCAATAAATCCAGCTGGGAATTGGCACATTTGCAACGCATTACCAGAATGGTCGAAAGAGATAAAAATCATCCATCGATTATTATTTGGAGTATGGGGAATGAAGCTGGAAATGGTTACAATTTTTATCGGGCGTATTTATGGCTAAAAGGTAGAGACGCATCAAGACCAATTCAGTATGAAAGAGCTTCTTATGCCGCATGGGATGGGAAAAATTTAAAGTTTGATTGGGATTCAGACATTATAGACCCACAATACAGTGCACCAACAGCAATGGAAGAATACATTCAAGCTAATCCCAACCCGGAAAGACCATATATTCTGAGTGAATATGCGCATGCAATGGGAAATTCTTTGGGAAATTTTAAAGAGTATTGGGATGTTATCAGAGCGCATGGGAATTTTCAAGGAGGCTTTATTTGGGATATGATAGACCAATCGGTTTATAAAAGAAGAGAAGATGGAACGCTTGTTTTTGCTTATGGAGGTGATTTTGGTCCAAAAGATGTACCGAGTGATAATAACTTTCTGAATAATGGGATATTTAATCCGGAGCGGCAACCCAATCCACATGCTTTTGAAATGCGAAATGTCTATCAAAACATTCTGACTTCTTGGGCACCTTCAGAAGCAGCAACCATAAAGGTTTTTAATGAATTTTTCTTCAAAGATTTGAGCAATGTGAGTTTGCATTGGAAATTAGTACTTGATGGAGTAGAGACGATTAGTGGCACTGTTGATACTTTAGATATCAATCCTCACCAATCTAAAGACTATGTTTTGCCGATTAATTTTGAAGGAAAAAAATATAAAGAAGCTTTTATAAATGTGAGTTATTATTTGAAACAAGACGAACCTTTTTTGCCTCAAGGATTTGAAATTGCTACAGAACAACTTCACTATAAAGGAAATTGGAAAAACGATATAAAAATTGATGGTGTAGCCAAAATGCTGGTACAAAAATCTACTAAAAACATTGTTTTTAAAAGCGATAACACCGAAATCATTTTCGATAAAAAAACAGGATTTGTAACGGGATATACATTCCATAATCAGCCTATTTTAAAAGAAGGGTATCAATTGCGTCCCAATTTTTGGAGAGCCCCAAATGATAATGATTTTGGAGCAGGATTGCAGCAGCGACTTTTGCCTTGGAAAGAAGCCATGCAAAACCCTAGATTACTAAGTTGGTCTTACTCTAACACAAAAGACAATAACGTTTTGGTGAAAGCCACATATAGTTTACCCGAAGTTGCTTCTGAATTGGTTTTAAATTATGAAATCAATAGCAATGGAGAACTCAGCGTTCAGCAACTATTAAACATCGATAAAACTAAAGACGTGGCCATGTTGCCTCGTTTTGGGATGGAAATCGTATTGCCAAAAGACTTCAGTGCGATGCAATATTATGGTAAAGGACCACATGAAAATTATCTTGACAGAAATTATAGCGCTCAAGTTGGTCTTTATAATCAAACGGTTTCAGAGCAATATTATCCATATATCCGTCCGCAGGAAACAGGAAATAAAACAGCCGTCAGATGGTTGAATTTATCTAATGAAAAGCTACAGATAAATGTTCAATCGGATGATTTGTTGAGCATTACCGCTTTGCATTTTCTAACGGAGGATTTAGATGATGGATTAGAAAAAAATCAAAGAAATGCGGCTGATATCAAAGAAAGAGATTTAACGAGTCTGAAAATTGATTACAAACAAATGGGCGTAGGAGGGATTGACAGTTGGCAATCTTGGCCCATGGAAAAATACAGACTTTTGGATAAAAGCTACCAATATCAATTTAAAATAACACCTTCTTTAAAATAATTAAAATGAGAACATTAAAATCAATCATTGTCGCTGTCTTACTGGTAAGTTCCTGTTTTAGCCAAAAAGCCGTGGCACAAAAGGATATTAATCTATTTCCAAAGCCAGTAAATTTGGTCCTTAAGGAAGGCGTTTTTCAGTTTTCTAAAAACACCAAGTTTGTTGTAGACAATGATTCTCAAAAAGAAATAGCAAATGCTTTAATTACCAAATTTGGACAGTCAGCAGGTTGGTTTCCGGAAATTTCAGCTAAGATTCCAAAAAGCAATTACGTTCAATTTAAGATAGATAAAAATCTCAAGAACGAAGCCTATAAATTGGAAGTAACGACTAAAAGTATTACGATTTCAGCCAAAGGAAATGCCGGTTTTATTTACGGATTAGAAAGCATACGGCAGTTACTTCCAACTGCTATTGAAAGTGAAAAAGAGGTGTCTAATGTAAAATGGGAGATTCCAACTGTAATCATTAATGACGAACCTCGTTTTCAATGGAGAGGATTAATGCTAGATTTATCACGTCATTTTTTCGATAAAAACTACATAAAAGAGACTATCGATCGTTTGGCAATGCTTAAAATGAATGTATTGCATTTGCATTTAGTTGACGATCAGGGCTGGAGGATAGAAATTAAAAAATACCCAAAATTAACTGAAGTTGCTGCTTGGAGAGTCAATCAGGAGAATTTGATTTGGAATGCAAGACTTGCTGTAAATCCAGATGAAAAGGGAACTTATGGAGGTTTTTTAACACAAGAAGAATTAAAAGAAATTGTAAAATATGCTCAATCAAAAAATATAGAAATCATTCCGGAAATCGAAATGCCTGCACATGTGAGTTGTGCCATTGCGGCTTATCCGGAGTTAGCTTGTTTCAATCAACGTATCGGAGTTCCATCAGGTGGAGTATGGCCTATTACTGATATTTATTGTGCCGGAAAAGAATCTACATTTGAGTTTTTGCAAAATGTATTGGATGAAGTTATGACTATTTTTCCTTCAAAATACATTCACATTGGGGGTGATGAAGCCACTAAAACCAATTGGAAAAAATGCCCTCATTGTCAAAAAAGAATCAAAGACGAAGGCTTGAAAGATGTGAATGAATTGCAAAGCTATTTTGTCAAAAGAATGGAAAAATATATCAATTCTAAGGGCAAAAAAGTAATAGGTTGGGACGAAATCTTAGAAGGCGGTTTAGCTCCAGAGGCAACCGTAATGAGTTGGAGAGGAACGAAAGGTGGTATTGAAGCTGCAGAACAAGGACATAATGTAATTATGACTCCAGATTCTCATTGTTATTTTAATTTTTATCAGGGACCTCAAAACGAAGAACCTTTAGCTTTTGACGCCTATATTCCGTTGCGTAAAGTATATGATTTTGATCCTATTGTAGATTCAATGACTCCTAATCAAGCTAAACATGTTTTGGGAGGTCAAGCTAATTTATGGGCAGAATATATTTCTAATCCCGATGACTCTGAGTATATGATTTTTCCAAGATTAGCAGCTTTGGCGGAAGCCGTATGGAGTCCAAAAGAAGCGCGGAATTGGAATAATTTTATTGATAGATTACCTTCATTATTAGAACGATATGATTATTTAGGAGTCAATTATGCTAAAAGTGCTTACTTAGTAACTGCTTCATATACCGCTGATTTAGATAAAAAATTAGTCAAAGTGGCTTTGAAAAATGAGTTACAAAAAACGGATATTCGTTATGTTTTGGGTGATAAAAGGGTTGAAGAAAATGCTTCTAAATTTACAGATCCTATAACAATTAATGAAACGACTATTATAAAAGCTTCATTATTTCAAAATGATAAACCAATAGGAAAAACGTTTATCGATACAATTCAATTTCACAAAGCATTTGGAAGTAAATTAAAGTTTAAATCTTCGTATGATGATAACTATAAAGGAGATGGACCATTAAGTTTGGTTAATATTATTAGAGGAAGTAAAGACTTTCATGATGGTCAATGGCAAGCTTGGTTGGTGAATGATATGGAAGTGATTGTTGATTTAGAAAAGGTGCAAACCATAAATCAAGTAACAGTTGGTTCAATAGAAAATCAAGGAGCAGGAATTTATTTTCCAACGGCAGTAAAAGTTTTGGTTTCAGCTGATGGAGTGACTTATAAAGAAGTGCAGCAAGTGCTACGCCCATTTGCTATAAATTCAAATTCGGAGTTGAAAGATTTTAAAATTAAATTTGACAAACTCAATACCAGATTTGTAAAAGTAATTGCAACTAATTTGAAAAAGACTCCAAAAGGAGAAGATTCTTGGTTGTTTATAGATGAAATTTTAATTAATTAAAAAGTGTACTAATAAAAAATATAAATCAATTAAAATGAAAAAAGGAATATTTATACTCGCTATTTTATTTTCAGTCCAATTATTTTCTCAAGCCATTTATGAAGATGAGCGCTATGTGCCGGAAACGGATCCATTGGTGTTAAAAAAATTAGATGAATGGCAAGGTAAAAAGTTTGGTTTGTTAATGCATTGGGGAACGTATAGTCAATGGGGAATTGTAGAATCTTGGTCAATATGTCCTGAAGATTATGGCTGGTGTGAACGAACAAAAGGCAGTAATCCAGCTAATTATAATCAGTATCTAAAAGACTATGAAGGATTGAAAAAAACATTCAATCCTGTGAAATTTAACCCTGAAAAATGGGCGAAAGCAGCGAAAAATGCAGGAATGAAATACATGGTATTTACAACTAAACACCATGATGGATTTTCTATGTTTGATACTAAATATTCTGATTACAAAGTAACAGATCCTGAATGTGCTTTTAGCAGCAATCCAAGAGCAAATATTGCAAAAGAAGTTTTCAATGCTTTCAGAAACGAAAAACTATGGATAGGCGCTTATTTTTCTAAACCAGATTGGCATAATGAAAATTATTGGAATCCTTATTTTCCCGCTTTTGATAGAAATGTAAATTACGATCCGATTGCTTATCCGGAAAAATGGAAAAAATATGTAAACTTTACACACAACCAAATTTTAGAATTGCTTTCGGATTATGGAAAAGTAGATATCTTATGGTTAGACGGTGGTTGGGTTGCAAAAACACCTCAAAATGATGTGAAAAAAGGGTATAATGAGAAGTTTGCAGAAAATGAATCCGGTAATGGATTTATTAAGCATAGAGTAGTTGACCAAGACATTAAAATGGATGATTTAGTCGTAGAAGCACGTCAAAAACAACCCGGATTAATTGTGGTGGACAGAGCAGTTCACGGAAAAAACCAAAATTATTTAACCCCAGAAAACCGTGTTCCTGATAAAACGTTGCCTTATCCTTGGGAATCTTGTATTACCTCTGGTGGCGGATGGTCTTATTCTCCGGATGCTCAATACATGACCGGCAGACAAGGGATTCACATGCTTGTTGATGTGGTTGCCAAAGGAGGAAACTTATTATTGAATGTGGCTCCGGGACCTGATGGAGAATGGCAACAAGGCGCTTATGATTTACTGGCTGAATATGGTGCTTGGATGAAAGTAAATAGCAGTGCCATTTACAATACAAAACCAATAGCACCTTACAAAGAAAATAATATCTGTATGACTCAAAATAAAGCAGGGAATGTATTCTTGTTTTATTTGGCCAAAAAAGGAGAAAATAAAATACCTTCTGAAGTCGTTGTACAATCTATCAGTCCAAAAAAAGGAACAAAAATCACAATGTTAGGATCTGGTACATCATTGAAATGGACCAAACTTGATAAAGGTTTTAAAGTTATAATTCCAGAAAAATTAAGAAATAATTTGCCGTCAAAAGAAGCTTGGACATTAAAACTTGAAGCGATTAACAGATAGAAAATTAAAAGGTATGTTTTTAAATAGCGGGATAACAATACGGGCAACGCTTTTTTCTTTGATGCTATTTTTTAGCGCAGGAATTATATATGCGCAACAACCAGCAGATTTTGTAAATCCGTTTATTGGAACTTCAAATTATGGCGCTGCCTATCCCGGTCCAATTGCGCCAAGAGGAATGGCTAGTATTAGTCCGTTTAACGTAGCGGGATCTCAAAATTTACCATTAGAAAAAGACAGCCGTTGGTTATCGAATCCGTATGTAAATGAAAATACATTTCTAACAGGATTTAGTCAGGTCAATTTAAGCGGTGTGGGTTGTCCGGAATTAGGTGTTATTTTATTGATGCCAACCACAGGAGCTGTTGAGACCAATCATTTAAAGTATGGTTCCACCTATTCTGATGAAGTGGCAAAAACGGCGTATTATAGCGTAAATATTGATAAGTATAATGTACAAGGAGAATTTACGGCATCCAAAAGAGTAGGGGTTAGTAAATTTACTTTTCCAAAAGGACAATCTAATATTTTATTAAATCTTGGTATAGGTTTAACCAATGAAGAAGGGGCTATGGTAAAAGTAGTGTCTTCAACTGAAATTGAAGGAATGCGTTCCGTTGGTTCGTTTTGTTATAATAGTCCGGAAGCCGCTTATCCGGTATATTTTGTTGCTAAATTTTCAAAACCGGCTGCAAAATTTGGAGTTTGGAAAAAACCATCAAAACAGGAAGGTGTTGAAGCGCAATGGATGACGTATAACGGCAAAACCAGAATGATGGATAATGCCACTAAAATGGTTGTTGGAGACAGCATTGGAACTTATTTTTCCTATGAATTTGATAAAGTAGAAACAGTTGAAGTGAAAGTTGGCGTTTCTTATGTAAGTATCGAAAATGCCCGTGAAAATTTAGAAAAAGAAACCGGAAACAAAACCTTTGATGCCGTTTATAAAGAGACTTATACCGAATGGAACGCAGCACTTTCTAAAATTTTGGTCGAAGGCGGTTCCAAAGAAGCGAAGACTATTTTTTACACAGCTTTATATCACACTTTAATTCATCCCAATACGTTAAATGATTTCAATGGGCAATATCCTGAAATAAAAACTGGTAAAATTGGTACAACCAAAGGAACCCGTTATACAGTATTTTCGCTTTGGGATACCTACAGAAATTTACATCCGTTAATGTCATTGGTTTATCCACAGCAACAATCGAATATGATTAAAAGCATGTTGGAAATGTATGATGAAAACGGCTGGTTGCCCAAGTGGGAATTAAATTCTACCGAAACATTCACGATGGTTGGTGATCCCGCCAGTATTGTTATTGCTGATACGTATTTAAAAGGAATTCAGGATTTTGATGTGCAAAAAGCCTATAAAGCCATGCTGAAAGGTGCGGACCAAATTCAAGATAATCCGTTGCGTCCGGGATTAAAAGATTATATCGAAAAAGGGTTTTTGACAACCAAAGATCAAGGACCTGTTTCTACTACGCAAGAATACAATGTGTCAGATTATTCTATTTCACTTTTAGCGAAAGCTTTAGGTAAAAAGAAGGATTATTTACGTTTTAAAAACCGTTCGCTATCCTATCGAAAATTATTTTATAAAGATTTAAAATTACTTCGTCCAAGAACAGCCAACGGAAAATGGTATGAACCATTTGATCCTGTATCGGGAGCGAACTTTGAAGAAAATGTTGGTTTTATTGAAGGCAATGCCTGGCAATATGCTTTTATGGTACCTCACGATATCAAAGGACTTATAAAGCTAATGGGCGGTGATAAAGCTTTTTCAAACCAATTGCAAAAAGTATTCGATATCAAGCAATTTGATATGGCAAATGAGCCGGATATTGCGTATCCTTATTTGTTTAATTACATAAAAGGAGACGAATGGAAAAGCCAGAAATTGGTTAAAAAATTAGTAGCAACATATTTTCAAAATAAACCAAATGGATTGCCTGGAAATGACGACACAGGAACAATGTCCGCTTGGTTGGTGTATTCTATGATGGGAATATATCCTATCTCTCCAGGAGATCCAATTTACACCATCACAACTCCCATGTTTGATAAAATAACGATTCAATTAGATCCAAAATATTATAAAAAGAAAAGTATTGTAATTGAACGCGAAGTCAACAATGACGCTAAAATTAAATCAATTCAATTAGACGGAAAAACGCTTAATAGTTATTTTATATCTCATGATGATTTTGTGAATGGAACAACACTAAAAGTGATTCAAAATTAATTAATACACTACTAATAATACCACCTAAGAATGAAAAAAACAACCCTTGTTTTAGTACTGTTTCTTGGTTTTTTTAACCAAGGCTTTGCGCAAAAAAAATATCCGTATCAAAATCCTAAATTACCGGTTGAAGATAGACTAACAGACTTGCTGAGCAGAATGAGTCTTGACGAAAAAGTACGCCAAATGGATATGTACAAAGGCGAATACTTTAAAGAAAAAGAAAATTTTTCTAAAACTAAATCGGATGTTAAAATTGGAAATCTTGGAATAGGAGCTATTCATGACATTTATCCACGTTCGGCAAAAATGATTAATGACCTTCAAAGTGAAGTTATAAAAAAGAATAAATGGGGAATTCCAGCACTTATTATGTGTGAAATGCTTCATGGTTATTTAGATGATGAAAGTACTGCTTTCCCCATGAGCATTGGTTTAGGTGCTACTTGGGATACGAATCTAATGGATAAAGTGGGTAAAGTAATAGGAACCGAAGCCAGAGCTCACGGTGTTCATTTTGGCTTGGGACCCAATCTTGACGTTGGTCGCGAACCGCGTTGGGGACGAGTTGCCGAAACCTTTGGGGAAGATGTTTATTTAACGGGAGAACTAGGGTTAGCGATGATTAAAGGAATGCAGGGTAATGATTTAACTTCAGACCGTTCTATTATTGCTGAACCCAAGCATTTTGCTGTACACGGAATTCCGCAAGCAGGAGGAAATTCATCGCCAGTATTGATAGGTGAGCGAAGTGCTCGTGAAGATTTTTTACCTTCATTTGAAAAAGCATTTAGAAAAGGAGGCGCTTTAGGAACAATGTGTGCGTATTCGGAATTAGATGGAATTCCTTGTGCTGCCAATCATTGGTTATTGACTGATGTACTTAGAAAAGAATGGGGTTTTAAAGGAATTGTGGTTTCGGATTTAGGCGCTATTAAATACCTTCAAACCACACATTATGTTGCAGATTCTCCAAAAGAAAGTATCAGACAAGCCATTTCTGCCGGGGTTGATATGCAGTTTTATGATTTTACAAATGAGTTTTGGCAACAAACTATCATTGAATTGGTGAATGAAAAAAAATTGACGATGGAGCAAATAGACCGAGCTGCAGGCGGTGTTTTGAGACTTAAATTTTTATTGGGTTTATTTGAAAATCCATACACCGATAAAAACTTGATTAAGGAACGTTTTCATTCAAAAGAAAATCAGGATTTAGCATTGGAAGCAGGACATAAATCTATTGTTTTATTGAAAAATGAAAACAATATTTTGCCTTTAAATAAGGATATAAAAACAATCGCAGTTATTGGTCCTAATGCAAATGCTTCAAGATTGGGCGGATATTCAGTAAAAAACAAAGTTGGAACTACAATTTTAGAAGGGATTCAACAAGTTGTTGGTACAAAAGCAAATGTACTTTATGAAGAAGGGGTTTCTCTTATAGTGAAAGGACAGGTTATTCCATCAAAATTTTTGTTCGCGCCAGATGAATCACAAAACGGATTAAAAGGAGAATATTTTAATAATAGAAATTTAGAAGGAAATCCAGCATTAACGCGTATTGACAATCAATTAGAATTCGATTGGCCGTGGTCACCGGGTGATGGAGTCAGTGATGATGATTTCTCTATTCGTTGGACCGGTTATATAAAATCAGAAAAGGCATTTGATGGTTGGTTGGGTTTAAGTTCTGATGATGGAATTAGAATGTGGATTGACGATCAATTGGTTATCGATAATTGGACAAAAGGAGCAACCAATATGGTCACTACTCCAAAGAATATTGAAGCGGGTAAAAAATATAAAGTTCGCATAGAAATGTGGGAAGGAGGCTGGGGAGCCAGAGCGCACTTGCGTTGGAATTTAGAAAAAGTAAATTTTCAGCCTGCAATTGATATTGCTAAAAAAGCCGATATCGCTATTGTTGTTTTAGGGGAATCGAATGAATTGGTAGAGGAAAATAGAGATGTGGCTACTTTAGATTTACATGGTATGCAACAAGAACTGATTGAAGCCATTCAACAAACGGGAACTCCGGTAGTTTGTGTATTGTTAAACGGTCGTCCGCTTTCTGTAAATTGGATAAATGAAAATATTCCTGCCGTTGTTGAAGCTTGGTTTCCGGGTGAAGCAGGAGGAAAAGCGGTTGCCGATGTTTTATTTGGAGATTATAATCCAGGAGGGAAACTTCCTATTACCTTTCCTAAATCGGTTGGGCAGTTGCCTATTTATTACAATCAGAAGCCTTCGGCCATTCATAGGTATGTGACTGAAAGTGAAAATCCATTGTATACTTTTGGATATGGATTGAGTTATACCACATTTGAATATTCAAATCTTTCAATAAGTGCCGCAGCAATTAATGCTGACGGAGAATTAAAAGTTAGTGTAAATGTGAAAAATACAGGAAATTATGATGGAGATGAAGTGGTACAATTATATATTAATGATGTTTATAGTAGTGTAACCACGCCATTGAAAACATTAAAAGGTTTTGAAAGAGTATTCATTAAAAAAGGCGAAACAAAACAAGTAACATTCACATTAACTCCTGATGAATTGGCTATTTGGAATCGTGAAATGAAAAGAGTGGTGGAGCCAGGTGATTTTGAAGTAATGGTTGGAGGCAATTCGGTTGATTTACTTAAAACAAATTTTAAGGTTTTGAATTAATTGAATGTGTTTATAAAAGAAATTGTTAAAATTTTAACAATAATTTAGCAATAACAGAAAAACATTAATCTTGAATTTGAGATTGATGTTTTTCTTTTTTATATAAGGATGGGGTTTTGTAAAATAGTTGCTAATTTGTATAATTCATTAGTAATTACGCATTATAAAAAAGCCTTAGTTATCAAAAAACAGATAAAATTGACAAACACCTTTTCAAATTTGTTATTGGTCGAAATAATTTTCCAGTGATGTGGCATAGTTTTAAATTTAAGAAATTATTAACGTTAGGTTAACCAATTAAAAATAAATTATTAACACAAAAACCAAATTATGATTCAAAAAGTATTTAAGTTACTGTTTGTGTTTTGCTTATTCAGCTTTCAATTTGCTAAAGCACAAACCACAGTATCAGGAAAAATTACCGATGGAAGTACTGGTATGTCATTACCAGGGGTAAATGTTGTTGTTAAAGGGACAACAAAGGGGATTTCGAGCGATTTTGAAGGGAAGTACAGTATTAATGTTCCAAATCGGTCAGCGATTTTAGTATTTTCTTATGTAGGTTATACTGAAAAAGAAGTTACTGTTTCTGGTTCAACTACTGTAAATGTTTCTATGTCAGAAAACGCAAATCAGTTAGGAGAAGTAGTAGTAACAGCTTTGGGTATTTCTAAAGATCAAAGAAAATTAGGTTATGCTGTAACTACTGTAGGTGGGGATAACTTAGACAAAGCTAGAGAAACGAACGTAGCTAATGGTTTAGCAGGTCGTGTTTCAGGTCTTGTAGTTAGAGGTACTAATAGTGGTGCCGGTGGAACATCAAAAGTTCTTTTAAGAGGTATATCAGGTATCACTAGTGGAGGTTCTCCATTATTTGTTATTGATGGTATTCCAATTGATAACACACAAAGAGGTTCTGCAGGAGAATGGGGTGGAGCTGACCAAGGGGATGGTATTGGTAATATCAATCCAGATGATATTGAGAAAATGACAGTTCTTAAAGGTCAGTCAGCATCAGCTCTTTATGGTGCTAGAGCTGTAAATGGGGTTATTATTATTACTACTAAAAAAGGTAAAAAAGGGGGTGATTACTCTATTACTTTTAATTCTAATTTCATGGCTGACGCACCAGTTGATTATACTGATTTTCAAGATCAATATGGTCAAGGTACAGGTGGTTCAAAACCTTTAACTGCAGGTGCTGCATTAGCAACAAACAGAAATTCCTGGGGAGGAAAATTAGATGGTAGTCCAGTAATTGGTTTTGACGGTAAACAATATTTGTACAGTAAAGCTAAAGAAAGTTATATCGATTTTTATAGAACAGGAACTAACCTTACCAATACTGTTTCTGTTTCTAAAGGTGTTGGAAATGGAGCATTTCGTTTGTCATTCTCTAATTTAGATTCTAAATCTATTGTGCCTAATAGTGGTCTTAAACGTACTACGATAAATTTGAGCGCAGATCAAAACATTACGGATAAATTAAATGTGGCTGCTTCTATAAATTACACAGATGAAAGATCAAATAATAGACCTTTTTTAAGTGATGGTCCTAAAAATCCAAATAACTTTTTATTCTTGGCTCCCAATGTAGATCATAATATTTTTGCTCCGGGTTATGACCCAGTAACTGGTGCTGAGGTTGTTTTTAGTGATGATAATTATGTGACAAATCCTTATTTTATAGTTAATCAAGGGGTTGAGGATCCTACAAGAAAAAGAACCATTTCTGTATTATCAACTAAATATAGCTTTACCGATAATATCTATGCCATGGTAAGATTAGGAAATGATGTTTCTAATGATACAGAATTTAGTGTTAATCCATGGGGATTAGATTATACTACTAATAAACGTGGAAGCTTGGATAGTAAAGGTCAATCTACCCGTTCTGAGTTAAATCTTGATGGACTTTTTGGAGCTAAATTTAAAGTTGGCAGTGATTTCTCAATAGATGCATTAGCAGGTGCTAATATTAGACAAAATAAATATGAAAGAATTAAAATAGGTGGTGGTCCATTCGTTTTACCTTATTTATATACTCCAAACAATGTAGTTAATATTAATAGAGAGTATAATTATACAGGAAGTGAAAGTCACTCTGCATTTTATTCTTTTGATTTTGGATATAAAAAATATTTAACATTATCTACAACAGGTCGTTATGATGTTTATTCTTCATTGTCTTCTGCAGCGTCTTCTAATAATGGAGTATTTACACCATCAGTTTCTGGAGCGTTTGTTTTCAATGATTTATTGCATATCGATGCGTTAGATTTTGGTAAAGTAAGATTATCTTATGCGGTAACAAGTGGTGAAGCTACTCCTTATACGAATTCTTTATATTTCAATTCAGGGAATTCATTAGTAAGTAATGGTGTAAGTTATTCTACGGGTTCAATTCCTTCAACTCTTCCAACTCTTTTAAAACCATTTACGGTAGACGAGATAGAATTAGGTTTAGATCTTAGATTCTTAAAAAGCAGATTAACATTTGATTTATCTTATTATCAAAAAACTTCTCATGATGAGATTTTAAATGCGGAATACAGTAGATCTACTGGATTTGCTACAGGTGTAGTTGCAAGTGCTTCTATCCAAAATAAAGGTTTAGAAATTGCTGTAACAGGTGTTCCTGTAAAAACAGATAATTTTACTTGGACAACTAGTTTGAATACTACCAATTTTAAAAACAAAGTATTGGCTACTAATGCAGATGCTACTCCAATCGTTTTAGGAAGTAATCGTGGAACTTTAGGAAATGCTGTTACTGCTTATGTAGTAGGTGCAGCTGGTCCGCAAATTAGAGCGTATGATTATGCTTATAATACAGATGGAAGTATTCAAGTTGATGCTGCTGGTTTACCAGTAAGAGGGGAGTTTAAAAACTTCGGTTCTGTTTTACCAACTTTTTATGGTGGATGGAATAATGAATTCAAATACAAAAACTTTAATCTTGCATTCTTAGTTGATTTTAATTACGGTAATAAAGTAATTTCTGCTACTGAATACTACTCTCGTTTAAGAGGATTGAATCAAGCTACATTAGTAGGTAGAGAAACAGGTGTTACAAATAGTGGAATTACTGCTACAGCTGAAAATTATTATCAAGCAGAAGCTCGCAACATTACAAGTACAAGTGTTGTTAGCGGGGATTTTATCAAACTTAGACAATTATCATTTGGATATGCTTTCCCTAAAAGTGTAATGGGTAAAATCTCATTCTTGGAAGGAATTGATGTTTCATTTGTAGCCAGAAATCTTGCTATCCTAATGCGTAAAGCGGATAATATTGATCCAGAAAGTAGTTTTGGTTCTAATGTGAAATATTACGGAATTGAAGGGACTAGTTTACCTTCAACAAGGTCTTTTGGTCTAAATGTTAACTTTAAAATAAAATAATTATGACTAAATATATTAAAATATTGTTCGTTGTTGTTAGTGGTTTGCTAATTTCATGCGATAGTAATTTCCAAGAAATTAATACCGATCCAACTAAAGCAGGATCAGAAATATTTGATCCCAATCTACTTTTACCAAGAGCTCTTTATGATTATGGACAAAGAACTGTAGGTTACGAGGGTCCAATCTTATTTCAAAGTATGTGGGTACAACTTTTAGCATCACCTTCAACTGGAGGAGCTAATTATTATGATGGTGGAGATAAATATGTTACTACTGGTGGTACATATGATTATGTTCAAAGAATTTGGAATGGAGTTTATACTGCAGCTTCAACTGCTAATCAAATGTCTAAATTAGCAACTCAAAAAGACATGCCAAATTTAGCTGCTATTGGAACAATTGTAAAAATCATGTCTATTTCTTATATTTCAGATGTATATGGTGATGTTCCTTATTCTGAGGCTTTAATGTTAGATGCAAGTGTTTCTCAACCAAAATACGACAAACAACAAGATTTATATCCTCAAATGTTAGCTGATTTAGATGCTGCAATAGCAACTTTAGATGTTTCTAAAGATAAACCAACAAGTGATATTTATTATGGTGGTAATATTGCTAAATGGCGTTCTTTTGGTTATTCATTGATGTTAAAAATGGCAATGAGATTAACAGCTGCCGATGCTGCTAATGCTAAAAAGTATGCTGAAAAAGCGGCTGCTGGTGGAGTTTTTGCTTCAGTTGCTGACGAAGCTATTTCTCCTACTGATGATGCAGATGGTTTTGATAATGGTAATGGAGCTTCTTTCACTGTATCTGCAGATGTTTATGAAGTACGTTGGTCAAAAACATTGATTGATTATTTAAAATCTAACAATGATTTACGTTTACCTGTTGTTGCTGAAGTTCCAGGTGCTGGACTTGCTGCGAATTATTTATATACAGGTGGTAATACAAGTACAGCTGCTCAAATAGGGTTTCCTAATGGGTATGATACTAAAGGAGGATCTAGAGATGTAAGTTTAGAGCCTAATTATCCAGGTGCTACAGGTACAGGTGGTGATGTTGCTGCAATTGGTAATTATTCTAGACCTACACCTATGTATAGAAATAGAACTACTCCAGTTTTTGTTCTTACTTATGCACAAGTACAATTGTTATTAGCTGAAGCGGCAGTAAGAGGATATTCTGTATCAGGAACTGCATCTCAGTACTTTAATAATGGATTAGTAGGTGCAATGATAACTTTGAATAAATTTGGTGGAACTCAAATTACGAATGCTGACGCTGTTTTTTACGCTGCTGCACATCCTTTGAATGTTACTTCAACTGCTGCTTCTTTGAAAATGATCAATGAGCAAATTTGGGCAACTACTGGCTTAACCGGTAACTGGGTTGAAGCTTGGAACAACTGGAAAAGATCTGATTTCCCTGTTCTTACACCGGTAAATTACACTGGAAACTTTAGTTCAGGACAAATTCCTACAAGACAAGTTTATCCGTCTACTGAAGGAAGTAATAATACAGCTAGTTATAATGCAGCTGTTTCTAATATGGGTGGAGACACTTGGATTACAAAAATCTGGTGGGACAAATAATAAGTTGATTTTTTGAAAAGTAATTCTGTTAAAAGGAGAGGTAACTCTCCTTTTAACTTTTTTTTCAATTTTATTGTCAAAAAAATAAACAGTTACGCTCTCTTTTTATTTAATCTGTTGGAAATTCAATAGTACTAATTTTTGGCTATTACTATTGTTTAAAAAAAAATATTAGGCTATAAATAGTTCATCTTCATATCAATCTGCTCTTCATTTACAAAATGCAGATGCATATTGTATAGAGTTATGTTCTGAATTAGCGATATGAAATCTTCATAATGTTTTGTTTAAAAATAAAAAAAACAGTTGTTAATATATAGAGTTGGGCTGTCAAGCAATAGTCACCATATTAGTATGTGACGCTATTCCTTTTAGAAAATAGAAACACTAAAGAATTGAAAAAATAAAATCTAATAATCGAATACCTATAAATTAAAATTATAAAATAATAATTATTATGGCTAGCAGTAACCAATTAGTAGCACAGGAAAAAAACACCACATTAATTCCAATTATGATAATTGGAGGACTATTTTTCATTTTTGGATTCGTAACCTGGATTAACGGTGCATTAATTCCTTTTATGAAAACGATAAACGAATTAACATCAGCTCAATCACTATTAGTAGCATCAGCGTCCTATATCTCTTTTGTAGTTATGGCCTTGCCGGCATCTTACATTTTAGCAAAGATTGGCTATAAAAAAGGAATGTCTTTAGGATTGTTTGTAATGGGAATAGGAGCTTTAGTATTTATACCTGCCGCCGAGGCAAGAACCTATTGGATGTTTTTAACCGGTATCTTTATTCAAGGTACTGGGATGACCTTATTGCAAACGGCATCAAACCCTTATATTACTATTTTAGGACCTATTGACAGCGCGGCTAAACGTATCGCAATTATGGGAATTGCGAATAAGATAGCTGGAGCTTTAGGGTCTCTTATTTTTGGAGCCCTTTTATTATCTGGAATAGATGAAATTAAAGAAAAACTAAATGTTGTCGATGCTGCCCAAAAAGTACAATTGTTAGATACTATGGCAGATAGTGTTGTGGTTCCGTATGTAATAATGGCAATTGTTTTATTTGTTTTAGGTCTTTTAATACGAAAAGCACCTTTACCAGATGTAGAAGCTGAACCTATCGAAGCACCAAAAGAGGGTGAAACCACAAAAACGAGTATTTTTCAATTCCCTCATTTGTGGTTAGGTGTATTAACTCTTTTTATGTATGTTGGGGTTGAGGTTATTGCAGGAGACACCATTATAGCGTATGGTATTGCTCTAAATTTTCCTGTAGCGGAAGCTAAATTTTTCACCACACTTACATTAATGGCTATGGTAGCAACTTATGGTTTTGGAGTATTTTTAATTCCAAAATACATTAGTCAAGCCCTTGCATTAAAAGCAAGTGCAGCTTTAGGAATTGTATTGTCGTTTTGTATTGTGTTTTCTTCCGGATTTACATCTGTTTTATTTGTAGCAGCGTTGGGTATTTCAAATGCTTTGGTATGGCCGGCAATATGGCCTCTAACTTTAAAAGGATTAGGTAAGTTTACTAAAACCGCTTCTGCATTATTGATTATGGCTATTTCTGGAGGAGCAGTAATTCCACCTTTATATGGGAAATTAGTTGATTCCAATAAAGAGGAGTTTATTGCCCAAGGAATGAGTGATGCAATGGCGACAGCAAATGCTTCCACAAAGGGATATTGGATTTTATTACCGTGTTATATTATTGTATTATATTATGCCATTGCAGGACATAAGTTAGGATTAAAGAAAAACCAATTGTCAGTAAAAAACTAAATAGTAATTTTTAACCAACGATGAGTTTAAAACTAAAGTATCTTGGAATTGTATTGGTTTTAATGTGTTTTTCTTGCTCTTCTGTACCAAAGAAGCTAAAAGCAAGTAACATCACTTCTGGTTATATAGTTGACCAACCCATAACCAGCAGTAGCCATGCGGCAACATTGGTTGAGTTTAAGCCAAACCAACTTATGGCAGCATGGTTTGGCGGGAAATATGAAGGTGCGAAAGATGTAGGGATTTATGCAGCGGTTTATAATGGGAAAATCTGGTCTACTCCTCATAATCTTATTAAACCCTTAATATCCCAAGGAGACACATTGCCTTGTTGGAATCCGGTATTATTCAAAAGCAAAAGCCAACGTTTATATTTGTTTTACAAAGTGGGGAAAAATCCCAGAGAATGGTTTGGAGCCATGATTGTATCAAAAGATAATGGAACTACTTGGAGTATTCCAAAATACCTGCCTAAAGGGATGCTTGGTCCTATAAAAAACAAACCTATCGAGGTAACTCCAGGTGTTATTTTGTGCGGTAGTAGTACCGAAAGTATTGATAACAAGGAATGGCGCATACATGTAGAAACGTATACAGAAGCAACTGATAGTTGGGAGAAGATAACTGTTGAAAATAAAAAAGAATTTGATATCATTCAACCTACATTTCTTGTTCATTCTGCGAATACTATTCAGATGTTATCCAGAAGTAAGCATAATAAACTCATCAGTAGTTGGTCTACTGATAAAGGCAAACAATGGAATCACACAGACAGCCTAAATGTTGTCAACTCAAACTCAGGAATTGATGCAATAACTTTGTCTAAAAAATCATTTTTATTGGTCAATAATCCATTACCACAAGGTAAAGACTGGTTCAATGGGCGCAATGTTCTTGATGTAGAATACTCTAATGACGGAGTGCATTGGGAAAAGCTTTTTGATCTTGAAAATCAAGCCGAAGGAGAATTTAGTTATCCGGCTATAATTCAGACTTCAAACGGAAAAATTCATGTTTTATACACTTACAATCGAAAATACATAAAGCATGTAGCCTTTAGTATATAATTAATCTGAAAGCTTATTTGAGAATCTTTAAGGCATTTAAAATAGTAGTAATTAAAATTTTTTTTAAGATTCATTGAACAGAATGTGAGGCTTGCTTGAACTTTTATGTTTAGTTTTAGTAATTTTATAATTTAAGAAGATATCTATTCCTGTCATGATAATTCATTTTTAATACACAAAAATATGAAAAGAGTTTGGTTATTTATAGGGTTAAGTTTATTGGTTTTTTTACCTGTTTTTTCGCAACAGACAAAATTATTTTCTTTGCTGCCTGCTGAAAAAACAGGAATTACTTTCAATAATCGTCTTCCTGAATCTCCTCAGCTTAATATTATTACTTACGAATATTTTTATAATGGTGGAGGAGTGGCATCCGGTGATTTTAATAATGATGGATTGATAGATTTGTATTTTACGTCTAATCTTCAACCAAATAAAATGTATCTCAATAAAGGAAATCTGAATTTTGAAGATATCACAAAGAAATCAGGTACAGAAGGGCGCAGAGGATGGAAAACGGGGGTAAGTGTTGTTGACATAAACGGTGATGGCTGGCTGGATATTTATGTTTGTTATTCTGGAGATGTTGAACCCGAGAAAAGAAGAAATCAATTGTTTATCAATAATGGGCCTTCCTCATCTGGAGAAATTACATTCAAAGATAAAGCGATGGAAATGGGAGTTGCAGATGAAGGATACTCCACGCAATCCGCTTTTTTTGATTATGATAATGATGGAGACTTGGATCTTTTTGTGTTGAATCATAATATCAAAGCGCTTCGTAATTTTGATGCTTCTTTTGTGAAAAAAATGATAGATCCTGATGCGGGTGATCGTCTTTATCGCAATGATAACAATCATTTTACTGATGTTACCGTTAAAGCTGGTATCATTTCTAATCCTCTTGGATATGGGTTATCTGTTATTGTGAGCGATTTAAATAATGATGGTTGGGCAGATTTATATGTTTCTAATGATTATGTCGAAGAAGATTATCTCTACATTAATAACAGAGACGGAACTTTTACGGATAGTTTGAAAGATCAGTTAGGACATATTTCTAATTTTTCTATGGGAGCGGATATCGCCGATATTAATAATGATGGTTGGCCTGATATTTATACGCTTGACATGCTTCCTGCCGATAATAAAAGACAAAAATTATTATATGCCCCAGATAATTATGAACTCTATAATAATACTTTAAATAACGGATTTTACCATCAGTTAATGCGTAATATGTTGCAGGTAAATAACGGCAACAATACCTTTAGCGAAACCGGGCAGTTGAGTGGAATCTCTAATACTGATTGGAGTTGGTCAGCCTTATTTGCTGATTTTAACAATGATGGCAATAAAGATTTGTTTGTTTCCAATGGGTATGCAAGAGACATGATTAATCGCGATTTTGTCAAATTCTACGCTAGTGAACGATTGAAACATTTGCGTGGCGAAACTGAAGACAAGATGTTCACAATGTTGCAGGGAATTCCTTCGACACCACTTCATAATTATATTTTTGAAAACAAAGGAAATCTTCAGTTTAAGGATTCTTCAATGGATTGGGGACTTGAAGATGAAAATTTTTCGCATGGATCTGTTTATACTGATCTTGACAACGACGGAGATCTTGATTTGGTAATCAACCGAATGAATCAGGTTGCAGCTGTATATAAGAATAATGCCATTGAGATGGGGAATGGTGGCAATTATATTAATCTGGAATTGCAAATGCCGGGACAAAATAAAAATGCTTTGGGAGCTAAAGTAAAAGTGTTTACTCCTAATGGTACCATTACCCAGGAAAATTATCCCGTTCATGGTTTTCAAAGTTCCATGCAACAACCCATACATTTTGGTTTGCCTTCAGTAACGATTGATTCGATTGCAGTGTATTGGCCAGATGGGAAAATGGAGATAATAAAAAAGAATCTTAGGGTTAGTAAATCTATTAAACTGCTGTACGAAAAAGCCAATGTTAGTTCAATTGTTCCAGAGCCTAGTAAAAAGACCGTATTTTCTTCGGCTACGACAGCGATTCCCTTTCGACATACAGAAGAAGAAACGAATGATTTCAAGGTGCAACCGCTAATGACAAATATGCTTTCTTATAGCGGACCACATATTGCAAAAGCGGATGTGAACAAAGATGGATTGGAAGATGTTTTTATTGGCGGCTCCAGAGGGCATGCTGGTCAACTTTTGTTGCAGCAAGCCAACGGTGATTTTGTTCTTTCTGTCCAAAAAGGATTCGAGCAGGACAGTGCGTCAGAAGATGTTGATGCGTTGTTTTTTGATGCGGATAATGATGGCGATGTGGATTTGTATGTAGTCAGTGGAGGATATGCTTTTGAGGAAAATGACGCGGCATTACAAGACAGACTTTATATCAATACCAATGGGGTTTTCGAAAAAAGTTTGGATGCATTACCAATAGAAACCAAAAGCGGCTCTTGTGTAAAGGCCGCCGATGTAAATGGGGATGGAAATCTTGACTTATTTATTGGGAGTCGTGTAATTCCAGGGAAATATCCTGAAACTCCGGAAAGTATGTTACTCATCAATAACGGTAAAGGAATATTTACCAATCGTACCGCCTCATTAGCTCCGGCATTGCAAAAATTAGGAATGGTTACTGATGCTTTGTGGATGGATATCAATAAAGATGGTCAACTGGAATTGATTGTTTGTGGCGAATGGATGAAAGTGAGTTGTTTTGAAAATAAAAACGGAACGCTTACAGATGCCACTCAAAAATATTTTCCGGATTCTTTAGAAGGTTGGTGGAACCGATTGGCTACCGCTGATTTGGATAATGATGGAGATCTTGATTTGGTTGCTGCTAATTGGGGAACTAATAGTCAAATTAAGGCTAGTGAGAAAGAACCTGCAACGCTTTGCTATGGTGATTTTGACAAGAATGGTTCCATAGATCCTTTTGTTTCTTGTTATGTTCAGGGAAAATCATATCCTATGGCCAGTCGAGATGAATTAACAGACCAGATTGTTAGTTTGAGACAACGATTTCCAAATTATGAATCATATTCAGAAGTGACTATTAATGAAATTTTAACAGCAGACCAATTGCAGTCTGCAAAGCAATTAAAGGCCAGTACGTTTGAAACGGTTTGGTTCGAAAATAAAAAGGGGGTCTTTATTAAACACCTTTTACCTGTTCAGGCTAATTATGCTCCTGTATACGCCATTGGAATAGATGATTACAATAATGATGGTAAAGCTGATATTTTATTGGGGGGTAATATAGAGAAAACAAGAATAAAAATAGGCAAGATAGACGCTAATTATGGCGTCTTATTGACCGGAGACGGAAAAGGGAATTTTAATTATATGCCACAGTTAAGTTCAGGTTTGAATGTTAATGGATGTGTAAAGGATATCATTTCTTTACCATTTAATGGTAAAAAAAGGATTCTTTTTTCTGTAAATAATCAGCTTCCTGCTGTGTATAATTATTAATACATTCGCTATGAGAAAAATCTATATCGTTCTATTTGTAATTTTTATAGGGAGCACATCATATTCCCAAAATTCAGCGCAATTCTCTTCAAAAGAGTATGTCTCCGCTTTAAAAAAAGTAACGGATGTGATGGTCAATGATATTGCCTCTCCAGTGGCAGCAGCAAGGTATTATGCTTATATTACTCTTGCTTCAAATGAAGTGACGTCATTGTTTCAAGTGCCTGCAAATTCTTTTTCCAAATCGCTCCAACACTATCAAAAGTTGCAGGTATCAGATACACTAATAGCCAAAAGTAATGCTTCTTTTGCTACAGTATTTACCGTTTTTAAAATGGCAGAAAAACTGTTACCATCGGGTTCCAAGTTTTCAGCTAAAGCTGATTCTCTATCGCTTTTAGCTATAAAAAAAGGAATTCCTAAAGCGCAGGTCGAAAATACTTCTATGTTAGTTCAAGTTGCAGTAAATCAAATGATGCAGTATGTAAGAGCAGATGGTTTTAGTAAGCTTAGCAGTTATAAGAAATACACTCCCATAGCGGGAGAAGGTCATTGGCAACCAACAGGTCCAGGATATATGCAGGCTTTGGAGCCACAATGGTATCGAATAAGAACCTTTTTGCTTGATTCGTCACAGCAATTTAAGCCAAAAGCACCCACTTCTTTTGATAGTAACAAGACGTCTTCTTTTTACAAACAAATGTTTGAGGTTTATACCATTGTAAACCACTTAACAAAAAAAGAAAAAGCCATTGCCAGTTTTTGGGATTGCAATCCTTTCACTTTACAGCAGATTGGGCATGTTGAGTTTGGTTTGAAAAAAATTTCTCCTGGAGGGCATTGGATAGGGATTACCGGTATTGCTTGTTTAAAAAAAGAAACCACTTTACCGCAAACCGTTTTTATTCATACGGCAGTTGCTCTTACATTGTCTGATGCTTTTATTTCTTGTTGGGATGAAAAGTATAGAAGTAATCGAATAAGACCCGAAACAGCAATCAATAAATGGATTGATATTCGATGGCGATCATTGTTGCAAACACCTCCTTTTCCTGAATATACTTCTGGGCACAGCGTAATATCAACAGCCGCTGCTACGGTGCTCACTCAAATTTTAGGAGATAATTTTTCTTTTACAGACAATACAGAGATAGAATTTGGTTTACCTGAGCGGAAATTTAAATCCTTTTTGCAAGCATCACAGGAAGCCGCCATTTCCAGATTATATGGTGGAATTCATTACAGAGATGCTATTGAAAACGGTGCGTTACAGGGAGAACAAATAGGAACGTTCATTGGTCAAAAAATATTGAAATCTAATGATGGGAGTTTTACCTTTAAAAATTAATTAGCATACTATTTATATAATTTGTCAAAATGAAGTTTAAAGTATTTTATTGGTTTGTCGTTTTTTTTGCAAATTAATCTTTAACAATTTGGTTTCTAATACAATTAAAAACAAATACAATGTTA
The DNA here is from genome assembly GCF_000812945.1 of Flavobacterium sp. AED. Classification (GTDB taxonomy): domain Bacteria; phylum Bacteroidota; class Bacteroidia; order Flavobacteriales; family Flavobacteriaceae; genus Flavobacterium. The sequence continues at coordinate 1,813,138 of NZ_JSYM01000001.1, forward strand.
GATAGAGTATCTAACCAAAAAAGTGAATGGTATTTTTGAGCTAATCTCAGTGTTTGGGGAGTTTAACGAAGGTGTTGAAAATGAAAAAACCCATCAAAATGTTGATGGGTCTTTCTTAGTAGCGGGAACAGGACTTGAACCTATGTCCGCCGTGGCGGATAGGAGCCCTTCCGTATTAAAAATTTTGAATAAGATTTTGAATAAATTCTCTCCCAATTCCGGATTTTAAATATTTTTCTCTTTTCATTGCTGTTGATTTTGAATTGAAAAACTCAACATGAATGACTTTCCAAGGTCTAAATTTTAAAGTATACCCTTTTGTTTCTAAAAGATTATGAGATTTGAATCGCTCTATTAAATTAGAAGTAAAACCAGTATAATTCTTTTCGAATTTTTCAGAATATAAAATGTATACAACAAATTCATCCATAATTGTAAGGTATAAAAAAACCATCAATAAAAATTGATGGTTTTTCTCAGTAGCGGGAACAGGACTCGAACCTGTGACCTTCGGGTTATGAGCCCGACGAGCTGCCTACTGCTCTATCCCGCGATGTGCGTTTGTATTTTCAATAAAATTCTTAGTAGCGGGAACAGGACTCGAACCTGTGACCTTCGGGTTATGAGCCCGACGAGCTGCCTACTGCTCTATCCCGCGTTGTTTCGGGTGCAAATGTACGACGAATTTCCGTATTTCCAACGAAAATTTTAAAAAATGTTTTATTTCGTCTATTGACTTGATATGTCTACCTTTGCAAAATAAATTATAATAAAAATGTCACATAAAGCAGGTTTTGTAAACATCATAGGAAATCCAAATGTTGGGAAATCAACACTAATGAATGCCTTTGTTGGAGAAAGATTGTCAATAATCACATCAAAAGCACAAACAACACGTCATAGAATTCTTGGGATTGTAAACGGGGAAGATTTTCAAATGATCTTATCGGATACGCCAGGAATCATCAAACCGGCATACGAAATGCAGGAATCAATGATGAATTTTGTGAAGTCGGCTTTTGAAGATGCTGATGTTCTGATTTATATGGTGGAGATTGGAGAACAAGAGTTGAAAGACGAAGCGTTTTTTAATAAAATTATCCATGCTAAAATCCCTGTTTTATTATTATTGAATAAAATTGATAATTCAAATCAGGCGCAACTAGAAGAACAAGTAGCTTTCTGGACTGCGAAAGTTCCTAATGCAGAAATTTTTCCAATTTCAGCCTTGCAGAATTTTAATGTACCAGAAGTTTTTGGAAGAATCATTTCATTATTACCGGAATCTCCTGCTTATTACCCGAAAGATCAATTGACAGATAAACCGGAACGTTTCTTTGTAAATGAAACTATCCGTGAGAAAATCTTGTTGAATTACAGCAAAGAAATTCCTTATGCGGTAGAAATTGTAACCGAAGAGTTTTTTGAGGATGAAAACATCATTAGAATCCGTTCTTTGATTATGGTGGAGCGTGAAACCCAAAAAGGAATTATAATAGGTCATAAAGGTGCTGCTTTGAAAAAAGTAGGAATGGAAGCGCGTGTCGATTTAGAGAAATTCTTTGGAAAACAAATCCATATTGAGTTGGTGGTGAAAGTGAACAAAAATTGGAGAAGCAACACGAATATGTTGAAGCGTTTTGGTTATAACCAATAAGAGTTGATTTGTTTATTCGATTATTTGTTTAATCGTTTGAAAATAAAACCATTTGATTTGGAAATGCCCTAGCCCTGATAATAGCGGCATCCTTTTTCTGGCTTTTTTAGACAGAAAAAGATACAGCGGATAGCAGGAAAAAGCTCCTTAAAACTTTAAAGTTGAAAGCTTAAACAAAAAGCATACCTTTGCAAAATATTTGAAAATAGGATTATGAATAACATTGTTGCGATAGTAGGAAGACCTAATGTAGGGAAATCAACCCTTTTTAATAGGCTGATACAAAGAAGAGAAGCTATTGTAGATTCGGTTTCTGGGGTTACCAGAGACAGAAACTACGGTAAAAGCGAGTGGAACGGAAAGGAATTTTCTGTAATTGATACGGGCGGTTACGTACGTGGGTCGGATGACGTTTTTGAAGGCGAAATCCGTAAACAAGTAGAACTTGCTATCGATGAAGCGGATGTTATCATTTTTGTTGTCGATGTAGAAGAAGGAATTACTCCAATGGATGATGCTGTTGCGAGATTGTTGCGTAAAGTGACGAAACCGGTTTTACTTGCAGTAAATAAGGTGGATAATGCGATGCGTGAGAAAGATGCGATTGAGTTTTACAACCTTGGTTTAGGAGAATATTATACGTTTGCCAGTATTTCAGGAAGTGGAACTGGGGATTTATTGGATGCATTGATTGATGCTTTTCCTATAAAACCAGAGCCAACTCAGGAAGAAGTTGTATTGCCTCGTTTTGCAGTTGTAGGTCGTCCTAATGCTGGAAAATCAAGCTTTATCAATGCATTGATTGGTAAAGACAGATATATTGTTACTGATATTGCGGGTACTACCCGTGATTCTATTGATACAAAATTTGACCGTTTTGGGTTCGAATTTAACTTGGTTGATACGGCAGGAATTCGTCGTAAAGCGAAAGTGAAGGAAGATTTAGAGTTTTACTCGGTAATGCGTTCGGTTCGTGCGATTGAGCATGCCGATATTTGTATTTTGATTATTGATGCCACACGTGGATTTGAAGGACAAGATCAAAGTATTTTTTGGTTGGCTGAGAAAAACCGTAAAGGAGTTGTAATCTTAGTGAACAAATGGGATTTAGTTGAAAAAGAAACGATGTCAACTCGTGATTATGAAGCTAAAATCAGAGAGGAATTAATGCCATTTACGGATGTGCCTATTCTTTTTGTTTCGGCATTAACGAAACAACGTTTGTTGAAAGCATTAGAAGCAACCGTAAAAGTTTTCGAGAACAGACAACAGCGTATTGCTACTTCAAAATTCAACGAATTTATGTTGAAGGTGATTGAAGCATACCCACCACCAGCAACAAAAGGGAAATATGTAAAAATCAAATATTGTATGCAGTTGCCAACACCAACACCACAATTTGTGTTTTTTGCCAATATGCCACAATATGTAAAAGAACCTTACAAACGTTATCTGGAAAATAAAATTAGAGAAAACTGGGACTTTTCAGGAGTGCCAATCGATATTTATATCAGAGAAAAATAAGAGAAAATCCCGAGCAATCGGGATTTTTTTGTTTAAATAGCTATTATAAATATTACTGTTTTTCTTCTTCTTCTAAAGTTTCCATTGGATGGTCACCGTACCAATCTTTAAAAGTTCTTACTGTTTTGTAATCATCATGTAGAACTGTATATACCATAAACAAGATTAATGGTATACCAATGCAATATAGGGTCATTATTACCGGCAAAGTAACGTTAGTTTGACATAAACCGGCAAATACAAAAACATAAATGGTGGTAAACCACACGAGTTTGATTGCAAAATTTTTCATGGCTATATCTTTTATTAAAGTTACGCCAGAAAACTTAAAAATTTAGTTAATAGACTATTAATCAATGTTTAAAATTAAATTGGAAACGATTTTTTTAGCAGGAATTTTCTATAATGATTTCTATAAAAAGTTCTATGATTTAGATATGCGTATATTTTAAATAGAAAAAGTCCTGATTTCTCAGAACTTTTTTGTGAATTGTATTTTGTAAATGTTTTTATATCTAACTCAAGAAACCTTTTACATAATCTCTTGTTAGTTTCTCTTTTGGGTTTAATAAGATCTCTTCAGTTGGACCAAATTCTATTATTTCTCCCATATACACAAATCCAATATAATCCGAAACCCTGCGCGCTTGGCGAAGTATGTGTGTCACTAATACAATGGTGTATTTGTCTTTTAGTTGCAAAAATAATTCTTCAATGTGCTGCGTCGAAATTGGGTCCAATGCAGATGTTGGTTCATCTCCTAAAATAATTTCAGGTTCGATGGCAAGTCCTCTAGCTAAACACAACCGTTGTTGTTGCCCGATGGATAATCGAGTGGCAGGAGATTTTAATCGGTCTTTGACTTCGTCCCAAAGATTGACACCTCTAAGGTATTTTTCTACGATTTCGTCTAGTTCTTTTTTGTTGTTATTTCCATGAATTCGTTGTCCGTAAGCAATATTATCATAGATATTCATAGGTAATGGAAAAGGTCTTTGAGAGAGCAATCCCATTTTTTTTCGAATGTGGGTTACTTCAACTTTTGGATCATAGATATTTTCGCCATCTACTAAAACTTTTCCTTCTACACGTACATCAGTTTGTCGGTCGAGTAGGCGATTCATAGTTTTAAGAAGTGTTGTTTTTCCACAACCGGAAGGACCTATTAATGAAGTAACTTTTTTATCCGGAATGTCCAGATTGATGTTTTTTAGAATGTGGTTTTCTCCAATGTGTACGTTTAAATTTTGAATGCTGATATGGGGCTGAATGATCATATTTTATTTTTTGAAAGGTTTTTGCTTGCAATTTTTGCAGCTATACTAATGATTAAAACAATTATGGTAAGAATAACTGCTGCTGCATACGCTCGGTTTTGTACTTCTTGAATCGGACTACTTAATTGGAAAAATATAGACAGAGGTAATGTTGCTGCTGGTTGGTCAAGTGATGTTGGAATGCTATCCGTAAAGCCAGCAGTGAAAAGTACACAGGCCGCATCGCCAATTGCTCTGCCAAATGATAATAATATCGCAGTAATAATTCCAGGGATAGATTGTCGTAATAAGATTTTTGCGGTTTCATAACGTGTGCCACCAAGTGAATATACAGAGTTGCTCATGTCTTCCGGTACGACTCTTACCACTTCATCTATGGCTCGAACCAATATGGGAATGATCATTAGCGTTACAGTTATTATTCCTGCTAAAAGGGAAGTTTTTAATCCCATATAAACCATTATTGCGAAACCAAAAGCGCCATAAACAATTGAGGGAATTCCAAACAAAATGTCATAACTCAATCGGGTGATATTCGCTAATAATGAATTTTTTTTTGCATATACGTTGATGTAAATAACAATTGGAATACTCACTAAAAGCCCCAATAAGGTTGAACCCAAAGTAATATAGACAGATCCAATTATAGCATTCAGAATTCCACCCCCTTTGCCAATATAAAATCCTCCCTCAGGTATTTTTGAAATCATATCCCAACTCAACGATCCAACACCTCTTGAAAAAATGGTGTACAGTATCATGAATAAGGTACTACTGATGATGATTGTACTGAGTATCATCAAAAATTTAAATATATTTTCTTCTGTTTTTCTCATTTTTGATGGGTCTTAGTTGGTTCTTTTTTCAATTCTAAATAAAATAATTCTAGAAATAGCATTAAATAAAAAGATAATGACAAATAGAAGTAAAGCGGCAAACATCAGCGCCGAGTCATACATGGGAATAGACATCATTTCTCCGTAATTATTAGCAATAAGAGCAGGTAAAGGATAGCCTGAATCGAATACACTTTTAGGAACTTGTGCTAAATTTCCGCAAACCATCAGAACGGCTATAGTTTCACCAAAAGCTCTCGAAATTGCCAATACTACCGCAGCTACAATTCCATCAATTGATTTTCTAAGAAGTACTTTTTTAGTAGTTTGCCATTGTGTTGCTCCTAGTGCCAAAGACGCATCTCTTAATTCCTGTGGAACGTTGTCAAACACCTCTATCAGAATACTTATAATCAACGGGAAAATCATAATGGCTAACACAATTCCTCCTGCTAAAACGGAATATCCTGTTGTAAATTCAATAAAATGGGGTGCAATTTTATCCTGGATTAAAGGAACGATTACCAATACGCCCCAAACTCCAAAAAGAACCGGTGGAATTCCTGATAGTAATTCAATCAATGGTAAAACCAATTTCCGAACCCGAATGTTTGCATATTCCGAAAGATAGATTGCAGTAAGCATGGATAGCGGTAAGGCTATAATTATGGCAATTCCTGTTACCCAAAATGTACCCACTATAAATGGATAAAACCCAAAAGCTTCCTTAAAAGGTTTCCATTCCGAGGAAGATAATAGATTCCATAATGAGCTGCTATGCAAAATAGGTAGTGATTTGTAAAACAAGCCAAGCCCCATTAAAACTACTGTAGATATGGAAAGTATGGTGAGTGTTAAAAAAGCTTTACTTAGGAAACGATCTTTTAGTAATCTTATATTTTTCATTTTAATTATTGTAAAACCACCCTAACAAACTGAGTTTTAAGCCGCTCGTGGTTTTAAGGAGTTGCATTAGAGTGGATATTTGGTATTTAAAAGAATATTATTTTACTTTTTCTAACTCTTTATTGATTTTCTCTTTGGAAAACTTGATATAGCCTGCTTCCTGAACAAATTTCTGCCCATCAGTAAGAATGTATTTTATAAATTCTTTTACGATTGGATTTTTTGGTTTTCCCACAGTTACAAAATACAAATCTCTTGCTGGAGGTGATGGATATTTTCCGGCAACAATAGCTGCAATCAACTGATCGATATCATCATAAAAATTTTCATCTGGATCTAATTTTCCATTGTTGTTCAAATCAATTGGAACAGGAACTACTCCGTTAGTTGGTTTATTTGTTTTGGTATCATAGACATACACAATATTATTAAAACCTAATCCTGACGGGTCTCTTTTTACAGCTTGCGCCAGTCCTGGATCACCAAATACAGCTACTCCTTGTAAATCTTCTTGTTTTTTATTGAAATATTTGGCCCAAGTTTCTGCTGCTCCCGATGCATCTGAGCGTGTATATACATGTATTGGAGCTTCACTTTTAAAACCTAAAGTATTCCAAGTCTTGTATTTACCAGTAATAAAGATGTGGTTAAAGGCATCCTTTTTTACTCCTTTTTCATATAGTACTTTTCTGTATGGACTTGAAGCACTTATAGTTGGGATTACAGCATCTTTAGTTACTGCCACGGAAAAAGCTCCTTTTTTATACTCTGCTGCATTCAAGTCTCTAGAAACCAATCCAATGTCGGTTACTTTAGATAATACATCGGTTATTCCTTTTCCTGCTCCTCCAGCTTGAATATCAATTTTGACATTTGGGTTGATTTTCTTGAATTCTTCTGCCCATTTTACAGTAATTGGATACAAGGCAAAAGCTCCAGAAATGCTTATATTTCCTTTTAAATCTTGTGCAGCTACTTTTGTGGTAGTTGCATTTGTCAATAATAAAATTATTACGGCTACGAATGATATTTTATATGTTTTCATTTTGTTTCTTTTTAGAATTTTTAAAAATTAGAATTTTAATTGCAATTGTGCTATAATTTCATCTTTATTGATTGAAAATCCTTGTTCACTTTTGTGCTTGTAGTTGACTTGAAATTTCACAAAACTATTTGGATATAGATTAGCACCAAGGGTATAGAATGAAGTAATGTCATTCTTTGGATTGTTTTTTGTTGGGTCGAATGTATCGTATTTAGCTACAAACTGGAGTTTCTTTGGTAGAACAAAATAACCCACTTGTGCATACCAACCGTCCTTAAGAAGATCTCTATTTACTCCGTTTACAATATAAGTACCTTGTTGTGCTTGTAAATATTCAGCTCTTAATGAGAAGTCATTGTAATTTACCGATACATCAGCGCCAATGCGAATTTGATCTTGGTTTTTAGCAGGTGTTGTCCATGAGTCGTGTCCATTAGAATAGGAGATACCAAAATCTAAAAATTCATAAGGATGTGCCACAATTCTGGCAGCAATATCTTTAGATTCGTTTTTATCTGAAGCGATATTAATTCCTTGACCATCAAAATAAGCCAAATAATAATCTAAAAGAAAACGGTTTGAGGCTGTTTTGAATAAGCTACCACTGGCTTGCAGTCCTATATCACGGCCATTTTGATCTCCAAGCGCATCTTTATTTCGCCCTGTTAAACCACTTATTTGTGCACGATCTATTGTCTCTAGTGAACTATCTGAAGTAGTGCTTTCTAATGAATTTGGAATTAGAAATTGTCCACCGGTTATTTTTAAGTAATCAAAAGGTTTGTAGACAAAATACGCATCAATTATTTTTGTATTGATAGCAAAATCTGTTTGTAATCGGTATTCCCATTCCGGAGAAAAATTACCTTTTATGTCTAATCTGGCTCTTCTTATATCAAAGCCATCAGCTTTCCCTTGTTCTTGTAAGGATTGATAGCGCACTTGTGTATAGCCACCAATATTTATGTTCCGACTGGAAAGGACATTAAATAATTTTTGTTTTTCTTTTACTTCTTGTTGTTTGAAAGCATAATCAGCACGTATAGAGTCTGCATCATTTTGTTTAACTAGCCCTTTTTGGATTAATAAATTAAGTACATCATCTGATGATTGTGCTGTAGCTATTCCAATTGTAAAAAATGTGATTACGAGTAACAGTATTTTTTTTGTTTTCATTTTGTGTGTTTTTTTAATTTTTTTTCTATGTGTTTATCTATTTATTTTTTGAAGGGACTATGTTTTTAAAACTAAAATTCCCCTAAAGTGTTTTTATGCCCGAGGGCACATAAAATAGAAACTGCACGTATTTTTTAAATTAAAAAAAATGGTTGTATTTAAATCTAGGTTTAGTAAACCTTTTTTAAGTAGATTAATTTTCATGATTTAATTATTATATAAATTATATGTAAGTAGTAGAGTTTAAATTAAATTTTTTTTTTTCTAACACTCGCACATCATAATATCATCATAAAATTTAATAGTAATTTGATTTAAATTTTTTTGATTCTCAATAAATAAACTGAGGTTTTCAGAATGATTTTTCATTTTTTTAACTTTTAGCGTTATAATCTGGAGCAAATATATAATTAATTCTATAAAAATAGTAGAGTTTAAAAAATATTTTTTTATTTTTTTACTAATGAGGAAATTGTAATGCCTTGCATAGCCTTTAGAGTCTCGTCTCGAATAGTCATTAGCCCGTGTCGTAACAGGCATTCAGACTCACTAGTACAATCGGAGCAAGGCTCGTAAAAATTTAATGATGCGCACGGAAGTAATGCAATTGCCCCATCAAATAATCGATGAATATCAGCTAAAGTAATTTCATTTTTGGATTTTAAAAGATAATAACCTCCAAATTTTCCTTGTTTGCTCCCTACAAAATGGCCACGTTTTAAATCCAATAAGATCTGCTCCAAAAACTTTTTTGGAATATTAGCTGCTTCAGCAATTTCAATAGTTCTTGAAATGTGATTTTCGTCTTGTTGCGCTAAAAAAAGTAATGCCTTGAGAGCGTATTTGGCTTTATGTGAAAGCATTTTTAATGTATTTTATAATTGTAACTTTTAAATTGGATGCGATTTCAAATTTTAAAAAAATGAAAGTAAAACAAACATAAACTATTTTAGTTTATAATTTTATAAGTAATGCTGATTTTGGATGTCAAATGTAATCTTGAAATATTGATGCAAACGGAAGACAACTAGTTTTAATCTACCAATCTCCACCAGATCCACCACCAGAGAAACCTCCGCCACCAAATCCTCCACCGAAACCTCCGCCACCAAATCCTCCACCAGATGAACCACCACCAAAACCGCCTCCGCCGCTGTTTCTGCCAAGACTACTAAGAATAAGAATATCAAGCAAACTAGGTCCGCCACCTCTGTTACCAGAATTTCCGCCACCGCCTTTGTTTCTTGAAATAAGAATAAGAATAATTACAATAATTACGATAAAAGGTAAAATTGGAAAATCTTGGCCTTTATTTTGTTTTCGTTCTCCTTTGTATTTGCCTTTAAAAACATCAATTATAGCATCGGTTCCTTTATCAAGACCTCTGTAATAACTTCCTGCTTTAAATTCTGGAATAATAATATTTCGAGTAATTTCTCCTCCAATTCCAGCTGTTAAGCGATCTTCAAGCCCATAACCTGGTGAAATCCATATTTTTCTTTCGGCTTTAGCCAATAAAATAAGAACTCCGTTATCGTCTTTTGCAGTTCCGCCAATTCCCCATTGGTGCCCCCATTTTGGAGTAAGAATACCTATGTCTTCGCCTTTAAGGCTTTCAATGGTAATTACTACAATTTGAGTAGTTGTAGAATCAGAATATTTAATGAGTTTATCTTCTAATTGTGCTTTTTCTGTTGCGCTTAAAATATTGGCATAATCATAAACCGAAGTTTGTAAACTCGGTTTTTCAGGAATAGTAAATTGAGCAAAACTAATTTGTGTAAATAAAAAACAAACTAATAGCTTTAGGAAAATTGAGTTAATCTTTTTTTGTAATAGCATTATCCTTTAGATATTTCGTTTGATAATTCATTGGTGTCGTCCGCTGACCAAGGGAAATGTTTTTTCAATTGTTCCCCTGTCATTAAAATCCCATCAATAAGTCCTTGTTTGAAATTTCCATTTTTAAAATGGTTTTTCATCACTTCTTTTGTGGTATCCCAAAAATCATCAGCAACAAGATCATTAATTCCTTTGTCTCCACAAATCACAAATTTTTTATCGGCAACAGCGAGATAAATTAAAACGCCATTTTGAAGTTGGGTTTCGTTCATTTTCAATTCATGAAAAACTTCCAAAGCCCTGTCAAAAGGAACTTCGGAAGTTGTTTTTTCTATATGTACTCTAATCTCGCCAGAAGTATTTTTTTCGGCCACGCGAATAGCTTCAACAATGGCGCTTTCTTCTTCTTGGGTTAAAAAATCTTCTACTTTTGACATTGAAATATTTTTGAGTTAAGATTAGCGATTTTTGATTTCAGAATTGTTAAATCTGCAATCAAACAACCGTTAATTTTTAAAGGTTGTTTCTTAAATTTGTTATGACTTCTAAAAATCTAAGAAGTCTAATAATCTAACTTTAGAATTTTACTTCAACAGGTTTGTCTGCACCTTCTACAGCATTAAAATATGCTTTTTCTTTGAAACCGAATATTCCTGCAAATAATGAATTTGGAAACGTTTTAATATGTGAGTTATACGGTTTAACTGCTTCATTGAAACGGGTTCTTGCTGTAAGAATTTGGTTTTCAGTACTGGCCAATTCGTCCTGTAATTTCAAGAAATTCTGATTCGCTTTCAAATCAGGATATTGCTCTACTGTCACTAATAATCGAGATAATGAACTGCTTACGCCACTTTGTGCTTTATTGAATTCTGCTAATTTTTCTGGAGTAATGTTTGTTGGGTCAATTGTAGTTGAGGTCGCTTTTGCTCTAGCTTCAATAACAGCAGTCAAAGTTGATTTTTCAAAATCAGCGGCTCCTTTTACAGTATTTACTAAATTTCCTATAAGGTCATTTCTTCTTTGGTAAGCCGTTTGCACATCTCCCCAAGATTGTTCTACTGTTTGATTTAAAGTTACAGCTGTATTGTTAATTCCTTTAACCCAGCTATAAATTCCAATAATTAATACTGCTGCAATAATCCAAGGTAAAAATTTTTTAAAATCCATTTTTGTTTAATTTAAAGTTTAGTGTTTAATTGTTATTTTTATAAAATCAGCAACCAAAAAAATTATAGTTGATCTTTAATATTTGTTAATTGTGTTCGTATGGTTTCCAGTTTTCGAATAATTTCAAATTTATCCAAGGTTTTTTTCTGGCCTTCTTTCAAATGTGTTTTGGCACCTTCCAGTGTAAAACCTCTTTCTTTCACTAAATGAAAGATGAGTTGTAAATTAGTCACATCTTCAGGAGTGAACATGCGATTGCCTTTGGCATTCTTTTTTGGCTTCAGAATATCAAATTCATTATCCCAAAAACGAATTAGTGAGGCATTCACATCAAATGCTTTGGCTACTTCACCAATGCTGTAATATCTTTTATCTTTTGAAAGCTCAATATGCATATTATTTTTATTTGACTTTTTAATTCTGCTACCATTATCTGTAGACTTTTTCACTCCTAATACCTGTTCACTGACCACTCTTTTTTATAAGTATTAATCTAATGATTGATTTTCTTGGTTAGCCAATTTTGAAATGGCAACATACTCAATTGCCGAAATATTCCCATAATAAAAATTCAATGGATTCACGACTTTACCATCTTTATGTACTTCATAATGCAAGTGCGGTCCTTCGGATCTTCCTGTACTTCCTACATACCCTATAATATCACCACGTTTTACTCTTTGTCCGGCTCTACAATTGTATTTACTTAAATGACCATATAGGGTTTCGTATCCATAACCATGCCTAATTACCACATGATTTCCAAAACCAGAAACCGTATTATCCGCTTTTGAAACAACTCCATCTCCTGTAGCATAAATGGGAGTCCCTATTTTTGCAGAGAAATCCATTCCTTCATGCATTTTTCTCGCCTTCGTAAAAGGATCTGTTCGATACCCAAAGCCTGATGCCAATCGTTTCAAATTCTCATTTCTTACTGGCTGAATGGCAGGAATAGCTGCCAATAATTTATTTTTTGCTTTAGCTAAGGCCAAAATAATATCCAGTGATTTTGACTGAATCGCCAATTCTTTGCTAAGCACGTCAACTCTTTTTGTCGTGTTGATTACCAGTTGGGAATTGTCATAACCTTCTAATGTTTTATAGCGATTGATATTTCCAAAACCTGATTTTCGCACCGAGTCAGGAATCGCTGCCGTATTAAAATAAATCCTGTATAAATTATTATCTCTATCTTCAATGTCTTCAACAACACCATCAACTTGATCCATTTTCTTATTTAAAATAGAAAAATTCAACTTCAAATTGTCAATTTCACGCGCTAGCAAACGGTCTTTTGGCGTTTCAAAATAGGGAGTGTTCAATAAAACAATAAAACATAAAAATCCGAACAAGGCCGATGCTATTAAAAATAAGGCTACAACACCAAATTTCTTTCTTTTTCTTACTTTTATTTTTCGGTATGCTAGATTTTCGGAATCGTAATAATATTTTACTTTCGCCATATTTTAAAATACCCTATTTTTGCACCTTCATAAAAGGTTAGTCGAACAAATTTAATAAATGTTTCATTCGTTCAACCCTTTTTTTAGGAATAAATATAATAATGTGCCTATTCCAGCTATTCGTTACAAGTTCTCGTCTTGAAATCTTTTTTTCTAATGCGCCAGCAGGAGCTTCCTCCGGTCGCTCAGCCATCTCAAGAAAAAATAAATTTCAAAGCCGTGAAGCTTTTCACTGTTATCTGGGGCATTAAATGTTGATTCGTTGATTTGGTTATTCGTTTATGCGATACAACCGATTAACCAAATCAACAAATAACCGAATAAACAATAAAAATGAAATCACAAGACGTACGTAAACAATTTCTGGATTTTTTCGCATCAAAAGGACACTTAATCGTTCCTTCAGCACCCATAGTTCTAAAAGATGACCCAACACTGATGTTTAACAACTCAGGAATGGCACAATTCAAAGAATATTTCCTTGGGAACGCCACGCCAAAAAGCAATAGAATTGCCGATACACAAAAATGTCTTCGTGTTTCAGGAAAACATAATGACTTGGAGGATGTAGGTTTTGATACGTACCACCACACCATGTTTGAAATGCTTGGGAACTGGTCTTTTGGAGATTATTTCAAAAAAGAAGCCATCAACTGGGCTTGGCAACTTTTGACAGAAGTGTATAAAATCCCAAAAGAAAATTTATACGTTTCTGTATTTGAAGGTAACCCAGAAGAAAACGTACCATTCGATCAGGAAGCTTGGGATATTTGGAAAGGATTGATTGACGAAGACCGAATTATTCTTGGAAACAAGAAAGACAATTTCTGGGAAATGGGCGATCAAGGACCTTGTGGACCTTGTTCTGAAATTCATGTTGATTTACGCCCAGAAGCTGAAAAATTACAGGTTTCCGGAAAGAGTTTAGTAAACAATGACCATCCGCAAGTAGTGGAAATCTGGAACAACGTATTCATGGAGTTCAACCGTAAAGCAGACGGTTCTTTAGAAAAACTTCCTGCGCAACACGTTGATACCGGAATGGGATTTGAGCGTTTGTGTATGGCATTGCAAGGAAAAACTTCCAATTATGATACCGATGTGTTTACGCCACTTATTGAAAAAGTAGAGCAAATAACAGGATTAAAATACACAACCAATGAAGTCATTCTGAACGATAGTGAAGAATCTCAAGAGCAAAACAAAACCAATATCGCTATTCGTGTAGTGGTAGATCACGTTCGTGCGGTAGCTTTTGCTATTGCCGACGGACAATTGCCATCAAATACAGGTGCTGGTTATGTAATTCGTAGAATTTTGCGTCGTGCGATTCGTTACGGATTTACTTTCTTGAATACCAAGGAACCGTTTATCAATCAATTGGTAGCAGTTTTAGCCAATCAAATGGGGGAATTTTTTCCAGAAATCAAATCGCAACAACAATTGGTTACGAATGTAATTCGTGAAGAAGAAGCATCGTTCTTAAGAACTTTAGACCAAGGGTTACAATTACTGGAAAATGTGGTTGCCGAAACTAAAGGGTCAACAGTTTCCGGTACTAAAGCATTTGAATTATACGATACTTTCGGATTTCCAATTGACTTGACAGCATTAATTCTTAGAGAAAAAGGATTCGAACTGGACGAAGCCGGTTTTAATGTTGCCATGCAAGCTCAAAAAGCTCGTTCACGCGCTGCATCAGAAGTTTCTACCGAAGATTGGTCTGTGTTGATTCCAGGAAATGTAGAAACATTTGTGGGTTACGATCAATCAGAAAGTGACGTAAAAATCACTCGCATCCGTAAAATTGACAGTAAAAAAGACGGGGTTTTATACCAAATCGTTTTAGATAACACACCATTCTATCCAGAAGGTGGTGGGCAAGTGGGAGATAAAGGAAGTTTGGTTTCTGCAAATGAAACGATCGAAATCATCGATACTAAAAAAGAAAATAACCTGATTTTACATTTTGCCAAAAAATTACCGGAAAATGTTAACGCCAGTTTTGTTGCTAAAGTGAATCAGGATTTGAGAAGTTTGTCTTCTAGAAATCACTCGGCTACACACTTAATGCATCAAGCGTTGAGAAGTATTCTTGGCACACATGTGGAACAAAAAGGTTCCTTGGTAAACCCAAACTATTTGCGTTTTGACTTTTCTCATTTTGCTAAAATGACAGAATCTGAATTGCAGCAAGTAGAGGATTTTGTAAACGCAAGAATTCAAGAGCAATTGCCATTAATTGAAAGAAGAAATATTCCAATTCAACAAGCTTTAGAAGAAGGCGCAATGGCATTGTTTGGTGAAAAATACGGAGATAATGTACGTGCCATAAAATTTGGCGAAAGCATGGAACTATGTGGTGGAATTCACGTAAAAAATACAGCTGAAATCTGGCATTTCAAAATCGTTTCTGAAGGAGCGGTTGCTGCAGGAATTCGTCGTATCGAAGCCATTACAAGTGATGCTGTTAAAGCACATTTTGCATCCTATGAAAACACATTGAATGAAGTAAAAACAGCATTGAAAAATCCTCAAGATATTTTGAAAGCCGTTCATTCGATGCAAGAAGAAAATGCAAAATTGGCCAAACAAATTGAGGCTTTGGTAAAAGATAAAGTTAAAAATTTGAAAGCGGGTCTAACAGCAGAAATACAAGAAATAAACGGCATACAATTCCTAGCAAAACAAGTGGATTTAAATCCGGAAGGAGCAAAAGATTTGGCGTATGAATTAGGGAATTTAGGGAATAACGTATTTTTAGTTTTGGCTACAGCCGACGAAGAAAAACCAATGTTAACTTGTTATATTTCTAAAGAATTGGTTGCTGATAAAAACCTAAATGCAGGACAAGTAGTCCGTGAATTGGGTAAGTTTATCCAAGGTGGAGGCGGGGGACAACCGTTTTTTGCTACAGCTGGAGGAAAAAATGTTGCAGGAATTCAGGAAGCTTTGGGAAAAGCAATTGAGTTTGTAAAGTAAAACAAATTTATTTTTTATAATAAAAACCCTTTTAGAACTTATGTTCTAAAAGGGTTTGTTTTTGTTCAATACCTTATTTTATAGTATTTGCATGGCGTTGCAATTAGATTTGAAAATAGTAGTTTAACCGAAATATAGGGATTGTAACGATGAATATTGTAGCTATTGTTTTATTTTTTTAGGTTTGAATGATGTAACGCTAAAAGCTTTGACAAAGGCAAATGCGATTTATTTAGTAAAATGAAAAAAACAAAAAACATATTTTGGGTATTATCAATTTTTGTATTGACACTTTATTCGTGTTCAAATGATACTGACGATAGCATAAAATTGCTAAAAAAGATAGTCGCTACTTCAGCAGATGGAACTTCAGCAACAACTTTGTTTACTTATAATGGCAATAAAATTGTAAGTATTGATGGTGTTCAGAAACATATTGATTTTACGTATACGGATGATTTGATTTCGAAAACAGTAACGTTAAATAAAACAAATCAACTTCTCGAAACTATAGAATATACGTATGTTGTTGGTCAATTGGTGCGTACAAAGTCTCTTGACAATTATATGATAAATTACATTCATAATTCAGACGGAACTGTTTTTTATGAAAAATTAGCTATTAATTCAGGGAACCAAGAAGTGAAAATGTATCATGGAATTTTGTATTTCCAAAACGAAAATTTCATCAAAGACGAAAGAATATTAGATAATACTGCATCTGGTGTTTTGTCAAAATACAGCGTAAGCTTTGATTATGATTCTAAACACAATCCATTATATAATGTATTGGGATATAAAAAGCTGTTAGATTATAATGAAGGAATCTCATCCAATAATAGCTTGATAAGTACAGTAATAGCAAGTGTTTCTAAAGACGACCAAATAATATCATCCGCTAAATTTTATAAAAATTCCTTTGCATACGATTTAGAGAATTATCCAACGGAGCAAGTAACGGATAATGCTATTTCTGATGATGTAAATACAGGTTATTTGAAATCACAGTATTTCTATTAATAAAATCAGAAGTTTATAACAACCGGCAAACCCTTTCATCAGTAAAACGTTGAAAGGTTTTTTTATACCAATGAAAAAAGAACTAAACCCCATTTAATTCACTAAAATTATTCAAATTTGTAATAAATTATAAATAATGCAATTCAGAACTTCAATCCCCATTTCTAAAAGTAATCATCCTTTAGATTACAATTCTAAAATTGTGTCTTTGGGTTCTTGTTTTGTGGAAAACATGGGTGAAAAATTTAATTATTTTAAATTTGAAAACAGCATAAATCCTTTCGGAATAATTTTCAATCCGGTTTCTATTGAAAAAATTATTTATAAAGCCATAAATGCAGTATTATTCACCGAAGAGGATATTTTTTTCTATAACGAACGTTGGCATTGTTTTGATGTGCATTCAGATTTGAGTAATGCTAATTCAGGCGAATTAATAAACAATTTGAATGCGATTGTCAAATTAACGAATCAACTAATAACAGCCTCAACACATCTCATAATCACTTATGGAACCTCGTGGGTGTATCGAAATATTGAAAGTGATGCGATTGTGGCGAATTGTCATAAAGTACCACAGAAGCAATTCAAGAAAGAATTACTTTCGTTTGAAGAGAATAAAGAGAGTATCACAAATACTATTAAATTAATCCATTCAGTTAATCCTAGTTGCAAGATTATTTTCACAGTTTCACCGGTGCGACACATCAAAGATGGTTTTGTCGAAAATCAATGGAGTAAAGCCAACTTGATTTCTGCTATTCACAGTGTTTTGAATAATGAACACTGCAAATTGAACACTGAATACTTTCCTTCCTATGAAATCATGATGGATGAGCTTCGTGATTATCGGTTTTATGCTGAAGATATGTTACATCCCAATCAAGTGGCAATCGATTATATCTGGAAGCGTTTCAAGGAAACTACCATTTCTGAAACCGCTTTTTCTATAATGGAAGAAGTAGAAAGTATTCAAAAAAGTCTTTCACACAAGCCTTTTAATCCTGATTCTGAAAGTCATTTGAAGTT
Organism: Flavobacterium sp. AED; assembly: GCF_000812945.1. Taxonomy (GTDB): domain Bacteria; phylum Bacteroidota; class Bacteroidia; order Flavobacteriales; family Flavobacteriaceae; genus Flavobacterium. Next base: position 1,831,068 of record NZ_JSYM01000001.1, read on the forward strand.
TGAAACCAAACTTCAAGATAAAATCACTAAATTGGAAACTCAATATTCATTTATGAAATTTTAATTATGCTTAGAAGAATACTTATTGGAATAGGAGTTATTGTCGGAATATTTTTATTATTCAAATTTTGTGACTTTAAAAAAAACAATGATGAAGACATCAGTTACAATACAAATCTAATTCAGCAACAAATTGTAAACGTAGGGAAACTTGTGGTTACTGAAGGTCATTTCTCAGAAGTGATAACCTATAAAAATCAACAGAAATACTTGTTGGATATGCTTTCTTTCGAGAAAAAAGCCCTAGTTATTGTTAATGCCGATGTGACTGTTGCGTATGATCTGCATAAAATGAAATATGATATCGATGAAAAAAATAAAACCATCACGATTGTAAGCATTCCAAAAGAAGAGATAAAAATCAGTCCCGATATTCAATTTTACGATGTAGAACAAAGCAAACTAAATCCATTTACGGGAGATGATTACAACAAAATCAATAAGTCAGTTAAAGCTAATTTAGCGAAGAAAATAGAAAAATCGTCATTAAAAACGAATGCTCAAAATCGCTTAATTAGTGAATTGTCCAAAATATTGATTCTGACCAATACCATGGGTTGGAAATTGCAATACGAAGGGAAAGTAATTGAGAACGAGAAAGATTTTGGTCAGCAAATAAAACTTTAGATAAAATTTTAAACACGAATTGCACTAATTTCCACGATTTAATTTGTGGAAATTAGTGCAATTCGTGTTTAATCCTTTTTATGTTTTCTGAGAAAAACCTAAGCTTTCTCCTTATCAAAAATCAAGTCTAAACCGCCAGCAATCAAATGCGCTACTTCGGGTCTTTTTTCTTTTAAATTTTCAAGATAAGCAATCACTTCCTGTAACAGTTGCGGTTCATTTCTGTCTTTCAAAAGTTCAGTGATTTCAACGGATAACAACCAGTCATTTGAGTGATTGGTGTGTAATTTATCAAAAATTGGCGCCAAAGAAGTGTGTATATCTTTGGATTCCCTTATCATTCGAATCGTTTGATATAAAATCTCTAAATCGTCACGTTCTGCAGTATGTTTCGCCTTGATGGTTTTACTTGTAGGAACATGCGAAATCAAATCAAAACTATTCACATCAGCAGGGCCTGAAAAAGCTGAAATCACCTTTTTTCCTATCGCCATATCGTAATTGCCCCATTCCGGTTGAAACAAAACAGCTTCTCTATGTGTTACGGTACAGTTTTTTAAACTGATTAAAATAATCTCACCGTGCAGGTTTCTGGAACCGGTAATAATCTCTCCTTTTACGGTAATCTCTCCTTCAAACTCCAGTGTTACACTTTGATTTTCAGTGATGGAATAGGCGCTTAAGTCTCTAGGACTCATGTCTTCAATAGCGAGATTTATTCCTTTTAGTTTTCCAATAGGACTTCCAAAACCTTCCGGATGTTTGATTGTTCCATGACCCACTAGTTCTTTTTCTCTATACGATAAGGCAGTTTTTCCTGTCGTTTGGATATAAACGGGTTTTCCTTCTTCTTCAATAACATTGGTAAACACACCCGAAATCTGAATTCCGGTACTCAGTTCAATCGTTCCTAAAGCATTGGAATGAATCAATTTATTAATTCCCGATAATCCGCCAGTTCGTAATGCCATTTTATTGGCAAACTCTTCCAAAACCAAGCTTAAATAAGCAAAATCTGGAGTGACGTAAAGTTGCGGTTGCAGTTTTGTAATGTCAAAACTTTGGTTAGCTGCTGATAGGTCGTAAGGGATTTTCTTCACATTATCCGTCATGCACCACGCACTTTCACCAATAGACGAAAGTAATCCAGCACCATAAATTTTTGGATTGTCGATAGTTCCTATCAAACCATATTCCACGGTCCACCAATGTAGGTTTCTAATTTGCGCCATTTCCGATAATTCGCCCATATTGTTCTGTAAATCTTCTACTGCTTTTTCGGCAGCATCAATATCGGCTTGCGGCGTATCTTCGGCTTCTTTCAAGATAGAAAGCAGTCGGATGGCTTCATACATTTGGTAATCCTTGTTCGAAGAAATCGCTTTACAGCCTATTTCCCCAAAACGACGCAGGTATTCTGCATATTCAGGATTAGCAATAATGGGCGCGTGACCGGCACCTTCGTGAATAATATCTGGTGCTGGCGTGTATTCTATATGTTCGAGTTGACGAATATCAGAAGCAATTACGAGTACATTATAGGCTTGAAATTCCATGAAAGCATTTGGTGGAATAAATCCGTCCACCGCTACGGCAGCCCAACCTATTTCGGTCAGAATCCGATTCATGCCGTACATACTAGGAATATGGTCAATTTCAATTCCTGTTTTTTTCAATCCTTCGAGGTACGAACTATGCGCTACTTTCGAAAGATAATTCACATTTTTGCGCATCACATAACGCCAAACTGCCTGATTTATAGGAGTGTAATCGCTATAATCCTGAGGCTTAATGAATTGCTTTAAGTGCTTTGGCAATCGGTCTAATAATGGATTACTTTCAATAGTTGAGTTCATTTCGAAATCGTTGTAGTTATGTTGCAAAAGTACAAATTTAAGGAGCCATTTCCAGCTTTTCATTGCAAGTTTTTGTAAACCCGTTTGTTTTTCTAGTGTTTCTGCAAGAGCTTCCTCCGGTCGCTTTGCGGCAACAAGAAAAACCAAAACGGCTTCGCAAAAAGCTTTTCATTCCAAACGAAGTTCACTGAACTCCAATAAAAATAAAAGTATAGTGAAGTAATCTGGGCTAGGGGAGTTGTAGATTGATTGATGTTTTTGGGTTTATTATTCCGTCAACTCAAACACCAACACTTGTGTTCTTTGCATCTCAGAAAAATTATTATCTGAAATAAAAATAATGGATTGGTGACCGTTAGCCAATTTTGGTCCAAAAGTAAGGCCTTCGATATTATCAATAAAAATCCCCAAATCATCCATGTTCAGAATCAGTTTTTTGGAGGCTAATTCAAAATTTTGGTTCTTTAACGAACCGTAGTTTTTAACATTAGTTGCTTTTTTCAAATCACACAAATAAACTTTAACCGTGCAAGCTTGTGCGCCGGTAGAATAAGAGCGTTCCACAACCAGTAATTGGTCTTTACCATAATATTGAATCGCCGAAACTCCATTTATGGCAAAAGCACCTTTTGGATTGGGTTCATGTGCAATTGCATCTAGTTTGTATGCGTATTGATTCGTATTCTTTTTGGTTTTGGCATTAAATTGATACAATCTGATTAAAGCTCCTTTACTCGTATTGGCTTGGTTGTCATCTTCAAATAATGGTTCCTCAATGTTGGTGTATAGGTTTTTATAGTTGGAGTCAAAAGTTATTCCTTCTAAAGTTCCATTATTTCTAGGGCCTTTTTCCGATTTTTGCATTTCTAAATTCCCTGGTAATTTGGCTTTGTCAAGAAAATTACCTTTTAAATCTATAAAATTAATGGAAGGGTTTTGTAAAATTAATTTATCTGCAGTAACTACACGAGCGCCTTCGCTACTCCAAACTAAGGAGTTAGTTTTGGGATTGAATCGAATATCTTCAGGGTCGGCTGCTGCTGTTGGGTTAGTATTCCAGTTGCCAAAACTTTTTCCGGTTTCATTTTTTAAAGTAGTGACGCTTTGAAAATTGATACTTTCTAATTTATTTTCGACTAACCGAATTTTTGCAGTGTAAAATCGGGAATCGTTAAAAGCTGATCTATCATCACTTATTAGATAATAAAGGTCATTTTTTGCATCATAATCGATTCCGGATAAGCCACCAACTTTCGTGTCTTGAAAAGTTTGATTAAAAGGAATTTCAAGTGAACTGATAAATTTTAAACTGGGAGTCGGTTTGTTTTCGGCAGTTTGTTTTAAATTGGTACAAGAAAGGAGGACAGCTTGTAAAACAACGAGAATTAGAAATTTACGCATATTTTATTTAGTATAATATTCGTGTGGCTTTTAGTTGAATTGTATTTTGTTTCAAAGATACTGGTAATCGAAAAAAAGTTGATTGGTTAGTCTTTAATAATTAGTTAAGGATTTAATTTTTTTCGGCATTTCTGAAATACTCAATTTTATAATTGAACATTTCCGCCATATTCTTGGCACGTATTTTCGCTTCTTCGGCTAATGGTCCTACAAATAAACTATCGGTAGTTTCAATGAAAATTTCCATCCAGCGTTCAAAGTGTTCTTTAGAAACGGGTAATTGTTTGTGAGGAGGAAATGGACTGCCAGAATAAGAGTGAACTTCCAGTAAAATAGTTTGCCAAAAGCGATACATTTTTTCTAAATGTTCTGGCCAGCGGTTGCTTATTTTTTCGTTGAATATGGGTCCAATAAATTGGTCTTTTTGAACTTTGGAGTAAAAAGAATCAACAAGTAATTTGATATCTTCCAAAGTTGTAATGTCGGTAAAGATTGCCATAATTTGGTATAAAAAAGCCTACGCAAAGGTAGGCTTTATGTTTAAATTTATCTTAAGCTATTTTGCTTTAGGCGGGAATTGTTCTAAAATTTTAGCCACAAATTCATTGATTTGTTTTTCTTTTTCTTTTCGGTTTTGAGTCAAATACCCTACGCCTTCGCCTTCCCAAACCAATTCTTTTTTCTTGGCGTCAATTAAATCAATATAAAGAGTGCCTTCAGTTGAAGTGGAAACATAGGTACGTCCTCCCCATAAATAAGGATTCCATCCCCATCCCCAACCATAACCCCATCCAGCGTTATATTGGCTAACATCTACTTGTTCTCTTTCTTTGGTTAAAATATTAATAAGTAAATCAGGTGTCTCACTCTTAGTCATTCCTTTTTTACTCAATTCATTGTCAATAGCATGAAGAATTCTTTTCTTGTCTAATTCTGAAACTTCGACTCTATCGATACCTCTTCTATGAAATGCATAGGTTTTGTATTGACTAAAATCTGCATTTTTATCAAAATCGGAATATACTTTTACGGAACTGCAAGAGGCTACTATAAGAAGTAGTACTACTGGAAGGAGTTTAATTACTTTCATGACTTGGGTTGTTTGGTTACTATTTGTCTATTAAATATGCGTTCAAATTTTTAAAAATCCAATAAATTATCTGCCACTATATTAGGGATGGTAACTTTCAATAAAGGTTGCGTCTCCATCGCTCTTTTTATTGCAAATAATGCTCCTTCGTTTCGAGCCCAGCTTCTTCTGGAAATTCCGTTATTGACATCCCAGAAAAGCATTGATTCTAAACGCCTTGAAGCTTCTTTTGAACCATCAAGAACCATACCAAAACCACCGTTAATTACCTCTCCCCAGCCAACACCGCCACCATTGTGAATCGAAACCCAAGTTGCACCACGAAAGCTGTCTCCAATTACGTTTTGTATCGCCATATCGGCAGTAAAACGGGAGCCGTCATAAATATTAGATGTTTCTCTGTAGGGTGAATCAGTACCGGAAACATCATGGTGATCCCTGCCTAAAACGACAGTTCCTATTTCGCCTTTGGCAATAGCCTGATTAAAAGCTTCGGCAATTTTCACACGTCCCTCGGCATCAGCATAAAGAATTCGGGCTTGTGAACCTACGACCAATTTATTTTCTTGTGCACCTTTTATCCAGTGAATGTTATCTTGCATTTGTTGCTGAATTTCTTCAGGAGCAGTTTTAGCCATTTCTTTCAGTACTTGACAAGCAATTAAATCTGTTTTAGCTAAATCTTCTGCTTTTCCTGAGGCACAAACCCAACGGAATGGACCAAAACCGTAATCAAAACACATTGGTCCCATGATATCCTGAACGTAACTCGGATACCTGAAATCGATATGATTTTCCGCCATTACATCAGCACCGGCGCGGGATGCTTCGAGTAAAAAGGCATTTCCGTAATCAAAGAAATAGGTTCCTCGGGCAGTGTGTTTATTGATAGCGGTAGTGTGTCGACGTAAAGTTTCCTGTACTTTTATTTTAAATAAATCAGGATTTTCAGCCATCATGATATTAGCTTCTTCAAAGGAAACATCGGCTGGATAATATCCACCGGCCCAAGGATTATGTAACGAAGTTTGATCGGATCCTAAATCAATATGGATATTTTCCTGGTCAAATTTTTCCCAAATGTCTACTACGTTTCCGAGATAGCCGATAGAAACGGTTTCTTTATTGGCTTGCGCCAAAGCGACTCTTTTTACTAATTCATCTACATTTTCAACCACTTCATTTATCCAACCCTGGCTATGGCGAATATGGGTTATTTTTGGGTTTACTTCGGCACAAACGGTGATACAACCTGCAATGTTTCCCGCTTTTGGTTGTGCGCCACTCATTCCGCCCAGTCCTGAGGTAACGAATAAACCACCTTTTGGACTGCGTTTTATTTTACGAAAACCATTCAAAACAGTGATTGTTGTTCCATGTACAATTCCTTGCGGACCAATGTACATATAGCTTCCTGCGGTCATTTGTCCGTATTGAGAAACACCTAATGCATTCATTTTTTCCCAATCATCCGGTTTGGAATAATTAGGGATTACCATTCCATTTGTGACAACAACTCGTGGCGCTTCTTTATGTGAAGGAAACAATCCCATAGGATGACCGGAATACATCGTCAATGTTTGCTCATCGGTCATTTCAGATAAGTATTGCATCGTTAATAGATACTGCGCCCAGTTTTGAAAAACGGCTCCGTTTCCGCCATACGTAATTAACTCATGCGGATGTTGTGCCACGGCGTAATCCAAATTATTTTGAATCATTAACATAATCGCTTTTGCCTGTTCACATTTTCCTGGATATTCAGTAATAGGTCGCGCATACATCTTATAATCTGGACGAAAGCGATACATATAAATGCGGCCATACGTTTCTAATTCTTCTGAGAATTCTTTTATTAATTCAGTGTGATGTTGTGGTTCAAAATAACGCAAGGCATTGCGTAATGCTAGTTTTTTTTCTTCAGCAGAAAGGATTTCTTTGCGTTTTGGGGCGTGATTGATAACTGTTTCGTATGGTTTTATTTGTGGTAAAACCGATGGAATTCCCTGTTGAATTTGTTCTTGGAAAGTCATTTTTGATGTTATTCGTTAATTTTTTATGTGTAATTTTAAAAGAAAAGTATCTCGACTGTGCTCGATAGGACACGATTTTAATTTTAAAATACACTATGGATAACGAATATCCGACCTGTGGTAGGATTTATGAATTTTGATTCTATATTTCTGTAAACAAATATCCATTTAGTTTTTTGTTGGTGTTTTTTGAAAACTGCCGTTCTCTTGATTTCTGCTATCAGTAACCTAAATATTGACTACTTTTTATTTGTGCCTGTTTTTTTATCAAAACCATAGGGACAATGACGACAACCACTTTTACAACAATACCCTCGTTTTAAATGGTATTTTTCAGTGAAACACTTATAACCTTCTGGTGTGTAATAGAAATCTTCCCCTTCTATTAAATTATTTTCATTACTTTGCTCAATCATACTTGGGATTATTCTATTGTAAATGTCATTTGGATTGTTTTAATGAAGAAAACAACTCAATCGATTGAGTTTTTCATTAAATAGAACCATTTTATCAGTACAAATTTATAAATTTTATAGCGAATGTTTCTAATTGTTGCTAAATATTTAATTCCAAAAGGATATCGTGGATTGGCGGCATTCCCCTTTGTCTTTGTAAAATATCGTATTGATGTAGAAAACAAGGTTTTTGTTAATCATGAAAAAATACACTTGCGTCAGCAATTAGAACTCCTGGTGATTCCTTTTTTTATTTGGTATTTTATAGAATATCTTTTTCGTTTGATTCAATATAAAAAAGCAGATTTGGCATACAGAAATATCAGTTTCGAAAGAGAAGCTTACGCCAATGAAAAAGATTTAGAGTATTTGAAAAACAGACCTCTTTTGCAATTTTCAAAACATCTTTTTTTATAAATAGCATTCGCCAATAAGACAATCACTTTGGTAATTTAAAGGCTTTTTTTGCTACTTCAGTTTGAGAATAAAAAATATACTAAATCGTTAGTACTCTTAAGTTTTTCTATCTAAATATGGGAATTATTGAATCTAATGTATTTGGTTCTATTTTTTTTATTTTAAATTGTAGGTAATTACATATTTAAAATTAAAAAAGATGTATTTAAACGTTTTTTTATACTTTTTATCGGTATTATAACTACTTGTGAACCTGTTTTTTTTGTAACTTTAGATAAAATATTAAATGTTGGGTTTGGTTTTCTGAAAATTGGGATTATAAACGGATCAGAAATTTTATTATTATCCCTAATAGCTTCATTTTCTATCATTAAAGATGTTATTACATCTAATGGAATTGCTCATTAAAAAAGTACAAATTAATTTAATACAGAAGCTTATGAACTCAAAATTACTTAAAATAACACTATTGATTATTTCCGGAGTTTTATTTCAGAATAATATCAATGCGCAAATGTTTGTAAGTGCCAATACAAATGTCTTTGTAAATAATGAAGTTGTTTATATAAAACAAGGCTTGGAATTAAATGCTGCGAGCAGTAATTTTTACTTAAGAAGAGATGCACAATTATTGCAAGGTTCTACCGCAGCTGGAGCAAATAAAGGAGTTGGAAACTTATCTGTTTTTCAAGAAGGATCAACTAATAATTTCCAATTTAATTATTGGTGTTCCCCAGTTGGAGGAAATAGTGCTACAGCAGGAAATTCTCCTTTTGGGATTACCCAACTTAAAGATATTGTTGATTTGACGAATAGCAATAATCCAACTATTTTAGCTATGAATAATTACAATGGTACAGCTAGTCCATTTGCAATTGCTCCTTTTTGGATTAATAAATTAGTAGCTTCATCAGGATATACAAGTTGGGCTCAAGTAGGATCCGCTTCTAGTATAAATGCTGGAGAAGGATTTACCATGAAAGGAACTTCGGGAACAAATTTAACTACTGTAAATGGAGTTCAAAACAATCCGACAAGTCAACAACGATATGATTTTAGAGGAAAACCTAATGATGGAACCATTTCTATTAACGTATTAGATCAAGAATTTACATTGACGGGTAATCCATATCCCTCAGCTATAGATTTGTCTGCTTTTTTAACCGATGCAACAAATTGTACCGGTATTGCTTATTTCTGGGAACAAGACAAAACAGTAAATTCTCATTATATAGCTGATTACAAAGGAGGATATGGAACTTTTTCTCCGGTTTCTAGATCAGGGTCAGGTATTTATGTTCCGGCAACATTCTATTCTTATGATGGCTCCGGTAATGAAGGATCGAGTACTGGAACAGGTGGGATTTATGAAAGACGTTTTAGTCCTGTAGGGCAGGGTTTTATGATTGACGGGACAGCAAATGGAACGGTAGAAATGAAAAATAGTTACCGAGTATTTGTCAAAGAAGGAGCGTCAAATTATTCTCAATTTAATAAAAGTGCAAATCAAAATAAAACGAAAACCAAAAGCGATTATTTGTCTAAAATTCAATCTGTTTCAGGGTTTGATTATACTAAAGTGAGTCTTTTGCCAACACCACAAATCAGATTCAATACATTGATGAATAATCAAGGAGTTCGTCAACTGGCACTTGCATTTATTCCTGAAGCAACTGATGGTGTTGATCGTGCAATGGATGCAATGTCCTCAAGTGACGATTCTCCAGCGGATGTTTACTTCGTATTAGAAGATACGGAGTATGTTATTGATGCTGTGAATTTTGATGTTGATAAGAGTATTCCAATTGGTTTTAGAAATGGAGATCAAGCCAATTATAAAATTACGGTTAAGGAAATTTTGAATTTTACTGAAGCTAACAATGTTTATTTACACGATAAAGTGGCAGATAAATATTTTGATATAAAAAATGATTTCCATGAATTGACATTGCCTGCTGGAGTCAACAATACACAATTTGAAATTACTTTTAAAAGTAATTCTACTTTAGGAGTTAAGGATTTAGCTAGTGAAAGTTTTGTGGTTTATCAAAATAATGCAACTAAAAATTTAACAATCAATAATCCATTGTTAATGGATCTTGCTACTTGTGGTTTGTATGATGTAGCAGGGAAATTAATTTTCAGTAAAAAAGATTTAGGAGTGAATTCCTCTTATAAGTTTTCTACTTCGGGTCTTGGAGATGGAATTTATATTGTTAAGATATCGACTAAAGACAATATTGAGGTGGGTAAAAAAATTATCATTAGAAATTAAATTCCAGAAATAAATAGAAAAGGAAAAATGCAATCTGTTAGGATTGCATTTTTTATTATATATTAATTTTACCTTTGTAAAAAATATTTAGTTTGAATCAACAGGTAACGATATCATTTCCAAATTCAATTTCATTGCATATCAAACGCGAAGATTTGATTCATCCTTTTGTTTCGGGAAATAAGTTTAGGAAGTTGAAGTATAATTTGCTTCAAGCAAAAGAAGAAAATCAGGAAACACTATTGACTTTTGGAGGGGCTTTTTCAAATCACATCGCAGCAGTCGCCTTTGCAGGAAAAGAAAAGGGATTCAAAACTATTGGGATTATTCGAGGAGAAGAATTAGGGAGTAAAATTTCAGAAAATCCAACTCTATCATTCGCTCAAAACTGTGGAATGCAATTGGAATTTGTTTCCAGGGAGGAGTATCGCTTAAAAAGTGAGATCTCATTTTTAGAAAAATTAAAAACAAAATTCGGAAATTTCTATCTTATTCCAGAAGGAGGAACCAATGAATTGGCCATCAAGGGCTGTGAGGAAATTCTAACTGAAGACGATGCTAAATTTGATTATATCTGTTGTTCAATAGGAACAGGCGGAACCATTTCAGGAATTATAAACAGTGTTTTACCGCATCAAAAAGTTTTAGGATTTCCTGCTTTAAAAGGTGATTTTTTAAAAGATGAAATTCGTAATTTTGCCCAAAATGAGAATTGGGAATTAATTACGGACTATCATTTTGGAGGTTACGGAAAAGTAAATTCAGCATTAATCGATTTTATAAATCGGTTTTATGAGGAAAATCAAATTCCTTTGGATCCTATTTATACAGGAAAGATGGTTTTTGGCGTTATAGATTTAATACAGAACAACTATTTTCCGGCTCAATCAAAAATTTTACTAATTCATACTGGTGGAATTCAAGGAATTCAGGGAATGAATATGAAATTAAGAAACAAACAATTACCAACAATCAATATCAATGTTTAAAAAAATTCTACTGCTTTTTATACTAATATTTTTGGTAGGTTGTAAAGCCACAAAACCGGTTATTATAACTACGAAAAAAGTTCCGGTAAAACCAAAATCACAAGTAGTTAATACTACTAAAAAGGCTAATATAGCAAAACCGCTATATACAAAACCAGTAAAGCAAGAACAAAATAATCAAGAGACAGAAGTAATTGTTTCCACATCAAAAACGGTGGTTACTAATGAAGTGATTAAAGCTTATGTTTCCCAATTCAAAGATATTGCGATGGGGAATATGAAAAATTATGGTATTCCTGCCAGTATTATTTTAGCCCAGGGAATTTTAGAATCGGGTGCTGGAGTAGGTGATTTGGCCATAAGTGCCAATAATCATTTTGGTATAAAATGCCATGAAGGCTGGACTGGAGAAAGTGTGAGGCATGATGATGATTCTGATCAGGAATGCTTCAGAAAATACAATAATCCATCAGAGTCGTTTAAAGACCATGCTATATTTCTAACTGGCAGAAGTAGATATGCTAAATTATTTGCATTACAAAAAGGAGATTATAAGGCTTGGGCCAGAGGATTAAGAACGGCAGGTTATGCAACAGATCCAAGATATCCTGATAAATTGATTTCCTATATTGAACGTTATAATTTGCATCAATATGACAATCAGGTTTTAGATTTGAATTATGTGTCGAATGAAAAACAATTGGTAGAGGAATTGACATTAGAAACTAAAAAATCAAAAAGTGAAGATTTAGCTTTATATGAAGTTCAAAAAGGAGATACTTTTTATTCGATTTCGAAAAAATTCAACCTAATGGTGGATGAATTAAAACGAATAAATAATCTTTCGAATAATATACTTTCTATTGGGCAAAAACTGATAGTGAAATAATCTAAAAAATAATCATAACTCAAAATTTATAAATGTTATATACAAGAAGTAGTCAGCTTTTTGCTGAAGCAGAAAAAGTAATTCCAGGAGGAGTAAATTCACCAGTAAGAGCCTTTAAAGCGGTAGGTGGAACTCCAATTTTTGTTAAAAGTGCCAAAGGTGCTTATTTGTATGATGAAGATGGAAACCGTTTGATTGATTACATTAATTCATGGGGACCAATGATTTTAGGACATGCTTTTGAACCGGTTGTACAAGCCGTGATTGAGAAAGCTAAATTGGGAACTTCTTTTGGAATGCCCACAGAATTAGAAACTCAAATTGCAGCTTTGGCTGTTTCTATGGTTCCTAATATTGATAAAATTAGATTTGTAAATTCAGGAACTGAAGCTTGTATGAGTGCGGTAAGACTCGCTCGTGGATTTACCAAAAGAGATAAAATAATCAAATTTGCAGGTTGTTATCACGGCCATTCGGATTCATTTTTGATTCAGGCTGGAAGTGGAGCGATTACTTTTGGAACACCAAACAGTCCTGGAGTAACTGCTGGAACTGCCAAAGATACTTTGCTGGCACGTTACAATGATTTAGAGAATGTAGCAGCTTTAATTACAGCCAATAAAAATGAAATTGCAGCCATTATCGTAGAGCCTGTTGCTGGAAATATGGGTTGTATTCCGCCAAATAAAGGTTTTCTGGAAGGCTTGCGCCAATTGTGTACAGACAATGGAATTCTGCTGATTTTTGATGAGGTGATGACGGGATTTAGACTTGCCAGAGGTGGTGTTCAAGAATTATTTAATATAACTGCTGATATAGTTTGTTTCGGAAAAGTAATAGGCGGAGGTTTGCCGGTTGGCGCTTTTGCTGCCCGTGCCGAAATTATGAATTATCTGGCTCCATTAGGACCTGTTTATCAAGCAGGTACTTTATCTGGAAACCCGTTAGCGATGGCAGCAGGATTAGCAATGTTACAATCATTAGATACGGATCGTGCTATTTTTCAAAGATTAGAAGAAAAAACAGCGTATTTAGCTGCAGGAATAGAAAAAGTTTTGAAAGCAAATAATGTTGTTTTTACCATAAACAGAATTGGTTCGATGGTTTCCGTGCATTTTGATACTGCTCCGGTAGTCGATTTTCAATCTGCTGCAAAAGGAGATAATGAGACCTTCAAAAAATTCTTTCATGGATTATTACAGGAAGGAATTTATATTGCTCCATCCGCTTACGAAACCTGGTTCATCACTGATGCACTAACGTATGATGATTTAGATTTTACAATTCAAGCTGTAGATAAAGTTTCTAAAACTTTTTAATTATAAAAAAAAACTTCCGGCTTAGACCGGAAGTTTTTTTATGGTGTAATTTGAACCCAATTTATTTTTGCTTTTTGATATCGGCAACATATTTAGTCAATTTTTTTCCATAAAGTGATTGTGCCACTTTTGGAGACATTGATTTTTGAATCGTATCTAAATATTTAATATTGATATCATAAATCTCTGACAAGGCAATATAAGGCGCTACATCGTAGTTTCTATTGTTTATTGCAAAGTTGGTAGCAAATAGATATTTTCTTTTTATATTAGAGTCTTGTTTTGCACTTAAGCTGTCAATCGCTTTCGTGTTATTATTTTTAATGGCATTGAATTTTTTCTCAATTAAAGTAAGATTTTCATCTGTGAAACGAGAATTTATCTTTTTATACTCTTGATATAAATCGTTATTTTTTGATCCTGTAATTTTTGCACCAGAAAGATAGGAGTCTAAACTAGTTTCAATAGTTATATTTCCCGGTTCAGCAAAAAATGTGAGGTTGTTATCCAGTGAATTGCTTACGCCTCTATCCAAAAATAAATAGAGCATTTCAGGAGATTTTAAATCTAAGTCACTTTCAAAAGCAGAGCTTCCATCGATGTTAATAGTATCAATAGCTACAAGGCTGGTATCGACTATTCTTTGAATATATAAAGTCCCTTTTTTTAATCCTTTGATATTTCCGGTAATATGTAAGTTTGTTTTTGATTCCTTTTCGCTACAAGAAGATAAAAGCAAAAGGGTAGCGAATGCGATAATAGATTTTTTCATGTGAAGTTAATATTTGTTTTTTTTGGAACATGGTATCACCATTCTTTATTATGATTTGTCCCGAAGCTTCGGAATTGAATCATGGCGATTTCATTTGTGTTTATATTTTGACGCAAAATAAAGAAAATTGTTGGAATGATTTGGTAACGCGTTCAAATTTTACAAAAAAAATCCCAATCTATTTCTAAATTGGGATTTTATGAATTGTTTTTTGGTTTATGCTTTAAACCAAGCTTCTTTTAATTTGTTTTTTGAAGAATCTGTAGCTTTCAAACCGTCTTTTTCTTCGTAAGGCAATTTTACTTTTCCGTTAATAATTTGTGTTGTGCCGTTACGTTTTATTTTTACTGAAATTGCATCGTTTTCTTTCCATTTTTGACTTTCGGCAATCATTTCATAGATATTGTCTAAAGAATAGGGCTTATCATTTATAGCGATTATGATATCTCCTCCTTTAAGTCCTAAACTGGTGTAAAAATCGATTAACGTTATCTTTGGATCAACGATTATTTCTTTAGTTTTTTGGTCAACATTGATATAGGGTGTTTTCCCTTTTAAGAAAACATTGCCTGGTACTTTTTCTATTGTATTAGTGACACCCGCTTTAGCCAAGTAAGTAGCATAAGGAATTGGGGTTGTTCCAGATACATAAGTAGTTAAAAAAGTCCCTACTTCAGGATAGGTTAAAGCTGTTATTTTTGCGAAAAGTTCCTCATCATTAAATGGTTTTGTTGGACCATATTCATTCGATAGCTTTTGCATCAAATCAAGAATCCCTTTTTCTCCGTTGCTTTTTTCTCGAATTATAATATCCAAACACATTCCGATAAGTGCCCCTTTTTCATATACATTTAGGTATTGGTCTTTGTAAGGTTGAGTTAGTACATTAGCGCTCATAGTTGTAAATGACATGGTATCATTCATAGTGTTGGCACGAGTTATTTTTTCTGCTATCCGCGTATAGAATTCATCTTCATCAATTAAGCCTTGGTTAATTTGGAAAAGATTAGCAAAATATTCTGTAACACCTTCGTACATCCACAAGTGTTGAGACATTTTTGGTGCATTGTAATCAAAATATTGAATCTCTTTAGAATGAATAGACAAAGGAGTTACAATATGGAAAAATTCATGTGAAACCACATCTTTCATCGATTTTACTAATTCATCTTTTGGCATCATTTCAGGTAAAACTACTGTTGTTGCTGTAGGATGTTCCAAAGCACCAAATCCTTTTGCGTCATCTTCCTTCATTGTCGAGAGATACAACAAAACACTGTATTTTTTAGTAGAATTTATTTTACCTAAAAAGTTCTTTTGGGCAGTCATGATCGTTTTCATCTCTGGAGTAATGCTTTCAGCGGTATATTTTCCAGTTGGAGAATAAACACCAATCAATATTTCCATTCCATCAACTGTAAAAGTGGTGTAATCTGGCTTGGCATACATGATCGGATTTTCTACTAATTCAGCATAACGAGACGTTATGAATTTATCATTAGTAGTACTGGCGTCCAAGTCTGTCATGGAGGTCGCTCCCCAAAGCGTTGCTGGATGTGAAATCGTTACTTCATAGGGTATTGACATGTAATTTGTAAAATAACCCACAAAACAATGTGTGTTTAGCATTATGTTTTTACCGGCATCAATATTAGAACCTGCAGGCGAAAAAATTTCATCATCACCAAATTTTTTACCAGTTTCGGTATCAAATGAATCATTTACCAAATAAGTAATCTTGTCTAACGTTTTTGCATTAGCAATGGACCAAGAATTAGTGTCTGTTTTCTTTACCACCAATAGATTTCCTTTTGTATCATACGCTTTTAAATCATCAATGTATCTACCGTAGTTGTCTTCAGAATACGTTCCTGGAACTGTTTTTGGAATATGATACGTAATTTCATCAGTAGAAATTGATGGCGCATTTACGGTTACCATCACCTTGTCATTTTTTATATCATTTAGATTGATTGCAACCTGAACTTCTTGTTTTGAAGCATTAGTAATAGAAGTACTTGCCGTTTTACAGCTCCAAAGAATTGAAGCTAAAGCAAGGGAAAAAAGTATTCGTTTCATTTTGTTCGTTTTATTTTTGTTATAAGTCATTTAAACCCTGCTATTGTTACAGTTTATAATGATTTAATAAAGACAGTAATGGTGTTAGTTAATTTTGTCGATACCGGTAAATCAGGATTGGTATAGGATTTCATGTTTTCGGTATCATCACCCATAATTTCTTTGAAAATATGATTCATATTGTCAATAATAACAAGTTCAGCATCAGGTTTTGCTTTTTTCAATAGCTCCGCATCTGTAACGTTGACTTGTAAATCTTTGGTTCCATTTATCAGTAATGTGGGGATTTTTAACTTTTTGATTTCATCTTGCGGATTGTATTTTATCCATGAAATCATATAGGGTTGAACACTTGTTCTAAATAAAGAAGCTAGCATTTGATTTTTTAGTTCAAAGGTTTTTCCGCTTTTAAGAATTTCAAGATCTTTTTGTACTTCTTCTTTTAGAAAAGGAGCTTGTTTCTCTATTTGCTCTGTTAAAACAGCATCAATTGTTCTTCCGGCTCCTGCCAATGAAATGAAGGCATCGGCATTGTTGTTTGCGGCTAGCATTCCTATTAGTGAACCCTCACTGTGTCCTGCAATTATTATTTTGTTGTATTTTTTTTGATTTTTGAAATAAGTGAAAACGTCTTTTGCATCATTGACAAAATCATCAAATGAAAGTGTCGCTTCGTTTACAGTTCCTGCCATCATTTGCGCGATAATTCTTTTGTCATAACTGAAAACGGCAATATCATTTTTTACTAATTCTTCGGATAAGTATTTTGAAGCGTTGTTGATTAAACCTTTTTGGTTTCCATCTCTATCAGTAGGTCCAGAGCCTGCAATAAGAATAACAAGATTCGTCTTTTTGTTTTGTTTTAAAGGAGAATACAACGAACCTTTTATCAATGGATTGATGGAGATTTCTTCCTTGTTAAAGGATTTAAGTGCTATTTCTGTTTGAGAATGACATAGTGTTGAAAATAATGTCAGCAATAAGAATAGTGATTTTTTCATTTTTATTTAGTGTTTAATAGGCGCATTGTTTCTTCTGGATTGGCAACTTCGATAATTAGTTTTTTGTAATAATTGTCTTTTAGTTCCACAATCAGAGCATTTTTTTTATTCATAACGTCCCAAAAATTCCTGCCTTTTTTATAAAATGTTCCAGCGGTAATTATACCGGGAATTTCTGTACCAGGCATTCTGAAACCTCTCCAAAACGTAAATTCGTTTTTGTTTTGATACGCTCTTATAATATTCTCTTTTGAAATGGTAATCTTACTTTCCATCGCCCAAATTTTATGGAGACCTTTTATTTCAAAAATAAATGTATCGCCATCTAATGTTACTGAAACCATAATTTTAGATTTATAAAAAATTAATAATTACTATTTTAGAAATAATTTCTGCAGCAACAATAGCTGCTATAAATAATAAGATATGCTTGGTTTCTTTTGCATTTACGGCTGTTTTAAATCCGTTAAAAAGTAATGCGATGAACCAAATTAACGAAGCAATAATTGCAAATGACATCAGTAATAGATAGAAAATATCCGTACTTGAAAGCGGGTTTGTTTTATTAGATTTCACCAAGTTTAAAATTCCTTGTGAAATAGTATACGCTTTATTATTTGCATTGAAGAAAGTAACAATGTAGTATGGAATTCGAGCAATCATACTTGTCAAAAAAATATCAATAATTCTCGTTTTTGGATTAATGATTTTGCCAACAATAAATAATAAAACAGTTGTACATAGAATATTAATCCCAATTTCTAAAATAGGTTGATAAAGAGACACTTTTTCTACAAAGTGTAAATCAATAACTCCATCAAAGCGTGCATTAAAAACAAAACCTAAATAACCACCAATTACGGTAAATGCTAATCCCACAATAATTAAAATCCTTTCCGAATATTTTTCGAAAGGATTGAATAGCAATGTTTTCATATTTTTTGTTTTAGAAGGCTTATTTTCTGAATGATATCGTCTAATTTATTTCTTACGGTGGGATAGCTGTTTCCCATTTGAGAAGCCATTTCTTTCAAACTTCCGCTTGTCATAAAAAATTGAAGAATAAAGTTTTGTTCTTCTTCTGATATTTGAAGGAGTAGCGGTAAGGAATAATTGCCTGAAACGATCGTTGAGCAATTCCCACAGCTAAGCTGTGTAACCGAAAGTGCGTTTTCGCAACTCGGGCATTGTATAGGAAGTTTTGGTTGCATACAGTTATATTAGTATGCAAATGTAAATAATATTTATATATTAATTAATATTATTTATTCGTATATTAATATTATTAATAAAAAGGTGCTTGGAAATAAAATTTAAATTTGTCAAAAAACAAAAAAACTCCTGAATGATACAGGAGTTTTATTTTTAATCAAGTTTATTTTTTATGTAATATTTACCATCCAAATCTTCATCAAAATCATCTATTTTAACAGGTTTTGGTTTTGGTTTATTTGCAGTAGCTTTCTTTTTCCACATTTCAAATTTTTCTGCTGGCATCTTCTTTTTCATGATCTCAAGAACCTCTTTTTCAGCCAAACCAAATTCTTTTTTGATAATTTCAAAAGGATTTTTTTCCTCTAAGGCCAGTGTAACAAGTTTTTCTGTTTGTTCCCAGTTCAATTCTTTGCGGTTACTCTTTTTCATCACGTGAAAATTAATTCAAATAAGTTGTTAATGATTAATAAATGTCATTTCTAATTATATTCCAATATTAAGAAAAAAAATAATTACTTCGTATCAAAACAAGATTTTTTTTATTGTTTTTTAGTTGTTTTCTGTTGAACGTGGTTTTTGAAACGGTATTTCGAGCAAATTTTTCAATTGATTGTGCTCTTCGGGATTGGGATGTGTATCGATACCATAGATAATTTCTTCTTTTGGGAGTGCCATAAATGTCCCAAAAAGACGGTCCCAAATCGAAAATATATTTCCGTAATTACTATCAGTATAAGGTAACACATGATGATGGTGTACTTTATGCATATCTGGAGATACAATAAAATAACTCAAAATCGTATCCATTTTTTTAGGAAGCGAAATATTGGCGTGATTAAATTGTGTGGCAATAACGGATAAAGTCTGATAAAGAAAAACCATCCACATGGGACTTCCTACGATTAAAACTCCCAGAGTGGTAAACGTAAAACGGATTATACTTTCTCCTGGATGATGTCTGTTTGCAGTAGTTGTGTCAACCCATGTATCAGTATGGTGAATTAAGTGAAAACGCCATAGCATTTTGGTTTTATGTTCTACTAAATGAACTAAATAAGCGCCTATTAAATCCAATAAAAGCAATCCAACAAGAGCGTAAATTCCTAAAGGCATTTGTGGAAGCCATTGTAGAATTCCAAAATGGTTTGCAACGGTCCAATCTGCAGATTTTAATAAAATAAAAGCCAGAAAGAAATTGACAACGATTGTCGTAAACGTCAAAAAAATATTGATACTTGCATGATGCCATTTTTTATAGGTAAAATTAAAAAGCGGAAAAGCATTTTCTATCAACCAAAAAATAGTGATTCCACTCACAAGAATTAAACTCCTATGTGAAGATGGGATTGTAGAAAAATAGGCAATAATAGCATTCATAATTTGAGTATTTATTTCAAATCTAATGATTTTTTGCAGAAATTATCTATTTGATTACCCTAAAAGTAAGATTGATTCGGGAACTTATGGGTTTTGCGGTTTTTGGGATTTGATGTTTCCAGAAATGCTGTGTAGTTCCTTTCATCAGTAATAAACTCCCATGCTCCAGGACAATGCTTTTTTTCTGGTCTTTGTTGGAATTGTGTTTCAATTGAAACGTGCGTTCGGCACCAAAACTCACCGAAGCGATTACAGGATTTATCCCTAATTCTTTTTCGTTATCGGCGTGCCAGCCGTTACTGTCTTTTCCGTCGCGGTAATAATTGAGTAAAACGGTAGTGAAATTAGTATTGGAAACACTTTCAATTTGTGATTTTATCTTTTGCAAAAGCAAATTCCAAGGATGCGGTTGCATTTTTATATTTGAATACGAATATGGTTTTCCTTCGTTTCCAAATAAAGCAGTCAATCGAGGTTGCGGATGAATTTTGCCAAAAACTCGAATTTCATCCTGTTGCCAAGGAATTTCATGTATCAGCTCCGCATAAATACTATCGGCTTCTTCTTTGGTAAAAAAAGCAGGATAATACATGATTTCTGCATCTTGCAATTGGAGATGTATCGGTTCTGATTGAAATAGTGAATTCATTGTGCAAAAATAAAGAGAAAAACGTAACGTTGCGGTTTCATTTTTCTCTTTGGAATAAATATATTTTTTAAAAAGTTATGCTTCTGAATTATCCTGCAATAGATTTTTATAAATAAGACCAGCCACAATAGCGCCTAATATTGGTGCAACCCAAAACAACCATACTTGTGATAACGGTTCACCTCCTACAAATAAAGCCTGCGATAATGATCTTGCCGGATTTACAGAAGTATTGGTGATAGGAATACTGATTAAGTGAATTAAGGTTAATGCTAAACCAATGGCAATTCCTGCGAATTTTCCGTTTGCAAATTTATCGGTTGCGCCAAGGATGATCAATAAGAAAAATAAGGTCAAGACAAATTCGGCTATAAAAGCTGCCTGCATGGAATATCCATCGGGTGAAAAAGCGCCAAATCCATTCGATGCAAAAGCTCCAGCCTTAGTATTGTCTATCATAAAACCAGCTTTTCCGGATGCAATTGTGAATAAAGTTCCTGCTGCAGCAATAGCACCAACACATTGCGCAATGATATAAGGCAGTAATTCTTTGGCCGAAAATCTGCCTCCTGCCCATAATCCAAAAGAAACAGCCGGATTAAAATGACCACCGGAAATGTGACCTACTGCATAGGCCATGGTCAAAACCGTTAAACCAAAAGCTAGAGAAACTCCCACAAATCCAATCCCTAAATCAGGAATTCCAGCAGCAAAAAGTGCGCTGCCACAACCTCCAAATACTAACCAATACGTTCCGAAAAATTCTGCAAAAAGTTTTTTCATAATAGATTTATTTAAATTAAGGGTAAAGTTAATTATTGAGAAATGTATATTGAAAGTCCCAGTACATCAAGCCAAACTGCAAGGGTATTCGTAAAAGTAAAACCCATTTAGGTAAACCCATTCTCGCTTTTTCATTTGCATACATATAAATATGCGTTGGAAAAATTGCAAGTAACAAGGCTATAATTCCCCAAGCGGCAAGTTTTGAAGCAGTAGGAATGCAAAGTGCTATTCCCAAAAGTATTTCAGCAAAACCGCTTATGGAATTTAATAACTTTGGATTTGGAAAATAAGGAGGAATGATTTTTAGGTAAAGGCGAGGGTTTCTGAAATGATTAAATCCTGCTAAAATATAAACAAAAGCCATTGCGTATAAATGCCAAGGTAAAGTCATAACAAGTTGTTTGTTACGAATTTAATAAAATTATTAATACAAATAATACAATTAAATTAATAATTTTAGCTTTAAATGAAAATTAGGTTGTTTTCTTGAAATTTACATTCATGATGATTATAGCCAGAATAATTAAAAGAATTCCAAACCATTGAACAGTGTTTACCTTTTCGCTTAAAAGAAAATAAGCCATTAGTACCGATACCGGAAGTTCTAATGCGGAAACAATGCTTCCTAATCCAATTCCGGTAAGAGGAAAACCGGCATTGAATAATAATGGCGGAATCACTGTCCCAAAAAGGGCCAATACAATTCCCCATTTCATGAAAATCTCAAAATTGAAAGGAGTGTTTTGTGTTGCAATAGCAAACCCAAAAACAATTATCGCGCCACCCAACAACATAAAAAGACTGCGTTGCGCTGACGAAACATGTGTTGCCACACGATTAGCGGTAAACATTGTTGTGGTAAAAGAAACCGCTGATAAAAGCCCCAATATGATGCCGCGCCAGTCAAAATCAACTTTGCTCTGAATGAGATTTGTAGCGAGAGCCGTTCCTATTAATACGATGATTACAGATATGATTTTTTGTATAGAAGGTATTTTCTTTTCTAAAAGCATTTCGAATAAAACGCCCATCCAAACGGTTTGCATCAACAAAATAATAGCAATTGAAACAGGAATGTATTTGATGGCCAAATAATAAAAAACACTGGTCATTCCCAGAGAAGTTCCGGCTAGCATCAATTGAAAAATGTTTTTCTTAGAAGCTTTTACAACATTATTCCCTTTTTTAGCTTTTTGATAGCTATTGATAATCAACATTCCTAGAATTCCATATATAAATTGGGCTATTGTCACTTCGGGAGTTGTAAAACCTTCTCCATAAGCTATTTTTACAAACGTAGCCAGCATTCCGTAGCTCGTTGCGCCAAGACCTACTAAAAAAACTCCTTTTAATACATTGTTCTTTATCATTTATTCTATTTTAAAAAGCGGGCAAAGATAGGTTTTTGTTTTTGGGATGTGTGTCAATTATGAATTAAGATTCAAGTTTTAGTATTTCCTTAAAACAACAATTTAAAAATTCCTTCTCAATGGGAACATTGTTTATGGAGTTATTTTGTTTCTTTTTCTATCAAATCACTTAAATGTAAACGCAATGCATCTACCGAAATATTTATTTCCCAAAATGATAATCCCAATGAAATAAGCAAACCAAGTAAACTCATTCCAAAAAGATAAATTCCAAATAATTGCTGATCTAAAAATAACAATAACATTGTAAAAACGGATAAAAAGAGACTTGATACTCCAGCCATTTGCATGTAGCGAATGAGTGTTAAGCGTAAGTTCAGGTTTTTGATTTCCAATAAAATCATTTTATTTTCTTTCTCTTTGTATGTCTTTTTTAGTCCCCTGACAATTGTTGCAACGGTCAAAAATCGGTTTGTATATGCCAATAAAATCAACGAGGTTGCTGAGAAAAGTAAAGCAGGAGTTTCTATGTGTAAAGTCATAATTGTGATTGTGTTTTTATAATGAAAAATCTAAAGTACGCAATTCGATTCTTTTTTAAATAAAAAAAATGGCAAGAGTGAACTTGCAGTTTCTTGATGCGTTTTTAAAATAATACAACTCTTAGGTAGGGTAAAGTGTTTTACAGTTGTCTTATTATTGAAGTTAGTCAAACGATAATAACTGTAATTAAAATTTATAATCATGAAAACAATTAAAGTCCTACTTGTCCTATTTTTTTTGGGAGCAATAGCAACAGTAAATGCACAAGAAGCCAGTGTAAAAAGTGAAACAAGCATAAATACCAATGCAGATAAAATCACTTATTATCAACAAAGGGGTAGTGAAGATGCTAATTATGAATTGACATTTACGGCTAAAACGAAAGCCGAGGAGAAAGCTTTTTGGAAAGAGCAAAAAGAGTACGAAAAGGATTTGAAAAAAAAGAATAGAAAAGCATATCAGGCCTATATTGCCAGCAAGCAAGATGTTTATACAACGCATCATTCTCATTGTGATGCTAATTGCCACCACAGTGATTCCTTTTATGGACACGCAGGATTTTATTATTATGAATATGATCAAAGAAATTATCAAAGAGCACCAAACAATACTTCGGTAAGTACACAAATAGGCGTGCGTGCCCCCAGCGTACGATTAGGTCTTTTTTAATATATTGAAGTTTACAAAAAGCCGTTTTTTTCTTGTTTAGAAAAAACGGCTTTATTATTTTACAGGCAGGTATTTTGCATTAATTTCTGTTACAATAAATCCTATTGCGACAAAAAAGTAAACTTATTTCAATTAATACGTGCATGATTTTATTTATCTGCTTTTGTTTGTGGTCGTCTTACTGGGATTTTATAAGTTAATTTTTTTGTCATTTCGACGAAGGAGAAATCACAAAGTCATAGTGTATTATTCTTAACTTAATGACATTGCTCTCGCTTAGCTACGTGGTTTTTTTAGTTTAGTTGCTTACTGTTGTGGACACGGATTAAAAATTCTCGCTATCGTATTTTTTTAAATCTTGTTTCAAAGTTCGTTATTCTTTTTGCTGTTTTTCATTTTTAAAAATAAAAAAGACCTGCAAGTTTACACAAGCAGGTCTTTTCTCTTTTCATCGGTTATACGAATAACCAAATAAACTATTTTATTAAATCAAAACTTCTTTTCACGAAAGCTGTTAATGCTTCTCCTTTTAATAAGTTTTGTGACAATTTAGCTAAGTCTAAGGCTTGTTTTACCAAACTTTCCTGAGCTGTTTTGTCTTTATTGTTTAGGATGCTTGTTGCCAATTCAGAATTGGTATTCACCACTAAATTGTACATTTCCGGCATATTGCCCATTCCGAACATTCCGCCGCCACCGGATTGACTCATCTCTTTCATTCTACGCATGAATTCTGGTTGCGTGATGATGAATGGTGAAGCATTGCTGTCTAAAGCTTCCAGTTGAACGGAGTAGGTTTGTTTAGGTACAATTGCCTCTAAAACAGTTTTTAAATTCGTTTGTTCTTCCTCAGATAATTTAGAAATAGTAGTTTCCTCTTTCTTGATTAAATTATCAATATGGTCTGAATCAACACGTACGAAAGTCATCCCGCTGTTATCGCCTTCAATTTTTTGAATTAAATGAGAGATAATTGGAGAATCAAGCAATAAAACTTCATATCCTTTTTCTTTTGCAATTTCAATATACGAGTGTTGCGCTTCTTTATTTCCAGCATATAAAACAACCAGTTTTCCGTCTTTGTCAGTTTGATTTGCAGCCAGTTTTTCTTTTAGTTCTTCTAATGTAAAATATTTATCATCTACAGTAGGATACAAAACAAAAGCACCTGATTTTTCGTAGAATTTATCTTCGGAAAGCATTCCGTATTCTAAAACGATTTTTATGTCGTTCCATTTTTTCTCAAAATCTTCACGGTTTTCGTTGAATAACGATTTTAGTTTATCAGCTACTTTACGGGTAATATAATTCGATATTTTCTTAACGGCAGCATCCGCTTGTAATCCAGAACGCGATACATTCAATGGAATATCCGGTGAATCGATAACCCCTTTAAGCATGGTTAAAAATTCAGGAACAATTCCCTCTACATTATCTGTTACGTAAACCTGATTTTGGTACAATTGAATTTTATCTTTCTGAATTTGTAAATCAGAACCCAATTTTGGGAAATATAAAATACCTGTTAAATTAAACGGATAATCTACATTTAAATGAATATGGAATAACGGTTCTTCAAATTGCATTGGATACAATTCATGGTAGAAATTTTTATAATCTTCATCCGACAATTCAGTTGGTTGTTTCGTCCAAGCTGGATTTGGGTTGTTGATGATATTATCTATTTCAACTGTTTTGAAGGTTTCTTCTTTGTCTTCTGGAGCAACTTCTTCGCCCTTTTTTTGTTCAATTTTCTCCGTTTTAGTTCCAAATTTAATTGGAATAGGCATGAACTTATTGTATTTATTCAATAACTGATTGATTTTTGCGTCTTCCAAAAATTCTAAAGAATCTTCAGCAATATGCAAAATAATCTCTGTTCCACGAGTGGTTTTATCCGCAGGCTCTAATGTAAACTCAGGACTTCCATCACAGGTCCAGTGTGCTGCAGGTTCATCTTTGAAAGATTTAGTGATAATTTCCACTTTTTCGGCAACCATAAATGCAGAATAGAAACCAAGACCAAAATGACCAATAATTCCTGAATCTTTAGCAGAGTCTTTGTATTTGTCCAAAAATTCTTCAGCACCAGAAAAGGCTACTTGGTTGATGTATTTTTCTACTTCATCTGCAGTCATTCCTAAACCTTGATCGATAATGTGTAGTTTTTTACCTTCTTTGTCGATTTTTACTTCGATAATTGGGTTGCCATATTCTACTTTGGCTTCGCCAATGCTTGTTAAATGTTTTAATTTTAGCGTGGCGTCTGTCCCATTTGAAATCAATTCACGCAAGAAAATTTCGTGATCACTGTACAAGAATTTCTTGATTAGGGGGAAGATGTTTTCTACCGAAACATTAATTTTTCCAGTTGTCATATTTTGAATTTTTAAGTTTGAATTTGGAACTATTCAGTCAAATAAGATACCAATCTAGATTAAAGTGACAAATTGTCGTAAGCGTTAATTATGATATAAAATAATTTAATTGTGAAACATTTTTGTTTTGATGCGTTGTATCTTTGTAATAATATTAATCACAAAATTTTTTGACACGATGAAAAAAGTTATTTTATTATGCACATTAGCTATTTTGATGTTTGCATGTAAGTCAACATCAGTAACCAGTACAAATACCGATAGAAAAGCGCAAGTTGCTATGAAAGGAAACTGGGTTATCAGTTCCGTAACCTATCCAGGTTCACAATACATTAAAGTGAATTCATTTCAAATTGCTGATTCAGAATGTTTTGTAGGTAGTACTTGGAAATTTATTTCTAATAATAATAAAGGAGATATGGCTTTGACAAAAGCTGGATGTTCCTCATTTAGTTCTCCAATTACTTGGTTTGTAAATAAAGATGGTCAATTTATTCTGAAAGTTTTGGATGCAGGCATAAAAGCAAAAAAAGTTAGAGAAGGGTATATATTATATGTAGCGAACCAAACAGAAACTTCTTTTCAGTTGATTGATAAAATTGATGTAGGTGGAAAAATGACTGATGTGGTTTACCAATTTCAAAAAAACTAATTAATTAAAAATACAAATATGAAAAAGATTTCAATAGTTGCAATGGCAACAATAATGTTGATGGGTTCAATGTTTACTAGCTGTGAGGCAGTTAAAAATACGAATAAAACGCAAAGAGGAGCTGGAATAGGAGCTGTTGCCGGAGCTGTTTTAGGAGGAGTCCTGGGAAATAATTTAGGTAAAGGTGGTAACGGAGCATTAGGAGCGGTATTAGGTGGAGTTGTTGGTGGAGTTGCCGGTGGAGTTATTGGTAACAAAATGGATAAACAAGCAAGAGAAATCGATGCTGCACTTCCAGGAGCTGAAGTAGTTCGTGTAGGAGAAGGAATTAAATTAGTTTTGAATGAAAATGCAGTACGTTTTGATACTAATAAATCTTCTTTGACAGCTTCTGCAAAAGCTAATTTAGATAAATTGGTTCCTGTTTTTGGAGAATATCCAGATACTAATATTACTATTTACGGATATACTGACAGTACTGGTCCAGCAGATTATAATTTAAAACTTTCTGGTGAAAGAGCTGCGTCTGTTAGAAATTATTTAGCAAGCAAAGGGGTTTCTTCCAGTAGATTTCAAGTAACTGGTATGGGTATTGCTGATCCAATTGCATCTAATCAAACTGCTGATGGAAGAAGTCAAAACCGTCGTGTTGAATTTGCTATTACTGCAAATGAAAAAATGATTCAAGAAGCTAAAACAGAAGTGAAGCAATAAGCTAATTTTCTATAAAAGTAAAAGCTGTTTCGTCATGAAACAGCTTTTTTTTTGACTTCATTTTTAAATTAAACATTGTAAATTTGCGCTCTTAAATACTGAACATGCTTGAAATAAAAAATATATCTTTTACTTACATTGAAAATCCCGTTATCAAGAATATTAGTTTTGAAATTACCCAAGGACAAAATGTAGCAGTAATTGGTGAAAGTGGCTGTGGTAAAAGTACTTTGTTGAAATTGATATATGGATTATATGATTTAGATGAAGGTCAAATAGCCTATAATAATAAACCCATTTTTGGACCCAAACGCAATCTTGTTCCCGGGGAAGATTATATTAAATACTTAGCTCAGGATTTCGACTTGATGCCTTATATATCTGTTGAAGAAAATGTAGGGAAGTTTTTGTCTAATATTTATAAAGACAAAAAGAAAGCCAGAGTTCAGGAACTTTTGGAAATGGTTGAAATGTCGGAATTTGCTAAAGTGAAAGCTAAATACCTTAGTGGCGGACAGCAACAAAGAGTTGCACTGGCAAGAGTTTTAGCATTGGAGCCGGAAATAGTTTTGCTGGATGAACCTTTCAGTCAGATTGATTCCTTTAGAAAAAATGCCTTGCGTAGAAATTTATTCAGTTACTTAAAACAAAAAGGGATTACCTGTATTATTGCTACACATGACAGTACGGATGCTTTGTCCTTTTCGGATGAAACTATCGTAATGCACAACGGAAAAGTGCTTACAAAAGGAAACTCAAAAACCTTGTATGAAAATCCCACAAATAAATATGTTGCGTCTCTTTTTGGGGAAGTAAATGAATTAAAATTGTCACAATTAATTGCACTTGATGGTGACGATGAAGCACTTTTGCTCTATCCACATCAGTTGAAAGTGGTCGATAAGGGAATGATGCACGTAGTTGTAAAACAATGTTATTTTAAAGGAAGCCATTATTTGATAAAAGCAGCTTTTGAAAGAAGAGCCATTTTCTTTGAACATGATTCGGAATTAGAATTGAATCAGGAAGTGACATTGATGTTAGGGTAAGAAGCAAATTGTAGATTCAGAAAGCAATGGACAACTAGAAATGGCTATTGCATGATAGCATTACAGCAAAATATAAAACCCCAAAGTCTTGAATTTTGGGGTTTTTATTTATGTTATTTTTTTAACTCTGCTTTTCTTTCTCCTCCATGATGTCCACGATGTCCATTTCTTTGATGCTGTTTTTCTTTCATTGCATCCCATTTTTCAAATTGTTCCGGAGACAATATACTTTTCATTTTATTCTTCATGACAATTTGCTCATCTAGCATCTTGTTTTTCATTGCAAAAAGTTCATCACTAGTCGGTTTTTCCTGATTCGCTTTTCGCGCCGTTCTCATAGCTTCTCTTTTGGTACTTTGTTCAGCAATGATTTGTTTCATTTGTTCTTGCTGTTTGGCATTCAAGTCTAGGTCTAATGTCATTTTTTTTAACATTAATTGATTTCGTTGTTCTGGAGTGAATTTTTCCATCTCATCTCTACGAGGTCTTTTTTCCATTTCTTTTTTGTCCTGAGCAAAAGATGACATACCGACAACTAATAATGCGGCGATAATTAATTTTTTCATTTCTATTGTTTTAAGTTATGGTTATAAGACAACAGAAGAAATGAAAAGTTTAATCGTTAACAAAAGTTTATCGTTTGGATAATGTGAGAAAACTCATTGTTCAGCTACCTAAAAAGTATTATTGTTTTCAGCGTAGTAATTTATAGCGCATGATATTTATCAGCTTTTATGCCGTTTTGTTTCTCGACTTTTGTGGTTTATTTATTAAATCATTTAGGCATGACAACAATTAAACCACTTCATACATTTCATATTCCGGTAATGGGACTTGCATATACGATTGATAGTCCTATAAGAGTGGCGAAGTATGGAATATCTTCTGTGATTTCAATTATGGATGATGAACTTATCGAAAAAATGAATGCATTTTATAGTAAGAAATTTGATCTTCCTTACCAAGAAATCACTCAAAAAATTCATGATTATAGGGCAGAACGAATTACTTCTTATTTGAATTTGGTAGACAAAATCGTAAAAGAAAAATTTGAAAATTTAAAAACTGAGTTGTCCGAGAGCAAATTAGCATTGGAAAATTATATAGCAATGTTGCCCAATAAATCGGAAATTAAATTAGGCTTGCAAAATTTGTTGGAAGACGGTTTTGCTTTCAAAGAAAACATCAAAAATTATCTGGAGAATAATCTTTATCCGGGTGCTATTGATGTGAATATAATGACCAAACTCGATAAGGACAATTTCATTAAGGATGAACAATTACCAATTGCTTTCAATGATGCGCATGCCGCTCTACGGGGCTTTGCCAATAGCACGTTAGAATCATCAGTAGTTTTATCTGCAGGAATGAATCCCAGGTTGTACAGTTACTTTGAAAATTTTACGGCTTTCTTTCCTGATTTGAATAACACACTAAAAAAGAAAATTACGCTGAAAGTAAGCGATTTTCGTTCGGCGATGATTCAAGGGAATTTTTTAGCCAAGAAAGGACTTTGGGTTTCTGAATACCGAATAGAATCAGGACTAAATTGTGGCGGACATGCTTTTGCTACCGATGGGTATCTGTTGGGACCCATTTTAGAAGAATTCAAACAGAAAAAAGACCAATTGATTCAATCTGCCCATGATTTGATGGTGAAAGCTTTGGGACAAAAAGAAATGCATGTTCCGGAACAGCCATTGGATTTAAAAATCACCGTTCAAGGAGGTGTAGGAACTTCTGAAGAACACGATTTCCTATTGGATCATTATAAAGTTGATGCTGTGGGTTGGGGTTCCCCATTTTTATTGGTTCCCGAAGCGACTTCCGTTAATAAACACACCAGAATATTATTGGCTGGAGCCAAAGAAGATGATTTGTATTTAAGTCATATTTCGCCGTTGGGAATTCCTTTTAATACGTTGCGAGGAACAACTAATGAAAAATTAAAACTGAAACGCATTGAGGAAAGTAAAGCGGGAAGTTCGTGTCCAAAGCGATTTTTGGCGTTAAGCAAAGAATACGATGTAAAAGGAATTTGCACTTCTTCCAAAAAATACCAAGATCTAAAACTGGAAGAATTATTGCAGCAAAAAGATATTCTATCAGCAGATGTTTATAATAAAAAGAAAAGCAGCATTACTGAAAAAGCATGTCTTTGTGTAGGTTTGGCCAATGCTTCGTATCTCGAAAATGATATTAAAATTAAAGGGCAGGCACAAGGCGTAATTATTTGTCCTGGACCCAATATGGCTTATTTTGACCAAGAAGTTTCACTTTCTAAAATGGTGCAACATATTTATGGAAACGCTTCTGTATTAACGGCTGCGAATCGTCCTAATCTCTTTGTCAAAGAATTAAAAATGTATTTGGATTACTTGACAAATGAAATCGCGGCAGTTTCTGATGAAATTACTGCGGCGCAAATAAAAAAATGGCATTCATTCCAAAAGAATTTGATGGAAGGAATCGCATATTATGAAGATTTATTTTCAGCAACGCCTTTTTTCGAAAGCACTAAAAAAGAGATTCTAAATCAATTTAATAGTTATAAAACTACATTGATTGAAATTCAAATTCCGGAATTAGTTTTGGTTTAATACTAAATAGGCTTGACGTTTTTCAAGCCTATTTTTTTATTTTCTGTAACCGAGGAAATAATAATAAAATAAAAAAGGTCTTTTAATTTTTCAAATTAGATTTACTTTAAAAAATTATAATCTACCTTTGCCCCGTGAAAAAAATAGCATTCATAATAGTATTGTTCATGTTTTTAAAGCCACTATTTCCGGTTTTAGAATATGCAATTAATTATGAATATATTTCAAAAGTGCTGTGTGTTAACAAGGCAAAACCGATGATGCATTGTAATGGGAAGTGCCATTTGATGAAAGAATTAGCCAAAGCACAAGAAGAAGAAAAACAAACATCTTCTAACAAAAAGAATACAACATTCGATACTGTTGATTTAATTTTGGACATCAAAAACGACTTCTCCTTATTAGTTTATAACGGAAATACCAAAACACCAATACATTCAAAATATAGTAATCTATATTCCCACCTGAATTTATATTCCATTTTTCATCCGCCCATTTTTATTTCTTAAATTTTAGTTGAAACACTTTTACGTGTATTTTTTCATTTGACAAATGTCATTTGAAACCAGCTTGTACGCGTAATTATTTCAAAACAAATAAGAAGAAATATACAATCATATAAATGAAAAATTTACGGAATAAAGCAATAGCAATTATTGCATTAAGCGCTGTCTTTGCAGGCTGTACTAATAATGATGAGGTAATCTCAGGAACAGGAAACTTAGGGGTTGAATTCGATAATTCTTTTGGGTCAAATGACTTGATATTAAACACGCAAGCCAATACAACTTCCAACGGGGAAGTGTTAAAAATCAATACAGTTAAATACATTATCAGCAACATCGTCTTGACCAAAGAGGATGGAACTACTTTTACCTATCCAAAAAGCGAAAGCTATTTTATAGTTGATGAAGCTACTGAAGCCAGTCATTTATTGGAATTAACGAATGTTCCTGCGGCAAATTATACCAAAGTAAAATTTGGAATAGGAGTTGACAAAGCGCAATGGGAATTGGGTGCAGCGGGTCAAGGAAATTTCCTGGCTACAGCCCAAGCTGCTGATATGTTGTGGAGTTGGTCTGCGGGATATAAATTCCTGGCTTTCGAGGGGACATTTACGTCCCCAACAGTAGCTAACAGTACCTCATTTATGGTTCATACGGGACAAACGGGAACAAATTATAACTATACCGAAGTAACACTTGATTTGCCTACAAAAGCGATGGTACGAACTACTATTGCTCCAGAAATTCATGTTGTGGCGGATGTGTCTAAAATTATTGACGGAACAAACAAAATCAAATTGTCTGACAATAACATGGGCGGAATGGGAGCCATGATTATGGGTGGAACAAATTTGCCTTTAATCACAGCAAACCTTAACGGAATGTTTACGGTAGCGCACGTTCATAACGATTAATACGTGCTGAATTAGAAGCTATTTCCTGCTATACATTGCAAGTCCTCGCTAAAAAATGTGGTTTTCTAAGCTGGAAAAAGAGCTTCCTTTGGTCGCTTTTTTCCAGCAAGAAAAACTACATTTTTCTGCTGTGGGCTTTCCATTACTATCAGGGCTAAAAAACGTGAAGATGTACAAATTAATACTGTTATTTCTTTTTTTGACTTTGCTTTCCAGTTGTTCGGATCAAGATGATGTTTATGTCAATAAACCTTTAGATTTCGAAGTGCCATCTAATTTTCCAGATTTGGCTTATAATATCGCATTGAATCCACCAACAGAGAAAGGATTTGAACTGGGAAAAAAGTTGTTCTACGATGGAAGATTATCTTCGGACGGTCTTATTTCTTGCGGTTTTTGTCACATTCAGGAAAATGCATTTACACATCATGGGCATACTTTCAGTCACGGAGTTGGGGATAATATCGGAACCAGAAACACGCCTCCGATTCAAAATTTAGGCTATCAAACGGCATTTATGTACGATGGAGCAACAACGCATCTGGATTTGCAACCTATTATTCCGTTGACAAGTGCGATTGAAATGAATGGAAATTTGACGGCAATTGTTGCCATGATGAAAGCCGATAAAACCTATCAAAAGCTTTTTCAGCAAGCATTTACTGATGGAGCCATAAATACCGAAAATATGCTGAAAGCACTTTCTCAATTTATGTTAATGGTGACGTCATCCAATTCTAAATTTGATAAATACCGACGTAATGAAACGGGCGGTACTTTAACTTCGGAGGAATTAGCGGGTTATACACTTTTCAATGCTAAGTGTGCTTCTTGTCATGCAACGGATTTGATGACTGATAATTCCTATCGGAATAATGGTTTGGCAGTCAATCCGCAAATAAATGATGTGGGAAGATTTCGTGTGACACAATTGGCAGCGGATTATTATAAATTCAAAGTGCCTAGTTTGCGAAATATTGAAAAAACTGCACCTTATATGCACGATGGAAGATTCGGGACATTAGAATCTGTTTTGAATCATTATGCTTCCGGAGTTGTAAATGGAGCCACTTTAGACCCGATTCTAAATCAAAACGGAAATTTAGGAATTCCGCTTTCTGATACTGAAAAAACAAGATTAATTGCCTTCCTAAAAACACTAACCGATAATCAATATCTCACCGATAAACGATTCTCAGAATATTAAAACCATGAAAAATAAAATTTTAATTATTGTTTTAGTTCTTTTTGTAAACCAGTTTGTTTTTGCCAAAACAGAAAAAGACAGCATTTCGAGATTTACCTTCCAGAAAATGCAATTGCTTGAAGATTTCGAAGATGATTGTGATGCCTGTGGTTGTTCTGCAAGTGGAGGTAGTATGGGATTTAGTTCTATGCTGAATAATAATTTTGTAGGCTTGCGCTATTTCAATCAAAGTTATACCAGTAGAGACGGGATTTTCGCCAATTCACCGTGGATTGACGAAAATTTCAATACAATCCAAATTTGGACTAAAATACCAATTACAGAAAAAATCCAGATTTCGGCATTGGTTCCGTATCACTTTCACACTCGGGAACGTTCCACCGGAACAGAAAACATTCAAGGATTGGGCGATATCTCCGTTATGGCGATGTATTCTGTATATCAAACGCAAAAAGACAGCACAGTTTTTACCCATAAACTGCAATTGGGAGGAGGAGTAAAAATACCTACAGGAAAATTTGATGAAGCTAACAATACCGGAAGTGTCAACCAGAGTTTCCAAGTGGGAACAGGAAGTTGGGATTATCTTTTGGTTTCGGAATATGTTGTCAAAAAGAAAAATTTAGGATTAAGCACGATGCTGAATTATACTTTCAAAACCGAAAACCAAAAGCAATACCAATTTGGAAATCAATTTAATTACGGCAGTACACTGTTTTATCTTTTTGATTTACCCGCTGTAAAACTGGTTCCGCAATTGGGTTTGGCGGGCGAAGTCTATGAAACCAATAAGCAATATGGAGAAAAGTTACCGGATACTTCTGGAGATATTCTTTTTAGTAAATTTGGAATTGAAGCTGGAAAAGGGGACTTTTCCATCGGTGTTAATGCCATGCTTCCCATCAATCAACATTTGTCCAATTCAAAAATCGAAGCCAATTACCGTTGGAGTGTCAATTTAAATTATACGTTGTAAAAACAGAAAAAGGAGCTTCAATTGAAGCTCCTTTTTTATATAATCAAACGGAATAAACTATTCAGCTAATTCCACCACTTTACTATCACCTACTAAAGCGACTTTCACTAAACCATGTTTTGCCAAACCTTTCATGGCAGCATCCCATTTCTTTCCGCTTAAATCTGATTTTACTTTCAATAATCCCAAATCCATTTTGCTTTCATTGGTTTTCAAAAGAGCAATGATTAATTTCTCTTCGTCTAGCAATTCAATTTGAACTTGTTTTTTCTCTGG
This sequence comes from Flavobacterium sp. AED, assembly GCF_000812945.1. Classification (GTDB taxonomy): domain Bacteria; phylum Bacteroidota; class Bacteroidia; order Flavobacteriales; family Flavobacteriaceae; genus Flavobacterium. Next base: position 1,866,212 of record NZ_JSYM01000001.1, read on the forward strand.
TCGCATTTGTGGGAACAACAATACTTCTTGAATAGAAGCATTATTAGTTAAATACATAATCAATCGATCCATTCCAATTCCCATTCCAGATGTTGGAGGCATTCCGTATTCTAAAGCTCTCAAGAAATCTTCATCGATAATTCCTGTGGCTTCATCATCTCCTTTTTCAGCCAATCTCATTTGGTCTTCAAAACGTTCTCTTTGGTCAATTGGGTCATTCAATTCAGAATAAGCGTTTGCTACTTCTTTACCACAAACCATTAATTCAAAACGTTCTGTCAATTCCGGATTGTCACGGTGTTGTTTACATAATGGTGACATTTCCTTTGGATAATCCGTGATATAAGTGGGTTGGATGTAATTTCCTTCACATTTTGCTCCAAAAATCTCATCAATCAGTTTTCCTTTACCCATTGTGGCATCTACATCAATTCCCATGCCTCTGGCAGCGTCAAATAACTCTACTTCACTTTTTCCAGAAATATCAAATCCTGTAAAATGTTTGATAGAATCGGTCATCGTAACTCGTGCATAAGGTGCTTTAAAGTTGATGGTATGTTCTCCAAAAGTCACTTCTGATGTCCCATTTACGGCAATCGCGCAATGCTCCAAAAGATCTTCGGCAAATTTCATCATCCAGTTGTAGTCTTTGTAGGCTACATATATTTCCATGGCAGTAAATTCCGGATTGTGCGTACGGTCCATTCCTTCATTACGGAAGTTTTTCGAAAACTCATAAACCCCTTCAAAACCACCAACAATTAATCTTTTTAAGTACAACTCATTCGCAATACGCATGTATAAAGGCATATCAAGCGAGTTGTGGTGCGTGATAAAAGGACGCGCTGCAGCTCCACCAGGAATTGGTTGTAAAACAGGAGTTTCTACCTCTAAATATCCTTTGTCATTAAAGAAAGAACGCATTGCATTGAACAATTTTGTTCTCTTGATAAACGTTTCTTTGACATGATCGTTCACTGTTAAATCTACATAACGACGACGGTATCTTTGTTCTGGATCAGCAAAAGCATCGTGCGTTTTTCCGTCAGCATCCGTTTTTACAACTGGTAGTGGTTTCAAGGCTTTTGCCAAAACCGTCAATCCATAAACATGAACGGAAATTTCCCCAACTTGCGTTTTGAAAACCGTTCCACGAATCCCAATAAAATCGCCAATATCCAATAGTTTTTTGAAAACTACATTGTACATTGTTTTCTCCTCATCAGTCGAAATATCATCTCTCGAAACATAGATTTGAATACGTCCTTCAGCATCTTTCAATTCTGCAAATGACGCCTTTCCCATGATACGCTTACCCATCAAACGTCCTGCTAAAACAACTTCTTTTCCTTCGTACTTCTCGAAATCGGCTAGGATTTCGCTCGAATAAGCGGTTGTGATAAATTCGGCTGCTGGATAAGGCTCAATGCCTAAATTGCGTAATTCGGTAAGTGCTTCTCTACGTAATATTTCTTGTTCGGATAATGCCATTTTATGCTGTTTTTAAGAGCGCAAAGATACTGTATAAGTAGCAAAGTAGCAAAGTGCTAACCGTTTTTTGGAGCTATTTCCAGCTTTCCGTTATAATCTTTTTATTTTTAAAGAAAAAATAAAAAGGATTTCCACTTTAATCTGGGCTAGGAATTGTAGTTATTATTTTACATTTGGTAAAAAATCATCATTCAAAATCATAAAAATTGAAAAATAAAATTTACGCTTTTTTGCTTTTAGGGCTACTCGCTACAAGCTGCCAAATCACCGAAACCATCCATTTAAACCAGGACGGAACGGGAAGAATAGAAACCGAATCACTTCGCGATGAACACAGTTACATGCAACTAGCGGGAGAAAATTATTCCAAAGAAGAAAAATTCGAGGATACAACTTACGTTTTCAAGGATTTTATAACGAAATATTCGGAAACATTTTCAAAACTTCCAGCATCCGAAAAAGCTATTTTTCAAAAATATGCAACCGTAAATGTTCACATCAAGAAAAGTTCCTATGAGAAAGAATTTCGAACAAAAATCAATCAAAACTTCGATAAAATTTCAGCAGTTCCGGATTTATACAAAACTCAGGAATATGCGGATGATTTAGAACATAATTATGCCTTGACAGCCGAAGAACATTATTATAGTGTAAGTTATGCTTTTGACGGAAGTCTTTTTAAAAGAATAGTGAAAATTACTGATGAAGTCGAATTGAAAAAACAACAGGATAAAATTTCAGAATTGAAAACCCGAGTAGCCAATTTTAAAATCAATCAATCCTATGTTTTAAAATATTATTTTCCTCGAAAAATAAAATCAGTTTCAAATGCAAATGCAAAAATCAGCGAAGACAAAAAAGCATTGGAATTGCAATTCCTTTTATCGGATTGTTTGCAAAATCCAGAAAGCACAAATTTAGAGGTGATTTTGGAATAAGAATTTTAAACTATAAGATGTAAGGGAACACTGTATTATTCATTCTTGAAAACTTTGTACCTTTGCCAATCAAAAATAAGGGGACGAAATAGGATTGCTTCGTTCCTCGCAATGACAAATGAACAAAACCATCCAACTTCAAGATTTAGGAAACAAAGATTACAAGGAAACTTGGGAATACCAAGAAGAATTGTTCAAAGAAATAGTTGACTTAAAAATTAAAAATAGGAGAGAGGAAACGAGTTTACAAACTCCTAATTATTTCCTTTTTGTGGAACATCCTCACGTTTATACTTTGGGTAAAAGTGGCGATTTAAGTAATTTGCTTTTATCCGAAAAACAACTGGAATCCAAAGGAGCGACGTTCTATAAAATCAATCGTGGTGGCGATATTACGTATCATGGACCCGGACAAATTGTGGGTTATCCAATTATAGACTTAGAAAATTTCTTTACGGATATTCATAAATACTTGCGTTTTCTAGAAGAAGCCATTATTCTTACACTTCAAGAATATGGAATTTCTTGTGGCAGAAGTGAAGGTGAAACTGGAGTTTGGTTAGGTGCAGGAACTCCATTTGCAAGAAAAATTTGTGCTATGGGCGTACGTGCTTCCCGTTGGGTAACCATGCATGGATTTGCACTAAACGTAAATGCTGATTTGGGTTATTTTGACAATATTATTCCGTGTGGAATTCGCGGTAAAGCCGTAACTACATTAAACGTAGAACTTGGAGTTGAAAGAGTAAACGAAGAAGAAGTCAAAGAGAAAATCCTAAAACATTTCTCCCATTTATTCGAAGCTACATTTGAGAAATCTTAAATCAAAAATCAAAAGAATATTGTTCCGGTAACAATCGAAACGTCATTCGGTGGTATTTCGTAATCCCGTATTTCCGTATTGCTTCACGATGTTCTTTGGTAGGATAACCTTTATTTTGTTTCCAATTGTACATAGGGAATTCCTCGTGAATGCGGTTCATATAGTCATCCCGATACGTTTTTGCCAACACTGAGGCAGCAGCGATACTCATAAATTTAGAGTCCCCTTTTACAATACTGGTATTTGGAATCGAATTAAGAATTTCGAGTTCAGCATCAGTAAAGATTTTCCCTCCACGGTTTTTTATCCCTTTTTTGTGAATTAATGGTGCATTCCCATCCACAATAATATATTCGGGTCTGGGATGGAGTTTTAGAATACTTTCCTGCATCGCTTTTATCGATGCGTTCAGAATATTAATCTCGTCAATTACCAAAGGCTCAAGATGCGTTACAGCAAAGGAAATGGCTTGCTGCTCAATAATAGGTCTTAACTTTTCTCGGACTTTTTCGGATAATTGTTTACTGTCATTCAGTATAGCGTTTTCAAAATCAAAAGGTAATATAACGGCTGCTGCAGTTACAGGACCGGCAAGACAGCCACGACCTGCTTCATCAGTTCCGCTTTCGAGGATAATTTTCGAAAAATTGTTTTCGAGCATGTTCTGTTTTTTAAAGAAACAAATATTATAAAATTTTCGCTGTAAAAACCCGTTAGTTACCTATTTGTTATAACAATCCTATAAAATGCTGTGTTTTTTTATTTATATGTTTTTATAAATTACCTTTGCTTGATTAAAATTGTAAAAATAATTGCCTAATTATACCCCATTCAAATGAGAATTTTCTTTTTTTTTATTTTTATATCATTCTCCACTTTGCTGTTTTCTCAAGAAAGGAATAGTAAAGAATTAGATTACAATAGCAAATACAACGGTTCCGATTCTATCAAAAAGGTAAAACAACCCGTTGCTACCATAGATATGTATCGCGTGATTACTTTGGATCGAGACACAACTTACATAGATACTTCACTTACTATCCAAAAAGAGTACAGCCATAATTATTTGCGAAAAGACATTTTTGGACTTTTGCCTTTTGCAAATGAAGGCCAAACGTATAATACGTTGCAATATAGTTTAACTGATTTTTCGCCTTTACCAGAATTTGGTTTCAAAGCAAAACATTTTAATTTTCTGGAGGCAAACCAAATACGATATAGTTCAGTCGCCACTCCAGTTACCGAATTATATTTTAAAAGTGTCATGCAAAAAGGACAATCGACTGATGCATTCATTACTTTAAACACGTCTGAAAATCTTAATTTTTCTATAGCCTACAGAGGATTGCGCTCTCAGGGAGAATATTTAAATCAATTGGCAAGTACAGGAAATTTTAGATTCACAGTAAGTTATAACACTAAAAATAAACGCTATTATTCTAATGCACATTTTACATCGCAAGATATTCTAAATGAAGAAAACGGCGGAATTACAACCATTAGTGATTTCGAAAGTGAAGACCCAAAATACAATAACAGACAACGATTTGAAGTCTTTTTTTTAGATGCTAAATCATTTCTGAAGGGGAAAAGAATATTCTTAGATCACAATTTTAGAATAAATGCAAATAAAGGAGCAAATAATTTATATGTAACGCACCAATTTAATTATGAAAATAAGTTTTTCGAATACAATCAGCTAACCGTTCCTTCTACCGTGGGTTCGGAAATTGTATATCGATTTGGGGCTTCTTTCAAAGACAGTGGAATTAATGATCAAACCCGGTACAATAAAATGTATAATAGAGCTGGATTGATTTATGAGAATACAACTTTAGGAAAATTTCAGTTTTTTGTAGATGATTTTAGGTCTAATTATTACTACAACCAGATATTAATTTTTGATAATAAAACGGTTCCGGGTTCTTTGGCTCAAAAAATAAATAATGCAGGAGGGCAATATGAGTATCAAAAAAATAAATGGAATGGGAAATTCTTGTATTCAAGATCGATTACAAATCAATCTTTATCAAATTTGGATGCTAAAGTTAAATATGATTTTAATGAGGAAACGCAGTTGTCATTTCAATATCAAAACATAAATAAGCTACCAAATAATAATTACAATCTGTATCAGAGTAGTTATGTTCAGTACAACTGGTCAAATGATTTCAAGAATGAGAAAATAAACTCAATTAGTGCTAATGCAATTACACCGTGGTTTAATGCCTCGTTACAGTATTCCGTTCTAAACGATCATTTGTATTTTAATGATGTTTCAACCGATGCACAAATATTGGCACGTACTCAAATCGTTGCTCCGGCACAATACGCTAATACCATAAATTATTTGTCCGTGAAAGTGAACAAAGAATTGAAATTTGGTAGTTTCGCATTAGATAATACTGTTTTGTATCAAAAAGTTGATCAGCAAGATAATGTATTAAACGTTCCTGAAATTGTGACTAGAAATACATTCTATTACTCGGGTTCTTTTTTCAAAAAGAAAGCTTTGTTTTTGCAAACTGGTATTTCTTTGAATTATTTTACGAAATATTTTGCCAATGATTATAATCCGGTTATTGGTGAGTTTTTCGTTCAAGACAAAAAGGAAATTGGAAATTCTCCAAACTTTGATTTCTTTATTAATGCCAAGATTCAAAGAACCAGAATTTACTTTAAAGCAGAGCATTTTAATTCGTCTTTATCGGGTAATAATTTTTACGCGTCACCTAATAATCCGTCTCGTGATTTTACAATCCGTTTTGGACTGGTTTGGAATTTCTTCAATTAATAAATAGTAGCGCACTATTTAGTAAAAAAAAAGCCCTTTTTTCAATGCTAATCGATATGCTTTTACTCGCTTGGGAATAAGCTAGTGATGGATATTGTTTTAAATGAAATTCTAGGAACTCCCAATAAAATAAAAGTATAGCGAATTAATAAGGAGTGTAAAATTCTTTAATCAAGATTTTTTTTGTAACAATATGCTATCTTTGTGTTGTGATTTATAACAACGAACACTCTTAAATGAATAATAAAATGCACTACGCAGAAAATATATTAGGCACAATAGGCAACACACCATTAGTTAAACTTAATAAAGTTGTTGCTGGTATAGATGCTTTGGTACTTGCTAAAGTAGAAACCTTCAATCCTGGAAATTCCGTAAAAGACAGAATGGCCGTTAAAATGATTGAAGATGCCGAAGCGGATGGAAGACTAAAACCAGGAGGAACCATTATCGAAGGGACTTCAGGAAATACAGGAATGGGATTGGCATTAGTGGCTATCATAAAAGGGTACAAACTTATTTGTGTGATTTCGGATAAGCAGTCTAAAGAAAAAATGGATATTCTTCGTGCTGTAGGCGCAAAAGTGGTAGTTTGTCCTACTGATGTAGAACCTACCGATCCACGTTCGTATTATTCTGTTTCTAAAAGATTAGCAGAGGAAACAACTAATTCTTGGTATGTAAACCAATACGATAATCCATCTAATTCTTTAGCGCATTATGAGCAAACCGGACCTGAAATTTGGGAACAAACTGGCGGTAAAATCACTCATTTTGTATCGGGTGTAGGAACTGGAGGAACGATTTCAGGTGTTGGGAAATATTTGAAAGAAAGAAATCCGAATATTAAAATTTGGGGAATTGATACCTATGGTTCTGTATTTAAAAAGTACCATGAAACAGGTATTTTCGATGAAAATGAAATTTATTCTTATATTACAGAAGGAATTGGTGAGGACATATTGCCAAAGAATGTTGACTTCTCTTTGATTGATGGTTTTACAAAAGTAACGGATAAAGATGCAGCGGTTTATACCCGAAAAATTGCATTGGAAGAAGGGATTTTTGTTGGGAATTCAGCAGGTGCAGCGGTAAAAGGATTGTTGCAACTTAAGGAGCATTTCAAACCGGAAGATGTGGTGGTTGTTTTGTTTCATGATTCCGGAAGCCGTTATGTAGGCAAAATGTTCAATGACGATTGGATGCGTGAAAGAGGATTTTTGGATGAGGAAATCAAAAAAGCAGAAGATGTTATCAAAGATCATATCGACAAACCATTGATTGTAGTTCGTACAGAAGAATTAGTTTCACACGCTATAGAAAGAATGCGTAAATACAAGATTTCTCAAATTCCGGTGATTGACGTCACAGGATTTGTAGGTTCTGTTGATGAAAGTGATTTGTTCCAAAGTTACGTTGCCGATAAAAATGTTGCAGACAGACCCATTAAAGAAATTATGGGAAAACCATTTCCAATCGTAAAATTAGGAACCTCAATAGAAGAAGTTTCGAAATTATTTACCAAAGAAAACGATGCGGTTTTGGTTGAATTAGAAAATGGAAATCACCATATAATTACCAAATATGATATTATTGGGTCGATAAAATAATAATATATTTTTCAAGTATTAAAATTTTCATAACCACAAATTTGACGAATTAAATTCGTTAAATTTGTGGTTTTTTAGTTTTATAAAAATGCAAATTTAATGACCTTTACTGCTATAGATTTTGAAACCGCAACAGCATTCCATCCTTGCTCAGTTGGTATTGTTACCGTAGAAAACGGAATAATTGTAGATGAATTTGTCAGTCTAATAAAGCCGCCAAATAATCTATATTCTCCTTTTACCATTCAAGTTCACGGAATTTATCCACGTGATACAGTAAATGCAAAATCATTTGCACAAGTATATCCTGAAATACAAAAACGGTTACAAAACAGAGTGATTGTGGCGCATAATGAGAGTTTTGACAGAAATGTTCTGGCTAAATCAATGGCGCTTTATAATTTGGATTATGCTGATTTGAATATCGCTTCTCGTTGGGAATGTACCGTGAAAATTTATAAAGCCAAAGGATTAAAACCTACCAAATTAAGTGATTGCTGTCGGGAAATGAATATTTCATTAAATCATCACGAAGCGTTATCTGATGCTCGTGCTTGCGCTAAATTGTATTTATTGAAATAAATTTCTTTCATTTCTGTTTTTTCCTTACTTTAGTCTTTCATCTAAAATATCAAAATGAAAGAAGATTTCCTCCATTACCTCTGGAAATTCAAAAAGTTCGACACTTTGAATTTAAAAACGTTCAACAATGAGGGAGTCACAATTATCAATGTAGGTCAATATCTTGAATTGGCAGGTCCTGATTTCTTTAATGCTCAAATTACTATTGGTGATCAGAAATGGGCTGGAAACGTTGAAATTCATCTTAAATCTTCAGATTGGTATGTGCATCATCACGAAAAAGATTCGGGTTATGAAAATGTAATTTTGCATGTAGTTTGGGAACATGACACAGAGATTTTTAGAAACAACAATACTGAAATTCCGGTTTTGGAACTTAAAAAATATGTTGAAAAAGAGACTGTCGAAAATTACCAATCTTTAATGGCTCCTAAATCTTGGATTTTTTGCGAAAAGCAACTAAAAGAGATTGACGAATTTGCTTTTAAAAACTGGCAAGAGCGTTTGTTCTTTGAACGTTTAGAAAGGAAATCCAAGCCTATATTTGATTTACTGGAACAAACCAACCAAGATTGGGAAGCGGTTTTGTTTTCTCTTTTAGCGAAGAATTTTGGTCTAAATACGAATGGAGAAATCTTTTTAAAAATAGCGCAATCTATTCCCTTTTCGATTATAAGAAAAGAAAGTTTTGAAGTGGAGAATCTAGAAGCTTTGATTTTTGGAGCTTCGGGATTGCTGGATTTAGAAAAGGAAGATAATTATTTCAAAGATTTAAAATTCAGGTATTTCTACTTGTTGCATAAATATCAAATAGAGAAAGTGTGTATAGAACCCGTTCAGTTTTTTAAGCACCGTCCTGATAATTTCCCTACGATACGACTTTCTCAATTGGCCAATTTATATCACAGTCAGCAAAATTTATTTTCTAAAATAAGCACTCTAAATTCATTAAAAGATATTTACGGAGTGTTTCAAGTATCCGCTTCTGAATATTGGTTAAATCATTACCAATTTGACAAAGAAAGTCCGAAGAAAAAGAGATCGCTTTCTAAATCTTTTATCGATTTGATTGTTATAAATACGATCATTCCACTTCAGTTTGCTTTCGCAAAAAGTCAAGGAAAGGAAATTTCAGAGGATTTAATAGGTCTTTTAAATGAAGTTGCTCCAGAGAAAAATGCGGTTATGGAAAAATTTAGTTCTTTCGGAATACAACCAAAAAGTGCTTTTGAAACACAATCTTTGTTGCAACTCAAAAATGAGTATTGTAATAAAAGTAAATGTTTAGAATGTGTTGTAGGAATGGAATTGCTAAAAAGAAGTTGATTCAGTTATTTTTAAATTAGTTAACTGGAGCATGTAGTAATGTTGTAAATTTGTTTTTCGAATTAACGAATAATCAATTTAACTAAAAGATGTCAGTAGTAATCAAACTCAAATTTTTTTTTGAGAAACACGGTTTTCATGTTTCTTCCCGTATGGCTGATACACTAGGAATGCGGGCCAGTAGCGTGCGATTGTTTTTTATCTACTTGTCGTTTGTTACTGTTGGATTGTGGTTTGCCGTTTATTTGACATTGGCTTTTTGGATTCGTTTGAAAGATTTAATTCGGGCTAAACGCACTTCTGTTTTTGATTTGTAAAATCATATAAATAAGAAAAAGGGATTATAAAGTATTTAAGCACTTTATAATCCCTTTTTTATTTTTGAAAAAATAAATTTATTCTTTAGTATTGTTTAATACACTATTTTTCTTTCCATAAGCAAAATAGAAAATAACACCTATTGCCATCCATGCAAAAAGTCTAAGCCAGTTTGTCCAACCTAAACCTGCCATCATCAAGACGCAAGTGATAACTCCTAAAATTGGAACTAAAGGTACGAATGGTGTTTTGAATTCGCGAATCATGTTTGGTTCTTTTTTTCTTAGAATTATTACGGATACACATACTAATGAAAAAGCAAACAATGTTCCAATACTAGTCATGTCTCCTACAATGTCTCCAGGAATAAAAGCGGCAAATGCACCAACGATTATTAAAATAGCGATATTAGCTTTGTATGGTGTTTTGTATTTTGGATGTAAGTCACTAAACATTTTAGGTAATAAACCATCTTTACCCATCGCATAAAATACTCTGGATTGTCCTAATAGCATCACTAAAATTACAGAAGAAAATCCTGCCAAAATAGCTACAGTTACTAATTGACCTAACCAAGCATATCCAATCATGTATTTGTTAATTGCAAATGCTACAGAAGCTTCTTTTCCACCAGTTCTAAAATCTTCTATAGTTGCTACTCCAGTAAGTACATGAGCAAATAAAATATATAATACGGTGCAGATAGCTAATGAACCCAAGATTCCTATAGGCATATTTCTTTTTGGGTTTATCGTTTCCTGTGCAGCTGTACTTACAGCATCGAATCCTATAAAAGCAAAGAAAACGGTTCCGGCTGCTCCAATTATTCCCCAAAAGCCTCCAAATTTATGATCGATCCCATGTTCATCTGTGAAAATTGAACTTGCTGGAATATAAGGGGTATGATTTGCTGGATTTACAAAATGCCATCCTATAACAATGATCATTATTACAATAGCAACTTTTACAATTACAATGATTCCATTAACAAAAGCTGATTCTTGAATCCCTTTTATTAATAATAAACTAATAACCCCAACTATAAATAATGCTGGTAAGTTGATCATTCCATGTTCACCAGTTATTGGATCAGTTTGAAATGGGGAATGTGACAACGAAAAGGGTATTGGACTCATGTGGAGTACATTGACCAGTAAATTGTTAAGGTATTCACTCCAGGCAATTCCTACAGTGGCTGCTCCTACGGCATATTCAAGAATTAAATCCCAACCAATGATCCAAGCTAAAAATTCACCCATTGTTGCGTAAGTATAGGTGTAAGCACTACCAGAAATAGGTATTGAAGAAGAAAGCTCTGCATAACACAATCCGGCTAATGCGCAACCTATTGCAGCAACAATAAATGCTATTGTTACAGATGGTCCTGCATTTTGTGAAGCAGCCATAGCGGTTCTTACAAACAATCCTGCGCCAATTATGGCACCAATGCCTAATGCAATTAGAGTCCAAGCGGTTAATGTTCTTTTTAATCCCTTTTCAGAATCAGCGGCCTCTGCTAAAAGCTGAGCTAATGGTTTTCTTTTCCAAATAGACATGTTTTGTGTGTTTTTTTGTTATTAAGCTCCAAATGTATTCTTTTTTATAAAAAATAAAAACAATAATTTAAATAAATTTTATAAAATAAAAAAACCTAACAATATTTTAATAAATGCATAATAATTATTTTAACGGCTTAATTTTATTAATTACATAAAAAATATAATGTTATTTTTTTAAATTCTTATTTTAAAGTTGTAAAATTTTCGATAAGAAAATATAAGTTGAATTGATTTTTATTATATTTTTAAATTTAAATAGTTTTCTTATTTTTAACTATTAAAATAAGGTTTTTAATCAAATTAAAATAATGAATTTCAGAACGATGGTTGTCTATTTTAAATTTTCTCGTGAACAACGTAATGGTTTGTTTTTATTATTTGCGATTATCATTGTTTTGCAATTGGTTTATTTTTTTGTTGATTTTAGTGCTGTCGTAAAGAATTATCCAGAGAAACAGAAATGGCTTTCACTACAATCTCAAATTGATTCCATGAAAACTGATAATTCTAAGGCTTTCCCTAAAATATATCCTTTCAATCCTAATTTTATAACAGACTATAAAGGATATAAGCTAGGAATGTCAGTTCAGGAAATTGACCGCTTGTTGGCTTTTAGAAAAGAAAATAAATATGTCAATTCTGCAGCGGAATTTCAAAACGTGACTAAAGTTTCGGATTCGTTATTAAATGCAATAGCTCCCTTTTTTAAATTTCCAGATTGGGTGAAAAATAAAAAAGAATTCAAAGCATATAAAAATGATCCAGATCAGGCTTTCGCCAAAAAAGAAAAAAATGTTTTAATCGACATCAATCAGGCAACCAAGGAGGATTTGGTAAAAATTTACGGGATAGGTGAGGCAATTTCTTTGCGAATTTTAAAACAAAAAGAAAGTTTAGGCGGGTTTGTTTCAATGGAACAAATGAAAGATGTTTGGGGATTATCTCCTGAAGTTATTGAAAATTTGAATACTCATTTTAAAATTTCAGTGCTCCCAAATTTTAAAAAGATAGATATTAATAATGCTTCTTTAAAGGAGCTTTCTCAGTTTTATTATTTTAAATATACTTTAGCCAAAGAAATTGTCACTTATAGAAGTATGACAGGAAATATTAAGAATATTGAGGATTTAACAAAAATTAAGGGATTTCCTGTTGATAAAGCAAATATAATTGGCTTATATTTGGACTTTTAAAATAAAACACTGTCACAATGAACTTTGATTACAACGAAACGCAATCTATGATTGCACAATCTATAAGAGATTTTGCTGAAAAAGAAATTCGTCCAAATATAATGGAGTGGGATGAAGCGCAAACATTTCCTGTGCCTTTGTTTAAAAAATTAGGTGAAATGGGATTTATGGGTGTTTTAGTCCCGGAAGAACTTGGAGGTTCCGGATTAGGATATCATGAGTACATTACCATTGTAGAAGAAATATCAAAAGTGGATCCATCCATTGGGCTATCAGTAGCCGCACATAATTCTTTATGTACCAATCATATTTTGACTTTTGGAAACGAAGAGCAAAAGAAGAGATGGATTCCTAAGTTAGCCACCGCAGAACATATAGGTGCTTGGGGATTGACAGAACATGATACAGGATCAGATGCTGGAGGAATGAATACTACAGCAAAAAAAGATGGAGATTTCTGGATTGTCAATGGAGCTAAGAATTTCATTACACATGCCATTTCTGGAGATATAGCTGTGGTTATTGTTCGTACAGGTGAAAAAGGAGATTCGAAAGGAATGACTGCTTTTGTATTCGAAAAAGGGATGCCAGGTTTTGCTTCAGGAAAAAAAGAAAATAAATTAGGGATGCGCGCCAGCGAAACTGCTGAATTGATATTTGATAATTGTCGTATTCCTGATGCTAACAGATTAGGGGAAGTAGGACAAGGTTTTATTCAAGCGATGAAAGTTTTAGATGGAGGAAGAATATCCATTGGAGCATTGTCATTAGGGATTGCGAAAGGTGCTTATGAAGCTGCATTAAAATATTCGAAAGAAAGACATCAGTTTGGGCAGCCAATTTGTGAATTTCAAGGAATTTCATTCAAGTTAGCTGATATGGCAACTGAAATTGAAGCTTCGGAATTATTGTTGCATAAAGCGGCCTTCTTAAAACAACAACACAAACCAGTTACCACGATGGGAGCTATGGCTAAAATGTATGCTTCAGAAGTTTGTGTAAAAGTAGCGAATGAAGCGTTGCAAATTCATGGAGGATATGGTTATATTAAAGATTATCCAGTGGAGAAATTCTATAGAGATTCTAAATTGTGTACCATTGGGGAAGGAACTACTGAAATTCAAAAAATAGTAATTTCCAGAAATTTGTTGAAAGCATAGTTTTTGAAAATTTGAATATAGTATAAAGAGTCAAAATACATTAAATTGTAGATTGGCTCTTTTTTTTGCGTGAAGGATGGAAGAGGAAAGCCCGGAATGCAATGAGGACTTGTAACGGAAAGCCTGACGGCGGACGAATTAACGTTTTGTGAATGATAAAAGTGGTGTCCGCCGGCACGCCCAAAAATAATCTATAATTCATGGCTCGTAATTCAAAATAATGTTTACTTTTGCACACTTAAAGAAAGGGGGTGTCTATATTATGTTAATTATACCAATTAAAGACGGAGAAAATATCGATAGAGCGTTAAAACGTTACAAAAGAAAATTTGATAAAACAGGAACTGTTCGTCAATTAAGAGCACGTACTGCTTTTATTAAGCCTTCAGTTACAAATAGAATCAAAATTCAAAAAGCGGCTTATATCCAAAATATGAGAGATAACTTAGAGAGTTAGTCAATATCTATTAGAATAAAGTACCGTTAGTCATTAAAGTTTTATAACTTTGATGCTAACGGTTTTTTTATGGCTACTAATAAAGATGCATTTCGGGATTATCTACAGTTGGAGAAAAAATATTCTTCACATACCGTAACTGCGTATTGTAATGACGTCGCTTCTTTTGAATTATTTAATACGATTCATTTTGAACAAGAGGGCATAGAGCAGGTTAATTATAGTCAAATTAGAACATGGATTGTTTCTCTTGTCGATAATGATATATCAAATACCTCGGTTAATAGAAAAATTGCATCCTTAAAAGCATTTTATAAATTTCTATTAAAAACAAAACAAATAAAGGGGAGTCCGCTATTGAAACACAAAGCGCTAAAGACTCCTAAAATAATACAAATTCCGTTTTCTGAAAAAGAAGTTGAGGATGCATTAGGTCATTTGCAAAATCCTGTAGGCTTTGAGGAAATAAGAAATAAGCTTATAGTTGATTTGTTTTATACTACCGGCATGCGAAGAACGGAGTTGATTCATTTAAAAGTAGTTAATGTCAATTTATCTGGAGGTACAATCAAAGTGCTGGGAAAAAGGAATAAGGAGCGGATATTGCCAGTTTTGCCGATAATTATAAATCGGTTTTCTTTATATTTAAACGAGCGCTCTTTCATGCTGTCAATAGTAGATGACGATTATTTTTTTCTCACAAAAAAAGGGTTAAAATTAAATGATTCTTTTGTGTATCGATTAATAAATTCTTACTTTAGTGCTGTCTCCGAGAAAGTAAAAAAGAGTCCGCATATATTGCGACATACGTTTGCAACTCATCTATTAAATAACGGAGCCGATTTGAACTCAGTAAAAGAATTATTAGGACATTCCAGTTTGGCGTCAACGCAGATATATACGCATAATAGTTTGGCAGAACTAAAAAAAGTATATGGAGATGCGCATCCAAGGAATCAGAAGTAATTTGGAAATGTTTAACTATTAAAAAATAATGATTATGAAGGTAAATGTTCATGCAGTTAACTTTACTGTTGACAAAAAGCTAGTTGATTTTGTTCAAGAAAGAATGGACAAGTTAGAAAAATATTACGATAAGGTAGTGTCCGTGGATGTTTTTTTAAAAGTTGAAAAGACAAGTGATAAAGAGAATAAAATTGCTGAGATAAAAATTAATGTTCCGGGTGATGATTTTGTGGTTAAAAAGCAGTGTAAAATTTTTGAAGAAGCAGTGGAGCTTTGTGCTGAATCTTTAGAACGATTGTTGGTAAAAAGGAAAGAAAAAATAAGTTCGCACATTTAATATAAATTTTTTTCAAAAAATGTTTTGATTGAGAGATAAAATCTCTACATTTGCAGTCCGTTAGAAATAGCGGACTTTTTTATTGATATTGCCAGCGTAGCTCAGTTGGCTAGAGCAGCTGATTTGTAATCAGCAGGTCGTGGGTTCGAGTCCCTCCGCCGGCTCTAAAAATTTGTTTTCAAAGCGTTTGGAAATAGTTCTTTTAAAGTACTGGAAATCAATAAAAGGGGAGATACTCAAGCGGCCAACGAGGGCAGACTGTAAATCTGCTGTGTAAACTTCGCAGGTTCGAATCCTGCTCTCCCCACAAAATAAAGTTTGAAAAATCGAATTTTAAATTTGAATATTGAACTTGTAATGAAGATTTCTCTGCCGGTGTAGCTCAGGGGTAGAGTGCTTCCTTGGTAAGGAAGAGGTCTCGGGTTCAATTCCCGACATTGGCTCAAAATGAAATATTTGAACACTAATAAATTATAATAACTAAGATTAAAAATTAAGTAAAATGGCAAAAGAAAATTTTAATCGTTCCAAACCGCACTTAAATATAGGTACAATTGGACACGTAGATCACGGAAAAACTACTTTAACTGCAGCAATAACGAAAGTATTATCTGATGCTGGTTACTGTCAAGCAAAATCATTTGATCAAATTGATAATGCTCCTGAAGAAAAAGAAAGAGGTATTACAATTAATACATCTCACGTTGAGTATGAAACAGCTAATCGTCATTACGCTCACGTTGACTGTCCAGGTCACGCGGATTACGTAAAAAACATGGTTACAGGTGCTGCTCAAATGGATGGTGCTATTCTTGTTGTAGCTGCTACTGATGGACCAATGCCACAAACACGTGAGCATATCCTTTTAGGGCGTCAGGTGGGTATTCCTAGAATGGTTGTATTCATGAATAAAGTGGATATGGTTGATGATGAGGAATTACTTGAATTAGTTGAGATGGAAATCAGAGACTTGTTATCTTTCTACGAATATGATGGAGATAATGGTCCTGTTGTTCAAGGTTCAGCTTTAGGTGGATTGAATAATGATCCAGTTTGGGTACCAAAAATTCTTGAATTGATGGAAGCTGTTGATGCTTGGATCGAAGAGCCTGTAAGAGACGTTGCAAAACCTTTCTTGATGCCTGTTGAAGATGTATTCTCAATCACTGGTCGTGGAACTGTTGCTACAGGTCGTATCGAAACAGGTGTTGCTAATACTGGAGATCCAGTTGAAATCATTGGTATGGGAGCTGAAAAATTAACTTCTACTATTACAGGAGTTGAGATGTTCCGTAAAATCCTTGATAGAGGAGAAGCTGGAGATAACGTAGGTATTCTTTTAAGAGGTATTCAAAAAGAAGACATCAAAAGAGGAATGGTTATTTGTAAGCCAGGTTCAGTTAAACCACACGCTACTTTCAAAGCTGAGGTTTATATCTTGAAAAAAGAAGAAGGTGGTCGTCACACACCATTTCATAATAACTACCGTCCACAGTTCTACGTGCGTACAACTGACGTAACAGGTATCATTACTTTGCCAGCAGGTGTAGAGATGGTTATGCCTGGGGATAACTTAACTATTGATGTTGTATTGCTTAGTGCAATTGCATTAAATGTTGGTTTACGTTTTGCTATCCGTGAAGGTGGTAGAACAGTTGGTGCAGGTCAGGTAACTGAGATTGTAGCATAATCCTATAAATAAAATTATGAAGCCAGTAACTTCTTAGGTTGTTACTGGCTTTTATTAACAGACGGGCGTAGTTCAAGGGTAGAATAGCGGTCTCCAAAACCGTTGATGGGGGTTCGAATCCCTCCGCCCGTGCAAATAAACTAAATCATAATGACAAAAGTTGTTAATTACATATCAGAAGCATTTGAAGAATTAAAGTCAAATGTAACTTGGCCAGCTTGGGCTGAGGTGCAACGTCTAACGATTGTTGTTGCTGTTTTTTCAGTATTATTCGCTTTGGCAACTTGGGGAGTAGATGAAATTTTCGCAAAAGCTTTGGCTGGATTTTTTAACTGGATAAAAGCATAATTTTTTTGTTATGGCAGATAATAATATTAAAAAGTGGTATGTAGTTAGAGCAGTAAGCGGACAAGAAAATAAAGTGAAAGCATATATCGAAACCGAAATCGCAAGATTAGGGATGGGTGACTATGTTTCGCAAGTTCTCGTTCCTACTGAAAAAGTAGTTACTGTAAAAGAAGGAAAGAAGATAATCAAAGATAAAGTTTATTTCCCTGGTTATGTTATGATTGAGGCGAATCTAATAGGTGAAATACCTCATATTATCAAGTCTATAACAAGTGTTATTGGTTTTTTAGGTGAGATTAAAGGTGGTGAGCCTGTGCCGTTAAGACTTTCTGAAGTTAACAGAATGTTAGGTAAAGTAGATGAGTTAGCTGTGAATACGGATACTCGTTCTATACCTTTCAATATTGGAGAAACTATTAAAGTTGTTGATGGTCCTTTCAATGGTTTTAATGGAACGGTTGAGAAAATCAATGAAGAAAAGCGTAAACTAGAAGTAATGGTTAAGATTTTCGGAAGAAAAACACCATTGGAGTTGAGTTTTATGCAAGTTGAAAAAGTATAATTTTTTGTTACATCTATAATATCCATTACAATCGCTTCCAATGATTGTAGTGTTAAATTTTTTAAAAAATGGCTAAAGAAATTAGTAAGGTAGTTAAACTACAAGTTAAGGGAGGTGCTGCGAACCCGTCGCCACCGGTTGGACCTGCTTTAGGAGCTGCTGGGGTAAACATCATGGAATTCTGTAAGCAATTTAATGCTAGAACTCAAGATAAACCCGGCAAAATATGCCCAGTACAAATTACTGTGTATAAAGACAAATCATTTGATTTTGTTGTAAAAACTCCTCCTGCTGCTGTCCAGTTATTGGAAGCTGCAAAGCTAAAGTCCGGATCAGGTGAACCAAATCGTAAAAAAGTAGCTAGTGTTACTTGGGATGTTATCAAAGCAATTGCTGAAGATAAAATGGTAGATTTAAATGCATTCACAATCGAATCTGCTATGAGCATGATCGCTGGAACAGCTAGATCTATGGGTATAACTGTATCAGGAGATTCTCCTTTTTAATTAAGAGAAAGACATGGCAAAATTGACAAAAAAGCAAAAAGAGGCTGCTTCAAAGATTGAAAAGAACAAACTATATTCTCTTAAAGATGCTGCGGCATTGATAAAAGTAGTTGCTTCTGCAAAATTTGATGAGTCTGTTGATATCGCAGTTCGTTTGGGCGTAGATCCAAGAAAAGCGAATCAAATGGTTAGAGGTGTGGTAACATTACCTCATGGAACTGGTAAAGACGTTAAAGTATTAGCATTAGTTACTCCAGACAAAGAAGCGGAAGCTTTAGCAGCTGGTGCAGACTATGTAGGTCTTGACGATTATTTACAAAAAATTAAAGACGGTTGGACAGATGTTGATGTAATTATCACTATGCCTTCTGTTATGGGTAAATTAGGTCCATTAGGTCGTATTTTAGGACCTAGAGGTTTAATGCCTAACCCTAAAACAGGTACTGTAACTATGGATGTTGCTAAAGCTGTTCAAGAGGTTAAAGCTGGTAAAATTGACTTTAAAGTTGATAAAACTGGTATTGTGCATGCAGGAATTGGTAAAATTTCTTTTGGAAGCGAACAAATCGTTGACAATGCACACGAAATTATTCAAACATTAATCAAACTTAAGCCAACTGCTGCTAAAGGAACTTACATCAAAAGTATTTACCTAACTAGCACTATGAGTCCAGCAATTGCTTTGGACCCTAAAGCAGTATAATTGGTAGTTAAAAATTTTTAGTATGACTAGAGAAGAAAAATCAATCGCGATTGAAGTTTTAACTGCACAGTTAGCTGGTACAAACATTGTTTATGTATCTGATATTTCTGGAATGAATGCAGAAACAACTTCAAACTTGAGAAGAGCTTGCTTTAAAGCAGGTATAAAATTAGAAGTGGTTAAAAATACTTTGCTTGCAAAAGCAATGGAAGCTTCAGCTAATGATTATGGAGATTTACCTTCAGTTTTGACTGGTAATAGTGCTATATTCATTTCTGAGATAGCAAACGCTCCTGGTAAAATAATCAAAGATTTCAGAAAAAAATCAGCTAAACCTGTATTAAAAGGAGCTTTTATTAACTCTGAAATTTATATTGGAGATGATCAATTAGATGCATTAGCAACTATTAAATCTAAAGAAGAGCTTATCGGCGAACTTATTGGATTATTGCAATCACCAGCACAAAGAGTTATTTCTGCTCTTCAAAACCAATTCGCAAAAAGCGAAGAGGCAACAGAAGAAGTGGAAGCATAATAAAAATAGAGTCTTACTCTATTTTATTTAAAAAACGCGCACAATAAATAAATTATATTTTTACAAATCATTTTAAAACGATAGAAAAAATGGCAGATTTGAAACAATTCGCAGAACAATTAGTTAACCTAACAGTAAAAGAAGTTAACGAATTAGCAACAATATTAAAAGATGAGTACGGAATCGAACCAGCTGCTGCAGCTGTAGTAGTTTCAGGTGGTGGTGAAGCTGCTGCTGAAGATGTTCAAACAGAATTTACAGTTGTATTAAAAGCAGCAGGTGCTTCTAAATTAGCAGTTGTAAAATTAGTTAAAGAACTTACAGGTTTAGGTTTGAAAGAAGCTAAAGATGTAGTTGATAGCGCACCAAGTAATGTAAAAGAAGGTGTTTCTAAAGAAGAAGCTGAAGGGCTTAAAAAATCTTTAGAAGAAGCTGGAGCTGAGGTTGAACTTAAATAGTTAAACTCGGTTTAAAGAATTAGGTTTAGGTCTTGGGTTTAGTCACCCAATGACCTAAACCATTTTTCGTATAACAAAAGTCTACCTTGTATAATTACATAATAGCCTTTTAAAACAAATTCATTTTGCCCATTACGAGGAAAAAAAATTAACAGATAATAAGAAAGTAGTTATCTTAAATTGATTTTTAAAGATGTAATGGTTGTAAAAAGAAAGTATAAATAAATCAATATTTGTACAAAAAAATTACTTTTTTAATCAAAATTTTGTCCATTGATGATAACAAATCAGACTGAAAGATTGAATTTTGCCTCTACAAAAAATATTCCTGATTATCCAGATTTTCTAGATGTTCAGGTAAAATCGTTTAAAGATTTTTTTCAATTAGAAACTAAATCTGACGAAAGAGGCGACGAAGGGCTTTACAATACCTTCATGGAAAATTTCCCAATTACTGATACAAGAAATAACTTTGTATTGGAATTTCTTGATTATTTTGTAGATCCACCACGTTACACAATTCAAGAATGTATAGAAAGAGGTCTTACTTATAGTGTGCCCTTAAAAGCAAGGTTAAAACTATATTGTACTGATCCAGAACATGAAGATTTTGAAACAATTGTTCAGGATGTATATCTTGGTACAATTCCTTATATGACACCAAGTGGTACCTTTGTTATTAATGGTGCTGAGCGTGTTGTTGTATCTCAATTACACAGATCGCCGGGTGTTTTCTTTGGTCAATCATTCCATGCAAATGGTACAAAATTGTATTCTGCCAGAGTAATTCCTTTTAAAGGTTCATGGATAGAATTTTCTACAGATATTAATAGCGTAATGTATGCTTATATCGATAGAAAGAAAAAATTACCAGTTACCACTCTTTTTAGAGCAATTGGTTTTGAAAGAGATAAAGATATTCTAGAAATTTTTGACCTTGCTGAAGAAATTAAGGTTTCTAAAACAGGTCTAAAAAAATATGTTGGTAGAAAATTAGCTGCCCGTGTATTGAATACATGGCATGAAGATTTCGTAGATGAAGATACTGGTGAAGTAGTTTCTATCGAACGTAACGAAATAATCCTTGATAGAGATACAATTATCGATAAAGATAATGTGGAAGAAATCATTGATTCTAACGTTAAATCTATTTTGTTGCATAAAGAAGATGCTAATCAAGGTGATTATGCCATCATTCATAATACGCTTCAAAAAGATCCAACAAACTCTGAAAAAGAAGCTGTTGAGCATATCTACAGACAATTGCGTAACGCAGAACCGCCTGATGAAGAAACTGCTCGTGGTATTATAGATAAATTATTCTTCTCTGACCAACGTTACAACTTAGGTGAAGTAGGTCGTTATAGAATGAATAAAAAACTTGGTTTAGATATCCCAATGGAAAAGCAAGTGCTTACCAAAGAAGATATCATTACCATTGTAAAATATTTGATTGAATTGATCAACTCTAAAGCTGAGATTGATGATATTGATCACTTATCAAACCGTCGTGTTAGAACAGTTGGTGAACAATTGTCTCAACAATTCGGTGTTGGTTTAGCTCGTATGGCTAGAACTATTAGAGAGCGTATGAACGTTAGAGATAACGAGGTGTTTACACCAATAGATTTGATTAATGCTAAAACATTATCATCTGTTATCAACTCTTTCTTTGGAACAAACCAGTTGTCTCAGTTTATGGATCAAACGAATCCACTTGCCGAGATTACACACAAAAGAAGATTATCTGCACTAGGACCAGGTGGACTTTCGAGAGAAAGAGCAGGTTTTGAGGTACGTGACGTTCACTATACGCATTACGGACGTTTATGTCCAATTGAAACTCCTGAGGGACCAAACATTGGTTTGATATCTTCTCTTGGTGTTTATGCTAAAGTAAACGGAATGGGTTTCATCGAAACACCTTACCGTAAAGTAACTAACGGAACTGTAGATTTAGAGTCTACTCCAATTTACTTAAGCGCAGAAGAAGAAGAAGGAATGATGATTGCTCAGGCAAATATTCAAATGGATGCTACAGGAAAAATTACTGCCGAAGACGTAATTGCACGTCAAGAAGGTGATTTCCCGGTAATTGAACCAACAAGAGTTGATTATACTGATGTTGCTCCAAATCAAATTGCTTCAATTTCAGCTTCTTTGATTCCTTTCTTAGAACATGATGATGCGAATAGAGCCTTGATGGGATCTAACATGATGCGTCAGGCCGTACCATTAATTCGTCCTGAAGCTCCAATTGTTGGAACTGGTTTAGAGCGTCAAGTAGCTTCTGATTCTAGAGTTTTAATTAACGCTGAAGGAGATGGAGTTATTGAATATGTAGATGCTAATATTATCACTATCAAATACGATCGTTCTGAGGAAGAAAGAATGGTAAGTTTTGAGCCTGATGAAAAAACATACAATTTAATTAAATTTAGAAAAACCAATCAAGGAACAAGTATCAACTTGAAACCTATCGTAAGAAAAGGGGACAGAGTGATTCTTGGTCAAGTATTATCGGAAGGATATGCAACTCAAAATGGTGAATTAGCTTTAGGTCGTAACCTAAAAGTTGCATTTATGCCATGGAAAGGATATAACTTCGAGGATGCGATTGTAATTTCTGAAAAAGTAGTTCGTGACGATATTTTTACCTCTATTCACGTTGATGATTATTCATTGGAAGTTAGAGATACTAAATTAGGTAACGAAGAACTAACGAATGATATACCAAACGTTTCTGAAGAAGCTACTAAAGATTTAGATGAAAATGGTATGATCAGAATTGGAGCCGAAGTTAAACCTGGCGACATTCTTATCGGAAAAATTACTCCAAAAGGAGAATCAGATCCTACTCCGGAAGAGAAATTGCTTCGCGCAATCTTCGGGGATAAAGCAGGTGATGTAAAAGATGCTTCATTAAAAGCTTCTCCTTCTTTACATGGTGTTGTTTTAGACAAAAAATTGTTCGCAAGAGCAGTAAAAGATAAACGCAAACGTACTCAAGACAAAGATGCTTTAGGCGCTTTAGAAATGGAATTCGAAACTAAATTTGTTGAATTAAAAGATAAATTAGTAGAGAAACTTTTCTTAATCGTTAACGGAAAAACATCTCAAGGTGTAATGAATGATTTGGGTGAAGAAGTTTTACCAAAAGGTAAAAAATACACACAAAAAATGCTTTATGCAGTTGAAGATTTTGCTCACTTAAGTAAAGGTCAATGGGTTGCTGATGATGCAACTAATAAAATGGTTAATGATTTAATTCATAACTATAAAATTAAATTGAACGATTTACAAGGTGCATTACGTAGAGAGAAATTCACTATTACTGTTGGAGATGAATTGCCAGCAGGAATCTTGAAATTAGCGAAAGTATATATTGCGAAAAAACGTAAACTGAAAGTTGGGGATAAAATGGCTGGACGTCACGGTAACAAAGGTATTGTTGCTCGTATCGTTCGTCATGAAGATATGCCTTTCCTTGAAGATGGAACGCCAGTAGATATCGTGTTGAACCCACTTGGTGTACCTTCACGTATGAACATTGGTCAAATTTATGAAACTGTTCTTGGCTGGGCTGGAATGAACTTGGGTAGAAAATTTGCTACACCAATTTTTGACGGAGCAACTCTTGATCAAATCAATGAATTGACTGACGAAGCTGGAATACCACGTTTTGGACATACACATTTATATGATGGTGGTACAGGAGAGCGTTTCCATCAAGCAGCAACAGTAGGTGTTATCTACATGTTGAAACTTGGACACATGGTTGACGATAAAATGCACGCACGTTCTATAGGTCCATACTCGTTGATTACACAACAACCACTTGGAGGTAAAGCTCAATTTGGAGGTCAACGTTTTGGAGAGATGGAGGTTTGGGCACTTGAAGCTTATGGAGCATCAAGTACACTTAGAGAAATCTTGACTGTGAAGTCTGATGATGTTATTGGTAGAGCAAAAACTTACGAAGCAATCGTTAAGGGTGAATCTATGCCAGAACCAGGATTACCAGAATCATTCAATGTATTAATGCATGAATTGAAAGGTCTTGGACTTGACATTCGTTTAGAAGAATAATATAATATTTGTCTCAAGTAGAGGCGTTGCATTGCAACGTCTCTACTTTGGCATTTATAAAAGTTTTTAGGATTTAGACCCGTAACCCGTTCCGATTTTTTATAAAATTTCAAAAGATTTTATAACTAGCACTTCAAAAAAATTGTTTGAAGTTTAGAGAAGTAATCCGAGGTAATATGTAGAGAAGTAGTATGGCTAAGTCTCCATAAAATCAATTTTTTAATTGCAAATAAATCAATAGTAAAAACTATGATGAATAATAGAAATAATAACAATAAAGATAAAAACCCTGTAAAAAGGTTTAATAAAATCTCAATAGGACTTGCTTCTCCTGAATCTATTTTGAAAGAATCAAGAGGTGAAGTATTGAAGCCGGAAACTATCAACTACAGAACACACAAACCAGAACGTGATGGTCTTTTCTGCGAAAGAATTTTCGGACCAGTAAAAGATTTTGAATGTGCTTGTGGTAAGTATAAAAGAATACGTTACAAAGGGATCATCTGTGACCGTTGTGGTGTAGAAGTTACAGAGAAAAAAGTACGTAGAGACAGAGTAGGTCACATCAATCTTGTTGTGCCAATTGCTCATATCTGGTATTTCCGTTCTCTTCCAAACAAAATTGGTTATATCCTTGGTCTTCCATCTAAGAAATTAGATATGATTATCTACTACGAAAGATACGTAGTTATCCAAGCTGGTATTGCTAAAAATGCAGATGGTGAATCATTACAAAGATTAGACTTTTTGACAGAAGAAGAATATTTAAATATCTTAGATACACTTCCTGCAGACAATCAATATCTTGATGATTTTGATCCTAATAAATTTGTTGCCAAAATGGGAGCAGAATGTATTATGGATTTATTGGCAAGAATTGATCTAGATGCATTGTCTTACCAATTGAGACACAATGCTAATAATGAAACGTCTAAGCAACGTAAAACTGAAGCATTAAAAAGATTACAAGTTGTTGAATCTTTCCGTGAGTCTAACTTGAACCGTGAGAATCGTCCGGAATGGATGATTATGAAAGTGGTACCTGTTATTCCGCCAGAATTACGTCCACTTGTGCCACTTGATGGAGGTCGTTTTGCAACTTCAGATTTGAATGATTTATACCGTCGTGTAATTATACGTAACAACCGTTTGAAAAGATTAATGGAGATTAAAGCTCCAGAAGTTATCTTGAGAAACGAAAAACGT
This sequence comes from Flavobacterium sp. AED, assembly GCF_000812945.1. Taxonomy (GTDB): domain Bacteria; phylum Bacteroidota; class Bacteroidia; order Flavobacteriales; family Flavobacteriaceae; genus Flavobacterium. Next base: position 1,891,863 of record NZ_JSYM01000001.1, read on the forward strand.
ATGTTGCAGGAATCTGTAGATTCACTTTTCGATAATACACGTAAAGCTTCTGCAGTAAAAACAGAATCAAACAGACCATTAAAATCATTATCTGATTCCCTTAAAGGTAAACAAGGACGTTTCCGTCAAAATTTACTTGGAAAACGTGTGGATTATTCTGCTCGTTCGGTAATTGTTGTTGGACCTGAATTGAAATTATCTGAGTGTGGTATCCCAAAAGATATGGCAGCAGAATTATACAAGCCTTTCGTTATCCGTAAATTGATAGAAAGAGGAATTGTAAAAACTGTAAAATCAGCTAAGAAAATAATAGATAAAAAAGAGCCTGTAGTTTGGGATATCCTTGAAAATGTAATCAAAGGTCACCCAATATTACTGAATCGTGCTCCTACTTTGCACAGATTAGGTATCCAAGCATTCCAACCGAAATTAATTGAAGGAAAAGCAATCCAATTGCACCCTTTAGTTTGTACTGCATTTAATGCGGATTTTGATGGGGATCAAATGGCAGTTCACTTGCCTTTAGGACCAGAAGCTATTTTGGAAGCACAACTATTAATGTTGGGTTCTCACAATATTCTGAATCCTGCAAATGGTGCTCCAATCACGGTACCTTCTCAGGATATGGTTTTGGGTCTATATTATATGACCAAAGAACGTTTATCTACTCCTGAGCTTAAAATTTTAGGAGAAGGAATCACTTTCTATTCTGCTGAAGAAGTAAATATTGCTTTGAATGAAGGAAGATTAGAATTGAATGCTCGTGTGAAAATTAGAGCTAAAGATTTTAATGATGCTGGAGAATTAGTGTATCAAATTATCCAAACTACTGCGGGTCGTGTATTATTTAATGAAGTAGTACCGGAAGCAGCTGGATATATCAATGATGTATTGACTAAGAAAAACCTTAGAGACATTATCGGACACGTTTTGAGTTCTACTGATGTACCTACAACTGCGGCTTTCTTGGATAACATGAAAGATATGGGTTACAAATTTGCCTTTAAAGGTGGATTGTCATTCTCTCTTGGGGATATTAGAATTCCAGATCAAAAACCTAAATTAATTGCAGACGCCAGAGAACAAGTTCAAGGTATTTCTGCTAATTATAACATGGGTCTTATCACTAATAACGAACGTTACAACCAAGTTATTGATGTATGGACTTCAGCGAATGCTCAACTTACAGAGTTAGCAATGAAAAACATTAGAGAAGACCAACAAGGTTTCAACTCTGTGTATATGATGCTTGATTCTGGAGCGAGGGGTTCCAAAGAACAAATTCGTCAGTTAACCGGTATGCGTGGTTTGATGGCTAAGCCAAAAAAATCTACTGCTGGTGGTGGTGAAATTATTGAAAACCCGATTCTTTCTAACTTTAAAGAAGGTCTTTCTATCCTTGAGTACTTTATATCTACTCACGGTGCGCGTAAAGGTCTTGCGGATACGGCTTTGAAAACGGCCGATGCAGGATATTTAACAAGAAGATTGCACGATGTATCTCAAGATGTTATTGTTAATATCGAAGATTGTGGTACATTAAGAGGTGTTGAAGTATCAGCATTGAAAAAGAATGAGGAAATAGTTGAATCTCTAGGAGAAAGAATTTTAGGACGTGTTGCATTGCAAGACTTAATCAATCCTTTAACTAGTGAGATTTTAGTTAAATCTGGTGAGCAAATTACAGAAGTTATAATGAAAGCAATTGACGCTTCTCCTATCGAGAAAGTGGAAGTTCGTTCCCCATTGACTTGTGAAGCGTTGAAAGGTATTTGTGCAAAATGTTACGGTAGAAATTTAGCTACTGGTAAAATGACACAAAGAGGTGAAGCGGTTGGTGTAATTGCAGCACAATCTATTGGAGAACCTGGTACACAGTTGACATTACGTACATTCCACGTTGGTGGGGTTGCGGGTGGTATATCTGAAGAGTCTAGTATTGTTACCAAATTTAATGGTAAACTAGAAATTGAAGATTTAAAAACGGTTAAAGGAGAAGATAGTGAAGGTAATGCAGTTGATATTGTAGTTTCTCGTTCAACTGAATTAAAATTGATTGATGAGAGAACAGGTATTTTATTAAGTACTAATAACATTCCTTACGGTTCTAGTATCTTCGTTAAAGACGGTCAATCTGTTGTTAAAGGAGATGTGATTTGTAAATGGGATCCATATAATGGAGTTATCGTTTCTGAGTTTACTGGTAAAATTGCTTACGAAGATTTAGAGCAAGGTCAATCATTCATGGTTGAAATTGATGAGCAAACTGGTTTCCAAGAAAAAGTAATTTCTGAATCTAGAGCTAAAAAATTAATTCCAACTTTATTGGTTTACGGTAAAGACAATGAATTAATTCGTTCTTATAACTTACCAGTTGGAGCCCACTTGATGGTTGAAAACGGTGAGAAAATTAAAGCAGGTAAAGTATTGGTAAAAATTCCACGTCGTTCTTCTAAATCAGGAGATATTACAGGAGGTTTACCTAGAATTACAGAGTTGTTAGAGGCTCGTAATCCTTCAAACCCAGCTGTTGTTTCTGAAATCGATGGTGTTGTTTCTTTTGGGAAAATCAAAAGAGGAAACCGTGAGATTGTTATCGAATCTAAATTTGGTGATATTAGAAAATACTTGGTTAAATTATCAAGCCAAATTTTAGTTCAAGAAAATGACTTCGTAAGAGCAGGGGTACCTTTATCTGATGGTGCAATTACTCCAGACGATATTTTAAGAATCCAAGGACCAGCAGCTGTTCAACAGTATTTGGTAAATGAAATTCAAGAAGTATACCGTTTACAAGGGGTAAAAATCAATGACAAACACTTTGAAGTAGTAATACGTCAAATGATGCGTAAAGTAAGAGTACAAGATCCAGGTGATACTTTATTTTTAGAAGATCAATTGATTCATACTAAAGACTTTATCGTTCAAAACGATAAGTTATATGGTATGAAAGTAGTTGAAGATGCTGGAGATTCTAGTGCTTTAAAAGAAGGACAAATTATTACGCCTCGTGAGTTGCGTGATGAAAACTCTCTTTTGAAACGTACTGATAAAAATCTTGTTGTAGCTCGTGATGTTGTTACTGCAACAGCAACACCAGTTTTACAAGGTATTACAAGAGCATCACTTCAAACGAAATCATTTATTTCTGCTGCATCTTTCCAAGAAACTACTAAAGTATTGAATGAAGCTGCTGTTGCAGGTAAAATCGATTACTTAGAAGGATTGAAAGAAAATGTAATTGTAGGACATAGAATCCCTGCCGGAACTGGTATGAGAGAATATGATAATACGATTGTAGGTTCGAAAGAAGATTATAATGATATGATGGCTAATAAAGAGGAATACATTTATTAATAATAGGATATGAGCAATTCAAATCAACAACAAGAACAAATCAACATTGAGTTGGATGAAAAAACTGCCGAAGGAATTTATTCTAATTTGGCTATAATCAATCATTCTTCATCTGAATTTGTTTTAGATTTTGTAAGTATCATGCCTGGTATTCCTAAAGCTAAAGTAAAATCAAGAATTGTCTTGACACCGCAACATGCCAAAAGATTGTTGAAAGCGATTGGAGAAAATATTCACCGATTTGAAGTCGCTCACGGCGAAATAAAAGATAGTGAACAACCTTCAATACCACTTAATTTTGGTCCTGCAGGACAAGCATAATTCTAAGTTAAAGATAAAAGGCTCCAGAAATGGAGCCTTTTTTTTGTCTTTTTTTTAATGAAAAGCCTTTTTTAAATTATTATAATTCAATCTTTTTCTTTGTTTTTATTTAAAAAGTTAAAAAGGGAAATGGTTGATTACCTCATATTAATACTATAAAATAAATTGAGTTTTTATTGAGATTTTGTCGCTTTGACGAGTATTAAGGCGATTCATCGAAAATATTTTTTATTAGAAATTTAATGGTATAGTTTCGTATCAGAATAAGAGAAACATCTTATTAATTTTAAAAAAAAAATACACAAATGAATCATTTTTCAAAACATACTAATAATAAAATAAACAACAACTTTTTTATGTTGCTAGTAATTATTTTATTGTCTAATGTTTCTGTTTTTAGTCAATCTACTGAAAATACTGTAGCAACTAATAATACTACTGAAGTTTTGAATGTAGTAAAACAAGAAAATGTTTCAACAAATAGTTCTTCTTCAAATACTATGAATTTTGTACTTTGGTTTATGGGGTCAAAACAAGATCCTAATAGCTCTATTTCAAAAGAAGGAATAAATACAAAAAAACAAATTATGACTTCTGGATTGGCTCCTAATAGATTGTTAATTAAAGCATTTTTAAAGAAAGCAGTAAGTTTAGAAAGTACAATTGCCTAAATTTAAATTGATTTTATAAAATATAAAAAAAACGCTAATTTTTAATTAGCGTTTTTTTTTATGTGTGTCGTCCTGAAATAACGGTGCACAATTTATGTCTAGCCTAAATTATTGTTACAGTTAATAGACAAATTATCATTAAATGTGATAATTTTAATTTGTCAGTATAATTTAAATTATTTATAAAATTTTAGTGTTAATTTTATCCACATTTAGTTTAAAAATGGGTTTTGTAATATGAAAAATTTTTTTTGTGTTTGTTGTTTAGTGTTGTTTTCCATAGCTGTTTGGTCTCAAAAACCAATTGAAAAATATAGATTTGTTAATATAAAAGAAAACATTTCCCAAATTGGCGTACATACAATAATTCAAGACCACTACGGTTTTATTTGGCTAGGTACCAGTGGAGCTGGATTAAATAAATTTGACGGAAGTGATTACAAAACATATAAATTCAAACCAAACGATCCTACCTCATTAAGTAATAATATTATCAATTGTTCTTATCTTGACAATATGAACAGATTATGGTTTGGTACAGACGAAGGACTCAACTTATACGACTACAAGAATGATTGTTTTAAAAGAATTCTTTTATCTGAATTCAAAAAAAATAAAAGAAATGTTTCGGTTAAGAGTTTGATAGGAGATAAGAAGGGGAACTTATTTATTGGTACTGTAGAACTAGGATTATTCAAGATGGATTTAAATAATTTTAAGGTTGAAAAAATATTATGTCAAGAATCTAACTTAACTTCAACTATTACGATAAATGCGCTTCAGGCAGATGCTAAGGGAAAGGTATATGCTGGAACTGATAGAGGTCTTAAAGAGTTTGACGCTAAAACAAATACACTTAAACGTTCTGTTTTTAAAAATAAAGAAGGGCTTAAGTCCATCAATGACCCTATTCAATGTTTATTAATAGAAAAAAATAATATATGGATTGGAACTATGTCTACAGGCTTATTTAAAATTAAGAGCAATGATAATAGTAAAGATCATTTATTAGAGATAAATCATTTTCAAATTTCTCAAAATCGTCTTTTATCAATTATTACTTTACCGGACAAAACCTTAATGTGTGGTACGGAGAATGAAGGGTTATTTCATATTGACTCCAATGGTAAAATTTTAAATCATTATCTATCAAGTAAATACGAAAGAAAAAATATTCTGTCTAATTCTATTTGGTCTTTATTTTTGGATCGTAATGAACGTATATGGATGGGATATTACAATGCAGGAATTGGTGTTTACGACAAGTTATATGATAAGTTTGAAAATCTAGAAAGTATACCTGGCATTCCTAATTCATTACAAATAAATTCTGTTACTGCTATTGTAAAAGATCATTTTAATAAATTTTGGTTAGCTATGGATGGAGGAGGTATTGATGTTTTTGATCCTAAATCGAGTCAGTATACTCATATTGGCCCTACAGAAAACAAGGTGTTTTCGGGGCTGACCAATAATTACGTAGAAGCATTATTTATTGACAGTAAACAAAATATATGGGCTGGTACTTGGAATGGAGGGGTATATTTTTTAAAGAATGGCGATAAAAAATTCATTAATTTCACAGTAAATAATTCAGGTGGAGGTTTAACCTCCAATAATATCATCAGTATTACGGAAGATTTAGAAGGAACTATTTGGTTTGCTAGCTGGGACAAAGGTCTGCATTCGTTCAATCCGGAAACAGGAAAATTTACAAATTACAGGTCAGGGCTGTTTTTAAAACACGGTATTTCAGATAGTTACGTGTCTAAAATATTAGTTGACAAAAAAGGTAATCTTTGGGTAGCGACAACAAGTTTAGGTTTGTTTAAGATTAAAAAGTTAGCAGGGAATACGTTTTCTATTGTATCAATGGCTAATAGGATGTCTAAAGAACTTAAAAATTACGCAAAAACTGACGCCGTTTGGTCACTATATGAAGGAGAAGACGGTTCAATATGGATTGGAACAAGAGGTGGTGGTTTGTGTAAATACAACGGTAAAACTGATAGTTTTAAATGGTATAACAGACTAAATGGTTTAGAAGCCGATAATATAGTGGGTATTATTGGAGATTTAAAAGGAAATATTTGGCTTAGCTCAAATTCAGGAATTATAAGATTAGACGTTAAAACCAATAGGTTTACTAGTTATACAAAAAATGATGGACTTCTTTCTAATGATTTTAACCGAAATGCTACTTTTAGAGATGAACAAGGAATTATTTATTTTGGTAATTATTTTGGATTAGATTATTTCAATCCTTCAAATATTTTAGTTAATAATGTTTTACCATCTTTATATTTAACTGACTTTAAGATATTTAATAAAACGGTTACCACTAATCAGAAAGGGTCGCCTCTTCAAAGTGCTATTGGTGAGACGAAGAGTATTACTTTAAATAGTACTCAATCTGTATTTACAATTGAATATACAGGCATTAACTATACAAGACCCGAAAAAAATCAATATGCTTATTATCTTGAAGGTTTAGAAAAATCATGGAATTATGTTGGTAGATTAAAAAGTGCCACTTATACAAATTTGGAACAGGGTAATTATATATTCAAATTAAAATCAGCCAATAGTGATGGTAAATGGAATAAAGAAGTATTAGAACTAAAAATAACTGTTTTACCACCTTGGTGGAAGTCAAATATGGCTTTGTTCTCTTATGTTGTTTTGTTACTTTTAGGGGGCTATTATTTTAATAGGATGATGCTTATTAGGTTGAATAAAAATAAAGAAATAATTATAGAACAAAATATAAGATTGCAAGAAAAGGCTTTAAATGAAAAAAAGTTTCAGTTTTTTACTAACATATCCCATGAATTAAGAACACCTCTTACCTTAATTATGAACTCTATTGACGATATTATTAGAGATGATACCTTAAACCTCGCAACACGAACAAAAGGAAAGCTTAATATTATTAATAAAAACACCAACAGACTTTATAGGTTGATAAACGAGCTATTAGATTTTAAAAAACTTGAATCAAATAAATTAAAGGTTAAAGCTGTGAAATTAAATTTAGTAGATTTTATTAAAGATGTTGTAATCCATTTTAGAGAAGAATTATCTATAAAAGGAATAGAATTTGATCTAGATTCAGATGTAGCAGATCTGTCAATTTGGAGTGATGCAGATATGTTGGAAAAGATTATTTTCAATATCCTATCAAATGCTATTAAGGTTACACCAAATGGTGGGACAATCAACATCAACCTTCAATCAACGGATAAGTTATTCCATTTACCTTTAGTAAGTAAAACTGAGGGGGTAAAAGCGGTAGAGATTATTATTTCTGATACGGGTCCGGGTATTGAAAAAGGAGAATTGGGAAAAATATTTGAGCGTTTTTATCAAGTTGAAAATTTAAATAAAAGTTATTACGGAGGTACAGGAATTGGTTTAGAATTGGTTCGAGATTTTGTTAGGTTACATAAAGGCGAAATTGAAGTTGACAGTAAAGTAGGAGAAGGAACTACTTTTACAATCATATTGCCAATAGGCAAGTCTCATTTTGATGATAATGAAATACTTTTAGATAGTATAGAGGTTCAAGTTAAAAAGAAACAAGCACTTACATATCTTGAAATAGAAAAGGAAAAGGGAATTGATATAGATGAAAATCTACATAAATATACATTGTTAATAGTAGAAGATAATTATGAACTTAGAGATTATTTAAAAAAAGAACTTGAAAATGAGTACAAGGTTTTAGTTGCTAATAATGGAAAAAGTGGAATTGATTTAGCTAATGAGTTCCTTCCGGATATTATATTAACAGATGTCATGATGCCAGAAATGGACGGGTTCGATTTTTGTAAAAATATAAAGAGAGATTTAAGAACAAGTCATATTCCTGTATTAATGCTTACTGCCAAAACTGAAATCGAAGATAGAATAGAAGGTATTGAAGTGGGTGCTGATGCTTATATGGTTAAGCCTTTTGATATGAGGCTATTAAGGTTGCGCTTGTCCCAGTTAATAACCAGCAGGCAGTTAATTTTTAATAAATATTTTAGTTTAATTAGTGAAGTGCCTGAGGGAATTAAAACATTATCCTTAGATAAAGAATTTATTGAGAAAGTGTTAAACTATATTAAAGAGAATATAAGTAATCCGGATTTAAATGTAGAATCACTTGCTACTCAATTAAAATTGAGTAGGAGCCAGTTTTATAGAAAAATTAAAGTGCTCACAAACCAGACCGCTAATGAGTTTTTAAGAAATGTTCGACTTCAAAAAGCAAAACAAATTTTGGAAAACGACAATGTAAGTATAAGCGAAGTATGTTATAAAACTGGATTTTCTTCCCCTTCCTATTTTACAAAATGCTTTAAGAGTTATTTTGGTATATTACCTACAGATGTTAAAATCAAAAAAAACGAGCTTTGATGATTGGTTTATTCGATTAGAAAATCAGTATAGAATCCTCATTTTTAAATCCACCAAATACACTATTCCAAAAAGGGTGTAAGTTGAAATGGATATGTAATAAAAACGACACGCTCCCCAAAAGGTTGTAAGTTAAAAAGTTAGGTTTCGATTTTATAATCGGAGCCTTTTTTTTAATATAATGGTAAATTGGTTTAAAACAATTTACCAATTTTGAATCGGCCTGGACTATTTTTTGGGTGCTTCCCTTAAAGCCAAAAAATATTGATTTTAGAACTGTCTCATCTGTGAGGAATGACAATTTATTTTTGGTGTATTTTCGAATTTTACCAGTAAGATTTTCAATTAAATTGTGGCATAAATGATTTTTAGGATTACAATTGGAAAGTCAAAAAATACCGTTAGCTCCTCCCATTTATCGAGCCGGAATTTGAGAACATAAAAATATTCACTTTCCCGTTTGTTGGTAAAATGTTTTAAAGCCAGCTCTGCGGCTTTTTTGGTTGGAGCTTTATGATAGTTTCATATCGGCAGTAAATTGCTTCCGGTTCTTCCAAACAACGAGTTTACAAGCGTTTCTAATTTGATGAACCATGCCTATTTGTGTTTTGGATTTCGGAAAAACAATTCTTTCTTCAACAACACAAGCTTTTAAGTCGGTTAAGACATTCATCCAAAAAACTGCTGCTTTCGTATTTGCCAAGCCGCATCCCCAAATCTTCTTTTTATCCTTTTCTGTTGTGGCCTAAGGCTAAAAAGATGGTTTTGTTGATGACTTTTGAGCCATCTCTAACTTTAATAACAATGCTATTCATACAAACAATTAAATAAAGGTCTTCTGAGGATCATTGGATATGTAAATAAATCAATTTTAGGATCGAAATTTCATAGTAGGTCATTTACAAAGAGATATTTCATAGTCAAATGGAATTTAAGACTATAAAAATTGTTGCATCGACTATAAAAATATCGCTTAAAAGGTAGCTAAATATGTAATAGCTTGAAAAATTATAGTTATTGCTTTAAAATTGATATTTAAATTTTTGGATTTTCTTAACATTTGTCAAACTATGGAATTTAAAATTTCTTAATGGAATCAATTTGTTGAAATACTACTATTTAGATGCTCTCATTGCATTTTTATTATTCATATTGATCCTTTTTTTTAAACTAAATCTCATAGTACTAACTAACCAAAAAAAAATTTTATGAAAAACAAACTACTAAAAAAACTAATACTTCCCGTATTTTTATTATTTGGAAGTATTATTTATGCTCAATCAGTATCGGGTACTGTATCCGATAAAACAGGTCCAATTCCAGGTGTTAATGTATCGGTTAAAGGTACTGCTGCAGGAACACAAACAGATTTTAATGGGGCTTTTAAAATCAATGCTAAGAATGGAGATGTTTTAGTCTTCACTTTTGTAGGTTATAAATCCCAAGAGATTAATTACAAAGGGAATTCTCCAATTAATGTATTGTTGGAAGAGAATTCAAATGCTTTAGACGAAGTTGTGGTTGTAGGTTATGGGGCTAAGAAGAAAAGTTTAGTAACAGGGGCAATTTCTAGTATTAGTTCTGCTGATATTCAAAATTCTTCATCAGCACGTGTTGAGTCCGTGTTACAGGGTAAAACATCAGGTGTTACCGTTGTATCTTCTTCTGGGGCTCCAGGTTCTGGTTCTAAAGTTAGAATTAGAGGTGCTGGATCTAATGGAAATTCAGATCCATTATATATTGTTGATGGAATGAAAGTAAGTTCCATAGATAATATTTCTCCAAATGACATTGCTAGCATGGAGGTTTTAAAAGATGCTGCATCTTCTGCAATTTATGGTACACAAGGAGCAAATGGAGTTATCATTATTACAACTAAACAAGGTAAGCCTGGAGAAACAATAGTTAGCTACAGTACGCAAATAGGTACTCAATCCGTTAGGTCTAATATGAAGTTGATGAATGCGTCTCAATTTGTAACCTATTTCCAAGAGGCAGGAAGAACTAATGTAGTTGATAACGGTATTAATACAAATTGGATCGATGAAACTTTTAAAAATGCCGCTACACAAAGACATGATTTAAGTATCTCTGGAGCGAACGAGAAAACGTCTTTCTATTTTTCAAGCTCCTATATGGATCAAGATGGAGTTGTTGGTAAAGATTCAAATTATAAAAGATTTACAGGAAGACTTAATCTTAAATCTCAAGTCAATGATTGGCTAGAAATAGGTTCTAATATGACCTATTCAAATATAGGGTCTTCGCCTATTACTGAAGATAATTCAACAGCTGGAGTTGTAACTCAAGCTTTAGTTATGGATCCATTAACGCCCGTAATTTATACAGGAACTTTACCTGCACGAGCTTTAGCTGGAGTAGCTGCAGGAACAGCTATGACAGATGGTAATGGGAATGTTTACGGATACCCAACTTATGCAACGGGTGAGGCTGTCAACCCTGTGGGATTAGCAAATTACACATTTAGAGGAGGTATTGATACGGATAAAATTTTAACATCGGTGTTTGCTAAATTGAATTTAGCGGAAGGTTTATCATTTACCTCTAGATTCGGATATGAAAGAACAAATACGTTTGATAATAGATGGAGTCCTATTTGGGTTGTATCGTCAGAAGCTCAAAATTCTACTGTAACATTAAACAATCAGATTTCAAGAAGTTCAAAATGGTTGTGGGAAAATTTTGCGAGCTACACTAAAGAATTTGGTAATCATAATATAACAGGATTATTGGGGTATTCATCTGAGAAAACTAAGAGTCCATTTTATTCTTTACGCGGGGCGCAAATTCATGATCAAACAGACCAGTTTGCATACTTTGACTTTGCAAACCGTAACAATGATGTAATTGGTGGTAGTATTGTTGAAAAAAGGGGAAGCTCAGTTTTTGGAAGAATTTCTTATGATTATATGGGTAAATATTTATTAGAAGGCTCGTTGCGTAACGATACTTCTAGTTATTTTCCGACTTCAAAAAAATCGGGGTATTTCCCTGCAGCTTCTGCTGGTTGGTTAGTATCTAAAGAAAATTTTTGGAAAGAAGGCTCGAAAATTGATTATCTAAAACTACGAGCTAGTTGGGGACAAAATGGTAGTGATAACAATTTAAGCACTTACATAAACAGCTTAATATTCCAAACTGTAGCAACAGAAACCGCTTTAACAGTTCCAGTTGTTTACGAAGGTCAAACTGGTATTACTCCAGGGAATTTACCAAATACCAATTTAGAATGGGAACGTTCTGAGCAATTGGATTTAGGTTTAGATTTACGAGCATTAAATAATAAATTGAATTTTTCAGTTGACTATTATGTTAAAACAACTAGAAATTTACTTCTTGTAAATGGAAATATCATTGCACCTCCATCTTTAGGTGTAGGAGTTCCTTCTATTAATGCTGGAACAGTTGAAAATAAAGGATTTGAATTTGAAACAGGTTACAGTGATAAAACAGCGGGTGGTTTTAGTTATGGTATAGACCTTAATTTGTCAACCTTGCATAATGAAGTTACCGCTATTAATTATGTAGGTGACAATGGTTTTATAATAGGTGCACTGGCACCGCAAAACAATGATGGTGTAACTCGTTTCCAAAAAGGATTACCATTATGGTATTTCTATGGATATAAAACTGACGGTATAGATCCTGCGACAGGAAAAATAAAAATTGTAGATACCGATGGTGTTCCTGGAATTACATCAAACGATAAAACAAAAATCGGTTCTCCTCACCCTGATATTCTTTTTGGAGGAAATATTCAATTTGGATATAAAGGCATTGATTTAAATATTAGATTTCAAGGTACGCAAGGGAATGATATTTTTGAAGCTTACCACCAGACTTCAAGACCGCTTACCAATCACCCAATTGAATTTTTTACGGGTAGATGGCAACAAGAAGGAGATATTGCATCTTATCCAGCTGCGCAATATGCAACATCTGCATACGATACTGATTTAGTAGTAAAAGATGGTTCTTATATGAGAATTAAACAAATTCAATTAGGTTATAATTTCTCTAAGGATGTTTCTAATAAAATGAAATTGAAAAAACTAAGAACTTATATTTCTTTAGATGACTATTTCACCTTTACTAAATATAATGGTTTGGATCCTGAAGCAGGAAGTTTCTCTGATAATAGTATAGGAGTAGATAGAGGATATTATCCAGTAGCTGCTAAAATATTACTTGGTTTGTCACTTGAATTTTAATAAAATAAAACATTAAATATGAAAAAAATAATATATAGTGTTGCGGTTATATTTTTAATAACTGTATCATGTAGTTCAGATTTTACGGAGGTAAAACCTGTTGGTGTACTGGAGAGTACAACTTTCTTTAATAGTGAAAGTAATACGGAAGAAGCTTTAATTGGATTGTATGACCTTGTACAATTTAATAATGATCAGGCTTGGAATTCAGCTTTTTTTATTAAAGTACTGCCGGGTGATGAGGCTAATGCCGGTGGTGGTACTGCAACAGATCAAAAGCAATTACAAGAAATTGATGATTATGCAAATATATCTATTTCTAATCCCTCTTTGGAAGGGGTTTGGAATAAGGAATATAAAACAATTGCACTTGCAAACACTATTATAGAGAAGGTGGAAGCAGGAACCTTAAGCAATAAGGCCTTTGCAATTGCAGAAGCAAAGTTTATGAGAGCTTGGTGTTATTTTGAGCTAACAACTATGTGGGGAGATGTGCCTTTGCGTTTAGAAAATCCCACAACAATTAGCGCTGAAGCTTTTGCTAAAGCCAAAAGTCCAAGAGCAGAAATTTATGCTCAAATAGAAGCTGATTTAGCTGTTGCTATTGCAGGTTTGCCAGATAAAACTGCGGTTAAAAATAATTTTAGAGTTTCAAAAGGGGCTGCTCAAGCATTATTAGGGAAAGTTTTGGTTTTTCAAGGAAAAACGCTTGCTGCAATTCCTTATTTAAAAGCTGTAATAGATAATCCCGCTCATGGTTTAGAGTCAGACGTTTCAAAAGTTTGGTTAAAAGATTCAGAATTTGGAAAAGAGTCTTTATTCGAAGTAGGCTTTATTACTACAAAAGGTTACAATTTTACTACTGCAAATCTTGCTGGTCGTGAAGAAAGTAACATATTTATACAATTAATGGGTCCTCGTGGTGATGGTTACTTTAATTTGACGGGTACTGGATTGAGAAATGGATGGGGCTTTAACTTGCCAACAGCAAAAATATTAAGTGCGTTTGATGCTGCAGGAGATGTAAGTCGTAAAGCAGCTACAGTAATGAGTGAAGCAGAACTTGTTTCATTTGGTGGAAGTAAAGCAGGAACCCCTTGGGACTATGAAGGAGGTATTAGAACAAAATATGCTCCACGTGCTTCAGAAACAAGCGCTGGTGGTGTTGTAGAAGCAAATTATGGTACAAACTTGAGATTATTTAGATTTGCTGAAGTATTGTTGCTTGCAGCCGAAGCTTATAATAAGGAAGGACAAGATGCCAATGCAAGAATAGAATTAAACAAAATTAGACAAAGAGCTGGATTAGCTGATGTGTCTTCGACCTTAACAGGTGCAAATTTGTTTAACGCTATTGTAAATGAAAAATTCTTGGAGTTAGCTTTTGAAGGACAGCGTTTTTGGGATTTAGTTAGATGGGGAAGAGCTAATGCAGAGTTATCAAGTAAAGGATATACTGCTAAAAATGATTTATATCCAATTCCTGCATCAGAAATTGCTAAAAATAAAGCGCTAACAAGTGCGGATCAAAATCCAGGTTATTAATATAATTTGTTAAGTTTGTTTGTTAATGGTGACTGCCCGAAAAGTGATTTTCGGGCAGTTTTTTATAAAAAAAAGTACACTTTTGTGTAAAATGATTATCCAATCTTTTAAAATTAGTTCCATTATTTTTTATTTTTAAATTAATACTCTAAAATATTTACTATGAAACGTCGTCAATTTCTTCAAAGCACTGCTCTATTTTCTGTAGCATCCTTAATAAACGCAAATGAACTGTTTGCCAAAAATCCATTAATCAATAAAGTAGGCTTGGGGTTATTCTCTATACCAAAAATGTTAGAGAATGACTTTGATGGTGCTTTTGCTATGTTAGCTAAAATGGGGTACAAAGAAGTGGAATGTTTTGGTCCTTATGAGTTCAGTACTGAAAAAGCAAAAGCTTCATGGAATGCTGTTACACCCCAACTTGGATTCAAAGGGAGCGGCTTCTTTAACAAAACTACTGCTGATTTTTTTAAAGCAGCAAAATCAAATGGCATTAGTATTCCATCCATGCATACTGACTTAGATACGCTATCAAATAATATGGGGCAATTGGCGGAAGCCGCTCATTTAATCGGTGCGAAATACGTCGTACTTCCTTCCATTCCCGATAATGAAAGAAAAAACTTGGACGATTATAAACGAGTAGCAGAAAAATTCAACTCGATTGGCGCTGAAGCCAAGAAAGAAGGAATTCGTTTTGCCTATCACAATCATGGTTATGGTTTAAACAATGTGAATGGCATTATGCCATTAAATATTATTTTTGACCAAACTGACCCTAACCTGGTTTATTTTGAAATGGATCTTTATTGGACAATAGCCGGTGGAGCAGATCCCGTTGAATTATTCAAAAAGCACAAAGACAGGTATAAAATGGTGCATATAAAAGACATGAAAGAAGCAAAAAGATTTGCAGGAGATGGTGGAGATGCATCACAATGGATTAGTCTTTTTCCGTACATGACTTCATGTGGCGAAGGTGTACTGGATTTGCCAACAATACTTACTGCTGCAAAACAAAATGGTGTTGAGCATTTCTTTGTGGAACAAGATATGGTACAATCACCTGAAATAGCATTGAAAAAAAGTATCGATTATTTAAAGTCTCTTTAAATAAATTGAAAAGCCTCTCCAGTAATGAAGAGGCTTCTTTTATGTTTGCTATTTCAAGCGTATATTTTGCTATTTATTCAAATTCCGAGGTGAAAAACAACTTCACATTTGGATATTTATTTTGTGTCATCTGAATAGTAAAATCAGAATCGGCTAGAAATACCAATTGCCCGTACTTATCATGTGCCAAGAATTTTTGTTTGATTCTTCTAAATTCTTTAAACTCATCACTTTTTATATCATTTGGCTTCACCCAACATGCTTTATGAACCGGAAAATTTTCATAGGTACACTTGGCACCATATTCATGTTCTAAACGATATTGGATTACTTCATATTGAAGCGCACCTACAGTTCCAATGATTTTTCGGTTGTTCATTTCCAAAGTAAATAACTGTGCAACCCCTTCGTCCATTAACTGATCGATTCCTTTGTCCAATTGTTTGGCTTTCATTGGATCGGCATTATTGATGTATCTGAAATGCTCTGGTGAGAAACTTGGAATTCCTTTGAAGCTCATGATTTCACCTTCGGTCAAAGTATCTCCAATTTTAAAATTTCCAGTATCATGTAATCCTACAATATCTCCAGGATAGGAGATATCTACAATTTCTTTCTTTTCAGCAAAGAAAGCATTTGGACTGGAAAATTTTAAATTCTTTTTTTGTCGAACGTGATAATATGGTTTGTTTCTTTCGAAAGTTCCTGAAACAATTTTTATAAAAGCTAAACGGTCTCTGTGTTTTGGATCCATATTGGCATGGATTTTAAAAACGAAACCAGTCATTTTTTCTTCTTTAGGATCAACTAGTCGAGTTTCTGAATCTTTTGGTCTTGGTGATGGAGCAATTTGGACAAAACAATCCAATAACTCTCTAACTCCAAAATTATTTAAAGCAGAACCGAAAAATACAGGTTGCAATTTTCCATCTAAATAATCCTGACGATCAAATTTTGGATATACTTCGTCTATTAATTCTAATTCTTCACGTAATCTGTCAGCAGGTTTCTGTCCAATTATTTTTTCTAATTCTGGATTTTGAACATCAGAAAAAGCAATAGTCTCTTCGATGTTTTTACGACTGTCACCACTAAATAAGTTGATGTTTTGTTCCCATAGATTATAAATTCCTTGAAAATCATATCCCATTCCTATTGGAAAACTTAATGGCGTAACGGTTAAACCCAGTTTTTGCTCCACTTCATCCATTAAATCAAAGGCGTCTTTTCCTTCTCGGTCTAATTTGTTTATGAAAACAATGATGGGTATTTTTCGCATTCTACAAACAGCCACTAATTTTTCTGTTTGTTCCTCTACACCTTTGGCCACATCAATTACAACAATAACACTGTCAACTGCGGTTAATGTTCTAAAGGTATCTTCTGCAAAATCCTTGTGTCCCGGAGTATCGAGAATGTTTATTTTTTTGTCTTTATAATTGAATGCCAAAACTGAAGTAGAAACCGAAATTCCTCTTTGACGTTCAATTTCCATAAAGTCACTGGTAGCGCCTTTCTTGATTTTGTTGTTTTTCACGGCACCTGCTTCTTGAATAGCACCACCAAAAAGGAGGAGTTTTTCAGTAAGTGTTGTTTTTCCAGCATCAGGATGTGAAATAATCCCGAAAGTTCTTCTGCGTTGTATTTCTTTTAAAAAGCTCATGTTTAATATAAATAGTCTGCAAAAGTACTATTTATAAATGCCAATTAAAAAAATAGTATAATCTAAATAGAGTATGTAAATTTTGAATATGTATTCTGGTAGCTTTTGAATCAATTTTACTGTTTTTTACTATTTAATAATGTAGTAAAAAAAAGTGGATGTCTTTTTGGACATCCACTAAAATATTATATTTTACATATTAATGGACCAAACGGAATAACCATTTGGAGGACATTGAATTTTTACCCATTTATCCGCTTGGGTTGTAGGATACCAAGTTGAGTTACCTGTGAAATCTTTAATTTGTGCATTGACCCAATTAGTCTGAATCCATCTTTCTTGCCAAGTTGATGAGTTATTGATGTAAACCACTAATCCTGGATTTCCATTATATCCATTTCTTCGAGCAATGTATTCATCATTATCTGCATATAAAATGGAAGTAGTACCGGTTGCTTTATTGTTATGAATCCAAATTAAATTATTCAATTTGGCTTTGTCTAGCCATTCTTCATAATCTCTGTAGAAAATAGTTGGATATCCTTCATGAGTTAAAATATAAGCATATGCCAATTGTTTATTCCAAATTTCATCTGTATCATGATTAGTAACAAAAGTGACCGCTTTGTAAGGGTTTCTTTTCCACATCATATCATCATTCAATAAGGCAAGGTTGTTGCCGTCAAAAGCGTCATTCATTTTGTAATAGCAAGCAAAATCAAATACAGAACTATTAGCGTTGTTCGCCCAATCATTCAATGTGTTTACGTTTGAATCCCATAATTCGCCAACAGAAAATCCGCCGACATTTGCATTCCAACTGTTGATAACCCATGAACCAAAGCCTTTTACATAATCAAATCTCCATCCATCAAAATGCATGGTGTTTTTGTAATATTTACCTACACCGTCCGTTCTCAACCACAGCCAATTTTGAAC
This sequence comes from Flavobacterium sp. AED, assembly GCF_000812945.1. Classification (GTDB taxonomy): domain Bacteria; phylum Bacteroidota; class Bacteroidia; order Flavobacteriales; family Flavobacteriaceae; genus Flavobacterium. The sequence continues at coordinate 1,910,111 of NZ_JSYM01000001.1, forward strand.
ATTTGAGGCGGCATGGCATAAATCAGGAAATCCTCCGAACGCACCTTCGTCGTTATTTCCGAATGAATTTTTATAAAAATCAGCACTGGTTCTAGGAAATTTTCCTGAGGCTACACCGGTAAAATTGGTATAAGTTTGTGTTCCTGTGAAAGGATTGTTTTCTAATTGTCCACCGCTATTGTGATTAATTACGATATCAGCATATACTTGCATATTTTCATTATGTGCTTTTGTTATTAAACTTTCTAATTCAGTACGAGAACCAAATCTAGTTTCGATAGAACCATTTTGATTGTAATCTCCAAAATCAAAATAATCAGTAGGATCATATCCCATAGAAAAAGCACCATTTTGAGCTTTTGATGCTGGTGGAAGCCATATAGAACCGATACCGGCATTAGACCACTCCGTCACTTTGGTATTGATGGTATTCCACCAGTTTCCACCTGAAGGAACATCCCAATAAAATGCTTGCATCATAACACCGCCTCCGGGATTTGCAACATATTTTCCTGTTAATGAAGTAGTTGTTTTTCCGGTGCTAAAAGGATGTCCATCATGATGTGTTACATTAATTACTTTGAATTGGGAAGCAGCCGAAACGGAATCAGTAGCTACATCTTCATTTGAACTGCACGAGTAGAAGCCAATTAATAAGGCTGATAATAGATAAATTTTAAAATTTGATTTTTTCATAAAAATGAATGGTTTAGGTTAGGTAATAGATTTGAGGTTGATTAATAGTAAAGTTTTGTTTTATGAATTTTAATGCTAATCATTAAAATAAATAGTATAAGTTTATTTTTTAATATTAATTATTGAATAAAATTTATATTTAGGGCTAATTTATATAAATTCTGATAGTTCCCATGTAAGTGAAATTTTATTTAATCACGAAAACGTTGTAGTGTTGAGAACTTTCTATTATACTCTTGAAAATGATGATTTTAATTACTTTTTGAGTTGTTGTCTTAGTGCTTTTTATAAATATATTTTTTTGAAGTCTAAAATCAGGATGAAAATGAATACTGTAAAGAGGCAGTAAACAAAAAAAATATAATAAAGGCGGATTTTAAAATAATAATAAGTTTGAGAGATAGTTGTTCTATATAGATTAGCAAAAGTTATTTTGTTGTCAATTAATTGATCTAAAAAGTAAGTTTCCAGAAGAATTAGGAAGTTAATAAGCCAATAAAGAAATGCGTTAATAAATTTTTGTTAATACTAGTACGTAAACTTGTATTATGTAATTGAATTGTTATTTTTGTTGGTTATAAGTTAAAAGAATAGTAAGTAATTGTATTATAAAATCAATTCATTTCTTGATTCTTAAAGTGTATATTTGGCCAAAATTAATGAGGCTTTTATAAAAAAGATTTAAAGCAAGAAAACAACGATACGTTACGATAAAAATAAATTTAAAAAATGCCATTAAAAAAAATACAAATGAAGTCTATAAATAATAAAATTGCGCTTGCCTTTTTTCTTTTACTTTTTTCATGTTCAATAGTAAAAGCGCAAGAGATTATAAAAGATAGTGCAGTTGTTTCTACTAAAAAAGTTCAATCCAATCAAAAACAAAAAATTGACGGTGTCATTGCTACAGTTGGAGATTATATCATATTAGATTCAGATATTGACAAAGGCTATTTAGAAATATCAAGTCAAGGAGGTTCTATAAAAGATGTTACAAGATGTCAGATGCTAGGAAAATTATTGGAAGACAAATTGTATGCACACCAGGCAATCCAAGATAGTATTAAGGTTACGGATACGGAAGTAAAAGGAATGATGGATGATCGATTGAACTATATGGTAGAGCAATTAGGGTCTTTGGAAAAGGTGGTGAAGTATTACAAGAAAAATAATGAAGAAGAGTTTAAAACCTATTTTTTTGATGTTTTGAAAGAACAGAAGTTGACTTCGGAAATGCAAAAAAAGATTGTTGATGCGGTAGAAATAACTCCAGAGGAAGTTCGTAATTTTTTCAAAACAATACCTACTGCAGATCTTCCTGTTTTTGGAGCCGAAATGGAAGTGGCACAAATTGTAATTACGCCAAAAGTTACTGATGCAGAAAAGCAAAAAGTGATTGACAAATTAAATGCTTTCAAAAAAGAGTGCATGGAAGGAGCTAGTTTTGCAACTAAAGCAGTTTTATACTCTCAAGATCCAGGTTCAAGTTCTAATGGAGGTTTTTATAAAATGAATCGTAAGACCCCATTTGTAAAAGAGTTTAAAGATGTTGCATTTAGTCTTGCTGAAGGAGAAATATCAGCTCCATTTGAAACAGATTTTGGATTTCATATTATATATGTAGAAAAAATAAAAGGTCAAGAGGTTGAATTGCGTCACATATTATTGACGCCAAGTGTTTCTGAGGAGTCATTGAAAGATGCCAAAGAAAAAATCACTTTGATTAGAAAAAAAATAATGGATAAGGAAATTACTTTTGCAGAAGCGGCAAGAACTCAATCTGATGAGAAGGAAACCAGAGTAAATGGTGGAGCTTTAATCAATCCAAAAACACAAGACACTCGTTTTGAATTAACAAAGATGGATCCTAGCTTATATGGTCAAGTTTCAAATTTGAAAGAAGGAGAAATTACAGCGCCATTCATGGAAGATGTACAAGGAAAGAAAAAATACAAATTAATTACTGTAACCAATAGAATAAACGAACATACAGCTGACTATGCTAAGGATTATGTTAAGATAAAAGATTTAGCATTGAAAGAAAAACAAATCAAAGCTATCGGGAAATGGTTTGATGATAAAATCAAAGAAACGTATATTAAAATCATTGGAGAGTACAGGGATTGTACCTTTACAAACAACTGGTTGAAAAAATAATTTTTATAAAATAAATAAAAAGAGTTAGCTTTATGAATTCATATCGCTAACTCTTTTTAATTTAAAATACATTCTAAAATGTCTGACGTAGCAGCAATACATAACTTAGTTCAAAAAAGAAATGAACTAAAAAGCGAAATAGCAAAAATCATTGTAGGTCAGGATGCGGTGGTAGATCAAATTTTACTTTGTATTTTTTCTGGGGGGCATGCACTTTTAGTAGGAGTTCCCGGATTAGCAAAAACATTGATGGTAAATACTTTGGCGCAAGCCTTAGGTCTTGATTTTAAAAGAATTCAGTTTACTCCTGATTTGATGCCATCAGATATTCTTGGGAGTGAGATATTAGATGAAAGCCGAAAATTTAAATTTATAAAAGGGCCTATTTTTTCGAATATTATTCTGGCGGACGAAATCAATAGAACACCTCCTAAAACGCAGGCAGCTTTGCTGGAAGCAATGCAGGAACGTTCCGTTACTATTGCTGGAGAGAATTATAAGTTGGATTTACCCTATTTTGTTTTGGCAACTCAAAACCCTATTGAGCAGGAGGGAACCTATCCTTTGCCTGAAGCGCAATTAGACAGATTTATGTTTGCCATAAAACTCGAATATCCTTCTTTTTCGGAAGAAGTGCAAGTGGTAAAACGTACAACTTCTGATATAAAAAACACAATTAATCCATTATTTACGGCGCAGGAAATTATTGATTTTCAACAATTGATTCGTAGGATTCCTGTTGCGGATAATGTAATTGAATATGCAGTAACGCTGGTAAGCAAAACGCGCCCGGACAATCCGTTGTCGAATGAATTTGTGAAAAATTATTTGGATTGGGGAGCAGGACCTAGAGCTTCGCAAAATTTAATTTTGGCTGCCAAAGCCAATGCTGCTTTTAATGGAAAATTTTCACCGGATATTGAAGATGTAAAAGCGGTGGCTACAGGAATTTTGCGTCACAGAATAATCAAAAATTACAAAGCTGATGCCGAAGGGATTACTGAAGAAATGATTATTGATAAATTGATATAATCAGTATTTCACTAATTTAGAAAGATAATGTGTTTAAAATAGTCATTTAACATCGTATTGTTGTAACATTCAATTTCGACTTTGTTAGAAAAAAGAAGCTATATTGTTGATTTTTTATTATTTGACATAAAAAACTATTGTTTTCTCAATTTAATGCAGTGTAATCTGTTTTTTTGCAATAATAATTTTTCAAAAGGCTGTGTCCATTAAATTTTTTTTAATTCTCATCTTTAATTCTTAAATTTGCGCTACAAATAAAAAAAACTAATATTATGGCTTTTTTATTTTGAAATAATCAAGGAAATATGCCATATAACATTGAAAATACATCATTATGAACACTTATAACGATTACATCAAGGAGATCGAAGAACGAAAAATTCAGGGACTTCATCCCAAGCCAATTGATGGTGCCGAATTGTTAAGCGAAATCATTGCGCAAATTAAAGATTTAAATAACGAGTACAGAGCAGATTCTCTTAACTTCTTTATTTACAATGTTGTTCCAGGAACTACTCCTGCGGCCAATGTAAAAGCTAATTTTTTAAAAGAAATTATTCTAGGTGAATCAGTAGTTGCTGAAATTTCGCCTGTTTTTGCTTTAGAATTATTGTCACATATGAAAGGTGGAACTTCTATAGCCGTATTGCTTGATTTAGCTTTAGGTAATGATGTTGCTATTGCAAAAGATGCTGCGGAAGTTTTAAAGACACAAGTTTTTCTTTATGAAGCAGATACAGATCGTTTAGAAGCTGCTTTCAAAAGCGGTAATGGAATAGCGACAGCAATTCTAGAGAGCTATGCTAAGGCTGAGTTCTTTACTAAATTACCAGAAATAGCAGAAGAAATTAAGGTAGTTACTTTTATTGCTGGTGAAGGAGATATTTCAACTGATTTACTTTCTCCAGGAAATCAAGCACATTCACGTTCAGATCGTGAATTGCATGGAAAATGTTTAATTTCTCCTGAAGCACAAGCTGAAATCAAAGCATTAGCAGCAGCTAATCCAGATAAGAGCGTAATGTTAATCGCTGAAAAAGGTACGATGGGTGTTGGTTCTTCAAGAATGTCAGGTGTAAACAACGTGGCGCTTTGGAGTGGAAAACAAGCAAGTCCTTATGTTCCATTTATTAATATTGCTCCAATCGTGGCAGGAACAAACGGTATTTCTCCGATTTTCCTAACGACTGTTGATGTTACTGGTGGTATTGGTCTTGACCTTAAAAACTGGGTAAAAAAATTAGATGAAAATGGTAACGTTCTTCGTAATGAAAGCGGTGACCCTATTCTAGAGGAGGTTTATTCTGTTGCTACTGGTACAGTTCTTACAATCAATACAAAGACAAAAAAACTTTATAACGGTGATAAAGAATTAATTGATATTTCTAAAGCATTCACGCCTCAGAAAATTGAATTTATAAAAGCTGGTGGGTCTTATGCTATTGTTTTTGGAAAAAAATTGCAAACATTTGCATCAAAGACTCTTGGTATTGATATTGTACCTGTATATGCTCCGTCAAAAGAAGTTTCTGTTGAAGGACAAGGTCTTACAGCTGTAGAAAAAATATTTAATAAAAATGCGGTTGGTACAACTCCAGGTAAAGTTTTGCACGCTGGTTCTGATGTTCGTGTTACCGTAAATATTGTTGGTTCACAAGATACAACTGGTTTGATGACTTCTCAGGAATTAGAGTCTATGGCTGCTACTGTGATTTCTCCAATCGTTGACGGTGCTTACCAATCAGGTTGTCACACTGCTTCAGTTTGGGATAATAAATCCAAAGCAAATATTCCTAGATTAATGAAATTTATGAACGATTTCGGATTGATCACAGCTCGTGACCCGGAAGGCGTTTATCACTCCATGACTGATGTAATTCACAAAGTACTTAATGATATTACTGTAAACGAGTGGGCTATCATCATTGGTGGTGACTCTCATACAAGAATGTCCAAAGGTGTTGCTTTTGGTGCTGACTCAGGAACAGTTGCTCTTGCATTGGCTACAGGAGAAGCTTCAATGCCAATTCCGGAATCTGTGAAAGTAACTTTCAAAGGAGATATGAAAGGGTATATGGATTTCCGTGATGTGGTTCATGCTACACAATCTCAAATGCTTAAAACATTTGGTGGAGAAAATGTATTCCAAGGAAGAATTATTGAAGTTCACTTAGGAACTCTTAATGCGGATCAAGCCTTTACATTTACAGACTGGACTGCAGAAATGAAAGCAAAAGCTTCTATCTGTATTTCTGAGGATTACACCTTGATTGAATCTTTAGAGATTGCGAAGGGTAGAATTCAGATCATGATTGACAAGGGAATGGATAATAAAAATCAAGTTCTTAAAGGATTGATTGCTATAGCTGATAAGAGAATCGCCGAGATTATATCAGGTGAGAAACCAGCCCTAAGACCTGATGCAAACGCTAAATATTACGCTGAAGTTGTTGTTGATTTGGATCAGATTGCTGAGCCAATGATTGCAGATCCAGATGTTAATAATGCGGATGTTTCTAAAAGATATACGCACGATACCATCAGACCTTTATCTTTCTATGGAGGAGTTAAAAAAGTAGATCTTGGATTTATTGGTTCTTGTATGGTTCACAAGGGAGATATGAAAATTCTAGCGCATATGCTTAAGAATATTGATGAACAAGAAGGTAAAGTAGAGTTCAAAGCGCCACTAGTTGTAGCTCCTCCTACTTATAACATTGTTGATGAATTAAAAGCAGAAGGTGATTGGGAAATTTTACAAAAATACTCTGGTTTCGAATTCGACGATAATGTTCCTAAAGCGGCAGCACGTACGTCATACGAAAACATGCTATATCTAGAGCGTCCTGGTTGTAACCTTTGTATGGGTAACCAAGAAAAAGCGGCAAAAGGAGATACTGTAATGGCAACATCTACTCGTCTTTTCCAAGGAAGAGTCGTAGAAGATACTGAAGGTAAAAAAGGAGAATCATTACTTTCCTCTACACCGGTTGTAGTTTTATCTACAATCCTTGGTAGAACTCCAACAATAGAAGAATATAAAACTGCTGTGGAAGGTATCAATCTAACTAAGTTTGCGCCTTCTCATAAGTTATTAGTTAAATAATTCACATAATTAGTTAATTATAATGTAAAAGCCTGAGTCTAATGACTCAGGCTTTTTTTATACTCTATTTTTTTGTATCTTGTATGTTTAAAATAGAATAGTAACAATTATATATAAATCTTATGGCTTTTGATATTGAAATGATTAAAAAAGTGTATGCGAACATGACTAGTCGTGTTGATGCAGCACGTGAGATAGTTGGTCGTCCACTTACTTTAACAGAGAAAATTTTATATAGTCATCTTTGGGATGGCGTTGCTAAGCAAGCATACGGAAGAGGAGTTGATTATGTTGATTTTGCTCCAGACAGAGTTGCTTGTCAAGATGCAACAGCTCAAATGGCATTATTGCAATTTATGCATGCAGGAAAGAAAACGGTGGCAGTTCCTACAACGGTTCACTGTGATCATTTGATTTTGGCTAAAAATGGAGCTGAATTTGATTTAGCTGCAGCAAATAAACAATCTAAAGAGGTTTTTGATTTTCTTTCTTCAGTATCTGATAAATACGGAATTGGTTTTTGGAAACCGGGTTCAGGAATTATTCACCAAATCGTTTTGGAGAATTATGCATTCCCTGGAGGTTTGATGATTGGTACTGATTCACATACTGTAAATGCAGGTGGATTAGGGATGCTGGCAATTGGTGTTGGTGGAGCTGATGCAGTAGATGTAATGTCAGGAATGTCTTGGGAATTAAAATTTCCAAAATTAATAGGTGTAAAATTAACTGGAAAACTTTCTGGTTGGACTGCACCAAAAGACGTTATCCTTAAAGTAGCTGATATTCTTACTGTAAAAGGTGGAACAGGAGCTATTGTTGAATATTTTGGAGAAGGAGCTACTTCAATGTCTTGTACCGGAAAAGGAACTATTTGTAATATGGGTGCCGAAATTGGAGCTACCACATCTACATTTGGTTATGACGAGTCAATGAGAAGATACCTTTCTGCAACAGGTCGTCAAGATGTAGTAGATGCTGCTGATAAAGTAGCTTCTTACTTAACTGCTGACCCAGAAGTATATGCTGATCCAGCAACTTATTTTGATCAAGTTATCGAAATTAACCTTTCTGAATTAGAGCCACACATTAATGGTCCTTTTACTCCGGACAGAGGTACGCCGGTTTCTAAAATGAAAGAAGAGGCTGCTGCTAACGGATGGCCAATTAAAGTTGAATGGGGATTAATCGGTTCTTGTACGAACTCTTCTTACGAAGATATGGCTCGTGCTGCGTCTATCGTAAATCAAGCTGTTGAATTAGGAATCAGTCCAAAAGCTGAATTCGGTATCAACCCAGGTTCGGAGCAAATTAGATATACTATTGAAAGAGATGGAATCATCGCTACTTTCGAAAAAATGGGAACCAAAGTATTTACAAATGCTTGTGGACCATGTATCGGACAGTGGGATAGAGCTGGAGCTGATAAAGGAGAAAAAAACACAATCGTTCACTCTTTCAACCGTAACTTTTCTAAACGTGCAGATGGTAACCCAAACACACACGCTTTTGTAACGTCACCAGAAATGGTTGCTGCTTTAGCAATTTCAGGGCGTTTGGATTTCAATCCTATTACTGATACTTTAATCAACGATAATGGGGAAGAAGTGAAATTGAGCGCTCCTTATGGTGATGAATTGCCTAAAAAAGGATTTGCTGTAGAAGATGCAGGATTTCAAGCACCAGCTGCTGATGGATCAGGAGTTCAAATCGTAGTTAGCGAAACCTCAGATCGTTTGCAATTATTGGCGCCATTCCAACCTTGGGACGGTAAAAATATTTCAGGAGCTAAATTATTGATCAAAGCTTTCGGAAAATGTACTACAGATCATATTTCTATGGCTGGACCTTGGTTGCGTTTTCGTGGTCACTTAGATAATATTTCTAACAATATGTTGATTGGAGCAGTTAATGCTTTCAATGATAAAACCAATTCGGTTAAAAACCAATTAACTGGTGCGTATGATGCAGTCCCTGCAGTTGCACGTGCTTACAAAGCAGCTGGAGTTCCATCTATTGTTGTGGGAGATCACAATTATGGAGAAGGTTCTTCTCGTGAGCATGCAGCTATGGAGCCTCGTTTCTTAGGTGTTCAAGCGGTATTAGTAAAATCATTTGCTCGTATCCACGAAACAAACCTTAAAAAACAAGGTCTTTTAGGATTGACATTTGCTAACGAAGCAGATTACGATAAAATCCAAGAAGATGACGTTATCAACTTCACAGATTTAGTAGATTTTGCTCCAGGAAAACCATTAACATTAGAATTCGTTCACGCGGATGGAACCAAAGATATCATCTTGGCAAACCATACTTATAACGAAGGGCAAATTGGTTGGTTCGTTGCTGGTTCAGCATTAAACTTAATTGCTGCTGCTAGTAATGCATAAGTAAATTAAAATATTTTATATTCAAAACTCTCAAGGCAACTTGGGAGTTTTTTGTTTCATGGAGTTTTCTTCGAAGAGCGGTATTCTTTATTTTAAAACCTATTAAATGTAAGTTAAAATATTGATAATAAGTATGTTGATGTTTAAAGTAATTGCGCTATTTTGTATCTTTAGTCACTATTAATTTTAAATCTAATTGCGATGAGAATGTTAGTTAATGTTATCTTCCCTATTGAGCCTTTCAACTCAATGGCTAGAAATGGTACAGCAGGTGAGATCATCAGTCGAGTGATTGAAGATATTAAACCAGAGAGTATTTATTTTTCTGAACAAGACGGTAATCGAGGTGCAGTTATGGTAGTTGAAGTTCCTGATGCTTCCGCTATTCCATCAATTGCTGAACCTTGGTTTTTAAATTTTGAAGCGAATTGCGAGTTTAGGATTGCAATGACTCCTGATGATTTAATGCGGGCTAACCTCAGTAAACTTGCAGAAAAATGGCATGATGTTCATGTAATGTAAAGAAAGCGAAAGAATTAAAAGCACCACTTCATATAAAATGAGGTGGTTTTTTTTTGGAGCTATTTCCTGCTGACCGCTTCAAGCTTTTTCATGGAATTGCTTTTTTCCTGAGAAAAAAGGAGCTTCCGCCGGTCGCTCTTTTTTCTCAGGAAAAAAATGCAATTCTATTTCAAAAGGCTTTCCACTTTCATCAGGGCTAGAAATCGGGGAGGCGATTTCTTTTGGATTTTACGATTTAAAAAAAAAGAAGTGAATAGTATCATTTTAAATAAAATGGAATTTTTTGTTCTAAAAAGACCAAAAAAATGTTGAAAAATAGGCGTTTTCTTTTTTTTACACGTTAAAATCAAAAAAAAATATTGTTTTTTAAATTTTATAACTTAAATTAGCTTTTTTGAAGATAAATTTTTCAGTGAAGCCTTTTTTGATTGTAAATACAAATCATCACTTCATTAGAATATTTATTTTTAGCGCAACAATACATTAGGATTGTACCGCGTTAGTGTTTAAGTTGCTTTCGCAATTCGAACAAAAATTCAATTATATTTTAAAATGATCTTATTCTTGCCCTCTTTTTTGAAAAGAGCTAAGAATTTTTTACACATTTTTTAAAAATTAAAAATAGTTGAAAACAGACCTAGCGAGATTTAATAATTATATCCCGAAATTGCTAAGGAGAATAAAATGGGGTAAGTAATTTGAAATAAATGAATATGAGTTTAAGATTAGTTGTAACATTATTTTTATTGAATTGTATGGTACTTTTTTCTCAGGAAAGTACTAAGAAACATACCATCGTAAAAGGGGAGACCATTTCGAGCATTGCAGAGAAATATGATGTAAAACAAAGTGAAATCTATAAACTGAATCCAAAAGCCAAGAATCTATTAAAACTCAATTCAGTATTATTAATCCCTGTTACTGCTACAAAAAATACCAATACCAAATCTAAGATTGCGATAAATTATCAAGAGAAAGAACACGAAGTACTTGCCAAAGAAACACTTTACGGAATCGCAAAACAATACGGAGTTACAGTAAAAGAATTAAACGAAGTTAATCCTACATTAGAAACTTCAGGATTAAAAATAGGTCAAAAAATTGCAATCCCCGCCAACGCAATTTCAACTGAAATAGCAGTTGCTCCCCAAACAAAAAAGTCTTCACAAAAAGCATCAGTACCAGTAGAACCTCAGATTACTGAAACTGAAAATCCCATTACAGAAGTTACATCAATTGAAGTACTACCAAAAGAATCTAAATATTCTATCGCAAGAAAATACGGAATCACAATCAAGGAATTAGATAAAGCCAATCCAACAATAGGAGTCAAATCACTAAGAGTGGGGCAAAAAATCAATATTCCTGCAAACGCAATTTTAAAAACTGAAATAGCAGTTGTACCTAAAGAAGAGAAAGTATTGGTTCAAGAAGAGCCTAAAGTTATTCCTCAGCCGATAATTTCACCAAAGTCAGAATTAGTAGTTGCACCGCAACAAATCGAAACTTCTAGTGCTACATCTGAAAATATTGTACGGGAAGTGATGCCTAAAGAAACTAAGTATGGGATTGCTAAACAATATGGGATTACGGTTAAAGAACTAGAAAAGCAAAATCCAGAAATTAAAAATAATTTTCCAGTTGGTTATAAATTAAGCATTCATCCAGCTAATTCTTCGGGTGAAAATGCAGTAGTTTTAAACTCAGAAAAGAAGAAAATAGAATTCAAAAATCCGGAGATTACTAATGAGGACAATCAAACTGCGGATAATAATAGTGAATTTAAAAGTTTTATAAAACCAGCTTCTAATCCAGATTTTTTAGATCAATTGATAGAAACCGCTTCGGCTAATATTGGAACACGATACCAATCAGGTGGCACTTCAAAATCAGGTTTTGACTGTTCCGGTTTGATGTGTACTACTTTTGGTGCTTTCGATATTAAATTGCCTAGAACTTCCTTAGAGCAATCTCGTTTAGGAGTCGTAGTCAATACTGAAGATGCTCAAAAAGGCGATTTAATTTTCTTTAAAACTAATGGCAGAAGCCGTATCAATCATGTTGGGATGGTAGTTGAAGTTTGCGATGGAGAAATTAAATTCATTCATGCCTCAGTAGGTGGAGGAGTAGTGATTTCATCTGTTAAAGAGAAATATTATGAAAAAAAATTAACTCAAATCAATCGTGTTCTGCAATAATCAAACTTTAGAAAAGATAATTACTTCTTATATAATGGAAACTCTTCAGGTAACTGAGGAGTTTTTTGTTTCTTATTATTCCTATGTTTATTCACTTTATTTAGTTCAAAAGAAAACTGAAATCTATGATACAAAGTTGCACAACATACACGAAGAAAACATTACATAATTTAAAAGAAAAGTATCATCTTTCACACATCTAGTTAAAAGAGGTGTGTGGTTTTTGTGATAATGGTAGTGAAGTAACGATTTTTATAGCTTCTCTTGGCTGTATTTTCTAATAAGGAGAAAAGGTATGGATTTTACTGTTTACTCCTGTTTTACACTGTTTACTTCAATCCAATAGCCATCAGGATCCTGGAAATAAACTTGTTTGATGTCATCAGCGCGAACCATGATTTTATGAAGCTCTCCGGGCCAGTCAGAATAAGTGATGTTTCTATTTTCGAGTACTTTTACCAATGCGTCAAAGTTGACGGTTTTAAAAGCAAGATGCACTGCTTTGTTTATTGTGACAGGTTCTTTAATAGTAGAAACGAGATGCAGCTCTTTTCCATCTCCTAAAGAAATCCAACGAATGCCTTCTTTTCTGGTAAGATTAGTAATTTCTTTTAATTTTAGAACATTGGTGTAAAAATCTACAGAGCGATCCAAGTCTTTTACTGAAAGTGCCGCGTGATCCATTTTCAAAGTAAAAGAATCCTGCGCCCAGATCGATCCGGTAAATATAAAGGCAAGTACTAAGAATGTTAGTTTTTTCATTGGTTATTTAATTTTGGTTTTTCGTTAGATAGCTTTTTGACTTTGTGTCAGCAGCTAAAAGTACGTAATAAATTATTCCTGCTAAAATTTTAAAATACTAAACCTAGTATTAAGTTTAGTCGTCTGGCAGATTAAATAAATTAATAATTCAATATTTTGATTTTATGGTTTCTTGTTAGGTAATTTACTATACCCAAACAATCCATGTTCTCCTTGCAGTGAAATATATTTGGTTGTGTGCTGTCATATCCGTGCGACCTGGTTGTAATCGATTTGGTATCAGATTTAATTTGTTTCAGTTGGCGACTATTGCTTCCTAATTTGCATTTTACATAATATAGAATTAATGTAAATTAGCCTTTTGCATCATAAAAAAAAGCACTATTTCTAAACCGTAAGGATATATTTTGCAATCTTTGAACTCAAAAAAATTAAAAAAGACTTTATGAGTAAGACTAAATTAATAGTTAATCGCAATGGATCTATAAAAATAGAAGGTGATTTCGAAATAATGGACAGTGAAGGAAATGTTTATGGACTGGAAGGAAGAACCGCATTGGGTCTTTGTCGTTGTGGGTTGTCATCCAACAAGCCTTTTTGTGATGGTTCACACCGAAACAATTTTGAACATGAAGCAGCAGCTTTTGACTTGCCACCAATGAAAACTAAATAAGAAATACTGTTTTTTACTTTCAATCAATAAAAAAAGCTACTTCATTGTAGCTTTTTTTATGTTTTGCGTTTCTTCATTGTGGACACGGAAAAGATTTTCGGGCTATCGAATAAGGAAGTATATCTTCATGGTCGGATACTGTTTTATGCGAAAATTAAATCGTCAGTTGTCAATTTTATTTTTGGTTTATTCAATTTTAAAATTGCGTTTTTCACTCTAATTTGTTCGCTTTTAGGTAAGAAAACGGGGATTAATTCACTAATGTCAATTTTTAATAATCGATTAATCAGAATTAAGTCTTTTAAAGAAAAAGGGCTAATTCCATTCATTAATTCTGACATGTGAGTTTTACTTTTATGTCCTAGAATAGATCCTAATTCTTGTTGATTAAGATTAAGATTTTTTAGTTTATTTTTGATTGTAGTCTTCCTGTTTTCTATGAATTCTCTTTCTTTTTCGGCAATTAGTTCTGCAATATCACTTTCTTTAATTTTATTCTCATCTATTGCATTTTCATCAGACCAATTATTGGTTTCATATATTTCAATAATGTCTCTTAACTTTTTTCTTAAAGTTTTAAAATGAACGGATTCTTTGGAAAGAATACGTAATTTTCTATCAGCGATTAATGCTCTTTCAAAATCTAATTCATTTTCTATTTTACCTTTAAGAACAAATTCTTCAATGTCAAAATGTGTTTTCATGGCTATACGTGATTACGTGATTTCAACCATTTTTCAATAGTCTTTTTATTGTTTTTAAATGTTCTTTCATAATCTTGGTGGTCACCCGTCCATATAATTGTTGCTTCTCCGTCTTCGTCAAACTCCAATAAAATCATTGTTCGATGTATTGCGATATCAAAAAAGTAAAAGCCATCTTTATGAACACAATCAGCATCGTTTCTAATGGTCTTCAGTTCAGTCTCATTCTTCCAATTGTTATTTTCAATATCCGAAATTAAAATATCAATTGCAGTACATAAAGGTTTGTTTCCAAGATTCTTTACTTTTAGTTTTGTTAATCTATTTTTTCCGATTAATCTCATAAGCGTATACAAATATAAAAAAAAGTTCGGAATAAAACCAAACTAATATATTAATTTTAAATGGTCTATAAATAGTAAAGTATAAGTTAGGATTTCTTATTTGGTTTTTGTGCTAACTCATCTTCGTAATCAAATCTTGACAATCATAGTGGGTACGGAAAAGATTTCCAGGCTATATCTAGGTACGATTAGAAACATCCGAGCGATCGAGTTAAATTAAGCTCATTCTTGTAATGGAGATTCCAAAAGGAGGCGGAAAGTTCCGGCTCTTGGGAATTCCAACAGTAGTCGATAAACTACTTCAACAACGATTGTGTAATCGCCCATTTTCTCTATTACTTTATTATTCTAAATGTTAGATTTATCCTTGTCTCCTTTATTTTTTTTTCTTTAGGCACACTATGTTGCCAATGATGCTGTAGTTCTCCTCTCATTATTAACAAAGTGCCGTGTTTTAATGGAAATTCAATTTTAACAGAATGGTCATCGTTTCTTCTAAGTAAAAATCGTCTTGTTGCACCAAAGTTAATCGAACCAATTATTGGATTGTTTCCTAACTCTTTTTCAGCGTCAGTATGCCAATTTATATAATCTTCGCCATCTCTATACCAATTCATTAGAACACTGTTAAATTTAACCATTGCTAATTTTTCAATTTGTTCTTTAATATATAATAGACCTTTATTCCAATTATTTGGTTGCAAAGTTATACCTGAATAAGTGTAAGGTTTATCGCTATCACCATACCAAGCTGAATATCGAGGCAGGAAAAGTTCTTTGCCATACATATTTAACTTGTCGTGATGCCAATTTATATTTTTGAATTTTACATTTGACAGACTTTCTTTATCAAATTCTCTCCAATTTGCAATCTTCCAATCAAATAAATCATTTTCTAAAAAATACTCTAAAGTCCTGTCGCTTATTTTCTTATCAAAAAAATGCTCGATATAAATGATTTCACCATTAGGTACATTGATAATATATCCATTCAAATCCTGATTAAATTCACAACGAAACCCTTCCATATTTGGAATTTGAAAAGGAAAGTTTTGACTAGATAAATTGAATAAGTCCATAAATGTTAGTTTAAGTTTCCAGCATAATCAACCAACTTGCCAAGTGGTTTTTGAAGTGTCGATTTAGATTTTATATATTCTTTATTACCAACAATATAAATGGTATTTCTGGCACGTGTAATAGCTACATTTACAGATTCTGGCACTACGTTATCAATCCAATTTATTTTAGAATTTGGAGAGTTATTGGTAACAACTAAACTGAAAATCATTATATCTTTTTCGTCCCCTTGAAATTTATAAACAGTATCTGCAACTATTCTTGATTTTAAATTTACTGGGATTTTATTGTGCAATTCTATTGCTTGATGTCTAAATGGTGTTACAATACCAATTGAAATATTTGGGTTACTATTTGCTATTTTGGTTGCTATTTCTATAGATTTAGCAATTTCTGCATCGTTGATATTAATATTGTCTGCTCTTTGAGTCCCTACAACATCTTCCCAAATCATTCCTTTGGGTGTTATTTGAAATTGATTTTCATTTGTACAAATTTCCAAATTAAGATTACGTTTGGGAATATAAAAAGCTTCATTTGAATATCCAATAATTTCAGGATGGCATCTATAATGCTTGTCAATATTTACAGTTGTTGAATTGTTTTTGGCATTGGCTAAAAAAGATTCACTATAATCCCACAAAGATTTTTCTTTATATTTTAAATACACTGAACTACTTAATTGAAGATGTTCTTTTATTTTTTCTTCTTCAAATTTATTTAATGCAGAAATGTGTTTTAATTGTAATGGGTCGCCTATTACCACTAATTGTTTTGCTCTTAAAATCAAAGAAATTGCTGAAGCTATATCACATTGTGACGCTTCATCTATTATAACCATATCGAATAGCTCGGTAGTTAATGGCAATGATGCTTTTGCTGACAAACTAGTGACACAATTAATATTAAAAATTTCTAAAAAATTTTTAGTTGTATTTTCAAATTGGGATATTTCTTCATACCTCCAAGGGATATTATTAGGAAGATAATCTTTGTAATTATTGATATGTGATAAAGAAGCATTGAATAATTTATTTTCAATTTTTTCTTTAAGTACTATTTTACTCAACTTTATTATTTCATCTTCGCAAGATGCAATAGTCTTTCTTATTTCTTGTTCGTTAGCATTTATTTCAGCTATTTTATTATTAATAGTTGCAATTTCTTGCTGGTTCTTTTTTAGTTCATTATCTTTTTTAGTATAATTATTTATGTAATTGATAATTGATTCTAAAGAATCAATCGTTTTTTTATAAGCATTAATAATTACTGTTCCATTCCTAAATTCTTCTATCTGATTAGGAAGACTTATATTCTTGAAATAATTTCTAAATTCAATTGGGAATTCGTTTATAGAATTTAGAAATTCAGAAGCGATTTTTCGTTTTTTAAACCAATCAAACCAAAGTTTGCCTAATCCAGAATACTTTAATTCTAAAGTGTTTTTGGATTTCTTTAATTGAGAAGAATAAGTATCAATAGTACTAATTTGATGATTTATTCTGAACAGCTCCAATAAAGGATTTTGGCTACTTAAATTTTGAATTTCAATATTTAAGTTTTCAAAAAGTTTAGTGAGTTCGGGCAGTTTTCTTTGGAGTTCGTTTCTTAATTCAAGCTTTCTTTTGTTTTCACTTTTGACTTTCCTTTTTTCATTTAGTTTGTCTTGGGCTATTTTTATTTGAATTGAATTATCTTCTAAATCGGGTTTAATAACACTAATTTTATTTATGTCGGGTAGTGTTGTGTTTTCTAATATTTGTTTATTTCCAAATCTTAAGAAAAAGCCAGAATTATTATCCCTTTCAAATCTGCTTTTTACATTGTCCACCGCTTGGTTATTCTTGCTTGCTACAAGAATTTTTTTGTTTTGCATTACTGCATTTGCCAAAATATTTGATATTACTTGTGTTTTTCCGCTACCAGGAGGACCTGTTATCACGGTTAATTTATTATTGAAAGCAGTTAGAACAGCCTTTTTTTGGCTGTCGTCCATAACGCTTAATTGTATCAAGTCATCTTCTGTAAGATTATCTATTTTGTTGTCGATTGATGAATTAAGCAAAAAGTTATATAGTAAACTTCCATCTTTTACATTTTGTCTATTTATTTTTTTTAATTCAGAATAAATTTGACTTAATGCAGGGTTTTTAGAACTTAATGCAAAAGATATATTGTTAGCAAAAGTTAGATTATTATCAATTTTTTCTTTGAAAACATTAATTATATTTTCTAAATTATTTTGCTCTTTTATTAATTTTTGAATTTCGTCAATCTCTTCTTCGCTTTTTTCAAAATTTGATAAAACACCATAGTTAATTTCAAAATCGGATAGTTTAAGTTTTACCTTTTCAGAAGTAGTGTTAATGTCTTTAATATCGTCAAAAAGATATGTGTAATTTAGTACGGCATATTTTTTTGAATTAATTTCTATTTCAATTGATATATTTAAGTCTTTTGGAAACTTTTCTTTTATATTACTTTTGAAAATGGAAAGAAAATTTATGTTGCTTTCTAAATCCACAACAATCTCATTGCTTTCATTTATTTCATAGTTATAGCTATAAAACTGTTCAATTGCAGGTTCTTTAATTTGTTCTAAAAAAACTACTTGTTTATAGTATTCTATGATTTTATCAATATTACTTAATGCGTTTGTATTAATCTTGTTCAGTTCTTTTTGTAAAATATGTAAATAGTTTTTATTTGTTGGCATCGGTGGATAATATATAGATTTAATAATTTGTATTTCGTTTCCTTTTATTTTAAAGACTAGCAATTTAATTGTTCCTCTTGTAGTTTTTAGTTTCCCATTTTCTTTTCCAATAATTTGTTTCTCTGTGAAATTTAAGAGTTTTGCAAATTCATCTATACGAGTTGAAGTTGCATTTAAAGGCCCAACACAAATAAAGTATTGCTCTCCATTTAAATTGCTTTTAATTAAACTTGTTAGCTTTTCTAAATTTATAGATTCTATATCAAGGATATTTGAAAAGAAATTTATTGTAATTGGTTCTGTAATTTTTATATCAGATAGAATAATATCATCAAGTGTTTTATCTACTAACTGAACTTTTGTATTATTATCTAAACTTGCCTTAAGGTAATCATTAGCCTTAGTTATTGCAGGTTTAGATGGCTCTATGAGTATTATTTTTTTTGGATTATTAGGTTTCGTGTTTTCTTTTAAATAATCGAGCAAACATAAAGACGCTAATCCTTGACCGCAACCCCAGTCAATTACCTGATATTGTCCTCCAAAAATTTCTTCAATATTAGTTAAAGTAGATAATGCTGAATGTATTTTTTCTTCGTGCATTTTACCATATGCGGATAAGTAACAATTTAACTCATCTTCATTTTTTAACAAACCAACTCCGTGATTTATATACGACCAAGGTTTTAATTTTTTTTCACTTGGCAAATTTTTATAAGCAGTCTCAATAATATTTTGTAATCCTGTCATTTATAAATTTACTTATGGTTGGTAATTTTGTGTATGTCGTCTTTTTAAAGTGTCGCATAACTTATATATACCCAAAACAAACTTTCTCAAAGCATACCCTATTTGGGGGGATTGGCGAAGGTTTCTTTTCGTTTTATACTTTCTCAAATATATTAAAATTTTCTTACAAATTTTTAATGAAATAAATGAATGCCATTGTTATTACAGTCTGCGTGAGTGATGGAAGCGACATCCTTTATTTTCTTTCTTTAAGAAAATAAAGATATAGCGTACAGCACGACCTAAAGTTTTTACGGAGGGGCACGCCCAAATAAATAGTTTTTTGTTCTCAATCATCTATTTATTTATCATCTCTTCGGCTATTTTCTTAAATTTCCAAAAAAAGTATATCTTTAGCCAACTAAAACCAAAACCCCAAAAACAAAAAATATGGAAGACGAAAAACCAGAAGATTTTAAAAGAGAATTAGGATTGCTTGATGGAACCATGCTTGTGGTGGGTTCTATGATAGGTTCGGGGATATTTATTGTAAGCTCGGATATGGTGCGCCAAGTAGGTTCTGCCGGTTGGCTCATTGCTATCTGGGTGCTTACCGCTTTGCTTACCATTGTAGCAGCGGTTAGTTATGGCGAGTTGAGTGCGATGTTTCCCAAAGCGGGAGGACAATATGTTTATATCAAAGAAGCTTACGGAAAATTGATAGGATTTTTATATGGTTGGAGTTTCTTTGCCGTGATACAAACGGGTACAATTGCAGCTGTGGGTGTGGCTTTTTCAAAATTTGCAGCCTATATTTATGCACCTTTGAGCGATGAAAATATTCTTTTTGAAATGGGTTATTTCAAGCTCAATGCGGCACAAATTGTTTCTATCATTACTATTATTTTGCTTACTTATATCAATAGTCGAGGGGTAAAAAACAGTAAAATTTTACAAACTGTTTTGACGGTTATCAAAATTTCATCATTATTGGGATTAATTATTTTTGGCTTTATTCTAGGTGCCAAAGCTGAGATTTGGAATGCCAATTGGACTCATGCTTGGGATTCAAAAGCGCTTGATGTATCTAATGGTTCTTGGCTTCCAATTAGTGGCACGGCATTATTATCTGGATTTGTGGCTGCTTTTGTGGGTTCCCAATTTTCAAGTGTGGCTTGGGAAGGTGTTACTTTTATCGCTGAAGAAATTAAAAATCCCAAACGAAATGTAGGTCTAAGTCTTTTTCTGGGAACGTTAATTGTTGGGTTTATTTATACCATGGCTAACGTGATGTATATTGCTGTTCTTCCTTTGCAAGATATTGCAACGGCAAAATCTGACCGGGTTGCCGTTGTGGCATCACAGGTAATTTTTGGGGGTATGGGGACTTTAATCATTGCAGTGATGATTATGATTTCGACTTTTGCCTGCAACAATGGATTGATTATGGCTGGAGCAAGAGTTTATTATACGATGGCAAAAGACGGCGTTTTTTTTAAAAAAGCGGCAAATCTTAATAGTGCAAGTGTTCCGGAATGGGCATTATGGGCTCAGTGTATTTGGGCTTCGACTTTGTGTTTAACCGGAAAATATGGAGCGTTATTAGACTTTGTGGTTATTATTGTTTTGATATTTTACATACTTACCATTTACGGAATTTTTATCCTGCGCAAAAAAATGCCTAATGCAGAGAGACCTTACAAAGCTTTTGGTTATCCATTTTTGCCAATGTTTTTTATTGTAATTTCTAGTATAATCTCGATTACATTATTGATTACAAAAACAAGTACTTGTGGTTGGGGCGTTTTTATAATGTTAATTGGAATTCCGGTGTATTATTTGACTAAACCGAAGGAGTAGTTTTTAATGATCATTCTCCGTTTGCAGGTTTCATTTTAAGCAGATTTCAGTGAACTTGTTTGCAGTGAGTAGCCCGACCCGAAGTTTTTACGGAGGGTCGCGCCTAAAATACTTTAATTTATACTATAAAAACAGAAAACCCGTCTTGAGACCAAGACGGGTTTTTCTAGTGTAGTAAGCACTTGTTTAATGTTAGATAACTGCGTTTTCTAACACTAACTCTTCATGAAAAGGCAGATTCCAAGCTTCGGCAACTCCTTTGTAAAGGATTTTTCCGTTAGCAATGTTCAATCCTTTTTTCAATTCTTCATTTTCGGCACAAGCTTTTTGCCATCCTTTGTTTGCTAATTGCAACGCGTAAGGTAAAGTAGCATTTGTAAGCGCCAATGTTGAAGTATAAGGGACTGCGCCTGGCATATTAGCCACACAGTAATGTACAATATCGTCTATGATAAAAGTTGGGTTTTCGTGTGTTGTAGGTGTACATGTTTCGATACAGCCTCCTTGATCTACAGCTACGTCAACTACTACTGTACCCGGACTCATTAATTTCAACATGTCACGAGTGATTAAATGCGGTGCTTTGGCTCCTGGAATTAAAACGGCTCCAATAACTAAATCAGCAGTTGCAATTGCTTCACGGATATTGTAATGATTGGAGATAATTGTGGTAACATTAGCTGGCATCACATCCGATAAATAACGCAAACGCGCTAAGCTTACATCCATAATGGTTACTTGAGCACCAAAACCTGCTGCCATTTTTGCTGCTTGTGTTCCTACGATTCCACCACCCAATACTAATACTTTAGCAGGAGGAACTCCCGGAACGCCACCTAAAAGGATTCCTTTTCCTTTCAATGGTTTCTCTAAATATTTAGCACCTTCCTGAATTGACATACGACCTGCCACTTCTGACATGGGTACTAATAAAGGCAAGCTACGGTCTGCTTTTTCAACAGTTTCATAAGCTAAACATACTGCACCACGCTCAATCATAGCATGAGTCAACGGTTCCGATGAGGCGAAGTGGAAATAGGTGAATAATAGTTGGTCTTTTTTGATCAAAGGATATTCAGAAGCGATAGGCTCTTTTACTTTGATTATCATTTCAGCAATGCTGTAAACGTCTTCAATTGTTGGCAATAATTCTGCTCCAGCCTCAGCATATGCTTTGTCGCTAAAACCACTATTTTCACCAGCACTTGCTTGTACATAAACGATATGACCTTGTTTTTTGAATTCGGCAACACCTGCGGGAGTAAGTGCTACACGGTTTTCGTTATTTTTGATTTCTTTAGGAATTCCGATTATCATAGTGTTGTGTTTAAATGTTTGAATTTAATTGCATTACAAATTTATATATAAAGAAAATATTATTGCTATATGCTATTTAATTAAGAAAATATTAATTTTATTTAGTAATTTAGCATTAAATTTTTCTGAATATAAGTTTTTTTATATTTCTAAAAAGAAAAAAAAACTGCTTTTAGACCTAAAAAAAGAATCAATAAATTATGATACTGGACGAAACTGACAAAAAAATCTTACGCCTTCTTCAGGAAGATGCGCATTTGACCTTGAAAGATATTGCCAACCAAATCAACCTTTCGCTGACACCGGTTCATGACAGGGTAAAACGTTTGGAAAAAGAAGGTATTATTGAGAAGTATGTTTCGATTTTGAATAAAAAGAAACTAGGTAAAAACCTGACGGTATATTGCCAGGTGACACTTGTAAAACAGACCTATGATATCTCAGAAGGATTCAATCAAGCGATACTGAATTTACCCGAAGTGGTGGAATGTAATTTTGTTTCGGGAAGTTTTGATTATATGTTGAAAATTGTATTGCCGGATATGGAAAGTTACCATCATTTTCATCAGAAAAAATTGTCGATTTTGCCGGAGGTTTCTTTGATTAACAGTTTTTTTATTATTTCGGAAGTAAAGAGTACTACTGTTTTGCCGATTTAAATTATAGGTTTGTTCTGAATGTGTTCTAAAAAGCTAAAAAAAAGGAACACAGATGATTCAGTTTAAAACAAAAAAATCCGTCCCGATAAATCAAGACGGATTTTCTATTTAATTCAGGTTGGGTTGCTATTATCTAAAACTAAAAAAAAAACTAAAAACTAAAAAAAGGCAACGCACAACCTGTAATCTAAATGCTAGTAATACGTAAAACGTCTTACTTTAGCAATGTATTTTGCCAATCGGATTACTTGGTGACTGTAACCATATTCGTTGTCATACCAAATGTATAAGACAATATTTTTTCCGTCATTAGAAACAATCGTTGCATTACTGTCATAAATTGACGGTGCCGAAGTACCTACAATATCCGATGAAACCAATTCGTTATTCAAGGAGTATTTGATTTGTTCTACCAATTCACCCTCTAAAGCATATTTTTTCATGATGGCATTAATTTCCTGAATTGAAGTTGTTCTTGAAACTTCAAGATTTAGAACCACTAATGAACCATTAGGAACCGGCACTCTTATGGCATTAGAAGTCAGTTTTCCTTCAAGTGATGGTAATGCTTTTGCAACAGCACTGCCTGCGCCCGTTTCGGTGATTACCATGTTTAGAGCTGCTGCTCTTCCGCGACGGTATTTTTTATGCATATTATCAACCAAATTTTGGTCGTTAGTATAGGCATGAATCGTTTCTAAATGTCCTTTTACAACGCCTAAAGTATCTTCAACGGCTTTCAAGATTGGTGTTATCGCATTCGTTGTACAGGATGCGGCCGAAAAAATGTTTATTTCATCTGGATTGTATTCGTTTTGGTTTACGCCATGAACGATATTTGGAACTCCTTTTCCAGGAGCGGTAAGCAAGACTTTATCGGTACCTTTCGAAACTAAATGCCTGCTTAAAGCTTCATGGGTAGTGAAAGCGCCAGTATTATCAATAACCAAAGCATTGTTGATTCCGTAAAGTGTATAATCAATTTCTTCGGGCACATTTGCTGTAATAATGTGAACGGTTGTGCCATTAATTATCAAAGCATTATTTTTTGTGTCAGCAACAACCGATCCTTGAAAATCGCCATGAATAGAATCATAACGCAATAAAGAAGCTCTTTTTTCTAGAGAAGTTGCGTCGTTTTTATCACGAGTTACAATGGCTCTCAATCGCAATTGATTTCCTTTTCCTGTTTTCGAAAGTAACTCACGTGCCAGTAATCGTCCAATTCTACCAAAACCATATAACACTACATCTTTAGGTTGAATTTCCTCAGAGTTTTTAGCGTCTTTTAATTTGTCAATCACAAAATGCCTTGTGTCGGGATATTTTTCATCTTCCAAACGATATTCATAAGTAAGTTTACCAATATCCAGTTTTGAAGGTGGTAAATCCAATTCTAAAACAGCTCTGGCTATTTCTACTGAATCAAATACAGAAATTGGTTTTCCCACAAATTCACCCGCATAGTCATGCAAGTTGATGATTTCGCTTACGTTTCTGTCAATTAATTGATTTCTAAATAAAACCATTTCAATTGATTTGTCATACCATAAATCACTGATGATTTTGATCAATTCTACTCCTGCACGTCGTCTGTCGGCTTGAAAAGAAACTTCTTTTTCGTATGTAATGCTCATGTGAAAATTTGTAAAATAAATTAATGATTTTTTTAAATTTTGCGCAAAATTACCTATTTCAATCGATTTCGTAAGCTATTTTATGATTTATTTTTAAAATAAAAAAGCCACCTTGGTTTTCCAAGATGGCTTTAGTTTTTGCATTATAAGTTTTTAGATTATAATTCTGATAGTTTCTCCGTTTTTATTTATCATTTCAATTCGGATGCTTTGACTTTCGTCTTTTTTGTCCAAAAGTTTAGAGACTGTTTCTATATCAGTTGCCTTTATATTATCGATGCTCAAAATAATATTTCCTTTGAGTTCTTCTTCATATTGTTTCAGATTGTCATTGGTAATGGATCTGATTCTTACCCCATAGTCCAGATGGAATTTCTTTTTGTCTGTGGCGTCTATGTTTTCCAATTCCAATCCTTTGAATTCAGTACTGAAAAATTCATTTTTGCTCAAAACTACAGGTATAATTCTATTTTTTCCATCTCTGATAATCGTTACCTGAACTTTATCATTAGGTCTTTTGGTGTTGATATACCCAGAAAGATCAGCATAAGTAGCTACATTTTGGTCATCTAGTTTTACGATAATATCTCCTTTTGTAAGTCCGGATTTTTCGGCACCGGAATTTTTGGTTACCTTACTGATATAAAAACCTTGTGTTTGGGAAATTTTCAATTCTTTGGAAGCGATATCATTTAATTCTCCGCCTTCAACTCCAAGAATTCCTCTTTGTACATTACCAAATTCCATAAGGTCTTCGATTATTTTTCGGGCAATATTTGATGGAACGGCAAAAGAATAACCAACATAAGAACCTGTCATGGATGAAATCATCGTGTTGATGCCAATTAGTTCTCCACGGGTATTTACCAATGCACCACCGCTATTTCCAGGATTTACTGCAGCGTCTGTTTGTATGAAAGATTGAATGCCGCTAGTGCCCAAATCTCTTGCTTTTGCAGAAACAATTCCAGCAGTTACCGTAGAGGTTAAGTTATACGGATTTCCTACTGCCAAAACCCATTCGCCAATTTTTACCGAATCAGAATTGGCAAAAACAGTATACGGTAACTTTTCGTCAGCATCGATTTTTAATAAAGCAATGTCCATTTTAGAATCGGTTCCAATGAGTTTTGCTTTATATGATTTTTTATTGTTCAAAGTGATTTCAATTTCCGAAGCATCTTTTATCACGTGATTGTTAGTCACGATATAACCATCTTCAGAAATAATTACACCAGAACCCGTTCCCACTTGTTCTTGTTGCTGCTGTCCTCCGTAGCCATAAAAGTATTCAAGCATTGGATTAATAACAGTTTTGCGAGAAACATTTTTTACGTGAACCACGGTATGAATGGTCTTTTCGGCAGCTTCGGTAAAATCAACATTTTCGGCTGATAATCCCACGCGTTTTCCATACGAATCAGAGGCGACGGTAGTGATTGAGTTTTTGTTATTCGAGAAATAGCCATCATTGTCAAATAATAATTTGTAAGCCCCTAATGTTACGGCTCCACTCAGCAATGATATTAAAAACAGTGTTGAAAATCGTTTCATATTAGAATTCATTTTTAAATTATTTTAAAGTAAAAATAGCGTTAATTTATTTTTTTGAAAAACAGTTTAACGCTCTTTAACAATGATTAACATTTCATTAATAGTTCGTACTTTTGTATCTCTCAATTCAAAGAAAATGCAAATAGAATTTTATAAATACCAAGGAACAGGAAATGATTTCGTGATGATTGATAACCGTCAGGGAATTTTTCCAAAAGACAATACTCAACTTATAGCCCACTTATGCGACAGACGTTTTGGGATAGGAGGAGACGGACTTATTTTATTAGAAAATGACCCTGAGACCGATTTCAAAATGGTGTATTACAATTCAGATGGGAATCAAAGTTCCATGTGTGGGAACGGTGGAAGATGTTTAGTGGCTTTCGCCAAAAAGCTAAACGTTATTGAAGATAATACTACTTTTATAGCGACAGATGGTTTGCATCATGCCTCAGTTGCTGATAATGGAATAGTTTCATTACAAATGATAGATGTCGAAGACGTGAAAATCACTCCAGAATATGTGTTTATGAATACGGGTTCTCCGCATCACATACAATTAGTGGAAGATTTAGAGCACTATAATGTCAAAGAAAACGGAGCGAGTATTCGATACGGTGAATTATATGGGAAACAAGGAAGTAACATCAATTTTGTAAAAAAAATAGATGAAACTACCTTTTCATTAAGAACATATGAAAGAGGTGTTGAAGATGAAACTTTAGCTTGCGGAACCGGAGCAACTGCAGTAGCAATCGCGATGAATGCATTAGGAGAAACAAAAGCGAATTCGATAGATTTGAATGTTGAAGGAGGGAAATTAGTTGTCTCTTTTGACAAAAAGGATGGACAGTTTACTAATGTTTTCTTGAAAGGACCTGCGGAGTTTGTTTTTAAAGGACAAATAGAAATATAATTACGAATTAGGAATTATGAAAACGCCAGATTTACCAATTTTAGTTTTGTTATTATTTTTTTGTTGTTTTCTTGTTTATTCTCAATTCAAGAAAGGTGGATTTTCAAAAATGAATTATTACGATAAATATCGTTCAATGATTGGTTATTTACTTATTCCTATTGTGATGATAATTTTACTTGTTGCTGTTTTTGATAAATTGGTTAGTAATTCGTAATTATTTAAAATGATAACATTAAAAGGCGAGAACATCTACATTCGTGCACTTGAACCCAATGATTTGGAGTTTGTTTACGCTATTGAAAACGACCAAAGTATCTGGGAAGTGAGTAATACGCATACGCCTTACAGTCGGTTTTTGGTAAAGCAATATTTGGAAAATGCGCATCAGGATATTTATGAAGCCAAGCAATTGCGATTAGCCATTTGTCAGGATCAGGATTTTCCGGCTTTGGGATTAATCGATTTATTTGATTTTGATCCAAAGAATAATCGGGCAGGAGTTGGGATTGTAATTCAAGGCAGTGAAAATCGCAAACAGAATATTGGTTCTGAAGCATTAGGACTATTAATTCGGTATGCTTTTCATCATCTTAATCTACATCAATTATATGCAAATATTGGCACTGAAAATGTAGCAAGTACCGCTCTTTTTATTAAATTTGGTTTCCAAAATATAGGAGTAAAAAAAGATTGGAATTTAGTTAACGGCATTTATAAAGACGAAGCTGTTTTTCAATTAATTAATCACACGAACGTCAGCGAACTGGCGTAGCAATTTTAAAAAATAATTATTTTGAACTTAAAGAAAATCATAACAATCATATCTGTTGCATTAATATCAGTATTAATGGTTTACGGATTTATTTTGTTGCGCCAAATTTTTTCAGCGAATACAAAGTTTGCCGAAAAAGAACTCTATGTGTACATCCCAACAGATTCTAAATACGAAGATGTCAAAAAAATAATTGCTCCTTATGTCGAAAATATGGACCGTTTTGAAACGGTTGCCAGCAAAAGAGATTATCCTGAAAATGTAAAACCAGGGCGCTTTTTATTCACCAAAGGAATGAATAGTTATGAATTGGTAAAAACGTTACGATTAAATGTACCTGTAAATTTAGCTTTCAATAATCAGGAACGATTAGAAAATTTAGCAGGACGCGTAGGTTCTCAAATTGAAGCGGACAGTTTATCATTGCTGACTACATTTAGAGATTCTGTTTTTTTAAAAGAAAATGGATTTACCGAAGAAAATGTCTTGGCGATGTTTATTCCTAATACTTATGAAACGTATTGGAATACTTCGGCTGAAAAGTTCCGAGATAAAATGATTAAAGAATATAAAAACTTTTGGAACAAAGAACGTGTTGCTAAAGCTGCAAAACAAGGATTAACTCCAATTGAGGCCACTATTCTTGCTTCGATCGTACATAAAGAATCTGTAAAAAAAGACGAAAGACCAAGAATTGCAGGAGTTTATTTGAATCGTTTAAGAGCTCAAATGCCACTTCAGGCAGATCCAACAGTTATTTACGCGATAAAAAAGAAGTCAAATGATTTTGATCAGGTTATCAAAAGAGTTTTTTATAATGACTTAACAATGAGTTCTCCTTATAATACGTATGTAAATATTGGTCTTCCTCCAGGACCTATTGCGATGCCTGATATTACTGCATTGGAAGCCGTTTTAAATCCGGAGAAAAATAACTTTATCTATTTCTGTGCGAGTGTGGAACGTTTTGGATACCATGAATTTGCAGCTACTTTAGAAGAGCACAATAAAAACGCAAAAAAATATTCAGATTGGATAAACAGTCAAGGTGTAAAAAGATAGTTTTGAGATTTAAAAAACTACTTTTTTTATTCTTGATTTTGAATGGATATCAAACCTGTTTTTCGCAAAATACAATTGATGATTTCCTTACGCCATCGGACTCTTTAAATAAAAAAAGACAAAATACCGTTGTGATTTCTGAAGCGGTATTGGCTTCAGGAATTTTGGTTGGCTTAAACCAACTTTGGTACGCCGATTATCCCAAGTCTAATTTTCATTTTATAAATGATAATTCCGAATGGCTTCAAATGGATAAATTGGGACATTCTTTTTCTTCGTACCATTTAGGCAGGCTTAGTGCCGAAATGTTGCAATGGAGCGGAGCCAGTAAAAAGAGCCAACTTATTTACGGAGCAGGTTTAGGATTTGCTTTTTTGACGGCTGTTGAGGTTATGGATGGATATTCTTCTGAATGGGGTGCTTCATCAGGGGATATAATTGCAAATGCTTCTGGAACGGCTTTGTATGTTTCACAAGAATTAATTTGGAAAGAACAACGTATAACTCCTAAATTTTCTTTTCATACCACACAATATGCGACTCAAAGACCAGAGGTTTTAGGGAGTTCATTTACGGAACAAATTCTAAAAGATTATAACGGACAAACCTATTGGCTTTCGGTCAATTTATATTCCTTTGCTAAAGGCTCTAAAATACCAAAATGGTTAAATCTGGCATT
Organism: Flavobacterium sp. AED; assembly: GCF_000812945.1. Taxonomy (GTDB): domain Bacteria; phylum Bacteroidota; class Bacteroidia; order Flavobacteriales; family Flavobacteriaceae; genus Flavobacterium. The sequence goes on from NZ_JSYM01000001.1 coordinate 1,939,682, forward strand.
AGGTTATGGAGCCGAAGGAATGATTACCGGAAATAGGGAAAATAACATGCTTTTTTTGACTCAAAATCCACAAAGATTCAGACAATTTTACGTCAGTTTTGATGTCGATTTGACTAAAATTAATACCAAATCACACTTTTTAAAGACTCTTTTTTCAGTTTTAAATACAATAAAAATACCGGCTCCAACGATTGAAATGGCGCACTTCAACGATATTAAATTACACTTAATCTATTTTTAGTAAACTTTAACTAGTTGATTATCAGTATAATTATTTTTTACGTATATTTGCACGTAGAAATTTCTTAACGGGACAGCGTTTTGAAGAAAAACAATTTATGATAAAGAAATGGTATTTTTATACAGGTTTGACGATTATTATTGCCTTTTTAAGCTCGGGTTTTAAGCCCTTTAATTTAGACACCAACTCTTGGTTTCTAGTACATGAAGAAGATGGATCACACTACTTATTTCCATCTGAAAAACAAGAAGATTACACCAATTTGAATATCCCTTTTACTGGAAATTTCTTTATTGGATTCAAAGAAGCGATTGGATACAGAGAATCTGAAAGCAAATACAAAAAAATTAATTCACTCGGATATTTAGGCAAATACCAATTTGGTATTGAAACACTAAAAACTATAGGTATCCATGATCGTTCCGCTTTTTTGAATAGCCCTGAAATGCAAGAAAAAGCTTTTATAGCTCTTTTGGCAAAAAACAAATGGGAATTAAAAAGAGAGATCGAAAAATATGAGGGGACAATTATGAACGGAATCTACATAACGGAATCCGGAATATTGGCTGCTGCACATCTTGGAGGCGCAGGGTCAGTAAGGAAATATTTGAAAAATAAAGGTAAAAGATATTTCCGGGATGCTTACGGAACTTCTATACGAAGCTACATGAAAGCTTTTGGAGGGTATGATACTTCGTTTATTGTTGCAGATAGTAATGCTAACATAAAAAATATATAAGAACATTTATTGCAAAAAAAGAGAGGTTTTTCTAAATTACTTTTAGATAGCCTCTTTTTTTTTGTGTTTTAAAATTGATTATTTAATTTTTGTAATTTCTCCATCGGGACGAACTACTAATTTAACAGTTTCGTTGTCTTTTTTAATCTTAACGTTATACAGTTTTTTAGTAACATCACCTTCCCTTTGTGTGTAGAGAAATTGATCATTTACAATAGCCCATCCGGGATAAGTTCTGTAAATAGAATAAATGACCTCACTGGGAAGTTTTACATTTTTATACTCTTCGACCACACGTACTAATTTACCTTTGTCATTATAGGTTGCTGACAAAGTTCCTTTTTTTGTACTCATAACCAAAAGATATTCTTCGGATCCTTCATAGTCCTTTCCAAGGTCATAGGCAATGAATTTTTCTTCAATTGTTCTAACTGTTTGATCAGGATTATTATCCGGAAGATACACGGAGAAATCTTTTCCTACTCTTTTAATTACAACTGGTGGTAATTCTATGACTTTTATCTTTCCTTGAACGGTATCTTTCTTCTGGTCTTGTGAGTAAGATGGTGCGCATAAACCTAAAAATAACAAAATAATAATTAATGATTTCATGATATTTGGTTTTAAATTAATATTAAATAAGTTAAATTTTAATGAACAAATAAATGCTAATCTTTACTATTTTATTTCTTTTTTAATTATCGTAATTAATTATATATCAATATTTTAAATAAAAAAAAATATTTATTTTTCTATTTGTTAAAATCAATTGTCTATGTAAAATTAGTTCATTTATTTAGCTCTTTAGGTTAATTTTTCCCATATGTTATGTTAAAAGTAGTTCCTATAAGAAGTTTTTTTTAGTAGGAATCTTTGTTACTAATTTGAATTAGTAAATTGCATAAAAAAACCCTAACATATTGATGTTAGGGTTTTTGCTTTGGTAGCGAGACCGAGATTTGAACTCGGGACCTCAGGGTTATGAATCCTGCGCTCTAACCGACTGAGCTATCTCGCCATGATTGAGGGTGGATAACCAGCCCTGAATGCGGGTGCAAATATAAAAATAATATTACAGGTTGCAAGCGTTTTTTAAAGAAAAAAAAATATTTTTAAAAATCCTTTTTTTTCGGAGTTATATTCTTATATTTCACAAAAATTAAATGTAGCTCATGGATCAAAAAGTACGTTACGAAATCGAGTTTCCCATAAATTCTTCGCCTCAATTATTATATCAATATATATCGACTCCATCCGGTTTATCGGAGTGGTTTGCCGATAACGTAAATTCTCGTGGAGAGTTTTTTACTTTCATTTGGAATGATTCCGAAGAAAAAGCAAGACTTGCTTCTAAGAAGTCTGGTGAAAAAGTAAAATTCAAGTGGGTTGACGAAAACAGTAAAGACACGGAATATTTTTTTGAATTACATATTTTAGTTGATGAACTAACTAAAGATGTCTCATTAATGGTTGTTGATTTTGCATCCAAAGATGAGGTTGATGAGGCGACTCAGCTATGGGAAAATCAAATTTCAGATTTGAAACATCTAATTGGTTCTGTATAGTAAAATCATATTTTATGACTTATATTTGCCCTAAACAAAATTTAGGGCTTTTTTTATGATTAATTTTAATGGAACTATAGTGTCTCAAGATGCTAGTATATTGACACAGAACCGCGCTTTTTTATATGGTGATGCCGTTTTCGAAACAGTTAAAATAGTAAATAATAAAATTCTTTTTTTAGAAGATCATTATTTTAGATTAATGGCATCAATGCGTGTGGTTCGAATGGAAATTCCAATGAATTTTACCATGGAATATTTTGAAGAGCAAATCCTGTCAGTAGTTAAAGTTAATCAACTAGAGCGTTCTTCAAGGGCCAGAATCACTATTTATAGAAATGATGGAGGCTATTATTTGCCTCTGAACAATACAATCTCTTTTTTGATTCATACAATAGCACTAGAAAACACTTTATATTCAATTGACCAAAAGGAATATGAAGTCGATTTGTATAAAGACTTTTATGTGACAAAACAATTGCTGTCTTCTATAAAAACAACAAATAAAATTATAAACATTACGGGTAGTATTTATGCTAACGAAAATGGATTGGACAATTGTATTTTGTTGAATGACAGTAAGAATGTAGTTGAGGTTTTACAAGGAAATATTTTCATGCTTTTGGGTAATAAACTGATTACGCCTCCTGTATCTGAAGGATGTTTGAATGGTGTGATGAGAAAACAAATTTTGAGTTTGGCAAAAAAAATAGAAAATCTAGACGTAGTTGAAGAAGTAATTTCTCCATTTGATCTTCAAAAAGCAGACGAATTGTTTGTTACAAATGTTATAAAAGGAATTCAACCTATAACTAAATATCGTAAAAAAGAGTTTACAATTAAATTAGCCAATGAATTGATTCAAAAATTGAACCAATCAATAGGTGTATTTTAATTTAAATAAGGATTTTCTGGAGCATTTGACCAAATAAGGTATTCTCCTCCTAATTCCATGATTTGCTCTTTCCAGAAATGAGCTGGTGATTTTCCTATGATTTTATTTTCGTAATTATTTTCAGTAATAATCCAGGAATTACATTCCATTTCGGTTTCTAGTTGGTCTTCTTCCCAGCCAGTGTACCCTAAAAAGAAGCGAATATTATTTTTTCTTATTTTACCGGAATTGATAAGTTCTTTCGCAGATTCGAAATCACCACCCCAATAGATGCCATTTGAAATTTCTACACTATTAGGAATTAGTTCTGGAATGTCATGGATGAAATAAAGATTATCTTGTTCCACTGGACCACCATTGTAGATTTTAAATCGAGCGTCTATATCTGGTATTAAGTCGTGGATGGTATATTTCAAAGGTTTATTTATAATAAAACCAACAGAACCTTCCTTATTGTGGTCTGCTAATAATATTACTGATCGGCTAAATGATAAATCTCCAAATATAGAAGGCTCTGCTATAAGTAGATGTCCTTTTTTTAATTTTTCTGAAATCATAACGGCTACTTTTTTTATTAAATTTAAGAATAAAATTTCAAAAAAACCAAAGAAAGTCGTTCAAATGCATAAAAAAACCTTCCATGTGGAAGGTTTTGATTATATTGGAAAACTCAAATTAGTTTACCGCTCCTTCTAATTCTGCACCAGCTTTAAATTTCACAACATTTTTAGCTGCGATTTGAATCGTATTACCTGTTTGAGGATTTCTTCCGTCTCTAGCAGCTCTAGCTGAAACAGACCATGATCCGAAACCTACTAAAGATACTCTTCCACCTTTTTTCAAAGTACCGCCTACATTTCCTAAAAATGACTCTAAAGCTAATTTAGCTGCAGCTTTTGTAATTCCTGCATCTGCAGCGATAGCATCGATTAATTCTGATTTGTTCATAATAAATAGTTATTAATTGTTGGTTAAAAAAATTGTTAATACACAAATTTAGTAGGAAATCCGTTCCTTGCAAGCGTTTTGTGTTATTTTAGTTTGTTTTGTTAATAACTTATTTTTTTTGTTCATAAAACAAAGCCTATTTCTTGTTAAAACTATCGAAACGCCCGTTTTTACTGATGTTAATAGACTTTTGCGTTTTCAGAAAAAGACATTCCATTTAACAATTCCGCAGTACTTATTCTCTTTTTCCCCGGAAACTGTAAACTAAGTACCTGGATAAATCCATCTTTTACAGGAATTTTCATCTCTTTCTTGTTACAAATTAAACTACCAACAGGATAATTGTGATGTTCTGAAATGATTTTTGCTTCGTATATTTTGACATTCCACTCTTCATTCTTATCTCCAAAGAAACACCAAGAAGCTGGATAAGGGCTCAAACCTCGAATCAAATTATTTATTTCTGAAGCTGATTTTGTCCAATCTATTTTGCAATTCTCTTTATTTAGCTTGTATGCCGTTTTAATATCAGCATCATCTTTTTGAATAATGGTGGCTACATTTCCTTTTTCAATCATTTCCAAAGTTTCAATAACGGTCGTACTTCCCAAATTCATTAATCGATCGTGCAATTGTCCTGCATTTTCGGTAGCTGAGATTGGTGTTTCCGAACTTAAAATCATTGCTCCGGTATCAATTTTATCATCGATAAAAAATGTAGTCACACCCGTTTTTGTTTCTCCATTTATGATTGCCCAATTTATTGGGGCTGCTCCGCGATAATTGGGTAGGAGCGAAGCGTGAAGATTGAATGTTCCTAATGAAGGCATTTCCCAAACTACTTTTGGTAACATTCTGAAAGCAACTACAATTTGTAAATTAGCATTCAAGGATTTTAATTCTGATAAAAAAGCTTCGTCTTTTAGGTTTGCAGGCTGTAACAAAGTAAGATTATTGGCAAGCGCATATTCTTTTACCGCCGAATATTTTAATTTTTGTCCGCGACCGGCAGGCTTGTCTGCTGCTGTGATAACACCCACAACTTCATAGTTGTGTTTGACTATAGTGTCTAAAATCCCAACGGCAAATTCTGGGGTTCCCATAAAAACAATTCGTAATTTTTCCATTATGATCTTAAAGTATATTTATTATTTGGTTTAACCAAAATAGTGTTGTTTTCTAATAAATGTTGCAGCACAAAGATAATATCATCTGGGCTATTTTTAGTGCGATTTTGAATGTCTCTGGAATTTAAATCTTCTGTTTGTAGCAAGGTAATAATGGCTTCCGATAGTGAAGTGATGTCTACTTTCCTATTTTTTTTAGTAATGCAATAAGAGCAAATTCCACAATCAACGCTTGCCTTCTCACCAAAATAATCCAAGATCAATTTACTCTTGCAAACTTTCTTTTCATTAACATAAAAGAGAACTGCTTTAAGTTGCTCTTTTTTTAATTCGTTTTGCTTTTCTAAATATTTAGAAACTCGACTAATGGTTCTTTCGTCTTCCCGAACTTCGTTGAAAATTAAAGTGGCATCATTATTTTTCGAATGATACTCAATAATGCCTTTTTCTTTCAATTTATGTAGAACTGCTTGTATTTCATTTGTAGCATGATTTGACTTTTTTGCAATTAATTCTATATTGAAAGCGGTTTGCATTTCATAAATTCCAGGATAGGTTCGTAATATTGCTAAAATTATTTCTTCGTCATTAGGATTCAAACTCATATAACGAATCACTTCTTTGGATGGAATAAGAAATTGAAGTGTGATTTTCTCAGAAAATTCTTGAGATAAACTAATAATCCCTTGTCTGTCCAGAAACTGCATAGCATTGTAGGTTTTCAATGTCGGAAACTCATACTTTAGACAAAAATGATGCAAATTGAAATTAAATTGTTCGTTAATACCTTCTCCGTAAGCAATCTGAAAATAATTGCAAAGTTTGACATACATTAGATTCAAAAACTTTTTATCAGGAAGGACATTGATGAACTGATTTTCAGTTTGAAGAATATCCGATGGACTGGTTAATAATATGGCATAAGCTTTCTCTCCATTTCTTCCGGCACGTCCAGCTTCTTGGTAATAATTTTCTAAATTTTCAGGAAGTTGAATGTGAATGACTGTTTTTACGTTGGCTTTATCAATTCCCATTCCAAACGCATTGGTAGCAACTATAATTTGTGCACCTTCATTCATCCAAGACTGCATGTTTTTATCTTTTTCTTTGGACGTAAGTCCGCCATGATAATACGTTGCTTTAAACCCTAAAGATTGTAGTTGTGCCGAAATTTCCAAACACGATTTCCTGTTTCTTACATAGATTATGGATGGTTGAGGGTTTTTCTTTAGAATTTGTTCTATTCTGAAAAGTTTATCTTCGACTTCAAAAACCATGTAGGCGATATTTTCTCTGGCAAATGACTTCTCGAAAATTTTTGGATTATGCAATCCTAAATCAGTGATAATACTTTCTTTAACTTTTGGTGTTGCCGTTGCGGTCAAAGCTAAGAAAGGGGTTTTAGGGAAATGCTTTTTTAATTCAGAAATTTTCAAATAAGCAGGCCTGAAGTCATGTCCCCATTGTGAAACGCAATGTGCTTCGTCAATGGTAATCAGGTTGATAGGGAGGTTTTTTATTCTTTCGAGAATCCAGTCTGACTGCAAACGCTCCGGGGATAAATACAGGAATTTATAATTTCCAAATTGACAATTGTCCAATAAGTCTATCATTTCATCGGACTTTATTCCACCAGTCAATGCAATCGCTTTAATATTTCGTTTTTGTAAATTGGCGACTTGGTCTTTCATTAATGCAACTAAAGGTGAAACCACTAGGCAAATTCCTTCTTTCATAATGGCCGGAACCTGAAAACAGATTGATTTTCCGCCCCCGGTAGGCATTAGCGCAAAAGTATCTTCACCACTTAAAACAGAATTTATAATTTCGTTTTGTAGCGATCTAAATTTATCGTGTTTCCAATACTTTTGAAGAATTTGTAATGCTTCTGGCATAGATTTCGTTCCCAAAGCTTCGGGATTAGATTTTAATTTATACTTGATGAAAAAATCGTAAATCCCAATTTGTAATCCTTAAATTATTTAGAAATTTTATCTAAGATAAAAAGAATTCTGTTATCAACACTATCTTTAGGGACTTCTATAAGTTCGTAACCATAATTTTGATAAGTTGCCACAAGGTGCGTGTCGATATTTTTTGCCTGTTCGAAATTTTCATATCGTTCAGTATCACTCGTGTAGATTTCTTCCCAAGGTGGAAGAATAAAGATTTTAGTGTATTTGTGTTCTTTGCACGCGGTATCAAAAAAGGATGGATAACTGTCACCTATATAATCCATATAGGCTACAACATCTGGAATACCACGATCTATAAACACAATTTTATGCGGTTCTTCAAGTGCGCTTTGAAACTGTTTTTTTCTACCTTCCAAAAGTAATTCGCTGAACAGTAAAGGATTTGTCAGGAATAATTGTTCGATACCTTGCTTTTGAGCTTCCAAAGTCACTTGTCTGGAAATTTCGGGATAACAGCAATATCCATTTGCCACTAATCCATCTATGATTGTACTTTTTCCAGTTCCGGGACCGCCAATGATAACTATGATTTCTTTCTGCACTTTTTACAAATAAGGCGCGAAATTACTCAAACTTATTGGAATTTGAAAAAATGATTGCCGTAAAAGCATAATTAGACAAAAAATCATATTTCAAATATTCAAAATTTACATTTGAAACCGTATATTTGCTCTTATTTTTAAATTGAAAATGGATAACGATAAAGAAAAAGAGACTGCAGAATTTTACGAAAGATTAAAAGTGGAGCTGGATATGAGTAATACATGGCCAGCAGAATACTTATTTAAGTTTATTGTGCCAACAGAAAATGATAATGTAGAGCGTGTTGAGTTGGCTTTTGACTGTATGGGAGCGGTTATAAAAACAACAAAATCCAAAACGGGTAAATTTACAAGTATATCTGTTGACGTTACAGTAAAAGATTCGCAAGAAATAGTAGATAAATACCTAGAAGTTTCTACAATTAAAGGTATTGTTTCCCTATAATATAAAATAAATTTTGATACATTTCGAATGATTTAAATCTTCGGAAATGTGGCATATAAGATCAAAAAAATATACATTCGAATATGAATTCAAAATATATAAAAGAAAACGCGAACGATACCGTCCATCATTTGGAATATAATGCGGAGCGATCCCATTTAATTATTCCGGAATACGGACGTCATTTGCAAAAATTGATTGATCAGGCTACAAAGATTGAAGATGATGTGGAGCGCAATAAAGCAGCAAAATATATCATTCAGGTAATGGGGAGTTTAAATCCTCACTTACGAGATGTTCCTGATTTTCAACATAAATTATGGGATCAGATTTTTATCATGTCTGATTTTAAATTAGTGGCTGATTCACCCTATCCAATTCCATCTCGTGAAGTCTTGCAATTAAAACCAGATGTTTTAAAATACCCGCAAAATTTTCCAAAATACAGGTATTATGGCAACAACATAAAATATATGATTGATGTCGCTAATAAATGGGAAGATGGCGAAATGAAGAATGCATTGGTAAAAGTAATTGCCAATCACATGAAAAAATCCTATTTGAGTTGGAATAAAGATACCGTAAAGGACGATGTTATTTTCGAACACTTATATGAATTATCCGATGGTAAGTTAAATTTGCTTCAAAGTACCGAAGAGCTTCTAAATACTACTGATTTATTGCGAACTAATAAACGAGTTTCTAATAAAATCACTCCTGTTGGGCAACCAAAAATTCTAAGCAATAAGAATTTAAAAACGGGTAAACCAAAACCTTTCATAAAAAACAATAATCCAAAATAAAATAGGTCTTAAGTGGGTTAGATTTTGAGTTGCTATTTTTAATAAAGTAGGTAAAAATTCAGAACCTTTGTAACTTAGAACCTCAGAACCTTAAAAAAAGAATATGGGAATTTTCAAAATTGAAGGTGGCATTCGTCTAAAAGGAGAAATCACGCCACAAGGAGCTAAAAATGAAGCATTACAAATTTTATGTGCAGTTCTTTTGACTCCTGAAAAAGTGACAATTAATAATATTCCTGATATTATTGATATCAATAAGCTAATTACACTTTTAGGAAATTTAGGAGTTAAAATCCAAAAAAATGGATCAGGTTCTTATACTTTTCAAGCTGACGATGTTAATATACAATATTTAGAAACTGAAGCATTCAAACAAGAAGGTGGTTCTCTACGTGGTTCTATTATGATTGTGGGGCCATTATTGGCTCGTTTTGGCAGAGGATATATTCCAAAACCAGGAGGGGATAAAATAGGTCGTAGAAGATTAGATACACACTTTGAAGGATTTATCAATCTGGGTGCGAAATTTCGTTACAATAGAGAAGATCATTTTTATGGTGTGGAAGCTCCAGATGGATTAACCGGAGCTGATATGTTGCTTGATGAAGCTTCAGTTACCGGAACAGCAAATATTGTTATGGCTGCTGTTTTGGCAAAAGGAAAAACTACAGTTTATAATGCAGCCTGTGAGCCTTATTTGCAACAACTTTGTAAAATGTTGAACGCTATGGGAGCAAACATCACGGGTGTTGGATCTAATTTATTAACCATTGAAGGAGTTGAAAATCTAGGTGGTTGTGAGCATAGAATTCTTCCGGATATGATTGAAATTGGTTCATGGATTGGATTGGCAGCCATGACTAGAAGTGAAATTACAATTAAAGATGTAAGTTGGGACAATCTTGGTGTTATTCCAAATACTTTTAGAAAATTAGGAATCACATTGGAACGAAGAGGAGATGATATTTACATTCCTGCTCACGAAGATGGATATGAGGTAAAAACGGATATTGATGGTTCTATTCTTACTATTGCTGATGCACCATGGCCAGGATTTACACCTGATTTATTGAGTATCGTTTTAGTTGTAGCCACACAAGCAAGAGGAGATGTATTGATTCACCAAAAAATGTTTGAAAGCCGATTGTTTTTTGTAGATAAATTAATCGACATGGGAGCAAAAATTATGTTATGTGACCCGCATAGAGCAGTGGTTATGGGGCATGATTTTAAATCACAATTGAAAGCAACAACAATGTCTTCACCGGATATTCGTGCTGGAATCTCCTTATTGATTGCGGCTCTTTCAGCTAAAGGAACAAGTACCATTCAAAATATTGAACAAATAGATAGAGGTTATGAGCGAATAGACGAACGCTTAAGAGCGATTGGAGCTAATATCATTCGAGCATAAACTTCTAAATTATTAAAAAAAAATCGTTTAAAAATTCCTTTTTGAATATGTAAATTCAGATTTAAAAAAGGAATTTTTAAACGATTTTTAATTTCATTATTACACAATACAATGTCAAAAGAACAGACAGCAATTAAGGCTACATATTTTAGTATAGTTGGAAACATTTGTTTGGCAATTATAAAAGGCTTGGCAGGTTTTTTTGGAAATTCTTATGCTTTAGTGGCTGATGCAATAGAATCTACCACCGATATTTTTTCCTCTCTTTTAGTCTTGTTCGGAATCAAATATTCTAATAAACCAGCTGATGAAAATCATCCCTACGGACATGGTCGTGCAGAACCATTAATAACTTTTTTAGTTGTTGGTTTTTTGATAACATCAGCAACTATTATAGCATATGAAAGTATTGATAATATTGGAACACCTCATGAATTGCCTGAATCTTGGACACTTTTTATTCTTGGTGCTATAATTATTTGGAAAGAGTATTCGTTCCGTATAGTTATGAAACGCAGTAAAGAAACGAATAGTTCTTCACTACGAGCCGATGCCTGGCACCATAGAAGTGATGCCATAACATCGGTAGCGGCATTTGTCGGAATTTCTATTGCATTAATTTTAGGAAAAGGATATGAATCAGCCGATGATTGGGCAGCACTTTTTGCTTCTGGTTTTATATTGTATAACAGTTATCTTATTTTTAGACCCGCACTTGGAGAAATTATGGACGAGCATCTGAACGATGATTTAGTTAATGAAATTAGAAAGGTTTCGTTTCAAGTCGAAGGAATTATTGATACTGAAAAATGTTTCATTCGCAAAGCAGGAATGCAATATCATGTTGATCTTCATGCTATTGTAGATGCGAATATTTCAGTAAAAGAAGGACATGATTTAGCCCATAAACTAAAGGATACTTTAAGACAAGAAATTCCTGAATTAGGACATGTTTTGATTCATGTGGAACCGAATAATTAATTTTATAGTTAAACAAAAGGCACAAATTTTTTGCGCCTTTTGTTTATAATATATCGTTTGATTATTCTTTTAAACTACAAAAAAGATTGCACCGCTAATTCGTAACTTTTTAATCCAAAGCCTAATATAACTCCTTTAGCATTACCAGAAATATAAGACTGATGACGGAAACTTTCACGTGAAAAGGTATTCGAAATATGGACCTCAATTACTGGAGTCGTAATCGCTTTTATTGCATCTCCAATTCCTATAGAAGTATGGGTGTAAGCTCCGGCATTTAAAATTATGCCATCATAAGAAAAACCAAATTCCTGAATTTTATCAATTAATTCTCCTTCAATGTTACTTTGATAATAAGTGAATTCTATTGCAGGAAATTTTATTTGTAAAGTAGTAAAATACTCTTCGAAAGTTAGGCTGCCGTAAACTTCTGGCTCACGTTTTCCAAGAAGATTAAGATTTGGACCGTTGATGATACTTATTTTCATAATTGTTATTTTGGTAAAAATAAAAAAACCGTTCCAATTTATGGAACGGTTTTAATTAATTTATTTTAATTTCTTAGAACTTAATACCTGCGGAAACTTGAACAACAGAATTTTTAACTTGTGCATCCTTTGAGGCATCTGTTAATCCTAAACCATAACGCCCTTGTATGAATAAATGGTTAGTAATATTTAGACCTAAACCCCCAACAACTGCAAAATCAAAAGTATTTGCATCTTTGACATCAAAATTATTTCTTTCGCTCAATAAAAAGGAAGCTTGTGGGCCTAGTTCAATACTAACTACTTTATTTAAATTAATTTTTGCTAAAACGGGGATTGATAAATAGCCTAATTCATTTCTGAATTCTTCTCCTGCACTTTTATAACTTGCGCCTTGTGTAGAATAGAGTAGTTCAGGTTGTATAGAGAAACTATCTATAATTTTAATTTCTGCGATTAAACCGGCATGATAACTTGTAATAGCTGAAGTGTTATAATTAGAATTATTAATCGTAATATCAGACCCAGTTTGATTTGCGTAATTTAAACCAGCTTTTATTCCAAACTTAACTAATTGAGCTTGCATATTACTTGAAATAGCAAGAAGTAAAGCGGCAACTAAGATTGTCTTTTTCATAATATTGTATTTAATTATTGTCTTTAATTTGAATGTACAAGGTAAAACTCTTAAAGTAAAGAAATATTACACTTTTATGTTTATTACTTACAATATTTACTTTGTTTTTACTTTAATAAAAAGGGGTTTTTAAGTTTTTAAAAGTATTTTTTAATTCACAATTACTTAAAAATCAATGAGTTAAATCTTATTTTGTTGTTTTTAAACGGATTAATTTGGCAATCAACGAGTTTTTTGACGTAAAATCAGATGCGATTGTTGATTTTTCTAACTTTGGGTATATAAATTTTAAATGATAAATCATGAAAAAAATTATTTTATCAGTAGTGATGGTATTCGCATTTGGATTTGTGAATGCTCAAGACAAAAAAATGAGCAATGGTGGTGGTCAAACTGCAGAAGGGAAATGGTTAATTGAAGCTAATACTGGTTCATGGGCTACCGGAAATACTTCATTTTCCTTACTATCTGTTGATGGAGGAAATACCGCTTGGTCAGTTGGTTTAGAAGGAGGGTATTTTGTTATAAAAGATTTAGCAATAAAAGCAGGTTTAGGTTACTCAGACGATGGTGATGGTTATAATCCTTTTAGTTATAAAATAGGAGTTAAGTATTATATTGTAAGTCAGTTTCCGGTAGGTATTGATTTTACAGGTACTTCAGGAAGCGGAAATAATGCCAACTGGATTGGTTTTCAAGGAGGGTATGCTATATTTCTTGGAGACAATGTTTCAATTGAGCCTGCAATTCGTTATAATGCGACCCTTGACAATAACAAAGCGGATAATGCTTTTCAAGGATTAATTGGTTTTGTATTACACTTCTAAATATTTTAAAACTGCAATATTTTAAGCCTCCCAATTGGGAGGTTTTTTTTATTAAATAGAAAAATTGTAAGTAAATAATTATTAATTTATGTGTTAGCTACTACAACAAGCTTCTTACTTAATCTGGTGAGAAGCTTGTTCGTAAATTTTTGTTTGTCAATTATTTAAAAAATTAGATTTTTTTTATTTTTTAAATAATGAAAATATTCATTTCAAAATAAATAGTTAATAGTAGGAATATTTTTATATTTGTTTTTTTAATTTAACAAATAAAGAATGAAAAAAGTAATTTTAGTAGCATGTATTGCATTGGCTTTTACCAGTGTTTATTCACAAAAACAGGGTGGCTTTAGAGTTGGGTTAGATTTAGGATATACAGTCCCTTCAGTTGGGGGTGGTGGTTTATTGTTGTCGATCGAACCGAAATACAACATAAAAGAGAATATGAATGTAGGACTGCGAATAGGTGGAGCTGGAATGATTCGTGATATTCAAGATAATGGTAGTACTACAAGTGCAAAAGTTTCTGCTAATATTTCTTATGTTGGAACATATGATTATTATTTTAATAAATCCGGTAAATCTTTTGTTCCTTATATTGGTGGCGGAATAGGATATTATTCTATCGCAAATGTTGAATTTAATGATACAAATAATTCAGATCAAGTATCTGTAAATGGAACTGGAAAAGTTGGGGAGTTATTGCGTGGAGGTTTTGAATGGAATAAATTTAGAATGGGAATAGAATATAATTTTGTACCAAAATCTAATTTACAGGATATAAATGGTAATGACTTAGGAATAGTTTCAAACACGTATTTAGGGATTCATCTTGGATTCTACGTTGGTGGAGGAAAATGGAGAAAATAATTTTTTATCTTATGTAACATTCTAAACTTTCCAAAATGAATAGTTAATAATTAGGAGTATTTTTATATATGTTTTTTTAATTTTAACAAAAAAGTCAATGAAAAAAAAATTTTTAACTGCGGTAGCAGTATTCGCATTTGGATTTGCAAATGCACAAGATGTCAAATTTGGATTAGCAACTGGTGTTGATTTTGCAACTGCAAAAGCGGTTTATCCTGGAGGTTCAAATTCTGGGTCAGAAACTGGTTTTTATGTTGGTGCTGTTGTAGATATTGCTGCTTCAGATAAGTTTCATGTACAACCAGAATTATTGTTGGTGTTTATTAAAGATTCTAAACAATTGCAATTGCCAATTCTTGCAAAATTATTTGTTGCAGAAAAATTCAGCCTTCTAGTTGGTCCAGATTTATTATTTGATTTAGATGAGAAAACCACAGGGCTTAAAACTTTTGGTGTAGGATTGGATTTTGGAGGAGCTTACGATATAGATAAAAATTTTAGTATTGAAGCAAAATACAATTTGGGTTTAACTAATTTAATTGAAAATGCTCCATCTGGATATAGCGCAAAGATTAATGGTCTATTTGTAGGTCTTGGATATAAGTTTTAATGTGTCAACCTTCTAAAATATTAAAAACCTCTCATTTCGAGAGGTTTTTTTATGTCTAAAAAATGCTTTACTTTGGGATATGAATTGGAATACTTATATAAAAAGTTATCAGTCTTATTTAAGAATCGAACGGGGTTTGTCAAAGAATACTATTGAAAATTATTCTTTCGATATTGAACGTTTGTGTCTTTTTCTGGAAAATAATGGAATTGTTATTTCTCCAATACATATTGATGACGAAATGATTCAGCAGTTTATTTATGATGTTTCAAAACAAGTTAATCCGCGTTCACAAGCCAGAATCATTTCGGGACTTAAAAGTTTTTTCGGTTATTTAATATTTGAAGACTTTCGGGATACTAATCCTTTAGAATTAATTGAAACGCCTAAAACGGGCCGAAAACTTCCGGATACGTTATCTGTGGCTGAAATTGATAATCTTATTTCGGCTATTGATTTAACCACAAATGAAGGGGAGCGTAATCGTGCCATGCTCGAAACACTTTATGGTTGTGGATTGCGAGTTTCTGAATTGACAGCTTTGAAAATTTCCGATTTGTTTTTTGAAGAGGGTTTTATTAAAATAACGGGAAAAGGGAATAAGCAACGGTTTGTGCCTATTGGAAATTTAACTCAAAAATACATTCAAATTTATAAAGATACGATGCGAATCCATTTGAACATAAAGAAAGGATTTGAAGATACGTTGTTTTTAAATAGAAGAGGAAATCAATTGACACGAGCCATGATTTTTACGATTATTAAAGATTTAGCCAGTAAAATAGATTTAAATAAAAATATCAGTCCGCATACCTTGCGACATTCTTTTGCTACACATCTTCTGGAAAATGGAGCAGATTTACGATCCATTCAATTAATGCTGGGTCATGAATCGATAACTACAACAGAGATTTATGTTCATCTTGATCGAAAGTTTCTGACAGAAGTAATTAACACTTTTCATCCCAGAAAGAATCCCCTCCCAGCCTCCCCGAAGGGGAGGGGGTAAAACAAAAAAAAAATGATTAGCTCAAGCTAATCATTTTTTTAAGTATAAAGGCTCCTCCCCTTCGGGGAGGCTGGGAGGGGACTATTTCGCAATATTCACTGCTCTTGTCTCTCTGATTACAGTTACTTTAACTTGACCAGGATAAGTCATTTCTGTTTGAATTTTTTGTGATATTTCAAAAGATAAATTTGCTGCATTTTCATCAGAAACTTTCTCGCTTTCTACAATAACACGAAGTTCTCTACCAGCTTGAATAGCATAAGCGTTTTTTACACCGCTAAAACCGTAGGCAACTTCTTCTAAATCTTTTAAACGTTGTATGTAAGAATCTAGTACTTGTCTTCTTGCACCTGGTCTCGCACCTGAAATAGCATCACAAACCTGAATAATCGGTGATAACAATGATTTCATTTCTATCTCATCGTGGTGTGCTCCAATGGCGTTACAAACTTCTTCTTTTTCACCGTATTTTTCAGCCCATTGCATTCCTAATAAAGCGTGAGGTAAATCACTTTCTGCATCTGGAACTTTACCAATATCGTGTAATAAACCGGCTCTTTTAGCTAGTTTTACGTTCAAGCCAAGTTCAGCAGCCATGATTCCACAAAGCTTGGAAACTTCGCGAGAGTGTTGCAGTAAATTTTGTCCATAAGAAGAACGGTATTTCATACGTCCCACAACTTTAATCAATTCAGGATGTAATCCATGAATTCCTAAATCAATAACGGTACGTTTACCAACTTCTATGATTTCATCATCAATTTGTTTTGCTGTTTTAGCAACAACTTCTTCAATACGTGCTGGGTGAATTCTTCCGTCAGTTACCAGTTTGTGTAATGCCAAACGTGCGATTTCTCTACGTACAGGATCAAAACAAGAAAGAATAATAGCTTCTGGTGTATCGTCTACAATGATTTCAACTCCGGTTGCAGCTTCTAGGGCACGAATATTTCTACCTTCACGACCAATAATTCTACCTTTCACATCATCGGATTCAATATTGAAAACAGATACACAGTTTTCTACTGCTTCTTCTGTCCCAACTCTTTGAATCGTGTTGATGATAATTTTCTTTGCTTCTTGTTGAGCTGTCAATTTAGCTTCTTCAATCGTGTCTTGTATATGAGACATTGCTTTGCTTTTAGCTTCAGCTTTTAATCCTTCAACCAATTGATTTTTAGCTTCCTCAGCTGATAAACCAGAGATTACTTCCAATTGTTGCAATTGGCTTTTGTGTAATTTATCTACTTCAGCTTGTCTTTTATCTAAAACTTCTATTTTAGTAGTATACTCTAAAGTTTTTGATTCAAAATCATCATTAACTTTTTTCGCTTTTGACAATTCATTAGAAATTTGAGATTCTTTATCACGAACTCTTTTTTCTATTTCTGCTACTTTTTTGTCACGAGAAAGGATTACTTGCTCATGCTCCGATTTCAATTCGATAAATTTTTCTTTAGCTTGAAGAATTTTATCTTTTTTTATGTTTTCAGCTTCAAGATTAGCATCTTTTAGAATCGATGCAGCTTCTTTTTTTGCATTTTTAATTAAGTTAGAAATATTGCTTTTTTCTATTATTTTGGCTATCCCAAAACCTCCTGCAATACCTATAAAACCAGTAATAATGATCGTTAATATGTTGTCCATGTTTGTTAAAATTTATATATAAAAAAGCCTACATTAGGTTGCTTGAATAAACTCGGAAAGACAAGTTTTGAGCTAACTCACTGTTCAAGTTTCCTCGCCGGAGCGTGGCATGCTTTAGTAGTGATGATTTGCTCATTCTAAATTGTTAGTGTTGAGTTTACCAAATATGAACTAATGTAGGCAGTATCTTAGTCTATGTAAAGAACGTTTAATTATCGAGATATTGATCTAAAACCGCATTGATTTTTTTTAATCTTTCAATGGTCGCTTCGCCATCAATTGCATTATCAATTTGTTTTTGTTCTACTTGAGAAGCAAATTGTAAAGCGCACATGGCTAAAACATCTTGCTTGTCACGAACAGCATAATTTTCTTCAAATTGCTTTATCATCACATCAATTTTCTTTGAGGCGCTTCTAAGTCCTTCTTCCTGAGATAGTTCTACCGTTAACGGGTAAACTCTGTCTGCTATTGATATTTTAATTTTAAGCTTATCGTCCATATCTTTTATTAATCTGATAGTTGTGCTATACAGTAATCAATTTCGCGAATTAATGAATTTATTTTAAGCTTTGTATCTCTTTTATTATCGTCACTGCCTAATAATGTATTAGCAATTTTGAGTGTTTCATATTGCGTTTTTAGCGCTTCAATCTCTTGATGTTGAGTTTGTATGGTTTGTGCAGATTTTGTTAATTCAACCTTTAAATCTTGATTGATTTTCTCCAAACTCTTTAATTTAATAAAAAGTTTTTCAACCTTATTTTCAAGAGTATCAATTATTTCTGCAATTACACTCATTATTAATTCTAATTCATTACTTAATCTTACAAAGTTAGTATTCCTTTTTATTATTACAATATTTTATTGATTTTTTTACGTTAAAAAAATCAATTATATGTAATTCAATACGTTGTGATTTGATTTCTTTTATGAATTTTTTATTAACTACTTTTTTTTATCTTAGCAAAAATGAAACCCATGAAAATTTTTATATTTCTTATATTTTTTTGCTGTCCTCTTTTTGCTCAGGTCGAATATCCCAAAGATTATTTCAGCTCTCCACTTGATATCCCAATGCAACTTTCAGGAAATTTCGGAGAATTAAGACCCAATCATTTTCATGCTGGCTTTGATTTAAAAACGTTGCAGAAGGAAGGATTAAAAGTTTACGCTGTTGCTGACGGCTATATATCAAGAATAAAGATTTCTACTTTTGGTAACGGAAAGGCTATTTACATAACCCATCCTAACGGATATACTTCCGTATATGGCCATTTGCAAATAGCAAATGGACTTATTGAAGAGTATATTAAAAAATCTCATTATGCCTTAAAATCTTTTGAAATAGAGTTATTTCCAAAATTAGATGAATTGATTGTTAAAAAAGGACAAATAATTGCTTTTTCAGGAAATACAGGCGGTTCTGAGGGGCCACACTTGCATTTTGAAATTAGGGATACAAAAACAGAGAAAATTATTAATCCTATGTTTTTCGGATTTGATAAAATGCTTAAGGATACTAAAAAGCCAACTATTTCTTCTGTTTACGTATATCCATTAGACACAAAAACTTCGGTGAATCATTCCAAGCGGCCTTTGTTACTTAATTTGTCATTGCAAAAAGATGGTACTTATTTATCTGAAAAGGTTGTTGCCAATGGGAAAATAGGATTTGGTATTAACACTTTTGATTACGATGATGTTTCCTTTAATAAAAACGGAGTTTTCAAAGTACAATCATTTTCTAATGGAAAACCAACTTTTGGGTATCAATTTGACACCTATTCTTTTGACGAAATGCGCTATGTAAATGCACTTATCGATTATTCAAAATATAAGAAAACACAACAAAGAGTTCAGAAGTTATTTATGAAAAATAAATACGGATTAAGCATTATTCAGTCTGATGAAAATAACGGAGTTGTTACTGTAACACCGAATTTATCTTCGGTTTATCGTGTTGAAGTTTCGGATTTTAATGGCAATAAAAGCACTGTTGCTATTCCAATACAATATGATTTATTATCCACTATTATTGAGAAGGAACCCGTAGTGTCTAACTATTTTGTAAAGGCAAACAAAGACAGTAATTTTGCAAAAGATAATATGTCTGTTTTCTTTCCTGCAGGAACTTTTTATGAGGATTTTGATATGAATTTTGATGTAAAAAACGATACTTTATATCTTCATGACGATACTGTTCCAGCGCATACTAATTTTACGATTTCCATAGAAGACAATAAATATACGGAAGCACAAAGAGAAAAAATATTTATAGGTTTAATCGAAGGTCAAAAAGTAACTTACAATTCAACCTATAAGAAAGAAAATGTTTTTAATACAAAAGTGAAAACCTTAGGAAAATATGCTTTGGTTATGGATACGATTGAGCCTAAAATTACGATAGCGAAACCTATTGAAGGAAAATGGTTGAGTGATCAAAAGACGATTCAACTTACTATAAATGATAGTTTGTCAGGTATAAAATCTTATAATGGTTATTTGAATGGAAATTGGATTTTATTCGAATATGACAATAAAACTAAAAAAATAATTCACAAATTCAATGATGGAATTGTAGCCGAAGGGGCCAATGATTTAAAAGTAGTTGTAATTGATAATGTAGGAAATTCAACTATCTTTGAAACTCATTTTTTTAGAAGTCAAAAAAAATAAAAACCAAACCATTTGAGTACTAATAAATTATTACTTGTTTTCTTCTGTTTCTGTGTTGGACTTGCTGCATCAGCCCAATCAGCCAGAATCAGAGGAATTATTCTTGATAAAAATAACCAACCCGTAGATAACGTAAATGTTTTCTGTCTTGGCAAAACAACTCAATCTAATACAAATGGTTTTTTTGATTTGGCTGTTCCTGCAAATCAAAAACTAGTAGTTGTTTTTACGCATGTTTCTTTAAAAAAGACAACAGTTTCGATTGTTTTAAAATCAAATGAAGACTATGAATTCAATTTGGTAATGAATGACCATGAGGAACAGATGGGTGAAGTTATAGTTATTGCAAAAAACAAAAAGCGAGTACAAGGAATTACCACGATTGAACCTGAAGTGATTCGAAAGATTCCCGGGGCCAATGCTGGTATCGAAAATATATTGAAAACTTTACCGGGTGTAAATTCTAATAATGAGCTCAGCACTCAATACGCTGTACGTGGTGGAAATTATGATGAGAATTTAGTTTATGTCAATGAAATCGAAGTATATCGTCCTTTTCTAATTCGTTCGGGGCAGCAAGAAGGATTGAGTTTTACCAATACTGATTTGGTTCAAAACATTGATTTTTCCGCTGGAGGTTTTCAGGCGAAATTTGGAGATAAATTATCTTCAGTGTTGGATATTACCTATAGAAAACCTGTGAAATTTGGTGCCAATCTTGAAGCTAGTTTTCTTGGCGGAAGCTTTTCGATGGATGCCGTTTCTAAGAATAAAAAATGGTCGGCAGTAACTGGAGTTCGATATCGAAACAATAGTCTTTTGGTAAAAAGCCAAGAAACACAAACGAATTTCACACCAACATTTGCTGATATTCAAACGAACGTTAATTACCAAGCATCGGCGAAATGGCAATGGAGTTTTTTGGGAAATATTTCTCAAAATAAATACCAATATCAACCCTTGACACGCCAAACTAATTTTGGAACCATTGATAATCCTATGGCACTTTCTATTTATTATGAAGGCCAGGAAAAAGATAAATACGATACTTATTTTGGAGCTTTAAAAACAACTTTTAAAGCTTCGGATAACTTTACATTGAAATTTATCGGATCTGTTTTTCATACTTTGGAACAGGAACATTTTGATGTTTTTGCGCAATATAGTTTGGGTGAAGTAGATACTAATATCGGTTCGGATACGTATGGCGATGTTTCTTTTACAAGGGGAATTGGCTCACAACTTAATCATGCACGAAATGATTTAGATGCACTAATTATCAATACGGAAGTAAAAGGATTTCATGATTGGAAAGAAAACCAATTCGAGTGGGGAGTAAAATACACCCGAGAATCCATTCGTGATAAAATAGTGGAGTGGGAAGTAATTGATTCGGCAGGATTTTCTATAAATCCGCCAATTGTTATTTTGCCTAAAAATGAGCAGCCATATACTCCTTACACCGGGCCTTTAGTGCCTTATCAAAACGTGAGAGCCACTAATTTTAATACGATTAATAGATTTTCTGGGTATGCACAATGGAGTAGAAAAGGAAATTTAGGTTCCAGTGAAGTTTGGTATAATGCGGGAGTGCGAATGCATAACTGGGAAGTTTCTGGAGGTAATGTAATGGGTAAATCTCAAGTTACTTTTAGTCCAAGAGTGCAGTTTGCCATAAAGCCAAATTGGGAAAAGGATATGGTTTTCAGGATTTCGGGAGGGATGTATCATCAACCCCCATTTTATAGGGAACTTAGAGATGCAGATGGAGTAGTGCAGTCTAATGTTAAGGCGCAACAATCCATTCATTTAGTTTTGAGTAATGATTATAGTTTCAAGATGTGGAACCGTCCTTTTAAACTGGTTTCAGAATTGTATTATAAATCATTGACAGATGTAAATACGTATACCATTGATAATGTTCGCATACGTTATGCGGCTAATAATAACGCAAAAGGATATGCACAGGGACTAGACGTTCGTTTAAATGGCGAATTTGTTCCCGGAACGGAATCGTGGTTTAGTTTTGGATATTTGAAGACGGAAGAAAACAGCAATAACAAAGGATACATAGCAAGGCCTACGGATCAAAGATTGAAATTTGGGCTTTTGTTCCAAGATTTTATGCCTAATATTCCAAGTGTGAAAATATACCTGAATTTAGTTTACAATACAGGTTTGCCGGGAGGCTCGCCTTCGTATGCAGATCCTTATTTGTATCAAAACAGATTAAGGGATTATCGTCGGGCAGATGTTGGTTTTTCTAAAGTACTTATAGATAATAGTACAGGAAATAGCAATAGCGGTTGGTTTAAAAGCTTCAAGGAGCTGGCTATAGGATTAGAAATTTTTAATCTTTTTGAAAATCAAAATGCGATTACCAATACTTGGGTTCGGGATGTGTATTCAAAAAATCAATATGCTATTCCTAATTACATGACCACGAGGGTTTTTAATATAAAATTGAGCGCGAAATTATAATAGAAAAGAATTAGAAACGTTTTTTATAAAAGAAGAAAGATTTCTAAACTATAAATCATTTGCAGAATGTCACTAGCATTTTTAAAAATGATTACATTTGAATTTATTTTTTAATAAGACATCATCATGAAAAAATTACATATAGCATTACTAGGACTTTCAGTTCTACTTTTAACCAGCTGCAAAGAGGACGCAGAAAAACCAAAAGTAATTTACGGTGGTGTAAATAAAGGAAAAGAAATCGCCAAAATTGATTCTACTGATATTGAGATAGCTGATTTGCCTATTCATATGGAAGGCACTAATTATCTGATTCATCCCGTAGGCGATTTAAGCATTCGAGAAAGAGGAATAAAAACAAGATATGGATCTTCCAGCGTGAATGATTTGAGTTTTACCATCTCTAATTATGGAGAAAATGAAATCACTGGTTTTTTACAAAACATAAAGTTTCAAAAAATAGGTTCAGATTCCATAAAAGCATTGACAGATGAGCCTGTTTTGATTCAAACTGCAACGTATTTAAAATCAGTTGCTGATAAAACTAAAAATCAAATCATGGTTTATACGATGGTTGATATGGATACTAATAAAGATGGAAAACTGGATACAAGTGATATTAAGGCTTTGTATCTTAGTGAAATTAGCGGTGATAAATTGACTAAATTATCGGATAGTTATCAGGAATTAATCGATTGGAATTTGATAGAATCTACTAACCGTTTGTATTTTAGAACCGTTGAGGATACTAATAAAAATGGGCAATTTGATAAAATGGATGTAGTGCATTATAACTACGTTGATTTGTCAAATAAACAATGGAAAATCGTCAGTTACAAACCGGTTTAAAACCTAAATTAAAATATCACTTTCTAAATCAGATTTTTCAATTGTAAAATCAAATCCTAATTGTTTTACCAATTGAATAACGAGGTTTTTATACCAGTTTTCAGATTTTGGATGAATGTATATTTTTTCGATTAATTCGTTGATGTCAACATTGATTTTAAGTCCATCGTTAATTTTAATGGTATTGTCTGCAACATCCGAAATGATACGTACTTCACGCTCGTATTGAAAACTCTTTCTTTTGAATAAAAAAGGAAAGAACATATCATCAAACGGGATGTACTCTTTTTTGTAGTCGATATAATTTACTTCTCCAATGTATTGATTGAAATTAACCTCAGGATGAAGTGCATTTTGTAATCTCCCAATCGTGGATTGAATCGCCAATCCTTCACTGTTTTGAGTGAAAATTTGCCACATCGCAAAGGATTCATATTCATTTATATGCCAACTGCTAATAGCCACTCTTTCCCGATGCGTTTTATAATAATCAAGAAAATCAGGATTATTAATGGATAATTTTTTGATTTCCTCGAATGTAGGCTCGCTAAAAGTACCTTCATATTGATCTTCAAATTTATCAGACCTTGACATGAATAGCTTTTGAGACATTAATAAATCCAGAAATTTAGACAAGTCTAAGTATTTCCAAACAATAGTATTTGGGTCTTCGGGAAGTTTTATGTTGGGGTTGTCAAGATACATTTTTTAGATTTAAAGATTTAAAAATAGAATGCTTTAAAGATTTTTGTTTGTCAAAAATCTTAAATCAAAAATCTGCAATCTTAAATCATCATTCAAAAGATTGCATGGTTACTAATTTGTTATAAGTTCCATTCAATGCAATTAGTTCTTCGTGTTTGCCTTGTTCCACAATTTTTCCTTTTTGCATTACTACAATTAAATCCGCTTTTTGAATGGTAGAAAGACGGTGTGCAATAACAATGGAAGTTCGGTTTTGCATCATGTTTTCCAGAGCCACTTGTACAAACTTCTCGCTTTCAGTATCTAATGCTGAAGTCGCTTCATCCAGAATCATAATTGGAGGATTTTTCAAAACGGCTCTTGCAATTGATAAACGTTGTTTTTGCCCACCAGAAAGTTTGTTTCCGCTATCGCCAATGTTAGTGTAAATTCCTAACGGTAGCTCGTTCACAAATTCATATGCATTGGCAATTTTAAGAGCTTCAATAATTTCATCATCTGTTGCACTATGTTTACCAAGTGAAATATTGGCTTTTATGGTATCGTTAAATAAAATACTGTCTTGGGTAACCAATCCCATTAAGTCACGCAGCGAGTGGATATTCATGTCCTTGATGTCAACTCCGTCAATAGAAATTGTCCCTTCATTTACATCATAAAAACGAGTTAATAAATTAGCAATGGTGCTTTTTCCACTTCCGGATTGGCCAACTAATGCTACAGTTTGTCCTTTTTTTACTTCCAATGAAAAATGTTTTAAAACATTCTCGTCTTCGTATTTAAAGTTAATGTCTTTAATAACTATGTTAGTGTCAAACGAATCCTTTTTGATGGCATTTACTTTGCTTTTAATGGTGTTTTCCTGGTCCAGAATTTCCAAAACACGTTCTGCAGCAGCATTTCCTCTTTTTACAGCATACGATGCTTTCGAGATTGATTTTGCTGGTGTAAGAATGTTATAGGCTAATCCCATATAAGCAATAAACGATGCGCCATTCAAAGTTTTTTCAATCAAAACCATGTGTCCACCATACCAAAGTAAAATAGCAATTACCATAATTCCCATAAACTCACTGGCAGGAGAAGCTAGATTTTGGCGATTGCCAATACTATTGGATAGCGTAAAAAAACGTTGTGTCGACTCTTGAAAAATACGATTGAAATAGCGCTCGGAATTGTATCCTTTTACCACTTTCAATCCGCCTAAGGTTTCTTCAATGGTAGATAAAAAGATTCCTTGTTCTTGTTGTGCTTTGGTTGATTTTTTTTTCAATTGCTTTCCTATCAATGAAATGACATAGCCCGAAACCGGAATGAAAATAAACACAAAAAGTGTCAGTTTCATGCTTATGGTAAACATGGTAGTGATGGTAAAAATAATGGTAAGCGGTTCTTTTACAATAAGTTCTAAAATAGAAAGAAAAGAAGTTTGTACCTCATTTACATCTGCTGAAATTCTGGCAATTACGTCTCCTTTTCTTTTCTCTGAAAAAAAGGCTAACGGTAAATCAATGGTTTTTTTGTACATCGCATTTCGCATGTCTCTCAACACACCATTTCTTAAAAAGGTGATGAAAAACATAGCCATATAATCGCTAAGATTTTTTAGTAAGAAGATTACAATAATCACAGCAACCATAATGGATAGGGTATGGCCCACGCCAAAAGTATCGGTAGTATTGGTAATGTAATAGCTTAGATAATCTTCACCATATTTTTTAAGTTCCCAGATTCCTTTGTAAGTAGGAAGCACCGTATTTCTTTTGGTTTGGTCAAATAGAACCTGCATCATAGGAATTAGTGATACAAAAGAAAGTGTACTGAAAAGAGCGTATAAAACATTAAAAAATATGTTTAGATACGCATACTTTTTATACGGAATTATAAAAGGGAATATTTTTTTAAAATTGATCATTTATGTTGTTTTTTACCATTAAGACCCGACAGGATTTTTAAAGCCTGTCGGGTCTGTCAGAAAAATTTATTTGCATTCAATTAATTCAATTGCATGGCAGCGATAATGTTTTTTATTTTTTCATTTAAAACAGCTTCTACTTTAGTGAAATTTTCAACAGTATCCAATGCTGTATTTACGCTGATATAGAATTTTATTTTAGGTTCAGTTCCGCTAGGTCTGGCGCAAATTTTTGACCCGTCTTCAGTATAATAAATCAAAACATCTGCTTTTGGCATATCCATGATTTCTTCTTCGCCGGTTAGTAAGTTTTTGGCAACAGATGATTTGTAATCTTCTAGCATGATTACTCTTTGTCCGTTAATTTCTTTTACAGGATTTTCACGTAAAGAAATCATCATCTGATTGATTTCGGCTAAGCCTTCCATTCCTTTTTTAGTGATAGAAATCAAATGCTCTTTATAAAAACCGTGTTCAACATAAAGTTTTAATAATTCTTTATAGACAGTACTTCCTTTGGCTTTGGCCTGAGCCGCAACTTCACAAATTAATAAAGTTGCTGCTACGGCATCTTTATCGCGAACCGCATCTCCAACCATATATCCAAAACTTTCTTCACCACCACCGATGAATTGTAGTTCAGGAAAATCTTTTATCATTTTGGCAATCCATTTAAAACCGGTCAAACCCACTTTAAATTGTACATCATAAGCCGATGCCAATTCCATAATCATAGGTGTTGAAACTATCGTGGAACCCACGAATTGTTTGCCATTAATCTTTCCTGCTTTTTTCCATTCTTCCAATAAAAAAGCAGTCATCAAAATCATGGTCTGATTTCCGTTCAACAAAGTCATTTGCCCTTCGTTGTTTCGAACAGCAACACCCAATCGGTCACAATCTGGATCAGTACCAATTACAATATCAGAATTTGTTTTATCTGCTAATGCCAATGCCATTGCCAATGCTTCCGGTTCTTCAGGATTAGGAGATTTTACTGTTGGGAAATCACCATTTGGAACTCTTTGTTCTTCAACAATATGCACGTTAGGATAACCAGCTTGTGCAAAAGTATCTGGAACAAGTGTAATTGATGTACCATGCAAAGAAGTAAAAACAATATTCAAATTTTCTTTGGCTTCAGCGGGAGTATTGAAACTGGCATTTTCGATAGTTGATTTAATAAAAGCTTCGTCAACTTCGGTATCTATATATTCTATCAAATCTTCATTTGCAGTAAATTTGATTTGATTGTAATTTAAATTTTCAATTACATTGATGATTCCCTCATCTTCCGGCGGAACAATTTGTCCACCATCTTCCCAGTATACTTTATAACCATTATATTCCGGTGGATTGTGAGAAGCAGTAAGAACAATTCCGCATTGGCAGCCTAAATATTTAAGGGCAAATGACAATTCTGGTGTTGGTCTCAAACTAGAAAACAAATAAACATGAATACCATTGGCAGAGAAAACATCTGCAACCAATTTGGCTAGTGTATCACTATTATGACGACAATCATAAGCAATAACTGCTTTTATAGGTTGGTTAGGAAATGATGTATGTAAATAATCCGAAAGACCTTGTGTACTTTTTCCAAGCGTATATTTATTGATGCGATTGTTTCCTACACCCATTATACCTCGCATTCCACCAGTTCCAAATTCAAGATTTTTATAAAAACTTTCTTCCAGTTCTTTAGGCGAAGTAGTCATCAATTCTTTGATTGTTTCCTGTGTTGCTGTGTCAAATGTTGGGGTAAGCCATTCATTTACTGCATCCAAAATGTTTTGTTTGATATCCATTTTTGTATGTTTTTAGGTTCTAAATTCTTAGTTTAAAATTTCAATATAGTTGCTCCGACGAATTGGTTTTATTTTTTAGGAGCTGTTTCCTGCTATCCGCTGTATCTTTTTCTTTTTTTAAAGAAAAAAAGAAAAAGGATGCCGCTGCTATCAGGGCTAGTTTGTGTCCTGATGAGAAATAGTTCCCGTAAATTTCAGTAATTCTTCCGATATGCAATTTGCAAAATCAAACAATACAATTTACATTAAATTCGTGTTTTTTTTAATCTTGAGTAAAAATTATAAAAAATTAACTTCTGTTGAAACTTTATAACGCTCTTCATTGTTTTTTGTTCGCAAAATTATTTCGCCAAGAAATCCGGCCAAAAATAATTGGGTGCCTAATACCATGGTTGTTAAAGCAATATAGAACCAAGGATTACTGGTCACTAAATTATAGGTCATGCCATTATACATATGGTACAGTTTTGAAACACCAATATAACCCGCCAATAAAAAACCAATTATAAACATTAAAGAGCCCATGGCGCCGAATAAGTGCATCGGTCTTTTTCCAAAACGAGAAAGAAACCAAATGGTAATTAAATCTAAGAAACCATTGATGAAACGTTCCATTCCAAATTTAGTTTCACCATATTTTCTGGCTTGGTGTTGTACTACTTTTTCGCCAATTTTGCCAAAACCGGCATTTTTTGCCAAAACCGGAATGTATCGGTGCATTTCACCTGAAACTTCAATGTTTTTTACAACCACATTTTTGTAGGCTTTCAATCCACAATTAAAATCATTCAATTCAACCCCTGATGTTTTTCTGGCAGCCCAATTAAATAATTTTGAAGGTAAGTTTTTAGCAACTACGGAGTCGTAACGTTTCTTTTTCCAACCGGAAACCAAATCAAATTTGCCATTGACAATCATTTCATATAATCCGGGAATTTCTTCCGGACTGTCTTGTAAATCGGCATCCATGGTGATGATGACATCGCCTTTGGCTTTTGCAAAACCAGCATGCAAGGCTTGTGATTTTCCAAAATTTTTCATGAAACGAACGCCTTTTACATGAGGATTTTCATTTGCAAATTGTTCAATAATAGCCCAGGAATCATCCGTACTTCCGTCGTCCAGAAAAATGATTTCATAGGTGTAATTATTCACTTGCATCACTTTAATGATCCAAGTGTAAAGTTCCTTAAGTGATTCCTCTTCGTTAAGAAGTGGTATGAGTATAGATAAATTCATTCCTGTTTATTCTTGTGATGAAGATTTACTTTTGAAAAATGCGGCCATAATCAATCCTAATATAGCGCAAAAAAAGAGGTTGAAAATAGACCCTTTTAATTGTTCAACGATGGAATAAGGATCTGTTTGTTTTAGTTTTAAAATAGTTTCATTTAAAGAAGATGCAGCTACTCCAAATTTTTCAGAAGTGCTAATCAAATATTTTATGGTTAAATCTAGTAAAGCGGTTTTTACTGATGGATCTATGAGATTGAATAAAATGATTTTAAAAGCGAGAGAAATAAGTACCCCAATAGCAGCTGTAATAAAATAGGTAGTAAAAGCTTCTTTAAAAGGGAATATACCGTTTAATTCTTTTTTTGTTTTAGAAAGCGATAGAATTGGAACAATGATAAAAACAGAAAAGCTTAAAAGTGTAGTCCACCAAGCAATGAATAATTCTATGTCTACCGCATACATTAAAGCAGTAATTAACGATAATACTACTCCTGTAATTATCCCAAATGTAATTCCGTTTCTTTTTATAATTTCATTAACCATTAGTAGCTGTTTATTTATTAATCCACAAATATAGCAATTCCCAATATATTCGAGGATAAAAATCGCTTTTTACGATTATATAAAAAAAGTGATGCAAAGATTTGATTATTGGAAAAAAATTGTAAATTTGCAAACTCAAAATAATAATGTAAAACAAAAAGTTATAATGAGTTTATACCTTTTCTGTTAGAAGAAAAGCTTCAAGACAAGTTATAATTAACAAATAAAAAAGATTAACAAGATGAAAAAAGGAATTCACCCAGAAAATTACAGATTAGTTGCATTTAAAGACATGTCAAATGACGAAGTTTTTATTACTAAATCTACTGCAGATACAAGAGAAACATTAACAGTTGATGGTGTTGAATACCCAGTTGTAAAAATGGAGATCTCTAGAACTTCACACCCTTTTTACACAGGTAAATCTAAACTTATTGATACTGCAGGACGTATTGATAAATTCAAAACTAAATACGCTAAACACGTTAAATAATTTTAACTTGTTTTCAAATACAAAAAAGCCTTCCTTTCGGGAGGCTTTTTTATTTTTATCTATTTGAAAACTTTGTAACTTTGGTGTCAATATTATTAAAACGGTAGATTGATGAAATTAATTTTCGAATCAACAAATAACCGAATCAACAAATAAACAATTTTATGAATTACATACTTTTTGACGGTCCTGCCCGAAATGCATTATTACCTTTTACCTTTACACGTCCCGTTGCGGATATTCTTATAGGAATCTTGACCATTCGTCAAAAATGGGAAATGCGTTTGGGATCCACCACTACAACCTTGACAGAGGAGTATTTGTCAGAAAAATTTCCAATGGTAGAACTGGAAGAAAATGTAATGATAAACGCTTCCTTTCTACCTAACGATGTTTTGGCTGAAATGGTTAGTAATTTAGAATCAAATCAGGCTATTTTCAAAGGTGATGAAGTAATTGCTTTTTATACCAATGAAGATCAGGAAGAAGTAGACTTTGATACGTATGAAATTATAGAATATCAAGACGATTGCTTAACGGTGGAACATACTTGGGATATTTTTTCTAAAAATGATGCAGCAATACGAGAGGATTTTGAATTTTTAACCGAAGATAGAAAATCGCAACCCATTCCAAAAAGCGTTAATGTCATTGCGCCGGAAAATATATTTATAGAAGAAGGAGCAAAGTTGGAATTTGTTACCTTGAATGCTTCTTCGGGGCCAATTTATATTGGCAAAGATGCTGAAATTATGGAAGGTGCCGTAATTAGAGGCCCATTTGCCTTGTGCGAAAATGCAACAGTAAAAATGGCAGCTAAGATATATGGAGCAACCACAGTAGGTCCCTATTCCAGAATTGGCGGAGAAGTAAATAACGCTGTTTTATTTAGTTATTCGAATAAAGGACACGATGGGTTTTTAGGAAATTCTGTTCTTGGTGAATGGTGCAATATTGGTGCGGACAGTAATAATTCGAACCTGAAAAACAATTACGAAGAAGTAAAATTGTGGAGTTATGAAACCGAAGGTTTTGCTAAAACAGGACTTCAGTTTTGTGGCTTGATGATGGGGGATCATAGCAAGTGCGGAATTAATACCATGTTCAATACTGGAACGGTAATAGGGGTAAGCGCCAATATTTTTGGAAGCGGATTTCCTCGCAATTTTGTGCCGAGTTTTTCTTGGGGCGGAGCTTCGGGTTTTACCACTTACGTAACCAAAAAAGCTTTTGAAACGGCTCGATTAGTAATGGCTCGAAGAAATGTTGACTTTGATGAAAGAGAAGCTGCAATTTTAGAACATGTTTTTGAGGAAACTAAAAAGTGGAGAAAAGACTAGTTTTTTTATTCTGTCAAATGAAGAGTCTTTTCTTGTTGAATGTGACATATAATAAGAATCCCAATAAAATAAGCTTCTAGTCGAGGCTTATTTTATTGATAGGCATAAATAAGAGAACCGTTTTTTATCAGGTCAATCAGTTTATTTGCATTGCAGTCCGGAACGGAAAAGCATCCCCAGCTGAATTTACTGTACATCCTTTTTGAAGAATGAACCACAATATTTCTTTTCAAAGCATTGGAATTCTTGTCGTTTTCTAAGCCATTTAGCTTTAAAGAATAACCCCACATACCATTATAGGTTTGTAAAGTGACGTAACAGCCTAATGAAGTCGCATTGCTTCCAATAGCATTGCTAAATAAATTAGGAGTTAATCCTGTACCAGAGCCAGAGCCATGATCAACATTACTAGTGAGTAGTATTTTGCTATTTTTCAAATCAATCACATACAGTCTCGCTTCCTCTATTGATTTTGAAAAATCGATTAGGGTTATAATGTCTTTATTTTTGGCTTTAAAACCCCATTTTATTTCTATTTCTTTTGCCTTCTTTACAATTTCTTCGTTGTTTTGGGCTACAATGAAATTAATCGTGCACAAAAGAATTATTGTTAGTGTTTTTTTCATGAACTAGTTTTTAAAATATTTTTCCGAACCTAAATAATTCGGGTTTGTAGTTTCATCATCAGTGTTATTCTCTAAACTATTCTCGCTTTTTTACACTATTTAAGCGATAATTAACATCTTCGGTATTGTTTCTGTTTTATTGTTGTTAAGATTTTAATTTGCTTTAAATACAGTGTCTTTTTTATTATTTAATCGTCTGTATATCAAATACAAAACTATAAAAAAATATTATTATTGTTCGCTGTTTGATTTTTATATTTCATGGATTAAAAACTTAAATTGTTATAAATTATTTCAATTGTCCAATTCCTTATTTAACCTATATTTGCACTTTCAAAAAAATGTTCAATAGCGGATGAAACTTTAAAAAGTTGAACATTAAACTTTAAACAAAAACAATGATTACAGTTAACGATATTTCTGTGCAATTTGGTGGTACTACACTTTTTAGTGATGTCTCTTTTGCTATAAATGAAAATGATAAAATTGCCCTAATGGGTAAAAATGGAGCTGGGAAATCGACGCTTCTTAAAATTATTGCGGGTCAAAGTAAGCCTTCAACCGGTAATATTTCGGCACCAAAAGATGCTGTCGTGGCATATTTGCCTCAGCATTTATTGACTACGGATGGCGCGACAGTGATGGAAGAAACGTCTAAAGCTTTTGGTGAAGTTTTTGGAATGAAAGCAGAAATCGATGAAATCAATGAGCAATTGACGATTCGTACGGATTATGAAAGCGATGCGTATATGAAATTGATCGAAAGAGTTTCGGACTTAAGCGAGAAATTTTATGCAATCGAAGAAATAAATTATGAAGCTGAAGTAGAGAAGATACTAATTGGTTTGGGTTTTGTTCGAGAAGATTTTAGCCGTCAAACTTCTGAATTTTCCGGAGGATGGAGAATGCGAATAGAATTAGCCAAAATTCTTTTGCAAAAACCAGACTTAATTTTACTGGATGAGCCTACCAATCACATGGATATTGAAAGTATTCAATGGCTGGAAGATTTCTTGATTAATTCTGCCAAAGCGGTTGTGGTGATTTCTCACGATAGAGCTTTTGTAGATAATATTACGAATCGTACTATCGAGGTTACAATGGGGCGTATTTATGATTACAAAGCAAAATATTCCCATTATCTTGAATTAAGAAAAGACAGGCGTATGCACCAACAAAAAGCATACGATGAGCAACAACGAATGATTGCTGATAATAGGACTTTTATTGACCGTTTTAAAGGGACGTTTTCTAAAACAGATGCGGTTCAATCCCGCGTTAAGATGTTAGAGAAACTAGTTATTGTTCAGGTTGATGAGGTTGACACTTCGGCATTAAAATTAAAGTTTCCGCCTGCAGTACGTTCCGGACAATATCCTGTGATTGTGAAAGATTTGTCTAAATCGTATGGAGATCATGTAGTTTTTAAAGATGCTAATGTTGTTATCGAAAGAGGAGAGAAAGTGGCCTTTGTAGGGAAAAATGGGGAAGGAAAATCGACGATGATCAAAGCAATCATGAAACAAATTGAGATTGATGGCGGAAGTTTAGAGATCGGTCACAATGCACAAATTGGTTATTTTGCCCAAAACCAAGCTTCTTTATTAAATGAAAACGCCACTATTTTTGAAACTATCGATGATATTGCCGTGGGTGATGTTCGTACTAAAATCAAAGATATTTTAGGGGCTTTCATGTTTCATGGTGATGATGTAACCAAGAAAGTGAAAGTGCTTTCCGGTGGTGAGAAAACCCGTTTGGCAATGATAAAATTATTATTGGAGCCGGTGAATTTATTGATACTGGATGAGCCTTCGAATCACTTGGATATGAAAACTAAAGATATTATTAAAGAGGCGTTGCGTGATTTTGACGGAACATTGATTTTAGTTTCTCACGACAGGGATTTCTTGGACGGATTAGCAACTAAGGTTTTTGAATTTGGAAACAAAAGAGTAGTGGAGCATTTTGAAGATATTGCTGGTTTCTTAGCACATAAGAAAATGGATAGTATGCGAGAGATAGAGAAGAAATAGTATTCAGTTTTCTTTTTCGAAATAAAAAAAGGCATGAATTTAATTATTCATGCTTTTTTTTTGACAATATTGTTCCGTCCTGAAATAACGATACACAAAAGGCAAATTTAAATGTGAGAATATTACACTAAAGCTTTTTTTTATATCTTAGTAATTAAATTCATTTACTGAATGATTTAATTTTAATATAAAAATATGAAAAACAGCACTTTATCTTTCGTCGTTTTACTCGCTTTTATGCTAAGTCTACCCGTGTTTGCACAAACGGATAATGAACCGGAGGCATTAGGGTTGCCAGGAGACAATCTGAATCTGTATGCAGTTTTAGAAGTTTTTCAAAAATCAAAGACATTAGAGGAATTTGAAAAAGCTATAAACGATAAGGAGTCAAATATCAATAATCTGGATTTAGATAATGATAAAAATATTGATTACATAGAAGTAGTTAGCGAAAAAGAGGGTGATTCTCATTCCATAGTGCTTAAAGTAGCAATTAATAATAAAGAGAATCAAGATGTTGCCGTCATTGAAGTTGAAAAAAACAAACAAAATAAAGTTATTGTTCAGATTATTGGGGATGAGGAGCTTTATGGAAAAGATTACATAATAGAACCTACTGAAACCGAAACGCTTTCAGGAACAGTGAACCCAGGATATAAAAGTAATGAAACGGTAATCATCAATAATAACACAACAAATAATTATTCTACAACAAATAACAATGCAAGTAATGTTAGTTCTGTTAGTGCTTGGCCAGTAGTCTTGTTTTTATTTTCCCCTGTATATGTAGTGTATAGATCGCCTTGGTATTGGGGGTATTATCCACCTTATTGGAGACCGTGGGCTCCTATATATTATTATAATTATTGGGGTTTTCATAATCATTATTATAGAAATCATTACTATCATAGAACTGTGATTATAAGAAACCCAGGTCGTTATGGTTATTATAATTCAAGAAGAAATAGTTCAACTTTAGTGAGACAGAATAGAAATAACGGTAATTATAAAGGTACTTATAATGGAAGAGATTATAAAAGACCAGTGTCGCCAGTTGTTCGTCCTATTTCGCCTATGACTAGACCAGCAGTTCGTCCTGTAAGGCCTGTAAATAGGCCAAGCCGTCCTACTACTCCAACTAGACCGATTACACGTCCGGCTGCACCAACTACTAGACCTGTAACTAGGCCGGCAACTCGTCCGTCAATACCTGTTGCTAGAGCAACTAGACAAGCTATGCCGAGTAGAACAAGGAATTGATGAAAGGTTTGTTTTCTAACTCATAAAAAAAACGAGACATTGTCAATAAACAGTGTCTCGTTTTTTTATAAGCGTATTCCTGGAGGAAGTAACTCTTTATAAACAGGATTTTTTTTGAAAAATACCACTATTTTAGGAAGGATAGGAACAACTTTAAATTTTCGTTCGATTGCAATTCCCATGATGTTTTTTAGAAAATTAGAAATAAACTCTTCGTCATCGAATGATTCGGGGATATTGATTTTTGTCAAAAATATTTTTTTCTCCTGAAACGAATATTCGACAGAAACCAGTCCTTCTTTCACTTCGGTTTCAAATTGTCTTGCAAAAGTATTGTCTTTGATTTCCATAGTGATTGCTGCTTCCATACTAATTTAACTGTGATTCATTGGTACTTCTACCAAAAGTATTTTTGATTGGGTTATAATCTTGATTTCAAATTGATCGAAATCAGTTATTCCCATGGCATCTCTTGCCTTCAAAATTTGGTTGTTGACTTCTATTTCGCCTTCAATTAAAAATAAATAAACTCCGTTTTGAGGAATTTTAACTTCGTATGTCGTAGTGGTGTTGCTATCGAAAATACCTAAATAAAAAAAGGTTTTCTGGTAAACCCAAAGCGCATTTCCGTCATTACTGTCTTTTGGCGAAACAATATTTACAAAGGTATTGATTTGATTTTCAATATCAAATGATTTCTGGTCGTATCTTGGTGTAACTTCTTCTTTGTCAGGGAATACCCATAACTGTAATGTTTTAGCATTGTCTTTTTGACTGGCATTCATTTCAGAATGTTCCACTCCGGTTCCGGCACTCATTACTTGGACTTCTCCAAAACGAATTACACCTTCATTTCCCATACTGTCCTTATGCATCAATCCACCTTCAAGTGGTATGGTGATGATTTCCATGTTGGCATGACCGTGCGTACCAAAGCCTGTTCCTCCTGCAATCGTGTCGTCATTTAAAACGCGTAACATTCCAAATTGTACCCGTTCCGGATTGTGATAATTTCCAAACGAAAAGGAGAAATTAGCTTTAAGCCAACCAAAATCTGCTTTGCCTCTTGTGTCCGATTTAAATAGTTGTGTAGTCATAAATTATTGATAATATAAAGTGGTAATTCGGGTGGTTTCCGATAAAAAAATTATTTTTATACAAAATTCGCCATAAAAAACGAAATGCTGTTATAAAATCGTTAAAACAATTATGAGTAAAATACCAGTTTATTTAATGCCGGGATTAGCGGCCAGTACTGCAATTTTTGAACGGATTGCACTTCCGTCAGATGTCTTTGAGATACATTTATTAGAATGGGAAATCCCAATGGATAATGAATCTTTAACGGATTATGCAAAACGAATTGCCGAGAAAATCCAATATAAGAACCCTGTTTTAATTGGAGTTTCCTTTGGTGGTATTTTAGTTCAGGAAATGTCAAAATATATTGATGCCCGTAAAGTGATTATCATTTCGAGTGTGAGAAGTAATTTGGAATTTCCACGCAGATTAAAAATTGCCAAGACCACTAAAGCCTATAAACTGATTCCTATGAATCTTATTTTGAATATGGAAAGTCTGGCTAAATTTTCCTTTGGGGAAAAAGTAAATCAAAGGCTTAAATTGTATGAAAAATTTCTTTCGGTTCGGGATATTCGTTATTTGAATTGGGCAGTTGAACAAGTTATTCTTTGGAAGAGAACGGTTATAGATGAAAACGTGATTCATATTCATGGCGATATGGATGATGTTTTTCCAATAAAAAATATCAAGAATTGTTTCGTTGTTAAAGGAGGAACGCACATTATGATTTTGAATAAATACAAATGGTTGAATGAAAATTTGCCCAAAATAATTTTGGAATAATATCAATAAAAAAGGGTCAAATAATACACATTTGACCCTTTTTCGATAATTGTAAAAAATTATATTTTCTTCATTTGTTCTTTCATCATGGTAATTTGATCTTTCAACATATTCTGTTTGTCTAATTTTTTAGCTTCATTCAATAGGGAAGTAGCTTCTAATTTTCGGCGACGGGTCATAGCAACTCCGGCTAAATTCAATTTGGCTACAGCCAAATCCATATCCATTGATAATCCTAACTCGATTGCTTTTTTGAAATATTTCTCTGCTTGATTGATATTCGTTTGCGAAAGCATGATTCCGTGTAAGTAATTAAAATATCCTTGTTGTTTTTGTACTAAAGCAGTTTCAGGATTTTTGATGTAAGCCAACCACTTTTTAGCTCCTTCAAAATCCTGTTTTCTTAGTTTTAAGAAGGCAAGTAAGATGAATTCGTTTTTGAAGTAAAGAAAAATAGGAATTGCACTCAATAAAATAAGGAATATTCCGTTCCCGATATTTCCTTCTGTAAATTGCCAAATGCCAGTAGCTATAATAAGTCCAGCGATAATAAGTTTAATATTTCTGTGAAACATAGTGTGTTTATTTTAAGATCACAAATATAGTAAAAGGAATTGAAAATATTTTTACAAAACTGCTTGTGAGAAAAAAAAGTCTTTGTATATTTGCACTCGGTTTTAGAATAACAGTTATTCGAAATTAGGAAGACATATAAATAAGATTTTAAAGATACAAAGCAATGAGCAAAAGAACGTTTCAACCATCGAAAAGAAAAAGAAGAAATAAGCACGGATTTATGGACAGAATGGCTTCTGCTAATGGAAGAAAAGTTCTTGCGCGTAGAAGAGCTAAAGGAAGACATAAATTGACTGTTTCTTGTGAACCAAGACACAAAAAATAATGTTTTTATAAACATACATAAGGCGTTACTTTTTTTAGTATCGCCTTTTTTTATACCTTGTCGTTAAAAATGTTAAGTTTTAATGCTAAGGGGTTAAAGTTGAGTAACTTTGAACTTTGAAAAAAATAACTACACAACACAATACTACCATACAATGCCAAAAGATACATCCATAAAATCAGTTTTAATAATAGGTTCAGGTCCAATTGTTATTGGTCAAGCATGCGAATTTGATTATGCAGGTTCACAATCTGCACGTTCTATTCGTGAAGAAGGAATTGAAGTGATTCTTATCAACTCGAATCCTGCTACGATTATGACCGACCCAAGTATGGCTGATCATGTTTACTTGAAACCATTAACGACCAAATCCATTATTGAAATACTTAAAGCACATCCTCAAATCGATGCCGTTTTACCTACTATGGGTGGACAAACCGCTTTGAACTTGTGTCTGGAAGCTGATGAAAAAGGAATTTGGCAGGATTTTGGAGTAAAATTGATCGGGGTTGATGTCAATGCCATTAATATTACCGAAGACAGAGAGCAGTTTAAACAATTGCTTGAAAGAATTGGAATTCCTGCTGCACCTGCAAAAACAGCGACTTCTTACCTTGAAGGAAAAGAAATTGCACAAGAATTTGGTTTCCCGTTAGTAATTCGTCCTTCCTTTACTTTAGGTGGAACCGGAGCTGCTATTGTCTATAAAAAAGAAGATTTTGACGAACTTTTAACCAGAGGTTTAGAAGCATCGCCAATTCACGAAGTTTTAATTGATAAAGCTTTAATGGGTTGGAAAGAATACGAATTGGAACTTTTGAGAGATAAAAACGATAATGTTGTGATTATCTGTTCTATCGAAAATATGGATCCAATGGGAATTCATACCGGAGATTCCATCACGGTTGCGCCTGCAATGACATTATCTGACACGACTTTCCAAAAAATGCGTGACATGGCAATCTTAATGATGCGCAGCATCGGAAATTTTGCTGGAGGTTGTAACGTGCAGTTTGCCGTTTCGCCTGACGATAAAGAAGACATTGTAGCGATTGAAATCAATCCTCGTGTGTCTCGTTCATCCGCTTTGGCATCAAAAGCAACGGGTTATCCTATTGCAAAAATTGCTTCCAAACTGGCTTTGGGTTACAATTTAGATGAATTGCAAAATCAAATTACCAAATCAACTTCGGCTTTATTCGAACCAACTTTGGATTATGTGATTGTGAAAATTCCACGTTGGAACTTTGATAAATTCGAAGGAGCCGACAGAACGTTAGGACTTCAAATGAAATCCGTTGGTGAGGTAATGGGAATTGGACGTTCGTTCCAAGAAGCATTGCACAAAGCGACTCAATCATTGGAAATCAAAAGAAATGGTTTAGGTGCTGACGGAAAAGGGTATAAAAACTACGAACAAATTATCGAGAAACTGACTTTTGCGAGTTGGGATCGTGTTTTTGTGATTTATGATGCTATCGCGATGGGAATTCCATTGAGCCGCATTCATGAAATCACTAAAATCGATATGTGGTTCTTGAAACAATATGAAGAACTTTATACACTAGAAAAAGAAATTTCTAACTATAAAGTAGAATCTTTACCAAGAGAATTGTTGCTTGAAGCGAAACAAAAAGGTTTTGCCGACAGACAAATCGCACACATGATGAGTTGTTTAGAAAGCCAAGTGCATACGCTGCGTACTACAATGAACATCAACCGTGTATTCAAACTGGTTGATACTTGTGCTGCCGAGTTCAAAGCAAAAACGCCTTACTATTACTCGACTTTTGAAGCCGAAATTGAAAAAGCGGACGGAACTCGTTATGTAGACAACGAAAGTATTGTTACGGATAAAAAGAAAATAATTGTTCTTGGGTCAGGCCCAAATAGAATTGGACAAGGAATCG
The DNA here is from genome assembly GCF_000812945.1 of Flavobacterium sp. AED. Taxonomy (GTDB): domain Bacteria; phylum Bacteroidota; class Bacteroidia; order Flavobacteriales; family Flavobacteriaceae; genus Flavobacterium. The sequence continues at coordinate 1,980,094 of NZ_JSYM01000001.1, forward strand.
AATTTGATTATTCTTGTGTTCACGGGGTGCTTGCCGCCAAAGAATGTGGATACGAAACCATCATGATCAACTGTAATCCAGAAACGGTTTCGACTGATTTTGATACAGCGGATAAATTGTATTTCGAACCGGTTTTCTGGGAACATATCTACGATATTATTCAACATGAGAAACCAGAAGGTGTAATCGTACAATTAGGTGGACAAACTGCCTTGAAATTGGCCGAAAAGCTTTCTAAATACGGTATAAAAATCTTGGGAACTAGTTTTGATGCTTTGGATTTAGCCGAAGACAGAGGACGTTTCTCAGAACTTTTAACGGATTTAAAAATTCCTTTCCCACAGTTTGGAATTGCAGAAACAGCAGACGAAGCTTCTGCTTTGGCTGATACTTTAGACTTTCCATTATTGATTCGTCCTTCTTATGTGTTGGGTGGTCAGGGAATGAAAATTGTAATCAACAAACAAGAATTAGAAGAACACGTTATCAATTTATTGAAAACGATTCCAGGAAATAAATTGCTTTTAGATCATTATTTGGCTGGTGCTATTGAAGCCGAAGCTGATGCGATTTGCGATGGGGAGAATGTGTACATCATAGGGATTATGGAGCACATCGAACCTTGCGGAGTACACTCAGGAGATAGTAACGCCACTTTGCCACCGTTTAACTTAGGTGAATTTGTGATGCAACAAATAAAAGACCATACCAAAAATATTGCGTTGGCTTTGAGAACGGTTGGTTTAATCAACATTCAGTTTGCGATAAAAGATGATATCGTTTACATCATTGAAGCGAATCCTAGAGCGTCTCGTACGGTTCCATTTATTGCGAAAGCATACGGAGAACCTTATGTGAACTATGCGACTAAAGTAATGTTAGGTCACAATAAAGTAACCGACTTTAATTTCAACCCACAGTTGAAAGGATATGCTATTAAGCAACCAGTTTTCTCTTTCAGTAAATTCCATAATGTGAATAAAGCATTAGGACCGGAAATGAAATCAACAGGAGAAAGCATCTTGTTTATTGATGACTTGAAAGACGATCAATTCTACGAATTGTACTCCAGAAGAAAAATGTATTTGAGTAAATAAAAACTTGAATTTATTGATATTGAAAAGCCCCAATTTAGATTGGGGCTTTTTTTATGGGATAGTTTTGTGTTCTAAGCAATATTCTCCAATCCACCGGGAAACGGTCTATAGGCATAATAATGCAAGACTTCTTCAATGGCTATTTTTAAAGCTTCGTTTATGGGGAGTAAAGTAATGGCTAGCCTATTGTCAATTTGTGAAAGTTGCATGTAATAATCCGAAAAAATGGGCACGTATAATCCTTTGCTAATGGCTTCTTCAGTATCCTTGTAGTTTTGTTGTTGTTCTTCTTTGATTATTTTGCAAGTGGCCAATCGCAGTTTGCCATATTTATCTCTGCTGGCGGCATACCCAAAAAGCCTGCAAATCAATCCGCGATAGCGATAATTGCTACAGCTTCCGTTGCTGCGGTCCAAGACAGCAAGCGGTCGGTATAAATGACAGTTGCTATTGGATTTATTATTCAATTCCACTAACATTTCTTCAGCTTTACCGTTTAAAAACAGATATAATGCCCAAGGTAAAAACTCTAAGGGAGAAGCAACGATGTCTGGTGTAGAACAGCATTTGCCACAGCCAGTACGACAATGTAAATTAGTTTCTGATTGGAAAGCACTAATTTCATTTTCAAGACGGTCGAATAATTCTTCAACCAGCCGAACCTTATGTTCTATAGACATTGATTTTTGTGTAAGGTAGTCTATTAAAAAGGGGTAACTGTATAATTAAGTTTTTCTTATCGTTTATAATTTATAAGGTTGGTTTTCAATTGCAAAGCTATAAAAGAGGAAGCAAGTGTTTTTTTTCGGATGGAGACAAATCAGTCTTCTCTTAAAAATTCAAATACTTCATCATTCTGAATGATAGTTACTTTGCTGCAATGAGACAAGTATGAAAAGGAATAAGGCTTTCTGATATTGAAGAATCCACTGCCGCCTAGCCTGAATTTTCCGTTGCATTCTGGAATACCTGCTGATGAATATCGGTTTATTAAGTATCCTTCGTCAATTGGTTTCAACCAAAACCAACCTCCTGCGACTTCGCCACCCAACCATTGACTGTCTTTGGGGATATTTTCGGGTCTTGTTGGTGCCGGTAGTGTGCCTTTTACGTTTTCTTTGGTATATACTGTATTGGAGTGATGGTGCTGTCTTTTTGGATTATCAGCAGCAATTTCCGGTATAATGATTTTATTCGAAAGACAGTTAATATTGGTTATGGGCATGGGTTTGAGACGCCATAAATAGCGCAGTTTAAAACGGTATTTTAGCTCAGGGGTTCCCGCCAAAATTCCGTTTCTCACAAATCGGCAACAATTGATTCCATTAATTACAAATGGACCAAAAGGAATCGCTTCTTTATTTTGCAGTTCTTTAATCTTGGATCTGGAAGACTCAATATTTACAGGACAATAGGATGCATATAACGGTCCCATGCCAAAAGTAGTTTCATTGTTTTGTATTTCATTCAAGAGTTCTTTTATATTCGTTATTTTATTATTGAAGAAGTTGGCCTTTGTATGAATTTCAAGATTTGCATCTGTAGTAACATCCCGAATTCGTCCATGCTGATACGGAGCATGGTATCTTCCACAATCAAAATAAGAACAATTGCCCGAGGCAAAGTCTACCAATATTAATGATGCATGACCTACTTTATATTGAAAATTTTTGTTATGGCCCAACCAGCGCATTGGCATATCATACCAGGAACCGGGCTGTTTGCCAATAAATTCAGGCCACGCAATTGCGATTGTCATTCCGTTATGTTTAGCCATTTTAAAACGTTTTGAGGTTATTCAAGTTTTTTATCTTCCGGCATTGTTCCAAAAATAATGTCCCAAAGAGGAAATGTAAGACCAAAAGCTACCGTTTCATTTTTGTAATGGTGCAGAAGATGGTGTTTCCATAGATAACGAAAAAAGTTTTTGGGAGGTTTGGTCGTATGTATGAAATAATGTAAAGACAGATAGTACGAATACCCCATTAAAAAACCCGGAAAAAATATAAACACATACTTGCCAATAATAAGCCAGAAAACAAATATAAATAAGCCGGCGAGTGGTATGGATACAGGAAGAGGTAAAACCAATCGTTGTTTGTCCTGGGGAGTAGTATGATGCATTCCATGAATCTTGAATATCAATTTCTTAGGATTTTTATATTCTGCCGAATGATAAATAAATCGGTGTATTAAATATTCGGCAAGTGTATAAACAAAGGTTCCCGAAAAAAATAAAGCTATATAGCCAAGTATCGATAGCTTTATTTTGATTATACCAAAGAGGAGTATGCTTAGCGATATAAGTGCTAAAGTAGCGATTACAAACAAAGCATTGGTTTTTGTAAGACTTTCCAAAATTGGATTTTCAAAAAGGCGTATGGATTCCTTTGAGTTTTTCATATTTGTTTGTTTTTAATGCTTCCAAGGCTGTAAAATTGAAAATATTCAATGCTTTGATTTTGTCGATAAGAGTTATGAAATAATTTTCATTCTCCTTGGTTTTTCTCAAAATCTACCATCCAGTTTACTCCAAATTTATCAGTAAATGTCCCGAAATAGCCTCCCCAAAAAGCATCTTCCATTGGCATTCCTATTTTCCCACCCGCTGAAAGTGCATTAAACAGTTTGTCAGCTTCTTCTTTACTTTCGGCATTGATAGCAAGCGAAAAATTATTTCCGTAAACAGTTTTAGCGCCAAATGATTCGAAGCTGTCACTTCCTGATATAGCAGTTTCTTTACTGATGGGTAAGGAAATGTGCATTATTTTTTCGGCTTCTCCGGGAGGACAGGTTTTGCCCTCTTGCATGGGCATATCTTTAAATCTTCCAAAATAGGAGAATTCACCTCCAAACACTGATTTGTAAAAATTAAAAGCTTCTTCGCAATTCCCATTATAGGTGATATACGTATTTACTGTTGCCATAGTACTTGTATTTAAATGTTAGATTGTTTGTTTTTTTATTGATTATATAGTTTTAAAAGATGAATAAGCGAGCATTAAAAAGTGATTTTTACAGATAGTCCCGGTTGTGAATTTAGAACTAACGAACCTTGCATGGGGCTGAAAACGGGTTGGTTACTTAAAGAAATAGTTGCCGCTTTTCGAGCATTATTTCCTGACATTATAAAAAAAGGAATGCTTCCCAAACCAGAAACAACACCTCCCAACATAATAAAACCATAGGTATCTGTTGTTGAATTAGAACTACTATACCAGCTATCGCTAAAACCAATTACCCCCACTACAGTCATAAGAGTTCCGCCTGAAAGTAAAATCCAACCAGTGGTTTTTTGGTTTTTACTTTTCTTCAAGTAATATTTTTTAGAAAATTCATTATTTGGTATTGTCTGGCTAAATGCATTTACCGTAAAAAGTAAAAGCATTAGAACAGTAATTGTCTTTTTCATGATAGTGCGTTTTTTGCCTACTCTTTCAATATGCAGTTTTGGCTTAGCTGTTTTTATATTTAAGTAAAAAGATATTTAGGATAATTTTAAATCAAAAGACGATGATAAATGACTGTAATTATTGGAAAGGATAGGTCAAGTTTTTACATTCTTACTCGTCTTTTTTTGTCAAATATCTTTTGTACCAGACAATAGCTAAATCAGCTACTTCCTGTAATTTTCCTGGCTCTTCGAATAAATGGGTCGCTCCCGGAATTATTTTCATTTCTTTTATGGATCCCAATTCATCATAAGCCATTTTATTCATACCAATAACCGGAACATCTTCACCGCCTACAATTAGTAGTGTAGGAGCGGTTACTAATGGTAATTCGGTTATGGCTAAATCAGGGCGACCGCCTCTCGAAACTACTGCTTTTATTTTGTTTCCAAAATGAGCTGCAGCCCGCAATGCTGATGCAGCTCCGGTGCTTGCTCCAAAGTAGCCTATGGGTACATCTTTTGCGCCTTTATTGGACATAAGCCATAATGTAGTTTCTATTAGTCGGATGGATAATAAGTCGATATTAAACCGGTTTTCGTAAATGCGATCTTCTTCTTCAGTTAGTAAGTCAAACAGGAATGTGCCTATTTTTTGTTGCTGAATCAGTTCTGCGACCATTCTGTTTCGGGAACTGAATCTACTGCTGCCGCTTCCGTGTGAAAAAACAATAATCCCAATTGCATTTTCAGGAATTACTAAATCCCCTTTCAACGTGACAGATGACAAAGGGATGTCCAAATCTAATTTCTCCATAATTGATTTTTTTAAAAATAAACAATAGTAGATTTGTAATGCTATTCAATAGGGCTTGCAACATTCAATATTTTAACTACTTCCTCATCTTCGACTTGATCGAATTCTTGGTAAAATCCTCCAACTCCTCTAAAAGATTTTGAAGCAATCAGATAGATAAACTCATCTGTATTTCTTTCAAATATGGGTACATTATTATATGGCAATACAGGAACAGCTACGATAATTTTTGCGGGTTTTTGTTTTCGCAACATTTTTATACTGGCAAGCAAGGTATTTCCTGTTGCTATACCATCATCTACTAAAATTACGTTTTTGCCTTTTATATCCATTGGCTCTCTATTACCCATGTAGAGTTGGTATTTCTCTTTTAATAATTTTCGAAGACGAGTAATTTCTTCATCTATATATACATTGGAAACACCAGGATGCTCATCAATAATCATAGAATCCAGGGATACGGCACCTATAGCAAACTCCTTATTATAAGGATGTCCAATTTTTTTTGAAAGTACAATGTCTAAGGGGAGATGCAATTTTTTTGCTATTTCATGACCAACGGGAACACCGCCTCTGGGAACTGCAAGAATGATTGAATTGCTATTCTGATACGTTTTCAATTTTTCAGCTAGCAATAATCCCGCTTCAATCCGGTCTTTTAATATCTCGTTATACATAACATACCGTTTTATATAAAAAAAGAAAATTTAACATAAAGGTACTGATTTTCAGTTACTTTGATTTATTTTGATAAATTTATTTTATCCTTTTTCAAAATATTTCATAGCTTAAATAGAAAGAAATCAATTTAGACTGAATTTTATAGTTTAAAAAGATAGGGTATGAAATTATTTCCAATCAAATTAAAAGGTGGATTTAAAAGACAAAAGGACATCGTTTTTATAAAAGGATTTTTGCTATTTTTACTTCTTACCTAATGAAGAAAAAATGGCATTGCTAAAAAACATAAATGTAAAGGCTAAGGCGGATAAGAATACTGGTTTTGGAACTAATGCGAATAGTTATGGAGGACGTTTTGTAAATAAAAATGGAACTGCAAACGTAGAGAAGAAAGGCATGCATATTTTGCATCGGATTAGTTGGTATCATACCATGATTAATATGCCACGATGGAAATTTATGCTGATTCTTTTACTGTTTTATGTTGGTATGAATTTTTTATTCGCATTTGTTTATTATCTCATTGGAATTGAACATTTGGATGGGATTGATGCCTCCGGGTCGGATTGGGTACAATTTGGACAGGCATATTTCTTTAGTGCACAAACTTTCACTACAGTTGGTTATGGACATATTAGTCCCACCGGTTTTATGACCAGTTTAGTTTCGGCTGCTGAAGCCTTAATTGGTTTGTTGAGTTTTGCTATTGCTACGGGTTTATTCTTTGGGAGATTTAGTAAACCTACTGCATTTTTGAAGTTTTCTCAAAATGCCTTGATTGCACCTTATGGAGAAATAAAAGGTTTAATGATTAGAACTACCCCTTTTAAAAATACTAATTTCACTGATGCTGAAGCCAAAATGACTCTTGGAATGAGCATTGAAGAAAATGGTGTAACGACTAATAATTTCTATTCTTTGGAATTAGAATTGGATAGAATAAATGCTTTAACCTTAAGCTGGACTTTGGTTCACCCAATAACTGAAAATAGCCCACTTTATAATTTTACGGAAGCTGATTTTAAAAATACTCATGGAGAAATTCTTGTTTTCATCAAAACCTTTGATGATATGTTCAGTAATACGGTTGCAATCAGAACTTCATATACCTTTAATGAAGTAGTCTATGGAGCAAAGTTTGAACCGATGTACGCCCGAAGTACCGATAATTCTAAAACGATTCTAAATTTAGATAAATTGGATGCTTTTGAGAACGTCACTTTAGAATAAAACAATAGTTTTCTCATTATTTCAAATTTATAGGAAAATTTATTTTACATTTGTTTATTAAATTTAGACAAATGATGAACAATATAAAAAGTGTGTTTAGTATAAAAGATCTTGAAAATCTTTCTGGAATAAAAGCACATACCATACGAATTTGGGAGAAAAGATATGACATATTGCAGCCCATGCGTACGGATACAAATATTCGACTATACGATTTGGCTAGTTTACAGAAGCTTTTGAATATTACTTTGTTGCATGATTATGGGTATAAAATATCCAAAATTGCGACTTATCCCCAAGAAAAAATTCCGTCTCTTGTAAGAGAAATTATTTCGACAAAAAACGCCAAAAACCATGCCATCAGTGCCTTTAAGATGGCAATGATGAACTTTGATCAAGAGCTTTTTTTTAATACTTATAATTGGTTAATCGCCGAAAAATCGTTCAAAGAAATCTTTCATCAAGTTTTTATTCCTTTGATGAATGAACTCGGATTGTTGTGGCAGTCTGATACGATTACGCCGGCGCACGAGCATTTTGTAAGTTATTTGATTAAGCAAAAACTATTGGTAAATACTGAAAAATTGCAGGTTTTGAAACAAACCAAATTCGATAAGGTATTTGTTTTGTCACTTCCTTTGAATGAAATACATGAATTGGGATTGATGTATTTGAATTATGAAATCCTTTTGAATGGATATAAAACGATTTACTTGGGAGAGAGTATGCCTATTGAAAATTTGAAAGATTTGAAAAAACATTTTAATTCCATTGTTTTTGTATCCTATATGACCGTTCAGCCTGAGAGAGATTCCATAAATGACTACGTGGCCAAAATGAACCATGCATTGGTAGACGATAATACCGAGTTATGGCTTACCGGTAGATTGGTCGAATTTATTAATAAGGAAGAACTTTCTGATAAAATATCAATTTTCGATTCCATTTCTGAATTAATAGACCGAATTTAATTTTTTGTTTAATATTTTTGTATATTTGTTAAACAAATGAAGAAAAAAATTACAATTATAGGTTCGGGATTTTCAGCTTTGGCAGCATCCTGTTATTTGGTAAAAAGTGGTCATGAAGTTACTGTTTTTGAAAAAAACGCCACTATTGGCGGCAGGGCAAGACAATTAAAAAGAGAGGGATTTACATTTGACATGGGGCCAAGCTGGTATTGGATGCCGGATGTATTTGAACGCTTTTTTGCCGATTTTGATAAAAAAACAACGGATTATTATGAACTCGTAAAATTATCTCCAGCGTATCGAGTGTACTATGGCATAGATGATTTTATCACTATAGCTGATAATTTAACGGATATTATATTTGCTTTCGAAGCCATTGAAAAAGGAAGCGGTAAAATACTAAATGAATTTATGGCCGAGGCCAAAAGCAATTATGACATTGCCATCAAAGATTTAGTGTACCGTCCTGGAGTTTCACCATTGGAATTGGTAACTAAGGAAACCGCTTTGAAAGTGGGACAGTTTTTTAGTAACATCAGTAAAGACGTACGTAAGAAATTTAAGAACGAGCGTTTAATTCAAATATTGGAATTTCCAGTATTGTTTCTTGGAGCAAAACCATCTGATACGCCATCGTTTTATAGTTTTATGAATTATGCTGATTTTGGTCTTGGAACTTGGCATCCTAAAACTGGAATGTTCGATGTAGTTCGCGCTATAGAAAGTTTAGCAAGAGAATTAGGAGTTACGTTTCACACGAATTCAAATATTGAAAAAATAATCGTTGAGAATAAAACGGCAAAAGCGATAGTTGTGAATGGCGAAACGATTGCGTCCGATTTGATTTTGAGTGGAGCTGATTACCATCATACGGAAACATTACTGGATAAGGAACATCGAGCGTATTCTGAGAAATATTGGGACAGTCGTGTTTTTGCGCCTTCGTCATTGTTATTTTACGTTGGGTTTGATAAAAAAATAGAAAACATATCGCATCACGCATTATTTTTTGATGTTGATTTTTATCAACATGCAAAGGATATTTATGATGAACCGCAATGGCCACAAGAACCTTTATTCTATGCAAACTTTCCTTCGTTGACTGATAGAACGGCTGCACCTGAAGGAATGGAATCAGGATTTTTTCTCGTTCCGTTAGCACCGGGAATCACTGATACCGAAGAATTACGCGAAGAATATTTCAATAAAATAATGGATCGTTTTGAAATTTTAACGAAACAAAGCGTGAAAAATAACATTATATTTAAGCAGTCGTTCTGTAAAAATGATTTTGTCTCAGAATACAATTCCTATAAAGGAAATGCCTATGGAATGGCGAACACTTTATTACAAACCGCGTTTTTAAGACCGAAATTAAAAAGTAAAAAAGTAAAAAATCTATATTTCACGGGACAATTAACCGTTCCCGGACCGGGTGTTCCGCCCGCATTAATCTCAGGAAAACTAGTGTCAGAGTTAATAAATAAGCAATTTTTAGAACAATAGCCATGAAGCAATTATTCGATGAGGTATCTTTCAAATGCAGTAAATTAGTTACTAAGAACTATAGTACTTCATTTTCATTGGCGGTATACATGCTTTCGCCAATCATTAGGGATGCGATATACAGCATTTATGGTTTTGTTCGTTTTGCCGATGAAATTGTAGATTCATTTCACGGTTTCGATAAAGAAAATTTGATTAATGATTTCGAAAAAGAATATTATAAATCGTATAATTCTGGGATAAGTCTCAACCCAATTTTGAATTCTTTTCAGCATACGGTTAAGAAATACAACATTACTGATGACTTGATTCAGGCTTTTTTGAAAAGTATGAAATTAGATTTAGTGAAATCAGATTACAACAGCAAAGCCGAATATGAAGAATACATTTACGGCTCTGCAGATGTAGTTGGATTGATGTGTCTTAAAGTTTTTGTAGCCGGAAAAGACCATAAATACGAGCAGTTGAAAGACGAAGCCATGCGATTGGGTTCTGCTTTCCAAAAAGTTAATTTTTTGAGAGATTTGAAGGATGATAATTTAGTTTTGAACCGAAATTATTTTCCGGGAGTCGATTTGAATTCATTCGATGAAAATGCCAAGAAAATGATCATAAAGGAAATTCAAGAAGATTTTAATGTGGCGTATCAAGGAATTCTGAAACTGCCTATTGAAGCTAAATTTGGAGTTTACACCGCATTTGTATATTATAAAAAACTCTTGAAAAAACTAGAAAATACGCCTTGTCATGAAATTGGGAATGCCAGAATTCGAGTTTCTAATTATACCAAAGCAGGACTATTAGCGCAATCTTTTGTAACGTATAAGTTGAAATTAGTATAAACAGTGCTTACTTTTAAAACGTATATTTTAAATAAAAAAAATAATGATTTCTTTTTTAATCTTTTTGGCTGTTTTCCTTTTCATGGAATGTGTGACTTGGCTGACGCATAAGTATGTAATGCACGGTTTGATGTGGTATTTTCATGCCGATCATCACCAACCCAAATACGCGAATGTTTTCGAACGAAACGATGTTTTTTTTGTGATTTTTGCCATTCCCAGCATCGTTCTTTTTTACTATGGCGTAGAAGGGGGAATGAATTATCTGTTTTTCATTGGACTCGGAATCACATTTTACGGATTCTGTTATTTCATGATTCACGATGTCTTGATTCACCAGCGATTTAAGTGGTTCAAAAACACCAATAACAAGTATTTAATAGGCTTGCGCAAAGCACATAAAATGCATCACAAACATTTGGGTAAGGAGCACGGTGAGTGTTTCGGAATGTTATTTGTGCCTTTCAAATACTATAAAATCTAATAATTCCATTTGGGCGTGACCCGATGAAAAATCGGGTCGGGCTGTACGTTCCCGCTTTTTTATAGCTGGCAAAAAAGCCATCTATAAAAAGAGCTCCACTTCCATCCCTCACGCAACTCGCATTTCAATACAATTTCCGATTAAAAACAACAAGTATCACAGATGAAACTCTATAAAAAAGAAACCGTTCAGCATGTAAATGCAAGTTTAGAAGAATGTTGGGCTTTTTTTTCCAGTCCAAGTAATCTTCAAAAAATCACACCAGAAACAATGGGTTTCGAAATCACTGATTTCGATAATAAATCCATGTACGCCGGGCAAATAATACAATATAAAGTGTCTCCACTTTTGGGATTGAAATTGCCTTGGGTTACCGAAATCACATTCGTAAAAGAGAATAGTTATTTTATCGACGAACAACGTTTTGGACCTTATGCGTTGTGGCATCACAAGCATTTTTTCGAAGATACTGAAAACGGAGTGAAAATGACCGATTTAGTTCATTATGCGTTGCCTTTGGGATTCATCGGTCGCATTATGAACACACTTGTCGTAAAAAATAAATTGAAAGCCATCTTTGATCACAGACGTGTTATGGTAGATCAACTATTTAATTCAAAATAATGGTGAAACAAGAAGTATCTTTTTTTTGGTTCAGACGCGATTTACGTTTGGAAGATAACGTTGGATTATTCCATGCTTTGAAGTCTGAATATCCAGTGATTCCGTTGTTTATTTTTGATGATTCCATTTTAGACAGTTTACCAAAAAACGATGCCAGAGTAGGTTTTATTCACGAATCACTTTCGAAAATAAATACCCAATTACAAGAAATAGGAAGTTCACTATTAGTAAAAAAAGGAAAAACTATTGACGTTTGGCAGTCACTTTTAAAAGAATTCGATGCCAAGGAAGTTTTCTTCAACAAAGATTACGAACCATACGCCATACAACGTGACACCGGTATTTGTGAAATGTTGGAAGCAAACCATACAATCTCCTATTCTTTTAAAGACCAAGTTATTTTCGAAGAAAAAGAAATCACAAAAGCGGATGGATTGCCGTATACGGTCTACACTCCTTTTAAAAATAAATGGCTAGAAAAATACAAGTCAATGGCTCCGATTCCAGAATATGATGCCACGGATGTGTTTTCTAATTTCTATAAAAGTGACTTTGCTTTTCCAGCATTGGAACAAATAGGTTTCGAAGAAAGTCCAATAAAAGTAAAGCCACATAATTTAAAATTCATTGCAAATTATCAAGATATAAGGGATTTTCCAGCCTTGGACAAAACCTCTTATCTTTCGCCGCATTTACGTTTTGGAACCGTAAGCATACGGAAATTAGTCAATTGGGCATTTCATAAAAACGATGTTTTTTTGAGTGAATTGATTTGGAGGGAATTCTTCATGCAAATTTTATTCAGTTTTCCAAAAGTTGTTACCCAGAACTTCAAATCTGCGTATGATGGGATTCAATGGCGCAATAATGAAGATGATTTCAAGCGGTGGTGTTCGGGAACTACCGGTTATCCCATGGTGGATGCAGGTATGCGTCAACTCAATGAAACCGGATACATGCATAACAGAGTTCGTATGGTGGTAGCGAGTTTTCTCTGCAAGCATTTATTGATTCAATGGCAATGGGGAGAAGCCTATTTTGCTCAAAAATTACTGGATTACGAATTGTCTGCTAATGTTGGCAACTGGCAATGGGCTGCAGGAACCGGTTGTGATGCTGCTCCTTATTTTCGAGTTTTTAATCCGGAGATTCAACAAAAAAAATTCGACGAAAAAGGAATCTACATCCGAAAATGGATACCAGAATTCGATTTAGGATATGGAGAACCAATGGTAGAGCACGCTATGGCTAGGGATAGAGCGATTGCTACGTACAAAGCAGGGATTTTGAAGTAAAAGGATTTAAACATATAAGTCATATAAGTTTTTAGGTTATGTCTTAAAAACTTATATGACTTATATGTTAAAAAAAATTACTGAATCAATTTCTTCAACATTCCCTCGAAAATAAACCCGTGAAACGGCAAAACAGAATACCAGTATAATTTTCCCCAAATTCCTCTCGGCCTGAAAGTCGCTGCTTGATACAAAGTATTTCCGATAATTTTGAATTCTAGCCAAGCTTCACCTGGCAGTTTCATTTCGGCAAATAAGATTAATTTTCCTTCTTCTTTATTGGCATACAAAACGCGCCAAAAATCCAAAGCATCTCCAGAATGAATATCATGTCGGTTCGTTCTTCCTCTTCGGGAACCTACACCACCGTATAGTTTGTCTATAAAACCACGTAAATCCCACAACCAATCGCCATAATACCAACCCGTATCACCACCGATGGACCAAATTCTACTGATGGTAAAATCCCGGTCTATGATTTCCATTTTACGTCGATCAATAAAGCAATCCTTTTTTGGAACCTTTAAATATTCCGACATGTTGCTACTAAAACGTCCGCTGACCAACGAATCTTTCCAGCTCGAAGCTACTTTGTCTTCGTCTACTTTTATCAAAGCACGGGAAAGCGCTTGTTTGTAGGACATAGGCTTGACATTCAGTAGCGTGTTGATTCTGTTATCGCTGCAAACGACTTCGACTTTCATGCTGCTGACCAGTGCTGACGCAAGTCTATAGGATGTTGAGGTTACAAAATACAACCAATACGAAGATAATTTTGGTGTCATTATAGGAACAGTAAATATCCATCGCTTTAGTTTTTTAGCCTCCGCAAAACCCAAAAGCATTTCTTTGTACGTTAAAATATCCGGCCCGCCAATGTCAAAACTCTGATTGTAGGTTAGCTGATTTAATAATGATTTGGATAAAAAATCAAGAACATCCGGAATTGCAATCGGCTGGCATTTAGTATTCAGCCACTTTGGAGTAATCATTAGGGGAAGTTTATTCACTAAATCCCGAATGATTTCGAACGATGCACTACCAGAACCAACAATAATTCCCGCTCTTAAAGTTGTCGTGGCAAAAGTTCCAATATTTAAAATTTCTTCTACTTTTTTTCTCGATGATAAATGTTTGGATAGTGATTTGTCATTGATGATTCCACTCAAATAAATAACTTGTTTTGCTTCGGTTTCATTCAAACGCTGTACAAAATTAAGTGCTGATACGCTTTCTAATTCATCAAAATTAGCATCGGTTCCTGACATGGAATGAATCAGATAATAAGCAGCATCAATAGCATCTGGAATGGTTGTCAATGTTTCTTGTTTGAGAAAATCAACTTCAATTACCGTAACACTTTTTTGAAATTCTATTGGACAATAAAACCTGTTTTTATCCCTTACACAACAGATTACTTCGTGACCTTGTGCCACCAGAATAGGCAAAAGTCGTTTCCCGATATAACCTGTTGCGCCTGTTAAGAGAATTTTCATGATCTTGTATTTAAACAATTATGCTTGTCCTAAATAATACTTAAATTTTTTTTGCCACGAATCACACTAATTAACTCTAATTTCAAATTAATCAATCAAAAGATCTGTGATAATCTGTTTAATACGTGTAATCTGTGTTCTATTTTTAGCTAATAAAAAACATTTGGAATGAACAAATAAGTAATTAAAATTAACTCAGTTTATTTGATACTAAACTGATAAATTCTTTTCTGGTTTTGTCTTTTTCGAAAGCACCGGTAAAAGAAGAAGTCGTGGTAACCGAGTTTTGTTTTTGGATGCCTCGCATTTGCATGCACATGTGTTGCGCTTCAATCACAACCGCTACACCAAGTGGATTCAAAGCGTCCTGAATACAATTTTTAATCTGGTCAGTCAGTCGTTCCTGTACTTGCATTCTTCTGGCAAAAGCATCAACCACCCTTGGGATTTTACTTAAACCTACAATTTTACCATTTGGAATGTAAGCAACGTGTGCTTTACCAAAAAATGGCAACATGTGGTGTTCACACATCGAATATACTTCGATGTCTTTTACCACAATCATTTGTTGGTGATCTTCAGTAAATAGCGCCGATTTTAGTATTTCCAAAGGATCCAGTCCGTAACCGTGTGTTAAATATTGCATAGCTTTGGCCACGCGTTCCGGTGTTTTTTCTAGACCTTCTCTGTTAACGTCTTCCCCTAAATTTTCAATTATTACTCTGTAATTATCAGCTAACGATTCTGTTATTTCAGTGTCGTATTGTTCAATTTTCTCGTAACTTTTCATTTCTTTTATCATGTTATGCTGTATTTCAATTTTAAGTTTGGCTAATTATTTTTTTAAATTTTAAAAGTCACTATTCCGTAATCCATTTCGAATACTTGACCTGAAATTGATTTTGTATTTTCCGAAATCAGGAAGTCAGTCATACTAGCTACTTCTTCCGGCTTTAAATAGCCTTTCATCGGGTGGCGTTCCACCATGTTTTCTTTCATTCGATCATTTCTCAAAATACCTGCTGAAAGTGATGTTTCGGTAATCGTGGGAGCAATGGCATTGATGCGTACTACCGATGCTAATTCTGCTCCCAACGATTTCACTAATCCTTCAACTCCTGCTTTTGCGGTAGCAATACTAGCATGAAACGGCATTCCTAATTTTGCGGCTACCGTGCTAAACAAAACAATCGATGGATTAGTTCCCTTTTTTAAAACAGGTAAATATTTCTGAATGGCTTTCACAGCGCCAATGACATTAATTTCAAAATCATTTCTAAAATCATCTATACTGAGACTCCCTATGGGTTTCAAATTGATGGAACCCGGACAGTAAATCAAGGCGTCAATAGTTTCTATTTCCGGAAGTGAATCCTGCAATACATCTACAGAAAAGTGTTTCAGATTGGGATGTGTGATATCTGGCGCGTTTCGGCTAATGTTGTAGACAAAGTTTGTCTCTAATTGTTGCAACAAAATAGCACTGCCAATTCCTTTACTACCACCAATGATTACTATGTTTTTCATTTTTTATACGTTGTTATTTTAACAGATTACTGTTCATGGAACACTAATTTTTTATCGCTTGGAAATCTTGTTATTGTTAATTTGTCTTTGCATCGTGCATTTAAAACGACCCTCCCGAAAATCCCTTAATTTTTCATGTTTTGTTTTGCGGCCTTGTACTCTTTTACGCCACATTCTAAAACTCGAAGGTTTCATTTCGATTCGCATCAAGTCGATTACTTCTTGTTCTTTTAGTCCAAATTGCATTAAAATCGCATCAAAAGTGGTTCGGTCTTCCCAGGCCATTTCTATGATTCGGTCTTTGTCTAAATCAGTAAGTTCTTTTTTTATAGTCACGATATTTTTTTTAATTCAAATTGCTGTTTTTTTAATATGTGTTGAAGCATTATTCGCTGTCGCCAATATCAGCCATGGTGTGTAACTTTAATATGCGAAAACTTTCCTCTTTTACTAATGGATTCTTTTTCATTTTCCATAAAAAATCACTCGCAAATTTTCTCGTTCGTTCCATATTTACAATTGGTTTCGGATAATTGATTCCTATTTCGAAGTCATTAAACTTCTGGTCTAAATAGGTCATTTTATATGGTTCATGTACAAATGCCCGTGGCAAATTGCGCAATTCCGGAACCCATTTTTTTATAAATTCACCATCAGGATCGTGTTCGTAACTGTTCTTTATTGGATTATAGATACGCAACATATTGATTCCGGTTTCACCAGCCTGCATTTGCAACTGCGGAAAATGAATTCCCGGTTCAAAATCCAGAAACATTTGTGATAAATATTGCGTCGCTTCTTGCCAAGGTTGCCATAGATTATGCGTGAAAAAGGACACTAACATCGCCCGCATTCTAAAGTTCAAATAACCGGTTTCATTCAGGCAACGCATGGAAGCATCGATTAATGGAAATCCCGTTTTTCCCGTTTTCCAAGCATCAATATAATTTTCATTGACTTTCTTTTTCAAAGAATGAAAACCTTTATTAACACTTTCAAACTCCATGATTTCTTCCATTTCAAATTTTTGAATGAAATGTGCCTGCCAAGTCAGTCTGGATATAAAAGAATCAATTTGCTTTTTATGGCTACACGTCAATCGGAAAGTGGCTGCCTTTTGCAAAACTTGCCTCGATGATAGATTTCCCCAAGCAATGTATGGCGATAATCTGCTGCAACTTTTTCGAGCCAATAAAGGTTTTGAAATATGGGAACTATAATTGTGATAGCGCTCGTCAAAGAAGTTTTGTAAATATTTACCAGCCATTGTACTGCCCCCTTTTTGAAAAACAGTATCCGAAACAGTTTCTAAACTTGTCTTTTCCAATGCTTTTTCGAGTTCGGTTATTGCTTCCGTATTGAGGAAATTCTCTGCTTTAGAATCAAAACTAAATTGGGGTTCATTCATGTACTTTTCCCATTTTGAAACCCAATTCGTTCTGTTTTTCAACGCTCTGAAAATGCCGTTATTGGTGTTTTCGACCCAATTGATTTGATTATTTTTGCAAAATCGTTTGAAGGTTTTATCTCTTTCGTAAGTGATTTTTATACCCGTTTCCTGATGCGAAAAAACCGTGTCTATTTTATATGTTTCTTGTATGGTATTAAATACTTGAAGTACTTCAGAAGACACCGTTAAAACGCGTGTATTCGATTGTTCCAGTTGTTTATTGACATCTACAAGCGATTGCTTGATGAAATTCCAGTGTCTCGGACTGTAATGCGAATCATTTTCTAAAGATTTTTCGAATACATAAAGCAATAACGTAGGCGTATGAGTTTGTGTTGCATTAAAAATCGCTTCGTTATCCTGTAAACGAAGGTCTCTTTTAAACCAAACCACATTGATATGTTTCTTGTTTGTATTCATTAAATTTTTAAAATAATTGTTGTTGCAACCATAATTTCTGGAATTTTGATTGCCCGTCATAATTCTCGGCCTGTAACTTAATATTGAATTTTCGATCCCTTGGGTCGTTACCAACTCCTGAAACATACATCCAATTCCCGTAATTGCTGTGAACATCGTAATCAATAAGCATCGCTTCAAAATACGCGGCTCCTATGCGCCAGTCTAGCAGAAGATTCTTTGCAAAATAAGACGCTACATTTTGTCTCCCGCGATTACTCATCCAGCCAGTTTGTTGCAATTCAATCATGTTGGCATTTACAAATGGTTCTAGACTATTTCCATTTATCCAATTTGTTATAGTGAATTGATTGGTTTTCCAGTCGTAATTTTTATCTAAAATCCCTCCAATTTTAAAAATAGAATTCCCGTTTTTCATTGAAACATATTTAAAATAATCCCTCCAAACCAGTTCAAAAATCAACCAATACGTTGATTCATTTTTCTCGACTTCTTGCTCATATTTATTAATTTTCCAATAAATAGTTTTCGCCGAAATGGAGCCGTTGGCTAACCAAGGAGAAAATTTTGAACTAAAATCAGTTCCAATCAATCCATTACGGGTTAATTTATAAACACTTAGTTTTTTGGTTTCCCAAAAATAATGTTCCAGTCGTTTCAGCGCTTCGTTTTCACCACCACGAAAAGGGAAAGCGGTTCTGGAATCCGTTTCAAAATCAGTAAATCCCAATGTTTCCATCGTAGGAATTACAGTTTTATGTGTGGTCCAATTTTCTTTTAACATCGGTTGAACTGCAAATTCAGGTCTGACTTTTGTCGATTTTTCACACTGATTTCTAAATTGTGTAAAAACATTTGGAATCGATGGAATCGAAAATGGAATGTCTTCAGGATGAAATAAGAACTGATTGTAAGTACTTTTGAACGATATTGAATCCGGAACTTTAACTTTTATATTTTGTAAAACTTCGATTTCTTCACTCGTCCACTCTTCTTGAAAGTAAACAGAATTGATTTCATTTTGAGCAATAATTTCCGGAATAGAATCTTCTGGTTTTTGATGGTAAACCAAAAGCGGAATATTTAATTTCTCCAGATTTTGTTTCAATGCTGTTACCGATTCAATTAGAAATTTGGCTCGAAATTTTTCTGTTTTTTTAAAACCAAATCTTGTTTCCTCATAATGTCTTGGATCAAAAAAATACACCGCAATTACGGTTTCATTTTCATCAATAGCATTTGTCAACGATTGATTGTCATTGACTCTCAAATCATTTCTAAACCAAACTAACCCTTTTTGTTTCTTTTGCATTTTTCGCTACAATATTTGACTTCGTCCCAAACCTTTTCCCATTTTTTCCGCCAGCTAAAAGGTCGGTTACAAACCAAACACATTTTTGAAGGCAGATTTTCCTTTTTCACTAGTTGTATTTTTGATATTCATTGACAACAATTTTCGCTTTCAAATCAAACATTAAATTGTATAACCCAAAGAAGGTTCTGTTCATATAAATGAAATGTTTGGAACCTCTATTCCCGTTCATTTTTCTAAGATTAGTGTCTTTTGAGAATCGTTCTCCTAATTGTGCGATGCTTTCAAAGAATGCTGCGTCCGAGAAATCAAAAGTTTCGGTTTGAAATGGTTTGGTGAACAGCGATAACAAATCGTAAAACATTTGAGTGAAATAGTCCACTTCCTCTTTGGAGTCATCCACTCTAAGGATTTCTAATTCGAATAATTTTTGACTAAAAAGTTTCTTGTTATCAATCACTTCTTTGTTTATTAATTCGAAATAAGGAATATAGAAGTCATTTGGAATTTGTTTCATACATCCAAAATCCAGTGCAACCAATTGGTTTTCATCATTTACCAAGAAATTTCCCGGATGCGGGTCAGCATGTACTTTCCTTAAAATATGAATCTGATACATATAGAAATCCCACAAAGCCTGACCAATTTTGTCCGCGATTTCTTGATTGTCATTTTTATTGGTAAATTCCGAAAGATGAATCCCAGTCATCCAATCCATCGTGATAATTTTCTCCGATGAAAATTTTGGGTAATAATTCGGGAAAACCAGATTTTCAATTTTTTTGCAAGCATCAACAACTTCTTGGCTTTGTTTTAGTTCCAATAAATAATTAGTTTCCTCAATCAATTTGTCTTCGACTTCCTTGAAATACTTATCAGAATCTTTTCCTTGAAGGTTAAACATTCTAATCGCTATTGGTTTCACCAAAGCCAAATCAGATGAAATACTATTGGCTACCCCTGGATATTGAATTTTTACCGCCAATTTCTTGCCGTTTTTTATTGCAACATGAACTTGTCCAATACTTGCAGCGTTTACAGAGTTTGCGTTGAATTCGTCAAAAATCTCATAAGGTGTTTTGCCAAAATTAGTCTTAAAGGTTTTCAACACTAATGGTGCCGAAAGTGGTGGAACAGAAAATTGTGAAAGTGAAAATTTTTCCACATAAGCCTGCGGCAAAAAGCTTTTGTCCATACTTAGCATTTGCGCTACTTTGAGCGCGCTTCCTTTCAAACTTTTCAGTCCGTCGTAGATGTCTTCTGCGTTATCTTCGTTGAGTTTATCACGAGTCAAATCAGAATTAACCATTTTTTCTCCGTAATATTTTAGATAATTGACGCCAACTTTTGCTCCAGTTTGCACCAGTTTGGTTGCTCTTTCAATTTTTGAAGTAGGTATATAGTCTATGGTTTTCATTATTTGTTGTGTATTTTTTCTTTGAAAATAAATTTCCCAAAGTCTATTAAGCTATCTAGCGGAGTGATATTCATTAATTCAAATGTTGCTTTTATTGACTTCTCTATATATAGGTCTGTTTTCTCGAAAGCTGTTGAGGAGTCTTCCAACCAAAATTTCAAGGTCAATAATAGTTGAATCCAAGACGTTTCCTGAATTGCTTTTTCTTGAAAGTTTTGGAATTTTTCCTGCTTGATTCGGTATTCATCTGAAATGATTCCTGCGACATAGTTTTTGAAACTGCTTCTCAAACTGGATAGCAGCATTAAATTTTTCAACTCATTGTGATGCTGTTTCAAACTCATAGTCACATAACTTCTGTTAGCAGACAATAATTCAAAGAAAGTAAAGTAAAAACTTAGTATTTTACTTTTCATATCATAGGTTTCATAGTCTTGGTCTTTTTGAAGTAATTCGACCGTTTTGTCTAGAAACATTTTGAAGATTTCTTTCTCTACACTTTCCATGGTTCCGAAAAAGTTGTAAAATTCAGCTTCTGAAAAGTTATTCAGTTTCGTGAAATTATAAACGGATTTCGGTTTGTCATTATTTTCCAATGTATAATTCATATACATAGAAACTATTTTATCTCTTGTTATTGTTGATTTTTTAGTAGCCATTTTTGATATATTTCAAATTAGAGTATAAAGGTAGTGAATGTTTAACTAAATTATAATAATGTTAAACAAAAATTAATGTTAATGTTTATATGACTCAAAATGACTAGATTTGTTTTGTTATGAAAAAAAATATATTAATAAGCGGAGGTTCAGGATTTATCGGTAAACACTTAACTGATTTGTTAATTGAGAAAGGATTCTCAGTTTCTATATTGAGTCGAAGTGATAAAAAAAACACAACCGATATTTCTTATTTTAAGTGGGACGTTTCTAATCAAACAATTGATGAAGCGGCGGTACTAAATGCGGATTATGTAATCCATTTAGCGGGCGAAAATATCGCTGAAAAAAGATGGACTGGTAAACGTAAATTAGCTATTATTGGTAGTAGAGAAAAGTCAACGCAATTGATTTATTCTGTTTTGAAGAAAAACAATAAAAAACTGGATGCCTTTATTTCGGCTTCAGCAGTTGGGATTTATGGCGCTGTGAATGGAGAAGAAATCTGCACGGAAGAAACTCCTTTGGCTCATGACTTTCTGGGTGCTACGTGTCAAAAATGGGAAGATGCAATAGATTTTATTGAAAATTTGCATATTCGTACGGTAAAAATCCGAACGGGATTAGTATTAGGAAAAAATGATGGTTTTTTAAAGAAACTGATTCCTATATTTAAATATCGATTGGGTTCAGTATTGGGTTCAGGAAAGCAATATATGCCTTGGATACATGTCGATGATTTGTGTAATATATATCTTGAGGCTATTGTAAATGAGGAAATGAATGGACCATATAATGCAGCCATTAATGATAATACAAACAATGCAATTTTTTCTAAAACACTGGCGCGAGTTTTAGGTTATTCTATTTGGTTGCCAAATGTCCCCGAATTTGTGTTAAAATTTGCAATGGGTGAAATGTCTAAAATTGTATTGTATGGACGAAGAGTGTCATCAGAAAAACTGGAAAAATTAGGATTCCAGTTTAAATACAAAAACTTGGAGGTAGCTCTTAGGAGTTGTTTAACTAAATAGTTTTATTGTAAAACACAATAAAGCTGAGTATTCACGTTTTTGGATATTTTACTTCGCACGATAAAAGGAATTTCGATTTTGAAATCATCAGTATTTAAAGGAAAATTAGTAATTAATTCGATTCCTTGAGTTCCTTTTTTGATAGTACCTGTAACAATGATTTTTTTTGATTTTCCATGCATAGTGATTTTTCCTATAATTTGATATTCAGTTGCATTTGAGTCAATATTTTTCAAATCAAATTTCTCAATTCTGCCTTTGAAAATAGCTTTAGGATATCGATGACTCTGCATGTAATTAGCATTAAAATGTTCCTCCATCAAACTTCTTTCAAATTGGAAATTTTTGATGATGGCAAAACAGGTTAACTCCCCAGTTTTGGTAATCAAAACACAGGCTGTTTTTTTATTTATTGCTTTTACTTCTTCAAAGAAAGGAACTGAAGCTTCAAAATTAATGATTCCTTTATCAGTCGTCATTTTTTCTTGTGCAATAGTAGTAGTAGCTATAAAAATCAGGAAAAGGAGCGTAATTTTTTTCATCGCCTTTTATGAATTAAACTACTTAAAGTTACGAAATTTCAAGGAAATAAGTTTACGATTAATGATAAATTATCGCATTAATATAAGCTTATTTAAGCCGTTTGTATAAATATTAAGTTATTTAAGTTTAGATTTTTTCAAATCTTAAAACCATTGATTTTAGTTGAAAAATCAGGCTGAAATAATCTAGTGTAAGGCTAACTGCACATTATACTTTTCAAGGCTCGCCAGCGATTCAGGAGAACTATAATCAAACTTTTCTTCGTGTAGGTCTTTTTCCTTTTTCAAGGCAATTTGTTTGATGCAATTGCAAAAACGGCGTACTTCATTAAGGTTGGATAAGATTAAACCTGGAACCAGAACACTTTTGCCTTCCTTGTCTTTGGCAACCATTGTAAAATAAGAAGAATTACAATGTTTTATTTTTCCTGTTTGAATATTTTCAGCCTCAACCCGAATGCCTATAATCATAGAACTGTTACCAACATAATTCACACAAGCTTTCATAGTAACCAGTTCGCCTACTTCAATTGGTTTAAGGAAATTTACCGTGTCCACTGATGCGGTCACACAATAATTCCCTGAAAATTTTGAAGCACAAGCAAATGCAATTTGATCCAGTAAAGACAAAATATAACCACCATGAATTTTTCCGCTAAAATTGGTGTGAGAAGGCAGCATCAATTCTGAAATACTGATATTTGACGAAGCGACAGTTTTAAAAGTTGTATTCATAAAAATTATTTTTGATTAAAAGGAGAAGGCTCTTTTTGAACGGATGTAACAAAATATCTCGTTTCTCCCCACCAAGCAAATGTTCTGTATCGTTCTACATAAGTTAATTTTACATAATTTCCTTGAAGCCCTTTCAAATCTTCAATTACTTTTTTATCGCTATCCAAAACAGAGAAACTAAAAATCTGTGCTCCGGAAATTCCCTGACTTAATTCGCCTTCCCATGTTTTTATTGCCATTCCTTTATGACTCAATTTTATGAGTTCACCAGAACGAATACCTTCACTGTAAGGAACGTAATAGAGAAATGCAAAATAACAAATCAAGACCAGCGTGCCGACTCCTAAAATAATTCCTAAAATTCGTTTCATTTTATATTAGTTTAATAATTGATTTTCGTCTTTTTCTGCTCTGTTCAATATGCTTTCAGGAAGTGCTTTTTTAGCTTTGGCTCCCATCTTTTTCAATTTCTCCACACTTACGATTAAGTTTCCTTTTCCTTCCACCAGTTTATTCATCGCGCCACTGTATTCAATTTTGCTTTCGTCTATCTTCTTTCCAATTTTGATTAAATCACCTACAAAACCTTCAAATTTATCATACAATGCACCAGCTTGTCGCGCAATTTCTAATGCGTTTTCCTGTTGCTTTTGGTTGGCCCACATACTGTCAATAGTTCGTAAAGTAGCTAATAAAGTAGCAGGTGTAACAATAACAATGTTTTTCTCGAATGCTTTGTTGTACAAAGTCGTATCCTCGTTAAGCGCCATGGCAAAAGCGGGCTCGATAGGAATGAATAACAATACGAAATCAGGGCTTTCAATTTGATATAAATCCTGGTAGTTTTTATTGCCCAATTGTTCTACGTGACGTTTGATAGAATTAACGTGTTCTTTTAAAAATCCAGCTTTTAGATCGTCATCTTCCTCATTGATGTATTTTTCATAAGCGGTCAAAGAAACTTTAGAATCGACAATCATCTTTTTGCCGTCCGGCAGGTTAATGACAACGTCCGGAAAAACGCGATTACCATCTTCAGTAGTGAACGCTTGTTGCACTTCATATTCACGGCCTTTCTCTAATCCTGATTTTTCAAGAACGCGTTCCAAAACCAATTCTCCCCAATTTCCCTGCATTTTACTGTCGCCTTTCAAAGCTTTCGTCAGGTTGAGGGTTTCCTTGCTCATTTGGATATTCATTTCTCGTAAGCCTAAAATTTGTTGGCGCAAAGCCGCATGATAATCAATACTTTCTTTGTGTGTGTCCTCGACTTTCTTTTCGAACAATTGAATTTTATCCTGCAAAGGCGACAGGATATTTTTCATATTCTCTTTGTTCTGCTCCGTAAATTTATTGGACTTTTCTTCTAATATTTTATTGGCGAGATTCTCAAATTCCTTGGTGAATTTTTCTTGCAGCTTCTCGACTTCTTCTTTTTGTTCTTTGTTGCGTTCCCAAAGATTCTCAAAATCAACTTCTTTTTTAGAAAGCTGAATGGCTAAACTGTCTTTTTCACTTCGAATGCTTTCTTTCTCCCCATTGGCGTTTTCTAATTGTTTTTCAAAAGTTGTTTTGTCAACAATAATCTGCTCTTTCAGTTGATTGAATTGGGAGGAAAATGCAATTAATTTTTCTTCTAAACTAATTTTTTCCGATTGGAATCGGGCAGAAAAAATGAGTTTACCAATGAAAATACCAATAACGAGAGCAACGATGAAAATCAATAAAAACGGAAGCATATTTGACATAGAATTTCTTTTTGTAAGTTTGTAAAAATAAACAAAAGTTTCCTTGTTTCCTTTCGGAAATCAAAATACTATCTCAAGTTTTAGCATTCATGACTTTGTAAATAGAGTTGTCAATTAATTTTATACTTTAAAAAATATGCAGGATAAATCTTTAAAATTAAATTCTCGTTTTTTTCCAATTATAGCTATTGTCGGTTGGTTTGCTGTTTTTTTACAATTGTATCTTATAATTTTGAATCGTGCGGCTTCGCTTTCGGAAACAATTGTTCGATTTTTTAGTTTTTTTACCATTCAAACGAATATTTTGGTTGCAATATGTTTTACTTTTCTTTGGCTCAAGCCAAAATCTAAATGGGGATTATTTTTTTTGAAACCTAAAAATGCAACCGCAATTACGTTATACATCACCATTGTAGGACTTGTTTACAATGCGATTCTGCGATTTTTATGGGCTCCAACGGGTCTGCAAAAAGTAGCGGATGAGTTATTGCATTCGGTCATTCCAATATTGGTTTTACTATATTGGATTCTATTTGTCCCTAAAAAAGCATTGGAATTCAAAAACATCTTTCCGTGGTTGATTTTCCCTGCGGTGTATTTGGTTTATACTTTAATTCGGGGTGCTTTTTTTAGTTTTTACCCTTATCCGTTTGTTGATGTGGTTCTTTTGGGCTACAATTTAGTATTGCTTAACAGCTTTTTTATGCTATTGGCTTTTCTTTTTTTTGGAACTTTACTAATTGTAATTGGGAAATTAAGAAGCCGTAATTTAGAATAGAAAAATAAAAAAGGCCAATAGGAATTAGATTCGTATTGGCCTTTTTTAAACAAAATCAATTGTTATTCATCCAGTTTAATATTCCCTCTGTCTTCCTGATTATCCGGATGGGAATTTGGATAACGGTTAGCAGTAATGTCCGAGTTATGATCTTTATTTTCTACCATTTTTTTAGCTTGTTCTTCAGAAACATTCGCGATATCAGAACTTAAATTTATAGGAGTGCTGTCCTCATTTTGTTCTAAAGTTCCATCAATATTACGTGCTCTTTGAACAATTTTTTGATTTCCATGACTATCAGTTTCTACTTCTGATTTCAAATGTGATACCTCAGGATTCGTATTTTGGGCTAGATTCAGACCGCTAAATCCTTCGTTTATATTTTGCTTATTATTTGTTTTTTTTGAACCTAAATCGTTGCTTTCCATACTCTTTAATTTTAAAGCTAATACTGTTAGCTTCTATAAGATTACGCCTTTTAAGCGAAGGAATTCAATCATTTAACATAGCTTTTGGTTTGCACCAATAAATGTATGGCGACACTATTTTAAATCCTGCAAAAACAAAACTATCTTTGCAGGCATAACTAATACACTAAAATGGCTCATTCTCATTTCATCATTCACAAGCCTTACGGGTATCTGAGTCAGTTTATTTACGAATTAAAAAGAAAAAAGAAACTGCTGGGCGAATTGCATGATTTCCCTAAAGGAACGATGGCAATAGGGCGTCTTGACGAAGATTCAGAAGGATTATTGCTATTGACCACGGACGGGATGATGAGCGAAATCATTCGAAGTAAAAAAGTAGACAAGGAGTATTATGTCCAAGTCGATGGGATTATCAATCAAGAAGCCATTGAGCAACTGCAAAAAGGAGTCGAAATAGGTTTTAATGGCACTAAATACATCACTAGACCTTGTAAAGCTTCGTTGATTAATGAAATTCCTGCTTTTGGAACAAGAGGAAAAAAGATACGTGATGAACGTCACGGTCCAACTTCTTGGGCTTCCATTACAGTGAATGAAGGGAAGTTTCGCCAAGTCCGAAAAATGACTGCTGCAGTTGGTTTTCCTACGTTACGCTTGGTTCGTGTTCGAATAGGAAACGTACATCTCAATGATTTACAAGCTGGAGAAGTTTTGGAAGTTGAAGATTTTCAAATAACCGAATAAACAAATAACCGATTAACCGATTAACCAATAAGAAATGTTAAACATCGTTTTAGTAGAACCCGAAATCCCAAACAATACAGGAAATATTGGACGATTGTGTGTAGGTACAGAAAGCCGTTTGCACTTAATTCATCCTTTTGGATTTGTTATTAATGATAAAAACCTGAAACGTTCCGGTTTGGATTATTGGGTACACCTTGATGTTACCGAATATGAAAATGTAGCAGAATGGAAAGCACAGATTCCGGATTTGTCCCGAGTTTTCCTGATGAGTTCCCACGCTGAGAAATCGTATTTAGAGAATGATTTTCAGGATGGAGATTGGTTGGTTTTTGGGAAAGAAAGTAAAGGTTTGAGTGAAGCTGTTTTAAACGAATTTCCCAATCATCTGACAATTCCTATGTCACCACTAATTAGAAGTTTTAATATTGCAAATTCTGTAGCGTTTGTCATTGGCGAAGCAAAGAGGCAAATCGGTTTGTAGAGACGTTGCATTGCAACGTCTGTACGAGGAAATTGCAACGTCTGTTCCGAGAAATAGAATCATAATAGGTTTTTTTTTAGATGATATTTTCATATATTTGAGTAGGTTATTCTGGATTGAATTGTGTTTTTTCTTCTTTAAAACGTACTTTTTATGATTGATAAAATTACTCTTAGAAGCACCATTTTCAAACATTTGGATGGTTTGGTTACTGCACCTGTAGCGTATGTTTTGCATGAAAAAGGGGTGCTTTCCTATATTCTTGACAAAAAAGAAGTGACGCTTTCGGAACTTTCGGAGCACTTTAAAGCCAATGAAGGCTATCTCAATGTAGGTTTGCGTGTTTTGTGTTCGCAAGGATTCCTGGATTATCATATCAATACCACCACAGACCAAATTAAATTTAGCATAAACGATAAAAGTGCGATTGCTTTTCCAATGTTCTATCTGTATGAAGATGTGCTTGATTTACTGCATTTCTCGATGCAATTTCGCACACGATTATTAGATGATATTCCATTTGTTCGATTGGGTCTAATTTTCGATTTGTATGCAACTAATTATGGAATTTTATTTTCGAATGATACGCTGACCAATGAAATTCAGCATCAGATTCTAACGCATATTGAAGGTTGTTTGGTCGGGCCAATATTAGTAAGACTTGGTATGAGCGGCATGTTCCATAAATATTTTATGGAGATTTCCTTCCGCCCCGAAGAATTTCATAAATCTCCCGAAAATTTCAAAATTATACTGGATTTCTTTGTTGATTTAGGTTGGTTTACACAAAAGAAAGGCAATTATCAGTTTACGGAAAAGGGATTGTTTTTTGCCAAAAGGGCTTCTGCTTATGGAGTGACGGTTTCCTATTTACCTACTTTCAGTAAAATAGAGGATTTGCTTTTTGGTAACCCAAATATACTTCGAACGGTGACCGAGGGAGAAGATGAAATTCATGTGGATCGAGAAATGAATGTTTGGGGAAGCGGAGGTGCACACGACACTTATTTTAAAATTGTAGATGAAATTATCATCAAATTGTTCAATTTACCAATAGAAGATCAGCCCAAAGGAATTTTGGATATGGGTTGTGGCAATGGAGCATTTATAGAGCATATTTATACTGTAATCGAGAGGCAAACCCTTCGAGGAAAAATGCTGGATGATTATCCTTTATTCCTTGTTGGCGCCGATTATAATCAAGCAGCGTTGAAAGTAACCCGAGCCAATTTAATCAAAGCTGATATTTGGGCCAAAGTAATTTGGGGAGATATTGGTCAACCCGATTTGTTAGCCAATGACTTATTGGAAAATTACAATATTGATTTGAAAGATTTACTGAATGTGAGAACCTTCTTGGATCATAACCGAATTTGGGAAATGCCAAAACAGATAACTAAAGATAGAGTAAGTCATTCAACTGGCGCATTTGCACATAGAGGAGAGCGAATCAGTAATAGTTTAGTCGAAGATAATCTATTGGAACATTTGAATAAATGGTCGCCTTATGTTCGGAAATTTGGATTGTTGATGATTGAATTGCATACGATTGCTCCAAATTTGACTGCTGCTAATTTAGGAAAAACTGCCGCTACGGCTTATGATGCTACGCATGGTTTTTCGGACCAATATATAGTCGAAATTCCTGTTTTGCACAAAATTGCTGCTGAAGCAGGATTGTATCCAGACACTAATTTCTTCAGGAGATTTCCAGATGCTGCTATTGCAAC
This sequence comes from Flavobacterium sp. AED, assembly GCF_000812945.1. GTDB lineage: Bacteria > Bacteroidota > Bacteroidia > Flavobacteriales > Flavobacteriaceae > Flavobacterium. Next base: position 2,009,539 of record NZ_JSYM01000001.1, read on the forward strand.
AGTGAGTATAAATTTATTGAAAGGAAATGGTTAGCAAATTTTGCACTGAATAGTAAAATGTTGGAACTAAACAATCATGAATTTTCCTTTTTCAGCGTCAAAAACAATATGTTCATCTTTGAATAAGGTATTGAAACTTCCTTTTGCTATAAAATTACAAGGTTCGTCTTGAAGTACTGTTTCAGGAGTCATAATAATCATTTCGTCACTCAATTGTATTGCCATATCAATATCATGGGTCGAAAATAAAATGCATTTTCCAGTTTCATGAGTAAGCCTTTTCAAAAGTTTGAATAAAGCCACCTTGTGCAATAAATCCAAATGGGTAGTGGGTTCATCTAAAATTATTAACGGAGTATCTTGTGCCAAAGCTCGTGCAATTAATACTTTTTGTAATTGCCCGTCACTAATCTCATAATGTTTTTTTGTGGCTAAATGACTGATTTGTGTCAATGTAATAGCTTCATTAACTTTAACAATATCAATGTCAGATAAAGTTCCCATCCAATTGGTGTAGGGCTGTCTTCCTAAAGCAATGAGTTCAAAAACAGTTAAATTACTGGGTGGTAATTTTTCGGTTAAAACAATACTTAGGTTTTGGGCTAAGTCCAAAGGTTCGTAATCAGTAATTTTCTTTTCATTCAAGAAAACAGCACCAAACAGCGGTTTCTGGATTCCTGTTATTGTTTTTAAAAGGGTTGATTTTCCAATGCCATTTGCACCAATTAAAGCAATCAGCTTTCCTTTTTTTAAGGAAATAGAAATATTAGAAGCCACTACGGTTTTCTCTTTTTTATGAGAATAACCGATGCTAATTTGAGACGCTTGTAAGATGATTTTATTTTCCATTAGGCAATCATTTTTCGTTTTCTAACCAATAACCAGATTACTACAGGAGCACCAATTATCGAAGTCACAGCATTGATTGGCAAAGTAATCTCCAATCCGGGCAATTCTGAAATTACATCACAAATAAGCATAATCGAAGCTCCTAAAAGTAACGTACTCCAATACAAAACCGAATGATTACTGGTTTGAAATACTAATTTTGCTATATGTGGAACCGCCAGTCCTATAAATGCAATTGGACCTGCATAAGCGGTAATGCTTCCTGCTAAAATACTTGTTGCAAAAATAATAATCAATCGTGTTTTTTTGAAATTCAAACCTAAACTGCGGGCGTAATTTTCACCCAGTAGCAGAGCATTTAGTGGCTTTATGCTAAATAGACTTAATAATAAGCCAATTGCCACACAAATTGTTAGAATTAAGATGGATGACCAAGACAAGTTGCCTAAATTTCCCATGGACCAAAACGTGAATTTTTGCAATTGTTCTGCTGAACTAAAATAGGTAAGAACGCCTACTATTGCGCTGGTAAAACTACCAAACATCAATCCCACAATTAAGATGGCCATTGTATCGCGTAGCCTTTGGGAAACCATTAAAACGGCTAGTAATACAACAGAACTTCCTATAGTTGATGCTAAAACCACTCCATACGAGGATAGCAAAAGAGTACTTAAAAAAGTAGGAAGTAAGCTCGCACCTAATATTACAAAAGCGACACCTAAACTGGCACCGGAACTCAGTCCTAAAACATAAGGTCCTGCCAATGGATTTCGAAATAAAGTTTGCATCAGTAAACCACTTATGGATAAACCCATGCCAACAAGAATAGCCGTAATGGCTTTGGGTAAACGATAATTGATGATGATATATTCCCAAGTAGATTTACTGGCTTGACCACCGGTTAAACTAGTATAGACTTCTTTAAAAGGAATCGTTATGGAACCAAAACTAATGTTTACAAAAAACAAAAGAACAAGCCCTAAAGTAAGCAAGGAAAATAGAATCGTATTTCGTTTTTGATTCGCCAATTTAATTTAGTTTTTGTGCAAAAGTAAAAGTATAATTTGGAAGCAATTCAGGGTGAAAGATTTTAATGTAATCTTTCAAGACCAAATCAGGTCTGCTTGGTGCTAATTCATAATAAATGGTTCCTCCTGTTGTGCCTAATTTACTTTCAAAAGTATACACATTTTTAGATTTTAAAGCATCAAACTGACTGTAATGCGGATTACTGTTTTCGAATTCAGTAATGCTTTTAAAAGAACCTGTTGCAATCCAATATTTTGCCGTTTTTGCTTTCTCTAATATTTTTTCAAAAGGCAAACTAAGACTTCCTGTTCCTGCTACATTTGCCCACAAATAATTCGCTTTGGCATCTTTCATAAATTGGGCTACCCAGCTATTTCCTCTTGCTACATACCATTGATCTTGATACATAGATCCATAAAGAACAGTAGCTGTTGGTTTTTTGGTTGCAACCAATTGTATTGCGTCATTGTAATTTTTAACGATTTCATCAAAAAGAGTTTTGGCTTCTTTTTCTTTTCCAAATAAAGCACCGTAAAGCTTAATCCATTCTGCTTTTCCTAGTGGAGTTTGCTCCATCCAGTCTGCTTGAATGAGTACTTTAAGACCGCTTTTTTGTAAATTATCAACCATTGGGTTGTTGTTGTCAACTCCAAAAGTTACAATTAAATTAGGCGCCAAATCAATGAGTTGCTCCATGTTTAATTTTTCGTTTTGTCCTATGTTTTTAACAGCACCAGCATCAATTAGTTTTCTGGTTTTTTCAGAAGAAACATAATCGGTGTGAGGAAAACCTACCAGTGATTTTTCAACTCCAAGCATTTCCAAAAAAGGAATATTAGTAGTTGAGGTAACGACAATAGATTCCAAAGGAATTGGAATTGTTGTGTATTTTTGAAGGCTATCAGGAATGTTGCCGTTTTTTTCTTTTAATATATAAGTGAAGTCCTTATTTGCTTCAGGCCAAGGGTTTGAAACTTTTACTACTGTATATCCTTCGTGTTTAAATATAGCAAGGCTTTTTGAATACGTTATGGAATTCCCAGTTGTAACTACTGTTTTGATTGTAGTTTGCTCGTTTTTTTTGCATCCAATTAGCATTAAAAACAATATAAAATAAGTTAATTTCAGCGTATTTCCTTTCATAATTTTTTGCAAATTTGAAGACAAAGGTAAATTATAATTTTTTTATAATCAGAATCAAATTTTTAAAATGAGGTAGAAAGTGTAAAACATAAAATAAGATTTATACTAATAGTTAGCTGCATACCTTTATATTTGTACTTCGTTTTTTTTCTGTTTTTATTTAAAAAAAGCAAGCAAAAAAAACTCTAAATTGATAACTACAATGATGAAAATTTGTTCTTTTCTGCCTGCTGCCACTTCTATGATTTACGAAATGGGATTAGAAAATCAATTGGTTGGTGTTACTTTTGAATGCCACTCGGATAAACCAAAAGTAGTTCGTTCCTATCTTGAAGGTACCAATCACACGAGCAAGGAAATAGACCAAATTGTATCACAATCCAAGGCACAAGGAAAAAGTTTATACTACATAGACGATACTTTACTAGAATCGATTGCTCCAGATATTATTTTTACCCAAGATGTTTGTGATGTATGTCAAATAGATACCAGTCATGTGGCTCGTTCCATTTATAAATTATCGAAAGAGCCTGAATTGATTCCACTTATTCCTAGGAATTTAGAAGATATTTATCAAAATGCAATAACTATTGCAAAGGCTTTCGATAAAGAAGAACGCGCATATGAATTACTTGTAAAACTTAAAAAACGAACCGATTTTATTTTGGATAGGCTTCGCAAAAATAACGCACCATTAAAACGAGTTATGGTTATGGAGTGGCTGGATCCGATTTATAATTGTGGACATTGGATACCGTATCAAATTTCGCAAGCTGGAGGCGTTGATATGCTTTCGAATCCGTCTGGCTATTCGATTGTTACGGATTGGGAACGTATTTTGCTTTACAATCCAGAGGTTTTGGTGGTGGCACCTTGTGGTTTTGATGTAAGCCGTTCGGGGCAAGAAATTGAAGCATTGACAAAATTAGAAGGTTGGGAGACTTTAAAAGCAGTTCAAAATAACGCTGTTTTTCTTGCTGATGCTGATTTGTTTACACAACCCAGTACGACTGTTGTAGACGGAATAGAATTGTTGGCAGCACTATTTCATCCTGACCTTTTTGAAGTTCCAAGTAAATTAAAGCACAAATATTTGTCTTTTCATTTTAATGAAAAAGTGAAATAATAATGACTGATAATTTTCCAAACACTATTCGAATAAAAAACTGTTCTACCTGTGGAACTCCTTTCAATTGTGGAGATACGCCAGAAGGAAGTAAATGCTGGTGCAATGATTTTCCGCCAATTTTCACACCATCAGAGGTAGTCGATTGTCTTTGCCCAAGTTGCTTTACAACTGCTTGTTCCATTAAAATAGAAGAGTATGTGGAGTCTGTAACTCCCGAATCAGCAACGGATAATAAAGCTAAAGATTTACCCACAACGGCTAATCTCGTGGAAGGAATCGACTATTATTTAGAAAATGGGAATTATGTTTTTAAAGCTTGGTTTCATCTAAAAAGAGGGTATTGTTGTACCAATGGATGTCGACATTGTCCGTATAAATAAATAACAATCTACAATTACAATGATATACCTAATAACAGGCGGTGAACGCTCCGGTAAAAGCAGTTATGCCGAAAATTTAGCAAAAGAACTATCGGATAAACCGATGTATGTGGCTACAGCCAGAAAATGGGATGATGATTTCCAAAAAAGAATCGATCGTCATCAAAAAGATCGTGACGAACGATGGATTAATATTGAAAAAGAAAAGCACTTGAGCGAAATTGATTTTTCAGGAAAAGTAGCTATTGTCGATTGTGTTACACTTTGGTTAACGAACTTTTTCGTGGATACTAAAAACGATGTTCCCTTGTGCTTAGAACAAGCTAAAGCCGAATTTGATGCTATTGCAAATCAAGAAAATGCGACAATTATTATTGTAACCAATGAAATAGGGATGGGGATGCATGCCGAAACTCATATTGGTAGAAAGTTCACCGAACTTCAAGGTTGGATGAATCAATATATCGCTAAAAATGCCGATACCGTTGTGTTTATGGTTTCTGGAATTCCTGTAACAATAAAAGAAAAGAAATGAATTTTGTGACTTCTTGGAGTGGCGGAAAAGACAGTTGTTATGCAATGATGCAAGCAACCCAGCAAGGACTTATTCCAAAAGTATTGCTCAATATGATGAATGAAAACGGCAAAGTGTCCCGTTCTCACGGATTGCCTTTGTCTATTTTGAATCAGCAAGCCCAAAAAATGGGATTACCTATGGAAGCAATTCCCGCAACGTGGGGTGATTATGAAGCCAAGTTTATTGCTGTTTTGAAAATGCTAAAAGCCAAATATGATTTGGAAGCAGCTGTTTTTGGGGATATTGATTTGCAACCGCATAAAGATTGGGAAGACAAAGTATGTGCCGCAGCTTCGTTAAAAGCAATTTTGCCTTTGTGGCAACAAGACCGAATTGTTTTGGTAAACCAAATGCTTGAAAAAGGCATTGTAACAATGATTGTTTCTTGTAATACCATGATGGGAGAACGTTATCTGGGGAAAATTTTGACCAAAGAATTAGCACAAGAATTACATGAAAAAGGAATAGATCCTTGTGGCGAAAATGGGGAGTTTCATACTTTGGTAATTAACTGTCCGTTATTTTCTGGAGCGATTGAATTGCCTGAATTCACTAGAATTACCTATGAAAATTATTGTTTCATCGTTTGGGAATAAATATAAAAGCAAAAATCATTTTAAGATGACTTATTTAGATGAAATTTTAAAATCCCGTCGTGACACACGCCATTTCACAAATGACGAAGTACCGGATGCTGTTCTTGAAAAAGCACTCCAAGCGGGACATTGGGCTCCTTCTGTGGGTTTGACTGATGCTACAAAATATTATCTGATCAGATCGGCTGAAATGAAGAAAGCCATTAAAGGTTTATTTTTAGATTATGATGAAAAAGCAATTGCTCTAACGGATAACGAACAACAAAAACTAGAATATAAAGCCCTTAAGCTAGAAGCAATAGAAGAAGCACCATTGGGATTAGTGATTTGTTATGATCGTTCCGTTTTGAATAATTTTACGATTGGAACCGTTGGGAGTAATGAAGCGGTAAAGTTTAGTTCCGTTTGTGCGGCGCAAAATATTTGGCTGTCATTAACGGAGCAAGGGTATTCCATGGGATGGGTTTCCATATTAAATTACTACCAGTTCAAGCAATTATTAGGTTTACCCGAAAACATGGAGCCATTGGGGTATTTTTGTGTGGGAAAACCGGCTACCAATTATGATAATCAACCCATGTTGCAACAACTGAATTGGAAACAAAAACAAGAAATTCCATTAGTTGAGGAAATCACTGTTTTGCATGAAAGTAAGGTAGAGAAAGTATTTTTTGGTACTAAAAATGATATAGATTCTGTTGCTTTTGCAAATGCGTTACAATATAAAATCGACCAAAAAACCAAGCCAACAGGTTCATTAGGAGTTTTAGAAGTACTCGCCAAACAAATTGGGATGGTGTTTCAAACTTTAGAACCTAAAATTATAAAACCGAATATAGTTGTTTTTGCCGCAGATCACGGAATTGCAAATCATGGCGTAAGTGCTTATCCGCAAGATGTAACCAGACAAATGGTAAATAATTTTTTGATAGGTGGCGCAGCAATCAACGTATTTTGTAAACAAAATAAGATTCAATTAGCTATTGTAGATGCTGGGGTGAATTATGATTTTCCTATGAATACGGATTTGATTTCGGCTAAAATTGGGAAGGGAACACATTCTTTTTTGCATGGAGCGGCAATGAGTAAAACAGAAGTTGAATTGTGTTTTATAAAGGGAAGCGAAATTGTTGCCACTATTGCAAAGATGGGTAGTAATTGCGTTGGTTTTGGCGAAATGGGTATTGGCAACACAGCTACAGCTTCAGTTTTGATGAGTATTATTTTAGAATTGCCAATTGAAGATTGCGTGGGAAAAGGCACTGGAGTAAATGATGAAAAGCTGATACAAAAAATTAATATCCTTAAAAAATGCATTGATAATTACGATGGTTCAGATGATTTAGAGAGCAAATTAGCCTATTTTGGGGGTTTTGAAATCATGCAAATGGTAGGAGGAATGCTTCAGGCAAAAGAAGCTAATATGTTGATTCTAGTTGATGGTTTTATTTGTAGTGTTGCTTTTTTAATTGCCTTTAAAAAGAATCCATCTATTATTAAAAATGCTATTTTCTGCCATTCTTCTGCTGAGCAAGGGCATCAAAAAATATTAGATTACCTTGGAGTTCGTTCCTTGTTGCAACTCGATTTACGATTGGGTGAAGGCACCGGTTGTGCCATTGCTTTTCCTATAATTGAATCGGCTGTAGCATTCTTGAATGATATGGCTAGTTTTGAATCAGCAGGAGTGAATAGCCGAGAACTTTAATTGTAGGTTATTAATGAATAGATCAATTGGCTTCAGCCAAAACAATATAAAATATGAAAAAAGAACTCCATATATTTTTTACCGCATTAATGTTTTATACTAGGATTCCGTGTCCTGCAACTATCGATCATAATCCAGATTATTTAAATAAAGCGTCCCGTTATTTTCCATTAATTGGTTGGATTGTGGGTAGCGTGGCTTTTGGGGTATATTGTGTTTTTAATTATTTAGTTGCTCCTGAAATTGCGGTCCTGTTTTCGATGATTGCTTCGGTTTTAGTTACGGGAGCTTTTCATGAAGATGGTTTTGCTGATGTTTGCGATGGTTTTGGTGGCGGTTGGACCAAAGAAAAAATACTGATGATTATGAAAGACAGTGCTATTGGTGCCTATGGAGCAATAGGTGTTGTTTTACTCTTATTAGTGAAGTTGATGTCCACAAATATGCTTTTTAGAAATGCGGAAAATACGGGGCTAAATGTATATATTGTTAGTTTTTTACTCCTTGTTTCGGCGCATTCCATCAGTCGATTAGCGGCAATTTCAATTGTTTTTACCCATGAATATTCACGAGAAGATGCTTCAAGTAAAAGCAAACCTATCGCGCAAAGTTATTCTTGGAGAGAAGTGGTAGGAGCTTTCTTGTTTGGATTACTTCCATTAGTTATTTTGTCCTATTTTCAGTGGCAAATGCTGTTGATTTTAATCCCAGTTTTTCTGACCCGATTTTTTTTAGCATGTTATTTTCAGAAATGGATTGACGGGTATACTGGGGATTGTTTGGGGGCAACTCAACAAGTTTGTGAAGTGGTTTTTTATATATCAGTTATTGCATTATGGAAGTTTATTTAGTACGCCACACGGAAACGGTTTGCAAAAAAGGAATTTGTTATGGACAATCCGATGTGAAAATAATGGAGCCTTATGATGCTGTTTTTCAGTCTGTTTTAAATCAATTGCCTCAAGATGCAAAGCTATATTCCAGTCCTCTACTTCGCTGTGTTCTTTTGGCAAATTACATCAAAGACAATTCAGAAATTGCTTCTATTAATGAAGATTCTCGTTTAATGGAAATGAATTTTGGTGATTGGGAAATGAAAAATTGGGATGTAATTCAACCCGAAGAACTAAATCCCTGGATGACTGATTTTGTAAATGTTCGCGTGCCCAATGGAGAGTCGTTTACAGATTTACACGGTCGAGTAGTTGATTTTATGCATAATGAACTTCAAACAAACAATTCAAAGCGAGTAATTATTGTGGCGCATGCAGGAGTGATACGAAGTTTTTTATGTAAAATTTCGGATTTGCCTCTTAAAGACGCTTTTCAGAATAAAGTAGATTTTGGAGCTGTAATTAAAATTGAATTATAAAATCCGCAATTATTTAGGTTATTAACCTAATATAATTTTATCTTTGCCGCCGTATTGAGGTTGAGGTTTGTTTTTTCAAACCACATTAAAAGGGAATCAGGTGAAAGATTTCAAGTTTTAGATTTCAGATTTTAGGTTTAAATCCTAAATCATGAATCCTAACTTAAATCAAGAATCCTGAGCTGTACCCGCAACTGTAAGCTATCAAGCTTGTTGTTATCTACAAAACCATTGTTCGCCGCGGCGAATGAGAAGGTAAACAACAAGACGCAAGCCAGGAGACCTGCCTATTACATCGAGTATCAAACTTTCGGGAAAAAAGGTTTGGGTATGGGTCATTCTATGCTTTTCTCCCCAATTTATTAAATTTTACATTTTTAAAATGAACAAAAAATTCATTCGCTTTAGTGCGATTGCATTGTTATTTGCAATGAACACGTATGCACAAAACCAAGAGCCAAAACAACTTGATGAGGTTGTCGTTTCCGATTCGAAATTTGCATTATCAAAAGAAAAATCAGGAAAAGTTATCGTCAAAATTACTGCTGAGGATTTGAAGAAAAAATCAGGCCAATCAGTAGCTTCAATTTTAAGTACAGTGGCAGGTGTTGAAATCAATGGAAATCAGAGTCGTAATGGTAAGGATTTGGGACTTTACATTCGTGGAGGAAGAAATCATCAGGTTTTAATTTTGATTGATGGTGTTCCGGTAACAGATGCTTCTGGAATTAGTTTATCGTATGATTTGAGATTGCTTCCAGTGGAGCAAATTGAAAGTATTGAGATTATGAAAGGCGCTTCAAGTACTTTATACGGTTCTGGAGCAGCGACAGGTGTTATTAATATTACACTAAAAAAAGCAGGTAAAAAGGCTATTGCAGGAAATGCATATATGAATATTGGTACACAAACAGTTGCTAAAAAAGCAAATTATAGTGTGCAAGATTACAATCAGGGTTTTGCTGTAAACGGTGGTTTTGAAAAAGTAAATTATTTTGCTTCTTTGAATAGTACTGAAACTACAGGGATTTCTGAAGCAAAACCATTAAATTTAAATACTAAATTTGAAAATGATGCTTTTTCAAGAGTAAATTCTTTAGTGAAAATTGGCTTTACGCCAACTAAAAAATTATCGTTTGATTTCTTTGCTAATTATGATCGAATGAAAAACGATTTTGATGCAGGTTCATTTGCAGATGACCTTAAAAATTTCAGTCTTTCGGAACAATTTAGAGTTGGTTTTACTCCAAAATATAAATACAATAAAGGAGAATTGGTAATTAATACAAGTGCAAACGTAATCAACCGGGATATCTTTAGTTATGGCTCTTTATTTCAGGCTAAGTCAAGAAGTGTCAATGTTGATGCCTTTAATAAATATGAAATTTCATCTCAATTATTTGTCGTTACAGGAACACAATTTCAGTTTCACGAAATGTCAAACATGAGCCAGTATGACGCAATTACAAATGAAGTGGCTAAATTTAATATGATTGATCCTTATGTAGCTGCTGTTTATAATTCAGACTTTGGATTGAACTTAAATGCAGGAGCACGTTATAATATTCATAGTAAATACGGGAATAATTTAGTTTATAATGTTAATCCATCGTACAGCTTTTCAGAATCATTAAAAGTATTGGCTTCTTATAGTACTGCATTTGTCACTCCAAGTTTGTACCAATTGTACTCTCCGTATGGTGATTTGAATTTGTCTCCAGAGAAAGATGCGACTGCCGAAGCTGGTTTTGAAGCAAGTTTAGTAAATAAGAAAGTAGTTTTAAATGCAGTTGTTTTTCAAAGAGAAGAGCAAGATGCTATAGGTTTTGATTTGATGACTTATAAATACTTCAATGTTAATGGTAAAAACAAAGCTAAAGGTCTTGAAACAATGATTTCTTATGCTTTTAATGATAAAGTAAAATTCAATGCCAATTATACGTATACCGAATTAGAAAGACAATCTCGTATTCTAAACCCAAAACACAAAGTAAATGCTGCTCTTGATGTGCAAGCAACAACGCGTCTTGCTTTTAATGTTGCGTACCAATTTGTGTCTGATAGATATTTAGAATATACAATCTATCCAGCTCCAACATATGATCCTGTATTGAAATCAGAAGTTTTAAAAGATTACCAATTAGTAAATGCTAATGTTCGTTACGAATTAATCAAAAACAGATTAAACGTTTTTAGTGCTGTTGATAATATTCTGGATAAGGATTTTGTTGAAAGCAGAGGATATAGCACTAGAGGAAGAAACTTTAAATTAGGTTTGAATTTCTTATTCTAAAAAAATAAATATTTTAGTTTTAGTACTTAAAACCCGTTCCTTAATTTGGAACGGGTTTTTTGTTTTTATTATTTCATTTCCGAAATAAATTCTGAAATGGATTTAGCAATTTTGTTTTGCTCCTTATCATCAATCAAGTATTTTTTGTCATTTTCATTGGTCAAATAACCAAGTTCGACAATTACTGCAGGTACATCTGATCTTTTTAGAATGTAAAAAGGACCGTTTTTTATACCAGATATTTTCAAATTTGTATCCTTTGAAAATTTGTCTTGCAGTCTTCCGGCAATTTCATTTGATTTTTCAAAAAACTCAGTTTCTTTAGCGACATAAAATTCTAAGCCAGATGTTTTATTATTTAAGCTTGAATTTACATGTAGCGATAAAACTAAATCAGGTTTGATTTTGTTGATAAAATCAGTTCTTTCTTCATAGGATAAAAAGGTGTCATCTGATCTTGTAAGATGAATCACAACATTGCTATTCAAAGACTTAATTTTGTTAGTGACTTGTTCTACAATTTGTTTTTCGGTAATGGAATTAGAGATGACTCCAAAATCATTCCCGCCGTGACTGGCATCAATAACTATATTTATTTTTTTTGGCTCTAATGTTTTTGAGCTTATAAATGAAAAAGAAACAATTATAATTAGTATTAAAAATACTTTTTTTAAATTTTCCATTTAGTTCTTTTTTAGGATGTTAAGTGTTAAATGTAAACTTAAAAAAAGTATTTTTATTATGGAGACGTTTTAAATTTATTTTAAAGCTTTCAAAAGCCCTTCGGGTGCTTTTTCAAGATACATTTGGTTTTGTAACCCATCTATAGATTTTGAATCTTTAAAATAATTAAAATCTTTTTCCGGACTTTGTTTCATCATTCTGGCAGTTCCAGTAATTTTACCAATAGCAGTGCTCAATAAAGGTTCTGCAGTGTCGCCAAGAACTCCGAAAGTGCTCAAGGTTTCTTTCAGTGCGTAAGTAGGTGTTAAACCATTATAGTAATCACCAAAACCATCTGAATTTACAATTTTTAGCACAATAGGCTGCATTGCATACCTGTGGTTTGGGTTTCTGTTTTCTGTGCCAAAAGTAGGCGAATCATATAGTGTAACTGATCCAACATTTTTCCCGGTTGTGATATCCCCAATTTGTACAACAGTAATGTGAGGTTTTAATCCGTTTATCACCAATTCACTTGCTGATGCAGTACTTTTGGTTGTTAGAATATAAATTTTGGTCATATTTAAACTGTTAATAGCTGTAGTTCCAATTTTGTCCGTAAAACTATTGATTAAAGCTGTTGGATTTTCAGCTTCGAAATAAGCATTAATTTTAGCATTCCATTGTTGTTTAGCAAAGACTTGTCCTGTGAATTGTCCCGTAATCATACTCGCTAATCGTGTAGCTGTTTGAACAGAGCCACCACCATTGTAGCGTAAATCTAAAACCAAGTCAGTAATTCCTTGAGATTTTAGAGTAGCAAAAGCATCATTTAATTGCGTGTCATAATTAGCATAAAAGCCGTTGTACATTAAATATCCTATTTTATGAGAGCCAGAGGTTATTACCTTATTGATTAAAATTGGATTTTCCGATAAAACGGTTTTTGTCAATGACACTGATTTTCCATTGGCAACAATTGTAGTTCCATTGTAGTCCGCCATATTTAATGTGTAACTATCAGCGGCTAATAGCGATTGATAGTTACTGATGGTAAGTTGAGTTCCATTTACGGCAGTAAACAAATCACCACGCTTGATTGCTTTAGTTGATGCATCAGAATTTGCAATAATATAACGTACATAGCCAAATATCTCGGTAGTACTTCCTGGCTTATAACTTAAACCAAAATCAACACCGTCATTTTTAGTTGTTCCTTGAAGCGCTCCTTCCAGTTCTAAATAATCGCTTACAATCCAGCTGAATCGATCAATAGTTTTGTCTACTCTTAAGGCATTGAATAAATCTTCAGGAACAGGATACCCTTTCAAAAAAGTATTTAATTCTGCTTGGGTTGAAAATCGGTCATCCCCTAAATTGGGTACGTCAGCTTGCCATAAATAGTATTGGTTTAAGCCTTTCCATATAAAATCCTGAATATCTAAGTTTACTGGTGCGGCAACATCGTCGTTATCTTGACAAGATTGAAAAGTAAAAACGGCTAAGAATAATAAAAGCGTAAGTTGGAATGTTTTTTTCATGTTTTGGGAGCGATATCTTTTATAAACGTAAAAATAGTAACTTTAGTTTTTATTTTATGTTTTTTTGTAACAAAAAGAAATATGAATCGTCTTGATTCTATAACCACTTTATTAAATACTCTTTATGAACCAAAATGAGTTTGTGCAGCTAATCTCACCATTCAAGGACAAAGTCTTTCGACTGGCAAAGCGATTGCTCATAAGCACTGAGGAAGCTGAAGATGCCACTCAGGAAGTTTGGGTTAAATTATGGAATAAAAATAAAAGTTTAGATGGCTTTAATAGTATAGAAGCTTTTGCGATGACAATGACAAAAAATTATTGTTTGGATCAATTGAAATCAAAAAGAGCGGGAAATATTAAATTAGTCCATACTAATTTTACGGATGGTCAACCAAGTTTGGATAAAAAAGTAGAAGATATTGATAGTCTAAATTGGGTTGAAAAAATAATAAACCAATTGCCGGAACAACAACGATTATTAATACAAATGCGGGACATTGAACAATATGAGTTTGCAGCAATTGCGGAAATAGTAAACATGAATGAAACTGCTATTCGCGTAGCGCTTTCAAGAGCAAGGAAAACGATAAGAGAAAGCATGACAAAAACGCACAGCTATGGAATTAAATAAAATAGAAATACTTTTTGAAAAATACTTTCAGGGAGAAACCAGTATTGCCGAAGAAAATGAATTACGTAATTATTTTTCTTCGCCGGATGTTGCGCAGCATCTAGAACAATACAAACCTATGTTTGGTTATTTCTCTCTCCCAAAAGAGCAAATGTTAAAGCAAGAAATTCCACGACAAGCTAATAAACGTTTTGTAGCATGGTTATCTATTGCGGCTTCAGTAGTTGTTTTGCTGGGAATTGGGACGTATATGTTTTATAATTATGATAATGCAAATGAGAAACAGGATTTAGGAACATATGATGATCCTGAAGTTGCTCTTAGAGAAACTCAAAAAGCATTGGCATTATTATCGAATCATGTAAATGTTGGCATAGAAAGTGTATATTATATTAGAGAATACCAAGAGTCAAAAGAATTAATTTTTAAACAATAATAAATAAATAAAAATGAAAAAATTTATAATAACAGTAGTAGCAGTATTAGTTTCGAGTCCATTTTTCGCGCAAGCGGCCTTCGATAAATTCGACGGACAAGATGATGTAACCTCAATCATTGTCAACAAAAAAATGTTTGATTTAATGAGTAAGGTAAAAGTCGATACTTCGGACAAGGAGACACAACAATACCTTAATTTGATAAAAAAATTAGATAATCTAAAAGTTTTTACAACTAAAAGTACCAGAGTGGAAGGCGAGATGAAAGTTGCGGCTGAAAGATATATAAAATCAGCAGGTCTGGAAGAGTTAATGCGTGTAAATGATAGCGGAAAGAATATAAAAATTCTAGTAAAATCAGGTGCGAAAGATTCTCAAATAAGAGAGTTGTTAATGTTTATCGAAGGGGCTAAAAATGATGACACAGTTTTAATGTCATTGACAGGAGATTTTGATTTAAGTGAAATTTCGGTACTTACGGACAAAATGCGAATTCCTGGTGGGGATGATTTGAAGAAAGCAACTAAAGGTAGAAAGTAAAATGAAACCTATTTATGGTATTGCGCTATTCTTTAGCTTGTTTCTGTTCAGTTGCAATCAAGAACCTACATTGCAGAAATACTTTGTAGAAAATACTGAAAACAAGAATTTTTTAGCATTAGATATTTCTCCGGGTATACTGAATGTAGATCAGACGAAATTGTCATCGGAACAAAAAATAGCACTGCAATCTTTTGATAAGATGAATGTTCTGGCCTTTAAACTCAATGATAAAAACAAAGCGCAATTTGAGGTGGAGCGTGCTAAAGTAAGCCTGATTCTGAAAGATAAAAAATACCAGCAGCTGATGAAATTTGGTTCCGGAAAAGAAGGAGCTTCAGTAAGTTATGTAGGTTCAGATGAGCATATCGAAGAGTTTGTTTTTTTTGCTAATAAAAAAGAAACAGGTTTTGCAGTCATACGAGTTTTGGGTAAAGACATGAATCCCACAAATATCATGACTATGATGCAGGTCATTCAAAAATCAAATATTGATTTAGAACAACTCAAACCTTTGCAACAATTAATGAAATAGTTGTTTACATAAATTATAAAAGCGTCCTAATACTGTGTCAGGACGCTTTTTTTATTGTTTTAATACCCTTCGAAATGATTACTTACAAAACATTTTTTTGTTTTTTGCAGCACTTTGGCTTCCGTATTGAATGGCTTTGGAGAAATCAGCACACGCATTCTTTTTGTCCTCAATATGAATGTAGGATAGTCCTCTAAGGTTGTAAGCGATGTAATCTTTTGGGTTTAAAATAATAGATTGGGTGCAATCTTCAATAGTACCTTTGTAATTCTTTGATTTGTAATTAATATCAGCACGAGTAGTATAAGCATCTCCTCTTTTTGGGTCAATGCTGATAGTTGTGTTAACATCAACTAAAGCTCCTTTTATATCGCCTATTTTTTGTTTTGAGAGTGCTCTGTTTAAGTATGCTTCTGCAAATAAGGGATCTCTTTTGATTGCCTTGGTATAATCGTCTATTGATCCTTTGATATTTCCAGAGGCTGCTTTTTTTAATGCTTGATCAAAAAAATCATAAGCAATAGGGTCTTGGCTCCATCCGACGAAGGAACTTAATAATAATGCAATGAGGATTAGTTTTTTCATAAATAACTTAGGTTTGAAATTGGGGGTAAATTTTCAGGTAATTAACAGAACCTTTTTTATAAAGGTACAATTCTTTCAGCTATTCCATTAACGAATAGAATCGTAATTTATTTTGAATGACTGAAAGAAAATCAATTTTAGACTAACTAATAGTTCCACTTAATTTTTTTTGACACGATGATTTAATAGTTTGTTTTTAAAATAATTATTTAAGCCGTATCGTTTTAAAAATATCGAATTCTTGTTTTAATAGTAGTTGGTTTTTATTTCATATCAACTCTTGGTGTTTTTTCAATTTTATATTTTTCAGAATTGAATATTTAACACCTACATACATCATCTGTTTTATATAATGCTTCAAATCTGCTAACTGGCTTTTTAATATAGGACTACTTTTATCAAAAATAATTTACTGTTTTATAATACATTAACTATTTGGAGCCAATATTTTCTGAAAATTAATTTTAGAAATAGTACAGCTATAAGAGCACAACCCTTGTTTTATAAAAACAGATTGAATTATTAAAATAAACCAAAATTAACCATTAACAAAAAAATTATGAAAAAATTAAGTCTGCTCTCATTATCATTAATCTGCTTATTAGGGTTTGTATCCTGCTCGGATAATACTCCAGAAGTAGAAAACCAAGTAGCAAGTACGAGTATGAATAGCAACACCAGTAAAGTCGCCGCTGCTCCATGGGTAAAGCAATTTGAAGATACGTTTAATGCTGGTTCTACACTTTCACAATGGACAAAGGCGCAACGTACGGATTATAACTCTAAGTATTGTGATTATAACAGTTCCGTACCTACCATACAAACAAGAGACGGAAAAGGATGTTTAGAAATTAAGACTACAAAATTGAGTGCAACTAAATATCAATCAGGTCTAATTAAGTCTAATTATCAGTACAAACCAGAAAACAATACTGAATACATGCTATCTGCTAATATTAAATTAATAGCTATGGACGGTGCTAATTATAAATCATTCACAGATACTTATGGCGCTTGGCCTGCTTTCTGGAGTGTTCAAGAAAATGCTTGGCCAACTCAAGGAGAAATTGACGTCATGGAAGCTTATTCTTTTGCGCCAAATGTATCTCGTTTTACTTCTAATCTTTTTTATGGTACAGCTTCTGGTACGAACCAATTAGGAAACGCAGCAGAAAGAGGGTATCCTTCATTTGATGTAAACGCAAATAACGGATGGCATTTATACGAATCATTTTGGAGTGTAAAAAACAATGTGGTTACGGTAACTATAAAATTAGATAATGTGACTGTTTCTACATATACTAATAGCAGCGTATCAAAGCTTAATTTGAATAATTTCGGACCACACAATATCATTTTAAATATGAATGTAGGATCGAATGACTCGAGTTTTATAGATCCAAATAAAATAAATTTATTTACAAATGTTATGATGTGGGTAGATGATGTTACAGTATATAAGAGACCAATCTAAATAATGTATACAACATAACCGTTTCATAGGAGTATTACAGAATTTTCCTTTAAAAAATATTTTTTTTAAATACTCGAATTTGATAAAATCTGCAAAAATCTGCGTGCTATTTTCACGCAGATTGATGCGGATTTTCAAATATTCTCTTAAAAAAGGTAATTCATCAGGCACCACAATTATACCTCAAAAGAAAAATAAATAAGAATAATGATACATAAAAGAGTAATAAACATTGGGCTTTATGCCTTACTAACTATTGGAACTATTAACGCGCAGAAAAAGCTTCATTTAAACAAAACAAAACCAACAGAAGAACGCATCGATTTGCTAATGAAGCAAATGACTTTGGAAGAAAAAGTGGGTCAAATGAACCAATACAATGGTTTTTGGGAAGTAACAGGTCCTGCGCCAAAAGGAGGAAATGCCGAATTAAAATACAAACATTTGCGTGACGGTTGGGTAGGTTCGATGCTAACGGTTCGTGGGGTAAAAGAAGTAAGAGCCGTTCAGAAAATTGCGGTCGAAGAAACCCGTTTGGGAATTCCCTTGATTATTGGGTTTGATGTAATTCACGGGTACAAAACATTAAGCCCGATTCCACTGGCAGAAGCAGCAAGCTGGGACATGGAAGCGATAAAAAAATCAGCTCAAATAGCTGCCGAAGAAGCTTCGGCTGTGGGGATTAACTGGACTTTTGGACCTAATGTCGATATTTCTAATGATGCACGTTGGGGGCGTGTAATGGAAGGAGCAGGTGAAGATCCTTATCTAGGAAGTAAAATTGCTACGGCAAGAATAACTGGTTTTCAAGGAGATTCGAGAGCTGATTTAGCTAAAGTAAACACAATTGCGGCTTGTGCTAAACATTTTGCGGCCTATGGTTTTGTGGAGTCCGGTCGTGATTATAATACGGTTGATATTAGTAATTCTAAATTATACAACACTGTTTTACCTCCGTTCAAAGCTGCGGCAGATGCAGGTGTTCGTACGTTTATGAACTCTTTCAATATCTTAAATGGTATTCCTGCAACCGGAAATTCTTTTTTGCAAAGAGACATTCTAAAAGGAAAATGGAAATTTGATGGTTTTGTGGTTTCAGACTGGGCTTCGGTTCGTGAGATGATCACACATGGATTTGCAAAAGATGGTGCAGAAGCATCCAAAAAAGCAGTAAACGCGGGTTCTGATATGGATATGGAGTCGCATTTGTATGTAGAAGAGTTGGTGAATTTAGTAAAGACTGGTGAAGTAAAGGAATCTTTGGTTGATGATGCCGTTCGTAGAATTCTGCGTGTGAAATTCGAATTGGGATTGTTTGACGATCCCTATAAATATTGTGACGAGAAACGCGAAAAAGCAATTATAGGAAACAAAGCCAATAATGATGGTGTTTTGAACATGGCCAAAAAATCGATTGTGCTGTTGAAAAACGAAAAAGGGTTACTTCCGTTAAAAAAATCAGGGCAAAAAATTGCTTTGATTGGCGCTTTGGCTAACGATAAAAACAGTCCTTTGGGAAGTTGGAGAATTGCTTCAGATGATAATACTGCCGTTTCAGTTTTAGAAGGAATGCAACAATACAAAGACAATCAATTGACGTACGAAAAAGGATCAGATTTGACTGTTGGAAAAACGACATTCTTGGACGAATTAGTTTTCAACACCACCGACACAAGCGGATTTGAAGCAGCCAAGAAAGCAGCAGCTAATGCTGATGTGATAGTAATGGTTTTAGGAGAACACGGATTTCAATCTGGAGAAGCGCGCAGTAGAACGAATCTGGATTTACCTGGAAACCAACAAGAATTACTAGAAGCAATTTACAAAGTAAATCCCAACATTGTTTTGGTTTTAAATAATGGCAGACCTTTGTCAATTCCTTGGGCAGCAACACATATTCCTACCATTGTTGAGGCTTGGCAACTAGGAACCCAAACCGGAAATGCAGTGGCTCAAGTGCTGTATGGAGATTACAACCCAAGCGGA
Organism: Flavobacterium sp. AED; assembly: GCF_000812945.1. GTDB lineage: Bacteria > Bacteroidota > Bacteroidia > Flavobacteriales > Flavobacteriaceae > Flavobacterium. The sequence continues at coordinate 2,029,013 of NZ_JSYM01000001.1, forward strand.
AAACTGCCTATGTCATTTCCGAGAAATGTAGGTCAATGCCCTATTTATTACAACAATTACAACACCGGAAGACCTACAGATGTTGATAAAAATGTATTTTGGTCGCATTATACCGATGTGGAGAAAACACCGCAATTCCCTTTTGGTTTTGGATTGAGCTACACCACTTTCGATTATAAAAATCTAAAAATAAACAAAACTGCTTTCGCAAAAGGAGAACCTGTACAAGTTTCTGTGGAAGTTACAAACTCCGGAAATTATGACGGGAAAGAGGTCGTTCAACTTTATATCCATGATGAGTCAGCGAGCTTGGCAAGACCCGTAAAAGAACTAAAAGGTTTTGAATTAATTGATTTAAAGAAAGGAGAGACCAAGACCATAATCTTTATGTTAACAGATAAAGAACTAGGCTTTTTTGATAATGATGGAAACTATTTGGTCGAAGCCGGAATTTTTAAAATTATGGTCGGAGGAAGCTCAGACAAAGGACTGGAAGGTAGCTTTGAATTGCAATAGACCTACTTTACAAAATAATTCATTTAGCCTATTCGAGGTATAAGTCCTGTTCCACAAATTAGGTGTTTAGTTTTTTTTTAGTAAAAAAAACAGCAATTGAATCGTTTAAACTATTTTTCGCCACACCCGATAGCAATCGAGAGTGGCGAAATTTTTCTTTGGTATTATCTATTTTTTTTGATATAAATTGCATCGCTATTTAAACCCAAATTATTTCACAATGTTCAGTAACAAAAACAGCACTTTATTCCTCTTTTTCCTCTTTATCACTGCGAGTTTGTTTTCTCAAAACAGCTTCGATAATTTTCAGTTTCTTACTATAAAAGAAGGAATTTCAAAAAGAGCTGTTTCGAGTATATCACAAGATCATTATGGCTTTATGTGGTTTGGTACCGATGGTGCAGGATTGTATAAATATGACGGGATAAATTACACCAACTACGAATATGATTGGAAAAACAAAAATGCTATAAACAGTAATTTAATTTATGCAACTTACATTGATTCATACAATAGACTTTGGGTTGGTACAGATGAAGGTCTGTGTTTGTACAATCGAAATCTAAACAAATTTGAAAATATAGACTTAAAAAATGCATTTACGAAAGGATATAAAAATATAGTAACCGTAAAAAGCATTATTCAGGACAACATAGGCAATCTTCTAGTTGGGACTTATGCTCATGGACTATTCAAATTAAATTTGAAAACTTTTAAAATGGAGTCTATCCAATTAAACTCACCTTTAAACAGTGACAGTAAGATTAATTGTTTTGTAAAAAACAAAAAAGGAATCCTCTATCTAGGCACGGATTTAGGGGTAATAGAATATGATTCTAAGAGCAACAAGGTAAAGAAATCGACTTGGAACACAAAAAAAATATCAATAACAGATCCTATAGAAACTTTATATCTTGATACTTCTGAAAATTTATGGGTAGGTACAATTTCCAACGGTTTACTCAAAATTTCGGGCAATCAAAAAACTGCTCAGATCGAAAGATTCCAAATTTCCAAAAATAAAATCTTGTCGATAATTGGCGTCAATTCCCATACTCTTATGTGTGGCACCGAAAATGACGGACTCTTTTTAATCAATGATAAAGGTACTATAATTCATCGGTATTTGAATAGTAAATCGGACAGTCATAGTTTAAAATCCAATTCTATCTGGTCCTTATTTTTAGACAAAGACAAACGCATTTGGTTGGGGTATTACAACAAAGGAGTTGGTGTTTTTGATAAGCGACATGCCAAATTCAATGTAATCGAAAGTCTTCCGACCAATACTAATTCTTTGCAAACAAACTCGGTTACCGGGATTGAAAAAGACAATTCTGGCAAGTTATGGATTAGTATGGAGGGCGGTGGAGTCGATGTTCTAGATTCTTCTACTAAAGTTTTTAAGCACATTAACAATAAAGACACCAAAAATTATTCGGGACTTACAAGCAATAATATCTTAACCGTTTTTATAGACAGCAAACAGAATATTTGGCTAGGAAGTTGGAATGACGGTATTTATTTTTTGAAAAAAGGATCTAAAACATTTGTCAATTTCACTTCAAAAAACACAACTGGTTTAAGATCGGACCAAATTTTTAGTTTTTCGGAGGATTCAAAAGGTATAATTTGGATAGGTTCCTATATGAGAGGATTGCATTATTATGAGCCTCAAAAAAAAGAATTCCATCATTGTGATTCACAACCATTTGTCACTAACAATTTAAACACTGCCAACATTCGAAAGGTTTTAGTAGATTCTAGAAATGTAATATGGGTTGCTACAATAGATGGTTTGTATCAAGTACACAGGAATCCAAATGCAACTTTTTCTGTTGTATCGATGAAAAATGTCATGTCCAAAAGCATAAAATCCAATAAAAGCACAAATACGATTCTATCTCTTTATGAATCCAAAAACAAAATTATTTGGATAGGAACAGCTGGATCTGGTTTGTTTAGTTATGATGCGAAAAACAACAAATTAGCTTGGTACACTGATTTTCCTGAATTCAAAGAAAAATTAGTAGTTGCTATAACCGAATCCCGTGATGGTGCTATCTGGATTAGCGGAAAAACAGGGATAACAAAATTAGACTTGAAAAATAAAAAAGCTGTAAATTTCTCGACTGATGATGGACTTTTAAGTAACGACTTTAACAACAATGCAGTCTTGAATGATAGAAATGGCGATTTGTACTTTGGAAGTTATGAAGGAATAAATTATTTTAATCCCAATAAAACGTCAAATGATATAAAGGAACCATTGCTTTATTTGGATGATTTTAAATTATTCAACGAGTCAATTCATCCAAATGAGTCGCAATCTCCTTTGACTAAAGTAATATCCGAAACCGATCATATTACACTTCGATACGACCAATCTGTATTTACTATTGACTACATAGGTCTCAATTATTCTTATCCAAGTGCCAATGAATATGCCTATTATTTAGAAGGTTTTGAGAAGAATTGGAATTATGTAGGCAATAAACGTTCGGCAACTTATACTAATTTGGCTCCTGGAAAATATGTTTTCAAAGTCAAGTCGGCAGCACGAGGCGGTATTTGGAATAAGAAACCGTTGCAACTCTATATTGAAATTTTACCGCCTTGGTGGAGAACCTCTTTTGCCTATTTTTTCTATCTTTTATTGCTAGCAGGAACCTTTTATGCTAGCAATAAGTATTTCCAAAATCGATTTAAAGAAAAACAAGCCGTTAAATTTGAAAGAGATAAAGCCATCCAAATAGAAAAATTAAATACTAAAAAGCTTCAGTTTTTTACCAATATCTCCCATGAATTCAGAACGCCTTTGACTTTGATACTAAATCCACTGACTGATCTTATTAAAAATAAAAGTCCAGAATTATCACATGATGTTATAAATAAACTACAAATCATGCACAAAAGTTCGGATCGCCTTTCAAAATTGATTAATGAATTGATGGATTTCAATAAATTACAGTTCAATCAAGTTGTGGTACAAGTGCAAAAAATAGAAGTAGTTAGTTTTACCAAAGACATTATTAGTTATTTTGAAGAAGAAGCCTCTAGCCGCAGAATTACAGTAGTTTTTGAATCAAACATAGCCGAATTGCACGATTGGTTAGACCCCAAAATGGTTGAAAAAATTATTTTTAATATTGTATCAAATGCCTTTAAAGTTACTGCTGATGATGGATTTATAAAAGTTCAAATAAATGTATCACAAAAAACAGCGCAGTTCCCGTTGACCAATATTGAAAAAGAAATTCCTTATTTTGAAATTGCAATAGCCGATACTGGTGCTGGATTAGACAAAAAAGATATTAAAAAAATATTTGACCGCTTTTACCAAGTAAACAATTTAAGCAAAGCTTATTATGGCAGTACTGGAATAGGATTAGAAGTGGTTCGAGGATTTGTTGAATTGCAAAAAGGAAAAATTGAAGTCGAAAGTGAATTGGGAATTGGATCAACATTTACAGTTGCTTTTCCATTAGGGAATGATTTTTTTACCGAAAATGAAATTGTTAAAGAAACATTCAAAAGAGAAGGAAAAATAACCCCGCATCTTTTATCTATTCTAAACAAAGAAAAACCTAGTGAACAAGCTTCAGAAAAAGTACATACCATTCTCATTGTAGAGGATAATACTGAATTGAGAAATTACTTAAAAAATGAATTAAAAAATGAGTATAAAGTGCTTGTTGCCGAAAATGGTCAGAAAGGACTAGAGATGGCTTTAGAAAAATCTCCGGATATCATTATGACGGATGTGATTATGCCTATTATGAATGGTTTAGACTTATGTAAAAACATAAAAAAAGACATAAAAACAAGTCACATTCCATTATTGATGCTGTCCGCAAAAGCAATGGTAAAAGACAAACTGGAAGGAATAGATTCTGGTGCCGATATCTATTTAAGTAAACCTTTTGACATGGATATTTTGAAATCAAGCTTGGCACAACTCCTCACCAGTAGACAGATTATGTTTAATAAATTCTATCATGGAATTACTAAAAAAGCAAAAGCCAAAACAACAACAGTAGATAATGAGTTTATTCAAAAAGCATTGAATTTCATCCATGAAAACATTAACGAATCCGATTTAAGTGTAGAAGTATTGGCAACAAAAGTATTCTTGAGTAGAAGTCAACTCTATAGAAAAATAAAAACACTAACTGGAGTATCCGTAAATGAGTTTATTAGAAATGTACGATTGGAAAAAGCAAAAGAATTGATTGCCCTAGGTAATGATAACATCAATGAAATTAGCTATAAAGTAGGGTTTACTTCGTCTTCCTATTTTACAAAATGCTTTAAGGAAAAATACGGACATCTTCCCACACACAAAAAAGATGATTCGAATGTGTAATTATTTTTCTTTAAAATAAATATTTGGATTGAAATTTACTACTTCAAAATAATCAGGGCATTCGTTTTAAAACAATGAAATATTCGGATTTTATAAAATCTATCTGATCTACTGAATCTGCGTGCAAATTGTAGCACGCAGATTTACGCGATTTTTTTAAACACTTCTCTAAAAGTGCAATTTGTCGTGCACTATCCTGTAATTTCTTATTTTCTATCAATTATTAAAAATTTATTTTTTTTTGGTTTATTTTTTTAGATGCCAAATTAATACCAGTTGTTTTAAAGCAATGTGGCAATGGCTTTGTTTTTTTTTTTATTAAAACACATCACGGTCTGTAAATAAAGGCTTTACGGGAAGTTGTTGCAACAAATATACTAAATTATGCATCATGCGTGCTATAATTTGAGCAATGAACAAGGTAGTTTTGAGAAGTATTCTTTTGACAATATTGAATGTTTTGTTTTTCTAAAATAGACTGATAGCTCCAAAAACACACATTCAAGATAAACCTATTTGAAGGGATATAACCATTAAAAAAAAACTAACCAAAACAAACTTTTCATGAAAAAAACATTATTAAAAAAATTAGTAACGCTAGTTTTAATACTGTCTGGATTTTCCTTTTACGGGCAGACAATTAAAGGCAAAGTGGAATCGGCAGGGATGCCTTTACCCGGCGTTAATGTTGCAGTAAAAGGAACTGCTATAAGTATCACAACAGGTTTTGATGGTACTTTTACATTAGACAAAGTGCCACCAAAATCTAAAATTGTATTTAGTTTCATCGGTTTCGAAACCAAAGAGATCGCATCTGATGGCAAATCAGTATTAAATGTAAGTCTAAAAGAAGACATAAAAACATTAAATGAAGTTGTTGTCATTGGTTACGGAACGGCAAAAAAGAAAGATATTACAGGAGCAATTTCATCTATAAAAGCTTCAGAAATTCAAGACAAGCCTTTTACTTCTATTGATCAAGCACTTGTAGGAAAAGCAGCAGGTGTGAATGTGACTCAAAATTCAGGTACGCCTGGAGGAGGGATCTCTGTTCAAATTAGAGGAATTACGTCTATTAATGGTAACGAACCATTGTATGTTATAGATGGAACTCCAATATTTGCAGATAAGAATAATGATTCTTTTGCATTTAGCGCATTAGGAGGAGGAAGCGGACAAACTAAAAATTCTGCTTTGTCTAGTTTGAATATTGCGGATATTGAATCTATTGATATTTTAAAAGATGCTTCTTCAACAGCAATCTACGGTGCAAATGGTGCAAATGGAGTTGTTTTGATTACAACCAAAAAAGGAAAAAAAGGGAAATCGACATTTGCATACGAAACGTATTTAGCAACTCAAGAAGCAACAAAATTTGTTGATGTTTTAAACTTACCACAATATGCTAAGTATCAAACAAAAATTTTCGCATTAAATGGCGAGCCTATTCCGTTTCAATATCAAAAGCCTGATTTATTAGGTAATGGAACAAACTGGCAAGACGAACTTTTCAGGACAGCTGTGATGTATAACCATCAATTGTCATTCTCAGGCGAAAAAGATGGAACTCGATATTATACTTCTTTAAATTATTTTAATCAAGAAGGAATTGTTCTAAATTCAGATTTCAACAGAATGTCTATGCGATTAAATGTAGATTCGAATGTGAAATCTTGGCTAAAAATTGGTAATAATATTGCATTGAGTAAGTCGCATCAAAAAGTGGTAAGAAACGACGACAGAGGTGGTTTAGTGATGAATACACTAAGACAATCTCCAGAATTACCGGTTAGATATGCTGATGGTTCTTTTGCAGGTCCTATCTCTGGTTTAGGTTCTTCGGCAAATGAAGCAACTAATCCAATTGCTCTGGCCGAATACAATAATGCACAAAACGATAGATATAAAATTAACGGAAATTTATTTGCTGATTTCACTCTTACGAAAGGATTGGTTTTTAGATCAGAATTAGGATATGATTTGAATTTTGCAAAAAGCAGTTCTTTTGCTCCTGCATATACTTTAGGAAATGTATCTGAACTTTTAAACAAATCGTTTAAGCAGCAGGATCAAAGCTTTTATTGGAGTATTAAAAATTATTTGACATATAATAAAACAATAAACGATAAACACAATTTTACTTTTTTATTAGGGCAGGAAGCTCAGGAAAGTCAATGGGAATATTTAAGCGGTTACAGAACAGGTGAGTTTTTAAATAAAGATTTTACCAACTTAAACTTAGGTGATATTGATACTGCTTTGAACGGAAATGGTTCCGGCAGATGGTCCATGACTTCTTATATTTCGAGATTAAATTATAGTTTTTCTGACAGATATTCTTTTTCAGCTTCTCTAAGAACTGATGCTTCTTCAAACTTTGGTCCTAATAATAAATGGGGTTATTTTCCATCATTTTCCGCAGGTTGGACTGTGAGTAACGAAAAGTTCTTTGAGCCATTATCAAATACCATAAATTATATGAAGTTTAGAGTTGGTTACGGTTCGGTAGGAAATCAAAATATTCCAGCCAATAGATACCAAACCATTTTAACTCTAACTCCATCTCCATTTGGAGGTTCCTCTCCAACAATTGATAACTTAGGTAATCCTGATATTAAATGGGAGTCTCTAAAATCTTTCAATGCGGGTCTTGATTTAGATATGCTTAATAATAGAGTAAAGTTTGGATTTGATTATTATATTAAAAATTCTTCAGATTTCTTAACAAAACAAATCAACGACGAATCCAATCAAAGTGCTCTTAACTACTATTTGAATACGGGTAAAATTGAAACTAAAGGAATAGAATTTACATTAAATACAAAAAATATCGTAACAGATAATTTTACTTGGGATAGTACTATTATTTTATCAAAATACAATAATAAGTTAGCTAGCTTTCAAGGTGACGGTAAATCTTTATTAGGAAAAGTACAATTCGATTTATATACTGTTACTAAAACTACCGAAGGACAACCAGTAGGACAATTTTATGGATATGTTACTGACGGATTGTTTAAAAATGATGCGGAATTAGCCTCAGGACCTACTCAGGAAACAGGAACGGCAGTTGGTGATATCCGTTTTAAGGATCTTAATGGAGATGGAAAAATTGACGCTAAAGATCAAACAGCTCTAGGAAGTGCAATTCCTGATTTTACGTATTCATTTACGAATAATTTTAAATACAAAAATATCACTTTAGGAATTGTTTTAACAGGAAGTCAAGGTAACGAAATCTACAACTTTACGCGCCATTATACTGATGGTATTTATCCAGGATTTGGAGATCGATATGGAAACGTAAGTACTAATGTTTTAAATGCGTTTGAAACAGGTGTAAACGAAAATACAAATGTGCCAAGAATTACACTTACTGATCCAAATGGAAATGGTAGAATTTCTAACAGATTTGTTGAAGATGGTTCTTATCTAAGAATTCAAAATGTTTCTTTGAGCTATGATTTACCTAGTATGATTTTCGAAAAATCTATTTTCTCTAATGTTAGATTTTATGTAAATGTGCAAAATCTATACACGTTTACAAAATATTCTGGATTTGATCCTGCTTTAGGAAATTTAGATCAAAATATAACATTGAGTGGTATTGATTTAGGGAGATACCCTGTTCCAAGAACGACTTCTGTAGGAGTAGATTTAAAATTCTAAAATTTCAATCAAATAGTATTTAACTTAATGATTAATAGTCATTAATATAAAAAAATAATAGTTATGCAAAAACGTTTTAAACTTTTTATGATGGGAATGCTCATACCATTACTGTCTTTGTTTTCTTGTTCAGATGAATTTTTGGATGCGCCATCCGAAAATCAATTAACACCAAGTGATTTACCGGAAGGAATCACAGCTTTTGATGGAATCGCCGAGAGTTTGTACTTCAAACCTTGGTTTACTTTTAATGATAAATTCTTAATTGCTATAGGGGATATGTACGCCGGTAATGCTTTTACATTTGATGGTGCTTTTGCACAATTTCTAAATGCGCAGGTAACATCACAAAACCCAATTTTAACAGAAGGATACGTTTCTTTATTTTCGGTTGTCGATCAATCAAATAATTTAATGAAGTTGGTTGAAGACCGAAAAAGCGAATTACCAGAAGCATCCTATAAAAATGCGATAGCAATATCTCGATTTATGAGAGCAAATGCTTATTTCTATTTAGTGAGAACTTTTGGTGCTGTGCCTATCGTTGATAAAGCAGGTTCTGCAGCACAGCCAAAAAGAAATCGTGTAGAGGATATTTATAAATTTATAAAACTAGATTTAGAATACGCCGCTGCAAATTTACCTGAAACTTCAACAAAAAAAGGGTATGTCAATAAAACGGTAGCCATGGGTGTTCTTGCAAAAGTACATTTAACGCTACACGAATATGCAGAATGTGCTAGTTTAACCCAAGAAATTATGGGAAAACAATATTCTCTAATTCAAGAATATGGTAACTTATTTAGCAGTCCAGAAAACAATAATAGTGCCGAAAGTATGTTTGCGCTTCAATGGAAAGCTATTGCTACAGAATGGGGAACTCAAAACACAAATCAAGCATACATAGTTCCTGGAGGTACTGGAATCACTGGTGGCGGTGACGGATGGGGAGTTTATTTGCCTTCTATTTCATTGCAAGCAGGATTTGAACCAAAGGATAGCAGAAAAAAGAATACTATCATGACCGATGGTGACTTTTATCCTGAATTGTTAAAAAATCAAGGTGGTTTCAAGTATAAAAAAATACTCTCTTCTACGGCAGCTAATTTCAGAAAGTACATTGTAGGTTCTGCTGCAGAAAGAAACGATGTGTTTTTTATGAGAACATCACAAAACACAATTATATTAAGATACTCTGATATTTTATTAATGCATGCCGAAGCTGTTTTGGCTGGAGCCAATTCTACAACAGAACCATCAGCACTAAAAGCCTTCAACGAAGTGAGAACTAGAGCAGGATTACCAACTAAAGCATTACTTACAAGAGACGAATTGTTTAATGAAAGACGAATTGAGTTTGCACTTGAAGGACAATATTTCTTTGACTTAAAACGTCGTGGTTTAGTTGAAGCAACAGCAATTATTTCGCAACAGGAAGTTGGTTTTTATTCGGATGATGACAGAACAGTTTTAGTTTCCAGAAAGATAACTCCAACAAGCGGTTATTTTGAATTGCCTTTACCACAATCTGCAATAGATACTAATCCATCATTGCTAGAACCTCCAGTTCCTTTTAACTTTAATTAATTTTTATATGATGATCAATAAAATAAAATATAGCATTATAATTCTTTTGGTTTTGGCTTCTTTTACAGGATGTCAAAATGACGATGTAGTTACTGCAAACGTAGATGCAATGGTTTCTGAACCGGGTGATTTACTAAATCAAACTTTTCCACTCAGGAAAATTAGAGTGGAAGGTGAGGGATTGTCCGGATTAAAAAAAATAACTCTGGACAATAAAATTGATATCAGTTTTAACCCTACTTATAATTCAGATAAAGCGTTTATTTTCACTATCCCTTTTGATGATAAACTAGGAAGTAGATTTGGAGTACAACCAATTACATTTGTAACCGCAACGGGTTCTGTTACTAAGGATATAGAGATTTTACAGCCTACTCCAACTATTGTAAAAACCATACCAGCTGTGGCAACACCAGGTTTTCCTTTGGCAATTGAAGGTACTTGGTTTTATAATGTTTCTTCGGTAACGGTAGGAGGAAAAGCAGTAAGTTATACTGTAAATTCATCTTCTTCAATTATTATTGGTTTGCCATCAAACGCTGTTTCAGGTGAAGAATTGGCAATTACTACTCCAGGAGGCACAGTGAAAAAATCAATTGATTTTGAAAAAGTAATACTCGTATCTAATTTTGATGGAGGTGGCTCCAGAGAGTCTTGGAGTTCTTATGGGGATGTTGCTTCTTTTGATGCAAGTACGACGGGCGGTCCAACAGGTAATTATGCAACGCTTACTTGGACTGGCTCCACTGCAAATGGTTACAACGGTAGCAGTGGTGGTGGTGGAGCTAATTTCTTGAGCGCAACAAATACAGATGCAACAAGAACTTTTATAGATATTGATGTAAGTGCAAATGTCATTGGAGCACAATTTGCCATTCAATTGAATACTATTGAGGGGATAAACTACGGATACAATTTCAAAATAACGGATGTAAATTGGTCTACAAAGACTATATTACTTTCTTATTTTAAGGATAATTATGGGTTTGGGGGTAATTCAGCTGCTACGTTAGATGCTTCTAAAATTAATGAGATTAAGGTTGGAATCGCTCAAGGTGATACGCCTAATCCCAGCACAATAAAATACGATAATATTAAGGTTCGTTACAAATAATTTATTGGTTTTGAGTTTAGTCTTTTACTTCAAAAAGGTTGTGGTCAAATGCAACCTTTTTTGTAGTAACTGAATTCGTAAATTAAAATAATAAAGACTATTTTTCTTGAATGTTTTCTAAAATACAAAAAAATGAAATATAAATTTTTACTAGTTTTAACTAGCATTATGTTTTTTTTGAATTCTTGTTCAAAAGAGGATAACATAATTGCTGATACTTTAACTACTCCGATCGCAAATGCGTCCACAGATATAAACAATACTGGTTTTAAAGCCAAATGGGGGTTTGTTTCCAACGCTCAAAGTTACCTTTTGGATGTTTCTACCAGCGCTGATTTTACAACTTTCATTCCAAATTACAATTCAAAATCAGTAACTGATTTGAATGAAATGGTTGTGGGTTTAAATACTGGAACTCAATATTTTTACAGAGTTAGAGCTAAAAGAGACTCGCAAATTTCGAGTTATTCAAATGTAATTAGTGTTGTAACAACGGGTACAAGTAACGTTCCTGAGGATCCTACTTTTCTAAAAGTAAAGGTAAATAAATTAGCAAATCCGTTTTTTGTAGGTATGGCTGTAAAAGCTAATCAATTAGAGAATGGAAGCAAATATGATGCAATTTTAAAAAATGAATTTAGCAGCATTTCGGCAGAATATGAAATGAAAATGAATCCAATTTCAACTGCAAGTGGAGTTTACAACTGGGCTGCCGCAGATAAAATTGTTGCTTACGGAAATTCTAATGGCATCAATGTTCATGGTCATGTCTTGGTATGGCACGGTGCGGTGCCAAGTTGGTTAACTAACTTTTCTGGTACCGATGCAGAATTTGCTGCCGAAGTAAAAAAATACATTACAGATGTTGTTACTCATTATGCAGGAAAAGTAAAATCCTGGGATGTAGTAAACGAAGCAGTAGATGACAATAGTGGCAACTTGAGAAATACTATTTTTCTTCAAAGAATGGGGCCAAACTATATTAAAGATTGCTTTAAATGGGTTAGAGATGCAGCAAATGCGGCAGGCGATACAAACTTATTATTGTTTTATAATGATTATGCTACTTCGACTAATATTTCTAAACAAAATAAAATGTTTTCAATAGTAGATGATTTAAAAACGAGTAATCTTATCGACGGTATAGGTTTTCAAATGCATAACACGTATTTAAGTCCAACTAAAACTCAAATCGAAACTGATATTAATAGAGCTGTTGCTAAAGGTCTAAAAATTCATGTTTCTGAGTTAGATATACAAGTGAATCCAGCAAATGACATTACCTCTTTTACCAATGAAAGAAGATTAGCTCAAAAAGAAAAATACAAAGAGATGGTCAAAATATATAATGCGCTTCCTGCAGCAAACAAATATGCCTTAACAGTTTGGGGTTTTAAAGATAATGAATCTTGGATTCCATATAGCACTGATTTAAATCACACCGGAAACGATTGGCCTTTATTGTATGATTCAAATTTTGCTCTAAAAAGTGCACATACTGGATTTTTGGAAGGATTAGAGTAAATCTTCTTAAATTTCAAGTTGTTTTTATGCCACAATCCTTATGAATAAACAGGATTGTGGCATTTTTTTTAAAGTAGAAAGGAATAGTATTTAGTATAGTTTACTTCGAAACTGATAGTCAACTTAAGCTGGAAAGTAGTTGTTAATTCGACCATTTTTATCACGAGATCTCACAATACCCGCTTTAGCGATATGTATTTATTCTACATAATATAGAAAAGAATTTATCTAATAAAAAAGCGTTTGTTAACAGTCACTAATATGTTTAGCAAAAACCTTCTTAACTCCTGTAAACAGGTTTTAAAAGTGATCTTAATTAGCACAAAAATTGGATGTTTATTGATATATTTGAACCTTTTGTGTGAATATAAGTTTTATAATTTTTCAGCATCATTCAAACGTTGTGCTACATTATCCCAGTTGATGATATTGAATAAAGCATCCACAAAATCGGTTCGTTTGTTTTTATATTTTAAGTAGTAGGCATGTTCCCATACATCAATTACTAGAATAGGTATTGCTCCCCATTGAGTGAGCTTTTCGTGATTTTCACATTGTAAAACCACAAGGCTATCACTATAAGGTTGATAGGCTAAAATTCCCCAACCGTTACCATCAACATTTTTTGAAGTGGCAGCGATTAAAACTTTTAGTTTATCAAAACTGCCGAAGCTTTTTTCTATTCGCTTTAATAAATTGCCTTTGGGTAGGTTAGGTTTATTGGTAAGATTTGTCCAAAATATGGAATGCAGTATATGTGAGGAAAAATGGTACGACAATTTTTTTGTCCAAAAATCAATAGTCTCCAAATTGTTTTCATCCAATGCTTTTTTTATCATTTGCAAATCTTTATTGGCTCCTTTTACTGCTCCACCATGATGAAAAGTATAATGCAAATGCAAAGTTTCGGCATCCATGTAGGGTTCTAAAAAACTTTCACTATAGGGTAATGGCTGTTGGATGTAATTGCCATTTGCATCAACCAGTTTGTCAATGGAATTGTCAGCTAAATTCTTAGCAAATGCATTGGTAGTAGGAAGAACTAATGCCGCTGCACCAAATAAAGTGCTCGATTTTAAAAAATCTTTTCTGTTCATACTATTAATTTTATAATGATTCCTACAACTGCTGCAACAACAATAATATAGGGTTCTTGAATTTTTTTAATATAAAGTAAAGCAAAAATTGTTGCAATAGCTATTAACGCAGTTGGAACATCGAGAATACTTCTGGATGCAATTACACCAACGGATCCTACTAATGCACCAACAACTGCTGCTGTGATACCGTCTACAAAAGCTTTGATTGATTGATTTTGTGCTATTTTCTTAAAAGATGGAGCTAAAGCAATCGTAAATAAATAGCACGGCAAAAATGTTGCTAAAGCTGCAATCAAAGCTCCGGGAAAACCTGCAACTAAATAGCCTATAAAACCAACTGTGATAACAACTGGACCAGGAGTAATCATGGCAACAGCTACTGCATCTATAAATTGTTGTTCAGATAACCATTGATTTTCTATTACAACTCCTGAGTGTAAAAAGGGTACAATTGCTAATCCACTACCAAATACAAATGCTCCAGCTTCCGCAAAAAAGACAGCAATTTTCATGAGAGTGGTATTCTCATAGTTCCAAAAGCCTATTTGTAATAGAACAATAGAATTGACAGTTTTACGATTAAACCATTTTGGAGGAGCTTTGACAAACATATATAAAAGCCCGGCAAATACAAATAACAAAACTTGTTCCTGCTGTGTTACTAATGTTATAATTGCAGCAACAATAAAAAACAACCACAGTAACCAATTCGTTTTAAAAGACACTAAATTGAATTTACCGATAGACTTTAGCGTCAGCTTGTAAGAACTCATTACAATGATGCCTATAACAGCTGCTCCTACACCATAAAAAACAGCTTGTATCCAAGATAATCCTCCGAATAATTTGTAAACTATTCCTAATAACACCACCATTATAAAAGAAGGTAAAACAAAGGCAAAACCTATCAACGTTGCTCCTAAAAAACTGTAATGTACAAATCCGAGGTAAATCGCTAATTGTGCTGCTAATGGACCAGGCGCTAATTGTGCTAAAGCTAGACCTTCCTTGTATTCTTCTTCTGAAATCCATTTTCTGTCTTCGACTAAATCCCTGTGCATATAACCAACCAATGCTACTGGGCCACCAAAACCAATTGTTCCTAATTTCAAAAAATAAAATGCTAAATCTTTTAAAGTATACGTTGGATTTTCCTTCATTATAAAATAGTTTCAAAAAGTAACAGAGTTCCCGGATTAATAAAAAACAAAACTATGTATGTTAACAAGATATAAATAGTATGCTATTTACTTTTTGTATCTGGATTACTTTTTTGTGAATTTTTCCGGAAGGAAGAAGGATTTTTTCCTGTACTCTGTTTGAATATCCTCGTAAAATGACTTTGATCTGAAAAGCCCGTCATATAAGCTATTTCGGTAAGTGTATAAGTTGAATTTTGAATAAGAGTAATTGCTTTCTCAATTCGTAATTTTCTAACGTAATCTCCAAAATTGAGGTCTTCAAAATACTTGGAAAACTCCCTTGATAAATAGGAAGGATTAAGTTCTAGGTCGTTGGAAATTTTCTTTAAGTCAAAAGTAAATTGGGCGTCTATTTGATCCTGAATAATTGCTTTTAAATCTTTGACCCAAACAGGTGTTTTCTTGTTGGTTATTTTCTTCTCCTTCAAAAATTTATGATATACTTCATGTAGCATATTTTCAAAAGGACTATTCTGTAAATGATTTTGTTTGTATAAATGCGTAGCCCAACTGTATAATGCATCATAAATAACCATTCCCGTTTCTAATAACTTATAGTCATCGGTGATATTATAAGAAAGACCCGCAGAAATTGCCCAAAGTCCCGCTGATTCTTTTGCAATATCGTGTTTGTCTGTGTCGGCACCACGTACAATATCTGCCATAATTAAAATAGCAGGATCTCCAATTTTATATTTTTTTACAATATAATCAAAGGTACTTTGTTCTTTGTAATGGGTAAACTCCACATTAGGAATGTCAAATGGAATAGCATTTAATTCTTTTGCTTTATCAAGAACCTCGCTGAATGGAATGTAAATAAATTCAGCATCCTTATCAACAAATTTTTTTATTAACCAAGGGCAGGCTAACCGGTCGATTTTTGGTCTATCTCTAGTGATCCATTTCATTTAAAACTCTATTTGGAAATATATCAGTCAATTTTAAGGTCTAATTGTAAAAAATTTCCATTTACTGACATTGAAGATTCAGAAATTAGTGCTAAGTTACATTTTATGAATAATGAAAAGACTCTATCGTATTACATTTTTTAATTTATTTAAATATAGCACACTAATAGTATCGATGTCAAATTTTACAATTGGGGATATTAAAATATATAAACAGCTGCATGTTATTTGCAATAAATAAGATAAGTTGAAAAATTAAAAAGCCTGTAAAAACAATGTTTTACAGGCTTTCTAATTTTTAAAGTGACCACGGTGGGATTTGAACCCACACGCCCTTGCGAGCACCAGCCCCTCAAGCTGGCAAGTCTACCGTTTCTCCACGTGGCCTTAAAAAAGAAAAGGTCAAGTAATAAATTACTCAACCTTTTTGTGACCCGACTGGGGCTCGAACCCAGGACCCCATCATTAAAAGTGATGTGCTCTACCAACTGAGCTATCGAGTCAATGCTTCAAGGAAATTATGTGTTGATCACTAAAATTGTGACCCGACTGGGGCTCGAACCCAGGACCCCATCATTAAAAGTGATGTGCTCTACCAACTGAGCTATCGAGTCATATTCTTTCCTTGAATGCGGGTGCAAATATAAGAACTTATTTTGGAGTTTTGCAAGCAATTTTATTATAAATTTGTCTTTTTTTAACAAAATCACACAACACCTTAATTTGTAAGGTTTTATTCAAATGAGAAAAATTGTATTATTGGGTTATATGGGGTGTGGGAAGTCCACAATTGCGAATAAGCTGTCAAAAATTATCGAAATTCCTTTCGTGGATTTAGATAAAAAGATCGAAGAAAAAATAAATTTGTCTATAAATGCGATTTTTGAAAAGCACGGAGAAATTTATTTTAGGAAGTTAGAACACGAAGTTTTTGTCGAATTATTAAATTCGCCCGATAACTTAATTATAGGTTTAGGCGGAGGGACGCCTTGTTATGCAAATAATCATGAATTACTAAAAAGCGATACTGTGACATCAGTTTATCTCAAAGCTTCAATAGAGACTTTGTTTAATAGATTGAATCATAATAAAAGCAAACGCCCTCTTATTGCCGATAAAAGCGAGGACGAAATGAAAGAGTTTATTGCGAAACATCTATTCGATAGAAGTTTTTATTACAATCAAGCGCAATATAAGGTAATTGTTGATGATAAGACAATCGAAGAGACTGTTATGGATATTGTTGCAATTTTAGCTTAAATAAGCGTAATTATCTCCGTCCTCATCAAAAACAACCTGTACGTGTTCTAGTAGAGAGGTTGAAAGCGAGATGCCTTTGAAATCAGCTTTTACAGGATACTTCTTATGGTTTCTGTCTACTAGGACCGCTGTTTTGAATTTTTTCAAAGGAACATCGATAAAATGTCTCACGGCATAGATTAGTGTGGTGCCTGAATTTAAAACATCGTCAACAAGAACTAATCCTTTATTGGCATATTGTTCTTTTGATAAGGAAGTATGAATTGGTAATTCAGGATTCTGTTTGTTGATTTGCACTTCGCAAAGTGAAACTTTAAGGGGAGAAATAGTTTCAAGTATAAGCGCTATTTTTTTTGCAAAAGTAAAACCATTAGTTGCAATTCCGGCAATGACTATTTCTTCTTCATCTACAAAGGTTTCATAGATTTGGTAAGCAATTCTTTTTATTTTATGCTCAATTTCCTGATTCGTTAAGATGATATTTTTGCTCATTGTTTTAGTTTTAAAGTTTTAGAATGGGTATTTTAATCTGCATCTTCCTCGTTCACGATTTCATTACCAAATTCATCAATGTCTCTTCGGTCTTTTTTGGTAGGTCTTCCTGTTCCGTTTTTTCTATAATGCTCTTTGGATAATTTCAACAGTTCTAAATGTTGATAGGCTTCGGCAGGAGTATCGTTTCTTCTATAGATATCTACTAATTTAGCCCTGACACGATTTTCAGGAATGTCCAGAACAGTGATGATTTGGGTGATTTGGTCCTTCCGGAATGTGATTTTATCAGTAGGAAAAACCTCCTTTGAAGGCTTGGCAACCTGACCATTTACGGTAACATGATTTTTTTTACAAGCTTCAGTTACCATGTTTCTCGTTTTATAGTATCGTACGCACCATAAATATTTGTCTATTCTCATAAATTTTCTAAAATCGGAGTTAAATAGTTTACAAAAATAAATCAATATTGTATCTTGCGCACTTAAAAATTAGCTATAATGAACAAATTTAAGTATTATTTTATTTTATTAATTACAACAATCTCTTTATTTTCATGTTCGAAGAATGATACCGCTACAGTTGAGCCACTTAGAGATTATGCAGCGCAATATGCCACTGATAATACTGACATTGAAGAATATTTAAAAACAAATTATATAACCGTTATAAATCATCCCGGATTTACAGACGATCAAGATATCACTATTACAAAGATACCAACTGGAGGAACTCAAAAATCAATTTTTGATCAAACAGATTATGAGCTTAAAACCAGAAATGTAAGTTTACATGATGTTACCTATAAAATGTATTATTTAGTTTTAAGAACAGGAACAGGTATTGCTCCTTGTAATGTAGATGGGGTTTTAACAGCTTATAAAGGAGAATATTTAGAGCGTATCACTACATCAGGAGTTACAACACTAACTTCAACTCCATTTGAAGAAGTTAAATATCCTCAAACTTTTTTGAGTTTATTTAGCACTATTTCTGGTTGGGGAGAAATTTTTCCACAATTTAAAACGGGTACTTATAGCTCAAATGCTGATGGAACCGTAACGCACAATGATTTTGGTGCGGGAGTAATGTTCATACCTTCAGGATTGGCATATTATGCTTCTGGAAGCGGGATTATTCCTGCGTATGCTCCTTTAGTGTTTAGTTTTAAATTGTTTGAAATAAATAGATTAGATCAAGATTTAGATGGAATACCATCTTATTTAGAAGATTTAAACGGAGATGGATATATGCATGACTTTAGAAGTACTTCTAGCTATCCTACAACACCTGCTGTAAATCCTGATGATACTGATGGAGATGGTATTCCTAATTTTATAGATGTAGATGATGATGGAGATAATTATACCACTAAATTAGAAATCAAAAATCCGGCTACCGGATTGCCTTATCCATTTGCAGATATTCCAAGTTGTACTTCAGGGAAGAAAAATTATTTAGATGCAACTTGTCATCCGTAAATTATAAAATTAGCTACCTAAAGAGACTTGTTTTTTAGGATACGGTTTAAATCAAAAAACCCCGTTACAATAATTTTGTAACGGGATTTTTTATTTCAAAAGGAATTATTATTTTCTTTTAATAACTCTTTCTACAGCTTCAACAATCGCTTGATTGTTCAATTTGTATTTTTCCATTAATTGCTCCGGTGTTCCAGATTCTCCAAAGCTGTCATTTACCGCAACAAACTCTTGTGGAGCAGGATTGTTTAATGCTAGTACTCTAGAAACGCTTTCGCCAAGACCACCAAGGATATTGTGCTCTTCAGCTGTAACGATACATTTTGTTTTTGCCAATGATTTCAAAATTGCTTCTTCATCCAATGGTTTGATAGTATGAATGTTGATTACTTCAGCAGAAATACCTTTTGCTTCCAAAGCTTCGGCAGCAATAAGTGCTTCCCAAACTAAATGTCCTGTTGCAACTATAGTTACATCAGCACCTTCGTTTAAAACAATTGCTTTTCCAATTACGAAAGGCTCGTCAGACGGCATAAAGTTAGGCACTACCGGACGACCAAAACGCAAGTAAACTGGGCCATGATGATCTGCAATTGCTAATGTAGCCGCTTTAGTTTGATTGTAATCACACGTATTGATTACTGTCATTCCCGGTAACATTTTCATTAATCCTATGTCTTCAAGGATTTGGTGTGTTGCACCATCTTCACCTAAAGTTAATCCTGCATGTGAAGCACAAATTTTTACGTTTTTCTCAGAATAAGCAACTGATTGACGAATTTGATCGTAAACTCTTCCTGTAGAGAAGTTAGCGAAAGTTCCAGTGAAAGGAATTTTTCCTCCAATAGTTAAACCCGCTGCAATTCCAATCATGTTCGCTTCAGCAATTCCAATTTGGAAAAAACGCTCTGGGTGATTTTTCTTGAAATCGTCAAATTTTAATGAACCAATTAAATCAGCACAAAGTGCCACAACATTTTCATTGGTTTGACCTAATTCAGTCATTCCCGCTCCAAAACCCGAACGAGTATCTTTACTTCCTGTATTTGTATATTTTTTCATTTTCTAATTTAGATTTTTGGCAGTATTCGAATGAACACTAATTACGGAACACTTCCTAGTAGTCTGAATTACCTCCAGTATTATAATTTTGTCCTAAAGCATTGTCAAGTTGAGCATCATTTGGCGCTTTACCATGCCAAGCATGACTGTACATCATATAATCTACTCCATTACCCATTTCAGTATGCAACAATACACAAACTGGTTTTCCTTTTCCAGTTCTTGATTTAGCATCATTCATTCCAGCAATAATAGCTTCAATGTCGTTTCCTTTTTCAATTTCCAAAACATCCCAGTCAAAAGCTTCAAATTTTGCACGGATACTTCCCATTGCTAAAACTTCGTCAGTTGTACCATCAATTTGTTTTCCGTTTAAATCGATTGTAGCGATAAGATTGTCTACTTTTTTAGCAGAAGCATACATAATTGCTTCCCAGTTTTGACCTTCTTGTAATTCACCATCACCGTGAAGCGTGTAAATAATATGGTTGTCACCATTTAATTTTTTTGCTTGCGCAGCACCAATTCCTACTGATAATCCTTGTCCAAGAGAACCTGATGCAATACGTACTCCAGGTAAACTGTCATGAGTAGTTGGGTGTCCTTGTAATCTTGAATTGATTAAACGGAAAGTTGCTAGTTCCGATACTGGGAAATAACCACTTCTCGCTAAAACGCTATAAAATACAGGGGAAATATGCCCGTTTGAAAGGAAGAAAAGATCTTCTCCAATTCCGTCCATATCAAATCCTTCTTTGCGTTCCATCAAGTTTTGGTACAAGGTTACAAGAAATTCAGTACAACCTAGAGAACCTCCTGGGTGACCTGAGTTTACAGCGTGAACCATTCGAAGAATATCTCTTCTGACTTGGATAGTTAAATCGTTTAATTGTTGTGTGTTAGGCTTCATTTTGTGTGTAAAAGTTAAACTGGTGCAAATGTAATTTTTATTTAGGGTTACAGCAAACGTTTTTTTGAATATTTAATGTACTGTTGATTACTGTTTGTGATTATAGGAATTAATAATTTAGAAGACAATAATCCATAAATAAAGCCCGCATAAGCGGGCTTTATGTCAAATAGTGGAACAGTAAGAAATTACTGTTCTCAATTAAATTACATTCTAAGTATTTGTGATTGCATCTGCTTTAAAAGCTTGTCTGTTGACTGCAGATAAAGCAATTCCAGTTAATCTAGCATCAGTATTTTTCTCTTCATTAAGATTCATAGCCAGTAATTCTGCAGCTTTATTTTCGCCTAGCGTTTTTGCAAAAGCATGTAAAGTGCCATAGGTTGCAATTTCATAATGTTTTACTTTTTGATCTGCTGCAATAATTCCGGCATCACGTACCATACCAATATCGGTTTCTTTTATAAGACCATTAGTCTCTTTCAATATGCCCTGCATGGCATCACATTTTTTTGCTGTAGGTGCAATACCTGTTACTTCAAATATTTTTTCCAGGCGGGAAACGTGTTCTTGTGTTTCACTTAACTGTTTTTTTAATGAGTTAACTAATTCTGGCGATGAAGCATTTTTTACCATTTTTGGCAACGTTTTAGTCAATACTTTTTCAGCCCAATAAATGTCTTTCAATCCAACTTCAAATAAATCTCTCAATCCATGTGCCGCATTTGATTTTGCTTGAACAGCTCCTTTAAAAGGTTCGTTTTTACTACTTTCAGGTCTCATAATAGTTGTTTTTTTAAGATTAATTGTTTG
This sequence comes from Flavobacterium sp. AED, assembly GCF_000812945.1. Lineage (GTDB taxonomy): Bacteria > Bacteroidota > Bacteroidia > Flavobacteriales > Flavobacteriaceae > Flavobacterium. The sequence continues at coordinate 2,051,020 of NZ_JSYM01000001.1, forward strand.
TAAGTAGTCTAAAATTTGGCGCTTTATAATACAAACTCATTACTTACTTTTTTAACAGCATAAAATTAAACAAACTATATTTTAATCAATTGTTAATTAACTAATTGTAAATACGAATAGTATGATTTTTTCCAAAATTTAACGTACTGCTTTATTGCTTTGGGGATTTTTATTTTAATAACCAATTTTATTTTGAAGACTACTCCAGCCGCCGCCATTGTATACTTTTGTAAATCCATTTGATTTCAAAATACTTTTTGCTGAAGCACTTCGCATTCCTGAAGCACAACAAGTGATTATAGGTTGATTTTTTTCTTTTAGTTTAGAAAGATTATTACTTAGAGTATCAACCGGAATATTTAGGGACCCTTTTATGTGTCCGCCTGCATATTCCACTTTGCTTCTAACATCCAGAATAATAGCTCCTTGTTGTACTAAATCGACATAATTTACTTTTGGACCAAATCCAAATATTTTTTTGAGTGTGTTAAGCATCTTATTTAATTTGTGATTGATAATAATTTACATCTAGCCAGGAACCTCCATTATAACATTCGATTCCCTGTTCGGTCAGAAAAAGTTGTGCTTGTCCGCTTCGGTTTCCCGATGCACAACAAAGTACTAACGGTTCTTTAAGATTTCGCAATTCTTTCACTTTTTGTGGAATTTCATTCAGTGGAATATTAATGGAATCGGCTACATGGCCACCCATAAATTCAGCATGGGAGCGAACATCTACGATAGTTCCTTGTTTTTCTTTGATTATTTTTTCTAAGCTCATTTTTATGTTTTTTAAATTAATAGTCAAATAGCGTTTAACTAAATTAGGGTACAAAAGTAAAGCAAGAATAAGCGTTGCACAGTAACTTTTGTTACACAAAGGATTTTTTATTTTGTATGCTTCTGTTTTTAAAATATTTTATGGTTTCAAGAATGATAAGGATGCCAATCGCTCCTAAAATAGAAGGCATAAAATGATTGTAATTGGTAACTTCAAAATTAAAAGTATTTTGCAACGACTGAATCGAAATAATCAGCAACAACATTATGATGGCGGTTAAGAGAATGGGAATTGTAACTGGATTTCTTTCGGTTATTACGGAGATAACGTTTCTTGTTTTTGAAATATTAGTCAAATTATGTTCCTGTAGTATAAACCTTTGCGAATCCTTTTCCTTGTACCCCAAGTGTTCCGCTGAAAACCAATCCATGTGAATCGGAATCATCTGTTTGTACGCTTTTCGTTACTGCGACTGATTCGCCGGCAAGCAATAATTCATCAACGGTGAGATTTATGGAGTCGAGCACTTTTGCATCAGCTGCAATCCGAATTTCTTTTCCGTCCCGAATCACTAAAGCGCGTGGCGAAGATAGTTTTTTGAGTGCTTCCAGTGCTTTTTCAGTTTTCTGATATTGGTAAAAAGTGATGAAAATGATAACCAAAATGGCCGAAAGTAAAATAATACCTTCTCTGTAATCGCCCAATAGAATATAGAGTACACCACAGCTAATCAATAAAATGAACATAGGCTCTTTCATGACTTCCAAAGCAATGCGCCAAATGGATTTGGTTTTTGCTGATGGCAATTCATTAAAACCAAAGACTTTCAGTTTTTCCTGAGCTTCCGCTGTATTTAATCCTTCAATCATAGTTTTATAATTTAGGAATTATTGCAAAAATGAAATTTAAAAGTAGCGTAAGAACAATCAAATTATACAATTGTAGTGATGGTTGTATCAAATTTTCATTTTCCAAAATAAAAGGTTGAGCGCTTGAGATTAAGATACTTTGAGAGTAGTCTGTCTGGGTAGTAGAGATTCTTTTTGAGGAATAATTTTTTTCTAGTGATGTCTTTTCAGAATTATTTTAAATTTTCTGCAAGCTTGTCAAAAGATTCGTTCCAGCTGACATTGGTTAAATCTATTATTTTTCCTGATGGAATCCCTTCATGAATAAGAGTCATTTTTGTTTTTCCTTCATGCGCTTCAAATGTAACGGTTACCTGCAATTCTAACGGGAAACCTTCCATGCCATAATGTGTCGCCGAAACGACATTCCCTTTCTCATCTGCAAATGAATCCGTGCAAACAATTCGTTCCATAGGGACAATTTTGATGTAAGTTCCAGTGCCCCAGAATTCCTTACCATCGGAAGATCGCATACAATTAAGGTATTTACCTCCAACTTTAAAATCTATTTTACAGACTGGGCAAGTAAAATTTTTGGGTCCCCACCATTTCATGCAAATTTCAGGATCTGTCCAAGCTTTCCAAACAAGCTCTCGTGATGCATCAAATTCTCTTACGATTACGAGTTTTTGTTTGTTGGATTCAGTGGTTGCTGTTGATTGATTCTTTGTTTCCATTTTTATAATTTTTTAATTGTTACATATATAACACATAAAGTTAAATAAAATGTATTCAATAGGTTGTTAATTAAATGTTTATGTGTTGTTTTAGGATTATAAAAAATAAGAGCTGTATTTGAAGAGTGTAATTTGATAGTATTGTATGGATAATCAGTTTCCAAAATAATGAAAATGAAAGACTATGTGATGATGGAAAACGGGACAAATGAGCAAAAAAAGAGTAATACTGTACTAAATATAAATAAAGAAACTGTTGGTTTAAAGTTCATTCCAAAATAGCGTTGAAAATTTTAGATTAGAACGTATTAATTTCAATTTAACTAAAAAAAAATAATAGTATAATGTGCTGAAAATCAGTATTTTTTGTTAAATTTAATGTCTTATTAACTAAAAATTAATTAAATATGAAAAATTTTTTCTCAATTGTATTGTTGGTCGCTACTTGCATCACTTACGGACAAAAGAAAACTAATGGAACTATTTATGTAGAGCATCCTGCAATTAATGCGGTTGAAGCCATGACCCAAGCATTTGTTAGTGGAGACGCTGATAAAGTAGCTAGCTTTTTAACAGATGATTTTAAATCATATAATGGTTCAAGTTCTGATAAGGATGATAAGGGAAAAGATAAAGAATCATTTTTAAAAGAAGTAAATTTTTGGAAAGATAATATTGATTATCTGAGTATTAAAAGATCTCAAGGAGCTTATCCAGATGCTTTAGAATACAAAGAAGCTAATAATAAAGATGTAGTTTGGGTTCAAACTTGGGAAGATTTGAAAGGAGTGCACAGTAAAACTGGAGTAAAAATAGATATGCCATTGCATAGATTGTTTATAGTTGATAAAAACAATAAAATAAAAACAATTATCAGGTATTCTAATAATAGTGTTTTTGATGAAATTGGTAATAGTTTTAATGATAGAGAAAATGGGACCATTTATAATCATCATGAAAATATTAATAGTGTCAGAAAAATGATTTATGCTTTTGAAAATAAAGATTTTGATAAAGCGTATAGTTTTTATGATGACAAAGCGATTTTTATGGACATCAATTCCCCTGTAGGGAAAAGCATAACCTTAGCAGAACAAAAAGCAAATGATCAAAAACTTTTTGATAAATTTGATTTAACCAGTATTGATATGGTTGGATATCCGGACTATTTGCATTATGAAATGGGAGATGCAAGGGTAGTGCAATCGTGGTGGAATTTTAGATTAACCAGAAAATCAGATAAAAAGAAAATTGTTTTACCAATATTTTTCATTGATAATTTTGATGATAAAGGTAAAATAACTTCTGAGATAGCCTATTACAGTGAAAAAATGATGGAATAATAAAGTGAATTTTTAAGTATAATGTCCTAAAATAAGTTGTGTTTTGTGCCAACTTATTTTAGGACATTTTCATTTTTAAAATACAAATTCGGTTACAATTCCTAATGCTTTGGTTACTGCTGTGTCTTTTATTTCAGGGATAACAGTTCCTTCAACTCTGAAAACAGTGATGTCTGTCATGCCCAAAAAGCCCAAAACTGCTCTCAAATAAGCTTCCGTAAAATCAAACGGTTTCATTGGTCCTTCAGAGTAAATACCGCCAGAAGCAATTGCTAAATAGATCTTTTTATTTTTTATTAATCCTTCCGGACCATTTTCAGAATAAGTAAAAGTGATGCCTGCTCTTGCTATATGGTCTATCCAGGATTTTAAAGTAGATGGTATTCCAAAATTGTACAAAGGCACGCTTATTACAATTATATCGGCTTCCATTGTTTCTTTGATTGCTTCATTAGAAACTTTGATAGTTTCTTTATCATCATCTGTTTGCAAATTTTCGGGTGTGAAAAATGCAGTTAAATGTACTTCATCCAAATGAGGTAACGGATTTTTTCCTAAATCAAGTGTTTGTAAACTACTGTCTGGATATTGAGTTTGTAATTTTTCTACAATTGCAGTTGATAATTTGCTGCTAAAAGAATTTTCACCCTTAGCACTAGATGTAATATTTAATATTTTTTTCATTTTTAGTTGTTTATTTTGTTGCTATAGATATAGGAAACTAGAAGAATACCTGAAAAAATCAAAGGCATAATTGCTATTGACATTGGGTCGCCACTTGATGTGTGAGCAATAAATGCTGAAACAAATGTTAATGTAAAACCAAAATATGCCAACCCTTTAATGCTTCTTGAAAAAGTAGGAATCAGCAATACAATTGCTCCAATAATTTTAGCTATTGCCAATTCAATTCTGAAATAATTTGGAAATCCGAGATGTACAAATGCACCTTTCATTTCTTCATTTGTTAAATAACTATATGCACTGAAAAGCATCATAGCTCCAATTATACCCGTACTAGTCCAATAGATAATCTTATTTTTTTTCATTTTTGATATATTTAAATTAAAGTTTTATAAAGTTTAGAGTAGATAAAGCCCCTTTTGCTTGTTGAAATTTACTGCCAACGGATAAAGAGCCGAGATCGACTGGTGCAAATCCGATTGCCTTAATCATCTCACTTACCTGAAATTTAGCCTCTTTATCATCACCTGATATAAAAAGAACTCGATTGCCATTGGCTACCTTTGGGTCTGCTTGAAGTGTTTTAAAATAAAGAGTGTTAAAAGATTTTACAATTAGAGCGCCAGGAAGGTAATTTTGGACAATTTCACTCGATGCACGGTCACCCAAATCCTCGACCTGATAATCAGGTGTTATAAAATGGTTAGTCGCATCAATTACTATTCGGTTGTTCCAATCTGTAATTTGAGTAAGCGTTTTAACTTGCGACCATGGTAATGCTAAAAAAATAATGTCAGCTTCAGCAGCCTCAGCTATTGTTACAGCTTTTACTCCATTTCCTAATAGTGTAACCGTTTCTTTTAAGGATTCAGGGTCTTTGCTGTTACTGATCATTACAGAGTAGTTACTTTTTAATAAGTGTACTGCAACCGTTTTTCCAATATTTCCTGCTCCAATAATTCCTATGGTTTTTTTCATTTTCATTTATTTTGTTTATGATGCAAATGTCATTATATTTGCTATATAAAAGTATGTACTATACCAAAGTATAGGACTATACTTTGGTATAGTGACTCAAGAAATCAAATCGAAATGGAAAAAGAAGTAATAAAAACACATAGTACTTGTACAGGTTTAATTCAGCCTGTAACAGATGCGTTGTATGTATTGAGTGGAAAATGGAAGATTCCTATTTTAATTTCGTTAACATTCGGAAATAAACGGTTTGGGCAAATGGCAAAAGAAATACCAAAAATTACCGAAAAGATGTTGTCAAAAGAATTAAGGGAATTAGAATTAAATCAGCTAGTCAAACGTACCGTTTATGATACGATTCCAGTTGTAGTAGAATATTCCCTAACCGAATATGGTCATTCTTTAGATAAATTGATTTTTGAACTTGCTACATGGGGAACGGAGCATAGAAAACGAATTATTGGAAAATAAATGTTGCTTGTCGTTTGATGATGTTTGTAAAAGGAATGTTCTGGCGCTTGCAGTGGCTAAGAAAAGTTGGCAAGTATTAGGGTTAAAGGCTAAGCTTTAAAAGTACATGACCAACTTTAAATTAAACCCAAAAAGCTAATTGATATAAACGGCAGTTAGCAGCTGTCTTTTTTATTTTTTCTATTCTTTGTTTGGTTTCGGTTTAACAAGTATGCTCAACGCAAATGCACTTGCCGATGCACAAAACACGGAATAATCAAGCGGCGCTTTTATACTGCTAGAAAATGCCATTGACAATGCAAACAATAAAAGTAATGCACTACTAGCTTTGGCTACCCAATTGGTTTTGAATTTTGTAAGCAACAAAATGCCTAAAATAATTTCTAAACTTGTTGCTGTGTAAGCCAAAAACGGCACTAAACTGTCTGGTGCAAATGGATTTAAACTTTTGGTATAAACCACAAAATTTTGCCAATTTCCCCAAGCAGAAACTTCTTTGGGCCACATTCCAAAGCGATCTGCTGAGGCAGATAGAAATCCTGCACTTAATGCTATGCGCAAAAACCATTCTGCAATTTTAATTTCTGATAATTTCATATTTCTAATTTATAGGATTACTAAAATGAAACGCACTGATGGTGAAGTTTTCTTTGAAATAAAGTTTATGTGCCTTTGTTCTAAGATGCCCACTATCTAAATGTACCGATTTACAATTTTCTTGTTTTGCAATTTCATACAAATGGTTGAGTAATACTGTAGCATAGCCTTTTCCACGGCAAATATCTAATGTAGAAAGATCATCTATATACAACATCTTGCCACAATAAAGCATCGAAAAAATGCGGTATCCTGCAATTGAAACTACTTTACCTCCTTCTTCAATATAAATTAAAGAATATCCCTCTTTTTGCATTTCTTGTATTTGCGCTACAAATTCATTTTCTTTCAACATCGGTCGTAAAAGAAAAATAGCTTCCCAACAAGAAGCTATTTCAATCGCTGTAATTGCAATTTTTATTTCAGTCATAATTCTCTTTTTGTAAAATTTATAAAGTCAATATTTTAGACTTTTTATTTTGAGTTGCCGCTAGCGTCAGTTCTCCCGAAGCTTCGGGATAAAAACTTCTAAACGAACTGATTTTTGTTAAATGGAATGTAAATATATATGATTTATACTATAATTATTTCTTTTTTTTGAAAAAAGAAGTTTGATTTAGCTTTTCAAAAAAGGGGGTAAAAGCCTTAAAAAAGGCTTTTAGAGTGCTAAAATAGAAAGGCAATACTTAGATATTGTTTTAGTAGATTTTAGTCAATCAGGTTAAAAATCCTGTTGAAGTTATAAGCTAAAAAAACAATCATTATTTGATTATTGTTGTAGCCTATCAGTACTATTGGGTTTGTAACACAAAACAATTTTGCCACCAGAATATAACTTTGCTTGATGAGAGTAAGTTTCTGTATTTTGACAAGTGAATTAAAACTAGTTATTGCCACAAACTGCTTTTAGCTGCTGCTTTGTTCTTTAGCAAACCTATCCTCCAACTCTTTTGTCATCGACTTTATAAATGCGCCCTTATCTTTCTTGGCTTCTTTTATTTTTGCTTTTATTTCGGTTGGAAGGGAAAAGTATTTGTCTGCCCAAAAATGGATTTCAAGCAAAACAGGCAATAAGTCAATTCCTTTTTGTGTCAGTGTGTACAATACTTTTGCTTTACTGTCGGGGTGGTCTAATTTTTTTATAATTCCATTTTCTTCAAGCCCTTGCAGTCTTGATGCTAAAATATTGGTAGCAATTTTTTCTTCGGATTTGAGAAAGGCGCCATAGGTGTTTTTATTGAAAAATATCAAATCTCGGATTATCAGCAAAGACCATTTGTCTCCAAATATATCAAGCATGCAGCTAATTGGGCATTCTGACCTACTTTTATTTTTTTTCATTTTTTTTTTATATTTTAAAAAATCACTTGCAAATTAAAAGTTGTTTTATATATTTGCACTTGCAAAATGCAAGCAAATATAAATATTAAAAAATTAAAAGCAAAATGGAATTAAGAGACAAAACAATTTTGATAACTGGCGGTGCTTCTGGTATTGGGTTAGAAGCGGCCAAACAATTTTTAGAAAACGGCTCCAAAGTTATTATTACGGGTAGAAGCCAGGCAAAATTAGATGCAGCCAAAAAACTTCATCCTTCGATAACAGCTATCAATAGTGATGTGGCAAATGCCGAAGAGGCAGCTTCATTATTTGAAGAAATCCAAAAACTGGGAGGAATAGATATTTTATATAACAATGCCGGTGTAATCAGTAAACCTCAAAATTTGGGAATTGCCAATAAAGTTCATTTTGAAACTGCTGAATATGAAATGAGTATTAACTATTTAGGGGTGATTCGTATGAATAATTTGTTTATGGATATGCTTAAATCGAGAAAAGAGAGCGCCATTATTAATACGGCTTCTATATTAAGCTATGTGCCACTAAATCTTGCGCCAACTTACTCTGCATCAAAAGTTGCTGTTCGATTTTATACCGATTCTTTGCGTAATCATTTGCAGATTTTGAAAAGTCATGTCAAAGTATTTGAACTTTCTCCTCCCTTAGTTGCAACTGCTATGGCAGATGGTGTAGATGCAAAAACAATTACTTCTGAAAAATTAGTAAATGGATTGATTGCAGGACTAAAAAAGAATAATTACAAAATTCGCATCGGTGATACAAAGGCTATTTATTTTTTAAACAGATTTTTACCAAAAATTGCTTGGGGTTTAATCAACAGAAAATCAAATGCCAAACAACTTCAAAAATAATATACATCCTAGTTCCTTTGGGGATTATGTTTTTAAGTGCAGGGTTATTAAAATAGCTGTTTGACGTTCGTTGTTTTTCGCTTATACTTTTCCGTTGTATTTTGGGTCAAAATCAACCATCCATTCAATACCGTATTTATCTCTAAACATTCCAAAATAAGAACCCCAAGGACTGTCGCTAATAGGTACTTCAATATTTCCGTCTACTGAAAGTCCGCTAAATAATTTGTCAGCTTCTTCACGACTTTCTGCACTAATAGATATCTTAGACCTGTTTTCATTTTCATTAACTCGACCCATACTTGCTGGAATGTCATTGGCCATTAAAATGTTTTTGCCAATTGGCAAAGCAATGTGCATTATCTTATTGGCATCATTTTCTGCTACTGGATATTCAGGGCTTGCTATATCTTTGAAGCGCATAATCTTTGTGAATTCTCCGCCAAATACTGATTTGTAAAAAAGGAATGCTTCTTCGGCATTTCCATTGAAGTTGATGTGTGGATTGATAAGTGCCATAATTTATATTTTTTAAGTTGTTTTTTCCAAATAGGGCAGAGTTTTGTAAAGATTATGCGATTCTAGTATATCAACGCGCTCGGGCGTCCCATTCTCGTTTCAGCATTGCGTATTGAAATTCACTTCCCCATTTTCCTTTAAAGAATATATTTTCAATAAAGTGTCCTTCTTGTTTAAATCCGGTGCTTCTTAGTAAGTTGATTGAAGGAATATTTTCAGCGTCCACTATTTCAACAACTCGGTGTATTTCTTTTGTGTCAAACAGAAAGGTCAAAATTCCAATTAAAACTTCTTTTGCGTAACCCTTTTTTTGTTCAATATGTGAAATGGTAATTCCAATTTCTGCAATTCTTTTATCGTACTGGTCAAGTTTAATTGCACAGTCGCCAATAAGTTGTCTTGTTTCACTATTTTCAATTCCGTACTGTACCCATTCTCCTGCTTTGCCAAAATATTTTGTCGAGTTCTCTTTAATAAACTCTTCGGCTTGTTCAATTCTCATAATATCAAAGCCTTGATATTTTGTGACCTCTGGGTTTGAACGATAAATATGAAAATCAGATAGATCTGATAATTCGAGGTGTCGAATATTAAGTCGTATTGTTTGTAAATTAAGATTTTCCATTATCTAAATTTCTGTTGTTTGTAATTTGTATGGGAGTCTTTTACAACGACTACTAGCGTTTGTTAAAATAGGTTTGGGACTAAATTAAGCCCTATTTTCGGATTTGCCAAATCATCCCAAATACAAAGTCAACTTTCCATTAAGCCAAATGCCCAAATCCTTTGTAGCAAGTGTTAGCCGTTCGTTGTTTTCTTGTTTGCTGTTCGTTTTTGTTTATTGTTCAATCTCAATCTTATTGTAAGTAATCCAACGTTTCAAATTTCCAACCATTCTTTTTAAATGGTCTTCATTCAAGAAAATATTTGTCCAAAAATCAAACCTGTCGCACTGGATACTGATGTAATAATTCATAATGGCTAAACAAGCAAAAGGTAAAAAGTTTTTTTCTTCTTCGCTAATTTCGACTACTGTTTCATACCCTTTCAGAAAATTATCTGCTTTTATTTGATATTCATCTTCGTTTAAATTCGTAGAAAATAACTGAAATAAAAAGTATGAAATGTCAAAACACAAAAAACCGTTGCCACAAAAATCAAAATCAAAAAAAGTTACGTCTTTTTCATTATCTAGGTGCATATTGTCAAACCAAACGTCAAGATGTGTAGCTCCATATCTCATTTGTTGTTCGTCAATATTGTCAAATTTTACGGTTAGAAAATTTGATAGGTTCTCTAAAAACTTAATTTCTTCTGTTGTATTTTTGAAGAAGTTTTTTGTTCTTAAAAGAGAGTCAACGAGTAAACTTTCTGTATTATAAGTAATTCTGTTTAGTGCAAAATTTTCTGTTGATTTATGAACTTTAGCCAATGCTTGTCCTATTAGAAAACTGGTTTGATGTGAAAATTTTGCGGTCTTTGTACCTTTTGCATATGAAAATAAGACGCCAAATCTTTTTCCCTCTGGTGCATTAATCTCTTGAATAAATTGATTCGATTTGTCAGCTATTGGAAAGGCAACTTGTCCGCCATTTTCTTTTAAGTGGATTAAAAGCCTTAATTCTTCCTCAATTTCTAACTTTGACCGCCAATTATGTGTATAAACCCTAAAAGCGTATTTGTTTTCGTTATCATTAATTATATAAAGATGGTTCATTGCAGCCCGAAATAGGTTACATTCTGTATTCACACTTAAATTATATTGTTGTCGAATAAGCTTGCTTAGTTCTATTGACGAAAGTGTACTGTTTATTACTAAAAATTTTTCTGTCATTTATTTTTGGTTGTCTTAGTACCGTCGTTCTACAATGACGGTCAACGTTGTAGTAGCTGTTAGTGGCTTCTCTTGTTATTTCGAATAAATTTCATTTTCACTGGAGCCAATTAAGCCAATTATTTTTCTTTCTTTTAGCGTATCGATTCCGAATAAATAAGGCATCCTTCCTTTTGTACTTCCTATATTTCTTAAATTCAATAATATTGCATTATCTCTTGCAATTAATGTTAATTTATGTCCAGGCTGATTAAATAAAAAAGGAATATAAAACTCATAAAGCGCACCCTGCTTTGTTTTAGTTATCCATTGCTGTTCGTCGACAATTTTTTCAATCAAACTAATATTTTCTACTTCATTAAATGGTGTCACAATAGCAATCATTTTTTTTTTCATTGAACTTAGAATAGAAAGTGTAAAAAATCAAGATTATGAAAACTATTTGAATAGTGATGTTATTTTTTGAGGCAAATAAAAAAATGAATAAAGGTAAAAAGCCAAAAAAATTATTCCAAAAATCATCAAGTTCATCTTTAGGAAGTTCTTTGGTTTTAATAATATTTTGAAGTTCAATTTCTGTCATTTTGGTGTAGGTTGGTTTAGAATAGCCACTAACTAGTATAGCGGTCAGACTTTATTTATTATCAAATATATAATAATAATCGTATAAATCATCAAAAGCATTTTTTCTTTGCTGGATGCTTTTTGAAATTGAGATGAAGAGAATTTTAGTTGTTGTTTTCACTTCATATTTGCTTGATTTACATGAGTTTAAGTGCTTTTATGAAGCGAAGCGGAATAAAAGATTATTTCACAATATTTTCATTTTAAGCTGAGTTCATTGAACTTGTTTGCAACGGATAGTCCGACCTTTTTAGGACACGCTCAAAAGGAATTTCCAATTGGTAATTAAATTTTTAAATGATGTAATTATCTAATTTTATTTCTAAAAAGTATTTAAATTTTGCTTGTCAGGAACCCCCTTTTTCATTTCATTGGAAGAAAAATATTTTTTTGACGGGGGGGTCAAATTAACCTATCTTTGCGCACTGAAAAACGCCTATATGAAGTTTGATTTATTAAAAAAAGATCCGCAGTCCAAAGCCAGAGCGGGAAGTATTACCACTGATCACGGTGTGATTGAAACCCCAATTTTTATGCCTGTAGGGACCGTAGGTTCCGTAAAAGGTGTGCATCAACGCGAATTGAAAGACGATATAAACCCGGATATTATCTTGGGAAATACCTACCATTTATACTTGCGACCACAAACCGAAATCCTGGAGAAAGCGGGGGGTTTGCATAAATTCATGAACTGGGACCGCAATATTTTGACGGATTCCGGAGGATACCAAGTGTATTCGCTTTCGGCCAATCGGAAAATTAAGGAAGAAGGAGTGAAGTTCAAATCGCATATTGACGGTTCGTACCACTTTTTTACGCCAGAGAATGTGATGGAAATTCAACGTACCATAGGAGCCGATATTATCATGGCTTTTGATGAGTGTACGCCATATCCATGTGATTATAACTACGCAAAGCGTTCGATGAAAATGACGCACCGCTGGTTAGACCGTTGCATCAATCATTTAGACACGCAACCTTTTAAATACGGATATGAGCAAACGTTTTTTCCAATTGTTCAAGGAAGTTGCTATAAAGATTTACGCCAACAATCAGCGGAATATATTGCGAATTCAAATCAACAAGGAAATGCGATTGGCGGACTTTCAGTAGGGGAACCTGCCGAGGAAATGTATGCCATGACCGAAATAGTTTGTGAAATCCTACCCGAAGACAAACCCCGTTACCTGATGGGCGTGGGAACTCCGATAAATATTCTGGAGAATATTGCCCTTGGAATTGACATGTTTGACTGTGTGATGCCTACGCGTAATGCCAGAAACGGAATGTTGTTTACGGCTAACGGTTCGATTAATATTAAAAACAAAAAGTGGGAAGCTGATTTTTCTCCTATTGACGAAATGGGAATCACATATGTTGATACGGAATATACGAAAGCGTATTTGCGTCACCTTTTTGCTGCCAATGAATACCTAGGAAAACAAATTGCTACAATCCATAATCTTGGATTTTATATGTGGTTGGTTCGTGAGGCCAGAAAACATATCTTAGCGGGAGATTTCAAACCTTGGAAAGAAATGATGGTGAAGAATATGAGCCAACGTTTGTAAATTAGGTTATTTGTTTATTCGGTTATTTGTTTAATCGAATAAACGAGTTATCATTTTACCGAATTACCAAATAACGATTAACCGATTAAACCTTTATGTTAACAATAATAGACAAGTACATCTTAAAAAGATATTTAGCCACTTTTTCGGTTATGTTGCTGATGTTTATACCTATTGGGATTATTATTGATGTTTCGGAGAAGATTAATTTCATGCTCGAAAATAAAATTCCATTTGTTGAAATTGCAATCTACTATTATAATTTCACGGTTTATTTTGCCAATAATTTATTCCCGATATTTTTATTTTTATCCATTATTTGGTTTACTTCAAAACTAGCCAACAACACAGAGATTATCGCTATTTTGAGTTCAGGGATTTCTTTTACCCGTTTTTTAAGGCCTTACATTATAGGGGCTTCGATGGTTTCGGTTTTTGTTTTGTTGATGGGGTTTTTTGTGGTTCCTGCTGCCAGCGAAGGATTTAATAATTTCAGGTATACGTATTTGCGTACTGGAGGTAAAGAAGCCATGCGAGGCGACGATACCGATGTGTACCGACAAATCAGTGATACTGAATTCATCTACGTGAACAGCTTTAATACGCTGTCTAAAACTGCTTTTAATTTTTCATTGGAAAAGTTTGATAAAGAGAAACTGATTTATAAAATTTCAGCAAGCAGAATAAAATGGAACCCAAAGAGTAAGACCTACACTATGTATGATTATACAAAAAGAACGGTAGGGGTTAATGGTGATAAAATTGAAAAATTAGCTGAAAAAGAGGCCCGTTTCAGTTTTGATTTAGAGGATTTAGCTCCTGTTGTATATATCGCTGAAACCTTAAGCTTGAATAAACTTATCAACTTTATTGATAAAGAGAAAAAGCGGGGTTCTTCTAATATCAATGTTTATTTAGTGGTTTTATATAAGAAATTCAGTGTTCCGGTTTCGGCATTTATTCTGACCATTATTGCGGTTTCGGTTTCCTCTATGAAACGCAGAGGCGGAATGGGAATGAATTTAGCGATAGGAATCGCCTTGGCTTTTGCCTTTGTATTTTTTGATAAAATCTTTGGGGTATTAGCGGAGAAATCAAGTATTCCTGCCATGCTGGCTGTTTGGTTGCCTAATATGGCTTTTGGAATTTTAGCTATTTATTTATTACGCAATGCAAAACGATAAACTAAAGTCTTACTTAAACCTGCATCTAATTGTTTTTATCTGGGGTTTTACCGCTATTTTAGGAGCTTTAATCACTATAAAACCGGATGCATTGGTTTGGTATCGAATGCTTTTTGCCAGTGTTTTTTTAGGATTGTTTATTGTATTCAAAAAAAAATCATTTAGAATTCCGTTGCAATCATTCTTAAAATTGATTTTCGTTGGATTATTGATTGCCTTGCATTGGATCTTTTTTTTTAAAGCTATCCATGTTTCCAATGTTTCTATTACACTTTCAGTTTTCTCTTTGGGTGCTTTTTTTGCCTCGGTGTTAGAACCTCTTTTTTATGGCAGAAAAGTGTTGTGGTATGAAGTTTTCTTTGGACTCATTATCATTGCAGGATTAGGATTGATTATGAAAGTAGAAGTCAATTATCTGGAAGGAATGCTTTACGCTTTGGCGGCCATTATATTAGGGGTTTTATTTACTCTTATGAACGGAAAGTTAATTGCAGATCACGATCCATCAGTAATTTCATTTTATGAGTTTTTGGCTGGTGTTTTTTTTATTACGGTTTACTTTTTATTTCAGGATAAATTCTCTTTGGATTTCTTTGTTTTGACATTCAATAATTGGGGTTTAATTTTGATTTTGGCTTCTGTTTGTACCGCTTATGCATTCACCGCTTCGGTAAAAGTGATGCAAAAGCTGACTCCTTACACTGTAATGCTTACGACCAATCTAGAGCCGGTTTACGGAATTGTGTTGGCTTATTTTATCCTTGGCGGAAAAGAAAAAATGAGTTTTGAGTTTTACATTGGAGCCATTATAATAGTAATTACCGTAATCTTAAATGGAGTTATTAAGCATTATCAAAAGGATATTTAGGATAAATAACTCTTTAAGAGCTGTTTAGTAATTAGAATTAATAGGTTATAAAACAGATTTTCAAGATTCGATTCCCTTTTTTGTATAAATTTTAACTGTGGTCAACAGATTAATTGTAATATCTTTGCACTTCTTTTACAATTAATTTACTTTGAAATGCACAAACACTTGCGCTTAAATGAATACAAGGTTCTGATATACAGACTTTCGTTAGCTTATATTTTTTACTTCATAGCTCGAATTCTATTTTATATTTTTAATATTAATTTGTTAAAAGTAGATTCTATTTCAGATTTACTTTCACTTTGTTATTATGGCTTGGCCTTCGATACGACTGCAATTCTATATGTGAATTTGCTGTTTATTGTTTTTTCGATTTTGCCCTTTTGGAAAAACACGAATTCAGGCTATCAAAAATCCCTTTTTTATCTTTATTTCGGGACTAATTTAGTGGCTTATGCAACTAATTTTATTGATTTTATTTATTACAAGTATACTTTTGCACGCACAACAATTGTTGTCCTGAATGTATTGAAACATGAAACGAATAAGAAAGTATTACTTTTTAGTTTTCTATATGACTATTGGTATGTTTTTATCTTATTTGTATTGTTTTCAGCGCTTTGGATTTATTTATATAAAAAAGTAAGTGTTGCGGTTGTTGTACCGTCAAAAAAACTGCATTATTTTGGATTCTCAACTATTGGATTTTTTGGTGTTGTTTTACTCATAATCGGAGGAATTCGTGGTGGAGATTTTAATAAAGCCACGCGACCTATTAACCTTTTGGATGCCAGTAGACATGTGAAAACTATCGTTCAATCGGATATTGTGCTCAATACGCCTTTTGCCATTATCAGAACCTTGTTTAGCAATAGTTTCCTGAAACCCAATTATCCAGATGTTAACGAGCAAGTGATTCTGGAAAAAGTACAGCCTATAAAACAATACCATAATAATCCTGCGACTAAGCCTAATGTGGTAGTGTTTATTCTCGAAAGTTATGGCCGCGAGTACATAGG
The DNA here is from genome assembly GCF_000812945.1 of Flavobacterium sp. AED. Classification (GTDB taxonomy): domain Bacteria; phylum Bacteroidota; class Bacteroidia; order Flavobacteriales; family Flavobacteriaceae; genus Flavobacterium. Next base: position 2,067,291 of record NZ_JSYM01000001.1, read on the forward strand.
TGCTTTTAATAAAAATTCAAAAATCCCGAATTATAAAAGCCATGCTCCTTTTCTGGATTCCTTATCGCAGCACAGTATGATTTTTACGAATGCTTACGCAAATGGACGACAGTCGATTCACGGGATGTCATCCGTTTTAGCAGGAATTCCATCATTCAAAGATGCTTTTACGTCGTCTCCTTATCCAAAACAGAAAATAGAATCCCTAGTCTCAACTTTAGAAAGTGAGGGCTATAATACTTCATTTTTTCATGGCGCTGCCAATGGCTCTATGGGCTTTTTAGGTTTCGGAAATATATTAGGTTTTGATAAGTATTATGGAAGAACGGAGTTCAATGACGATTCTCAATTTGATGGTTTTTGGGGAATTTGGGATGAGCCTTTTCTTCAGTACATGAAAAACACTTTAGACAAAAAGAAGACACCATTTTTTGCTTCCGTTTTTACAGTTTCGTCTCATGAACCCTATATTATTCCGGAGAAATATAAAAATAGATTTCATGAGGGCGGTGTTCCTATTCATAAATGTGCGGAGTATACAGATTTTGCTCTGAAACGATTTTTTGATGAAGCCAAAAAGAAACCTTGGTTTTCCAATACCATATTCGTTCTGGTTGCAGATCATTGTAACCAAATTTATTATGACGAATATCAAAAAGCAATTAACCATTTTGCAGTCCCTATTATCATTTATAAACCCAATAGTAAGTATGTGGGTGTTGATGATGATTTGGCACAACAAATTGATATTTATCCAACAATTTTGGATATGATTGGGTACAAGAAACCATTTAGAAGTTGGGGTAGAAGTTTATTGGACAAAAAATCAAGTCAGCCGTTTGTTATTAATTCAACAGGAAATATATATCAGTTTTCTAAAGGGAATTATATCTGTACCTTTGATGGTAAAACTGCGTTAGGGTTTTATGATAAAAATGACAAAGCATTAAAAAACAATTTGATAAAAAACCGAAATCCTGAAATGAATGAAATAGAGCTTAATTGCAAAGCTTTTATTCAAGATTATATGGATAGAGTGGTGGATAAGAAAATGTATTTTAAACAATAAGTTTTAATAATTTTACAAGATGAAAAAGAATAAAAAAATAATTGGATTTTCAATCCTTGCAGTCGTTTTAATATTGGTGGGAAAATATGTTTATGATATGAACATCAACCACAATTTTGAAACGATTACCGAAGGGAAAGTGTACAAGTCAGGAGTGATTCCGCCAGATGAGATAGAAAGTTACGTTAAGAAATACCATATAAAATCGATTGTCGATTTGCGTTTTCCAGGAACTGCAGATTTAAAGAATAATCCTGAGATTCCAGCTGAACTTACTGCTGAGCAAGTTGCGGTAGCTAAAATAAAAGGAGTAAATTATTTCAATAATGGTTCAGATCAGGTTCCAAAACAAGAGAATTTAGATCGTTTTTTTAAAATAATGGATAACAAAGACAATTATCCAGTGTTGATTCATTGTTATCATGGTATTGGTCGTGCCGAAATGTATTCAGCATTGTATCGTATTGAATATGAAAATTTCACGAATGAAGAAGCACGTCAAGGCGTAAGAGCATTAATAAAATATAGCTCTTTTGATGACGGAACTCCAAAAGGAGAATACTTAAAAGCCTACAAATCGAGAAAAGAATTAGCAAAAGAAAAGAAGTAATTATAAACTAAGCTTCACTTATATCGTAAGATTAGTTTTGTGCTTTTAATTTTAAAAAGATAAAAGTAGTTCATTTGTAAGTGCTTTATTTTCATTTGTTAAATAAAAAAATAGCGCTGTTTTATGTTCCTTTAAAAAATGATTTTAGCAATTTATAAAGTGTGATAAGACACATAAATATAAAATTTACCTCTTTGAACGATTTAAAATTTTATATTTGCCGTTCCAATTAAAAACAAAACGAAGAAATCCTATGGAATATTTAGATTTTGAGCTTCCAATAAAAGAACTAGAAGAACAGTTAGATAAGTGTCTAGTTATTGGTCAAGAATCGGATGTTGATGTTACTAATACTTGTAAGCAAATCAACAAGAAACTAGAAGAAACCAAAAGACATATTTATAAAAACTTGACTGCTTGGCAACGCGTACAGCTGTCAAGACACCCTAGTCGTCCCTACACAATGGATCACGTACGTGCTTTGTGTGGCGAAACGTTTCTGGAACTTTTCGGTGACAGAGGTTTCAAAGACGATAAAGCAATGATTGGTGGTTTAGGGAAAATTGATGGACAATCTTTTATGATTGTAGGGCAACAAAAAGGATTTAATACTAAGACACGTCAGTTTCGTAATTTCGGAATGCCAAATCCGGAAGGATATAGAAAAGCGTTGCGATTGATGAAAATGGCAGAGAAATTTGGTATTCCTGTATTGACTTTAATTGACACTCCGGGAGCTTATCCAGGATTAGAAGCCGAAGAACGCGGACAAGGTGAGGCTATTGCCAGAAACATCTTCGAAATGATTTGCCTAAAAGTGCCAATTATTACTGTTATTGTAGGTGAAGGCGCTTCTGGTGGAGCATTAGGAATAGGTGTGGGTGATAAAGTATACATGATGGAAAACACGTGGTATTCTGTTATATCTCCTGAATCATGTTCTTCTATTCTATGGAAAAGCTGGGAATATAAAGAACAAGCTGCTGAAGCATTGAAGCTGACTTCTGCTGACATGAAAAAGCAAAAATTAGTGGATGATATTATCCCTGAACCATTAGGTGGAGCGCATTACGATAGAGAGACTGCTTTCAAAACCGTAGAGCAATATATCATGAAAGGATTCAATGAATTGAAAGACTTATCAACAGAAGAATTAGTTGCCAGAAGAATGGACAAATACAGTAAAATGGGTGAATATAAAGAGTAAAATCTTACAAATTGATATTTAATCCGAAGCCTTACAGTTTCGGATTTTTTTATGGTTATAAACAAAAAATAGTTACTTATGAACAATTATTTGTAACAACTCAATGAAGATATTTTTTTAATTTTTGTTACTTTCGCTCTATGGAAAACTTCAGAAATATTAATCCTGTGAAGGTTGATAAAACTACTATAATAAGCCTTGAAAAAGGAAAATTGCAACCGCAGGTTCTCGATTTAGAAGAGGCTGTGCTTGGCGCCATGATGATTGATAAAAAAGGGGTAGATGATGTAATTGATATTTTACAACCTGATGCTTTTTATAAAGATGCACACAAACATATTTTTGAGGCTATCGTTCAACTGTTTACAGAAACACAGCCTATTGACTTATTAACCGTTTCTGCCCAACTCAAGAAAAATGCAAAATTAGAGTTGGCTGGAGGAGATTTTTACTTAATTCAGCTTACGCAAAAGATTTCGTCTTCGGCGCACATTGAATTTCATTCCAGGATTATTCTTCAAAAATTTATTCAACGCAGTTTGATTCGAATTTCTACAGAAATTATTGAAGAATCTTACGATGAAACAACGGATGTTTTTGATTTATTGGACAGAGCCGAATCCAAATTATATGAAGTAACACAAGGAAATATAAAACGTAGTTCTGAAACAGCTCAGAGTTTAGTTTTGCAAGCCAAAAAACGAATCGAGGAAATTGCCGGTCAAGAAGGATTGAGTGGTGTAGCGACAGGTTTTGATAAATTAGATAAGATTACTTCAGGATGGCAACCAAGTGATTTAATTATTATAGCGGCGAGACCAGCAATGGGTAAGACCGCATTTGTATTATCGATGGCACGAAATATGGCAATTGATTTTGGAATGCCGGTTGCCTTATTTTCCTTGGAGATGGCATCAGTTCAGTTGATCACCCGTTTAATTTCTTCCGAAACAGGTTTGTCATCGGAGAAATTGCGTACTGGAAAACTGGAAAAACACGAATGGGAGCAATTGAGTACCAAAGTTAAAAATTTAGAAAAAGCCCCATTGTATATTGATGATACGCCGTCGCTCTCTATTTTTGACTTAAGGGCAAAAGCGAGACGTTTGGTTTCACAACATGGTATCCGAATTATTATTGTCGATTATTTGCAATTGATGACAGCCGGTGGAAACGGAAAAGGAGGAGGAAACAGAGAGCAGGAAATTTCTACTATTTCCCGAAACTTAAAAGCATTGGCGAAGGAATTAAATGTTCCTGTTATTGCACTTTCTCAATTGTCGCGTGCGGTTGAAACACGTGGTTCCAGTAAAAGACCTTTGCTTTCTGACCTTCGTGAATCGGGTGCGATTGAGCAAGATGCCGATATTGTATCGTTTCTATACCGTCCTGAATATTATAAAATTGACGAATGGGATGATGATGAAGCTTCACCAACTGCAGGTCAGGCTGAAATAATGATAGCAAAACACCGTAATGGTAGTATTGAAAACGTTCGTTTGAAGTTTATTGGACATCTGGGTAAATTTGATAACCTGGAAGATTACAGCGGAGGTTATGATGACTTACCATCAAGTATGAATCAAGATGACAATCCTTTTATTACTAAAAACCTGCCATCTGCAAATGAAGCTTTTGGAAGTAACTTGAATGACCCGGACGACGACAGTGATGTACCGTTCTAAAATATAAATTTAAATCCGCTACTTCAGCGGATTTTTTTATGATTTTCATCGCCTAAAAACTGTTATCTTTGAAATAAAAACGGTAATGTCTTTCAAGAAGTCACTCTATATTCTATTAATTTTTATTTCCTTTTCGGCGAAAGCTTCTTTTATTTTGTTACCAATGGATGAAACTACACAGCAAAATCATCTGAAGGCTTATGGAATTACCTATTGGTGTCTGGATAAAAATTACAAAGCAAGTTGGTTGCTCAATTATCGAGGTGGTTCTTTTTTACTTCCTGATGCTGAAGAAATACGAAAAGAATGTCAGATTCGAGGAGTGAGTTTTGAAATTCTTTCCGACAGTGAAGAAGCCAGAATTTTAGATGAGATTTCTAGTCCTTCCCAAAATATGGAAACGGTAGTATTAGAAAAAGCCCCCAAAATAGCAGTTTATACACCTAAAGGAAAACAGCCTTGGGATGACGCGGTAACACTGGTTTTGACTTATGCCGAAATTCCTTTTACACCTATTTATGATGAAGAAGTATTAAGTGATCAACTGTTGCTTTACGATTGGTTGCACTTGCATCATGAAGATTTTACAGGGCAATACGGTAAATTTTATGGTGCCTACAAAAATGCACCTTGGTATATCGAACAAAAGAAAGATGCCGAAGCATTGGCAACTAAATTAGGCTATTCGAAAGTGTCACAAGAAAAGGGAGCTGTAGCCAAAAAAATCAGAGACTTTGTTATTGGCGGGGGATTTATGTTTGCGATGTGTTCAGCAACGGATAGTTTTGATATTGCTTTGGCAGCTGATGGTGTAGATATTTGCGAAGCTATGTTTGATGGAGATGCCAGCGATGCTAATTATCAATCGAAGATGAATTACAATAATTCGTTTGCTTTCAAAGATTTTATTTTAGAAAGGAGACCGGAGCAATATGAATTTTCGGATATTGATATGACTTTGAAAAGAAGAATTCCTATGGATAAGGATTATTTTACTTTAATGGAATTTTCGGCAAAATGGGATCCAATACCGAGTATGTTGTGTCAAAATCATACGCAGTTGGTCAAAGGATTCATGGGACAAACAACTTCTTTTGATGTCTCGCTTATAAAATCGAATATTTTGGTGATGGGAACTTGTGAACTTAATGGAGAAGCACGTTACATTCATGGAGAAAAAGGAAAAGGAATGTTCACTTTTTATGGAGGCCATGATCCCGAAGACTTTCAGCATCAGGTAGGAGATGCACCCACAGTTCTTGATTTGCATCCCAATTCACCTGGATATCGCTTGATTTTGAATAATGTGTTGTTTCCTGCAGCCAGAAAGAAAAAACAAAAAACCTAACTAAAAGTTTTCAAAAAACATTTTATTAAATTCCTTACATGAACTATAAAACAATTTTGCAAGAAGTATATCAAGAGGCAAAAAAACTTCAAAGTAGTGGTAATGTTTCTACATCAATACCAGAACTAACAAAAGTTGATCCAGATAAATTTGGTATTCATTTGATAAGTATTGAAGGCGAGGACTTTGGAATTGGGGATAGCAACGAAAAATTTTCTATTCAAAGTGTCTCTAAAGCTTTGACTGTAGCTTTGGCATTTTCATTCTTGGATGAAAGGATTTGGGAACGAGTAGGAGTTGAACCTTCCGGAAGTGCATTTAATTCACTAGTGCAATTAGAATATGAAAAAGGAATTCCGCGAAATCCATTTATAAATGCAGGAGCAATAGTTATTGCAGATATGCTTGTTACCCATTTGGAAAATCCTAAACAAGATTTTCTGGATTTTATACGAATGATTTCTGGAAGTCCTACTATTGATTTTAATTTAAAAGTAGCACAATCTGAGAAAGACACTCGGTTTAGAAATGCCGCACTGGCTAATTTTTTAAAGTCATTTGGAAATATAGATAATGATGTTGAAACGGTTCTTGATTTTTATTTCTACCAATGTTCCATAGAAATGACGTGTAAGGAATTAGCTCATTCTTTTTTCTTTCTTGCCAATGAAGGAAAAACGATATCAGGAATACAAGTTTTAACTAAAAGCCAGGTAAAACGACTCAATGCTTTGATGCAAACCTGTGGCTTTTATGATGAGTCAGGTGAGTATACTTATAAGGTAGGATTGCCAGGAAAAAGTGGTATAGGTGGAGGAATCGCAGCTTTATATCCTAAAAATTTTGTTGTTTCTACCTGGAGCCCACGACTTAATGAAAAAGGAAATTCAGATTTAGGTATGAATGCTTTGGAATTATTGACTACAAAAACGGAGATGTCAATTTTCTAAAAATAAAGCTATTTTAAGACATATGTTTTATAGCCCTGATAGAGCCGGTATCCTTTGAGAGGAACGAACAAAGATAAAGGTGAAAGCAGGAATAGCTCCAAATTAAATCGTAATTTATGGGGTTAAAAGTTAATAATGAAGCCAAAAAAAGCTACTTGTTACAGTAGCTTTTATGGTTTGTTCAAAAAAATTAAACGCTTCCGTGTTCGTTTTCTTTATCTAAATATTCTTGTACAATATCGATAGCATTAGTAACCACATCACTTAATGCGGTAATGAAGCTTCCTTCTTCGGCGCAATTGATGGCGTGTTTTATCGCTTCGGTTTCTTTAGGAATAATTTCATAAGTGACTATTTTGCCGGAATTTTTAATTCCTTCGAGTATTAAATCAATAATTTCCTCTTCGGTTCTTCCTCTCAGGTATTTTTCTTGTCGAATGATAATGTGGTCAAACATTCGGGCTGCTATAAAAGCACATTCTTTAATATCTTCGTCACGACGGTCTCCAACACCAGCAATAATTCCAATTTTCTTGGTAGCATCGACACTTTGCAAATATTCTTCCACCCCTTTGTACCCGGATGGATTATGAGCAAAATCAATCAATACTTTGAATTTTTTGAACTCAAAAATATTCATACGACCGGGAGTTTGTGCCGCACTTGGAATAAAAGTCTGTAAAGACAAACTAATATCTTCGGTTTTAAAACCCCACAAATAACTCGCTAAAGTTGCCGCAAGTACATTGGCAATCATGAATTTTGCTTTTCCGCCTAATGTTAAAGGAACGTGAGTAGCGCGTTCGATTCGGATTTTCCATTCGCCTTTTTTGATGGTTATAAATCCATTTTCATATACGGCAACCGTTTTTCCTTCAGCACAAAGTTTTTTAATGAAATCACCGTCTTCACTCAGACTAAAATAAGCGACATTGCAATTTAAATCTTGACCTATTTTTACACAATGTTCATCGTCTCCATTTAAAACTGCCCAACCGTCTTTCTTGATGCTTTTTACAACTGTTGCTTTAACTCTTGCCAAATCGTCAAGAGAATGAATATCACTTAAACCCAAATGATCTTCCTGAATATTGGTAATAATTCCAATATCGCAACGGCTGAAACCTAAACCGGAACGAAGGATTCCACCGCGAGCGGTTTCTAAAACTGCGAATTCTACTGTTGGATCTCTCAAAACATATTCGGCACTTAGGGGTCCGGTAGTATCCCCTTTTTCCATCATGTGATTTTGAATATAAATCCCATCCGATGTGGTGAATCCCACCTTGAATCCATTATTTTTCACAATATGTGCCAAAAGTCGCGTAGTAGTGGTTTTACCATTGGTTCCCGTCACAGCCATTATAGGAATGCGAAAGGATTTACCCGGAGGATATAACATGTCAATAACTGGTGAAGCCACGTTTCTAGGTAATCCTTCAGAAGGTGCAAGATGCATTCTAAAACCTGGAGCTGCATTGACTTCCAAGATTACACCACCATTTTCTTTTAACGGTTGCGTTAAATTCTCTGCCATAATATCAACACCACAAACGTCCAGTCCAATTACTCTTGAAATTCTTTCGGCCAGAAAGATATTTTCGGGGTGCATCATATCAGTGACATCTACAGAAGTTCCGCCCGTGCTTAAATTTGCAGTGGATTTTAGAAATACGATTTCACCAATTCTAGGAATGGTCTCTAATGTATAGCCTAATTTTTCTAATAAATCTTCAGTATCTCTGTCTACATCAATTTGGGTTAACACATTTTCATGGCCATAACCTCTTCTGGGATCTAGATTAGTAGTGTCTATTAAATGCTGAATACTGTCTTTTCCATTTCCTATTATGTGAGCAGGAACACGTTTTGCGGCAGCAACTAATTTATTATCAATCACTAATATTCTAAAGTCGAAACCAGTAATAAATTTTTCTACGATAACACGTTTGCCATATTCTTGTGCGAATGCCAAGCCTGAAAGCGCATCTTCCCAATTGGTAACATTAATGGAAGCACCTTTTCCATGATTTCCATCCAAAGGTTTTAATACGATAGGATAACCAATTTTTTTAATAGTTTCAGCCAAACCTTCTTCGTCAGTGCAAATACTTCCATTGGCAACTGGAATCGAAGCCATGTCCAACATTTTTTTTGTAAGCTCTTTGTTACAAGCTATGTCTACAGCAATACTACTGGTTTTACAAGTGATTGTTGCTTGAAAACGCATTTGGTTGATTCCGTATCCTAACTGAACTAAAGAATTAGTTCCAAGTCTTATCCAAGGAATATTTCTGGAAACGGCTTCTTCTACAATACTTCCGGTACTTGGTCCAAGTCGTACACGTTCCCGTATTTCACGCATTTTTTGTAAGTCGGCATTCAAATCGTAATCCGTTCCAGCGATTAATGCTTCAGCAATTGCAACAGAAGATTCTGCGGCAAAAAGGCCAACATTTTCTTCGGTATAACTAAAGACTACATTATAAGTTCCTGGAGTTTTGGTTTCTCTGGTTCTTCCAAATCCCGTTTCCATTCCTGCCAAAGATTGAATTTCAAGTGCAATATGTTCAATTACATGTCCCATCCAAGTACCGCGTTCCACTCTGGAAAAAAACCCGCCACGACAACCTTCAGAACAGCGATGTTCAATCATCGTAGGAAACATAGCTTCAATGCGTTCTCTAAATCCTTCAATTTTATTAGTTGGAAATTGTTCCATTTCCTCTAAATCCAATCGCATTTGAATTAATTTTTTTCTTTGGATGCTCCAAATATTGGGTCCACGAAGGGCTTGTACTTTAATTATTTTCATAAAACGGGATTGTTATTTTTTGAACTGAAAAATGGATGTGTAATGATTTGATTTTAAATTTGATAGATTCTAACTTTGAAAAAAAGGCAGGTATTTAGATCGTGTTTTTTAGAAAAAGTGCAGAATGCAACTAAAGTAGTTTTTTTTAAATAGGAATCAAAATTTATTTCTTTAAAAATAAACAATACGGGTTCTGTTTGTGATAATTTAAAAAAAAGTGATAGTTCAATGGCTTTTTTTATCTTTTTGGTTATTTTTACAAAATGAATATACTAGGAAAACTTATAATAATAGGAGGTGCAGTAGATAAAGGAAGTTTTACTGAAACTGATTTGGATAAAAATGCTACTAGCAATTTAAACTTTTTTGAAACTGGAATTTTAAAAAGAATAATAAACGAATCAAAACACAAAGAGAATTCACGAATAGAAATCATTACAACGGCTTCTGTAATTCCTCGAGAAATTGGTCCTGAATATGTTAAAGCATTTGAGTATTTGAATGCTAAAAATGTTGATATACTTACTGTTGAAAGACGCGAACAAGCTGCCGATGAGGCTGTTTTAGCTCGATTGAAAGCTGCCGATATCGTTATGTTTACCGGAGGTGATCAGTTGCGATTGACTTCTATTCTTGGAGGAACACCATTTCATGATATTTTATTGGACAAATACCATAACGAAGAATTTATTTATGCCGGGACTTCAGCTGGAGCAGCGGCGGCTTCTAATAATATGATTTATCAGGGGAGTAGCTCGGAAGCTTTATTGAAAGGCGAAGTGAAAATCTCCAGTGGATTGGGTTTGATTGATGGAGTTATTATCGATACCCATTTTGTGCAACGCGGTAGAATTGGCAGGCTTTTTCAAGCCGTTGTTGGTAACCCTAGAGTACTAGGAATAGGACTTGGAGAAGATACAGGATTATTGATTACCAATAATACCCAGATGGAAGCTATAGGTTCTGGGTTGGTTATTTTGGTGGATGGTCGTGAGATAAAAGACACTAATTTAACGCAAGTTGAATTAGGGCAACCTATTTCAATCTCACATTTAGTGACGCACGTCATGAGTAAATTTGACACTTACAATCTTGAAACGCATAAAATGCACATTCAATCTTCACAATACGTTTAAATCAAACGGCAGTTTCTACCTGCAATCTGCAATCAGTAAATTATGAAACTAATCATACATGGCGGTTTTTTTTCGGAATCATCTACCAATCACGAAACAAAAGTTGCCAAGCAAAATGCGCTTGAGCAAATTGTAAAAGATTCCTATACATTTTTAAAAACACATTCAGCATTAGAAACAGTTGTTTATGCTGTTTCCCTTTTGGAAGATGACGAATTGTTTAATGCAGGAATTGGTTCCCAAATACAAAGTGACGGAAAAATAAGAATGAGCGCTGCAATTATGGATGGTGAAACTCAGAAAATGAGTGGCGTTATCAATATTGAAGAAGTTAAAAATCCCGTTCAGGTTGCGCAAATATTGATGCAATATGACGACAGGGTTTTAGGTGGGAGTGGAGCAACAAATTTTGCGAGACAACACGGTTTTGAATCTTTTTCAACCGAGATTCCGCAACGACGAGCTGAATATGAAGCAAAACTGAAATCACTGGGGACAGGAACAGTGGGTTGTGTGGCTTTAGATCAAAACGGAAAAATTGCTGCAGCTACTTCTACTGGTGGGAAAGGTTTTGAAATACCTGGACGCATTTCAGATTCGGCAACTGTAGCCGGAAATTATGCCAATGCAATTTGTGGTGTGAGTTTAACTGGAGTGGGTGAGGATATTGTAAGTAATGCAACAGCTGCCAAAATTGTCACTCGGGTTACTGATGGTTTTACATTACAAAAAGCCTTTAGTAAAACGTTCAACGAATTAAAACCTTATGATGGTTTTGCCGGTGCAATTGCAATTGATAATAATGGTAATATGTTTCATCAAGATTCTCATCCCAGTATGGTTTTTGCCAGTTTTGATGGCGAAAATTTTGAAGTTTTCGATTGATTTAATTCAAAGAAAATTCAAACCAAATAGGGATGTGATCAGATATTATTCTGGCTTCTTTTAGAGAATTAAAGTTTTTGTAAAACGGAATAATACCCGAATTTATGGAATTGATTTTCGAAGTTTTGAAATACATATTGTCAAATTCTGATGCGAGGCATTTATCATTTTTGCATTCTTGTTTCAGTGATGTTTTTTGGTCAACCAAAATTGATTGATACCCCATTTTTTTCAAAGGATTGAAAACAGTATGTGATTGCGGACAATTGAAATCACCTGCGAAAATCAAATTTAAAGTAGGATATTCATCTGGTAGAAATTTGAAATATTTAATCTCGGTTTCCGGTTGTTTATTTTTGGTTATGGCATGAAAATTTGCCACGGTAAACTGTTTGTTTTGATATTCAAACGTACAAAAATACGGCTCCCTATCAATCTCTAAATGGTATTTTTTCTCGAGCCAAGCTTTTCCAATTTTCTTTAACTGGGCTGTTTTCCAGATAAAAGCGTAGCGCTCGGTCTTATAAGCACTACTGCTCGTTGGGTCACTAATTACATAATCCCATTTAGCTCCTTTGCGATTGAGTTCATCTGCCAGTTTTGCTACTGCTTGCGCTCCACCGTAACCCGCTACCACTTCCTGAATGGCAATGATGTCATAATTTTTAAGCGAATTTGCAATGTAGTTGATTGTTTCTTCTGATTTTGATTTGCCAAAGTTTTCCAAATTCCAAGAAAGGAGTTTGGTTTGGGAGAAAGTAACTGAAGCAATAAGAAGAAATAGGAGGGAAAGGAAGGATTTCATTTAGAGAAAAATATGTGGAATGCAAATATTGGTTTTAGCCAAAATAGTGTTTTTATTTAAAATCTGGCAATTCAAAGCTTGATAAAATTAAGAAGTATATATTTCAATTAGAATCTTTTTTATTAAGATTCTATTCTAGAAAACAAAAAACACCCTTTTATTTGGATGTTTTTGCTTTTATTTCAAATTACAAAAATAGATTGTATTACTTTCTTTTTTTATAATGATTGTTAGTACTAGAATTTTTGTAAGAACCTCCTTTGTGTGAACTTCCTTTACCATTTTTATAATGACCACTTTGTGCATTGATACTTGAGCTTAAAATAAACAGGAAAACTGTAAGTAGAATAGCTAGTTTTTTCATAAATGATTTAGTTTTAATGTTATTTGATATGAATCATAATTAAAATAATTATTCTACCTCATACAACCCAACCGTCTCCAATAATTCCTTTTCAAATTGATAGATATCATCCACAGATTGAATGGTTTTTCGAATTTCTATTTTATTTTCATTGAAAAGGCCAATATATTTTTTGCCTCCATTGAGATGTAATCGACATAAAGGTTTTCGATTGTTATCGTCAAGAAGAATCCCAAAATAAGATTGTGTATCACGATGAATAATTCGGGTTACAGGAAGTTTGCGCCTTAAAATGGCAACTATAATCCGGTAACCTTCCAGCTCCTCTTCGCTGGTAACCACTCTACTCTCTTCTTCAACAGGTTCAATTTGTTCTTCTTTTTGTTTAATAGTTTCTTTATTGAGAGCAGCATTTAAACGATCATTAATTTTTTCACTTATAAATTGATTGAATGCTTTTTGGACTAATTCTTTAAATTCTTCCATGACTTTTTCAGTAAGTCTTCCAGCGTAGACCTTATTGGCAAAGAGTTTAATAAATTCATTGGAAGGGTTATCCAGTTCATCATTGATTTGCTTTTTTATCTCTTTAGTATATTTTAATGCACTTGCATTGTTGACAATATGGTCTACATTGAAACTTGATTTATGAAATTTGGCTATTTCAATAATGGAGTTTTCTTTGAGATTTACAATATCAAATTCAAGAAATGGTTTTTGGTCCATTTTATTTTTTTCGTCCAAATCAGTAAAAAACTGATATTGAATTCCATTGGTTAAAAGAGCAAAACGTGTCTTAGTAACATGAAAATATCGGAATAACTGAGAACTGTGAATTGTGAGATTTTCTTTCCAACTTTTGCATTCAACAATCAGTATAGGTTCTCCGTTTTGAAAAATAGCATAATCTACTTTTTCTCCTTTTTTTAAACCTAAATCGGCTGTAAATTCAGGCACAACTTCCAAAGGATTGAAAGCATCGTAACCAAGCATGTTGATGAATGGTAGTACAAATGCATGTTTAGTAGATTCTTCAGTTTCAATTTTATCTTTTAGCTGATTGATTTTGTCAGCCAATGATTTGAGTTGATTAGTTAGTTCCATAATTTTTTTAGATATTAATTAGTTACAAACAAATCTAAATCTATTAAAAATCAATTCTTTACGGCTTTCCACATTCTTATCTTTTTTGCCAAATTTTATATACTAAATAAGCGATACAGCTAACACCTATAAATATTATTGCTAGTTGTACTTCAAAGAATGATCTAAAATTTAAAAAAAATAAAGATTTCATAGGTGTAAATTTTAAGTTGACTCCAAACTTACATTCATTAAAATTAGTTTCTTTACGGGAAACCTCATTTTAGATAAAAAAAATGGTTTTATTAGTCTTCTATTATTTTAAAAGCAAAATCTTTCATAAAATTCTCTTTTTTAGTTCAACTGATTTTAGCTATAAAAATCAGTTGCTTTAGCTTTCCATTAGAATACTTTGATCATCATCATATTTATAATTAGAAGTATTGAAGTAAGTTCTTTTTTCAGAGGGCAAGGGATAATGTAAGGAATAGTATGAGTACTATTAATAAGGTTTTTTGATTTGGCATTTATATAATGTGTAATTATTCACAGCAACTATTAACAATTTTCATTTTAATTTTTAATATTTTTTTTATTTGCTCCTTTGTCAATAATTCTTTTTCTTGTGCCTTGTCTAATTTCAAACCTAAAGCTTCTGATTTCGCTCTCATGTAAGGATATTTTGATAATGAAATGGAATTTCCTTTAAGGGCTTTTTTATAATTGAGGACATATTCTTTCACATAATTCACGTAGTCATCAACTAATTTATTCCATTTTAAATCCTTCTTTCTTGCTTTATGGTCTAATAGAATTGTGTTATCGTTTTTTATCATGACTTTATTATCTTTTATGAAATTGAATTTTATTTTATCAAAACGAAATTAGACACAATAAAAAATCCAACTTTACGGGAAGCCGTATTTAGGTTGTAATAATAGTATTGGGATAGACTAATTTATATTTTAATCCAATTACTAGCAATCCAGTCTAACAATTCTTCTTTATAAACTTGATGTTCTAAAATAGAATGTTGCAAAAAATTTTCTACTTTTTGGAAACTTGCTTTTGTTTGAGGGACTTTATATTTTTCTAAAAACTGATTGCAAAAACTAACTACTTCAAATTCTTCTGTTTTATCTAGATATACTATTTCAGTATCATTCGAATTTACCGTTTGTGAATATCCTGTAAATGCTAAATCGTCACTTGTGAAATTGGCCATTATTTTAATTTTAAAGTTAAACAGGCCAAACCTAAGTTTAATTTAAATTTATTTTTTACGGGAAACCGTAAAGAGGGATAATTTTTTTAAAATATTTAAAAATTGTTCCGTTCTTATGATTTGAAATTGCTAATTTTTAAAACGAATAATTGGGAGTTTATCGAATTTAGTGTCCTTCAGTTTTATAAATCCCACTTTTGGAGTTGATTTGGGAAAGAATTATACTAATCCTAAATCTTTGGTGATGGCTATTAGATGTACATTATTGCTGGCCCTGAAGTAGATTTTGAGTTTGTTGATTCGTTTTTCTATGCTACTAGTACCATTAGGACTGATTTCAGAATTTTTAAATTCTAATGCGATTTCATCCAGAATTAGACCTTTTGATAATAATTTTAAAAGTGAAATATCATAGGCCTCAATTTCCAAAATAGATTTATCTTTTAATAGATGGGACAATTCAGCAGAAATTATTTTTTCATCACTATTGAAAATGTTTTGAACTGCGTTTTTTAGTTGAGGAATGCTATTGCGTCCCTTAGAAACATAGGCATTAATTCCTGAATTGTTAAAAAGAGATTTTATTCTAAAGGATTTATCTTCAATGGAAAATACTATTGTCTTTATATTGGGCTGTATTTTTTTTACTGCATCAATTAATTCCTCACCGGTTGAAAGTTTATTTTCTCGGTGGTCTTGTTTAAATGATAAATCACTAATCAATAAATCATAAGGCATATTATCATGAAGCGCTTTTTTTATTTTTAAAAAGGCATCATCGCAATATTTTGCATGGTGAATTTCTACGATTGAAAGTTCCTCAAGAGCTTGAACGACGGTAATACTGATACTGTCTAAATCTTCGGCGACTAAAATTTTTTGGAACATAAGGATACGATTATGATGGAAAAATAATATTTACTTTGAATCCTTTGTCGGATGTAGTCTCAAAAGTAGTTGTTCCTTTTATAGCTTGAATACGGTTTTCCACATTCTGTAGTCCATTTCTTGATTTTTTTTCATCAAATGTAGCTCCAACACCGTTATCACTGTAATCTATTTGTAATTTTTTTTGATTTTTTTTGAAAGTTAACACTACTAAACTACTTTGACTGTGTTTTTTCATGTTGACGAGTAGTTCTTGAAGTACTCTATAAACAGTAATTTTCTTATTGCTTTCTAAAACTGTCCAATTTATAGTGTCAATACCAATAATCAATATATTCACTGTATTGTTATTGAAGCTTGAAATCATTTCTTTTAAGTTGGATATAAAGTGTTGTCCAGTTTCTATTGTACTATTCTCTTTAGAAATGTTTCTGGTTCGGGAATAAATAGTATCTAAATTAGTGAGCAATATTTCTTTATTTTCATTGGTTGACAAATCTTGTGTTTCTGCAAAAGCCATAGTATGATAAACATCGTTAGCTAATTCATCATGAAGTTTTTTTGCAATCCGAATTTCAGTATTGTATGAGGTTTTTATTTTTTCTCTTTTGTTTTTGGTAACGAGAAAATTTAAGATGAATATACTTAGTGTGATAATAATTACTACTGTAAAATATAGAAATTGATTTTTATTTTTTTGTTGTTCCAATTGAAGTGCATTCTCCGCTTTTTGGGTTTTTAGTTTTAAATTTTCTTCTTTTTCTTTTTTGGAATCATATTTTATTTTAGCAAATTGATTTTTTGCCTTTTGTCTCACTTGATTAATACTATCATTTATTTTTAAGTGAAACAGAGAGAATTTTTTAGATTCATTCCCAATGCTATTTTCTATCAATAGTGCTAATGATTTTAAGCGATCATCAACACTGTTTATTTTTGTTGCTTTTTCATAGGATAATTGAGCATATTTATATGATAAATTTGAATTGGTTTTAATGTAAAATTCAGATAAATTATGATAGCTCGTGGTTATTCCAAAGTCATCTTTTATATGTGTTCTTATTTTTAAGGATTGATTCAAATAAGAATAACTTTTAGGATTACCTATTTTAAAATAAGCTAGGCCTAAATTATCTAAAACTCTTGCATAATTCTCTTCATCGTTTAAAACTTCTTTTTTTAAGGTCAATGGCAAAAGAATATTTATAGCATGTTGATAATTATGTTTATCGATATATGCTACGGCTATATTATTTTTGAGAACAATTTTTTGTATTTCATCCTCTGATAAATTTAGTGCTTTATTATAATAGTAAATAGCATTATCATAATCATAAAGATTCTTGTAATTAATACCCAGTATATTATAAATAGAAACTTTATAATAAGAATCTGTGTTTTTTTGAAAATATTGTATTGCTTCAGTTGCACTGGATTCGCTACTGGAATAATCACCTTTTACTTGCTGAATATATGCCAGTTTTAATAGGCAATAAATAATTTTGTCTTGATCTTTATTTGGATTACTATTTGATTTTATTTTGTTATAATAGTAGAAAGCACTGTCAAATTCTTGATTATTAATATATTTTTCTGCGAGGGTTATATTCTTTATGTAATTTGAATTATCTATCTTTTTTTGGATACTTTGTTGTTCTTTTTTGCAAGATTGTAGCCCAAATGATAATATCAATAAAAAAAAGTAAATCGGGAAATGTTGCTTTTGTAGTGCCATTCCCCGAAAATACTTAAATTAATTTAAATATAGTTATAAAAGAAAAAACTATTTATATTATGGTTTTGGTGGAGTTGTTGGAGTTTGGCCACTTGAACCTCCACCAGAATTATCAGAAATATCAGCGGATATTTGTTTATTATTGTTTGGAGTTGTTTCCACTTCGTCATTGGTACAAGAAACCATGGCAATACATGCAATAATATAACACGATACTAGAATTATTCTTTTCATTTTTTTGGAATTAAAAATTAGACATAGGTTGGGCTGTCCGATATTCAAATCGAATCTTTGCCGGAATTGGCAATCCATTAAAACAGTTTGCTCTTTTGCTTTTGGGAAGTGAAGTGTGCTGAAACAGAATAGTATGATTTATACTTCCCGAATAAACTTGCCATCTGTTTAGCAACACTTTTTTTAGAACTAGTTTTGTACATTTGTCTTGATTGCAATTCAAAACAGGAACTAATTCTGTAGCAAAGAAATGTTGTCTTTATTGAATAATTTTAATGGAATTCCGGTAATTCCAGTAATTCCGATGAGTTCCGTTTAATGCTTGTTAATGCCAGTAAATGCTTATGAATAAGATTACTTTTGAACAGTATAAGAGTGCCATTAAAGTAAAATATGAAGAAAAGAAAAGTGAAGATGTTTCGGGTATTTTACTGAATCCTACACCTGCACAATTGCGAAATCTGTGTTTAATGATTTTCGATAATTTATTATCAAAATCAGATGAAAATATATTTAGATTATTTTTTAATGTAAAAGAGGAGGAGAGTTTAAGGAAGTCTATGGAGCGTTCTGATATAGCTAGATTTAGACCTATTATATCATTTTTGAAAGGAGAGAAAGATTCAGAGAATTCAGTAAGGATTGAATTGGCAGCCATTCTTATTGATTTTAATCCAAGACCTTACAATAAGTATTTACTTAATGTGAAAATTAATGAAATAGGTAATGTAGAGGTTCCGTCATTAATGGAGAAAGATAAAGCGGGTGAAAAGAATCTTCCTTTAGATAAATGGGTTGAAAAGGGATTTGAACCAAAGAATATTGGTAGATTCGAAAAAAGAAAAGTAATTATTTTTACTGTATTCTTATCCTTGTTTTTTATGGGGTATACTGTAAAGAATATAATTTTTCCGGAAAAAGAATGTATGATGTGGGACGGCAATCATTATGAAGCTGTGGATTGTAAAAATGAAAAACCAGGTTCTGAAAATTCTACATCTGTTGAAGTTTTAAACGAAAATTTATTATCCTTTAAAAAAATAGAGGTTAACACAAATACGGTTTTCTTCGAAAAAGGAAAGCCTATAGTTTGGTATGGAAAATCATTTGATGGAAATTATGAGTATTTCAATCAGCCTGGATTGCATCCAGAAACAGAGAAAACATTAAAGCCAATATCTCAGTATATAATTAAAAAATATATACATAAACAATAGCCGTAGCAATATACTTTGGAAACTAATATTTTATTGAGTTTAAGACTCTGGTTATATTGGAAACATAAAACTTACTTTGAATCCTTTGTTAGATTTAGTGTCAAATGAAATAGTTCCTTTTATGGACTGGATGCGGTTTTCTACATTATGTAATCCATTTTTTGAGGTCAATTTTTCAAATGTAGCTCCAACTCCGTTATCACTATAATCGATTTGTAATTTTCCTTCATTTTTTTTGAAAGAGATTACGACTAAGCTGCATTGACTGTGTTTTTTCATGTTGACAAGTAATTCTTGAAGTACGCGATAAACTGCAATTTTTTTATTGCCTTCTAAAGCTTTCCAATTGACTGTATCTATTCCATTTGTCAATATATTTACTTCATTATTATTAAAGCCCGATATCATTTCTTTTAATCCGGATAGAAATAGTGGACCTGCTTCTATAGTACTATTTTCTTTAGAAATATTTCGCGTTCTGGAATAAATTGTGTCTAGATTGTTGAGTAATATTTCTTTATTCTGTCTGGTGGATAAATCCTGTGTTTCAGCAAAAGCCATGGTATGATACACATCATTAGCCAACTCATCATGAAGTTTTTTAGCAATTCGAATTTCTGTAGTATAGGAGGCTTTTATTTTTTCTCTTTTATTTTTGGCTATAAGAAAATTAGAGATTAAAATACTTGTCAAAATAATAATTCCAAAACCGAAATATAAGAAGAGATTTCTGTTATGTTGCTGTCCTTCTTGAAGTACCTTTTGCGCTTTTAGTTTTAGATTTTCATCCTTTTCTTTCTTGGAATCGTATTTGATTTTAGCAAATTGATTTTTTACATTTAGTCGTACTTTGTAGATACTGTCGTTGATATGAAGATAGAGCAAGGAATGTCTTTTCAATTTATTTCCCGTACTGTTTTGTATTAATAGTTCTAAAGATCGTAAACGATCATCAACACTATTTATTTTGGTTGCTTTTTCATAGGTTAATAATGCATAATCTGCAGCTAATTTTGGGTTACTTTTTTTATAATATAGCGAAAGATGATAATAACTCGAAAGCATTCCCCAGTCATCCTTTATTTGTTCCCTTATTTTTAAGCCTAAATTTAAATAGAAAAATGCCTTTGAATTTTTAGATTTATCATATGCGTCACCTAAATTATCGTTTATTCGAGCATATGTTTCTTCATCATTTATTACTTCTTTTTTTTTAAGTAAGGGTAAAAGTATTTGTAGTGCTTTTTGGTAATTACCCTTTTCTATATAAGTGACACCGATATTATTTATTATACCAGCTTTGTCAATTTTATCTGTTTTAGAGTTTATTGCTTTTTTGAAGTAATATATAGCATTGTCATAATCAAAAGTATTTAAGTAATTATTTCCTAGGCCAATGTATATATTAGTTTCCCCATATGGGTATTTATTAGAGTTTTCTATAATCGGGAAGGCTTCAATACTTGTGGTCTCACTACCTGTATAATCTCCTTGGTTTCTTTGTATTTGCGCCATCCATGCTAATGAATGAATAATTCTAGAAGTATCTTTTTTTAATTCGGCGGTAGATTTGGCTTTGTTATAAAAATAGTATGAACTATCAAATTTACCATTTTCATAATGCATATGAGCCAGTTTTAGAAGTCGTTCAATTTCGGTAGTATTGTGTTTTTTTTGGGAATTATTTTGCTTTTTTTTCTCACAGGATTGAGTGACAAAAAGGAAGACGAATGATAATATATAAATCGGGAAATGTAGTTTTCTAAGTATCATTTGCCGAAAGTACAGAAATTAATTACAATACAAAAGTGTTCTGATTAGTATAATTTATATTTTTTAATGATGGTTTAAATACCATTTAAAAAACAAAAAACCCCAATCTTTCGATTGAGGTTTCTCTATAAGTAAGTAATCTAAATTGAGTTGATAAAACGTTTATTTTACTTTATTAAGTATTGCTTTGAAAGCTTCTGGGTGGTTCATAGCTAAATCTGCAAGAACTTTACGGTTCAATTCGATATTTTGCTTTTTCACTTTACCCATGAATTGAGAATATGACATTCCTTCCAATCTAGCTCCAGCGTTGATACGTTGAATCCATAATGCACGGAAATTTCTTTTATTCACTTTTCTGTCACGGTAAGCGTAGCACATTGCTTTCTCTACCGCATTCTTAGCAACTGTCCAAACGTTTTTACGTCTACCAAAGAAACCTTTGGCTTGCTTCATTATTTTTTTTCTTCTTGCTCTTTTAGCAACTGAATTTACCGATCTTGGCATAATTTTATTGTTTTTTTGTAGCAGGCGTCCCGAATTAAATCAAGAGAACTTAAAAGCCATACTCCAAGGTTATTTTTTAAATTGTTTTAACCTAAAGAATTATTATATAATTCTTAATTGTTGTTTGATGCTTTTCATATCTGTTTTGTGAACTAGCGCAGAGTGTGTCAATGCTAATTTACGTTTTTTAGATTTTTTAGTCAAGATGTGACTTTTAAAAGCATGCTTTCTTTTAATCTTTCCAGAACCAGTAACTTTGAAACGTTTCTTGGCGCTAGATTTGGTTTTCATTTTAGGCATTTTTTCCTAGTGTTTTAATTTATTCTTACTTACTTATCTTTTGTTTAAAGTTTCAGGTTAAAACTGAATACTGCAAACTGTTTACTTCTTTTTCTTAGGAGCAATGAACATAATCATTCTCTTTCCTTCAAGAACTGGCATCGCTTCCACTTTACCAAACTCTTCAAGATCTGTTGCTAATCTTAATAATAAGATTTGACCTTGATCTTTATAGATAATTGAACGTCCTTTAAAGAAAACGAAAGCTTTCAATTTTGCTCCCTCCTTTAAGAATTTTTCAGCGTTCTTTCTCTTAAACTCATAATCATGCTCATCGGTTTGAGGACCAAAACGGATTTCTTTCACAACAACTTGTGTAGATTTCGCTTTCAAGACTTTATCACGTTTCTTTTGTTCGTAAACAAATTTCTTGTAATCCATGATTTTGCAAACCGGAGGTTCAGCATTAGGAGAAATCTCTACTAAATCTAATTCAAATTGATCCGCTAATCTTAAAGCTTCCGAAAGTTTAAAAACTCCTGGTTCAATGTTCTCTCCTACAAGTCTTACTTCTTGTACACCACGAATAAGATTGTTTATTCTGTGTGCATCTTTTTTTTCTACGCGAGGTTGGTAACCTCTGTTGCTTCTTATTGCTATGACTTTATAATTTAAGTTAAACTGTAAATACTTTTAATGTTTTGTTGATCTCTTCGTTTACAATAGCAACAAATTCTTCTATTGTAACGCTGATATTTCCTTTTCCTTCCTGTCCATGACGGCGGATTGATATAGTGCCATTTTTCTCTTCTTCCTCACCTACAATCAACATAAACGGGGTTTTTTGCATTTCTGCATCCCTGATTTTCTTACCAATTGTCTCGTTTCTATTATCAATGAGGGCGCGAATTTCGTGATTTTCTAGCAAATCTAAAACTTTTTTCGCATATATTTCATATTTCTCGCTCAAAGACAATATTATAGCTTGTTCAGGCATCAACCAAAGCGGGAAATTTCCTGCTGTATGCTCTAGTAAAATAGCTATAAATCGTTCCATAGATCCAAAAGGAGCTCTGTGAATCATCACAGGTCTATGTAATTCGTTATCAGATCCTTTGTAGGTCAAGTCAAAACGTTCCGGTAGGTTATAATCCACTTGAATCGTTCCTAATTGCCATTGTCTTCCCAAGGCATCTTTTACCATGAAATCTAATTTCGGACCATAGAAAGCAGCTTCGCCATATTCAACTACTGTATTCAAACCTTTATCTGCTGCAGCGTTGATAATTGCATTTTCTGCTTTTTCCCAATTTTCGTCAGTACCTATATACTTATCTCTATTCTCTTTGTCTCTCAAAGAAATCTGAGCTGTAAAGTTTTCAAATCCTAATGAACCAAATACATATAGTACCAAGTCAATTACTTTCTTAAACTCTTCGTCTAGTTGTTCCGGAGTACAAAAAATATGGGCGTCATCCTGAGTAAACCCTCTTACACGAGTCAAACCGTGTAATTCCCCACTTTGTTCGTATCTGTAAACTGTACCAAATTCAGCATAACGCTTCGGTAAATCTTTGTATGACCAAGGGCGTACATTGTAAATTTCACAGTGATGAGGGCAATTCATTGGTTTCAATAAAAACTCTTCACCTTCTGCT
Organism: Flavobacterium sp. AED; assembly: GCF_000812945.1. GTDB lineage: Bacteria > Bacteroidota > Bacteroidia > Flavobacteriales > Flavobacteriaceae > Flavobacterium. Next base: position 2,090,764 of record NZ_JSYM01000001.1, read on the forward strand.
GGAGTACTTATAGGTTGGAAGCTATCAGCACCATATTTTGCATAATGCCCCGAAGTTACATACAGTTCTTTCTGACCAATATGTGGCGTAACCACTTGCTCGTATCCACCTTTTTTCTGTGCTTTTTTCAAAAACTGTTCTAGTCGATCTCTTAAAGCAGCACCTTTCGGTAACCACAATGGCAAACCTGCACCTACTTTTTGTGAAAAGGCAAACAGTTCAAGTTCTTTTCCTAGTTTTCTATGGTCACGACGTTTCGCTTCTTCCAGTAATTCTAGATATTCTGTTAAGTCTTTTTGTTTGGGAAACGAAGTTCCATAAACACGAGTCAACTGTTTGTTTTTTTCATCACCACGCCAGTAGGCTCCAGCAACACTCATGATTTTCATCGCTTTGATTATTCCGGTATTCGGAATATGACCACCACGACATAAGTCAGTAAACGTATCATGATCGCAAAACGTAATTGTTCCGTCCTCAAGGTTGGTAATCAATTCAGTCTTGTAAACATTGTCTTTGTATAATTCCAGAGCTTCTGCTTTAGAAACGGGACGTAATTTGAACTCATGCTTTCCTCTTGATATTTCAAGAACACGATCTTCGATTTTTTTGAAGTCAGCATCTGTTATTTTCTGGTCTTCAAAATCTACATCATAATAAAAACCATTAGATATTGCTGGTCCAAGAGTTAATTTTATTCCTGGGTACAATTCCTCAAGAACCTGTGCCATAACGTGAGAAGTCGAATGCCAAAAAGCTTTTTTTCCATCAGCATCATTCCACGTATATAATATAAGACTGCCGTCCGTCGTCAAAGGAGTTGTGGTTTCCACAGTTGTACCATCAAAAGAAGCCGAAATTACATTTCTGGCAAATCCTTCACTAATGCTTTTAGCAACATCCATGGGAGTTACCCCTGGAGCAAACTCTTTAACTGACCCGTCGGGCAAAGTAATCTTAATCATTGTTTATTATTTTAAGAATGCAAATATAGACCATTACAAAAATACATACAATATATATGTAAGGTTTGTTACTATATAGATGTAAAACAAAATCGGTACTCATTATATATAGGTAAAGAAGGGATGTTTTTATTTAGGAGCTATTTCCCGCTATTCGTTTCAATCTTTTCTCTCGCAAAAAGAAACGAGAGAAAAGGATTTTCACTGCTATCGGGGCTAGGGTAGTAATTTTGGTAAGTCACAATCTGGTTAAACGACAATGAAACTCAGCATCTAGAAGGATTTCATAAATTAAAAAAGACAGTGATAAGAGTACCTATATATAATGTTGCCTATAGTTTTCCTCGATAAAGTCGAGTTGCTTGTGTTATTCCTGAAGCTTGCGCAGGGTGATAGAAAAAAAAATTAGTTTCAAGATTCATGTTTTCAGCGAGTTAAATCCAAGATTAAAGAAACATTAAAAAAAGTGTTTAAAAAAGCTTGTAAAAGGGAATAAAGG